>NZ_BAABMC010000007.1:0-235895 GCF_054767475.1 Paenibacillus sp. YSY-4.3 | reverse complement strand
TACGTTCCGCTATTTGTACGAAATAGGGCAAAATTTAGTTGGAACGGACACAGAAGACGCTATTTCAAGAAATTCAGCTCAAAATAGGGCGGAAATAGCTCGATAAGGCCTTCTGTGTCCGTTAGGAAACCGAAAAGCACACTATTACAGTAAATAAGGGCTTCTGGGTCCGTTTGCATCCAGCCAGTCATCGAAAAGCAACTGACCGTGACAACGAACGAATCAGACAATGCTGGAGTCTGGAGCCTCTGGAACTTCTGTAGCTTACGGAACTGACGGGACTACTGGAATTTCTGGGACATCTGTAACTGTTTGAGAAGTTGGAAGTAATTCAGATACTGTTGCTAGTGATGTGCTAAGAGACAGAAATATCATTGTGCGATGGCCGCAAAACGTAGTACGATGCTAATTAAATGTAAAGCGGTAGAAAAATCAAGCCAATGTACTTTTATTTTCAAATAATCTATGTTCTATAAGGGTGATGGCATGGGGTTTCGAGTCATAAAAACAGCGATTGCGACGCTAATCGCGATTATTATCGCAGATGCGTTTGATATTGAAGGGGCGCTATCAGCAGGGCTGTTAGCTATTTTAGGAGTGGATGTGACGCGGAAGCGGAGCTTGCTGACCGTGTCCTCGCGATTTTTCGCTTCAGTTTTAGGACTGCTGCTCGCGTTCTGTTTATTCTTCATCCTGGGCTTCCATATCTGGGTGCTTGTTCTGTACATATTGATCGCCTTCCCGCTTATGTCGCGCGCGCATTTCAAGGAAGGGATCGTGACGAGCTCGGTCGTCGTATTTCGCGTTTTTGGCGGAGAGGAATTGAGTCTGCACGTCATGCTGACGCAAATCGAGCTGCTAGTAATCGGGCTGGGCTCGGCGATGGCTGTAAATCTCATCTATATGCCAAAAGAACAGAATAAATTAAGCGAAATTCGCCATAAAATCGACGGACTGTTCGCGGACATTTTTAGCCAAATTGCCCTGACACTTCATCATCCGCAGCATGTATGGGACGGTAAAGAATTGATCGAGGCCGCCGCTCTGATCGAAGAAGGGCTCGCCCGAGCAAAGCGCGCGCTGGAGAACCAGCTTGTCGCGCCCGATGAATCGTGGAGCGTGTACTTCTACATGCGCAAACAGCAGCTGGAGCGGATCGAATCGATGCTGGAGCTCATCGCCCAGGTGTTTCAGCGGATGCCGCAAACGGATATTGCAGCACTGCTGTTCGAGCGATTGAGCCTGGATGTGACAGAGGAGGAATATACGGGCCGGACGGAGGCCATGCTCGCAGAGTGGGAACTTGAATTCAAAAAAATGGAGCTGCCCTCCACGAGGGAGGAATTCGAAATTCGCTCCGCCGTGCTGCAAATCTGCCGAGAGTTGGCGATGTATCTGGAAATTGCCAAGAAAGATAAAGTTCCTGTCCTTTCAAAATCATAGGACTATCCGTTAAAGCTACTTTGTTGAGGTTCGCCGTCCTTATATCGCAAGAAAAACTACCTCTAAAAGCGGTCTTGCTCCTTGGAAGGTACTTCGATTGACGTTTTTCTTTAGATATAAGTAAGACTACGCTCCGAGGTTCATCATCCTTATATCGCAAGAAAAACTACCTCTAAAAGCGGTCTGGCTCCCTGGAAGGTACTTCGATTGACGTTTTTCTTATTATTTTACTTCGTCCAATCAACATTCGCCTATGTCCTGCATACAATTGTAGTGAATGATGTATGGAGGAGGTTCGAACATGTCATCGAAATATCAAAGTAGAGAGATTATAACGAAAGCGATCTGCGGCAAAGGTCGTAAGTTCTCTACCGTAACCCATACCGTGACTCCGCCTCATAAACCGACCAGCATACTTGGCGCGTGGATTATAAACCACCAGTATGAGGCGGTCTCCGCAGGCGACGGAATCGAAGTTATTGGTAGTTACGATGTGAACATCTGGTATTCCTTCAGCAAAAACTCTCAGACCGAGGTAGCCAAAGAGACGATTTCCTATGTAGAACATGTGCCATTGAGCCATGTGGACTCAAGGCACCGCTCTTCAACGGTGGAAGTATCCGCGGAGGCAACGCAGGAGCCGAGCACCGTTGAAGCCGGCGTATCTGGGGATGGCCGTGTATCCATCCGCGTAGAGCGGGAGTTCGCCGTCGAGCTGATCGCTGAAACGAAGATCAATGTCCTCGTTGTGCCGGGCGGCGGTTACGAAGACAAGGAGTTCGATTTTGGTTCCGAACCGGGGGAATACGAAGACCTGGATCCGGATCTCCTCGACGACGAGCTGTAGCTTCGGGAGGACACGCGCTAGGTGAAGATAATCTAATATATGCGGCAGGGGCGGCGTCGTCGAGGGCGGCTGCCCTCTTTTTGTATAAAAAATAAATGAATGTACGCTGCTTACATCGCTGCAGGAGGGGGACGAGAGAATGGAGTTACTGCGCCCGTTTGGAACTCGGATTCAGGTCATTCGCGGAACATCTGCGCATCAGCTGCTGGATGCGCTCAAATCTTTGTCACGCGCCCATAAGGGTCATCATAGCAACGGCCAAGAGGAAGTAAGCATATCGAAGCGCTCGCTGCTAGGCACATTGGAATGGATTGAAATCAGGTTCTCTGAAAAAAATCAGCAAGTGCAGGCGAACAAAGGCTTTTTTACGATGAATGGACATCTAGGCGAATTTCTCGCAAGCTCGATTGCGAGGCGGCAGAGGCGCTTAACTATAAGCGGATTGAACGCAGCCCTGGATTCCGCCGTAGGTGAATCTTGGCTCACGCGAGGCAATCGCAAACTCCTACGCCGCTTTATTGTTCAGGTTTTTCACTTAAAGGCGACTTACATTGCTGAATTAGGTGTCGGAGGGACGCACCGTCCACTGCCGCAGGAAGAGGAAGGACGTCGTCCGCTGCTGGAACGCCGCTTGGAGAAAACCGCTGTGCGAGCGCTGTATGCTTTGCAGCTAGAAATGGGGGAAGTGACAATCCATGCCGGTGAGGATGGGAGATTCACAGTCGAGCAAGTGACAGCCATGCCGGATTACCGCGGGGAAGAACGGGCTAAGCGTGCTGCTCAAGTGATATGGGATACAGCGGAGGAGCTATGGAAGCATCAAGGCACAGCAAAAGAAGGCAGAAAGGCGCTCCTGGGGATGGATCCAGAATTCCTGCTGTTTAATCGCGTGACAGGCAAAGTGATCCCGGCTTCCCGCTATTTAGGGTTCGCGGGCGAGGCGGGTTGCGACTCCTTGAGATACCGGGGAGAGCGTCGATTTCCGCTCGTTGAGCTGCGGCCGAAGCCTGCCGGCGAACCGCGCGAGGTGCTCGTGCATTTGCTCCATGCCTTCCAGCTGGCTTATCGATCGATCGATGATAAAGAGCTGCAGTGGCAGGCCGGGGGGATGCCGCAGCGCGGCTTTCCCTTGGGCGGGCATATTCACTTCAGCGGCATTCCTCTGACCTTCGAACTGCTGCAGGTGCTGGATAACTATTTGGCGCTGCCTGTTGCTGCCCTGGAGGATCGCCGGAGCTTCGGGCGGCGGCCGCGTTACGGTTATTTAGGGGATTTTCGGCTGCAGCCGCATGGAGGGTTCGAGTATCGTACATTGCCCAGCTTCCTGATCTCTCCCCTGGTGACGAAGGGTGTCGTCGCGATCGCAGCGTTGATCGCTGGAAATGCGGAACGGCTGCCTCGCAGACCGCTGGACGACGAAAAAATTCATGCTGCTTTTTACCAAGGAGATCAAGGACGTCTGCGCGAGGAGCTGCCTCAGCTGCATTCCGATCTTAAAAAGCTGGCAGCTTACTCCCAATACGAGGGCTATATCGCCCCGTTCATGGAGGCGGCAGGCTCGGGGCGAACCTGGGATGAGACGGCGGACATTCGCAGGTTTTGGAAATTGGAAAATCATTCGTAAGCGGAGGGCGCTTTTGATATAATAGAAGTCTACGAAATGGGCATGGAGGATGATCATGGCAACCTATACGCCGATGATTCAACAATATTTAAGCGTGAAAGCCCAGGCGCAGGACGCGTTTCTTTTTTTCCGGCTGGGCGATTTTTATGAAATGTTTTTTGATGATGCGATATTAGCTTCGAAAGAGCTGGAAATTACGTTAACGGCGAGGGCGGGAGGAACCGAAGAGAAAATTCCGATGTGCGGCGTTCCTTACCATTCCGCCGAGAACTACATTCACCGGTTGATCGAGAAAGGGTACAAGGTCGCGATCTGCGAGCAAACGGAGGATCCGGCGGAAGCCAAAGGCGTGGTGCGCCGGGAAATCGTACGGGTCGTTACGCCGGGTACGGTCATGGAAGGGAAGACCATTGGCGAGAAGGCGAATAACTACATTCTATGCATTACGGAGCGGCAGGGCATGATGGCCATCGCCTCTTGCGACCTGTCCACCGGAGAACTGTACGCAAGCTCCTCACCAGCCAGCATGGAATGGCTGAGGGATGAGGTCGGGCTTTACGACCCGTCCGAAATCATCGGGGACGGCACGCTGCTGGATTGGCTGCGCCAGTCCAGCAGTCCGATCGGCAAACCGATCGTATATACGCCGTGGGATAAAGCGAAGGACGAGCTTGGGCGCAAGCAGTTCGGTGAGGCAGCTTGGGTACGGCTCGAGCCGGAACGCCGCGACTGTGTGGCGCTGCTGGTCGGCTATTTGAGCGAGACACAGAAGCGCTCCCTCGGGCAGCTGACGAAGATCTCGGCATATGAGCCAGAGAACTTTATGATTCTTGATCCGTTTACCCGCCGCAACCTAGAGCTGGTCGAAACTGTGCGTGAACGCTCCAAGCGCGGTTCGCTGCTGTGGCTGCTGGATCGTACGGAGACTTCGATGGGGGCGAGAATGCTGCGGCGCTGGATCGACAAGCCGCTGCTGCATCGCGGCCTGATTGAGGAACGGCTAGAGGCGGTCGATCAACTGTACGGATCTTTTATACTGAGGGAAGATTTGAAGGAAGCCTTAAAACAAATATATGATCTGGAACGGCTTGTAGGCCGGATTGCCTTTGGCAGTGCCAACGGACGTGATCTCATCGCCCTGAAGCAATCCTTGCGCCAGGTCCCGGCAATTAAGGCATTGTCCCAAGCTTCGGCATCAACGACGCTTGCCCGCGTCGCCGGGGAGATGGATGAGTGCGCCGATCTGGCGGACCAAATCGAGACTGCCATTGCGGACGAGCCGCCCGTATCGGTCCGTGACGGCGGCATTATCAAAAAAGGCTACCATGAGCGTTTGGACGAGCTGCGGGAAGCGGGAACGAACGGCAAACGCTGGATTGCCGAGCTGGAGGCCGCCGAACGCCAGGCTACGGGTATCAAATCGCTGAAGATTGGCTACAACAAAGTGTTTGGCTATTATATCGAGGTGACGAAATCGAACTTGTCCCTGCTGCCGGAAGGCAGATATGAGCGGAAGCAGACGCTGGCAAACGCGGAACGGTTCGTTACACCGGAGCTGAAAGAGAAGGAGACGCTGATTCTCGAAGCCGAAGAGAAAATGGTCGACTTGGAATACGCTTTGTTCACCGAGCTGCGCGAGCGGATTAGCGGGGAAATTACCCGCCTGCAGCGCCTGGCCGAGCAACTTGCCGTGATCGATGTATACCGTTCGCTTGCTGCGGTGGCCGCAGACAGCGGATTCGTGAAGCCCGTGCTGACAGATGGCTATGACATGGTCATCGAGCAGGGGCGGCATCCAGTCGTGGAATCGGTGATGAGCGATTCCGCGTTCATTTCCAACAGCACGAAGCTCCAGCAGGAGCTGGCAAGCATTCTGCTCATTACCGGGCCGAACATGGCCGGGAAGAGTACGTATATGCGCCAGGTGGCGCTGATTTCGATCATGGCGCAAATCGGCAGCTTCGTTCCCGCCGCATCGGCGGAAATTCCGCTGATAGACCGGATCTTTACACGCATTGGCGCGGCCGACGATTTGATCGGCGGGCAAAGCACCTTCATGGTCGAAATGGCCGACATCCAGGTGATGACGGAGAAAGCAACCGCGCGCAGCTTGATTATCATCGATGAGCTGGGACGCGGGACGTCGACAAGCGAAGGCATGGCCATCGCCCAGGCAGTCATTGAATACGTCCACGATCATATTGGCTGCAAGGCGCTCGTATCTACGCATTTCCATGAGCTGGCTCATTTGGAAACGAGCTTGTCCGGCCTCAGCAATTACTCTATGGCCGTACAGGAGAGCGGGGACAAGGTGCACTTCTTGCGGAAGCTCATTCCGGGTGCAGCGGATTCAAGCTATGGCATCTACTGTGCCAGATTGGCCGGTTTACCGGGTGGAATCATCGAACGTGCCTATGGATTGCTGCAGGGCTTCGAGCAGGCGGCAGCCGAGGTCGCTTCCGGGGGCGCTGAGCGCCGAAGCGGACAGGCCGTCCAGCAGTTAGCAGTCGCTGAAGATGGACTAGCATCAGGAGTCACCGTACAATCGGCTAATCATCTAGGCGGCCTCTCGCATGCGGGTTCGCCGGGTCCGGCGGCTACGTCTCATGTATTAGATGAGGGCGTGGCTGGTGCCGAGGCATCGGCTGGCGGCTCAGTTCTGAATCAAACAGGGACGGAAACTATGAATCAAATCGTGGCAGAGGCCGCGTGGAACGGAATATCGCTGCAGGAATCACATCAGTCAACGGCTGCTGAAGAGAGCGAGGGGCCGAATGAGGTGTCAGCCTTGGCGCCACACGAGACGCCGGGCAATGCGGAAGTCGTGCAGCTCTCGATCTTCGGAGATGAGCCGCCGGTGGCGAAATCGAAGCCTGCCGAGGAAGACGCCAAGGTGCGCAACATACTTAATATGGTGAAGAATGCGGATCTGCTGAATATGACGCCGCTGCAGGCGATGCAGCTGATCAATGATTTGAAGATGAAGGCCAAAAATTTATAATCTATGTAAGATGAACTCAGAATAGATGCAGGCAAGGGACACCATCTCATGTACCTAGGGAAAATAGGAGCAACAGCGATCGTAGGAACAATTTACGTACTTGCTTCACATCCATTTTTAGCGTTCAACTTTTTATAAATGGATTTATAGCAGTTAATTTCTGCGGCGAGGAAGGGAACATATATTTAAATGGATTTCATGTCGTTAGAAAAAGGGAAACTGCCAATGATGGGCCTGATTTATGATTTAGGTGTATAAAACCCATCTAATTCCCTAAAACAATCGTTTAGTGCCTAATTAGAGGCATGAATTCCATTTAAAATATGACCCGTGGTATTTACATCTTCGTTTGGTATTTGCATCTTCGTTTGGTATTTGCATCTTATGGTACGGTGTCTTAGTGCACAACGGATTATACAGAATGAACTATTAGACTTTACTGGATAAGGGGAAGCATCCAAGAAATCCGGGAGCAGCTTATTAGTTCATCTTAAATACATTAATTACAGGAAAATATACATTAATCCCAGAAAAGTGCAGGGAGAGGTGAGTGATGATGGCCCATATTGTTGTGCTGGACGAGCATATCGCCAACCAGATTGCTGCCGGGGAAGTGGTGGAGCGCCCTTCTTCGGTCGTCAAGGAGCTGGTCGAGAACGCCGTGGATGCAGGAGCGCGCAAAATCGATGTTCAGGTGGAGGAAGGCGGGCTGCAGCTGATCCGGGTCACGGATAACGGCTCGGGGATTGAGCCGGAGGATTGCGAAAAGGCGTTCTACCGCCATGCGACGAGCAAACTGCTCGCCGGGCGCGATTTGTTCCAAATCCGCAGCCTCGGGTTCCGCGGTGAGGCGCTGCCGAGTATCGCGGCTGTCGCTAAAGTGCAGCTTGTGACGAGCAGCAATGACAGCGGCCTGGGCCGGGTCATCGTGATCGAAGGCGGTTCCTTGAAGCAGAACGAGGAAACAGCGGCACCACAAGGAACAGATATTACGATCAAGGAGCTGTTCTATAACACGCCGGCCAGACTGAAATACATGAAGACGATCCAGACGGAGCTAGGTCATATCTCCGACGTCATGTACCGGCAGGCGCTAGCACATCCCGAGATTGCCATCACGCTCCGCCATAATGGCAATATACTGCTGCAAACGCAAGGCAATGGCGACCTGCTGCAGGTTATCGCCGCGATTTACGGCATCAATGCTTCGCGGGCCATGGTTCCCATTGCCGCGGACAATCTGGATTACAAAATTAGCGGCTTCATCGGACGGCCGGATCTGACCCGTTCGAACCGCAGCGGCATGTCGACGATCGTGAACGGCAGATATATTCGCAACCAGGGATTGTATCAGGCGATTCTGCGGGCCTATCATACGCTGCTGCCGATCAACCGTTATCCGCTGGTCGTTCTGCAGCTGGAGATGCATCCCTCCTTGGTCGATGTGAACGTGCATCCGTCCAAGCTCGAGGTAAGATTCAGCAAGGAGACCGAGCTGAACGCCTTTGTCGAGGAGAGCATCCGTCGGCTGCTGCAAGGTCAGGTGCTGATTCCGCAGGTCGTGAAGCAGACCATCGGCAAGGGCACGAACCGCTCGGTCATTCAAGAGCAGTTCCACTTCCCTGCGGCGCGCATAGACGCCGCCAGCCCCGGGCTGCCCCCGCACGGCGAAGCCGCGGGGAACGCCCCGGCGCCAGGCCCCGCAGCAGCGGAGCCTGCGCCTGGCGCGGGCGCCGGGCGCCGCAGTGACAGCGTTGGTGGTGAAGCCCACCACCAACGCCCCGACAGCGGCGCCGAGCGCCCTGGCAGCGCGTACAGCCTCGGCCGTCAAGAGACGGCCGCAGGCTCCGCCGCGCTGCGCGAAGCCGCCCCGCCCTACGGCGGCGGGGCCAGCGCCTCCCCCGGCCGCGATAGCGGGCCGGGGAGCGACGCGGCTGCGCGGCAATCGCCGCAGCCGCAGGGCCGCCCTGCGGGGCGCGGGGGAGCTGCTGCCTATAACGGCAGCAGCGGTTACAACGCCCCTCAGGGCGGCCGCATGCCGGAAGCGCTGTACGGCTCGCCAGAGGCGGCGCCGGAGCTTCCGGCTTTCCCGGAGCTGGCCCTGATCGGTCAGCACCATGGAACGTATCTGATCGCTCAAAATGAGGAGGGGCTGTATCTGATCGATCAGCACGCCGCTCACGAGCGCGTCAATTATGAATATTACTATGAGAAATTCGGTCATCCTGCGGACGCATCTCAGGATCTGCTTCTTCCGATTACGCTGGAATTTACGTCGGCGGAAAGCGAGAAGCTCAAGGAACGGCTGAACTGGTTCGAGAGCGCCGGCGTCATTCTGGAGCATTTTGGCGGCGGTACGTTCCGCGTCGTCTCCCATCCATACTGGTTCCCTTCGGGGGACGAGGCGGCCATTATCGAAGAAATGGCCGAGTGGGTGTTGCAGGAACGGCAAATCGACCTGGCGAAGCTGCGGGAGAAATCGTCGATTCTTGTCTCCTGCAAGGCATCGATCAAGGCGAATCAGAAGCTGACGCCGGAGGAAGCGACAACGCTTATTCAGAGGTTAGCGGCTTGTAAGCAGCCGTATACTTGTCCGCACGGAAGACCGATCGTCGTCAGCTTCTCTACCTACGATTTGGAGAAGCTGTTCAAGCGAGTTATGTGATCGGAGGAAGACTATTGATAATTACGACCGGAGAGCACAATGCGCCGGCTCCCGTGGAGCGCGCCGCTGCCCTTGCAGCGAAGGCAGGCTGCCGTTATGTCCAAAGAAACCGGGCATCGATAAAACGGCTTTCTGAGCTGTATCCCGGCGAGGATATCCTCGTCGTTCTCGAAGGCGGAGCGCGGCTGCACCGGCCAGGCGAACAGCCGATGGCCTTCCATCCCAGCATGTCGTTCGTGCGGGCGAAGCGGCTGTTTAAGGGAGAGAAGGACACGATGCTGGAGGCGGCAGGCATCAGACCGGGCGACACGATCGTCGATTGCACGGCAGGGCTTGGTTCGGATTCGATCGTATTCTCTCTCGGCGCGGGGCCTGAAGGTAAGGTGATCGCCATGGAGGATTCCCTGCCGCTTTGGTCGCTTCTTAGCGAAGGCCTCACTTATTATGAGTCCGGGCTGCAGCCTTTTGACGAGGCTTTGCGGCGTATCGAGCCTAGGCAAGGCCATCATCTTCGCCTGCTTGGGCAAATGCCGGATAAGAGCGCAGATGTCGTCTATTTCGACCCGATGTTCCGTGATCCTGTACTGGAATCCTCCTCCATTTCGCCGCTGCGCGCGTTTGCTAATAACAGCAGCCTGGAGGAGTCGGCGATATTTGAGGCCTGCCGCGTCGCCCGCAGGGCGGTCATCTTGAAGGAGAAAATAGGCAGCGGTGAATTCGAACGACTGGGCTTTTGCGTCTCAGGGCGTGTCCGGTCCAAAATAACGTACGGAGTGATTACCCTTTGAACAGGCAGCATAAACCCAAGCTGCTCGTCCTTGTCGGGCCGACGGCCGTAGGCAAGACGAGCCTAAGCATCGAGATTGCCAAGGCTTTCTCCTGCGAAATTATATCTGGCGATTCAATGCAGGTATATCGGGGTATGGATATCGGTACGGCCAAAATTACCCCGAATGAAATGCAGGGGATTCCCCATCATCTCATTAATGTCCTAGAGCCGGACGAGCCGTTTTCGGTCGCCCAGTTTCAGGATTGGAGCAAGCAGCTGATTACGGAAATCCATGAACGGGGCCGGCTGCCGTTTATTGTCGGAGGAACGGGTTTATACGTCGAATCGGTTTGCTATGAGTACCAATTTACGGAAGCGGGAATGGATGAGGCGTTCCGCGAAGCGCATAAGCGCATGGCCGAGGAAGAAGGGGTCGAGGCGCTGCATCGGAAATTAGCTCTGGTTGACCCTGAATCCGCGGCCCGTTTGCATCCGAATGACGTACGTCGGGTCGTGCGGGCGCTAGAGATTTACCATCTGACGGGAGAGACGTTATCGTCGCAATTAGAGGGCCAAACGAAGCAGTCGCCGTACGATCTGTGCTTAATCGGTTTGACAATGGACCGCCAAATGCTTTATAACCGTATTGAACAGCGAATCGACGAAATGATCGCTAACGGACTGGTAGATGAGGTACAGGGACTGCTGGAGAAAGGATATAACCGGGATTTGATATCCATGCAGGGACTCGGCTATAAGGAGATTGTTGAACATCTTCAGGATGGTGTGCCCCTTCACGAAGCGATAGAGAAATTAAAGAGGGATACCCGGCGGTTTGCCAAGCGCCAGCTCTCTTGGTTTCGGCGGATGAAGGACATTTCGTGGATCGATGTGGGAGACGGCCAAAATTTTTCCGGGAATTTAAAAGCCGCTCATGCTATAATAGCAGGAAAGTTTCCCACTGATCTTGAATATAATTCAAAACACTAATGATTTCTATTGGGGGTACGGCTAATGAATAAGTCCATTAATATCCAAGATACGTTCTTGAACCAATTGCGTAAAGAGAGCATCCCTGTTACCGTCTTCTTAACTAACGGTTTTCAGATTAGAGGAACGATTAGAGCGTTTGATAACTTCACCATCGTCATCGATAGCGACGGACGCCAGCAAATGGTGTACAAGCATGCGATTTCGACGTTTCAGCCGCAGCGCAACGTATCGCTGATGCAAGAAAATCAAGGCGAAGCTTAGGCCGGTTGAAACTTTTTTAAAGCTGTTACGTTTAATGGTATAGGAAATAGAGCGGAGCAACCTGACACAAGGTTGTTCTTTTCTTTCCGTACAAATGCGAGACTGGCAAGAAGGGAGTCAGAGATAACCATGTCTACAAAGAGACCTTCCAGATTGGAAAGAAGCAGTAAGCCGGATCCGAAGGCTGCGAAGCCAAAAGCCAAGAAAAAGAAGAAGCTAACGGCTAAACGGGTATTGTGGACTTCGTTTTTTACGATCGCGCTAGCTATATTTTGCGCCATTGCAGGCTACCTGTACATTACAATAAACGGCGAGAAAATACTGGCCGAGAACAGAGAAAAGCTGACGGTTTATGAGACGTCGAAAGTATACGACCGCAACGGTAACCTAATGGGCGAATTGTCCTTGGAAAAAAGCGAGCCGGTCACGTCCGAGCAAATTCCAAAATTGCTGAAGGACGCATTCATTGCGACGGAGGACAAGCGATTCCACGAGCACAACGGCGTCGACCTTTGGGCCATAGGCCGTGCGGCGGTCAAGGACGTCGTTGCTCGCAAGCTGGTCGAGGGCGGAAGTACGATTACCCAGCAGCTGGCAAAAAATATTTTCCTGGACTTCGACAAGACGTTTTTCCGGAAAGCGACGGAACTATCGATCGCCATGGCGCTTGAGCGCAACAATACTAAGGATGAGATCATCACCTTGTACCTGAACCGGATTAACTTTGGCGGCACCGTGTATGGCATTAAAGCTGCATCGATCCGCTATTTTGGCAAGAGCAACCTGGACGAACTGGAATTGTGGGAGATGGCCACCTTGGCAGCGATGCCGAAGGGACCATCCAAATACAATCCGCTCCGCAACCCGGAGCTGTCGATGCAGCGCCGGGCAGTCGTTCTCCAACTGATGTATGAGCAGGGCTATATTACGCAGGCCGAGATGGAGCATGCCAAAGCAGTCGTATACGATTATGTGCCTCCGACAAAAGGCCAAAGCTTCGAAGCCTTCAAGGATTATGTCCTAGATGAAGCGGAGGACAAGTGGGGCATGACCGAAGACCAGCTTAACCGCGGTGGTTATAAAATCTACACGACGATGGATATGCAGGCGCAGAAAGCGCTGGAGAAGGCGTTTGAGAACGATGATTTCTTCGAGAAAAGCAAGGATGACCAGCAGGTTCAGGCCTCGATGGTCATCATGAACCATGAGAACGGAAGCCTGGTAGCGCTGCTTGGCGGACGGGATTACCAGCGGAAGGGCTTCAGCCGTCTCGATAGCCGGAGGCAGCCAGGTTCAGCGTTCAAACCGATCGTATCCTTTGCGCCAGCACTGGATACAGGGAAGTTTACTCCGGATTCTATGGTCAGCAACGAGAAGCAGTGCTTTGGCAACTATTGTCCTAACAACCTAGGAGGGGCATATTCCAACACAATTAGCTTTAGAACCGCATTAACGAAATCGATCAACATTCCTGCGGTATGGCTGCTGAATGAGGTAGGCGTCTCAACGGGTGTTAAATATGCGACAGACATGGGCATTACCATGGATAAGGACGACCGCAACCTGGCGATTGCGCTCGGCGGGTTGACGCGTGGGACTAATACGCTGGAGATGGCTTCCGCGTTCAGTGTGTTTGCGAACCAGGGCAAATATAATAAGCCTTATTCGATCAAGTCCATTGTCGATCATAGCGGCAAAGAGGTTCATAAGGCGGATGCGCCGATGCAGAAGCAGGTGCTGAAAGAACAGACCGCTTATCAGATGACGCAGCTTCTGCAGGATGTCGTTAACGAAGGAACGGGGAAAAAAGCCCGCCTCAATCGTCCAGTTGCCGGTAAGACGGGAACGACGCAGCATGGCATCAAGAGCCTGAAGAGCAGCAAGAACCGCGACGTCTGGTTCGTTGGCTATACGCCGGAATGGACGGGAGCGGTCTGGATGGGTTACGACAACCCGGATAAGGATCACTTGCTGAACGGAAGCAGCGGCCAGACCGCTGCGCTGTTCGCGGCCGTGATGAAGGAAGCGATGGAAGGTATTCCGGTCAAAGACTTCCATGTGCCGAAGAACATGGAGGAGACGAAGCCGCCGGAGGTACAGCTTGGAGCGCCGAGCGGACTAACGGCCTCCTATAGCGAGGACACGCAGACGATATCCTTGAACTGGAACGGTGTTGAGCAGGAAGGGGCTGTCTACCGTATTTACCGCAAGGAAGCCTCGGAATCCGATTATACGTATTATTTGGATGCAGCTACGACATCGATCGAGGATTTGAGTGTCGTACCGGGAACAAGCTATGAATATTATGTTACCGCGTACGATCCGGTGAATGATGCCGAGAGCGGTCCATCAAATAAGGTAACCATCGATCTCGCCGGTGATGAGACTATGGACGAAATCGATCAAGGGGAGGATGAACAGATTCCATTCCCGCCGGATCAAGGACAAGACGGAGGTGTTCCGGATCCAGGACAGGGCGGAGAGGGTCAAGGTACACCTGGGCAAGGCCAGGGCAATGGAAATGGTCAGGGGAACGGCCATGGGAACGGCCATGGAAATGGCCATGGTAACGGTGCTAATGGCGGCTCAGGCACACCTCCTGGCCAAGGCGGAATCGGAGACGGAAGCGGCACCTCTGGAGGAGCTGACGGCTCAGGCGGTGCCGAGCCCGGTAGCGGAAACTCGATTACGCCTCCGCCTGAAGACGGCGGCGCAGTTGATCCATTCGCGGATCCCGCCGCTGGGATGAACGCCGGAGGTTAAAGCAAGTTCGAGGCAATCATAACACCGACAGTCTTATTAAAGGACTGTCGGTGTTTTTCTGTTTGTCTAGCAGTACAAATCGTTTAATAATGCTTAACTGCTGAATTTCGGTTTTGTGACTCTCTTTCAAATATGGTAAGCTGTGATTACATTGTGTTGAAAGGGTTTATACCATGAAGCGAAAATTTGGAGACCGAGCGAACTGGCGACGCATTACCCAGCGTAAATTTAAATCCAAGTATGTGGAAAGCGACAGGTTTACAGGCTACGTGACGTTGTACACCATTTTTGCGCTGCGAGATCCCTTATGGAAGACTTACGGGGGCCATACGTTTCGTATCGCGGATAAAGGCTATACCTGGCTCCAATATTATCCGAAGGGAAGACGCTACGTCGTTACGGCGATGTTCGACGACAAGGGCGATATTGTCGAGTGGTACATTGACGTCTGCAAAAATCAAGGCATTACCGATCAAGGCGTTCCCTGGTTTGATGACCTGTATTTGGACATCGTTGTACTGAAGAATAGGGAAGTATTCCTGATGGACGAAGATGAGCTGGATGAAGCGCTGACGAAAGGCCACATCACGGTGAAGGATTATGACAATGCGATGGAGACAGCAAGGGAAGTGCTGGATGCGATCAACCGGCATGAATTTCCGTATTTCGAGATGTCTCTTGAGCATTTCCACAGCGGCTTTATGGATTCCGAGCCGTTCCGTTCAGGAGGTTAAGATGATTCGATTTAGGAGTAGTTCGTACTTAAGCATGCAGGACAAGCGCAAATCACGGCCGTTATACATTCGGCTGCTTCGGTGGGGATTAGTGTTTGCCGTGATATGCATTTGCTGGTTCCTTTATGTGCTGGCGCAAATCGGCAGCGTGGAACGCAGCTCTGCTGTAGCTACCATCGATACGCCGCCGGCGGATGTCGGCATTGTCCTCGGGGCTTCCATGTGGGGAGACCGGCCGAGCCCAGGACTCGAGGAGCGGCTTCGCCATAGCCTGGCGGAGTATGAGGCCGGCAAGTTCAAGATGTTTCTGCTCACGGGAGGCTTGGATCGGGAAGGCTACAAATATACCGAGGCTGAAGGCATGGCCAATTATTTGGCGGAGCATGGCGTGCCGCGAGAGGTTATGTTGCTAGAGAACAAGGCAACGAGCACGTATGAGAACTTGAAATTCAGTCAAGAAATAATGAAGGAGCACGGGCTCAGCTCCGCGCTTATCATGACCCATACATTTCACGGGAACCGTTCCCTTGAAATCGCCAATGCCTTGAATTATCAGCATCCGAAGCTGTCTCTGACAAAATCGAAGGTGCTGAAGCCGATTCCGAACACGCTTCGCGAAGTGCTTGCGTATACGAAATGGAAGATGGTTCAGGCCGGCCTTGCGCTGGGTCTGGATTTATAGTCTTCTAATAATGGTTCGGGAGAGAGAATACACTGGAAGAAGAGAGTGATCCTACCCCTTATACGAAGAGGTGATTCTACGATGCCAGGGCATGTTGTGGCCAGAAGCGGATCTTCCGAAGAGAGGCCTTCCAGACAGATCAACGTAATTCTCCGAAATCCCGAGCCCCCCGTCGTTACGCAAAGCCTATCCGAGCCGGAGCTGCAGTCAACGGCCAAAGTGATCCCTCAGCAAGGTGCATTCGCAGAAATACAGAAGGAATTAGATCAACTTATAGGGCTTAATCACATTAAAGACTTAATGTATGAAATATATGCGCTGCTGCAAATTACGGATATGCGTTCTGAAGCGGGGTTATTGTCGAACCCTCAAGTCTATCATATGGTGTTCAAGGGAAATCCGGGCACAGGCAAGACCACGGTCGCCAGAATCGTCGCGAAGATGTTCCAGCGGCTTGGCGTGCTCAGCAAAGGCCATTTGATCGAGGTAGAGCGTGCTGACCTCGTGGGGGAGTACATCGGCCACACAGCGCAGAAAACACGAGACCTGGTCAAGAGAGCGCTGGGCGGCATTCTGTTCATCGATGAAGCGTACAGTCTTGCGCGAGGCGGCGAGAAGGATTTCGGCAAGGAAGCGATCGACACGCTGGTGAAATCGATGGAGGATAATAAAAACCAGTTTATACTTATCCTGGCCGGTTACTCGGATGAAATGGACTTTTTTTTGCAATGCAATCCGGGCATGCCCTCGCGCTTCCCGATCGTGATCGATTTTCCGGATTATACCGTCGATCAGCTGATTCAAATTTCGGAAGGCATGGCCAAGGAGCGGGACTATATTCTGATGCCGCAGGCGATACTCAAATTAAAGCAGCATTTGCTGCGGGAAAAGTGTGAGGGCGAGCATGCCTTTAGCAATGCCAGATACGTCCGCAACGTCATTGAACGTTCGATTCGCAGCCAAGCGGTTCGCCTGTTGACGCAGTACAGCGGCGGATCGCCCGGCAAGCTGGAATTAATGACGCTGCGGCAGGAGGATTTGAAGCTGGATCTGAAGGAAGAACGGCGCCTATAAGGAGCAAAGATGGATGACGAATTCGCTGTATGAGACGAATACGGAAATACCTGACCGGGCGATTCTGGTCAGCCTGACAACGCAGGATGTGAAGAGAGGCGGGATCGATCCCGCCTATTCCATGGATGAGCTCGTGCAGCTGGCCTTGACCGCAGGCGTCGAGGTGGCGGATACTCTCGTCCAAAACCGGGATAAGCCGGACCCGAAATGGTTTATCGGCAAGGGGAAGGTCGATGAGCTGCATGAGGCGATCCAGGATTATGACGTGAATACCGTCATCTTCGATCAGGAGCTCTCGGGGGCTCAGGTAAGGAATCTTGAGGATATTCTCGATGTAAAGATCATCGACCGGACGCAGCTGATTTTGGATATTTTTGCTCAGCGCGCAAAGACACGGGAAGGGATTATTCAGGTGGAGCTGGCTCAGCTCACCTATTTGCTGCCGCGCTTGTCCGGCCACGGCAAAAATTTGTCCAGGCTAGGTGGCGGCATAGGAACCCGCGGGCCGGGTGAGAGCAAGCTGGAGACGGATCGGCGCCATATCCGGCGGCGCATCGGGGAGCTGAAGCGGCAATTGAATGAAGTGACCCGCCACCGCAAGCTGCACCGGGAACGGCGCAAGGAGACGGGCGTCGTTCATTTGGCGCTGGTGGGCTACACGAATGCCGGCAAATCAACGCTGCTCAAAGCGCTGACCGCAGCGGAAGTATACATCGAGAATCAGCTGTTCGCCACGCTTGATCCAACAACCCGCTCGCTGGAGCTGCCAAGCGGCAAAGAGGTCATCATTACCGATACGGTCGGTTTTATTCAGAATTTGCCGCATGACTTGGTCGCCGCCTTCCGCGCCACGCTGGAGGAAGCGAACGAAGCGGATCTCATATTGCATGTGGTCGATGCCTCGTCGCCGATGCGGGATGATCAGATGGACATCGTGCAGCGAATTCTGGAGCAGCTCGGCGCGGGAAGCACGCCGCAGATTGTGCTGTTCAACAAGAAGGATATGTGCTCCCCAGAACGTCTGGAGATGCTTCCGTCCGGAAAGGGATACCTCAAAGTCAGCGCACTCGATGAAGGTGATTTGCTGCGCATCCAGGAAGCGGTGCAGCAGCATTTGTACGGAGGGACATTTACTTTCCGCATTCCGGCGCAGCGCGGGGAATTGGCTTCACTGCTATATCGCGTAGGCAACGTGATTGACAGGAGCATAGAGGAGGATGTCATTGTTTACCGTGTCATCCTTAACCAGAAGGATTATGAGAAGTATGGCTCGGCTCTGTTGCCTTTTAAATTGGAGCATGGCGCACAGCATAATCAATAGCAGCAATGATTAAATTAGATAGCATGGGTAGAGGAGAGTTTTGACATTATGGCAGTATTTGCAGAAGAAATCGTAACATGGCTGGAAGATGCGGAGCAGCAGGTAGCCGAGCAATTTAAGGTGATTGACCGTATTGTTGACCGAAATCAATGGAAGGTGATTGAGGCGTTCCAGCGGCATCAGGTCAGCGACTATCATTTCGCCGGATCCACCGGTTACGGTTATAATGATCGCGGGCGTGAAGTGCTTGATCTTGTGTATGCCGATGTGTTCGGCGCCGAGGCTGCATTGGTACGTCCGCATTTTGCGTCGGGCACGCATACGATTGCCACGGCGCTTTTTGGCGTGCTGCGGCCTGGTGATGAACTGCTCTACATCTCGGGCACGCCGTATGACACGCTGCATAAAGTGATTGGCCATCCCGGCGATGGAACAGGGTCACTGCAGGATTTTGGCATTGGCTATGACGAGGTGGCTTTACTAGAGAACGGAGAGATAGATTGGGAGAGCGTACGCGCGAAGGTGAACGAACGCACTAAAGTGATCGGAATCCAAAGATCTCGCGGCTATGACTGGCGCAATTCCTTTACAGTAGCCCAGATTGGCGAAATGGTTCGCCAGGTGAAGGAAATCAAGCCGGATTGCATCGTCTTCGTCGATAACTGCTACGGCGAATTCGCCGAGGAGCTGGAGCCCACGCAGGTTGGGGTCGACCTAATGGCCGGGTCTTTAATTAAAAATCCAGGCGGCGGCTTGGCGGAGACAGGAGGCTATATTTGCGGCCGCGCGAAATTGGTGGAGCTCGCTGCCTATCGTTTGACAGCGCCGGGCATCGGCGCGGAAGTAGGGGCAATGCTAGGGACGACGAGAGGCATCTATCAGGGGCTGTTCCTCGCGCCCACGACAGTGGGACAGGCCATCAAGGGCAGCATTCTCGCAGCGGCTGTGTTCGAGCGCGCCGGTTTTGAGAGCCGCCCGAGCTGGAACGATACCCGTACTGATTTAATTCAGGCCATCTCCTTCAGCGGGCCTGAGCATCTGATTGCGTTCGTACAGGGGATTCAACGAGCCGCCGCGGTGGACGGATATGTCGTGCCGGAGGCGTGGGATATGCCGGGTTACGAGCATCCGGTCATTATGGCTGCAGGTACCTTCATTCAGGGAGGAAGCTTGGAATTGTCGGCGGATGCGCCTGTTCGCGAGCCTTATATCGCTTATATGCAGGGCGGGTTGACTTATTCGCACGTAAAATTCGGTCTACTGACGGCTCTACAAACGATGAAGGACCGAAATTTGTTGTGAATACCTAACATGCTTGTTGACATGTCAGGTTATCTGACATAGTATATTTTTTGTGAAATATATGCGGAAGGTTGAGAGCGGTGAGTGAGGAAATTCGCAGAAACATGGCTTTGTTTCCGATCGGTATCGTCATGCAGCTTACCGATTTGACGGCTCGGCAGATTCGCTATTATGAGCAGCATCAGTTGATTATGCCGGCCCGTACTTCAGGGAACCAGCGTCTTTTCTCGTACAATGATGTGGAGCGATTGCTGGAGATTAAGAAATTGATTGAGCGGGGCGCCAATATAGCGGGTATTAAACAGGTTATGGCGCCAGTAATCAAGGAATCTCCGGAGACGACGGTCATGACGGAGGATACCGAAGAGAAACGGAAGGAACTGACGGATTCAGAGCTTTATCGCCGGCTGAAGCAGGAGCTGGTAACTGGGAACAGGCGGGGTCAGGTTTCGCTGATCCAAGGAGAGTTATCCCGCTTTTTCAAAATCTAGAAAAACGATAGGAGAGAGAGATCTTGAGTTATTCCAAAGAAGACATTTTACGCATTGCCAAAGAAGAGAACGTGCGATTTATCCGTTTGCAATTTACTGATTTGCTCGGAACGATCAAGAACGTAGAAATTCCTGTCAGCCAATTGGAAAAAGCGCTTGATAACAAAATGATGTTCGACGGATCTTCCATTGAAGGATACGTTCGTATCGAAGAATCCGATATGTATCTGTACCCGGATCTGGACACTTGGGTTATTTTCCCATGGGTTGCCCAGGATCGTGTAGCACGGCTTATCTGTGATGTGTACATGACGGATGGCACACCATTCTCCGGAGACCCGCGCAACATTCTAAAACGCGCGTTGAAAGAAGCGGAAGCCATGGGATATACCGCAATGAACGTAGGTCCTGAACCTGAGTTTTTCCTCTTCAAAACCGATGAAAAAGGCAACCCGACGATGGAGCTGAATGACCAAGGCGGTTATTTCGACCTTGCTCCAACGGATCTCGGGGAGAATTGCCGTCGCGAAATCGTCCTCACCCTCGAAGAAATGGGCTTCGAAATTGAAGCATCCCACCATGAAGTTGCTCCAGGTCAACATGAAATTGACTTTAAATATGCAGATGCCATCAAGGCGGCTGACCAAATCCAAACGTTCAAGCTCGTCGTTAAGACGATTGCCCGTCAACACGGCTTGCATGCGACTTTCATGCCTAAACCGCTGTACGGCGTGAGCGGCTCCGGTATGCACTGTCACCAATCCTTGTTCAAAGGGAACGTCAACGCGTTCTATGATGAAAGCGACAGCCTTGGCCTGAGCAAAGATGCTCGCCATTACATGGCCGGTATTTTGAAGCATGCCCGTGCTTTTGCAGCGGTAACGAATCCGACCGTTAACTCCTACAAACGTCTCGTTCCTGGATACGAAGCGCCTTGCTACGTGGCCTGGTCCTCCAGCAACCGCAGCCCGATGATCCGTATTCCGGCTTCGCGCGGACTGAGCACACGCGTAGAGGTTCGCAACCCGGATCCTGCAGCCAACCCATACCTGGCACTGGCTGTTATGCTGAGAGCTGGTCTTGACGGTATCAAAAACGAGCTGCCGCTTGTTGCGCCGGTTGACCGCAACATCTATGTGATGTCCGAGGAGGAGCTGATCGAAGAAGGTATTCCAAGCCTGCCTTCCGATCTGAAAGAGGCGCTGAACGAAATGATCAAGAGTGAAGTCATTTGCGATGCGCTTGGTGAGCACGCTCGTACTCATCTGTATGAACTGAAAGAGATCGAGTGGGACATGTATCGCACTCAGGTTCACGAGTGGGAACGCGACCACTACATGACGTTGTATTAATCGAGGGAATCCCCTGGCGCTGCGGGCGCTGGGGGATTTTAATTTTAGGGGGCAATTCGTTGAAGTTGGTTCGCTTTCAGGATCACCCCCAAAATGCCCCCATCTTTCTTCATTTTACAGAATGTCTTTAGCATAGTTTTCTACCCACAAGGTTAGGTTATGATCTATATCATCTAACGGAATAGAAACGACCTATTTTATGAATAAATTTTCACTCTCTCTGGGTTCTGTTAATCCAACTGTTATTTTCTCATCTTTAGTCCGAACATTTACCTATGTTGTTTCTCTATTGCGATTTTTAGTTCTAGTGTTTCTCATCCTTCGGCTTGTATTTTTTCAGAAAGAAATAAAATAAATATATAATATATAACAACTATGTCTATATATGCAACTTTATGTTTAGACGGTTAATTATCCCTGTGTTACTTTTAAAAGTAATAAAGAATGGTGAAGGAGATTTATTAAATGAATAAAAAAGTGTTTTCTTTTCTACTAGTCCTGTGTTTTACCCTATCTGTATTTAGTCAAACTGTAGCTGCATCGAGTACCGGAAAAACTGTAGCTGGGATGATGGGTTTTGCTGCACCTGAAGGTACCCTTGCGTCAGCAAACAGTTCATATAGTAATTTTTATCCTACAAATGCAATAGACGGAGATATTACAACTAGGTGGAACGCATCTGGTAGTAGGGCAAGTATTGAATTGATCTTCCCAGAACCGTTAGATTTAAATTTCGTTCAATTTGCTACAGCCGCTACTCCTGCGGTGGCTGCAGAGTATACTATTTATGGTAAGGTGAATGGCGAATGGGTTAAGATTGGCGGTCCTACGACACTTATTCTTTCAGGGATTAATTCAATTAATCCACCTATCTCGGTTACTAGAGGCACATACTCTGGTATAAAAGTTGATGCGAATGGGAAATCATCCTGGGCAGCAATTAATGAATTAACATTCGGTATTGCAGAATCCATTGATCTAATTGCTAAAGCTGGAGATTCACAAGTCGCTTTAAATTGGACTTCTACGACTTACTCAGATCAATATATTATTAAATATGGTAAAGAGTCCGGAGAATATACCGAGTCAATTACAGTTTCAAACATAGATAATACATACACAGTTCCTAATTTAATTAACGGAACGACGTATTACTTTCAAGTTATTTCAATTGTAAAAGATAGAGAATTTGTTGAGTCAAATGAAGCTTCTGCAACACCAAACATAGAAACCACTGAGCCAACAGAGCCAACAGAGCCAACAGAGCCAACAGAGCCAACAGAGCCAACAGAGCCAACAGAGCCAACAGAGCCAACAGAGCCAACAGAGCCGACAAAGCCAATAGAGTCGACAGAGCCGACAAAGCCAATAGAGTCGACAGAGCCAACAGAGCCGACGAAGCCAACTGAGTCGACAGAGCCGACGAAGCCAACAGAGCCAACTGGAGATAGAGCTATTCTTACAGTGACTATGGTGAATGGTTTGGAGAAGGAATATGATCTGCCTATGAGTGATATTAATTCATTTATTAAGTGGTACGATGCTAAAGATGCTGGTGCAGGTCCCTCGAAGTTTGGAATTAATAAATATGGTAATAACAAGGGGCCTTTCAAGTCTCGGATTGATTATGTAATATTTAATAACATTCTTACATTTCAAGTAGATGCATATTAATAGTAATATAAAAATTAGTAAGGACCCTGGTGGCTTCGGCTGGCAGGGTTATTTTTTTGGCTCTGTTGAATGTTTGCTTATAGCGGTCGTGAGGGTAGGAACTTGTTCGGAATTTGTTACCTTAACTACTCATAAATAATGATCAAATCATTGGTAATACTACCATTTGTATTATTGAATAAAATGTAAAAGGAGTAGAAGCAATGACTGAGGTTAGAGGATTAGGGTTAATTCCATCCCCATTAGATAAGCGGGATATTCTAATGTCATCTATTTTGCCGGAGTTTTCAATACCTCGACAATTTGTGGCTGACAATATCACCCCTGTAAGAGACCAAGGGCCGGACGGAACATGTGTAGGATTTGCTTGTACTGTAGGGATGAAGGAATCCCAGGAACAAAAGGAGCATAATAAATATATTGAGCTATCACCGAGATATCTGTATCAGAAATGTAAGGAGATTGATGGTATTCCTGAAGCGAATGGAACATATATCCGGGTTGCCATGGAGATTTTATATCATATAGGGGTTTGCGAAGAAAGATACTGGCCTTATCATCCAGCACAAATTGGTCGACCTGAGCCGGGGGCTGATGAAAACGCAAGCTACTATAAAGTGAAGTCGTATTGTAGTATGGGCAAATCGTTGGATACAATGAAGAGAAGTTTAGTTGTTAACGGTCCTTTTGTAATCGGTGTTACCGTGTATGACAACTGGAGAAATCCCGAGGTAGGGAAAACAGGAAAAATACCAATGCCAAGCGGAAACATCCTGGGTGGCCATGCATTATGTGTTGTTGGCTACGACGACGATACACAAATGTTCAAATTTAAAAACTCTTGGGGGGATCGATGGGGAGACAAGGGTTTTGGTTATTTGCCTTATCAATACACAGAAGCGGATATCCATTTTGAAGCTTATGGCGCAACGGATTTAATTGACGACGTCGAGGCGTTGGTAAAGGCTAAGGAAAAAGTACTGCAACAAATGGGTGAAAATTTTATGGAAGAAAAAACGCTTGATGACTGGAGCGTAGAGCAAAAAATAAATTATCATTAAAGAAAGTCGGGTCGGGTAATACATGGTTACAGCCATCGAAGAAAAAGATAACGGAAAGGTTATCCGATTGAAAAAGGGTGAAAGGCTAAAAGTTTCTTTACCTGAAAACGCATCTACAGGATATACATGGCTAGAAGAGGTCGGTCCTGTCAGAAATATGATGAGTCTTGAAAAGGAAGAATATGTTGGCAACCACTCTGTTATTGGGGCACCGAGCGTTCGAAATTGGACATTCGTAGCCATTGAGACCGGTCAAGGTGAGATAAGGTTTCATTATCAAAGGCCTTGGCTTGATGAGGCTATAAAAAGCTTTGAAATCACCGTTAATATTGAATAGCATAAAGGGGATGCGTACAAATAATTAGCCTCAAGCATAGGTAATAATAAAACCTACTGTTGGGGCTATTTGTAATTATTAATTAGAACAATGCCATAACACCCCCGTTGCAGCGCTGAAGGGCATGCTCGCCAAGCGGATCGCAAATGACTTCGCTCTTGATCATTTCCCCAATAAATATGGAGTCTTACCCCTTAGCTGACTGATTTATGAATAGATAGTCAGGTCAGGTAACTAGATGTATTTCATGCAGTTAATTCAGCGGTGTTTGCCGTGTTAGAGGGAACTAACTGCAAAACCTACATTTAGTTTTAAGTTATTTCGACGAATTAGCTCCAATCAGGCAAATTAGCTGCATGTTTTGCATTTAGCGTATGAATT
The DNA here is from genome assembly GCF_054767475.1 of Paenibacillus sp. YSY-4.3. Lineage (NCBI taxonomy): Bacteria > Bacillati > Bacillota > Bacilli > Caryophanales > Paenibacillaceae > Paenibacillus > Paenibacillus sp. YSY-4.3. Next base: position 211,120 of record NZ_BAABMC010000007.1, on the reverse strand, counting down.
TATTATAAAAGAGCTTAACTAGCTGTATAAAATACATTCCGCTATTATAAGGGAGGGGTATTGATTTCGATAACGAATTTGTCAGAGCGGTCTGCAACCCGGACCCAGCTGCGGGCGCATGCCTGCGCACTGGCTGTATGAATTGAGAATCCCCTGGCGCTGTTGGAGCTAGGGGATTTTCTGACTGGACTAGTCGAATCTATTTTTTAAGAACGTTTAAAGCGGCTCTTAATTTTCTGGCAAACACGATGGGATTTTCAACAGATTCAATATGCAGATAGATCAATCTAGGCTTTTCAAATAACCAATGGTTATGAATTGCGGTTACTTTGATATTTCGTTTTCGAACTGCGTTATTAAAGCGCTGCACCTCGGACTGTAGTAGTGTAATTTCCCCAGTGTTAAGAGTCGTTCCGTTTTGTAATGATTGAATCGTCACTTCATGTTCGGTTTCATAATTTCTTCCAAGGATTTTTGCGTTTAATTTTCTTTCAATCATGATTGAGCAGCTTTTGCCATTAGACATACCTGTTCCGCCAAGGATATTGGCCAGGCGTTTACAAAGGGCTTCTGAGATTTTCATAGGATCAGCTCCTTTCGTGATGTAACAAATTATGTAGTTTGTGAGACGGATGAATCTATCTAGTGACTATTTATCGATAAATGTGCTAAAGGTGAAGGAAAGGGGGGCTGCTATGACTGAGTAGCCATGTCTGAAGTTAGAGGATTAGGGCTAATTTCATCTCCAATACTCATTCTTGCCTACTCAATAGCGAGCGATCTACAGGGGGGCAGATCTCCGGAAGCAGCAGCCAGGAGCGGAAGAGGATCGAACAACAAGTTTCAGAGAATTACTGCCATAACAAAATAAAATAAACCCCATCTTAGCTGCTATAAAAGCAATTCACGATGAGGTATCAAGGAGAGGGACATAACCTGGGCTATCCTAAACACAAATTTAAGATATGGAATTCAAATTTCTGCAAAAACAATATAATCAATAGATCCACTGGGTTTTAAAGCATGATCAAGCATTTCTTTGGATTCTAAATAAATTGAGTTATGAACTAATACAGCATTGGGATCTTCGTCTAAGACTCTACAGATAAGCCCAACTCCTATTGATTCAGTTGTTATATTTCGATTTGTACCATCCGCTTCCTTTATCTTTGGAAAGTCAAAATTGAATGAGCTTATTGCCGCCCAGCAAGCTTTTACAGGTGAATCAAACTTAACAACTTCATCAAACGTAAAGAAGCTTGGATCAGTTGATGTATTCATTCTGATCGCAGCACGATTTCCGCTTGTTACAATTCTAAAGGTTAGCGCCATATCTAAGTCTCCTCAAAATTTATATTAAATTAATAATTTTCGTCATTTTTTAATATTGTTCTTTCAAAATTGTTCATACTAATCTTTCTAAAATCAGAGGAATTCATATGCTTTAGTTCTTCCCTTGCAATTGACCTAAATTTACTTATTACATCTAATCTATCTCCACCAGTGTCATCGCCTGGGCCGTTACCAGCGCCACCGCCTGAAGTTGGTTCTTTAGGCTCTGGTTCAGGGTCGGAGTCACCTGGTTGTCTTGGATATGTTCCATATAGTTCTTTATCAGACAAAATTATTAAACCTCCTCTACTTTATTTTTATGTATTATTTCGCTGTGGGAATTAAATCATTCATCCAAAAATTTGGGAAATCTCGAGAGAAAGCCCCCAGGCTCCAAAGCAGGCGTGCCGATCTGGCCACATTATATGAAACCCTGCCAATCCAGTGTCTTGCGGGCAGCCCTATAATCCTTCGGACAGTAACGATCAACGGAAAATTTATCTGATTAAAAAAGGTAATCAACTCCCCATTGCCAGCGTTTACACTTGCGGGTAGGATAGTCATTGAGGTGATGGGGATGGACAAAAAATGGCTGGCTGCCTCGGCAGTTTTGATTGGCATACTTATATATCTGTTTATCGGCTTCGCGCATCATTCCGGAAAAATGAGCAGCATCGTGAAAGAATTGCAGGGGCATGAGGGGAATGGGTCGAAGCGATATCATATCGTGCTCATCGAGCAGGAACGCTATCATCCGTATTGGGAGATGGTAGAGAAGGGGGCTCAGCAAGCTGCGGAGGAGTATGGGATTGATATCGAATTTGTCGGTGCGGTCCGCAACAACATGGAAGAGCAGCTTAATTTGTTGGAAAAAGCAATTGCAGCCCGTGCGGATGCGATTATTGTGCAGGGGCTGAACGAGGCGAAATTTACCCCGCTCATTGATAAAGCGGTGGCGCGCGGCATTCCGGTCGTTACGATTGATACGGATGCGCCGGACAGCAAGCGGCTCGCCTATGTGGGCACAGATAATGTGGCCGCAGGTGAGAGCTTGGGGCACTTGGTCGTCGAAAGGGCGGCCGGATCCGGCAAAATCGGCGTCATTATCGGCAGCGATCTTGCCGAGAGCCAGTTGCAGCGCCTGGATGGGCTGAACCAGGTCGTGGAGCAGTACGGTGGACTGGAGATTGTCGATGTGCGGAGCTCTAACATTTCGCATATGGAAGCGATTCAGCAGGCGTCCGAGATGCTGCGGGAGCACCCGGAAATCAGCATCATGGTTGGCACTAGCGCCACAGATGCGTTAGGGATGCTGCAGGCGGCCAAGAGCTTGAAGCGAGATGATCTGACGATTATCGGTTTTGACAACCAGAAGGAGACGCTGGCTGCGATTCGCAGTGGAGAGATTCAAGCGACGGTGGCGCAGCAGCCATATTTGATGGGCGGAACTGCGGTGAAGCTGCTTTATGATCATTTTCAGGGTGAGCAGTTGCTCCCGGTATACTATACCGAGGTCAAGGTGCTGGATCGCAGCAACGTGCAGGAAGGAGAGAGCTTATGACGATCCGCAAGAAACTGTTTCTTGTAATCCCGCTGCTGGTGATTCTGCTGAGTTCGGTTTCTTTTTTCTTGTTCGAGAGCGGCAAGACGGTGCAGGAAAGCTATCATCTGATGATGAACCGCATTTTGTTATATAAAGAGGTATCCTATGAGGTCGGGGAAAATATGCGGTCGATGAACCGCTATATTATGCAAATGGACGCGGAGAGCATGCCAGAGGTTATCAAGCATCTCAACAACGTAAAAACGCTGCGAGCGGAGCTGGACAGCCTGGCTACCATCGGTCCCAGCGATCTGCCGCTAGTCAACTACCGCAATATTATCGATACGTTTATCGAGCAAGCGGAAGGGATGATCGCCAGAATCGACGATCAGGATTCAGACACGATGGCGGGCCAGTATATTGAAGCGGAGAGAACGGAGCGTTTCATCCGCGAGGAAGCCCAGGCGCTCGTCGATCTTGAGCTCGAGCAGTATAAGCCAATCTATCAGGAGATGATGTTTACGTCGGAGCGGTTGAATACGCTGGGCATTTTACTCGTTATTACCGTAGCGGCGCTCAGCATCCTGCTCGCCCTGTGGCTGTCGAAGAGCATTACGGGGCCGATTCGCCGCCTTGTGGCTACCGCTAAGCAAATCTCGAAGGGGCGGATGGACACGAAGGCGCCGGAGAGCGATAGCCACGACGAAATCAGCATTCTTTGCCGTGCGTTTAACGGCATGATCGATAACATCCAGCGGCTGATGGCGGAGAATATGAATAGCTTGGAGAAAGACCGTCTCGTCAAAGAGCTGGAGCTGAAGACGCTGCAGAGCCAGATTAACCCGCATTTTCTGTTCAATACACTGAACTCGATTTCCAAGCTCGCTTATATCGAGGGAGCAACCCGGACGAGCGATCTCGCCGTATCCGTCTCGCGCCTGCTGCGGTACAACTTGCAGAAGCTGGATCAGGCAGTCTCGCTGCGTGAAGAGGTGGAGCATGTGACCGAATATATTAACATTCAGAAGGCGAGATTTCGCGACCGGATCGAATTCGTGATGGACATTGACGAGCGGGCGCTGGACTGTATGATTCCGTGTCTAACTTTGCAGCCGATTTTAGAAAATGCGTTCGTGCACGGGATAGAGCAGATGGAGGCCGGGGCTATGCTGAAGCTTGGCATCAGCTATACGGAATACGGCGTGGAAATTGAAATTCGCGACAACGGCATCGGAATGAGCGAAGAGACGGCTAATATGCTGCTCCAATCGATTCGCGAGGAAGCGCCGCGTTATGGTGGCAGAAAAGGACAATCCACTGGACTTGGCACGCATAATGTGTTCAAAAGATTGCATTTATTTTTCGATGGGCAGGAGCTAATCGATATCGACAGCGCTGAAGGGGCGGGTACTGCTGTGCTTTTTACCCTGCCATTTCGTACGGCGGCTTAGACTGGCTTTAAATTATAAGATGTTTTGATCCCTGCCTCACATAGGGGGCCGCCCGGTCTCCCGTGAGCTCTAGGGATTTTTTTTTTGTATGCCAGTTCATGTGAACATTTAGGACTAAATTCCGAACAAAAATAATGAAAATAATACATAAGTCACACAAATATTTACATTGTTTCCAATGGGTGAAGCGTTGTGATATGATGATTTTTAATTGAAATTTCCAATATTTCCATAATGCTATGAAATAGCGATTCAGATTGGAGGAGAAAGTATGCCTAGTATTTTTTTGCCGATCCGATCGGAAAAAACGAGGAAATTCGAATTAATGCCTCATGAAAAAAGTAGTTTTATGAATATGCTGCGCAAGAATCGCTTCTGTTTTCAATCTGGATTGAAATGTCTGCACAAGCTGACAGAACAAGAAATCAAACGCTCGGTTAAAATGAACGGGCAATTAATTCACGCTGTCAAGCAAAGAATGCTGCCGTTGGAATTCTCTTATTTGCTTCTGCTGACGGATCCTCATGGAATGGTGCTGTATTCAAGCGGGACCGAAGAGGTGATAGAGAAAGTCAGAGAATATGAACTCTGTACGGGCACCTCTTTTGCACTAGAGCATGCGGGGCTAAATGCCATTTCAGCCTCTAAGGAGCTGAGACGGCCTGTCATCCTAAAAGGAGAGGACCATTCGCTGGAAATACTCAAAGGATGGAGCTGCTGTTGTGTGCCTATATTAGGGGAGCAGGGGGTTATTGCCGGATTTCTCGATATTTCCACGGATAAGGCCTTTAACTGCGAGCTGTTGATTCAACTACTAGAGTATATATCTTCCCTTGTGGAACAGGATCTCCGCGATATGTCGGATGACGAACTGGATGTGGATAAGCTATTCGAGCCGTTTCAGTTAACAGCGAGAGAGAAAGAAGTAATGAGGTACTGGTTCCTTGATTATGATTACAAGCAAATTGGCCTGCTTCTTAAGATGAGTCCGGGTACGGTGAAAGTCAATGTGATCAATGTCTACAACAAAATGAATGTTAATTCCAAAGCTTCCTTTATTCTAAAGGTGCTTGGAATCATTTAAACTATTAAATTGCTATTTTTGTTTAAATGGTAGAATATACCACGCTATAACACCCAAGTAAATACATAAAAGGAAATATATTATATATTTAAAAATTGAATTATTCTATAAATGCAGTAATCATTAACTATTTTGGAGGAGTGATTTTATGATGAATGAAAAGTTTAAGAAGGTAATCATGGCATCTGTAGCAACCGCTCTTTTTGTTGTACCAACGACTTCCGCTATTGCGTCGGCAAGCACACCTGCCGCTGCGGCGAAGCCGGCTGCTTATGCTGCAGCTGCAATTTCCACTTCGAAAAATGTTAATTCTGAAATCAAGCTTAAGACGATTGCTGCTATGGTTCGTGCTGGCGGCTGGTTACTGGAAAACGCTCTTAAGCCTTTCAGCAAAAAAGCCGCAGACAATGTTCTGAAATACCGCTCACAAATCGCGGATGCATTGGAAGCGCTGGAGACGTGGAGTAAATCCCAATTTGTTAACTTGCTTGTAAAAGCAGGAGTGCCGAAGGATGTTGCAGATTCCATTGCTGAAGTGATCGTGTTCCTCGTTCTATAATTATCATGAAGTAGATGCCAAGGACCGTCGAATGCTGCGTTTCAGCTTCCGACGGTTTTTGGCGGTATATACATAGGCATATTGATGATGGAGGTGTCTGCTGTCTTGAGCAAAAACAGCATGAAGGAGCGCTTGTTATTATGGCTTGTGCTGGCGGGTATTATCCTTGTTCTGTTAGTTATTCTAGTATTTGCAGTCTTTTCGCTGAGAAGCTTTGATTTTATCCAGCTTCGAATTGCTTCGATTGGCTCGGCGTTTGCTTTTATGGGGTTATTGCTGCTGGGACTCGGTATCCTGGGCATGATCGGAACCATGCTGGACAGCCTGCGAAGGCATTTGTTCAAGGATCGGCTCAGTTGGGCAACTAGGGCAGTACAGGAAATTCTGCTGATTGCTATTTTTGGAACGATGATCTATAGCATTGACCAGTGGATCGATGGTGTGGAGATCGGGAATGTTCAGACGGAGATTTTGCTGGCGTTATTCTTGTACGGCCTGGTCTCTCTACTTGGAAAGCTTGGTGATCAAATCAAAAAGCAGGATGCCGAAGCAAAGGAGAAGCAGACATGAACTGGAAAAAATACTTGGCCTTAATTTGGATTGTAGGGCTGTTGCTAGTCCAGTTCCCCCCGGCCGCTAATGCGGAGGAATTATGGGGGGCATCCGGTGAATCGGAACTCAATACCGTGTTAAATGCCGATTGGAGTGAACACGCCGTACCCGGACAATGGCTGGTTAGCTATAAAGCATCTGCTATGCTGCGGCTTGTCCCGGAAGAAAGCTTCACCCTCCGCCACGAAGATTCGGACCAGCTTGAGCTGATCGAGGTAAAGCCGAATGAGGAGGAGGAAATACTGGAGGAGTTGTTGAATGATCCGTCCGTAACCTATATCGAACCTAATTATATTTACAGGGCTGCTTCGGATGTTCAGCTCAAGGAGGGGCGGGATCCGCTATATGAGCAGCAGTGGGGGCATATTGCCGTTCAGGCTGCGGAGGCATGGAGCAGGATTAGCGGCATGAATGTACCGGATTCGAGGGAGATCATCGTAGCCGTCCTGGATTCAGGCATTGATACGGACCATCCCGACCTGCAGGGCCGTTTTCTCAAGGGTTATAATGCTATAGAAGATTCGGAGCAAGTAGAGGATGATTTTGGGCACGGAACTGCCGTTTCCGGGATCATTAACGCAGTCTATGCTAATGATATCGGCGTTACTGGAATTGCTGGCCGATATCCCGTACGAATTCTGCCAATCAAGGTGCTGGATCAATATGGAAACGGGTCGACATTCTCCGTGATCAGAGGGATTGAGAAGGCAATCGAAGACGGGGCCGATGTTATTAATTTGAGTCTTAGCGGCAACGGCAACAGTTATTTGCTCCAAGAAGCCGTACGCAAGGCCGTCGATCACGGGATCATCGTCGTGGCCGCTGCCGGAAATCATGCGGATCATACCTCCGGTTACTACCCGGCGATGTATCCGGAGACGATCGCTGTTTCGGCAGTGACTGAAACGGGCAGCTTTGCAGCATTCAGCAATTATGGCACGCCGATTGATTTGACAGCACCCGGTGAACGCATTCTGACAACGATGCCTTTTGGAGACTTTGAATACCATGACGGAACATCGTTAGCTGCGCCTTATGTATCGGGGGCGGCGGCCTTGATGAAGCTGGCACGGCCCGATTGGGGCGTTCAGGAAATTCGGACTGCCCTTGAGCAATCGGCGAAGGATTTGGGCGATCCGGGATATGATATATACTTTGGCCACGGCTTGCTGCAGATTGATTCTGCATTGTCGCTCGCCGAGGAGCCTGGGATCGATCCGCAGCTGCGGCTGCTGAAGCCGAATATGCTGGAGCAGGTAAAAGGAAAGGTTGATTTTGAAGTGAGGCTGCCTAAGGGAGGCACCTCCCTTGCTATGACGGATTCGCAAGGACTGCTGATTCCGCTCGACGCCCTGCAGGTACGAGAGACGGAGCGAATTGCCGCCTTTTCTCTGAATACGGAGAATTGGGCTGACGGAATGCGCTCCTGGTCGCTTCAAGCCTTCAGCGCTACGGGGGAGCCCGTCGGTACAAGGCTGGACATCAGCCTGCTTATTAGTAATACGACGGCAATGGGAATTCCGGTAACGGTTTTGGATCCCGAGGGAACCCCGGTTCACGGCGCGAAGATTCAACTGTTAAGGCAAGTGGAGAAGTCTGCGTGGATGGGAGATCCATTTGAAGCCGTGTTCAGCATGTATTCCAATGATCAGGGCTTGGCTTTTTTTCCGGAAGCGCTCCTGCTGGCGACAGAGCGATATATTGTCAAAGCATCATTCTCCGATGACAGGAACGGACTTGAGTATACGGCTGTTCAGGAAATTCTAAACCGGGGTGCGCCGCTTCTGTTCGATTCCCGCCAGCAAAGCGACGCTGCCTTGAGTATTTCCTTTTCACAACCCTCATCGGATACAGCTTCTTCCTTTCTCGCCGCAGCCAAAGAAGGGAAATTTACGGTCGTCCCTATAGCTTATGGGCAGGAGCTGTGGGATCTGGCCTACCGGCTGGAAGCCGGGAAGGAGGGTATGGGCAAGCTGCTGCTTCCCACAGGAGCATATTCAGCATTTGCGGCATATTCATCATTGGAAGGAAGTTATGTAGCCAGAAGGGAATTGAATATCAGTGTGGATCATGAGAGAGGGCGTCCGATTGAAGTACAGTTTGATATTGACCTCTCCCGGCCGATGAAATATAGTCTGCCCAACTGGGCGGATAAGGCAGAGCTCTATTTGGAATCGAAGGCCGAAGGATTGGAGCAGCCGATTATGCTGCAAGACAGTCAGCCTCTATGGCTGGACCGGTACTCTGCAGCAGTGTCTATTGTCAAACTGACCCAGCTCTCAGAAGGAAGCGAGTGGGAATACTCGCTGGCTCCGCATGATTCGGTTATCCAGGCTGGACAGAATCATTCTTTAGTCATACCCGGGCAGGCTATATTGAGTAAAGCTATGGAGCCCAAAGTGAAAGGTGGATTCAGCGTCCGTCCAGGCGAAACACTTGATATTGCTTACTCCCTGTCGCTAGGAGGACAGCTAGCCATCAGCGAAATCTATCAGGATGGCGAGGAGATCTACCCTTCTATTGTGCTGCTTGACCGTAAAGGCAGGGAGGTATCCCGCAGTGAACTTGATTACGGCTCCATCTGGAAGGTTCCCGCGCATATACCCAAAGGAACGTATTCTTTATATGTAGATGCTTCCCGGCTGCCGCTTCCCTTCTCAGGTCCAAGCGAGATGAAGCTGTACGAGCTTCGTGTAGGCGAAGGCAAGGCAACGGCTATTAGCGTGATTTCACATGATAGCCTCTACAGCTTGCTTTGCGAGTTGATCGTTGTCGATAGCAGGACTGGTGAAGAGCTGTATTCCGGCATGGTATTTGCCGAGAAAGAAGCGGTGTTCGAAGTGCTGGGACTTTCACCCAGAGCCAGCTATGTGCTGAAAATACGCGGATTGACGAGCGATCGTACGCCATTTTATACCGAATCCATATTAAAGCCGGAAACTGGCGACAGAGTGACAATCGATCTTGCAGCGGACCAGTCAGGGATGCGTCTCGTATCGTTCCGGCTGCAGGCAGGCCAGTTCTTTGATCTCTCCAAGGATGGCGTAAATGTGACCTCCATAGCTGCAGAGCAGGATGGTACTTACATGGCTTGGCTGGGCAGTGGAAGCTATACGATGACCCTTGTGCAGAGAAGCGGTGAGCGGCCGTATTATTTCAAGCGTGACATTAAAATAGATAAAAATACAACTACACTCCATACTGACCCTGATTATTCATCCATGCTCCAGGTTGATTGGCAATCTCCATACCGGGACGAGGACGACCAAATCGGAATTAAGGATAGAATAAATCCGATATTCAGCGAGCACTTTCTCTTTCCGGCGAAACCGGGCAAGCAGCTGTATGTCAGCCAAGGGGAGTTGGAATTCCAACTGCTGGACGTTGAATCGGCCGGACAGGTCAAATTCGTGCATGTTCTCGATGCCAGGCCTCAGCAGAGCAGGGGCGTTATCAAGTTTCGCACCGATCACAGCTACGCGGCGCGTCTATCTGCACAGAACAGTAAAGGCCAAGAAATGAATGGGAAGGTGCAGGTGAAGGACAGCTTCGGAAATCGACTGATAGGCTTGCTGCAGGTGACCTATGAGAACTGGAATGCAGTGAAAGATCCGGTGTTTTTGTCCGTGGATCCATTGACCGGACCGGAACTGGTCATTGCTGAAGATATGACGCATGCAGCTTTTCGCAAGCTTGGAGAACAGCATATTCGCCCGATTCTTCGCTTGTGGCAGGATGGTCGTCTTGTAGCTGAACAACAGGGTACGTGGGAGGAATTCAAGCTTAAGCTTCCGGACGGGCTCAGGAAAGGAAGATACAATCTGGTATGGTCTGTGGAGGGGCCAGTTTTATTAAGCACGGAGACAACTGTTCGGCTGAACCAATGATCATGTTGTGCTAATGTTGTGCTCACTCTAAGAAGGCGATAGTAAATCGAATATATTTCAACAGCCCCTAATATAGGAGAGAACCTATTGTTACGGGCTATTTTTTTTTTGATATAAAATGCGTAGCGAACTGGATTCACATAATAAGATTTATTAATCGAGGAATTCCATGGCGCTGTAAGCACAAGAATAGATAACCTTTCCATACAGACATTTATTAACTGGTACGAAGCCGGAGCAAATGGTAGCGCTACAATTTTCCGTTGCCAGCGCTTACAGTTGCGGGTAGGATAGTCATAAAGGTGCGGAGCATCCTGAAATCGGCGTGGTAGGTATCATCGCTACTTTTCGCTGAATTATTTGGCTGTAGTAAATCAGCCAGATCGGATAGGATTATCATTACAATTGAACAGAACTTGATTTCTATATGAGGGGGATAGCCATGTACACCTTGCTTATCGCGGATGATGAAGCTCTTGAGCGCGAGGGGCTGGAACTGATGATCCGGCATATGCTGCCGGATACCTTCACGTTTCTTCATGCGGAGAACGGCAGACGGGCCATTCAGCTTGCGGAGGAGGCACGGCCGGATTTTATTTTCATGGATATCAAGATGCCTGGCATTCAAGGGCTGGAGGCGGTACGGGAAATACTTGCGAAGTATCCGGCGACGAGGATCGTGATGATTACAGCCCATGATTACTTCACCTATGCCAAGGAGAGTCTGGCTTTAGGGGTCCGGGATTATTTGCTCAAACCGGCCAAGCGGGAGGAGGTGCTTCAGGTGCTGAAGACGCTGATCGCGGAGACGGAAGAAGCGAGGCGCGAGCGGGATGAACGGTTGGAAATGCAGGAGAAGCTGTCTCAGCTGCTGCCGCTGGCGGAGAATGAGCTGTCGCTCATGCTGATGCTGGAATGCGTGCAGGAGGTCGAGGTAGAGCAGCTTGCCCATTTATTGAATTTGCAGTGGCAGAAGGGGTATGCGACGGTGCTGTCTTTTGCCCGGCATGCCGCCAAGGATTGGGAAGGATTTCAACTCGTCAAAAAAGAAGTCTACGAAGCCGTCAAGCATTTCGCCAAGCCGAACCTATCCTGTCTCGTCAGCCCTGTGGTCGGACATCAGATGGCGTTGTTCATCCCTTTGCCTCCCGGTCAACCGGGTTACACGCAGCGCGTGAAATCGCTCGAGTGGGGCGAACGCGTAAAGAGCCTTATCGAGGAACGATTCCATCTCACTTTGTCCGTCGGTATTGGATCAATCCGCGAAGGCTGGGACGGGATGGGCCGGTCATATCGGGAAGCTGTCCGTGTATGCGCGGATGACCATGATCTCGTCAGCGTCCGGCATTATGACGATATTGCTCAGAGCTCGGGACAGAGGATCATTACGCTCGACGAAGAGAAGAAGCTGCTGGATGCGCTGCTGCGGCAGGATAAGCAGGAGGCGGCGAATCGGTTTGCCCTGTTCTGGGAACGGCTGGTACGGAGCGAGCCCGCCCAATTGCCGCGCTTGCGGGGAGAAGTAATCGGACTGCTCTTGTATTTAAGCCGGGGGACACAAGCTGGCGATGGGGCAGAATTAATCAGTTCGTTAAGCGCTATAGAGGACCGGGAAACGCTAAGACAAGGCGCGCAGCTGTGGCTGGATACGTTTATCGATGGCCTAAAGGAAGAAAAAGAACGCGGCCGTTCCCATGTGCTTCAACGTGCGCTGCTCTACATCGGCCAGAATTACAAAGAGGACCTCTCCATGGAGCAGAGTGCCGAATACGTCAATCTTAGCCCATATTATTTCAGCAAACTGTTCAAGCAGCACACGGGTGAAAACTTCATTGATTATGTGACGCGGCTGCGCATGGAGGAGGCCAAGAGGCTGATTGGAGAACAGCGTCTCAGTTTGAAGGAAATTTGTTTTGAGGTCGGTTACAATGACCCGAATTATTTCAGTCGAGTTTTTAAGAAAACGCTGGGAATGACGCCTACCGAGTATCGCCAGCAACTGGAGAAACCAAGTCCTTGTTAAACGACAAGGACTTTTTTGTTATGTTCAGCAAAATCGTGCTATGAAAGCGCTATCCATGAAAATCATTACATCAGGGCGCAATCCATTGAAGGTGGAGAGCAAACAAGTGCAGGTAATCGTCCGTCCACTGCTTCAAGTCCGGTGCTAAGATTTAAATGTAAGCGCAATCAAACATTATATTCGATGAAAAGGGGCGAAGAAAGAGTGAGAAAATACGGTCATTTGTTACGGTTAAGCTTAGCTGCAGTTTTGTTGGCATCCTCTCTTGCAGGCTGCGGTGTGGTGTCGGATGGCAGCGCCAATACGAAGAATAACGCAGGAACAGGAAATACGGCCGCAGGCAAAGACGACGGCAAGATCGTCATTGGGCTGTCGATGGACACACTTAAGGAGGAGCGTTGGCAGAAGGACCGGGATATTTTCTCGGCCAAGGTCAAGGAGCTCGGCGGAGATGTGAAGGTGCTGGCGGCGAACGGCGATGATGCTACACAGCTTAGCCAGGCGGAGCAGCTAATTTCTCAGGGCGTCGACGTACTCGTCGTCATCGCGCACAATGCGGAAGCGACCGCGCCGATCGTAGAGAAGGCGCATAAAGAAGGCATCAAGGTCATCGCGTACGATCGTCTGATCAATAATGCCGAAGTGGATTACTACATTTCTTTTGACAACGTCCGGGTCGGGGAGCTCCAGGCTCAGGCCGTCATCGACCAAGCGCCAAAAGGCAACATCGTCTACATCGGCGGAGCCGATACGGATAACAATGCGCATATGTTCAAGACGGGCGCGATGAACATTTTGAAGCCGCTGGAAGAGAAAGGCGACATCAAAATCGTGTATGATCAGTTCTCCAAAGACTGGAAGCCGGAAGAGGCTCTGAAGAACATGGAGAATGCGCTGACCTCTGTGAAGAACGACGTGCAAGGCGTTGTAGCGGCGAATGACGGTACGGCAGGCGGAGCGATTCAGGCTTTGACCGCACAAGGCATGGCCGGCAAAATCCCGGTATCCGGTCAGGATGCGGATTTGGCTGCGGTACAGCGGATCGCGGAAGGCACGCAGCAAATGACGGTGTATAAGCCGATTAAATCGATCGCCACGAAGGCGGCAGAAATGGCTGTGGCAGCAGCGAAAGGCGAAGACATTGCTACGGACACGGCTGTATACAACGGCAAATTCGATGTTCCATCCGTATTGCTTGATCCGATTCCGGTCAGCAAGGATGAGCTCTCTATTTTGATCGAGGACGGTTTCCACAAGCTGGAGGATGTCTACAAGAATGTTCCTAAAGATCAATGGCCGCAGCAGTAAGCTTTAGCTAAGTGAATCTGGCAAGGGATTTGCGGGGCAGTTGAAGCTCGTGCTGCAACTGAAAGCAGCTTCGGCTGTCCCGTCCCTTTACGATAACTCGGCGTTAGAAGGAGATAGAAGCCTATGTACGTGTTAGAAATGGTGAACATCAGCAAGGAGTTTCCGGGCGTTAAGGCGCTGGATCAGGTGAACTTCAAGTTACAGAAGGGCGAAATTCATGCCTTGTGCGGCGAGAACGGGGCGGGCAAGTCAACGCTTATGAAAGTGCTGAGCGGTCTGTATCCGGCGGGAACCTACAGCGGCGATCTGCTCATCGGCGGAGAGAAGAAGGAGTTTCACAATATTGCGGATGCGGAGAAAGCGGGCATTACGATTATCCATCAAGAGCTGGCGCTCGTGAAGGACATGACCGTGGGCGAAAATATTTTTCTCGGGGCGGAGCCGCAAAGGCACGGGGTCATCCGCTGGGATGAGCTGTATCACAATGCTGCCTTGTGGCTGAAAAGAGTGGGCCTGAACATTTCGCCCAACACGAAAATCGGCAGCCTGGGCATCGGCCAGCAGCAGCTTGTGGAGATCGCCAAAGCGCTGTCCAAGCATACGCAAATTTTGATTTTGGATGAACCGACGGCGGCATTGACCGAAAGTGAAGTCGCCATTTTGATGAATATTCTAAATCAACTTCGCAGCGAAGGGGTTTCCTGCATTTATATTTCGCATAAAATGCCGGAAGTGTTCGAGCTGGCGGATTCGATTACGGTGCTGCGCGATGGGCAGACGGTAACGACGCTGGATCGCCATGAAACGAATGATGACCATGTCGTGTCGCTTATGGTGGGCCGCGAACTGACGGAGCGCTACCCAAGGGTAGAGCATACGCCTGGAGAGACTGTGCTTGAAGTAAAGAACTATAATGTATGGCATCCCGAAAAACGGGATCAGAAAGTGATCGAGGATGTAAATTTCACTTTACGCAAGGGAGAAATTTTAGGGATAGCCGGATTGATGGGAGCAGGACGCACCGAGCTGGTGAGCAGTTTGTTTGGCGCTTATGATGGGCGTTCGGCAGGTGAGGTGCTGATTGAAGGCAAGACTGTTCGTATTCGGTCGGTAACCGATGCGATCGAGGCGGGTTTTGCATTAGTTAGCGAAGATCGCAAGCGTCAGGGACTCGTAATGAATATGGACGTGAAGACGAATACGACGATGGCTACGATGAGCAAAGTCTCGAAGCTTGGAGTCATCAACGAAAATGAAGAGATTAGATGGGGACTTCGGTATGTGCAGGATTTAAAGACGAAAACAGCTTCGCTCGAAACGGCCGTAGGCACGCTCTCCGGGGGGAATCAACAGAAGGTCGTCATCGGCAAATGGTTGATGTCCGACCCGAAAATCCTCATCATGGATGAGCCGACTCGGGGGATTGACGTTGGAGCGAAGTACGAAATATATCATTTGATGAATCAGCTTGTTGAGCAGGGCGTAGCCATTATTATGATTTCCTCGGAGCTTCCGGAGGTGCTGGGCATGAGCGACCGGATTCTGGTTATGAGTGAAGGGGAATTCGTACGCGAGTTCGATTGGCGCGAAGCGACGCAAGAAAATATTATGCAAGCCGCAACGGGAGGGAAATAACTATGCTACAAAATGAATTTCAAAAGCAAGAAGCTCCCGCAGCGAAAACGTCGCTCTGGGGCAGCCTATTCGGCAAAATGGATGTACGAGCTTATACGATGGTTGGAGCGCTCGTACTAATTTGGATACTGTTCGGGATACTGGATCCTACGTTTTTGACCGCACGCAATCTTTCTAACTTGTTTACGCAAATGTCAGTAACCTCGATTTTGGCCATCGGAATGGTGCTTGTTATCGTCGCGGGTCATATCGACCTGTCGGTCGGCTCGATCGTAGGTCTGACGGGCGGGATTGCCGCCATTCTGAGCAACTGGATGGGGCTTCCGCCGATCATTGTCATCGTTGGAACATTGGCAGCCGGTGCTGTGCTAGGGATGGTGCAAGGCTGGCTCGTTGCCTATAAAATGATTCCCGCTTTTATCGTTACGCTGGGCGGGATGATGGTGTTTCGCGGTGTACTGATGGGTGTTACGGAATCGATGACGATCCCCGTATCCGATCCAGTGCTGGCGATGCTGGGCAATGCGTATTTTGCCAAAGGGTTCGGAATTATTATCGCAGCTATCGCTATTGGATTGTTCGTGTGGAGTGCCATAAGAAAGCGTCGTTCCCGGCAGAAGTATGGCTTTGAGGTAGCCCCGCTTGGCGTGGACATTATTAAAGTAGCCGTGGTCTCTTTGATAATTATTTCCTTTGTGCTGATCATGAACAACTACAAAGGCATTCCGTTTCCAATTATCTTCGTCATCGCGCTTGCCGTCATCTTTTATTTCCTGTCCACGAAGACGACGTTTGGACGCCATATTTACGCGATTGGCGGAAACAAGGAGGCGGCCCGCTTATCGGGGATTAACATCCATCGCAAAACGATGCTGATCTTCCTGCTCAGCGGTTTGCTCAGCTCGATCGCAGCTATCGTATTAACGTCCCGTCTAGCATCGGCGACGATTACCGCGGGTACGATGGCCGAGATGGACGCCATTGCTGCTTGTGTCATCGGCGGCACCTCGCTGATGGGTGGTGCGGGTACCGTCATCGGTGCGCTGATCGGCGCTCTGGTTATGACCTCGTTGGACAATGGCATGTCGCTGATGGGACTAGAATCGTTCTGGCAGTATGTCGTTAAAGGCTCCATCCTCGTCTTCGCCGTCTGGCTGGATATTTCTAACCGCCGCAAGGGCGTGAAATAAACCGTATTGAGGCTAATTGAATATGCTGATTGACAAGACCTTGGGTTTCTCCTGTGAGGAGGGATCTGGGGTCTTTTATCACTCCATTTGATTTTCTTTTATAATTTCATTAAATTATTTATATGTAAATTTTACTGAAAGGGTTGAAAAGATGGCAGAAACCAAGCCAAGTATCGGAAAGACAAGCAGAAGAAAGGAGAATTTAAGTAAACCAGTAGAACTTATTTCAAAAATTTTCTTTATCACCATCGGGGCAATCATAGCCGGAGTTGCGCTGGAGCTGTTCCTTGTACCGAATGCGATTATTGATGGCGGAATCACAGGGATCTCGCTTATGCTCACGAATATTACGGAAATTCCATTGGGGATTTTCCTCTTCGCGATCAACCTGCCTTTTATATTTGTTGGCTATAGACAGGTTGGGAAGAAGTTCGCGTTCGCTTCGCTGTACGGTATCGCAGTACTTTCCTTAACAACGGGTTACTTGCATCAAGTGGAGGCTTTTACGAATGACAAATTGCTGGCAGTTCTATTTGGCGCGTTGTTACTCGGTCTGGGCGTTGGCTTAGTGTTAAGGCTAGGGGGTACGACAGATGGGGCGGAAATCGTAGCTATCTTAATCTCGAAAAAAGTCAATGTTTCCGTAGGTCAGATCATCCTCATTATCAACATCGTTATTTTTATCGTAGCCGGCTTCCTGCTCGGCTGGGATTCGGCGATGTATTCGATTTTCACATATTATATCGCCTCCAAGGTCATGGATGTTATCGTACAGGGTCTCGATGAATCGAAATCGGTTACGATTATCACCAAGCAGTACGAAGAAGTGGCCGAAGCCATTATGAATAGTCTTGGAAGAAGCACAACCTACCTGTATGCGAGAGGCGGGATTAGCAAGGAAGAAACCCAGGTCATTTACTGCGTAGTCAGCCGGCTGGAATTGTCCATGCTGAAGACGGTCGTTCGTGAAATTGACCCTAAGGCCTTCATTGCGGTCGAAACGGTGTCTGATGTAACAGGCGGCAGCTTTGCGGATGAAAAAGCGCATTGATGCGTTAAGGGAGGGTGCAGCCATGCTACTCTAGAGGGAGCGGGCATGGGGTATTCTGCGTTGACGCATCGAGGTCAACCAAGCGGCTCTGGGGCTTATGCTCCAGGGCTTATTGCTGTTTACAGCGGCTGTATATCTCCGTTAAGATCTAAGACAACATCTGTATTAGAGCAGGAATAGCGACGATACATATAAATTGAAGATCTGAGGGGAGAGGTTCCATGGAATTATGGGTTATTGTAATGATTGGTTTAATATTGCTTGTTCTCATTTTGACTGCCCTTGGAGTAGCGGCTGCGATTTTAAAGAAGAGGAGGACTTCGGCGCAAAAGAGCAATGTCATCTACTTATCCAAGAAGCGAGCCTCCAATGAGAATTCGGACATCGCCGCTTCACGCAATCAGAAATGTTCCCGGTGCAACCAGGCGAAGAAGCTGGTGTTCTATTCGAATGATTTTGGCCATGTTGCCGGATTGTGTAAAGATTGCAGGAAGGAAATCGGGGGTAAGCAGGAGTTGTATCCGATATAATGCATCAATTTGCTGCATACCTTCTAGTATGCGTTCAATTAATTAACGCGGCTGGAAGGGGAGTAACTGCAATGTATTATATCGAGGTGGAGCAAGGGGTTAAAATATTTGTGGAAGATGTGGATCCTGGCCCTGGCAGCATGCCGATTCTGTTTATCCATGGCTGGCCGGTCAATCATAAAATGTTTGAATACCAGTGGAACATCCTTCCGAAATACGGATATCGCTGCATCGGGATCGATTTGCGCGGCTTCGGCAAATCGGACCGCCCGTGGGCAGGCTATAATTACGATAGGCTGGCCGCCGATGTTCGTGCCGTTGTTGCGGCGCTCGGTATAAACCGCTTTATCCTCACAGGCTTCTCCATCGGTGGAGCGATTGCTATTCGCTACATGGCGCGTTATGCAGGGTATGGGGTATGCAAACTGGCGTTAATTTCGGCGGCTGCCCCTCGCTTCTCCCAATCGCCTAATTATCCTTACGGATTGCCTGTCCATGATATTAATGCGCTTATTCAACAGACTTATTCGAATCGTCCGCAGATGCTGGCTGAATTTGTGGAGAAGTTCTTTTTCAGCAAAATTACTCCTGCATTCCGGGATTGGTTTCAAGATATGGGATTGGCTGCTTCCGGCCATGGGACGATTCAAGGGCTAGTCTCGTTGCGGGATGAAGATTTGCGACCGGACCTCAACCGCATCGTTGTTCCGACAGGATTATTTAATGGTGCGCAGGACCAAATCGTCCCTTTTGCTTCTGCAGAGGCTTTGCACCGGGGAATCCCCCAATCCGAGCTTTACCGGTTTGAAAGGAGCGGGCATGGTGTGTTCTACGATGAGCTTGAGGCATTTAATGAAGCATATATTCGTTTTCTAAGAGTTTAAAAATATATAAAAAGAAAGAGCCTACCGACAAGGTAGCTCTTTCTTTGATTTCACTCTAGTGCAGATCCCGGAATAGGCCGACTACTTTGCCCAAGATCGTCACATGTTTCAAACGAAGCGGCTCCATCGTCGCATTCTCGGGCTGAAGGCGAATATGATCCTTTTCCTTGTAGAATGTCTTGACCGTCGCCTCGTCATCCTCTGTCATCGCAACAACGATTTCTCCGTTATTGGCCGTTTGCTGCTTCCGCACAATAACATAGTCTCCGCTATGGATTCCCGCTTCGATCATGCTGTTGCCGACAACGGATAACATGAAGATCTCGCCTTCTCCGGCATAATGCTGCGGAAGCGGGAAATAATCCTCGATGTTCTCGGTCGCCGTTATAGGAACGCCGGCAGTGACTTTACCGATGACGGGCACACGGGCCACGGAATGGGCAAACTGGCCGATGCCCTCCGCCTCGTCTTGCCCCAGCAATTCGATCGCTCTTGGCTTCGTTGGATCACGCCGGATAAAGCCTTTCTTCTCTAGCCGATCCAAATGGCCGTGTACCGTTGAACTGGAAGCTAGTCCGACTGCTTCGCCGATTTCACGCACGGAAGGCGGGTAACCTTTCAATCTTACTTCGGAGCGTATAAATTCAAGAATAGCTTGCTGACGGCTAGAAACCTTCGACATAATCCATCAACCCCATTTAGTAACGTTTGGAAAAATTATAACATAGAACTTCCGTTCGCACAAACATAAGTTCTAAATATGGAATGGCTGAATTGGAATGCGGGTATTGCTATTGGGATATGCATCTCAGCGTGTTGAATTATCGGTGTCGAAAAATAGGGGAACAATTGTTCTAAAAAACTATTGAATCAAACAAACGTTCGTGTTATTATGATTTCAAATAATAAGAACATTTGTTTGGAGTGATAATATTATGTTGAGATACAGTACCTATCAAAGCATTTATGATCGTAAGGCGAATACGCGCAATGTGGGAGCCCTGCGTAAGGGTGCAGCCAGATTGAATGAAGCAATTGCTTACTCCATTTCGAATATACTTGCTGGAATTACCTTGTTTAAGGTGTTAGTGTTTATTCTGTTCGTGGTTATTGCTTGGGCGGGAATGGTTACGGTAGCAGCCTCATCAGCTGAGCATGAATTTGCAGAGTTGGAATCAGTTGTTGTCAGGCAGGGGGATTCTCTATGGAAGATTGCCGCAGCTCATAAGCCTGGTAATATGGATACGAGGATATATGTTACTTCGATTATGCGGGCGAATGATTTGGCCGGAAGCAATATCCAACCTGGCGATATTCTTGTCCTGCCTACGAAGTGATTCATATGTATAAATGTTCTGGATATATGCATGAAGTCAAAGAAGGAGCCGCAGTCTAATTTGCGGTTCCTTCTTTGTGTTCGTTAAGTGTTAATTGTAATGTCAGGCGCAGAAATGGTCGGCGGAGTCGTTAAATCAGATGCAGCTCCGGCAAAGCTGGCGACCTCCAATGTTACCGGCGTTCCGACCAGGAGATCTGTAGTGGCAAGCACTAAGCTTGCTGTTGTAAGCGTAGATAGGGAGTTTTGCTGCAGGACTCCGTTGATATAGACGTTGAAATAATCGTTAGCCGCTGTAATCGTTGGCAGATCAGTAATAGGAGTATCGTCGTCGTTCGTAAAGCTGTCTGCGGGAATCGTCGTATCGGTGGCTCCGATCATGCCGGCAGTAATGGCAGCGAAGTAGCGAGTCGTAACGGGATTAATGGTCGTAGTGATTGCTCCCCCAGAGGCTACCGGCGCGGAGGCAGTAGCTGTAAATACCGGTTTAATGACAGGCATGTGATCACCTCCTTTTTTCATGACTCGGCGAAAGTGGTTATCAAACGAAGCTACCTGCTTTCGATCCATTATATAGAATGAAAGTTTGCGACACGTTGAAACGGCTATTAACGCCTGCGCAAAAATATGGCCTCAAACGTTATGGGGTGGATAGAAGTCTATTCCTCTGAATGTAAAGAGACATATGATATATAATTATCAAACGCGGAAGGTGTTCATAATGTCTACTGCTGCGGCCAAGCATCAAAAGAATGGCAAAGCGACTAATAGAAATGCTGGAATGAAGGAATCAATCAGACAAGGTTGCAATAAAAGACGAAAAACTTTAATAAGAAAGAAGAAAAAATGCCGACAGCGTTCCATACGGAGAAATCAGCGATTGTGTCCACGGCAACGTAGAAGGATCATCCAGTGGATCATCGGGCAGGGGCTGCAAGGAGAACAGGGGGCATCCTGCTCGCCATGTCAAGCAGGGCCAGCGGGTGGGATTGGCGCGCCAGGTCCGCCAGGAAAAGATGGTGCAGTGGGAGCGCGTGGCCCGCAGGGAGATTCTGGATTACAGGGCTCACCGGGCGAAGCGGGTCCAGCAGGAGCGCAGGGCCCTCATGGCGAACGAGGTGCATCAGGTTCTCAAGGACGTCAAGGTCCTCCTGGCCCGCCTGGTTCACCAGGCTCTCCTGGCGTACCGGGTCCACAAGGTCCACAAGGTCCACAAGGTCCTGCAGGCGAAGTTTCTGGAATTACGATCCTGCCGAGCGCTTTTCGTTATTTTTACTTTCCTCCGGAGGGCCTAACGGGTACCGTTCATATTTCGGCAGCCGAGTTTACCGACGATGACGGTGTTTCGGTTTCGGAGTTCAAAGGGATAGGCATTAACGGATATTCTAATTTATACATTAATGGGGTCATGCAGGAGCGCAGTTTGTACCGTTTGACTACAGCGGATTTAACACTTATTCTTGAAGGAGATATCGTGTTGGCCGGGGCACCAATTATCATCGAAAACGTTGCGTTTGTGGCCCGTATGCAGGTAGCGGCTTCGCAGGGTTTGGTATCTTGACAACCTGTATCAGTCATGTCAATGTTAAAAGGGAATTCATGAATTTATGTGCAGGAGGATATTATGGATATAGATGCAATGGTACGGCGCATTAATGAATTGGCGCGCAAGAACAAGGCTGAAGGGCTTACGGAGGATGAAATGCTGGAACGCGCCCAGCTCCGGGAGACATATCTTCAGAACATAAGAAGAAATTTCCGCCAGCAGCTGGAATCAATCGAAGTGGTGGATAAATAAGGCCGGCCATTTGGTCCGGCTTTACATATGAATAAGGAGGCTCTCATCTATGGAATACGCATATCTTGGCAAAAGCGGATTAGCGGTATCACGGTTATGTTTGGGAAGCATGACATTCGGCGGACAGACCGACGAAGCGGAATCGGCCCGCATGATCGCTTCCTTTCTGGATCAGGGCGGTAATTTTATCGATACGGCTGATGTGTATACCGAAGGACGCTCTGAGGAGATCGTTGGCAAGTACATTAAAGACCGCCGTTCGGAGGTTATCCTTGCGACCAAGGTTCGGATGCGCACATCGCCAGACGTGAATGGCTTCGGAGCCTCGCGCAAACGGATCATGGACGGGGTGGAGGCAAGCCTGAGAAGGCTGGGCACGGACTACATTGATCTCTATCAAATTCATGTCTGGGATGCGGATACGCCGGTCGAAGAGACACTTAGAGCGTTGGATGATCTGGTGACCTCCGGCAAAGTGCGTTACATAGGTTGTTCGAATTATTTGTCGTGGCAACTAATGAAAAGTCTGGGCATCAGCGATTTCAGAGGGTATTCCCGCTATATTTCTTTGCAGCAGCAGTACAGCCTGGTTAGCAGAGAAGCTGAGCGAGAGCTTGTCTCCTTATGCGCGGAAGAGAAGGTCGGCATCATTCCTTGGGCTCCGCTTGGGGGCGGATTCTTGACTGGCAAATACCGCCGGGGCGAAACGCCGAGCGAAGGCCGCCTGGGAACCGCCAAGTCGGGAGAGAGCAGTTGGCAGTACCGCGCGGATGATAAGAACTTCGCGATTCTGGATGCCGTGCTGGCCGTAGCTGAAGAAACGGGCAAAACCCCGGCGCAGGTATCTCTCAATTGGCTACTGGAGCAGCCATGCATCACGTCTCCGATTTTCGGTGCAAGTACATTCGCGCAATTCGAGGAAAATATGGGTTCGGTCGGCTGGAGATTGCCGCTTGAGCTGCGTCAGCGCCTGGATGAAGCAAGCGCGTTACCTGATGAATATCCCGCGCGGTTCCTGAACAAATTTAGTAGAAATATTTAAATCATATTGGAGGAAGATCGATGGCTTCATTTGACAGAAAAGTTGAACGCAACCAAATGAAACTAAACAAGAAAGGAAAGAATTCGCAAGGCAATCAGGGCGGACGATCCGGCACGGGAAGCAGGGCTGGAGCACGGGGAGACGGGGATATTTTTAAAGGCAGAAAAATCATCCTTCCGCTCCTGCTCATTTTGCTGGCTGGATTGTACGCAGGCGTCGCGCTGGCAGGCCGGAGTGCAGAAGTTAGCACGACAATGTTTTGGCTAACGATCGTTCTTTACGTCATTTTGGCTATTGCTTTATTTCTCAACAAACCCTATTTACGGGTCAATAAAAATTATTTGTTCTCGGCCAAGTTTAACCGGGACCGGATGCTGGAAGCGGGACAAATTAGCAAAATCTCGGCGTCCCCGAACAAGATCACGATTACGCCGAAGGCAGGCGGACAGAACTGGGTGTTCTACCGCAAGCGCAATTTATTCGATACGCCAGCTATGGCAGAACGGCTAGAGACCTTTGCGAAAACGCATAAAGTCGATTTCGTTAAAGAATAACAATTTTTCGCAGATGAAAGGAAAGAGAACAAATGACAATCAAAGCGGTTTGTTTCGATCTGGATGATACTTTGCTATGGGACGAGCGTAGCGTAAAAGAGGCTTTTTCGGAAACCTGCTCTAAGGCTCGTGCAGCGGTCGGTATCGATCCGGCGAAGCTGGAGGAGGCCGTTCGCAAAGAGGCTAGAGAGCTATATGAATCGTATGAGACTTTTCCGTTTACTAAAATGATCGGGATCAATCCGTTCGAAGGGCTATGGGCTCATTTTTCGGCGGGCGAGCAGGCTGAATTCCGCAAACTGGAGCAGCTGGCTCCGGTGTATCGCAAGGAAGCGTGGCGCCGTGGTCTGCTTGCTTTAGGCGTAGACAACGAGGAGCTTGCTGCAGAGCTTGCCGAACAGTTCGGTAAGGAGCGCCGCTCCCGTCCGCATGTTTACGAGGAGACTTTTCAGGTTCTCAAGGAGCTAAAGGGTAAAGTCAAGCTGCTCTTGCTGACTAACGGCTGTCCGGCGCTGCAGCAAGAGAAGCTGGATGGGGTTCCGGAGCTTGCGCCTTTCTTTGACGAAATCATTATTTCCGGCGCGTTTGGCAAGGGAAAACCGGATTCGACGATATTCCGGCATGCTCTGGAGCGGCTGGGTGTAGAAGCGAACGAGGCCATCATGGTAGGGGACAAGCTGACTACGGACATCATTGGTTCGCTTGGCGTAGGCATGACGGCAGTATGGATCAATCGCGTAGGCCATACGCGTAACGACGAAATCATTCCGAATTATGAGATTAATCACTTATCTGAGCTTCATGATATAATTGCTGCAAATTAGCCATTATTTTAAATAATAAGAAAAAGCTGCTTCCGGTGTCCCAAATATGGGATCGAAAGCAGCTTTTTTTACGTTCTTTAGAAGTGGCTTATGCCTTTTTGAATGTAGGATCATCATAAGGGTGAGCGATCCAGCCGTTCTCTTCCACGAAGAGGCGGACAGCTACGACCTTGCGCTCATCTGTCAAGGTGAAGAAGTGCGCCGTATTCTCGGGAACGGAGATGAGATCTCCAGGCAGAAGGTTCACGTCGAAATAGCCTGTTTCGTCATCGCCTTTAATGATAAAGGTTCCAGCGCCAGCAACGATAACGCGTATTTCGTCCTCCGTATGCGTGTGAACCTGTTCGAATTTGGCGAGCAGTTCCTCAATGTTAGGCGTTGCTTCGCTGAGCGTGATGACATCCCACGTCCGGTATCCTCGGCGTGCGGCCAAATCTTGAATTTCCGCATCAAAAGTGTTCAGAATTTCGCTTTTTTGGTCGTCGGACAACGTGAAATTGTTTTGGAGCCCGGCAGCCAACTTGCTCACATCCCAATGCTCATATATTACGTCGTATTGATTTAGGAATTCCCGAACATTATCGTCTCCAGAAATAATTTCGTTCGTGTTTCTTATTCTGATTTCCGCCATGGGATTACCCCGCTTTCTTATAGATATGATTGCATTATATCCGATTCGTCCCCGGATTGTCGACACTAAAATTCAATTGGGGCTAAGCTGTGCGGACTTAGTCCGTAAAAGGGTTTGCCCACTCAAGTAAATTGGTTTGAACCTTTTCTTTAGCGCTTTGTTCTGTTAAACTAAATGTTAATGTTTTGTGGGAGGGATATAGATCATGAGTAAGCCTAGCATTGAGTCCAGAATGAAAGAACGAATATTGATCCTCGACGGTGCCATGGGTACGATGATTCAACAGGAGGATTTATCGCCGGCCGATTTCGGCGGCGAAGAGCTGGACGGCTGTAATGAAATGCTCGTGCTCACCCGTCCTGATGTGATCCAGGGGATTCACGAGAAGTACTTGGAAGCCGGAGCAGATTTAATATCAACAAATACGTTCGGTGCGACGTCTGTTGTACTGGCCGAATATGATATACAAGATAAAGCCCGCGAAATCAATTTGGAGGCCGCTCGCCTCGCAATCGCCGCTGCCGAGAAGTACAGCACGCCCGAACATCCGAGATACGTAGTAGGAGCACTCGGGCCGACGACGAAGACGCTGTCGGTTACGGGAGGGGTTACCTTCGACGAACTGATCGCCAGTTATGAGGAGGAGGCGCTTGCGCTCGTCGAGGCTGGCGTAGATGCTCTGCTGCTCGAGACGTCGCAGGATACGCTGAACGTGAAGGCGGGAAGCATCGGCATTTCTCGCGCCTACGAAGCAGCAGGCAAGAAGCTGCCGCTCATGATTTCGGGCACGATTGAGCCGATGGGCACGACGTTGGCCGGGCAGAACATCGAAGCCTTCTATATTTCGCTGGAGCATTTGAAGCCGATTTCCTTCGGACTCAACTGTGCTACAGGACCGGAGTTCATGCGGGATCATATCCGTACTCTGTCCGATATGTCGGGCGTCGGGGTGAGCTGCTATCCGAACGCCGGACTGCCCGATGAGAACGGCAAATATCACGAATCGCCGGATTCGCTGGCGATGAAGATGGGCGCCTTCGCGGAGCAGGGCTGGCTGAATATTGCCGGGGGCTGCTGCGGAACGACGCCGGATCATATCGCCGCGCTTGTGGAGACGATGAGCCAGTATGCTCCAAGGGAGATGAACGGCAAGCATCCTGCGGCCGTGTCCGGAGTAGAGACTGTGTATCTTGAGGAAGACAATCGGCCGATCATGATCGGCGAACGGACGAATATCTCCGGATCTCGTAAGTTCAAGCGCCTCATCAAGGAAGAGAAGTTCGATGAGGCTTCGGAAATTGCCCGTTCCCAGGTGAAGGGCGGGGCGATGGTCATCGATATTAACCTGCAGGATACGGATATCGACGAGGCTTATGCCGTGAAGAATTTTTATCCGATGGTCACGAAGAAGATCAAGGCGCCGATCATGATCGATTCCACTTATGATCATATTATTGAGCTGGCGCTTAAATATTCCCAAGGTAAAGCGATAATTAACTCCATTAACCTTGAAGACGGCGAGACGAAGTTCCAGCAGATCGTTCCGCTCATTCACCGGTATGGCGCGGCTGTCGTCTGCATTCTCATTGACGAGCGCGGACAGGCCGTATCCCGCGAAGCAAAGATGGAAGTCGCTTCGCGCTCTTACGATTTGCTTGTGAATAAATACGGCATGCAGCCGGAAGATATTATTTTTGACCCGAACATGTTCCCGGTAGGCTCGGGAGATCCTCAGTACATCGGTTCTGCCGTGGAGACAATCGAAGGTATCCGCATGATCAAGGAGAAATTCCCGAGAGCGAAGACGATCCTTGGTCTGAGCAACATATCCTTTGGTTTGCCAGATGCCGGCCGCGAGGTGCTCAACTCCGTTTACTTGTACCACTGTACGAAAGCCGGTCTCGATTATGCGATCGTCAATACGGAGAAGCTTGAACGTTACGCTTCGATTTCTGAGGAAGACCGGAAATTGGCGGAGGAGTTGATTTACAACACGAGCGACGAGACGCTGGCCGCTTTTGTGGCCGCTTTCCGGGACAAGAAGGTTGAGAAGAAAGCCAAGGCCGACAATTTGACGCTGGAAGAGCGTCTTGGCAATTACGTCGTGGAAGGCAGCAAGGAAGGGCTGATTCCAGATCTGGAGGAAGCATTGAAGAAATACAGTCCGCTGCAGGTCATCAATGGGCCGCTGATGGCGGGCATGGAAGAGGTCGGCCGTCTGTTCAACAACAATGAGCTGATCGTTGCAGAGGTACTGCAAAGCGCTGAGGTCATGAAGGCCTCTGTCGCCTTCTTGGAGCCGTTCATGGAGAAGAACGAGTCCTCGGTCAAGGGCAAAATCCTGCTCGCTACCGTAAAGGGAGACGTGCATGACATCGGCAAGAACCTGGTCGAGATCATTTTATCCAACAATGGTTACCAAATCATTAATTTGGGTATAAAAGTACCACCGGAGCGTATTATTGAAGCTTATCGCGAAGAGAAGCCGGATGCGATCGGCCTGTCCGGACTGCTTGTGAAGTCCGCTCAGCAAATGGTATTAACTGCTCAGGACTTGCGCAATGCAGGGATTGAGGTGCCGATTCTCGTCGGTGGAGCGGCGTTGACGCGCAAATTCACGAAGACGCGGATTCGTCCGGAGTACGACGGCATGGTCATTTATGCTAAAGATGCGATGGATGGCCTTGATTTAGCGAACAAACTTATGGACCCGGTCAAAAGAGAAGAAATGCGCTTGGAAATGGAGGCAGAGCAGGAGGCGGAGGGCAGCGTAGCCGTGGCGGTGAAGGAGCTGCCGCAGCTGACTCGCGTCGAAAGATCCAACATCTCGACCGATGCCCCGGTATTTACGCCGCCGGATTTGGAGCGCCATATCCTGCGCAATTATCCGATAAGCCATATCATTCCTTATATTAATATGCAAATGCTGCTGGGGCATCACCTGGGACTGCGCGGCTCCGTAGAGCAGCTATTAGCTAAAGAAGATCCGAAAGCGGTCCAGTTGAAGGAAACCGTCGATCAAATTCTGTATGAAGCCGTTACAGACGGTATCATTCAGGCGCAGGCGATGTACCAATTCTTCCCGGCACAATCGTCCGGCAATGAGATCATAATTTATGATCCGCAGGATCATTCGAAGGTGCTGCAGAGATTCGACTTCCCGCGTCAGCGCGTTGAGCCGTACCTCTGTCTGTCCGACTTCCTGAAGTCCGTCGATAGCGGCATCATGGATTACGTAGGCTTCCTCGTCGTCAGCGCCGGGCAAGGCATCCGGGATCGTTCCGAGAAGCTGAAGGAGCGGGGCGATTACCTCCGCTCCCATGCACTGCAGTCCGTTGCCTTGGAAGTTGCCGAAGGTCTCGCTGAACGGGTACACCATATGATGCGCGACTCGTGGGGCTTCCCTGACCCTCAGGATATGACGATGAAGCAGCGTCTTGGTGCCCGTTACCAAGGTATTCGGGTATCGTTCGGTTATCCGGCATGTCCTGACCTGGAATATCAAGGTCCTCTATTCAAGCTGATGAAGCCGGAGGATATTGGAGTCGAGCTGACGGAAGGCTTTATGATGGAGCCAGAAGCATCGGTATCCGCCATGGTATTTGCTCATCCGCAGGCGCAGTATTTCAACGTTGACAAAGCCTAGTGAACATTTCGCAAAACCCTCCGTACCCCGGAGGGTTTTGACCATAGAATAAGCAACTACATCTATAGATTGAAGGAGAGAGAAGAATGGAGCTTTACTTTTTGGGAACTAATGCAGGCGTTCCTTCTTTGGAGCGTAATGTGACCTCGGTCGCCCTTCGCATGCTTGAAGAGCGCCGGTCCTTCTGGCTGTTCGATTGCGGAGAAGGAACGCAGCATCAAATTCTTCGTTCTCCTCTCAAACTCAGCAAGCTGGAGAAGATTTTCATCACGCATCTGCACGGGGACCATTTATTCGGTCTGCCGGGGCTCATCTCCAGCCGCGCTTATCAAGGCGGCGAGGACCCTTTGACGATTTACGGTCCGCGAGGGCTTAGGCAATATATTCATACCAGCCTGGAGCTGAGTGAGTCGCATATCAGCTACATCCTGGATATTGTTGAGCATGACGGTGGAGTTCTGTTCGAGGATGAATTATTTCGTGTTGAAGCCTCCCTGCTGGAGCACCGGGTAGCCAGCTACGGATATCGGGTGACGGAGAAGGATTTGCCGGGCAAGCTCGACACCGCTGTACTGGAGAGCTATGGCATTCGTCCAGGTCCGCTCTATGGCAAGTTAAAGCGCGGCGAGAGCGTGGAATCCCCGGACGGACGGATTCTTCATGCCGCTCAGGTGCAGGGCAAGCCGAAGAAAGGAAGAATCGTCACGATTCTAGGAGATACCCGTCCGTGCGATTCCGTGCTGCCTCTAGCACGAAATGCCGATGTCCTGGTACACGAGTCGACGTTCCTTCATGAGATGAAGGAGACGGCGCATACTTATTTCCATAGTACAGCCCGCCAAGCCGCGGAAGCCGCCCGTGAATCGGGCGCCAAGCGCTTATTCCTGACGCACCTAAGCTCACGTTATAAATACGAGGATCAAATTATGCAGCTTGAACGGGAGGCGCAGGAAATATTTCCGGACGCCGAAATTGCCAGAGAGCATGTATTGTACGGGATAGAACGGACATCAGGTTCATAAATATTTTCCGGGAAAGCGCAGGAAATGACAGGCCGCTTCAAAGTTTGCTAAGGACATGGCGAAGGTACGACCCCGCTTCGATGCCATTCGACTTGATGCGGCTCTAATTTGCTGGATGAGGTTAAATGGGCGGAAAATTTGCCTCTGCTTTGTTTTTCTATGTAGAATAAATAGAAGCAAACGTTACGGGAGGGTGACAGTTGAAAAAAATTCCTTTTGTACTGCATGGCTTTGGTACAATCGCCAAGACACATATCGTTGCACTGCGGACACTGCCTGTTCTTAAAAAAACTCCATTTGTACCGGTGCTGGACACATTAGTGACGAGACAGCCGGATTTACATAAAGAACAAGCTCTTGCCATGGGTTTTGAACACATTACGGACAACATCATGGAAGCTGTTAGCCGGGAATCGGTGGCTGCGGTCAGCGTATGTACCCCAAATGCACTACATCCTGAGAGTATTCGTGCTGCCGGCAAGGCAGGCAAGGCACTTTATTGCGAGAAGCCGATTGCCGATAATTATAATGAATCCGCGCAAGCAGCGGATGAATATCCCGAGCCTTTAACTGCACAGGTCGCGCTCATGTTCCGTTACCATCCGGCAGTCCAGCGGACAGCCGAACTTCTGCGGCGGCAGAGCATCGGCCAGGTGCTGCAGTGTAAAATATCTTATCTGCGCTCCGGCTATCTGGATCAGGAACGTCCCTTTAGCTGGCGGGTCAGCAGCGAACTGTCCGGCGGCGGAGCTATTACCGATATTGGAGTGCATGCGCTTGATCTGATTTGCCATTGGTTTGGCGATTTGGCGCGAATTGGCGGCACGACCGAGACTTTCGTGAATGAACGACGCACTGAGTCCGGGAGCGGGCGCAAAGTGGCTATTCAAGTCGATGATTGGGCGTTTATGAACTTCGAGACGGTTACGGGTGTCCGTGGTATGGTGGAGGTGTCGCGCATAGCATGGGGAAGCGATGCCTTTGCGGTTCAAATCGTCGGTACCGAGGGAAGCATCGTTATGGATTTGGAAAAAGACGTCTTTCCCCAGGTTCACCTGCTCCGAGGGGCATTGACGCACATGCCTGAGCCTGCCAGCCTCAAACTGCTTCCTGACGCCAAGGCTACGATGGGCGTATTCGTCGATTCTCATTTTGCCGCGCTGCATCATTTCATGCTGAGACTTACCGGAGATGATGAATTCGCAGAGCTGGCACCTACGCTTGCCGACGCGCTGCGTGTAGAGAAATACGTTGATCAAGTGCGGAAGAAGGAGTGGGACCGTTGACGAAATGGAAAGCTTATCTGATTGATCTGGATGGCACGATGTATCATGGAAATAGTATGATTCCCGGGGCCGACCAACTAATTAATGCTATGAAACATCATTCAATTCCGTATTTATTTGTAACCAATAACTCCTCGCGTACACCCGATGACGTTGCCGAGCATTTGCGCCAAATGGGCATTCCGGCCGAGGCGGAGGATGTATGCACGTCGGCAGTGGCTGCCGCGGAGTATATCGCAGACCTGCAGCCCGGGGCGAGAGTAGCGCCGATTGGCGAGCATGGATTGATCGAGGCGTTGAAGCTGGCTGGATTGACTATCGATTCGGATCAGCCTGAATATGTTGTGCAGGGTATCGACCGTTCTTTTTCCTATGAGAAGCTGGCCCAGGCTGCTAGATGGATTGCGGGCGGGGCGCAATACGTGCTAACTAACCCGGATTTACTACTGCCGGGACAGGATGGGCTGATGCCTGGCGCAGGGACGATTTCTGCGGCAATCGTGGCGGCTTCTGGAGTAAATCCGATTACCATCGGGAAGCCCTCGAGAATTTTGATGAAGCATGCTATGGACCGTTTAGGCGTGCGTTCTGATGAGACCGCGGTAATTGGTGATAATATGTATACGGACATCTCAGCCGGAGCCCATGCAGACTGCGGCACCATTCTGGCGTTGACCGGGGTGACGAACCGCGACAATTTATCCGAGCTCAAAGCGAAAACCGGTGTGGAGCCGGATCATATATGCGAGAGCTTGATCGATGTCCAATTTTTGGTCGTCAGCTCGTTGGAATCCACGAGAAAGGTTTAATGAGATAGAGAAGGGAAAGATGACAATGCCGGAACTGCCGGAAATGGATAATTATCGAATTCAACTATCCAATCATATTTTGGATTTGCCTATAACAAAAATCACAATCAACCGGGAGAAGTCGGTAAATTTGGAGCCTGAAGCTTTTACGGAGGCTTTGCTGGGCAGACAAATTATATTTATTGAACGGCGGGGCAAGCATCTGCTGTTTCATTTGGACAATGGCCGCCGTCTCTTGCTGCATTTGATGCTTGGCGGGCTTTTGTACCTGGGCTCTCCGGAGGATCATCCGAGCCGCAACACGCAAGTCGAGATCTCGTTCGAAGGCGGTATGGTGCTGTACTTTATCGGTCTTAGACTCGGTTACTTGCATCTGCATACCGCTAAGGAAGCGGAGGAACTGCTTGGGGATTTGGGACCGGAACTGCTCGACCGGAAAATGAATGAAGCTAAGTTCAAAGCGATTTTTAGCAAGCGCCGGGGCAGTTTGAAGACAGCGCTCGTGAATCAGGAAGTCGTAGCAGGGATCGGCAACTGCTATGCCGATGAGATCGCGTATGCGGCCGGGCTCCGGCCATCTGCCAAGCTGCAGAATATGAGCGAGGATGATCTGTCCGTGCTGTATCAAGCGGTCCGCGACGTTCTGATCCACGCTACCGAAGCCGGGGGCTATATGGAGCTGCCGTTGACGAAGGATGATAAGCTCACGGGCGGTTTTAATGATCTGTGCCAAGTGTACGACCGGGAAGGGGAAAAGTGCTACCGCTGCGGGGACGAAATCGTAAAGACCGAAATCGCCGGCAAAAAGGTTTTCTACAGCCCGGGCTGCCAGCATGATCGCTAAGCAGCCAATCGTAGGCGGACATCTCAGCATCCGCGGAGGGTATGCGGGTGCTGCACAAACCGCGGTTTCGTCCGGTGCAGGGGCGTTTCAGTATTTTCCAAAAAACCCTAGAAGCTTAGCGGTTAAAGATTTTGACCGCCAGGATGCTGAGCGTTGCCGTAAGCTCTGCGAACAGCATGGAATACTGTCCGTGGCCCATACTCCTTATCCAAGCAATTTGGCGGTGGATATGCATGCAGCTCCTGAACAGTTTGAAAAAACCGTCCATTCGCTGCGGAATGATCTAGAAATTGCTGAGGCTTGTGGTTCTCTGGGAATTATTGTTCATTTTGGCACATTTAAGACTGGAAACCCCTTACAAGGTTATCAAAATATTATACAATGTATAAATAAGGTGCTTTCCGGCTGGAATGGCAAAGCTAAACTGCTCATTGAGAATCAGGCCGGTGATCATGGAGACATGGGGATGACCTTGGAGGAGCTGGTTCAGATCCGTAAGCTGTGCCAATCGCCGGATCGCATTGGCTATTGCCTTGACACCTGCCATGCCTTCGCTTCTGGAATGTGGGTCGGGGAAGATGACAATGTCTTCGCTCGCAAAGCGGGCGAATTGGATTATTGGAATGGGTTAACCGTAATTCATCTTAATGATTCGAAATATCCGGCACATTCACGTAAAGACCGGCACGCCCGGGTTGGCGAGGGTTATATTGGCGAGGGAGGCTTTCGCAAACTGCTTCAGCTGGATGAGGTACGGGGAATACCATGTATTTTTGAGAGTGAGAAAGGCGAAGACGGAACCTATAGAGAAGATATGGAACGGGTGAGGCAGTGGGTGTAAGCCTGGAGCTGAAATTCTGCGGGAAAGGACGAAGAACATTGATTCATGTGTATATGGATGATTTGCGGCGTTGTCCCTTAGGGTTTACGTTGGTAAGGACCGTCGATGAATGCATAGCGCTACTGCGAATATCTGAAGTCGACATCCTGTCGCTGGATTTTGATATGGGGCCGGGTGAGAAGACGGGGGCCGAGGTAGCTTCGGCCATCGCGCGGGAAGGATTATATCCTAGAGAGATCTTCTTGCACACATCAAGCATGGCCGGGAAAAAAAGCATGTATGAAATTTTGTACCAGAATAAGCCGGAGAGCGTAATTCTGCATAATGGACCGATTCCATTTGAACGCCTGGATGAAATCGAGAACGTGACCAGAGGAAGCGCCCGCAAATAGATAAGTTTAAATAGAGGCCGTGCTGGGGCATGGCCATTACTTCTGGGGGTTTTGCGAGTTGAGTAGTCAAGATATTGCAATAAGCGGATCAGGCGATATGATAGGCGTGGAGAGCCACTGGATCTGCACGGCTAATCACGGTTTTGCGCCGTATGCGCAAGAGGAGCTTCGCAGATTATTCGGTGCGGTAAAGAGTACGGTCGTGATGCCAGGAGAAGTGCTGCGCGTGAAACTGCAGGAACCGGCAGAGCGTGTGATCGATGCGATTTCGACTCAGCCGCCTGTTTTTCTGCGGCATATATTCCATATCGATTGGGAGTGGAATGGGCTTGAGCAAGATGAGTTTACGAAAGGAATGGAGAAACTGGCGGAATTTGCGCTATCCGATCCGCAGCTGAGAAATGCGGCAAGAATTGCCGTACAACCTAGAAAATCAGAGCATTCGCTTTGGAGCGGTTCGGTATCAGAGTTGAAAGATCTAATCCAAAGTAAATTAAGCGGGTTAAGCGCAGATTTCGTCGTTCGCGATGCCGAATACATTCTATCAGTGTTCGTAGGGAAAGAGTTCATCTATGCAGGAGTATCACGGCCGTCTGACAACATTTCCGACTGGAACGGCGGCGCTGTGCGCTTTCAACGAGAGGAGGGGCAAATATCCCGTGCAAAATTCAAGCTGCTTGAGGCGGAGCTTGTCTTCGGGATAAACTTTGCAGCTTTTCGCGAGGCGCTGGATATAGGCGCCGCTCCTGGGGGTTGGACATCGTTTCTGCTAGAGCGAGGGCTTAGCGTGACGGCGGTGGATCCGGCCAAAATGCACCCATCGCTACTAAATGCTCTGAATCTAACCATACTTAGAAAAAATGCAGGCGAGGTAAAGCTTCGGGAGCATCAGTTCGATTTGCTGGTCTGCGATATGAGCTGGAGCCCGAAGCTGACGGCGAAGCTAGTTAGCGAACTGCTGTATGCGCTGGCCCCCGGCGGAACGGCCATCGTTACGGTGAAGCTGCTGAGCAAGAAGCCGATGGCACTTATTCAAGAGGTGATTGGCACGTTTCAGGAGTCACGCCTGCAGGTGCAAAGGGCGAAACAACTGTTTCACAATCGGGACGAAATTACGTTATACATGATTAAGTATTAATAGCATTAATTAAATTAGCGGCAAAAAGAGCTTTACAAAACGCTGTTCGATCACGTATACTGATTCCAAAATTATACAATAGCCAACAAAGGGAAAGTATCCCATGATTTTGCTCCGGTCCGGCCGGGGCATCAAACATGGATGCGTTCCCTTTTTTTGTGCGTGGAAGGAGGTTTCCGCTTGCCGTTGGTCGAGGTGCTGGCTGCCGGCGAAATCATTGCTGGCAGGTATAGAATCGAACGCTTGATTGGAGCAGGCGGCATGAGCCGAGTCTATTTAGTATCTGACTTAAAGCTGCCTGGCAAGGCTTGGGCGATGAAAGAAGTCGCTGCGGCGCCGCATTTCGATATTTCATTGGAAGAGGAGGCTGCGCTGTTAATCGCTTTGGATCATCACAGACTACCGAGGATTATAGACATCTGCAGACCATTCGAAACTGGACACTTGTATATGATTATGGACTATGTGGAGGGAGAGCATCTAGACCGCTATGCGGAGAGGCAAGGCAGTGAGTTGAGTCTGCAATCTTTAATATCCTTCGGACTGCAAATCTGCGAAGGTCTCCATTATTTGCACAGCCAAGAGCCGCCGATCATCCACCGGGATCTAAAGCCTGCTAATCTGCTGGTGGATCAGAGCGGGGAAGTCAGGTTTATTGATTTTGGCATTGCCCGGAAATACAAGGAAGATCAGGCGGAGGATACCGTGTTAATCGGTTCGGTCGGTTTTGCTGCGCCGGAGCAGTATGGGGGCAGACAAAGCGATTGCCGGACGGATTTATATTCCTTGGGAGCGGTGCTGCTTTATCTCGGAACCAACGGGATCCACAGCGTTTGGTCCAAGGAGGCGGCAAGCGTAATTCAGAGTAATGGTTATGAGCGGTTGCTTCCGGTTCTGCAGCGCCTGCTGCAGGTCGAGCCTCAGGACAGGTACCAATCGGCGATAGCGACAAGCCGGGCGTTAACGATAATTGCTGGGGAGCAAGAACATAAGGAGGCTGGGCGAGGAAACCGCTGCACCGTAATTGCAATTATGGGGGCGAGTCCCGGGATTGGGGTTACGCATACAGCTATAATGGTCGCTCATGCGTTATCCCGTTTTTCCAAGCGCGTGGCTATCGTTGAGATGGAGGCGAGAGCAGGGGCTTTTACGCAACTTGCCCTGGCCGTTACGGGCCGGATGAAGACGAGGGCAGGTCATTCTTCCGTACCGCGGCGGTTTCGAATTCATGCGGTCGACTATGTCCGTCATCTGGCACGGGCTGAGTGGATCGAGCTGCTTGCTGACGGATATGAATTTGTGGTCTGCGATCTTGGTTCCGCGGGCAGGAAGGAGCTGATTGAGGAATTCGCTCGAGCTGATTTACCGATCCTCGTTGTTTCCGGAGCTGAATGGCGGGAGGAGGAGGCGGTAAACATCGGATTCCGGGTCGGCGAAGCGGTCCGGCGCAAATGGGTTTGCTTCGTCCCTTTAGGGGGACGGGGTGCACTGCGCCGGCTCCGCAAGCATTTAGGCACCGATCGGGTATATGAGATTGCTGAGGAAAGCGATCC
Source organism: Paenibacillus sp. YSY-4.3 (assembly GCF_054767475.1). Taxonomy (NCBI): domain Bacteria; kingdom Bacillati; phylum Bacillota; class Bacilli; order Caryophanales; family Paenibacillaceae; genus Paenibacillus; species Paenibacillus sp. YSY-4.3. Next base: position 174,315 of record NZ_BAABMC010000007.1, on the reverse strand, counting down.
CTTTGAACCAGATCAGGCGCTTGTGGGCGAAGTGATGAATATATGCTATCCCCAGGCAGCAAAAAGTTCCCGGATTGAAGGGATGGGCTTTAGCTTTAGGAGAAAACGTTGGAAAGGAGGCGGCAGCTAGATGTCCAGACTGAGACAGCGGACGAAACAGTTGATGATTGCAAGTTTAGCAGGCGCGGGGGTAGTCGGTATCCTGTTTGCTGGTTACGCCATATATCAAGCAAGGCAGGTACATCACATGAGGACTAACCTTGTTCAGGAATATGAAAACAAAATTCAGGAGCTCATGGCGGAGAAGGAGCGCCGATCGGTTTCCGGATGGATGCTTGCCCGGGATATTTCCGCGGGACATCCTATCCGTTCTGAGGATTTAAGGAGAGTGGAGCTTCCGGCAGACAGCGTACCCGCAAATTTTATGAAGTCAAAGGAGGAGATCATTGGCAAAAATACCAAAATCGCTTTAGCGTCTCAGACGCTGCTAACGCCTGGTTTATTGTACGCGGACGAGCCTACGCCTCATGATTTGCGCTGGAGGGAAATGGGTTTTGTCCAGCTTCCGGCTATGCTTCAGAACAATGATGTCGTTGACGTGCGCATTCAATTCCCGACCGGACAAGATTATATTCTGCTGTCCAAGAAGAAGATTGAGCAATTGAACGGAGGCTCGGTGACGGTAACGCTAAATGAAGTGGAAATATTGTCTCTTTCCAGCGCGATCGTTGATGCATATTTGCATAAAGCTTCGATATACGCGCTTGCTTACGTAGAGCCACAACTTCAGGCGAAGGCAATCCCAACCTACCCGGCCAACAAGGCCGTATTGGAGCTGATTAAGAAAGATCCCAATATTGTTTCGCGGGCCGAGCATGCTTTATCCCATTCCACACGGCAATTATTAGAAGCTGATTTGTCCGTCATGTCGCCCCAGAATGCGGCGGAGTTCGCCGGACGCCAAGCTGATCGAAACGCACAGGCGGCGTCTTACAGCGACAGTTTCGAGATAGATCCCTAATACGCGATAAGGAGCTGATTTTAGTGGAACGGTGGATATTTACCGGGGCTGTGGATAAACGAGATTTGCTGCTTTATATATGCAAGGTGTTGGCTTCATCGGGATGTCGCGTTCTGTTGATCGATGCAACTGATCGAGGGAAATACCGGTATGTGATCGGGGGAATCACAGGGGGAGAAGAAAAAATTACTGAATTTAACGGGTTTGATGTTGTTCGTGTTGGGTCGGAAATGGATGAGGCGGAGCGCTTCGAAGCATATGATTACTGCCTGTACGATGTTAATCATCTGCTCCCGGCAAGCGGGCAGGTATGGAGTGAGGCATGGCAGGTGATTTGGGTTGCAAGTTATGACCGCTATGAAATTGCTGACAGCTGCGAGTTTTACAGCCGTTTGTTCATGACATGGCCGCAGCTTCGGGGGATGAAGGTACACCCTGTGTTTACGCGAACGATGGACACCTATGTCGATGAACGATATGTGATGAGCTTGATGGAGGATTTGCCTATCGAATGGACGGAAGCGAATATTCGAATCCCCTGGGATGAAATCAATATTGCTGTGCAAACGGAGAATGAGCATTCACAAACCTTGCGCATGAACCGGATTACCCGTGCCTACAAGCGGGCGATTGCGGATTTGATAAGTCAACTGGCCGGCTGGGAATCCAAAACGGTCAAAAAAGCGCTGCGCAAAGCCGAAAGGAGGCAGGCATGAGTAAAGTTGTGTTTTGGGATATGGGTTATGGCGGTTCGGCTGAGGTGGCTGCGGCCTTTGGGGTACAAGCGGGCCTGCACGAGAAACATCATCTGCTGCTCATAAATTGCGGAATTGCGGGTACAGGCATAGAGGAAGGATTTTTATTGCGGGATGACGGGCTCGACATCGACCTGAGCTTGCCTGTTCAGGATTATGGCATGGAGGCGCTGATGCGCCTTGCCGAAAGTGGAAGATTGCTTCAGGCAGATATGACAGACTACACTTATCCTCTATTGCCGGGGAGGCTCGATCTAGCAGATGGCCTAAAGCCGATGAGTGCCCCGAGAGAGTCGCTGCTTACTACAGGGCTGGGAGCGATCTTGAATATCGCAGAGCGGTACTATGACATCATCGTTATGCAGTTATCCGGCGTCGATGCGATGTCTCTGGATAGCGGGATGCTTCGTAATGAAGATACGTTTGTTGCGGTACTACGTCAAAATCGGGTTGAGCTGGATACGTTTTTTGAAATGAACGGAAGGATCGAGTGGGCTACCTGTGATATGCCTAAGGCTATTGTTGTCCACCAGTATGACGCCGCTTCCAAATGGAGCCTGCAAAATATTAAGCGCCGTTATAACTGTGATGTACCGATGATTGGCATTCCGTATCATACAGAGTTTAGCGATGCGTGGAACGGCCAGGATATCATATCCTTTTTCCGGCGGTACCGATTGCTGAAGGGGCGCGGCTATGAAAGGGAGCAATTTTTATTCAGCTGTAAAGAGCTCGTCCGCCTAGCGCTTTCATCGAAGGAGCGGGCCAACGAGACCGCGCTGGACAGCAAAGTGAAAGGAGCATGACAAGTGACTCAATTGGCCAACCTGCTCGGTATATTCTGCGTACTACTCCTGGGCGTAGTTTATGTATGGATCAAAGCTCGTGCCACGGAGAAGCCCCCCGCCCAATCGGTCATTCATGAAGAGGCCTCTCCAATAGATACGCTTGTTGTCTATGTAAAAAAACAGCTTCACGAATTGAGCAGGGCCCAGCTGAACGATTGGGGCTTGAGTGAGGACGCCTGGCAACGTAAATTGAAGAGCCGTGCAGAGCTCCGCAAAGCACTTCGGTGCTGCACTTGGGGCGATCGCGGAGATAAGCGGTACGTGAAATCTTATATCAAGGATTTGCTGGTGAAGGGCTGCGGTGTCAATGAGCAGACGATCGGCAAGTATATTCCTTTTCACCAACGCGAACGGTTGACTGCGCAGGATCGCTTCGAAATCGTCTTGTATCTGTATGCCCAGCGCTTCGGTGACGAGGCTTTAGCGATGCTGATTGAAATATATCGCCTTGATGAGCCCAAGCAGTTGAACGAACAGGATGCTGCTTATTACGATATCAACGACGAGGATATCGACGAGGTATTTTATGCCGAATACCGGGAGCTCGATTTTCGGGAGAAACTGGATATTCTCGTACAGCGAGTCTACCAGCAGTATAAAGGATTTTCGGTAGTGGATGAAATTTGTGAACAGCGGATTGACGGGTTTAGCGGAGGGGTGAACGGCATTGCTGCTATGGATGATGACGGGGATAACGTGCGGCCCCGACCCGGGCTAGGAAGGGAAGGCCGTGAAGAAGCGGACGATGAAGATGGTCAGCCAAAAGCCCGGATTTGGGAGAGTGTCTGGATTTTTTACAAGGGAAAAAGCATTCGCTTATCTTTTCTGAATTTCGGAGAAGAGGCTGAGCTCAAGCGGGTTTGCCAGAACATTTACAAATATAACTTGCCAGGCCAGCTAACTGAGGCCAACGGGTACAAAGTCAATGAAATGAAGGACGGTTCACGGGTTGTCGTCGTTCGACCGCCCTTTGCCGAGTCGTGGGCCTTTTTCGTCCGGAAGTTCGATTTGCGAAGCGCGGCGCTGGAGCAGCTCATTGACGGGGAAGATGCGGAATTGCCGGTAAGCATGCTCAAATATCTGATGAAAGGCAATCGGATTACATCGATTACCGGCTCGCAGGGTTCCGGCAAGACGACGTTGCTGATGGCTTTAGTGAGACACATTTATCCCACCTATACATTAAGGGTTCAAGAGATGTCTTTTGAACTGAACTTGCGCAAATTGTACAGCAATAGAAATATTTTGACGTTCCGGGAGACGGAGTATATCTCGGGGCAGGCTGGTTTGGATCTTCAGAAGAAAACGGACGGTACTGTGAATATTCTTGGCGAAGTAGCCACCGATGATGTTGCGGCTTGGATGATTCAGATGGCGCAGGTAGCGAGCTTATTCACCTTGTTTACCCATCATGCCAAAACGTTCCGTGATTTAATCGACTCGCTGCGCAATTCCTTGCTAAAGACAGGCATGTTTCGTGACGAACAGGTTGCGGAGCTGCAGGTCGTTAGCGTGATCGATTTCGATGTTCATTTGCGGAAAGATATGTCCGGCCGGCGATATATCGAGAAAATAACCGAATGCGAACGCCATAAGGAAGGCTACCGTGAGAGGGTGGTGCTGGAATACCGGAACGGTAAATATATCCCTGTTGAGCCGATCTCCCTGAGCATGAGACGGGAGATGGCCGGAGAAATGACGGTAGAGGACAGTGCGGCTTTTGCGCTCTTTCTGGATCGTTACTGGAGGGAAAACATTGGAGCTTAGGGCTGTATTAATCTGGATTCTCTTTATCTCTATGCTGTTATTTATCGGTTTATGGGTGGCATCTAGGCGTATTTCCCGCTTTGAATCTCATGCGGACGGCAGTCGGGGCTTAGCTGTTCACATCCGCAAGCATATTACCGGTTTTCTTTTGCGATCGTATGCCGTATTTCTGAAGGTACCCCCTCTGCGCTATTACGTCCGCAAGGTGCGCGGTAAATTGTCGTTGATGCATACGTATGCCGAATTTGAGCTGCGCAGGAAGACGATGGCGCTTGTTTATGTTATTTTGCTTACTTTCGGCCTGGGTATAGCCTTACTGACCTGGATGAATCCGAGCATATTGTTTTTCATGACATTATTGATTACGGCAGCGGTTTTGCAGGGGCTGTTCCTGGACGGTTTTGTGAATCGCCTCGAACGCAAGCTGCTGGAGCAAATGCTGGAATTTTTCGCGGCGGTGCGCCATGCTTATCACCGCCACGGCATGATTAACGATGCGATAGACGAAGCGGCGGAAGGGATCGGGGAGGAAATCGGATCCCATGCCTATCGAATCAATGAAGCGTTGACTGCGCCCAAGCAGCAGGAAGCATTGGAGCAGTATTACGAGACGGCGCCCAATCGGTTTTTAAAGGCGTTTGCGGGAATATCCAGCTTGGTTTTGGAATTCGGCGATAAGTCTTCGAAGGAGGGCTCGGTGTATCTGCGGGCAATCGCCAGTCTGACGCAAGAAGTCCATCTGGATCTTATTCGCCGTAATAAACTGGATTATTTACTTAAGGGTCTGCATGTTATTGCCCTTGCGCCTTTGTTCTTTACAAGACCGATCGAGATTTGGGCCAGACGGAACTTCCCGCTCATGGATCATTTTTATTTAAGCAAAGCGGGGATCGTGCTCAAGATTTTGATTTTTCTGATCATACTGATCTCTTATATTTTGCTGCAGAAATTAAAAAACGAAGAAGAGACATCATATCGGGCATCTGGTAGCAAAAAATCCTGGGATGCAAGGGTTTACAAAGTCCGCTGGATAAGAATCGCCGTCCTGTGGTTCGTACCGCCTCGTTCATCGTTTTCTTACTATCGGCTAACGCAATTATTCAAGGATAACAACCTGCAAACGAGGGTCGAATGGTTTCAGTTAAAAAGGGTTGGCTTGTTCCTGCTATCTTTTATATCGACAATCGCCCTTTGCATTATACTGCATGCGGTCACGCATCATCAGATCCTACGGGAACCGCCGCAGAGTACGATATTCTTCGGCACGATGACTCCTCAAGAGAAGGGGGGAGCCGATAGGCTAGCATCACTTGAGAAAACGGCGATGGAAGAGCTGGGCATGTCTTCCCAGGCTGGATATGACGCTGCGTTTAAATCTGCAGAGACAGCTGTTGCTGCACATGGAGAGACGCTGGACCATGACGATTTGACTGCCATGGCGGGCCGGATCATCGATAAACTGAACAGGCTTGACCAGGAGTATTTGAAATGGTGGGAAGTTGCAGCCGCATTGGCGGCAGGCTGCTTAGCGTTCGAGATGCCGCTGTGGCTGCTGTGGTTCCAACGTAAAATGAGGCTTTCGGATATGCGTCAAGAAGTCTATCAATTCATGACGATGGTGGGGATTTTTAAAGAGCTGGAGCGGATTTCGGTAGAGGAAATTTTGGAATGGCTCTACGTTTATGCCGTAATTTTCAAAGTGCCGATAGAGAAATGTCTTCTGAATTACAGCCAGGGCGGGGAAAGGGCACTTAGGGAAATGAAAGAAGAAGTTACTTTGGAAGACTTCGGGCGGTTCGTGGATAAGCTGCTGCTGGCTGCGGAGAAAATCACCATTGACAAGGCTTTCGATGATCTCGAGCATGAGATGTCGTTTCAATTTGAGCGCAGGCGCCTCGATTACGAGAAATCACTGAATACCCGGGCAGAACTCGGACGAATAATTGGCTTTACGCCGATGTACAGCCTCGTGTTTGCTTACTTGGTCATCCCGCTCATCTGGATGAGCTTCAAACAAATGGATTTATATTTTGAGCATATTCAGAAATTATAACGATTTGGAGGAATAACTATGAATAACGCTTCATCCGCATTAAAAGTCGCAGCAGGTATTTTCCTGACGATTGCTCTTATAACGATCGTGGTTATTTTATTCGTATCCGCACAAGAGGCGACCAAGGCGGCGCAGAATAATTTTTCGGATATCCAAACTGAGTTGTCGCAGGCATCATTTACGGTGTATGACGATACGACGGTTAGCGGATCGCAAGTAACGAATGCTCTCAGAAAATTCAAGGACCGTGAGCAATTCGGAATTCAGGTGAAGACCGGGAAAAATAAGAATGGCCAGTGGTACGGCAATATGCTACGCGTAGGCGATTATGTGCCGGTTGAAGATTTCGGCGCTGTCATAAGCGATAAGCTCGGCAACATCAACAATTCCTGGAACGAAATATTGGATGAATACGTCAATCCGAGCGGCAAATTCAAAGCTAAAGTCATTAAGGACAATTCGAACGTCGTGAGAGGAATTATTTTTACGCAGACGACTGTGCTGGCATCCCCTTAATGATGATATGCAGAGCACACTGAAAAGCCTTCTCTGGCTGCTTATCGCTTGCATGGGATGTCTAAGCGCTTTGTGGCTTGCAGCGGATCAGTCCCGTCTGGAGCAGGACGTATTGGATCGGTTAATTCCTTTTACACAAGGGCAAAAGGATAGCATTCATACTGCGATTGGCATTGAAGTAAGGGATGAACGTTACAGCGGAGCTGAGATCATGTACAGCTTGGGAGAATTGGCTAGACAAGGCGTTATTGTAGAAATTGACGGTAGGACAGCAGATTTGAACGAAGCAGGCAGCGACGATTACTTTTTGCAGGATGCGGCTGTAATGAGAGTATCAGCCTTCCTGGATTTACAGGCGAGCTATAAGGTGCTGATGGAATATGATTCCGCAGGAAGCATGCGAAAAATAGCTTTTCAAAAGAAATAAAGGGGCTGAACGATGTCAAACGCTCTATCTAAAATTTTTGCAGCGCTATTGGCCGTCGTCTTGCTGTATTTGGTACCGGCTGTTCAATCGGCACAGCGGGAGGAGGATTATCGGGCGCTTGCGGCTTATAACACGCTGGTTCGGTTTGCGGATGCGGTCAGGAACAAAGGATATTTATCTCCAGGGATGTACACGGAGTTCGTGACTGAGCTTGGTGCGCCGGGAGGCGAATACAAAATTGAGCTGGAGCACAGGCACAAAAAATACCATCCCGAATACAGCGACCCATCCGATCCCGGTTCCTTTCTTAACCGCTTCAGCATTCATTATGAAGCTTATTATGAACATGACATATTGCCATTGCTTTTTCCTGAACAAGCTTCTGCCGGCGTAAGCGGGGACCTCAGATATGAAATGGAAATCGGTGATTATTTCACGGTAACTATTACAGGTTTGGAGCGAACGCCGATCACGGTGTTGAATGAATTATTATACGGGGCTGCAAAGCCGGGCGGATGGAATGTCTTGAATTACGGGGGGATGGTGCTCAATGAAGATTACTGACTGGGCGATTATTTTCGTTCTGATTGCTTCACCTCTCCTATGGGTTCTTCATCTGCATACCGGGGATTTAAAGGAAGCTCACCGGCTGCAGTTGCGTTATACCTCAGCTCTTCGCACGGCTGTACAGGATGCTGCCCACGCTCTCAACCTGAATGAACGGCAGCATTTCGAAGCGGGTTATGGTTCGGCGAAATATATGAGAACGGATAAAGAGGAAGCCCTTTCCGCATTTATCGAGACGTTGTCGATCAACCTGGGTATCGAGGATGATCCGTATGCCCAGAGTGCGATGATGGCTTATATACCGGCGATTGCAGTCATTGAATATGACGGATATTCTATATACGCCTTACATGAGAGCATTGAGGCTAGCACAGGCTTGCCTGAAATATCGCATCGTTGGAGGGCGAAGAGGCCTTATGTTTATATGGATCAGACCGGCAATAGCATTGCCTTCACACTGGATGATGCCGTGACCGCATATGAGAGCCGTTCAGGCGAGTGGCAGCGAGGCAGACAAAGTGAGCTTAAGCTTACGACTGCCATTCCGTTGCTGCAAGATACAGAGACGTTTGAACAAGTTAGGAGAGCGACGATTGTGCGGGCTATCGAAGTGGATTTAGCGGGATACATGAACCGTCATAACGAGTACGCAGCGCGGATCGGAGTGAATTATCTTTTTACATTGCCGACCTTGTCCCAAGAGGAATGGACGAATACTCTCAATGATGTCGGTGTGATTGTATTTGTGCAGGGCATTCCGGTGGGTGATCGTTATTATAACAATTATGCCTTTGGCGGCGGACGATTGATGCAAAGCAAGCTGCTGGTTGGAGGCATCGATGAAACGACGGGACTTCATTACTATTTTCGGGAAGGCTGCCCGTCCATTTACCGCGCTGAACAAGCATTCACGAACCGCAGGGCTGCCGCTGCTAAAGGATATTATGAGGATGACTGCCGCTAACGTTTTAATAAAAACAGTTTCAGACCATCTCCCTCTTATGCTAAAATAGGTTCTTGAATGTCATATAGAAGGAGTATGGGTCACTAATATGAGTTTATTAACTGTAGAGAACGTCTCCCACAATTTCGGGGACCGTACCTTGTTCAAAAATGTCTCGTTTCGCTTGTTGGCCGGTGAGCATGTCGGCTTGGTCGGGGCAAATGGTGTAGGCAAGTCCACTTTAATGAATATTTTGACCGGACAGATCCTAAAGGATGAAGGAAGAGTCGAATGGACGCCGAAGGTTCGGTACGGTTACCTCGATCAGCATACGAAGCTGACACCTGGCAAGACGGTTCGTGATATATTGAAGGATGCATTTCTTCCGCTGCTTGAGCTGGAGCAAGAAATGATGGCGATTACCGAGAAAATGGCCGATGCCTCGCCCGAGGAGCTGGAACTGCTGCTGGAGCAAATGGGTGAAATTCAGGAGCAGCTGGATATCGGCGATTTCTATTTGATCGACGTGAAGGTCGAGGAAATGGCGAACGGTCTAGGCTTGTCCGCGATCGGCCTTGACCGTGACGTTTCGGCTTTAAGCGGAGGACAGCGGACGAAGGTGCTTCTGGCCAAGCTGTTGCTGGAGAAGCCGAACGTGCTGCTGCTGGATGAGCCGACAAACTATTTGGATGTGGAGCATATCCAGTGGCTCACGAGCTATTTGCAAAATTATCCGTACGCCTTCATGCTCATTTCACATGATACGGAGTTCATGAATAAAGTCGTCAGCGTCGTTTATCATTTGGAATTTGCCAAACTGACGCGTTATACGGCGAATTATGAGAAGTTCCTGGACATGGCGGATATGAACAAGAACCAGCATATTGAAGCTTACGAGAAACAGCAGGAATTTATCAAGAAACAGGAAGATTTCATACAACGCAACAAGGCGCGGTATTCGACTTCCGGCCGGGCGAAGAGCCGGGAGAAGCAGCTGGATCGTCTGGAAAGGATCGACAAGCCTGAGGAGGCGGCAAAGCCTGTATTCGGCTTCAAGGAATCGAGAGCGAGCGGAAAAACGGTATTTGAAGGCATCGACTTTGAAATTGGCTATACGCATGCGCTGCTGCCTAAAATGTCGATGACGATTGAACGGGGCGAGAAAATCGCCATTGTCGGCTGTAACGGCGTCGGTAAATCGACGCTGCTGAAGACAATTCTCGGTAAAATCCAGCCGATCAGCGGCAAAACGTACCAGGGGGACTTCCTGTATCCTGCTTATTTCGAGCAGGAGGTACGTCCAGGAAACGCAACGCCGATCGATGACGTATGGAATGAGTTTCCGCATCTAAACCAGCATGAAGTGCGGGCGCATTTGGCGCGCTGCGGCCTAAAGAACGATCACATTACTCGCCAGCTCAGAGCGCTGAGCGGTGGTGAGCAAGCCAAAGTACGCCTTTGTAAACTGATGATGCGTGAGACGAACTGGATATTGTTTGACGAGCCGACGAACCATTTGGACGTTGTTGCCAAGGAGGAACTGAAGCGGGCGCTGAAGGAGTTCAAGGGCACGGTGTTACTTGTATCCCACGAACCCGACTTCTATGAAGACTGGGTAACGAAGGTTTGGGACGTCGAGCAGTGGTCCACCAAATAAGGCAATTGTCGTATAGTTAACTCACAGTTTCTGACGAAAAGGAGCGAGAGCGGAATGCAAGGCAATCGATCTGAATCCTCAGCTGCACTCTTGTCCACGGGGCTAAGAGGCCGGACGGACCGGTATTCCAGGCAGGAACGTTTTGCGATGATCGGTCCGGAAGGGCAGCGCAAGCTGTCGGAAAGCGCAGTTCTTGTGGTAGGCGCCGGAGCGCTGGGAACGGGAATTGCAGAAACGCTCGTAAGGGCCGGCGTTGGGCGCGTTGTCATAGCGGACCGGGATTACGTGGAGTGGAGTAATTTACAAAGGCAGCAGTTGTTTGCGGAAGAAGATGCCGAGCTCCGATTGCCCAAGGCAATCGCTGCCCAGAAGCGGCTGCAGGCTATCAATAGTGAAGTTGCCATAGAAGCCCATGTTATGGACGTGACCTACGCAGAGATAAGCTCCTTGTTGCCGGGAATCCAGCTAATACTGGATGCTACCGATAATTTTGACACGAGAATGGTCATCAACGACATCTCTCAGAAGGAGGGAATTCCCTGGATTTACGGGGCCTGCGTTGGCAGCTATGGCATTACGTATACGATCTTGCCGGGGGTGACCGCTTGCTTGAACTGTCTGTTGGGATCGATTCCGCTTGGTGGCGATACTTGTGATACGGCAGGGATTATACCGCCTGCGGTTCAGACGGTCGTTGCTCATCAGACGACGGAAGCGCTGAAGCTCCTCACGGGACAGACCGATCACCTTCGAGGGACACTGCTGACGTTCGACTTATGGCGCAATGAGCAGGCATCGCTCAAGATGGATGCAGCCCGTAAGCAGGATTGTCCGTCCTGCGGCTCTCAACCGACCTATCCGTACTTGTCCCACTCCGGTTCGCGAAAGACCGAAGTGCTCTGCGGCAGAGATACCGTCCAAATCCGTCCCGCCAAGCCGCGGAAGTGGGATTTGGAGGAAACGGCCAAAACTCTGATGCGTCTCGGGGAAGGAACGGCAGAATTCAATAAATTTCTGCTGTCCTTTACGATTGGGGAGCGCCGACTGGTATTATTTAATGACGGACGGGCGTTGATTCATGGAACGAAGGATATTGTAGAGGCTAAAGTGCTTTATGACAGGTACTTCGGCTAACACAAATAAAGCAGCAAACCATTTCCGTTAAATTAGGAATGGTTTGTTTGCGTTTTGTCCATCTTAATTAATAAATTCGGGATGTGGAAGCAGAAGGTGGGCGGCGAATCGTATGGAAGTTCACATATTGTCGGCAGGAGGGGATTCCCGGGAGAGCAGTCGCTTGTACCGACAGCTGAAGGAAGCGGGATATAACGTCACGTGGTTTTGCAACAAAGATGTGACGAAGGAAGAACTGCTTAAGCAAAAGCCAGATATTATGCTGGTTGAAAAAGGAATTTCGGACGTCGACGCTTTGGCGCTGCTTAAAGCCCATGAAGGTGTGTTATCGTTTCCCGTCATAGCCGTGCTCCTTGAACGCAGCACGGAGCAGCTTGCCGAGGCGTTCGCAGCCGGGGCGAGCGACGTGGTGGACGGCAGCGTCCCTTTCGGAGAGCTGACTGTGCGAATGGAGCATTGGATCAGGCTGTTCTTGAGATTAAACGACGGCCAACCGAGCGAAATCATTTTCGAGGATTTGCGTATTGAGCCGAAAAGTCGCAAGGTGTTCCGGGAAGGGGATATCGTCAGGCTGACACCGAAGGAGTATGACTTGCTCGTCTATCTCGCTAAACGTGCCAATACCGTTTGCCGCCGTGATGATATTTTACAGGAGATATGGGGGTATGACTTTGCAACGGGCACGAATGTCGTGGACGTGTATGTCCGCCATTTACGTAAAAAAATCGACCGAGGCCGCGCTCGAAAGATTATCCACACGGTCCGGGGAACTGGCTATATGATGCATTGATAACAAAAGAGGCTTACCTCTGACAGAAGTAATCTGCCGGGAAGCCTCTTTTGCAAGAAGAAGAATATAATATGTCAGTTATACAGTCCCATTGCCATAACGTAAGGATCTGCTGATGCTATCATTCGGACGTGATCGAATCAATACAAACTACAGTACGCGACGAGCTTTGATGTAAGTTCTTTTCCATGTTCCGGAGTTCAAATCAGAGATCGTTACCCCAGGTTTACCGTAAGTGTGCAGGATTTTACCGTTGCCCACATACACGGCTACGTGTGTAATATTGCTTCCTGTCGAACGGCTGCCGCTGGAGAAGAAGACCATATCGCCCGGACGCAGGTTTGCTTTGGAAACCGCAACCCCTACTTTCGATTGAGCAGCTGATGTACGCGGCAAGTTAACTCCAAATTGTTTAAAAATATGTTTCATGAACGAAGAGCAGTCGAATACTCTTGTTGTTGAAGTCGATGCACCGAATTTATAAGGTGTGCCCATATATTTTTTTCCGAAGTTGACGACTTGAGTTCCTTTAGAAACAGCAACGCTTTCTACGCTTTGAGGAGCTGAAGCCGCTTGTGCTGTACCGACGCCGCCAGCAAGCATAGTTCCGAAACCAATAGCTGATACGATACCTACTGTCAATACTTTTTGGGTTAAAGTGTATAATTTCATGTTGTTTTGTACCTCCAAAGTTTTTTTTGACCGGCTCGATTTGAAGTATAACAGGTTTGATACCAGCAATATTTTGGTAGAATTGCGAAGCTTGCTGTCTCCCATAGGATTGAAGGCGTTTATTAAAATACTATTAAAGTTTACAAAAAATTAAGAAAGTAGGGCGGACAAAAGTAGGAAGCAAAGAAGAAACCTTGGTATGCCAAGGTTTCTTCTGCATTGGGCCAGCTGTAACGAATGGTTACAACTTTGTCTTAAATTTTTGTTAATCCCGACTTTGGATGATTAAAAGCAGGCCGCTTTCGATCCGGACAGTTCCTTCCTGACCGACTAGGCGATTGCTGATCCCTAGCGACTGCCCCATTCGCAGCGTAGCATTGTCTAAGGGATACATGAATCCTTGCAGGGATATTCCGGTTACCTCTGGGGTAAGGGGAACCAAAGAGGCATAAGTGAAGCCGCGCTCCTGAATGGTAATTGTCGAGCCGGTAAGCGTAATATAGTTGTGAGTGTCGTAAATCGCGCTTTGAACTTGATGTTGTAATCCTCGGAGCATGATTTGAATGTTGGCCAGCGTATGATCCATTCTTGAACCGGTCACGCCCATCATGACGATTTCCGTAGCTTCATTGTCCATGGCGGTAACATAGGCCAGCTCAGTATCCGTCAAATCTTTATCTATTGGATCACAAGTGATGATCTTGCCGCTGTTGTTTCTGACCTTCTCCAGTTCCTCCGGCGTTATGGAATCGAAATCGCCGACGGAGATGTGAGGGTGGATCCCATGCTCTACAAGAAATAACGCACCTCGGTCTGCGCCGATCACCAGGTCATTCTGCCTGATTTCCTCTAAAAATACAGGATTCATATTGCCGCCTGCAAAGATGAGCACACGTTTTTCTGTCATATTTCTACTTCCTTTCATTTTGCGGGACATGCTCCAACTCCAGTATAAAACAGATTTGGTGCTTGCACAATTTTGCCAGGTCAGACTACAATAGTTTTAGTGATTGCATTATATAGAAGCAAAGAGAGAAGCCACAGCGGCTTCTCTCTGAATTAGGGTGATTTGAAAGCGCCACCATGCTCTGGGGGCAGCTTATTTTTTGATGGCTAAAGCGCGAATTATTTCAAGAAGTGGAGGAGTGCGTCTGGCAGTTCGTTCTGCCAGAAACCCCAAAGATGTTTGCCGTCCTTTTCGAAATATTTGATCTTGGCGCCGCGCTGTTCCAATAGGGACTTCGTCGTCCGGTTCAGCTCGACAAAGTTATACGTCCCCGTGTCGGTCGTGTAATGGTCCTCCTGCAGACCAACGATCATATATAAGGAAAGGAAGGACAAATCGGTTTCCTCGGCTACGAGTTGCTGGGTTTTCTCGTAAAACGCACCGGACAAGCTGATCACTTTGGAAAACAGTTCAGGTTTTTTCATAGCGATATGCAGCGAGATGGTGCCTCCTAGCGAATCTCCGGCCAAAATACGTTCGTCTGGTTCGCGGCGAACCGGATATTTGCTCTCGACGTAGGGAATAATTTCTTCAGTAAAGCAGGAAATATAAGCGTCGAAGCGATTGCCGAAAGGGGCGTACTCCTCGGTACGGACCGATGTATCGACCTCGACTCCTACAATGATGAACGGGTCAACCCCTTCATCCAGGATGAGGCGGTTCGCATGGGTGGCGATCCGGCCGTAATTGAAAAATTCTTCTCCGTCCTGACAATATACGACAGGATAACTGAGGATCTCGTTATAGCCCGGAGGCAAATAAATTCGCAGCGACCGTTTCTCACCCAAGTATTTGCTGTCGATTTCTTCCTTGACGATCGTTCGTTTTAAATAGCGCGAATCCGTCATAATACAACACGCTCCCGTCTTAGCATTTTGCTTTTAAATGGCTGATAAGATAAGATAACCGTTAGAGTAACTGTACATTTCATCGGCTCTAAATCAGCCAACTGTTATAGTAATGATAATGCACTGTTATACATACAAAGATAAGTGTAAAGTACAAATTACAGGATTATCTTTGACTTATTGAGTGAAACAGATGTATAATAATTCTATAACAGCAGCACATGATAATCAAATTTTTTGTCGAGGTGAAGAAAATGAGCAAGAACAAGAGCAGGGTTCCTTACGAAGTATACACTGAGGAAGTCGAAGCTTTGTCCGTGCTATCCCCGGACGGTGAAATCGTTAACAAAGATAAAGTTCCTAATTTAAGTGATGATCAATTGAAAGAATTAATGTACCGCATGGTATTTACCCGTACATGGGATGAAAGAGCCATTAACCTGGGTCGTCAAGGCCGTCTTGGATTCTATGCGCCGGTTTCCGGTCAAGAAGCTACGATGGTCGGCAGTGAGTTCGCACTGGATAAGAATGACTTCGTTTGCCCTGGTTACCGCGATATGCCGCAGCTTGTATGGCACGGTCTTCCGTTGTATCAAGCGTTCCTGTATTCCCGTGGTCATCAACATGGCGGTCAAATTCCAGAAGGCGTTAATGTACTTATGCCGCAAATTATTATCGGTGCCCAAGTACTTCATGCGATGGGAATCGCGATGGGCTATAAATTGAAGAAACAACAACAAGTCGCTATCACTTATACAGGTGATGGAGGTTCCTCCGAGGGCGATTTCTATGAAGCATTGAACTTTGCTGGAGTTTATAAACTGCCGGTTATTTTCTTTGTGCAAAACAACGGTTATGCGATCACAACTCCGTTCTCCAAACAAACAGCGGCTCTATCGATCGCTCACAAAGCGGTTGCAGCAGGTATCCGCGGCATTAAGATCGACGGTATGGACGTATTCGCTGTAATCAGCGCTGTACAGGAAGCTAAAGAGCGTGCTCTCAAAGGGGAAGGCGCAACATTGATTGAAGCCGTTACTTATCGTTACCGTCCACACTCCTTGTCTGATGACACTTCCAAGTACCGTACGAAAGAAGAAGAAGGTGAGTGGAGCGAGAAGGATCCAATCGCCCGTCTTGCCAAATACCTGGAGAAAAAAGGTCTTTGGACAGAAGAAGATACGGCTCGTGTGAAAGAAGAAGCGAAAGCTACAGTTAACGAGCAAATCAAAAAAGCAGAGCAAACTGAGAAAATGACCATTCCTGGTCTGATTGATAGCATGTTCGAAACTACGCCTAAACATCTGGAAGAGCAAAAAGCAGATTTCCAATAAGCGAGGGCAAGGCCTACAAAAGCATAAGTGAATGCTTGGCAGTAAAGTCTGATTGTTTCTTAATGAGGAGGATATGAATCTAATGGCACAAATGAATTTAAAAGAAGCGATTCGTGATGCGATGCGCGTGGAATTAGAACGTGATCCTAACGTTCTGATTTTCGGCGAGGACGTCGGTAATGTGGGTGGCGTATTCCGCGCTACAGAAGGTTTACAAAAAGATTTCGGCGAAGAGCGCGTATTCGATACGCCACTCGCAGAATCCGCAATCGGCGGTATGGCGGTTGGTTTGGGGATTCAAGGATTTCGCCCGATCGCGGAAATCCAGTTCGTAGGCTTTATTTTTGAAGCATTGGATCAAATCGTTGTTCAAGCGGCTCGTATGCGTTATCGCTCCGGCGGTCGTTACAATGCTCCGATCGTATTCCGTACGCCATTCGGCGGCGGTGTTAAAGCGGCTGAGCTTCATACGGATGCTCTTGAAGGTTTGATCGCGCAAACTCCGGGTATTAAATTAGTAATTCCATCCAACCCTTACGACGCTAAAGGTTTGATGATTTCCGCAATTCGCGACAACGATCCTGTATTCTTTATGGAGCACTTGAACCTGTACCATGCTTACCGGGAAGATGTGCCGGAAGGCGAATACACGGTTGAAATCGGTAAAGCGAAAGTTGTTCGCGAAGGCTCTGACGTAACGATCGTAGCCTATGGCCTGATGGTTCATACGGCGGTCAAAGCGGCAGAAGAGCTGGAGAAGAACGGCATCAAGGCAGAAGTTATCGACCTTCGTACGCTCGTGCCTCTTGACATTGACACCGTCATTGAATCGGTTAAGAAAACGAACCGCGCTATTATCGTTCAAGAAGCTCAAAAATCTGCAGGTATCGCTGCAGAGGTCATCGCGCAAATTAACGAGAAAGCGATCCTTCACTTGGAAGCGCCAGTTCTTCGTGTAGCTCCGCCGGATACCATTTATCCGTTCGCGCAAATCGAAGATCAATGGCTTCCGTCTCCGGCTACGATTATTGCAGGAGTAAATAAAGTACTCGAATTTTAATCTTAATGAACTAGGAGGTCTTCCAGGTGGCTAAATTTGAATATCGTTTCCCTGAGCTTGGCGAGGGACTTCATGAAGGCGAAATTATTAAAATGCATATCAAAGTCGGCGATAAAGTAACCGACGACGATATTATTATGGAAGTGCAAAACGACAAGGCTGTCGTTGAAGTGCCATGTCCTGTTAACGGTACGGTACAAGAGGTGTTCGGTACAGACGGCGCTGTATTCCGTGTAGGTCAAGTTGTAGCTGTCATCGACGCTGAGGGCGAAGTTCCTGAGCAAGAGCCAGCTTCAGAAGAGCATAGCGCACAAGAAGCCGATGCAGCTCAAGGCGGAGCGGATACGAAAGATTCTCCGGCAACCGAGAACCCTGCTGCTGGCAAGGACAGCGCTGCAACTCCAGCGGCACCTAACCGTGAAATCCTGGCTACGCCAAGCGTTCGCAAATTTGCTCGTGAGAAAGGCGTCGATTTGAGCCAGGTTCAAGGCTCCGGCAAAGCGGGCAAAATCACACGCGAAGATGTAGAAGCATTCTTGAGCGGCGGCGGTGCACCAGCTCCTGCCCAAGAGAACGCGAAGGCAGAAGAAGCAGCTCCGGCGGCCGCAGCGTCAACAGCAGTCAGCGTAAGTGCCGAAGAAGAGCGCGTACCGTTCAAGGGTATTCGTAAAGCGATCTCCAATGCGATGGTTAAATCCGCATATACGGCTCCTCACGTTACGATCATGGACGAAGTTGACGTAACCGAGCTTGTAGCGTTCCGTACGCGCATGAAGCCGATCGCCGAGAAGAAAGGCACGAAAGTAACTTATCTTCCGTTTATCGTCAAAGCGCTTGTTGCGGCTGCACGTCAATTCCCTGCGCTTAATGCTTCGATCGACGAAGAGAACAACGAGATTGTATACAAGAAACACTACGATATCGGTATCGCAACCGATACGGATAACGGCTTGATCGTTCCGGTCATCAAGGATGCGGATCGTAAGAGCATCTGGATGATCGCAGACGCAATTCGCGATTTGGCTGCCCGCGGACGCGAAGGCAAATTGTCCCCTAACGAAATGAGAGGCAGCACAATTTCGATTACGAATATCGGTTCTGCCGGCGGTATGTTCTTTACTCCGATCATCAACTACCCTGAGGTAGCAATTCTCGGAACTGGCCGCATTAGCGAGAAGCCGGTTGTGAAGAACGGGGAAATCGTCGTAGCTCCGGTTATGGCTCTGTCCCTCAGCTTTGACCATCGTTTGATCGACGGTGCTACTGCTCAATACTTCATGAACTATATCAAAGAGCTGCTCTCCAATCCTGAGCTGCTCGTAATGGAGGTATAACAACATGGTCGTAGGAGACGCTTCTCTTGATATTGATACACTGGTAGTCGGTGCAGGTCCCGGCGGTTACGTGGCAGCCATTCGCGCTGCCCAGCTCGGACAAAAAGTATTGATTGTCGATAAATCGGAACTCGGCGGCGTGTGCTTGAACCGCGGCTGTATTCCTTCCAAAGCTTTGATCTCCGCTGCACACCAATATGAGTCTGCAAAAAATGCAGATGTATTCGGGGTTTCTGTGGAGAACGTAAAAGTGGATTTCTCGAAAACACAGGAATTCAAAAACGGCGTTGTTAATCAAATGACCCAAGGTGTTGGCGGTTTGCTGAAAGGCAACAAAGTTGAGGTATTCAATGGCGAAGTGATGTTCATCAATGAGAACGAAGCTCGCGTATTTAACGATTACGAAGCACCTCGTTACCGTTTCAAAAATTGCATCTTGGCAACGGGTTCCCGTCCAATCGAACTCAAGCCATTCCCGTTCGGCGGGCGCATCCTATCTTCTACTGAAGCGTTGGAGCTTCAAGAACTTCCTGGAAGCCTCGTTGTAATCGGCGGTGGATATATCGGTGCCGAGCTCGGACAAATGCTGTCCAAATTCGGAACCAAAGTAACGATTATTGAAGGACTTGACACTGTTCTCCCTGGCTTTGACAAAGACATGACTCGCCTTGTAGCGAAGAGCATGGAGAAAACAGGGATCGAGATCGTAACTAACGCAAAAGCGGAAAGTGCAGTTCAAACTGACAAAGATGTTACGATTAAATACACGGTGAACGGTGAAAGCAAAGAAATTACGGCTGATTACTTGCTTGTTACAGTAGGACGCCGTCCTAATACAGATGGTGAGCTTGGTCTTGATCTGGCAGGCGTTGAGCTGGACGATCGCGGCCTCGTTAAAGTTGACCATCAAGGACGCACATCCAATCCGAAGATCTTCGCGATTGGCGATATCGTGCCTGGTCTGGCACTTGCCCACAAAGCTTCTTACGAAGGTAAAGTGGCGGCTGAAGCTATCTCGGGACTGCCTTCTGTTGTGGATTACAAAGCGATTCCTGCTGTTGTATTCACCGATCCAGAATGCTCTAGCGTAGGTTTGACCGAGAAGGAAGCCAAGGAGAAAGGCATAAAAGTAAAATCGGGTAAATTCCCGTTTGCCGGAAACGGCCGTGCTGTCTCCTTGAATCATCCTGAGGGCTTCATGAAGCTTGTTGCCAACGCAGAGAACAATCTTGTTATCGGCGCGCAAATCGTAGGTATTGAAGCATCCAACCTCATTACTGAAATCGCGCTTGCGATTGAAATGGGCGCGACGCTTGAAGATATCTCCTTGACGATCCACGCTCACCCAACGCTGGGCGAAATCGCGATGGAAGCGGCTGAGGTTGTCGAAGGCAAACCGATCCACATTATTTCTCGTTAATTTCACGTAACTCCTAAGAGTTACACAAACTCCTAAGCATATTGATGAGCTGCTTCTGCAGGTTTACATAAACCTGCGGGCAGCTCTTTTTTTAAATATGATCGTTGTGGGATTCTTGCACTATTAATAGTTCTGTTGTTATAGCTCTATTTCAATTAAAAGAATTACAAAAAATATACCAAGGGTTGATAGATTAATGGTAAGATGTAACTATAGTTTACAAAGCTTGTATGTTAATGTGAAATCGCTTGCGGAGAAGGGAAGGACGGATGAATGCAGTATAAGGACAAGGCCAGATCCTTAGCTGTTGCAGCTTTGTTGGTCATAGGTATAACGGTAACCCCTCCGGTGGAAGCGGATCATCCGTTAATCGTAACTTTGGATGGACAGCAACTAAAGTCCCAGATTGAAGTGAATGATGGGGAAGTATACGCCCCGCTGCTTCCTCTAGCCGCAGAACTCGGTTATTCAGTAAACTGGAACAAGCGGAGCGATAGAATAGATATCGTATCCGATGCGAAGAGAGCCGACAAGGATCAGGGAGAGGCTGGAATTACAAAACAGCGGGTAACGGATTGGATTGTTGAACAAGGGAAAGAAGACCGTTATTATGTGGAGGGCTTGTCCTACGAAATGGTCGATCTCGACGGGGATGGGGAAGCGGAAGTATTAGCTGCCATCGACGGGGGAGTACATCTAGGGAATTTTTTTATTTTTGACCGGGATGCGGCAGGGAATTACCGATTGATTTTCGAGAGTCCTTGGAAGGTAGATTCCATGAATCCTGGAGCTTCTGTTCTTGTAGGCGACAAGCTGCTATATGAGACAGTCGAACGGACCGGGGGGACCGGGCTGGACGTTGAGATCACTCACCTTTGGTATATGGAGCAGGGGAGAGTCGTAGAGGCCTGGAAAGGGATCACAAAGGAAATGAACGCGATGATACCAGGATCTTATTCGCTCACTGTGGCAGGATACCGAGTGTACGACGATGTTCTATACGCTTGGAAGACGTTAAGTTTGCTGGAGGATGACGCGGAGACGGTTCAGGGAAAACCGGTTACGACGATGAATACATTTGTGTTTGACGGAGTTTCTTTCCAAGAAAAATGACAACCGCAGAAATGCAAAGAAGAAGAGTGCGTAAGAAGCGCTCTTTTTTGCGCGCTTTGGTCATCGAATTTTATCTTGAGAGGAAGAAACTGCTCCGTGGATACATAAAAATGAAATAGCGCAACTCGATTAACTTTGAAAGCGTGGTGATCAAGCTGGAGCGCCCTCTTCAGATTGGGATGATTGGTCTAGACACTTCGCATGTCAGCATTTTTGCGGCGCTGCTGCATCGTCATCAGGCTGCAGATACAACCTCCAGCCTATGCGGCATCACGATCGGCTGTGCCTATCCTGGCGGCTCATCGCGCATGGAATTGAGCTACAGCCGGGTGGAAAGGTATCGTGATGAGCTCATTCGGGAGTATGGTGTGCCCATGCTTGGCAGCATTGAAGCTGTCGCGGAGGCAGCGGATGCGATCATGATTGAATCGGTGGACGGCAGCACGCATCTAGAGCAGTTCAGCAAAGTAGCTCCATATGGGAAACCCGTGTTCATCGATAAACCGTTTACGACATGTCTTGCCGATGCGCGTGCCATTGTCGCTCTTGCCAAACGTTATAGCGTACCGATCATGAGCGCCTCATCGCTTCGTTATGCCTCGGCTTTGACGGATGCGCTCGAGCGTGTTGGCCAAGGCGATATTATCGGGGCGGATGTGTACGGTCCGATGCCATTCGTGCAAGGCCAGGAGGATTATTTCTGGTATGGTATTCACACGGTGGAGATGCTGTTCGCGATTATGGGCTATGGATGCCGCCAGGTTCATACGATTTGCAGCGGGGACCATGAGGTGATTGCTGGGATCTGGGGGGATGGCCGGATTGGCGCCGTGCGCGGCAGGCGGCAAAGAGGCAGTTTTGGTGCTCTCATTCATAGGGAACGCGGCAGTGACCATGTAGATATTCAACCCGGTGGCAAGCCGTATTATGAGAGCCTGCTGGAGCAGGCCGCTCATTTTTTTCGCAAGGGAATATCTCCGGTAGCTCCCGAGGAATCCCTTGAGGTAATAGGTTTCGTCGAAGCTGCTAACCGGAGCCGGGAGACGGGCAGGCCCTATGATTTATAAGCACCGAAAGGTGCTTTTTTGCAATTTAAATTCGCAGCCATTTGCTTTACAATATGATGTAATACATAAGAGGCGGCATAATGAATTTGCTGCTTTATGGAGGGGATGGAGATGATTCAAGGTCTGTATGAAGCGCATTTACCGGTCAAAAATTTAGAGACTTCGATGGCCTTCTACAATAAATTAGGGCTGAAATTAGCCTGGCGAGACGAGGATACGGCGTTTTATTGGATCGAGGAAGGTCTTAGCTGGCTCGGACTGTGGGAAGGATCGGAGCATGAAACTCCTTATCATCCGTCCTTGCGGCATATCGCGTTCCGCGTGGCATATGACGATTTGAAACGATCCCTGGACTGGCTGGCATCGATCGAAGTTGAGGCCGTTCCCTTCGGCCGCAGAAACACGGTCGAGCCCTTTGTCCGTCCTAATCAAGGTAATGCTTCGGTTTATTTCAACGATCCAGACGGAAACAGTCTCGAGCTGATGTGTTATGTTGAGATTCCCGATGAATTAAAGCATATTACGGACAAGCTCTCCTTGGATGAATGGGAGAAGCTATCCAGGGGTTACTCGCGAAATGAATGAACCTTCATTGAGCAGGGAAAGCGGCGAAAATGAAGAGCGTGTAAAGCGGCTGATTAGGGAATGCGAACCGTTAATGCAGGATTTGCGTACGGTTAGGAGATTGGGACTGCCCGATGGTTACATAGCAGCGGGATATATTCGGGGGTATGTATGGGATCGCCTGCATGGCTATGACGCTCGTTTTCGGCATGAGGATATCGATGTAGTTTATTTCAATCCGCGGCATTGCAGCGAACAGCAGGATGAGGCGCTGCAATTACGGTTGATCGAAGAGAGCGGCAATCCGCAGTGGTCGGTGAAGAATCAGGCGCGGATGCATATCCGCAACGGAGCGCCGCCATATGCGTCAACGGCGGATGCGATGAGCAGGTGGCCGGAGACTGCCACGGCCATCGGAGTCCGCTTGACGGATCATGATGAATTGGAGCTGTGCGCTCCTTATGGCATGGACGATTTGTTGCGCATGGTGGTGAGGCGAAGTCCTCTTTTTGCGGATCGGCTATATTATTTGGAGAGGGTTCGCGGGAAAAAATGGCTACAGGACTGGCCTATGTTGACATGGATCACCGATTAATCGTCAATGCTTGCAGGGATGGCTCGTTCATTTAAATGAATAAATGGAAAGGGAGTAAATACAATTGAAACGTGTTGATGTCGTGTATACGCTTCTGCTTAATGAAGATGAGACGAAGATCCTTATGGTCAAAAACCATGGCAGGGATGCGTGGACGCTCCCGGGCGGCGCGGTAGAGCAGGGCGAAACGCTGGAAACGGCCGCAATCCGCGAAGCGAAGGAAGAGACGGGGCTGGACGTGGAAGTCGGCGGCGTAGTGGCGGTCAATGAAGGCATATTTACGGAGCCTGGGCAGCATGTCGTCTTCGTCACTTTTCGCGGACGAATTACCGGGGGAAGTATGGAAATCGTCAGGCCGGATGAAATTGCGGCCATCGAATGGGTCGATGTGGAGCACGCTGATGAACTGATGCCCTATTACAAGGAGAAGCTTAGGGATATCGTGCGTAGAGGCGCCGAGGTTGCCTATTATGATGAGGGCGTTCGGGTGAAGTAATCCGCATTTGGCATATCTTAATTCGAGCCTATGCTCCCATTCTGCGGAACACTTTGCTATAATAATTTAGGATCTGATAATAGACTACAGTACGGGGTGCGATACATGAGAGCATATTTAGATTTGCTGCAGGATGTGCTGGATAACGGAACGGTCAAGGAAGACCGCACGGGCACGGGCACGCTGTCCGTATTTGGCCGCCAGCTTCGATTCGATTTAAGTGAGGGATTTCCGCTCGTCACAACGAAACGAGTCCATTTGAAGTCGGTTATTCATGAATTGCTATGGTTCCTTAGAGGGGATACGAATATAGCTTATTTACAAGAAAACGGCGTGCGTATTTGGGACGAATGGGCGGATGAGAACGGCGACCTTGGTCCGGTGTACGGCTCGCAGTGGCGATCCTGGGAAGCGCCGGACGGCAGAAAGATCGACCAGATCGCTAATGTGATCGATGCGATCAAGAATAATCCTGATTCGCGCCGCCATCTCGTCAGCGCCTGGAATGTGGCGGAAGTCGACAATATGAAGCTGCCGCCATGCCATTTCGTATTTCAATTTTATGTCGCGAACGGGAAACTGTCGTGTATGCTGACGATGCGGTCCGTTGATACGTTCCTCGGCCTGCCATTCAATATTGCCAGCTATGCGCTCCTGACTCATATGGTGGCGCAGCAATGCGGGCTGGAGGTCGGAGAGTTCGTCTGGTCTGGCGGGGACGTTCACATCTACAGCAACCATTTGGAGCAGGTGAAGACGCAATTGGCACGGGAGCCTTACGATCTGCCTAAACTGGTTATCAAGCGCAAGCCGGATTCGATCTTTGATTACGTATATGAGGACTTCGAGTTCATCGGTTATGAGCATCATCCGACGATCAAAGCGACGGTAGCCGTATAGCAACCTCAAGTTTAATAGGTGAGAAAAGGGGTGTCCTATATGGGCATATCGCTAATTTGGGCCATGGATCGAAATGGCTTGGTTGGCAAGGGCAATGATTTGCCCTGGAGGTTGCCAAACGACATGAATTTCTTTAAACAGCAGACCAAGGGCAAAACGGTTGTCATGGGCCGAAAAACATGGGAGTCCTTAAGAGTCAGGCCGCTTCCTGGACGCCGGAATATCGTGCTGACGGGCGACCGTTCGTACGAAGCCGAGGGAGCTGAAGTGGTGTATTCCGTGGACGAGGTGCTGGATATCGCGAAGAACGATGACTTGATGGTCATTGGCGGCGGCAGCGTGTACGGGCAATTTATTTCCCATGCCGATCGTTTGTTCGTTACCCGGATCGACGCCGAATTTGAGGGAGATGTTCATTTTCCGCCGTTGGATTGGTCGCAGTTTGTCCTGGCCGAGGAGATCTCCGGCATTCGGGATGAGAAGAATTTATATGATCACCGGTTTATGATCTATGAGCGCCGCAGAGGCTAAAGAATAGAAATTAGACCAGCAATCTTCTAAAATATGATATAATAGAGTGTGCATCGGAGCTGCGCGGAGCGCAGCTCTTTGTTTTGGCTACGACTGGAAATGAAGACGTAATTGTGAAAGAAAGGCGGCTTAACCGATGAAAACGCTCATAATCGCAGAGAAACCGGACATGGGTCGAACGATCGCTGCCGTCATCGAACCGAGAGCGAAAAATAACCGATCCTATTTGGAAGGCGAGCATTACATTATTACTTGGGCGATCGGCCATTTGCTTGGCTTGGCTGAGCCAGACGCGTATGATGAGAAATACAAGCGCTGGAACTTCGGAGACTTGCCGATCCTGCCCGATCGATTCAAGATTGTGCCTAATCCGAAAACGAAGGATCAGCTGAAGACGATCGGTGAAGTGGCCAAGCGCTGCAATAACATCGTCAACGCCTGTGACGCCGGGAGGGAAGGCCAGTACATATTCGCCTTGATCCAGCAGCAATTGAAGCTGACGCAGCCCGTGAAGCGGCTGTGGATTTCCGATTTGACGGCCGAGAGCATCCAGAAGGGGTTCGATACCCTGCATGAAGAGGCGGAGTTCGAGAATTTGACGCAGGCGGCGAGAGCGCGTAGCGAAGCGGATTGGCTGATCGGCATGAACGCGTCGCGCGCTTTTACGACCAAGCATCGTACGCTGCTATCGGTCGGACGAGTGCAGACTCCGGTTCTGGCGCTTATTTACGACCGGCAAAAGGAAATCGAGAGCTTCGACTCGCTGACCTATTATGAAATTAAGGCAGAACTGGAGCAGCTAGGCCGAAAGTATACGGGAACATGGCAGGGAGAGCGGCTGACGGATGCAGAGAAGGCGGCAGCCATCGCGGATAAAGTGCGGGGCAAGGAAGGCCGGATCAGTGAGTATGAAGTCAAGGATACGAAGGAATATCCGTTCAAACTTTACGATTTGACGCTGCTGCAGCGCGATGCGAACGCAAAATACGGCTATTCGGCCAAGAAGACATTGGATTTGGCCCAGGCGCTCTATGAACGCCATAAAGTCATCTCTTATCCCCGGACGAATTCGAACTATGTGACAGAGCAAAATATCGAGGGGATGCATAAAGCGCTGCATATGCTGAAATCAGGGCCTTATCAGCAGCTGGCGGAGGGCGCGAATCAGCGGCTCGTGCACGTGAACAACAAATCGGTTTGCAACCCTGCGCGGGTTGAGGATCACCATGCGATCCTGCCGACGCTTCGGCGGGCGGGGACGCTCAGTAAGGAAGAGCAGAATGTGTATGATCTGGTGATTCGCCGTTTTCTATCCCATTTCTATCCGCCTGCTGAGTACAAACAGCATACCGTGCTCACCGAGGTTGCCGGCGAATCCTTCAAGACGAACGTGAAGGAGCTGCTATCCCTGGGCTGGAAAGTATGCCAGCCTGAAGATCCGCGGGCAGGCAGCCGCGGGAAGAAGAAGGATGAGGAAGAGGAGCAGGAAGAGCTGGTCAGCGAACCATTTCACGTAGAGAAGGATAAGCCAGTCCAGTGCCTGGATGCGCAGGCAAAGGAGAAGGCTACCCAGCCGCCAAAGGCTTATACGGAAGGCACTTTGCTGAAAGCGATGGAGAGCGCCGGGAAGCAGCTCGAGAACGAGGAACTGCGGGACGCGATGAAAGACGCGGGGCTCGGCACGCCAGCTACTCGGGCCGCGACGATTGAACGCCTTAAGAATGTCGGTTACATTACGATGCAGGGCAAGCGCATTACTGTAACCCAAAAAGGAAGGACGGCCATCGAGCTCATTCGCCATGCCGGCGTCGAGCTGCTGACCTCGCCGGAGATGACCGGACAGTGGGAGCGCAGGCTGTATCAAATTTCCAAGGGTGAGGCGGCTAGTGAGAAATTCATGGATAACGTCAAGCGCTTCACGCTGTCGATCATCGATAAAGTCAGAGTTCAGCCGAAGGCGGATGCCTCCTTATTCGAGATGGCAGAGGAAGAGCGGAAGGGCGGTCGCGGCAAAGCTTCGAAAGCGAAAGGCTCAGCCCAGCGCAATGCATCCGGCTCGGAAAAGAGTGGAAGCACCTCGGCACCGGGCTCATTGCAGCCGCTTGCGCCATGCCCGCGGGAGGGCTGTGGCGGCCAGCTCATCGAAGGGCGCAAAGGCTACGGCTGTGCTCATTATAAACAAGGCTGCGGATTTGTCATTTGGAAGGAATACGCAGGGAAGAATATTTCCGTCAATATGCTGACTTCATTGGTCGGCAAGGGCCAGACGCAGCTGTTGACCTTCAAGCAGCCCGAGGGTGATTTCAAAGCGCGCATCGTGCTTGCCGATCCGCTGAGTGGAAAGCTGGACTTGCAGAGGGCGGAAGAATAGATTGCAAAATTTCATCATGAACCGAAAATGCAATAAGGTTGCCTTAAGTTAGGCAACCTTATTGCGGTTTCTTTAAAAAACGATTTGAAGCCTGCGGCAATTTATCTGGTGCTCTTCCGAATCGTCATCGCCAAGCTTTCAGCGATAATGCCCGGTACTTGTTCCAGGGAGGATATCGTGTACATCGACGTATCCGTAGGCTTCTTGATGTCAACCAAATTATAAGACCATTCCGTCGGATGCTTGATATAAATCGAATTGATTCCTGCGGTCAGCGCAGGCGCAATGTCGGTGCGCAAGCTGTTGCCGATCATCCAGGTGCGTTTACGGTTGAAGTGCCGCGACCGTAAAATTTCCTCCAGCGCTTCGGCATTTTTATGCGTGCGGATGTAAATTCGGTCGCTAAAGTATGCGGACAGCTTCATTCGTTCAATTTTGCGCTGCTGAATCAATTCGTCGCCGCCCGTATATAAGTTCAGCTCATGGCCCTGCTCGCTCAGCAAATTCAGTGTTTCCACCATGCCGGGATAGGGCTCTACATCCTGGTCATAGACGCTCATGCCAAGCTGGGATAGATGCTCCTCTTCGATCAAGTCGGCATCCCGGCCGATCAATGAGTTGAAATAGCGGTACGTGTCGACGAGCGATTCCGCAAAGTGGCTGCTAACGAAGCCCAGCTTCTTGACGCCGGCAACGTCGATTTCCGTTTGCTTGACAAGGATTTCCTTTGCCGTAAGCCGCTCTGCCCCAAACCATTCCAACAGCTGGTCAGCGAATCGATCCAGAATTTGATCGAAATATTTATTGCAGTAAATCAAGGTGTCATCCAGATCAAAAATAATCTGCTGGCGCAGTGTATCGCTCAAAACAGGTCACTCCTTTTGTACAGCGAACAACAATATTACTATAACCGAATATAAGATTCCAAAAACATTTGCAGTTCAGCAGCCCCATCCGGGCGGATGCTGAATTTCTCCGTATCGGTGTCGACGAGATGCACGCGAAGCAAGCCGGCTACCCGCAGGCGCATGAGATGATGCATCAGTTTGTCCTTCGATTCCTGGAGGTTATTAACCATTTCCTGCAACGATTTCGGCTCATTAGCCACATAACGGAGCAGGCGAAGGCGCTCGGGATTGGCGAGAGCCCGCGTTAGCCGCAGCAGGACCGTAGGCGGTTCGTCCTCGTCCAGCTCGGGGATATCGATCGGATATTGAATCAAAAGTACGCCGTTATAGAAACAATAGGTGTTGATTGGCCGGAAGTGCACAGATGGGACGAGCGCCACTCTTTCAATTGGCAAGCCTAGCTCGAGAACGATTCCTCCCGAAGCATATTCTACGAGCGCCTCTGGGTCCATTTTATGCAATAAGGTGGATTTTTCGGCCGCATCCTCCTCCAGCAGGGGCGCATACTGCGGTGCAACGTCTTCGAAGTACAACATGTTCCATTTTCGAAGAAGCGGGACGTAACTGCTGCGAATACGCTCGACTTCATGAGAAGTCATATCGGGAATATAGGATTTAACACTATGGTAAAGGGTATCGTTCGCGGCATGCTCCAGGTCGTCGAGGAAGGCGTCGATGCTATAGCTGGAACGATCCATCGCCCAGGCGTACAGCACGTCATAATCGGAAAAAGGGAAATTCGCCGCAGCGGCGAAATCCTTCTGTACATCAGGGGTGAAGCGGGAGCCGATATCTTCCGGCCATTCCAGTCCTACATCTAAATTATTCACCCATTTGCGGGTAGTAAATACTATGAAGCTGCTAATGAGCTCATATATTGGAGAAACGTCAACTTTGACATTGTATGCCATGACAAGAAACCTCCCAGACATCTTTACAACCATATCCATTATGGCTTGTTTGCTATTAGATTGTCTACTATAATGTTTATTGTTGCTGGCTGCCAATGGACAGCTTGATTTGAATTATAACCTACAAATGATTGCGGAAAGTCGTCATCTGTTGACGATTTTCTTTCTTTTTAGTGAAGGAGCAGAATTTACATCTATGGAATATCATCACAAACGCTTTGTTTCACCTGTATTTATTCTCATTTTAGTCGTTATTGTCGCTGGGTTGAGCCAGGGACTGCTGCTGCCCGTTCTATCCATATTTATGGAGGAGAGGGGGATTTCTTCTTCGGTGAACGGTTTGCATGCCGCCGCACTTTACATCGGCTCTTTCGGCATGTCTCTGATTGCGGTGAAGGTGCTGAAGAGGATCGGCTTCAAGAAATTGATTCTCGGGGGAATGGTGCTGGTCATGGTGGCACTTCCTCTATTTCCGCTCATCTCCAATCTCGAAGTCTGGTTTGTCCTCCGCCTGCTTGTGGGCATAGGAGACAACGCGCTGCACTTCGCATCCCAGCTTTGGATGATGCTCATCACACCCCCGAATCAGCGCGGCAGAAATATTTCCATTTATGGCATGTCATACGGCATCGGTTTTTCCATCGGGCCTCTGGCTATCCGGCTGCTGCCTTACGGACAGCTCGTCCCGTTCCTGTTGCTTGCGATTTTGATTGCTTTAGTGGCTTTACTTGTATATTTGCAAATGCCGGATACCGTACCTGATAAACTGGATGAGGGGAAAGAGGAGGCGTCCGGCCCGCGCAAAACGCTCCTTATTTACCGCTTGGCTTGGTTTGCCTTAATTCCGTCGATGTTATATGGATATATGGAGGCTGCGATGAACAGCAACTTCCCGATTTATGGGCTGCGTACCGGGCTGACCGCAGCCGAAATATCGACCTTGCTGCCGTTTTTCGGCATCGGCGGGCTAATCCTTCAGCTGCCGCTCGGTTACTTGAGCGATCGTTACGGACGCAAAATTATTCTTATGATCGCGGGAAGTTTAGGCGGCTTGCTGTTTCTCATCGTTCCTTTAATAGGTAGCGATTATTTTGGACTGCTGCTGATCTTCATGCTGACTGGCGGCCTGGTCGGTTCATTCTTTTCGCTTGGTTTGGCCTACGCTGCCGATATTTTGCCGCGGCATCTGCTTCCTACGGCTAACGTGATCGCTTCTATCCATTTCAATGTCGGCAGCATCGTGGGGCCGAATTTGGGAGGAGTCGCTATGCATTTCGGTGCTGCAGGTTTGCTGTTCGTAATTCTTGGTTTGTTTTATTTAGCATTTACGGTGGCGGGTATCATGTTTCGGCCGGAAACTGCAAAAAAATCATAAAAAAATTCAAATATAGAACTATTTAGCAAAATTCACGCTTTTAAATTTTTATAATCCTCAAATATGAACATGGTGTAATGGATTTTCAGAGCTATTTCCAATAAACTAAAGGAAGAGAAGCATTGACCAAAGGAGAATCGACATGTTTAAGGTGAATAACCTCAAGAAATCGGTAGAAGGCAATACTAAAGAAGTTCTGCACGGAATTAGCGCCGAGTTTGAAGCAGGGGAAATGGTCGGAGTTGTCGGACCCAGCGGCAGCGGCAAGAGCATTCTACTCCAATGCCTCGCTCTTCGGGAAAGCTGGAATGACGGTGATTATACGTGGGATGGTAAAACGGTTATTCGCGGCGGCGGCAAGGGGGCGGGGAAATTTCGTTCCAAATGCGCATACTTGGAACAGAATCCTACACTCAACCCCGAGAAAACCGCGCTGAAAAATGTGCTGATCGGACAAGCCGGGCAAACCTCGCTGCTGAGACGCCTGACAGGCATGGTTCGCTCGGACGATTATATGGGGGCGATGGACGAGCTGGAGAAATTCGGCTTACTGGACAAAGCGCATCTCAAAGCCGGCAATTTGAGCGGCGGTGAACGGCAGCGCGTGGCGATATGCCGGGCGCTTGTGCACGGCGCAGGTTTTATTGCCGCGGATGAGCCGGTTATCGGATTGGACCCTCACTCTGCGGACAAAGTCATGGCCACGCTCAAAAGTTTATGCACCGAACAAGGAAAGACAGTCATCGCGGCGCTGCCGATCGAGCTGGCGGAGCGGTACTGCACGAGAATTTGGGGCATTTACGACGGGCAGCTCAAGCTTGACGTGAGGGGAAGACGTCTAACCGGCGAAGAGAAGCGGCAAATCGATTTAGCATGAAGAGAGTGATACGATTGAATGTAACCAGATGGCTTCCCCTTCTGGGAAGCGCATTGCTGCTGCTTGTGCTAAGCGGATGCAACTTTATGATGGACCCGAAGCTGCTGATGAAGACGCCCGAGCTAAGCTCCGATAAAGAAACGCTGAGAAGCGTCATTAATGCCGAGCTGAAGGGTGCGGTAATTCGGCCCCGGGATGCAGCTGATATCAGTTCGATCCGGGTGGTCGATCTCAACAAGGACGGCATCATGGAAGCGGTGGTGTTCTACGAAACACCGCTGGAGAAGGTCAAAGTTCATGGCTTAATTCTGGAAAATCGGGACAACACGTGGATACCGAAGGTCAGATTCGATGGGGAAGGCCAGGTGCTTGAATCTTTTGAGCTCAAGGAGGTGACCGGGAACGGGGAGATCAATATCGTTGCCGGGTTCTCGAGCGGGGAGAAACAGACCCAGAAAGGCCTAATCGTTTATTCCTATACGGGCTCTACGGTGGAGCGGATTTTGGAGCTTCCTTACAATTATTTCATCATTGATGATCTGAACGATGACGGCCAGCTCGATATTACGGTCGTATCCGTTAGGAAGGATCAATTTACAACGATAACGACTTACCAATATGATCAATCGTTTCAGGAGCTGGCTAAGCTGCAGCTGGATGATGCGGTAAGCGGCTACTACAACGTTGTTCATGGCAATATTACAGCGGATAAGCGGGGAATTATCCTTGATGCCATTTCGGGCGAGCACTCCGGATATTCCATCATTATTGTCATGGAAGACGACCAACTAGTGGATCTTATTCCCGACCAAAGCGCGACGCTTAAGGATTACCAGATTATGAGCGGTGATGTTAATGACGATGGCATTCTGGAAATCGGCATGCTGGAAACCCCGAAAGGCTGGGAGTATATCGCTTTTGACGATATTCCTTGGTTGTTCTCGTATTACGGTTGGGATCCGAGCAAGGGTTTGACGTTTGTCATGCAGCAATATATGGATTTGGAAGGCCGTTTCTATTTCAATCTTCCGAAGGAATGGTGGGGTAAAGTAACGATTGATATTAAATCCATCAAGGATGAGCATATCAATTTCGTGGATATCGATACGAACGCGACGCTGGCGGAAATTCGCTTTTTCTCCTTAGCAGAATGGGAGCAGGTCAAGGACGACTGGGAATTGCTCGCGCGCGATAACGATAAAGTCATCGGTTTCCTCAGCCATACCGATTTGAGAGTCAATAAAGGCGAGAAAGAAATTAAGCGTTAACCGCTTAATGCAAGCAAAAGGGAGGAAGGCAAAGTTGAGTAAAGTGTTAATCTTGGAAGACGAAGAATCCATCCGCAGCTTTATCGTGATAAACCTGAAGCGCAATGGCTTCGAAGTGATCGAGGCAGCGGACGGCAATGAGGCTTGGGACCGGTATAACAGCATCCCGGACATCGATATCGCTTTGCTGGATGTTATGGTACCGGGTATCGACGGTTTTGAGGTATGCCGCAAAATCCGGGAGTCGAATGAACGAATCGGCATCATATTCCTAACGGCCAAGGTGCAGGAGCAAGATAAAGTATACGCTCTGTCCGTCGGGGCGGATGACCACATCAGCAAGCCGTTCAGCCCGACCGAGCTTATTGCCCGCATCCAGTCCTTATTAAGACGGGTGAATGTGTACAGGGAGAGCAGCGCGAAGGTCTCTTTTACCTCCGGGCCGTTCACACTTGATTTGATCAGCAAGCAATTCAAGAAAAACGGACAGCTTATCGAGCTTACGCCAACCGAGTTTTCGCTTATTCAGTATTTTTTGGAGAAGGAGAATACGCCGCTGAGCCGTGATCTGCTGCTCGATCATGTCTGGGGCAAGGAATATATGGGCGATCCCAAAATTGTTGACGTAAACATTCGCAGACTTCGTCAAAAAATCGAGAACAACCCTTCCGAACCGACCTTCCTGCAAACTGTATGGGGACACGGTTATAAGTGGAAGGGCGAGGGGCAATGATCAAAAAAGGGATCGGGCGCCAAATCGTCCTGCACTATTTCATCGTAGTATTCGTAACTTTGTTCATGGTTGAAGTTATTTTCGCCTTCGCCTTGAGGACGTATTACTACCAAACGATCGAAAATCATATGTCCAACCATGCCACAAGGACAACGGATTATTTCCAAAAATTCGTAAAGCTCTACGCAGAGAAGGATCCGGATTATTTCACTGAAATTCTCCGCACGTTTGAGCTGGATAATACGGAACTGATGATCTTGAACCGCAAGGGCGAGATCAAGGCCAGCAGCACGCAGTTCCAGGCGGATAAGCCGATTCAGACGAGCGATGTGCCGCAGGCCGTCGCTGGAGGCGTGGGCAAATGGGTAGGACGGCAGTCTACTGGTGAATGGGTCATGGCCGTATCGACGCCACTGCAAGTCCGAGGGGAGAATCGCTACATCGTTAGGTACGTCACCTCCCTAGAGGACGTTAATGCTAAGCTGATGAATATGACGCTGCTCTCCGTGGGTGTAGGTGCAGCCGTATTGGCTCTGGTCACACTATTCAGCATCGGTCTTGCCAATTCGATCGTCAAGCCAATCAATAATATCCGTGCCGTATCCGCGCAGATGGCTAAAGGGAAATTCGATGCGCGGATCAAAGGAAATTATAAATACGAGCTCGGTGAGCTTGCGACAACCTTGAATTACATGGCAGAGGAAATCGTCCGCAGCAACCAGATCAAGGATGATTTCATCTCTTCAATTTCCCATGAGCTGCGAACGCCGCTGACCGGCATCAAAGGCTGGAGCGAAACGTTGACCTCCGGCGGTTTTGACCCGGAAGAGACGAAAATCGGCATGCAGATTATTTCCAAAGAGACGGAGCGGTTGATCGGCCTTGTTGAGGAAATGCTCGATTTCTCCAAGCTTCAGCAAAATGAGATGAAGCTCGTTATCGGCAAGGTAAACTTGAAGGAGCTGCTGCAGGAGACGATGCTTAATGTGTGGGCCAAGGCCGAGCAGAAGCAGATCCAGCTGCAGCTGGACGATCGCGCAGACCGTCCCGTGATCATTGTCGGGGACGGCAACCGTTTGAAGCAGGTGTTCTTGAATCTGGTGGACAATGCAGTGAAATTCTCAAATGAGAACAGCTGGGTTCATCTCGTCATTTCCTTAAAGGACAGCAGTACGGCACTTGTTCAAGTGGTCGATAGCGGAATCGGGATCAGCGATGAGCATCTCGGCAAAGTGAGCGACCGGTTCTTCCAAGTTAATCATAACCGGGGCGGGACAGGACTCGGGCTGGCGATCAGCAAGCAACTCGTCGGGCTGCATAAGGGCGAAATGCATATCCATAGCGAGCTCGGTGCCGGGACCACGGTATCCGTTACGCTGCCACTGCTGGAAATGGTAGGGGACACGGGCTCCGGAGCGGAGGAGGCAGAAACAGCAAATAGCTCTGCTCTGTCGAATGGGAACGAACAAATTAGTCAAGATGGGATGAGCGGGGATGAATAAAATACGGGAAGAGATCATTACGCCGCACGGAACGTTCGCCATTGAGCTTGCCAGTGCACCGGACAAGGAGATCGTCCGCGAGATGCTGATCGAAGCGGCGGAGTGGATGGCAAGCCTCGGTGTGCAGCAATGGAATCCGCAGCAATTTACGCCATCGGAGATCGATAAGTATTTTGCCGAGCGGGAAGTTTACCTGCTTGTGCGCGAGGATCAGGCAGTCGGGATGTTTACGCTGCAGAGCAGCGATCCCGAATATTGGGGAGCGCTAAATGAAGAGGACTGCAGCTATCTGCATCGATTAACGGTTCGCACTTCCTGGCGAGGCCAACAGCTAGGGGGAGCGATGATCGAATGGGCTGTCAAGCGTACCAAGCAGCTTGGCAGAAGAGCCTTGCGCCTGGACTGCTGGGACGGAAACGCGAAGCTTAACCGCATGTACGCCGGCATGGGATTCGCCCATAAAGGTACGGGCGAGAAGCAGGGAAGAGGCTATAACCTGTATGAAATGAATTTTAATATGCGATAATTTTAAAGAGCGGATCATGAGGATCCGCTCTTTATTATATACATAGTAATATGGACTTGGACAAAGCCCTCAGGATGACAGTCCTTCAGCCCGCAAGCGAGCCGTATTGTCGTATACTTCCTTGAGTAAGCGGGAAGGCTGGGTACGGACGGCAGGTTTTGCCAGCACCGTCTCGTTCGGCCCGATCACGATGATTTCATGCGCAGTTCCCTTAATGATCGCTCCGTCCTTTATGACGGCTCCTTCACCGATGATCGCTCGCTCGATGAGCACATTCCGGCCGATTTCCACGTTCGGCATCACGATGCTGTCTTTGATTTTGGTGTAGCGCCCGATGATTGATCCTCCGAAAATGACCGACTGCTCCGCGCAGCCTTCTAGAGTGCAGCAATCATGAATCATGGATGCTTTAACTTCGGCGCTCCGGGCTTTGATGGACCCCAGCTTCGTTCGCATTTCGCGCGTATACATCGGCCATTGCTCATTCGGAAACGCCCAATCACTGCCGCTCAGCAGATCCATGTGAGCGTCCCATAAGCTCTGAACAGTACCGACGTCGCGCCAGTACCCTTTGAATTCATAAGCATGCAGCGGCATGGAGCCGGCTAGCATTTTAGGAATGACGTCTTTGCCGAAATCGTGGCTGGAATGTGGGTCGTTAGCATCTTCGATCAAATGCTGTTTCAGAAAATCCCACTTGAACAGATAAATGCCCATGGAGGCCAGATTACTTGCTGGCTGCTCCGGTTTTTCGGCGAATTCCGTGATACGATGCTCCTTATCGATGGACATGACGCCAAAACGATGAGCTTCCTCCCAAGGTACCGGCATAACGGAAATGGTCGCCGAAGCGGATTGCTTGATATGGGATTTCAGCATTTCGCGATAATCCATGTGATAAATGTGATCACCGGACAAAATAAGGACGTTGTCGGGCGAGTAACGGTCAACGTACTCGATGTTCTTATAAATGGCATCGGCGGTACCTGTATATTCATTGTTTCCGGTATTGTCCGTGCTGTAAGAAGGGAGTAAAGCAATGCCGCCATTCTCCGTTCTGGGCAATCCCCAGGCCTCGCCGTTTCCGATGTGTTGATGGAGCGATTCAGCTTCATATTGTGTCAGAACACCGATGGTATCGATTCCTGAGTTAACGCAATTGCTGAGAGGAAAATCGATAATACGGTATTTGCTGCCAAATGGCACTGCCGGCTTTGCCTGTTTGGACGTGAGGGGAGATAATCTCCGGCCTTCTCCTCCGGCCAACAGCATGGCAATGCAATCCTTTTTGTTCATGTCGTTTTCCCTCCCTGTGGGTTTTCAATGTAGTACTTACATAAACGAGATATGCAGCCCTTGAAACGATCAGAAGAAAAAAGGGATGAAAAGATACATTTTATTTTTCAAACTTGAAATTGTTATTCAGTCCGGAAATATATGGGTAAATTAGTTGGTGGAACTTAAAAAAAAGCAGGTGATCCCTTGTCATTGTCAGAGCGATCGTCCAAGCAAGCCATTTCTGCAAGCGACATTTACTTATTTCATGAAGGTACACTGTATCGCAGCTATTTCATATTCGGTGCGCATCCGACGGTTGAGGATGGCCGTACGGGAGTCAGATTTACCGTCTGGGCTCCGAATGCGATCCGTGTTGGCCTTGCGTCGGATTGGAATGAGTGGAGTGGGCAGAACGATTTATTATATAAGATACCCGATTCGGGAATTTGGACTCGCTTTTTCCCCGGTGTTGAAGAAGGAACTTTTTACAAGTACGAAATTACGGGACCAGACGGCGATACCTTCCTAAAAGCTGACCCATATGCGTTTTATGCGGAGGTAAGACCGGCGACCGCATCCATTGTTAAATCGCTATCAGGCTACAAATGGAATGACGGGAAATGGAGAAGCAAGAACAGAGTGCCATTCCAGAGGCCGTTGAACATTTATGAAGTGCATTTTGGCACGTGGAGGCAAAAGCCCGATGGCAGTTTTTTCACTTACCGAGAAATGGCCAATGAGCTAATCCCTTATGTCGTGGATATGGGATACACCCATATTGAAATCATGCCGCTTGCCGAGCATCCTTATGATTTGTCCTGGGGTTATCAGGCTACCGGTTATTTTGCGCCTACGAGTAGGTACGGTGAACCAGTAGATTTGATGTATTTCGTCGACCGCTGCCATCAGGCAGGTATCGGGGTGCTGCTGGACTGGGTGCCAGGGCATTTCACCAAGGATGCGCACGGACTGCGTATGTTCGACGGGACCCCGCTGTTCGAATACGGTGATCCGCTTTTGGCTGAGAAGCCGGGCTGGGGGACGCTCAGCTTCGATTTCTCCAAGCCGGAAGTACGTTCCTTTCTTATTTCCAATGCTTTGTATTGGATGGATGTATACCACTTCGACGGGCTTCGTGTCGATGCGGTCACTAGCATGATACGTATGGATTTTGAGAAGCAGGCTGGGCAGTACCGGCTGAATGATCAGGGCGGCATCGAGAATATTGAGGCAATTTCTTTTTTACGACAGCTCAATCTTGCTGTATTCCAGTATTATCCGCATGCGCTGATGATGGCTGAGGAATCCAGCGCATGGCCGCTTGTAACTGCGCCGATTGAGGATGGAGGGCTCGGCTTCAACTACAAATGGAATATGGGTTGGATGAACGATACGCTCGAGTATGTTGGGATGCATTTCCGGGAACGGCCAAACCATCATCATTTACTGACCTTTCCGATCTGTTACGCCTATTCGGAGAATTTCATTTTACCTTTATCGCATGATGAAGTGGTTCATGGAAAAAAATCATTGCTGGATAAAAACCCGGGCAGCTATGAAGAGAAATTTGCTGGACTGCGCCTTCTGCTTGGTTATCAGCTCACTTCTCCGGGGAAGAAGCTGCAATTCATGGGCGGTGAGTTCGGGCAGTTCATTGAGTGGAAAGATCAGGATCAGCTTGACTGGCTCCTCCTTGAATATGATACGCACCGGCAAATGCTGAAATACACGGCCGCTTTAAACAGGCTGTATCTGCAGGAACGGGCGCTGTGGGAGTTGGATCATACCTTCGATGGCTACCAGTGGATCAACCCGCATGATGCCGCTCAAAGCGTAATTTGCTACTTGCGCAAGGGAAAGAAAGCGGGAGACACACTGCTTATGATCATTAATTTTCAGGCAGTCCCACGAACGGACTACCGTGTAGGTGTGCCTAAACCAGGGGAATATTCGCTTGTTTTCAACAGTGACGATATGGCTTACGGTGGTGCCGGAACGATGCTGGAAACCGCCCTGGCTTCCGTTAAAATACCTTGGCATGAGCAGTCCCAGAGCGTAGTCATGGACATAGCCCCCTTAAGTATGACGATTTGGAAGAAGACGGTGAAGCGACAAGCTGCTCCAATAAAGAGGAGGACGAAGAAGGAATGAAGATTATGTTCGCTGCGGCGGAAGTAGCGCCGTTCATCAAGACGGGCGGTCTGGCCGATGTGATTGGGGCGCTGCCTAAAGCGCTGCACGAGGCGGGACACGATGTTCGCATCGTGCTGCCGAAGTACCGGGATATGTCCGCTGCTTTCAGTGACCTCCTTGAACACTGGGGGGCGGTTGAAGTTCCCGTCGGCTGGCGCCGGCAGTACGGCGGTATCGAGTATTTAGTCTGGGAGGATATCCCGGTGTATTTTATCGATAACGAATATTACTTTGGCCGGGAAGGGGTATACGGTTACTGGGACGATGGAGAGAGGTTTGCGTTCTTGAACCGGGCCGTACTTGAGATTTTGCCCGCGATCGATTTCTGGCCGGATGTATTGCATTGTCATGATTGGCACACCGCGATGATTCCTCTTGTGCTGAAGGAGCATTTCCGCCATAACTCTAATTATGCTGGCATTCGTACCGTATTCACCATTCATAATTTGCTGTATCAAGGGCTGTTTCCTGACGAAGTGCTTGGTGACCTGCTGAGTTTGCCGCACACTTATTATACGCCGGAGGGCGTCGAATATAACGGTGCTGTAAGTTTTATGAAAGCAGGCTTGGTGTTTTCAGATCATGTTACAACAGTAAGCCCGACCTACGCGGAGGAGATCAAGACGCCGTATTATGGATACGGCATGGATGGACTGTTGCGCTCGCTTGGAGACCGATTGTCGGGAATTGTCAACGGGGTGGACACGAAGCTGTATAATCCGGCGACGGATGAGGTGTTAACCGCCCAGTACACATCAAGCGCGAAGAAGAAGGAGGAGAATAAGCAGGCATTACAGAAGGAAATAGGCCTGCCCGTAGCAGCCCGAATTCCACTCGTAGCAATGGTAACGCGGCTCGTCGAGCCGAAAGGGCTTGATCTGGTTATACGCATTTTGGACGAATGGCTGGCAAACGACGACGTTCAGTTCGTTATTCTGGGCACAGGCGACCAGGCGTATGAGGATTGGTTCAGGGAAGCGGCATAT
Organism: Paenibacillus sp. YSY-4.3; assembly: GCF_054767475.1. NCBI lineage: Bacteria > Bacillati > Bacillota > Bacilli > Caryophanales > Paenibacillaceae > Paenibacillus > Paenibacillus sp. YSY-4.3. The sequence goes on along the minus strand of NZ_BAABMC010000007.1, from coordinate 133,969 downwards.
CGCCATCCTGCGAAACTGTCGGCGCAAATTACGTTTAGCGACGCGTTGTCCCGGAAAATATATGCGGGCAGCGACCTATTTCTGATGCCGTCCAAATTTGAGCCCTGCGGAATCAGCCAGCTGTTGGCACTGCGTTACGGGAGTATCCCGGTAGTCCGCGAAACTGGAGGATTGAACGACACTGTGAAATCCTATGATGAGGTGACGGGTGAGGGGAATGGGTTTACGTTCACGAACTTCAATGCCCATGACTTGCTGTACACATTGCGCAGGGGAGTCGAATTTTATCATCAGCCAGATCACTGGAAGCTGCTGCTGCGTAATGCTTTTGCCGGGGACTACAGCTGGGCGGCGTCGGCCAAGCAATATATCGACATCTATGAGCGAGTGTCTGCGAAAAACGCCTAAACAAAGGAAAATCCCTCAATCCTTCGATTACTATCGAGGGGTTGGGGGATTTGTGGATTCAGGTGGTTACTTCAGCTTACGGCACAGTATCCGGTATCCGTAAGGATCAAGGCTGATATTCATAATGCCTTTGTCCGGCATAACGCGTTCGCCTGTCAGCGCGTCATACCAATCGCTCGTATCCATCGGATGCGATAGCGTGCGCTTCTTCCCGGTATTGTTCATCCAGATCGTAAAATGGACCTTGTCGTCGATCCGCTCGTAAATGATGCAGGGATCGTGGCTGTCCGCGTGCAAAAAGCGGAAGCGGCCTTCACGCAAGGCGGCATGCTTCTTGCGCAGCGCGATCATCAGTTTATAGAAATCATACAGCTCACGATCCTGTTTGTGGGGTTCCCAGACCATACATTTGCGGCAATCGGGATCGCTATATCCCGATATACCGACTTCATCGCCATAGAAAATGCATGGCGTACCCATATAGGTGAAGAGAAAGACGACGCAGAGCTTCAATTTACGCTTGTCATTTCCTACGCTGGTCAGCAGCCTCGGCGTATCATGGCTGCACAACATATTAAAGATAACCTCATTGGTCTGCTGAGGATAACGCATGATGAGCGAGCCCATTTCATTGGAGAAGCTGTATCCGTCCATGCCGCCGTTAAAGAAGGTCAGCACTTTATCGGCGAAGGGATAGTTCATGACGGAATCGAATTGATCCCCGAGCAGCCAGTTAAGGGAATCGCTCCATACCTCTCCGATAATATAAGCTTCCGGATTGGCCGTTTTGACGACTTTCCTGAAATCGCGCCAAAAATGATGGTCAATTTCATTAGCGACGTCAAGGCGCCAACCGTCAAGATTTATTTCTTTGATCCAATATTCGGCTACGCCAAGCAAATAATCCTTCACTTCAGGATTCGCAGTGTTGAATTTCGGCATATTTCCAAAAAAGCCGAACGTATCATAAGTTGGAATGCCGTTCTTAATGGACGCTGGAAATTCGTTAATATGGAACCAGTCGATATACTTAGATTCCTGCCCATGCTTCAGCACATCCTGAAACGGAGGGAATTGCTCGCTGCAATGGTTGAATACGGCGTCGAGCACAACTCGAATTCCCTTTTCATGACAGGACGCGACTAACTGCTTTAATAGCGCGTTGTCCCCGAAATGAGGGTCGACATTTTTATAATCGACCGTGTCGTATTTGTGATTGGAGGGAGAGGCGAATAGCGGCGTAAAATAAATGGCGTTGACGCCAAGGTCGAGTAAATCGTTTAGATGATCGAGAACTCCTTGCAGGTCGCCCCCAAAAAAATTGTCAATTTTCGGCGTTCCTCCCCAGGGTTCGGTTGGCTTAGGATCGTTGGACGGGTCGCCGTTTGCAAAACGCTCGGGCATAATTTGGTAAAACACGGCCTCTTTGGCCCATTCCGGGACTTTGAAGACATCGATTTCGTGAATGTAAGGAAATTCATACAGCTCGCCCGGCGGAGTGGGCGGCTCATGTCCAATCCCGCTGTCCTGCATATAAACCGTTTCGCTGCCCGCTACAAGTTTGAAGGCGTAGGAGAGCCGTTTGAATTTAGGCTTCACGGCGATTTCCCAGTAATCGAACATCGCGTCATGAGCTGCTTTTTCCATGGCGAATTCCTGATAGGTCCTTTGCCAGTCATACTTGTCCCCGGTCATGGCGAATACTTGCTGTATATCGTCTCTTTTGGTGCGCACACGCAAATGAATCGTTGTCGGATTATAAGCATAAGCCCATTTATCGCGAGGCACGTGGTACAAAGCTTCAAGCAGCATGCGGCCACCTCCTTAACATCGTACTACAGCTAATTAATAAACAAATCTCCCTTGGTATGAACCATTATTCCCTGAATAAGGGGAGGCCATGAATTCGCGGTTCTGCATGCATAAAATGGTTGATTAAGGTAACGCGATAGTGTGATGAAGCTCATTGCTTTTATCAATGAACTGAAATGAGTGGGTTGAAATATGGATTCGAATGGTAATTGTGAATGTCCTACTCGTGTACTGACTATGTAGCATGAAGAAGGGCAATTGACCGTGGGTATAATAGATGAATAAAAAATGAAAGAAAATTGTCGAAAATTTCTTTTGCATATATATGCATAATGATCTATAATTAGCCCAGTGAAATCATGAGACGATGATAATTTTTATAACTAGCAAGGAGAGAGATTAATGAAAAAATGGGGTACATTATTGATGGCGGTGCTGCTGCTTACGACTATGCTGGCAGCTTGCGGACAAGATAAGGAAGCGAAGAACAGCTCGCAGGGAACTAATGCGCCAGGGGCAAAGAAGCTGGTTCTCGGATTGAGCGCCGACTTCCCGCCATATGAGTTCCATATCAAGAACGATAAAGGGGAAGACCAAATCGTCGGTTTTGACGTAGAGATTGCCAAAGAAATCGCTAAGGATATAGGGGCAGAGCTCGAGATCAAGGATATGGTATTCTCCTCTCTGCTTAATGAGCTCGGCAGTGGCCGGGTGGATATGGTCATTTCCGGATTGAGCCCGACACCTGAGCGTGCTAAAGAAATCGAGATGTCGCAAATCTATTACAACGCTAAGCAAGCTGTCGTAGCGCGCGCGGCGGATAAAGATAAATATTCTACGCTTGAATCGCTGGAAGGCCTCAAGATCGGCGTTCAGAAGAGTTCGATCCAGGAGGACATCGCCAAAGATATTCCGGGTGCGAAGCTAACCTCCCTGGCGAAGATTTCTGACATCATTATGCAGTTAAACTCGGGCCGCGTAGATGTCGCAATTATTGAGGGGCCTGTCGCCGAATCGTTCGTGAAGAACGTGGATGGTATCGTCATTACGGATGCGGAGCCGGTAACTGAGGATGAAGGCTACGTCGTAGGCATTAAGAAGGGCAATAAGGAGCTGCTTGATCAAGTGAATGCCACATTGGATCGTCTGATTCAGGACGGCAGTATTGAGAAATTCGTGCAAGAAGCCAGCGATCTGTCCATTAGATAACTTGGCGTTGGCTATGCGATGATAAGACAACTTGGCAGAAAATAGCGGAGCAATTTCGCTATTTTTCTGTTTTTTTAAGAAATGGGCGCTTTAATTGGAGGTATGATAGGTTATGAACTTTTTTGCTGAGTTTGGAACGATGTTTTGGGAATACCGCAGTTATTTTCTAACTGGGCTGCAGTACACGTTATTGCTTGCTGCGTTAGGCGTATTATTCGGATTCATACTCGGATTGCTCGTCGCTTTGATCCGGATGTCGCCATGGGGGATCGTACGATTTATCGGGCATGCCTGGGTTGAGTTTCTACGCGGGACGCCGATGCTTGTGCAGTTGATGATCATTCATTACGGCTTGTCATACATGTTCGACATTGCCTTCAGTCCAATCGAATCAGGAGCAATTACGCTGTCCATTAACAGCTCGGCTTATTTGGCGGAAATATTCCGTGCGGGCATTCAGGGTGTGGACCGAGGTCAGAGCGAAGCGGCGCGTTCGCTCGGGATGACGCAGGGACAAACGATGCGTTTCATTATTATTCCGCAGGCGATCAAAAACGTGCTGCCGGCCATCGGCAATGAGTTCGTCGTTATCGTCAAGGAATCGTCGATCGTATCCTTTATCGGGGTGACCGAGATTATGTTCCAGGCGGGTGCTGTTCAAGGGATTACGTATAACGGCATGATGCCGTTCCTGATCGTTGCTGTGATGTATTTTATCGTAACTTTTACGCTTTCCCGCATTTTGGGTCGTTTCGAAAGGAGGTTGCAGGCTAGTGATAACCGTTAAAAATTTGCATAAAAAATTCGGTCAGCTGCATATTTTAAAAGGCATTGACCTGAAAATCAACCGCGGCGAGGTCGTCGTCGTCATCGGGCCGAGCGGATCTGGAAAAAGCACGTTCCTGCGCTGCTTGAACCGGTTGGAGGAGCCGTCCAGCGGTGAAATCTATTTCGAGGGAGAGCTTATTACCGGCAAGAGTCATAATATTAACAAAACCCGCGAGAAGATGGGGATGGTGTTTCAGCATTTTAATCTGTTTCCTCATAAGACGGTGCTTGAGAACGTCATGATGGCTCCAGTCCAGGTAAAAAAGCAGACCAAGCAGGACGCAGAAAAATTTGCGCTTTTACTATTGCGCAAGGTTGGACTGGAAGACAAGAGCAAGGCTTATCCGTCCCAATTGTCGGGGGGCCAGAAACAGCGCATTGCCATAGCCCGCGCCCTGGCGATGGAGCCGCATGTGATGCTGTTTGACGAGCCAACTTCCGCACTTGACCCCGAGATGGTGGGCGAGGTGCTTGAAGTCATGAAGGAGCTGGCGACGGGCGGTATGACGATGGTAATCGTTACGCATGAAATGGGCTTCGCCCGCGAGGTGGGCGACCGCATCTTGTTTATGGATCAAGGCGTTATCATCGAGCAGGGCACCCCGCAGCAGGTGTTCGGTTCGCCGCGGAATCAGCGGACTCAGGATTTCTTAAGCAAAGTTTTGTAATTAGATAGATTGGCAAAGGCATGACCGACTGGTCATGCCTTTTTGCGTTGGCGGGTAAAAATTAAATTTTTTGTCATGGTTTCCGTCATTGTATTTCCTTGATAAATGTTGGTTTTTATACCATTGGTAACATTTGCATGGCCCATAGGTTACAAAGTTGTGATATATTCATAACGGCCGAAACACTGCTAAGGCAGGTGCGGGGGACGATTTATGACAAGCGATGCAAATGCAAAGGTAACAGCTTGGCTTGTCTCGGGGTGAAGCGCTACATAATCCGGCGCCGGGAGCTATCCTTTTTTCCGAATCCGACAACTAACTCCGCAGGCAAAGTTAAAGGAGGAGCATCATGTTTAAACAGCGTAAAGGTCTTCATAAATTGGGGATGGGGATTAAGACTGCGGTGATTGCAGCAGGGTTGTTGGGAGCACTGCATGCCGTGCCAGCATATGCGGATTCAGTACATACGGCAAAGAGTGGAGATACCTTCTATTTTCTCGCCAAGCAGTACGGAGTCAATTTGGACAAGCTTATGCAAGCTAATCCAAGCATAGAAGCAACGAATATTTACGAGGGCTTGAAAATTACGATTCCAGGTCAAAACATGCAGGCGCTTTCTGCTTCGGGCAGCGAAATCCAAACATTGTCCACGCTTAAGGTATTTTCTGCGGACCGGGTAGTGCAGGCTTGGGGCAAATCGTTTAACTACAAATCTACGAAAAAAGTCAAAGCTACGGCTTACTCCGCAGCAGCCAGTGAAAATGGGAAATGGGGCGCCGTCGATTACTACGGCAATCCTTTGAAGCTCGGAACGATCGCTGTTGATCCAAATGTCATTCCGATGGGCACGAAAGTGCTAGTCACTGGACACAGCCATTCCGATTTGCCGAAAAATGCATTCGTCGCCACGGCAACCGATCAGGGCAGCGCAATCAAAGGCGACCGGATTGATATATTCATTCCGGCGAGCCCGCAGAAGGTTAACGAGTTCGGTTTTCAGGATGTCACGCTCTATATTTTGGATTAATATCAGCCTGGTCACGATTTAAACTATTTATCTTAAAAAGGACGTTCCACTGCGAGATCCGCATGGAAGTCCTTTTTTGCATTGCAAGCAATGTCCGCTTACAAAGCTTTCTTATAAGATAGCAGCTCGGGGATCGTTACAAAGCGGTAGCCACGGTTCCGCAGCACCTTGATGATATCGGGCAGGGCTTCGATGGTTCCCGTCAAATTGGAACCCGTACCGCCGCCGGCATGCTGCAGCACAATCGATCCCGGCCCGACGGCGCTGAGCACGTTACGTTTTACCTTTTCTTTGCTGAGCGCTTTCCAATCGAGAGAATCGACGTTCCAGTTAATGATTTTGTAGCCTTGCTGCTTGGCCCATTTGAGTTGATCCTCATTAATTTCTCCGTAGGGCGGACGAATGAAGCGAGGCTTATAGCCGATAATCCGTTCGATCACTTTCTCAGTTCGCTCAATTTCACTTTTGAATTCTTGGACGGATTTCTTCTTAAACAAAGGGTGGCTGTAGGAATGGTTGCCGACGATATGTCCTTCACGGTGAATTCTTCGCAGCAGCTCAGGATGCTTCTTCGCCCGGCTGCCAACGACGAAAAAAGTGGCTTTTACGCCGTTCTTCTTCAGTATATCCAGTACTTTCGGGGTGAAGCGGGGATCGGGAACATCATCGAAGGTCAGGGCGACCTGCTTAACCTCAGGACCGCTGAATTTAAACGTTTCTGAGTATTTCCGCCGGAGCTCTCCCAGCGTTAACGGCTTTGCTTCGGCATTCACGGTTTGTTCGGAGGAGGTGGGTTCCGGATTTGGCACGGGTTCGACGGATGCGGGGGTCATTCCCGTAACAAGCGCCAGGCACATTAGCCATACGAGCGGCGCCTTGATGAGTTTGGACATGGATTACCTTCTCCTTTGATCGCTGAATTGTTATCTACTGGTATGCCCAAAACTTCACATAAATATGACCTCCCTCGCAAAGGTGTGCTAATTGTCACAGACTAGCCCACCCAAAAATAGCATCTTAGATAAAGCAGTGAAGCAGTAGATGCGCTTATTCGCTAGAGAGGTGAGAAGCATGGCAGAAGTCATGGCAAATGTAGAAGTAGCCCCGAACATATTCAGGCTGAAGGCGGCAGGAGCGTTTACGGGACGGATGGGTCAATTCTATATGGTACGGGCTTGGGATAAGTATCCTCTGCTCTCCAGGCCGCTCAGCATCTTTGACCGGGACGAGGGCGGCATTGAGTTTCTGTACCAGGTAGCGGGTGAAGGGACAAGGCTTTTTAGCGCTTTGCGGCCAGGAGATGAACTCCAACTGGATGGTCCGTTCGGAAACGGGTTTCCGGAAGTTCTGGCTGGCGGGAGAATTGCTCTGGTCGGAGGAGGCATTGGCGTAGCTCCGTTGTTTTATGCGCTTCGTGAATATTCAGCCTCGGACGTATATTTGGGATTTAGCCGGGAGGCTTATTGGGTTGAGCAATTCGAAGAAGCGACGAGCGGCAAGGTGATTGTGGACATAGGCGGCATGGTGCTGGAGCAGGTCGATTTTGATGCTTATGATACGATTATTGCTTGCGGACCAGAACCCATGCTCAAAGCCGTTCAGCGCAGGAAGCAGGAATCGGCCAGCCCGGCCAATGTATACGTATCGCTGGAGAATCGAATGGCCTGTGGAATCGGGGCTTGTCTCGTGTGCAGCGTAAAGTGCCGGGATAAACGGCGAAAGGCTTGCACGGACGGACCGGTGTTTTTGGCGGAGGAGGTGGTGTTCGAATGATCGACATGTCGTGCAGCATCGCTGGCGTTCATTTTAAAAATCCGGTGGTAATGGCCTCGGGAACGTTTGGTTTCGGCCAGGAGTACGGTGCTCTATATGACATCAATCGGTTAGGCGGCATTTCCGGAAAGGGATTAACCCTGCATCCGAAGGAGGGGAATGATGGAATTCGCGTATTTGAGACGCCTTCCGGCATGCTGAATAGCGTTGGTTTGGAGAATCCGGGGGTAGCGTTATTTTTGCGCGAGGAATGCGATTATTGGGCAGGCCTGGATCTCGCCAGAATCGCTAATTTGGGCGGCAACACTCTGGAGGATTATGTGGAAGGGGCGCGGCTGATTGAGGAGGATAGTCTCCGCCGCAGCGCGTCCGGAAAGCAAGCGGTTGATATGATTGAGCTTAACATTTCCTGTCCGAACGTCAAAGCAGGCGGCATGGCATATGGCATCAAGACGGCAGTCGCCCGGGAGGTCGTCAGGGAGATTCGCCAGGCGACGACCCTGCCGTTAATGGTCAAGCTGTCCCCGAATGCCGAAGATATTGTGCAAATGGCTGTCATGTGCGAGGAGGAAGGGGCAAACGCCGTTTCCTTGGTTAATACCTTCTCTGCCATGAAGATAGATATTAACAAGCGGCGCAGCGTATTTGACAATCTGTACGCCGGCCTGTCGGGTCCCGCGATTAAGCCGATTGCACTGCGCATGGTTCATCAGGTGAGCAAAGCGGTGGACATCCCAGTAGCAGGGATGGGCGGCATACAAAGCGCGGAGGATATTGTCGAGTACATTATGGCAGGTGCAGCGGTCGTTCAGGTGGGGACGCATAATTTCGTCCATCTGCGGGCAGGGGAGCAGTTGGTTAACGGGTTGCAAGCTTTCATGAAGCGGGAAGGAATCTTATCTCTAGAAGAGATTAGAGGGATTGTTTAAGTGGAGCGCTTTACGGATATTGCCTTACAAGAGATCGCTGTTGGCAAAGACATCCTGCTCATTATTACTGGAGGAGACCGGCATATTGGAGCGGCATCGACCGCCTATTGGAACGATGCCCGGGCCCATGTACAGACTAGCACCGTGCCTGGCCATAAGGAACATGTATTAAGCGAAGGCCTGGCTTTACGGGCCGCCGGGAAGCTGCGGCGGACGGTCACGCTCGTCATGGGCATTCACTATGATCAGCTTAGCGGCGAGGACATCATCGCGATTGGCGAGCGCGCCGAGCTGCTCATGGATGAATACTTGCTCCGGCGGATGGGGCATGATGGGGGCACCAGGTTTGAACATTAATCAAATTAGGGTAAAGAATAGGAGCGTACTTTGCAGGTAGCTTCTATTTTTCGTCCTATCATTGCTTTTCGAGCAAGGTAGGCTTTAACATGGATAACATGAACTTATTTGCAGGATAGGCAGAATGGAGGATTTTCATTGACGCTAGGGAAGATAAATGAAGATAAATTCCGGCGCAGCGCCGTGTCGGTTCAGGACGCCCAAGCCAGGGTGCTGGCTCATGTCCAGCCGGTTGGTAGCGAGCTTGTTCCGATATTGGAGGCGGGTAATCGCGTTCTCGCCGGCGATGTGAAAGCACCGCATCCTTTTCCTCATTTTCGCAGATCAGGGATGGACGGGTATGCCATACATAGCTTGGATACGAAAGGGTGCCACAGCGGTCAGTCCGTTCAATTGGAGGTCATCGATGATATTCCCTGCGGCTCGCTTCCTTCAGCAAGCGTTGAACGGGGAACAGCCTCCAGAATTATGACCGGAGCGAAGGTGCCGGACGAAGCGGACGCCGTCATTATGCTCGAGATGACTGAAGCCTTTGAGAAGGATGGGAGAAAGTATATTCTCATCAAGCGGGAGATCGAGCCCGGCAAGAACATTACACCGACAGGTTTCGAGCTTGCCGAAGGAGATTTGATCATGGAGAAGGGGCGGCGAATTGGGCCGGGTGAAATATCGGTGCTGGCTGCGTTTGGCATCCACCAGGTTCCCGTAGCAAGAAAGCCGCGAGTAGCGATCTTCTCTACTGGATCGGAGCTGCTTGCCGTCGATGAACCGCTGCAGGACGGCAGGATCCGCAACAGCAACACATACATGCTGGTCCATCAAATCCGTGAGGCCGGGGGCGAGCCGTATATGCTTGAAGCGATTGAGGATGAACTCTCGGTAGCACGACGGCGCGTAGAGGAGGCTTTTGTCGAAAATGACATCGTGATTACGACCGGAGGAGTATCCGTGGGCGACTATGACATCATGGCCGAACTCGTACGGGAGCAGTCGCTCGAAATGCTGTTCAACAAGGTGACGATGCGTCCAGGCAGCGTCACTACCGCTGCCGTGAAAGAGGGGAAGCTGCTGTTTGCCCTCTCCGGTAATCCAGGAGCCTGCTTCGTCGGCTGCGAACTGTTCGTTCGTCCGTTTATCGGGTTGATGCTTGGCGTCCGCGAACCTTTCTTGCCTAAATTTCAAGCGGTGCTGGGAAAGACATATGCTAAGGTGAACAATTTTACCCGATTTGTCCGGGGCAGTCTGGCGTTCGAGGATGGACGGATCGTTGCATACCCGGCGTCGCTGGATGAATCGAGCGTGATGATAACGATCAAGGACAGCGATGTACTCATTGTAATACCGCCCACCAATCAAGGAATGCAAGCGGGACAACTTGTCGATGTGCTCATGCTGCCAGGAGGAAGCTTCAACTGAACTTACGCATAATATTGCAAAGAAGGGAGAGGGGCATGTATGCCGGTTATTCAAATCGTTGGCTACAAAAACAGCGGTAAAACGACGTTGATCGGCAAGCTGCTGGAAATTCTCAATGCCATGAGTTTGCGGGTCGCCGTCATAAAGCATGACGTCCATGGATTTGAAGCGGACCGTGAAAGCACCGATACATTTCGTCACCGCCGGGCAGGAGCGGTGGCGACGGCTATTACTTCTCCCTGGCGCACGGCGATCATAGAGGAGCGGGAAACGAAGCTCAGCGGCTTGATCAAACATTTCGAGGCCTATGATTTGACCATCGTAGAGGGGTTTAAGAAGGAGAGCTACCCGAAGATCGTGTTGATTCGCGACAAGGGGGATCTTACGCTGCTGGAGGAACTAACGGAAATACGCGCCGTTGTTTTCAGGCAGGAGGCTGAGGAATGCTTAGAAAATGATGGTACCGGTGGCGTGGTTGCCGGCTCAGATATTCCCTGTCACCACATTGACGACGTCGAAGAATTAGCCAAGCTGATCATCGTATCAGTCTTGTCATTGAATAGCTGACGAGAAATCCCCCTCCGGATCGCCCAGAGGGGGATTTGATACGTAGAAAGGCATGTCGTGTTAGGAATCCGAGCTTGCCCGCCGTTCGATCGCTTCGGACATCGTTTTGTCGGTCAGGTGGGCATAAACTTCTGTTGTCTCGGTTGAAGCGTGCCCGAGCTGTTCCTTGGTTTTGTAAATATCATTTTGCAAGTAATAGTCCGTCGCGAACGAATGACGCAGTTTGTGGACCGTTAAATAAGGCTTGCCGAAGCGTTTTGCGTATTTGATGATCATAGCCTGGATCGCGCGTTTCGTCATTCGTTTACCTTCCTTTTGGCCATTCGGAAGGGCGACGAACAGCGCCTTTTCCCGTTTTGGCGTATTATAGCGCGTTTGGCGCAGCTCCAAATATTCGGTCAGCTCGTCTTTAGATTGCTCGCGGAAGTATACCGGCGTTTTAAAGCTCTCGTCGTTGTTCCCTTTGCGAAATACATAAATGATTTTGTCGGCGATATCGAGATCGTCTACATTCAGATTCACGACCTCGGAGACACGCAGGCCGGAATTCAGGATTAGGCTGGCGATGCAGGCGTCCCTCTCTTTATTAAGCTCGTGGGCATATAGCGCTTGTTTGTTATTATGCACGTCGGCTCCGTAGCCTTCGCGGATATATCCGATGAATTCCAGCAGCTCATCCTCTTCCAGCAGCTTTCCTTTAAGTTTGGCTGCGGTATCCTTCGGTTTATGTATGCGTTTAATCTCCACTTTAGCCATAATGTTGCGTTTGAGCAGAGGATAGAACTCCTCGTCCTCGGCGATTTGACTTAAATAGTGGAAGAGCGAGCGCAGGGATGACATTTTGCGCGATACAGTAATTTTGGAGTTGGTACCTTCCACCCGCGTCGTTAAGTGAAGGCGGAAGCCTACGATGCTCTCCATCCGCAGCGTCTCCAAGTCAAGCAGTGTCACTTCGGCGTTCGATGCTGCTGACGAGAGGCCTTCGGCGCGGAGCCAGCCAAAGAATGCTTCATAATCGCGAATATACTCCAGCAAGGTCGAGGGAGAGAGATCAGGGAGCTTGTAATCAATGAATTGCTGAACGAACCAGGGCATATGGACGACTCTTTCGTCCATTTTTTTCCGATCGATCGCTTTTTGAATATTCATGGGCGTTACCTCCGAATCAAACAATGTTGTTTCTATTGTAGCATAAACCAATCGCACGCTGGCGAAGTGGGAAAGAACGAGAGGGAATTAGTTCGAATTTGCGTAGATTTCGGCACCTAAATGAAAATTACAACATATGAAAAATTCACAATAGAAAACAAATTATTTGGCGCTGCTTAGTTATTTTAAGTATAATCCACCAATTATCCCATTCTAGTAAATTCATCAAGTTAAAAAGGGAGTCTTAAAGAATAGACCCTCATGCTATAATTAATTAATAACAACGAAATTGACGTGAAATAAGAAGGGGCATTACTTCATGAATTTTAACGTAATGTATTTATCATTTTTCGTATTGCAAATAGAGGGCAAAGAGGGGCAATCTACTAACTCGTATAAGCACTATCAAACTTTAGACGGCTACGAATACATCGATAGTGAAATCAAATCATTTCTGGACGGAGAATTTGCCCGGATCGCCAAACGTAAGGTAGAGAAAAATCCGGCAGCCGAGCATGCTCCAACCAAAATCGGCCGATTCATCGTCGAGCCAGGCTATGAGCTCGATAGCAATCCGAACTTCAACATGTTCGCGAGATTGCGCGGAGCTGATAATAAAGAGGATTTCAAGAATGCCTGCGACGACCTTGTCCGAAGCTATTTGGATACGAGCTCGGTTCGCGGTGGCGCACTAATTGTTGTGCAGGCGACTCTGCCGAAATATTCCGATGATCCGTACATCTTCGTATTAAAATGCGATTTTGAACAAAAAATCGCCAGAATATCCGATGAGCGCAGTCTGATCAGTCAGGTGGAAATGGCTATTAGCGCGCGGAATATGAAGTCTATCCAATATCCGTACATGCTGGAAGAGGGCATGGTAGATGAATGGGAGCTCAAGATTCATCAATCTTCTCATGCCCGGTATTTTGAGGATTTCCTCAAGTTCGTAAGCTATGAAATGTCTATTCCGGAGATCGTCAACGAGCAGGTTATGGAGTATGTACAAACCTATGTAGAGGCGAAATGGCCGGATGAGAATGAAGAAGAACGCCAACTGATGCAGAAGGAGCTGGAGCTGTGGGCAGCGAGCGAGAAAAGGGACATCCAAGCGAAATGGGAACCCGAACAGGTCGCGGAAGCTGCCGAGCGCATTGTCGAGATCAAACCGGAAATCGAGCTTAAATTCAAAATAGGGGATACGCTGGTCAAAGGACGCCTCGCCGAATTCGGTGACCAAATCCATATTGCCCAGTTGAACGGACGATACGCCGTTATATTGGAGGGAGATTCATTCGTGTTCGATAAAGCTTTTTCTCCCGTTGAGCTGCTTCATCCGGAGCCGTTTGAAATTGTGGCGAAGCGAATTGCCGAGAAGAAGGTTGAGGATACGGACGATGACGATAATGATGATGTTCCTTTCTGAGCCTCGCGTTTAACATGATTAATTATCCTGATGGATTAATGGCATTAACTAATTAGGAATAACAAAGAGGCAGGTTTGAAATACGAGATAATTAATGACATTAACAAAAGGGGTATATAGAACGCAAAGGTTAGTTTCGATGCAGTGCTCCTAGTTTCGAGAGCAGATCAATTTTGCTGAAAGGCCGCATGGAGATTCACGATTATCGAAGTTACACCAGGGACGTTGAGGTTAAGTGTTTCAAAGATTTAAGATTTATGCGTGAAGCAATCGATGCTGGTGCTTGGTGAGTGGTCCTTTTTGCCGACTGCCTACTTTCCATTTCGTGACGATCCGGGGAAGTGCAAGTAATTGGTGCTATCATTCGAAACGCTACGATATGTACGCGGATTGATGCGCGTATTTGAAGCTCGCGAACTTGCCGCTCATCTGGGCTTTGTCTGAATCGAACCAAAGTTACTCTACGTTCTCTTGTGGCCAAGATGTTGCTAGCGGAAATTTGAGATACTCTACTTATCGTTTAAGCAAGGAATACTAACGGTTGCGACAGTCGTTAATCCGTCGAAAGTGAGGCTTTAGGAATTCTAACGGTTGCAATCTACGTTATTCACGCTGAAATCGCTGCAACATGAAATAATTTGCAAGAATAGCCGCATAGACAACCGTTAGAATCTCAAACAGTGAATAATCCGCGAAATAACAACGATAGCAATCGTTAGATTGCGTGAACCGTCAGGTGGCAATCAGTTAAATAACGTCAACCGTAAGGCGGCAATCATATCATTAGGTAATTGAGCTGTCAGCGGCTATCAGTAAGTAACGTCAAACTATCAGACGCCAATCGTTAGTAACGCCCACCAACCGTCGGGCCGCACTCGCTGGGTAACTCAACCGCCTGGCCGCACTCGCAATAATAATTAGTATGAACTAATGACCTAAGACTAGAATATTGAGCTTCTGACCCATAATGAAGAGTTTTCTAGAAGATCGGCAAGGGGGAACAAATCATGTTCCCGTCCCTTGACAGAGGTGACTTGCACACTTAAAGACACTTAAAGGCAAACCTGTTTCGGCGAGAAATACCGGGAGCTCATAGCCGGTGTCCCCGTCAGGTTAGCCAACTGAGTGAACGATGTGTTTGCCAGACTTGGCTCAAGCATTAATTTCTGATCTAGCGATGCTTTAATGCGAAAACAAACCTGAGGTCTCAGAACCCCAGGTTTGTCGTCTTATAACTCTAGTTTTTCGATTTCGGATTTTAGCTTATTTGCGGAATGCTGGAATTTCTCCAGTTCCTCTCCGCTGAGCTTCAAGTCAAGCACTTCACGAACCCCTGTACGGTCAACGATGCTTGGTACGCCAAGGTATACGTCGGATACCCCGTTATAGTCGCTCAGAAGGGTAGAGACATTAAGAACGGAGCCTTCGTCCTGAAGGATGGAAGTGACGATCCGATCCAGCGCAAGCGCGATAGCGTAGAAAGTAGCGCCTTTGGCGTTAATAATTTCATAGGCTGCATTTTTGGTGCTGTTAAAAATATTGCTGCGTTCTTCTTCCGTGAATTCCAGATCAATTCCCGCGACGTTGGCCAAGCTCCAGAGAGGAACTTCCGTGTCGCCGTGCTCTCCGATAATATGAGCATGGATGCTGCGCGGGTTGATTTTCTTATTCTGGCCGATCAAATAACGGAAGCGTGCGCTGTCCAGGAGAGTTCCGGAACCGATAACGCGGTTGGAAGGGAAGCCGCTTTTCTTGAGGGATACGTAAGACAGAATGTCCACAGGGTTCGTCGCAACGAGAATGATCCCATGGTTGTTGTATTTTACGATGTTCTTGATGATGACGTCGAAAATTCCCGCATTGCGCTTGAGTAAGTCAATCCGCGTTTCTCCAGGCGCTTGGGAGGCCCCGGCCGCGATGATAATGATATCAGCGTCTTTGCAATCGCTGTAATCGCCAGCCCACAGCTTGACACCGCCGGTAAAGGGAAGGCCATGATTCATGTCCAGCGCTTCTCCAAGCGCTCTATCTTTGTTGGCGTCGATAAGCACCAGCTCTGATACCCGTTCGCGAAGCAGCAATGTATAGGCAGTGGTCGCGCCTACAGCACCTGTCCCAATAATAACAACTCGGCTAGATCGTAATTGTGTTGTCAAATTCTCATCTCCTTCTAAACATATGACGAATATGTATTCACCTAGTTTCATTGTACATGAATCAATTTAAATTTAAAGCACATCCCGAAGTTTTAAGTGACTAAAATTTGAGCTTTGTGCCGCGCTTTTTCAATAATAATGGCGTAGGGCATTTGCTATTTTTTGAGTTATTTCACAAATTCTAATGAGAACTTTGTAACCAGAGGGTAACCATTCTGTAAGGACGTAACCCCTCTTTTTATATTATTCTAGTAATACACATAGAGAGAGGGAAATGGTGATGAATGATGATGTCGAATAACAAACAGATGGAAACTAGATCAAGAACTCGAAAAAAGTCGAACGGACGACTCAAAAAGCCCATTATTTTATTGGCAATAGTATTATCCTCTGTGGCTTTAATTATGTCCGTACTTGTAGCGACATCGTATATGAACGTCAATTCCGCTAAAACGAATAGAGCTTCGGTCGTTAACCCTAAATTGGCGGGGGGCAACGAGAAAACCCAGCTTCCGGACAAAATTCCAGCAGGAGCAGGGCAGAACGGCGAGGCCGCAAATACTCATGAAACCAAGAATGATGCCGGATCGGCACAGCCCTCGGAGAAGAACCATGATCCGCAAAACGGTAAGGATTCTGCAGTCGGTACGCTTCAGCCGCCTACGCCGCCCAAAGCTGCCAAGCCAAAAGTAGCTTATCTAACCTTTGATGATGGTCCAAGCAAATATACCGATGATATTGTAGCCATACTGAGCGAACATGGGATCCATGCTACCTTTTTCATGATCGGCAATCAGATCAAGGATTACGAAGGTTCCCTTAAAGCAGCATCAGAGCAGGGGAACTATATCGGTTTACATAGCATGACTCATAATAAGAAGATATTGTACAACAGCGGCAGCTCCGCTAATTTTCTGAAAGAATTCAAGAAAGTACAGGGCATGGTTGAGGAGATCACGGGAACCACTCCTTGGCTCATTCGCGCACCATACGGCAGCAAACCGCAGATTGGCAAGGCATTTAGTGACGATATCGTAAAAGCTGGTTTTAAAATGTGGGATTGGACCATAGATTCCAAGGATTGGAAATATACTAATAAGCCGGATAAAATCATGCAAGAAATCAAGCGCCAGACACACCGGGATGTAGAAGTCATTTTACTGCATGAGAAAAAACAGACCGTCGAAACCTTGCCGCAAATCATTCAATATTTAACGGATAAAGGTTATGCCTTTGCGGTCTATAAGCCGGAGCAGCATTTCTCCGTCAATTTTGCTGGCGATTCCCGCTTGTAATTTCCTGTTTGCGAAGCTATTAATCTATGATTCCGGTCTTATGATATAATATGATTGCAGCTTGAACCTGGTAAGTGAGGTGCTGATATTTGAGTTTATGGTATAAATTAACCGGAGCGGTACTGATTTCTTGCCTGCTCCTGACAGCCTGTTCCTCCCAGCAAGGCGAAACACCAAGTTTGGTTCAGGATGAAGCCGCTGAGGAAGGGCAAGTTATTACGATCGAGAATCCTCAGGTATTGACGGAGCATACGTCTACCGATAAAGATGAAGGGAAGCAGTATCAAATTCAGACACGGCTAACCGACTTTCATCTTCTCAGCGAGAACGCGGGCATTGCCTGGGGATCGACACGCAGCGAACTGCGTCTGTATCTTACGCAGAACAGCGGCAAAACCTGGGCGAGCATATCGCCGGCTGCCTCCGTGCAATTTCCGTATAACCCTAAATACAATCGGGATATTTTCTTTATAGACGAAACATATGGCTGGATCGTCCGCAATCCGGTTGGTTCGAGCGATGCGATTGTACTTCGTACCCGCGACGGAGGAGCTACATGGAAAATCGCTTCGCTGCCGGGATCGGAGCAGGTCGCCGCGATTTATTTCACGGATGATACGCATGGCTGGATATTGGCGGCGAAATCTTACCCGGATAAGGAAGAGAAGACACTATATCAAACGGAAGACGGCGGAGCGACCTGGTCTAAAATTATGGGAAGCATTTCTACGTCGGATGCCGCTCTTGAGCATATGCTACCAAGCTCGGGAAGTGAGCTTTCCATGGTATTCCGGGACCGGATGCATGGTTATGTCAGCATGATCAGTTCCGGCATTCCCAAGCTGTATACGACGGATAACGGCGGAATCAGCTGGTCAGAAGTCAAAGATTTCTTCTCTACGGCAAAATATAAATCCTGCGAAAAGTTCATGGCAGGGGAGCTGCAATATTTCTCTTCAGAACCGTTAAGCGGCTGGATACCCATTGGCTGCGTAAAAGAGGATAGCACGAAATTCAACGGTTATTACACTGCAGACAATGGGGCTACATGGAGCTTGGCGCCATTTGATTCGTTTTGGCAGAACGGATTAAATGAATCTTTGGCTCCTGCCTTTATAAGCAGCGGGGAAGGGTGGATGCTGCAGAACTCCCAGATGTATCATACTTTAGATCAGGGCAAGACTTGGACGCTCTTGCCGGAAAGCAAGGTATTGACGAAGATTTTGACGGACTATCCAGAGATCGTTAAACTGGAGTTCTCGACGGTCAAGGTTGGCTGGCTGCTCGTCGCCCAAAGCAATCAAAAACGCTCATTATTGCTTCAAACCGTGGACGGCGGTGTCAGCTGGCGTGTACTATAGCAATATAGCAAAATCAACAGCCATTTATTCCTGAGTTTGGGGATAGATGGCTGTTTTCTGTAAAAGCATTAAATGTTTAAATAATTGTGAAAATAATCACATTGTTAGAAGGAGGTGTGTGATATATTTAACTCAGAAAGAACATTCCCTTATCGACTTAAACAATAGGAGTGATTGAAATGAAAACGAATCAAGACCAAGTAACTCGCAATCTGCTTCAATTTTGCTACCATTGCGAAGATGCCCATCTGTGTACGACAGAAGAAACATGCAAAGCCTGCTGGGTCGAAAATGGACTATATGAAGCAGAGGCGGAAACAGAAGCAGCCGGGGCGGAAGAAACTCGTCAATTGCTGCAATTCTACTATGCATAACTTTAACTCTACAATTATGGCACGATTAGCATAACCTTCGGTTCAGGGCTCAGGAACCGGGGGTTATTGTTGTTTGTGGACCAGGAATTTATCAGAGGGCTATGACAAGTTTCACTGCCCATGGCATATACATAGAAAAGAAGTATAGGGATGACCAAAGAACCATTAACATTGTTCTACTACCGGCGTGAATGCGAGGGAGGGAGAAGGATGCAATCTTGGGTGGAAATGTTCGGCGTAATGACCACTGCTCTTCCTATTTTCTTCATTATCATCCTAGGGATCATTCTCATTTCTGTTGGCCGGGGAATACTAAGGTACGCGATTAACTCCAAGCAGCCGCTGCTCATTGTTCCAACAATCATCGTGGGCAAACGTACGGAGGTTTCTCACCGCCATAACACGGATACGGCAGTAAGCCAGACAGATAGCAAGTACTTCATTACATTTGAGGTGGAAAGCGGTGACCGGCTGGAATTTCCGGTAAGCGGAATGGAGTACGGACAATGCGCGGAAGGAGATCAAGGGAAGTTGTCCTTTCAAGGGAATCGTTATTTAGGATTTGAACGCTTAGGCAAATCGTCCCTGAAGATCGATGATGGCTTTCGCGATTTCAGGAGAAATTATTGAAATTCAGCCGGGTATCGCCGAGGTACCCTATAAATAGAAACAAGAGAGCTGTCCAGTCTGGGCAGCTCTCTTGTCATTTCACTATTATGAATAAGATAACGCTTTAACCTTGGCCGTGTTAGCCAGAATATCCTGGGCCACTTTGCGCCCGCTCGAGAATGCACGCTCAGCCAGTTCTCCCTTGCCTTGGCAGCCGTCCCCGCAGAAATAGAAGGGAACCTGGTCTAACTGATTGGGCAGCAGCTTATTCGTATGAATGTTCTTGACGCTGGCGACCATCGCTTTCTTGGATACGCGCTTGACCGTCGTATTGTCGCGCCAGCCCGGGTAGTAAGTATCAAAGAGCGCTTCCATCTGCAATGTTTTGCTCTCCAGATACTGCTTCTTCTGTTCTTCATCGGCAAAGTCATCGTTTAGGTAAGCAATACCCTGCAGCAGTTGGCCGCCTTCAGGAACAACGGTATGATCTGTCGCGGAGACGTCGCTGATGAACAGCTTGTTGTTCATATCGCTGATATAGTGGAAGGGGCGATTGATGACCTTGGAAAAACCGATATCGTATACAAGTACTTCTGTCGATGTATTGTTCTTGTAGGGTTCAAGGGCCGGGCCCCATGGTGTCGATTCCAGTAATTTAGCAACCTGTTGTACCGGCATAGCGAAAATGACCTGGTCAAAGACTAATGATTCGCGAGTTTTGGTGTTAAGAATGAATTTGTCATTTTCCATCGTAATCGATTCAACAGGTTCCTTGACGGCAATTTCCCAATCCTTGTTCTGGGATATTTTATCCACCAGCTGATTCGTGATCGTCGACCAACTGCCAAGGATGTAGTTTACCGGCTTCTGCGAGAGGAACAGGTTATGGTAGTATTCGGCGATTACTTCGCCAGATACGCGTCTCGCTTCTTCCGGGGTGATGAAGAAATTAGAGCTGACTAAATGTTCCCACAGCTCTTTGACATCAGGGGAGGCATTTGACTTGTTCAAATACTCGCCTAACGTCGGATAATTTTTCAATTGATGAATATTAGTGATGACCGCGGCGATTTCGGCCACGAAACGGATTTTCTCCATCGTTGTGAGTACGCCGGTCTTCATAATATTTACGAAATCAAGCGGAGCGGGAGTGAGTTGGCCATGCTTGGCATACACGACATTCCGTTTGTCTACCTGCCTGCTGTTAAAACGGAGATTAAGCTCGTTCTCCATATCGAGCAGTGTATGTCTGTCGATGCCGTAAACCGCATGTGCTCCATAATTCAGCGTGAAACCTGATTTCTCATAAGTAAAGGCTCTACCGCCCAACTGTGGGCTACGCTCGAACACTGTTCCTTGTACACCCGGACTGTCGGACAGATAAGCAGCGGCCGTTAATCCTGAAAGTCCACCGCCAACAATCGCGATTCTCATTAGTCGTACCTCCCGTTCGTTTTGTGAAGCGCGGCTTAAGCGCTTCTCGCAACATTTTGCTTCGTCATACAGAAGCATGGATTCATTACTAGTATATGCTATTCATGTAAGCGCGTCCATAGAAATAGACACGATTTGTTCAAAAATGAAATCGCATTCAACGCAAAGCTTGGCCTTATTGGCTTGACATAGCGGAAGACGGCAAAAAATAGGCACAAATATAGGCAAATACACATAGGATATATCGTTCATTAGAGACTGAAGGAGGAAAGCCAATTGGCTGTCATAAAAGCAAACACCGGGGATGTCAGACTGCTGGCCCGTCTGATGCGGGCAGAGGCAGAGGGCGAAGGTGATCTAGGCATGTTGATGGTCGGAAACGTGGGCGTTAACCGGATACTCGGCAATTGCCTTGACTTCGGGGATATACGAACCATGAACCAAATGGTATTTCAATCGCCCGGGGGGTTCGAGGCACCTCAAAAAAGTTACTTTTATCAAAGAGCGCGAGAATCCGACCTCCGTCTGGCCAGAAGGGTGATTAATGGCGAGCGCACATGGCCTGCGAGTAATGCTTTATGGTTTTTCAGGCCGGAAGGAGGGTGTCCGGGTACATGGTACAACCAGGAGAACACGGGGCGATTCAAGGCTCACTGCTTTTTCTCCCCAACCTTTGAAAACTGTCCTTCTGTATATTAACGGGAGCAATCCCGCTTGCAAACTGAAACATAGTTAATTAAGGAGGTTTATTTACATGTTCAATCCAAATTATCGGCCGGTAACCTATAAGATCGGCAACAGCCCCTCGGGAGCCCACGTCGGGGGAAGCAATTATCCCACTCAGTACCAAATGCAAGGAGCAACGCCGCTGCCGTATCCGCCGCAGGTTCCAAGCGGCAGTCCGATGACGCCGACGGGTACGGTCGTACCTACGACAACTCCACAATTTGAGCAATCGTACATCGAGAACATCTTTCGCTTGAACTTGGGCAAGGTGGGCACTTTTTACATGACTTATGAGAACAATTCGGAATGGAACGCGAAAATATTCAAAGGCGTTCTCGAAGCGGCTGGCCGAGACCATATCATTATCAGCGATCCCGCAACAGGAGTTCGCACGGTTATGCTTATGGTGAATCTGGACTACGCTACTTTCGCTGAGCCGCTTTACTATCAATATCCGGGAACGGTCGGAAATCCGCAGACGTCAAGATAAGATAAACGAACATTTAATAATCGACTGCCAGCAACGCGCGCAACAAGGTTGTCCTATTAGGGCAGCCTTGTTGCTTTTATAGTCATATTTATCGCTTTTCAGCATGGAATTTAACATCAAATCGATAGGAAAAGCCAGCAAAAGCTATGCATCGCTGTACCAACGGCAACTTTCTGTGGAAAACAAAATAAATTAGCCCTTTACTCTTGTCTGTTGTCATACCGTGCCGTTTGACTGTGTAGTGTATAATAATATAATTAGATGTAAAAGGTCATGAACCTGTTCACAGTCAAATTAATTCAAACCGCGAAGGAGGTGCACCTGTTCTCCGCTTTTTGTACGGCGGGAATAGGAATCATATTGACTGACCCTTTACCGAGTATTTATCATGTGGGACTTATGATTATATTAGTTCTGCTTAACGGATTTTTCGTCTCGGCTGAATTTGCGATCGTGAAAGTTCGCACAGGCCGAATCGATGCCCTGATTGAAGAAGGAAAGAAAAGCGCAATAACGGCTAAGGGACTCATGAGCCGCCTGGACGGTTATTTGTCCGCTTGCCAGTTGGGCATCACGCTTAGCTCTCTTGGTCTAGGGTGGCTTGGTGAGCCAGTTGTGGCACGTCTGCTGAATCCGATTTTTCAGCTCACGGGAATAGGGAACAAGGCCGCGTACACCATATCGCTGACTACGGCATTTGTACTTATTGCCGTGCTGCATATCGTTCTTGGGGAGCTGGCGCCGAAGACGGTAGCCGTCCGCAATGCGGAGAAGGTAACCCTGTTGTCCGCACGTCCCATGCAAGTGTTCTACCGATTGATGTTTCCGATGATTTGGGTGCTGAACGGCTTGTCTTCCGGCTTGCTGAGATTGTTCGGCATCGAGCCGCTTAAGGATCAGCATGATCCGGCGCATACCGAAGAAGAAATCAGGGTGATGATGAAGGAGAGCAGCGAGAGCGGTCTGATCGACAGTACCGAGATGTCTCTCGTTGATAACATTTTTGAATTTGCAGATACAACGGCAAGGGAAATCATGATACCTCGTACCGAAATGATTTGTTTATACACCCAGAATACCCTGCATGAAAATTTGGAAATCGCTTTGGAAGGAACACGTACACGTTATCCGGTATGTGCAAACGATAAGGATCACGTGATTGGCTTTATTCATATAAAAGATTTGATACGTTCGAATTCGGCGAATTATTTAGACCTGCTTCGTCCGATTATGGCAGTGCCCGAATCGACCCCGATCAGCGATTTGATGAAGCGCATGCAGCGCAACAAGACGCAGATCGCGATACTGATCGACGAATACGGTGGCACGTCCGGGCTTGTGACGCTGGAGGATATCGTCGAGGAAATCGTTGGCGAGATCCAGGATGAATTCGACGAGGAACGTCCGGGGATCGAGCAAATCGATGAGGATACTTACTCCATCGACGGACTTATGCTGATCGAAGCGGTAAACGATCGGTTCGGTTTAGAACTGGATTCCGATGACTACGATACGATCGGCGGCTGGTTATATTCAAGAATCCAGGTACTGCCGCCTCAGGTCGGGCAGTCAGTGGAAAATGATGGTTATGTGTACGTAGTGGAACACACCGACAACAAGAGAATATCGCGTGTGAAGCTCATTAAGCAGGAGTTGATTCCGCTAGAAGGAGCTGGCGCGTAACATAGATGACGACAGCGGAAGAAGGGCGCCCATGAGGGCGCCCTTCTTTAGATATCAGGACTTACCAACTGTTTTCTTATATATCCAAACTGTTTGCAATCTTCAATAGTTCTTCTTTATTAATGTGGCCTGCAGCCATAAAGTACACATCACCAATCATGAAGGTGATTTGAGCAGATTTCCCCGGAGTGAAATAAGCGATGGTGCCATTGTTCAAGGTCACTGTCTCGATGTTCTCTTCATAAGGCATGCGGATGATCTCGTCTTCCTTCAGCGTCTTGAACATCATGGTTAATTGCTCGTTATGCCTCGTTTCGAATAGCAAATATACGCCTTCAGCTTCGCCGCCCTCCACGGAATCCAGGACTGAGCCCTTCGCCGTAATCAGTTCTGCTGAATTATACATATATCCTCTAGGCATGTAAGTGATCTTGGGCAGTGAAAAAGGCAGGTTCTCCCGCAGATCATTCAGCTGCATCTTCATGGACAACGGAAAAACTTTCGGGCATGGCGGCTGGGTGATGTCTGCCTCGTCAGGGGAAGCATTCATCGCGTAAGATATGCCGCTTTGGTCCGGCTGCCGCCCCTTTCCAAAAATAATCTGGCTCATGCCGTTGCCCCAGCTCCTCAATTCCTGATAAATGGGGGAGACCGCTTGCGTCACGATTGGCGGCGTAAACAGGATTGCGCTGAATAGCATAAAGGCGGAAATCAAAGCAATGACCTCGTAACGGCGAAGCCATTTCCAGCGTTTGCGGCGTCTAGCCTGCTTCATGAGCTTCGGCTGTATTCGATTCCAGGATTGTTGCTTATAAGCGTCGGTGTAAGGAGGGAGCTGCTTGGTCGCCTCATCGAAAGCCTCATCAAACAGAACGTTAAACTCCGCGGGATATACGGGTTCGCGGGGACTGCTTCGTTTCAATATGGTCACCCCACTCTTTAAAGAGCATTTTTTTGATTCCTTCTCGGGTACGGTGCAATCGCTGCCTGACGACATCTTCGCTAATATGGAGCCTTTCGGCGATTTCTTTGTAACTCAGACCCAGCTTCCAGCGGTATTCCATCAGCAATCGGTATTCCGGCTTAAGCTTATGTAAGTAATCGATGATGGCTTCTTCCATTAATTTCGTTTCCACCATTTGCTCGACGGAGCCGGTGGGGTTAATGAACGGATCTATTTCTATATAAACACTGTCTGCATCCAAATGGTTACGGTACTTTTTGCTTTTTCTCAAAAAATTTATGGCCGTATTGCGCGTAACGACTTTCAGCCAGGATTTCATTCCGACTTCGCTGTCGAAGGCGGGCTTATTGTCGACGATTTTTAGGAAGGCTTCCTGTATGATATCTTCACTGGTTTGATGATCCTTGACCATATAATAAACTGATCCGTAGACAAGATCGTAGAAAGCATAATAAATCTCTTCCTGAACGCTCTCGGCTAAGTCGTAAAAATCAGCGACGAGCAACCATTTCAGGCGTTCCGACATGATTTTCTCCTCTCAGGTTCCCCTAACGGTATTTCACATTCATCTATATGCATTCTACATGATTTTTGGCCGAAGAGGAAACTTTTCCCTCCGGATGAAAACTTAAACTGAATTGTGAATCTTTCAGCTGGTTCGAGAGCTGGGTGGTGACGCAACCGTCACTTTAATCTACAATGGAGTAGTTCGATGTCGTACATATAAAAAGGTACATCAGGAGAGGAGCTTAGCATTTAACATGAAACGCTTAATTTGGATGGGCTGTTGGGCGTATTTGCTAATCGGTCTTGCGCACGTCGTCGTCGGATCGATTATGCCTAACCTGCTCGAGTATTACGGCAAGGAGTATACGGCCGGCGGAAGCCTCATTTTTGCGCAGTTTGCCGGATTTCTAGTAGGGGTGCTTGTTTCACCACTGCTTATATCCAACTTTGGCAAAAGAACAGGGCTGATCATCGCGACGGGGATGCTCTGCATCGCCGAAGTTTGCTACACGATGCTGCTTCCGTGGGAGTGGATGTACGTAGTCGGGGCGGTCGCCGGGTTTGGATTCGGCATGATCGAGGCTGTCATCGGCACGCTGATTATCGTTGCCGTGAAGGAAGGAACGGCCGTCGCGATGAGCAAGCTCGAGGTATTTTTCGGAGTCGGCGCCTTGATGATGCCGCTGATTGCCGGCTGGCTGATCCGTACGGAAATGTGGCGTTTTTCCTTCCTCTTTATCGCCATGTCGGCTTTGCTGATGCTGCTGGCTTGGATGAAGAGCGATTTTGGGGAATTAAACGGCCTATTGAACGCGAAGGAAGCGAAACGGGAGAAGAAAGGGGCACTGTTTGCGCAGTATCAGGGAGTTCGCGGGCTGTTGCTTGCCGTCTTTACAATCTTCTTCTTCCTTTACGTCGGTACGGAAATGAGCTTTGTTAACTTTCTGCCATCCCTGCTGATCGAGAAGCTGGGGACCGACAAATCGACAGCAGCGTTCAGCGTGACCTTGTTTTGGATGGCCATGACGGTAGGCCGCATATTCGCTGGAATTATTGCAGAGCGCATTTCCTATAGCCGCTATGTGCTGTGGAGCTGTGCTGCAAGCTTGGTGCTCATATCTCTGTTTGCCATCACCGGGCAGTTGTCCGTCATGTTCGCACTTATTATGCTGTTCGGATTGTTTATGTCAGGGTTGTTCTCTATAGCGCTAGTATTTGCAAGCAAGCTGCTGCCTGGGGCAGAAGAGTCTACACCTAGCATCCTTATCGCTGCAGGAGGTACAGGAGGCGCGGCTCTGCCGCTCGCTATGGGCAAGAGCATGGACGTCGCCGGAGCGGATACATCCGCCTGGCTGCTGTCCGCGTTCGTGGCTTTTCTGTTGATTCTTAGCATTTCGGCTATTCTTATCGAGCGGTTTCGCGCAAAACGTATTGCCGAAGCCTGAGACATTTGTCATAATCAATGCAGGATGTTACAGAGGAGGTAACAAATCGTGAGCTGGATGTATGCTGTAATTATCGTTCTGGTCATTATCGCAGGAATAGGTACTCTATGGGTAGGAACATCTAAACAAAACAGGACAGGTAACCCAAATTATGATAAGCGGACGACGAAAAATATCGTATGGCTTACGGTTATGTACGCCGCATCCATTATTGTTATTTCCGTATTGGTCGCAATGATTCTCGATTGATAGCGGATTAGTGATCGAAGAAGAGCCAAGCCAGCGCAACAATTACGCCGGCTTGGCTCTTCTTCTGTTCAAACAGTGAAGTATTATATGGCCCAGTTGCCTTTGGCGAAGAGTTGTTCCTGTTCACCATCTGCCGAAATGCCGAAAATGTCCATCTCTCCGGAGCCGATCATAAAGTCCACATGAACAAGGCTACTGTTAAGTCCTGCTTCCTGCAGCTGCTCCTGCGACATAGTCGTGCCGCCGTTCAGTGTAAAAGCATACCCCGCGCCGATAGCCAGATGGTTGGAGGCATTTTCGTCGAACAGGGTGTTGTAGAACAGGAGGCCAGATTGGGAAATTGGCGACACGTGCGGTACCAGAGCTACTTCACCGAGGTAGCTCGCTCCCTCATCCATCTCTACAAGCTGCTTCAAGGTCGCCTCGCCTTGCTCAGCCTTGTAGCCGACGACTTTGCCGTTCTCGAAAGTCAGGGAGAACTTATCGATAATATTGCCGCTGTAGCTTAGCGGCTTTGTGCTGGATACCGTACCATTGACGCCGGTCTTCAGCGGGGCAGTGAACACTTCTTCCGTAGGCAGATTCGCCAGGAAGCTGACGCCCTTATCGTTATCGCTCTCAGCGGCTACCCATAGATGATCAGCCGGAAGCTCGATCGTCAAATCCGTTCCTGGAGCAATATAATGCAGTTTCTTGAACTTCTTGCGATTGAGGTAATCCGCCTTCTGACTCAGGTTCGCAATATGCTCCTTCCAAGCCGCGACGGGATCAGGCTGGTCTATGCGTACGGTTCGGAATATCGCTTCCCATAGTGCAGGGACCTGCTGGTCTTCCGGAAGATCCGGGAGAACTTTGGCGGCCCATGCCTTGGAAGGGACGGCAACGATCGACCAAGTGAAGTAATTCGCCATCTGCAGCTGGCGGTATTTGGTCATCGCTTTGGAATAGGTTTTCTGGTGGTTGGTCAGACGCTCCGTCGATACTCCGTTTAACAAATCCGGATCCGAGGAGATGACGTGCAGCACAGCTGCATTATTCTCTACGTATTCCAGCATTTCTCCGGCATACCATTTCGGTTCGTCCAGGAAGGATTCATCCGCAGCCATATCATAGCGCAAGCGGGTAACCGTATCGTCGCTCCAATTGACCTTCACAAAGCGGGCTCCAGCGTAGTAAGCCTCCTTCACGATCAGGCGTACCAATTCCGCGGAATCCAAAGTGGCATTGATAATCAGATTTTGCCCTTTCTGGATTTGAACGCCGATCTTGACGGCCAACTCCGCATATTTTTGCAATTTCTGTTCGAAATCAGTCATATTTGTAACTCCTCCATAGTGACATAGAAAATTCTAGCTACCCTTTATTGTACTACGAAACGGAAAGTGTATCCAAATCAGCGGGCAAATTGTCTTAGCATTAGCTCCATTATCCGATGATAAAATCGCCCTCAGGATATCGGAACAGTTCCTTTTTTGATTTAGGGGTTAGAGCGTATGCGAGCGTCAGCGGTCCGATCCGGCCAAGGAACATCACCAGTCCGAGCACTACTTTGCTGAAATCCGTCAGATGCGTCGTTACGTCCAGGCTAAGACCGGAGGTAGCGAATGCCGAAGTTGTCTCGAATAGGAGCGCCAGAAAGGCCCGGTCCTCCACGGCCGATAAAATCATCGCGGTGATGAACACTAGAAACAGAGCTAGCCACGTCTGCGTGATCGCCCGCAAAATGGACTCTTTGGACAAGCGTTTGCGAAAGAATACGATGTCCTCTTTACCTCGCAGCATCGAATACATCGCCCCGATCAGAATCGCGAACACGGTTACTTTAATTCCGCCGCCCGTTGAGCCGGGAGCGGCTCCGATGAACATTAACAGAAGGAGCAGAAATTGGGTCGACTGCTGCATGTCCGACACGCTCATCGTCGACACTCCGCCGGAACGGGCGCTAACAGAATGGAATACCGCTGCAAAAATCTGATCCGCTAGCGATAATTCCTGAAATGCAGGAGATTTGAATACCTCCATCACAAAAATCAGCAGCGAACCAACGACGACTAGAATACCCGAAACGGTGAGCACGACTTTGGAGTGCAGGGACAACCTGCGAGTGACGCGGAAAGACAGCAGATCTGCCAGCACGATGAAACCGATGCCGCCAAGCACGATCAGGCTGATGACGACGATATTGACGAAGGGATCGCTGACATAAGCGGAGAGCCCGCTATAAGGCCCATGCACTGTACCGAACAAATCAAATCCCGCGTTATTAAAAATCGAAATACTGTGAAATACTCCATAATAGATCGCCTGCCCCAGCGGCATATCGAAAGACCACCTCACGGCAAGCAGCAGGGCTCCGATCGATTCGATAACAAAGGAATAGATCGCTACACGCCGGATCAGCGATACAAGCCCTTCCAGCGTATTCTGCTTCATTGCCTCCTGAAGCACCAGGCGGTCACGCAGGGAAATGCGCCGATTGAAGGCAAGGGCGATCAAGGTGCCCATCGTCATGAAGCCGATGCCGCCGATTTGGGTAAGTATCACTAAAGTGAGTTCGCCGAACAGGGAAAATTGCGTCGCCGGATCGACGACAACAAGCCCAGTAACGCAGACAGCCGACGTAGCCATGAAGAAGGAGTCAACCAAGCCAAGCCTCTGTCCGTTCGCCGAGGCGGGCCCGAGGGACAGCAGAAACGTGCCGATAACAATAATAATAATAAATCCGAAGGTTAATACTTTGGCTGGAGATAAAGAATCTTGCTTTTTTTTGCGCTTAAGCACTTTGGAATGCACCTCAATATAGACTTCTTGAAATTGAAACAAAACATGGTTACGATAAGTAAAGCTGAGCAAGCCTCCAGCTTGGCCGACGGTTTGCACAGTATACCGATTATAGAGCAATTTTATCAAAATTTACACCGTTATTCGCTACAAAATTAATAGAGTAGAGGAGAGTCGTCAGAAATGGAGCTGCACATCGTTGAAGCGCAAATGCAACGACAGGAGGATGGTACTTACATAGGCAAAACGATTTTTAAAGTTGCGTCGCATAAAGCAAATTACGAAATTACGTTCTTCAGCAAAAAGGGAAACGATTGGGACTACAGTTTGCATTATGCGGATGAACCCGGAATTGAGGAGCAATTCCTGTTTGTCGATTCTAGGATCGAAGAGGACGACGAAATGTTTGACAGGCTGCTCGATGCGGCATGGGATACGCTGCCAGTCGAATAAGGAGAATGCGACAAACGGTGACGTTACTCTGTACAAAGGGGAGGGGATTGCTTGCTGCAAAAGCCTTTTTATCGTATTTGCCTAGGAATCATTATGGTCCTGACGATCATTTTATTATTGTCCAAGGTTAGCTTTATTTTTATTCCGCTTGTTACATTAATCAACATTTTGATTGTGCCGGTCATGCTGTCGGGATTTTTGTATTATTTGCTTCGGCCGATTGTCCAATTCCTGGAGCGGAAGGGCTGGAACCGGATGCTGTCCATTCTGGCCATATACTTGCTGTTTGCCGGCGTCGTTACCGTCTTTCTGATCGTCGTATGGCCTCCGCTGCAAAAGCAGGTGACCGATTTCGTGAATAATGTGCCGCTGCTGCTTCGCGAGCTGCAGGCCCAGTTCAATGAAATACGGCAATCCAAGCTGTTCTCCATGTTCAGCGAACAGAACGAGCAAATATCGAATAAGCTGACGGAGTCCATCAACTCGGTGATCGAGGCGGCCACCAAATCGATTTCTCACGTCATTACCTTCCTGAACGATTTCTTCATCGTCGTGGGAACTGCGCCGATCCTTCTATACTACATGCTGAAGCAGGATGACCAGGTGACTCCATCCTTGACGCGCATGCTTCCGAAGCGTTATCGCCGCGACGGTGAGCAGGTCATCCATGAAATCGATAACGGGCTCAAAGGCTTCATTGCCGGCCGGATGATTAGCGCAGTGCTGCTGGCTGTGATGGGATTTGTCGGCTTTTGGCTGATCGGGCTGCCTTATCCGCTGCTGCTGGCCATCGTCGGGGCGCTGTTCAATTTCATCCCTTACTTCGGTCCGTTTCTGGGGGCTATTCCCTGCGTGATCGTAGCATTTACCGAATCTACCTCGATGGTGATTTGGGTCATCGTTATCGTCGTGGTTTCCCAACAGATCGAAGGCAATTTGATCTCCCCGTATATTTATGGGAAGACGATCAACATTCATCCGCTCACCACGATTATTCTATTATTGATCGCCGGCGACTTTGCCGGCATTCTGGGCATGATTCTGGCGATTCCCGTCTATATGATGGCGAAAATCATTATCGTACGCATTTATCAATTGTATTTGGCCAGCAGGCAAGGGGACGACGGGGATGATACGCCGGATGACCCAACGCTGCATACGGCTGTTCCTGCATCGGGGGATGTGCATCCCTAAGCTCATTTCCAGGCCATGGTGACTAATGTCATATCTCCATCCCTACCCGTTGGGTGATGATGAAACTAGAGGCTATCATTAATTCTCGGGGGATGATAAGTATGGCAGTAACCGCCAAAGGCGGGAAGTACTTCTACGCATGGAGTACGATACTTCCTGACGGATCTTTTTGCCTGCCGGATCAGGCCCTGCAGGAATACAATATCAAACTGAACTCCAAAATTATATTGATGACGGGTCGCAATACAGCGAAGGGCTTCAGCGTCGTGTGCAGAGATTTAATCCCGAACTCGCCGCTTGCGGCGATATTCGGGAGCTTGCCCGAGCTGCAGAACCACTCCCTTCCCGAAGGGCAGGCCGTTATTTTCAAGGAGCGCATGTTCTGCTGGGTGCTGCTGAGCAAAGATCGCTATATCAAGCTACCTCTGCAGACATGGCGGCAGTTCGGTTTGGAGCCTGGCGATAAGCTGCTTAGCATGCGTGCGACCCATTTGGCTTTTAACATTTTATCAGAAGGACCTTACATCGAAATGGCTAAGCAGGTGCGGGATATTCTAGAGTATGAGTAGCAGAGCTTTTATTGAATGCGGTTCCACTGCGGGCATCCACTTTTCCTTGGCGGAGAGATGGATGCTTTTTATTTTTGTGTGGCTCGGGGTGTATAATGAAATAAGAAAACGGAATTGATTTCCGCTTTAGCCATCTTTGGTTTACATAACTATAATTATGTTAATTTATTGGGGGACTGCGTATGAATGCACACGAAATCGATTATGAAATTTACGGCAGTGAAATGCAGTGCGTTGAAATTCAGCTGGATCAGGGGGAGAGTGTCGTCGCTGAAGCAGGAAGCTTCATGATGATGGACCAGGATATTCGGATGGAGACGATTTTTGGCGATGGCAGCGAGAACGGCGGCGGATTAGTCGGAAAGCTGATGGGAGCGGGCAAACGGCTTCTTACGGGAGAAGGCCTGTTCATGACGGTCTTTACGAATGCAGGCTACAATAGACAAAGTGTGACCTTTGCATCTCCTTATCCGGGTAAAATCATTCCGCTGGATCTTCAGATGCTCGGCGGGAGGATTATCTGCCAAAAGGATTCTTTCCTGTGCGCTGCCAAGGGCGTATCGGTAGGCATTGAGTTTCAGCGTCGGCTCGGCACCGGCTTCTTTGGCGGCGAGGGCTTTATTATGCAGAAAATCGAGGGAGATGGGCTTGCGTTCGTTCACTCCGGCGGCCTCGTCCTGGAGAAGAACCTCGCCCCGGGCGAAGTGCTGCGCCTCGATACGGGTTGTCTAGTCGCGATGACGGCCGGAGTCGATTATAACATCGAGTTCGTGAAGGGAATCAAGTCAGCCTTGTTCGGCGGCGAAGGGCTCTTCTTTGCCACGCTTCGCGGGCCGGGCAAAGTGTGGGTGCAGTCTTTGCCATTCAGCCGTATGGCGGATCGCGTGCTCTCGGCAGCGCGTTATTCGGGACGTAAGGATGAAGGCAGCATTTTAGGAGGACTAGGCAATTTATTTGAAGGCAGATAAAGCGAATAAGATTCAGGCATCCTATTGACAATCCGGCTCTAGTGTAACTACACTTGTTACAGTATAGGCGGGAGGGATATCCATGACGATCAGTTCACGGTTCGCCGTCGCTATTCATATATTGACCGTGCTGGAAACGAACCGGGAAGGTGTTAATACTTCCGATTATATTTCGGACAGCGTGAACACCAACCCAGTCGTAATTCGGCGAATAACGGGAATGCTGAGCAAAGCAGGCCTCGTAGAAGTGAGGCCTGGCGTTGCCGGATCGAAGCTGGCAAAGGCGGCTTCCGATATTACGCTGCTGGACATTTACCATGCTGTTCATGCTGTTGATGAGAATGGATTGTTCACGGTCCATGACAAGACGAATGATAAATGTCCTGTGGGACGCAACATCCAATCGACGATTGAACCTGTTTTCGCTGAGGCTCAGAAGGCGATGGAGGGCACCCTTCAGAAGGTTACATTGGCGGACATCGTCCGCGATTTGGTAAGCAAGCCATAAGCAACGCGTTCTGACTTGACTTCGTATTAACGTTAGCAGTACGGATGAAATAAGCCCAAAAAAGTCGATTCCCTCGCAAGAGTGAATCGACTTTTTTCGCTAACAGGCATCGGCTTATGATTCTTGCTTTTCGATTTTGGCGACGTTGTTGAGCTTATGCCGCACGGGATGCTTGGCCAGTTTTTTGGCCACGATTTTAGCCTCGAAGGTAACGGTATCTCCAATGTCCAGTCCGGCCTTTTTCATGGTCGCGCTATGGCTTGACCAAGCGTCCCCGATTTCGATTACAGGCTCGATGACAACCACATCCTCATAGATAACGACCTCATCATCGTTATCGGAGAAGTGATTGGGGATTGTAGTAAACTCCTTGACGGTGGCAACCATTTTCACTTTGCCCTCTGGAAGCTCCAGTTTGGTTTTTTTAGCTTTTTTACTGCTGGTTTTCGGAGCCTCTTCAGCAGCTTCAGGGAGTTTGTCGTTCGCTTCGCCAGCTGGTATTTTCGCTTTCTCCTCTGCAGGAACGGTGGTGGCATCGCTTTTAGCTTCGTTTACCGCTTCAGCATTGGCTGTCTTGGACGAGATCGGTTCGTTGGCCTTCTCGTCTGGCGCTTCCGCCGCATCTCCGGCTTTGACCCCGTAGCTGGCAGCCTGCATTTCCTTCAGATAGGAAGGGTGGATGCAGTGTTTTTGATTGTTCGCTAATTGGATGACAGCTGTAATATGATCGACATAGCCGACAATGCTGCATGCTTCATTTAATCCATGGCCTTTATAGTAGAAAATTTTGATTTTAGCAGCCTTGTCAGATAGCAGGCCCCATTCCTTGCACTTATCGATGAGCTCTGCTTCGTCCGGGAAAGCCGTATACGTATCCGGTTCGATCAGAAACGAATGCACCATATATTTTCTCCGCCTTTATTGTTTATTCCATCATATTTTATCATGTTTTGCTCCAAATAGCGGCATGCTCAGTACAGGAATCTCCATAAGTAGAATGTCGCATACGCTTCCCAATCTGTCCACGCCGCGGACAGTGTGCGGATTTCTTGTTTTGACGGTTTGCGATCGCTGCCCGTTACATGCTTAATTGCATTATGCAGTCCGACATCATCGATCGGAAAGGCCGAAGGCATCCGCAGACAGCGCATTAGCACATAATTAGCTGTCCATGGCCCGATGCCGCGAATGGAAACAAGCATCTGTTCCGCTTCCTTCAGACTTCCGGCTCTCAGCAGTTTGTCTTTCGTCAATTCCCCTTCGGCGATAAGCCGGGCAACACCGATAAGATACTCGCATTTCTTGACGGTCATTCGCAGCCCGCTTAAATCTTCAACTGTTAACGCGGCTATATCTTCTGCGGAAGGGAAGAGCCAATATTGCTCACCTTCACAGGTTATTTGTCTGCCAAAGCGCTCAACCAGCTGTCTTTTCAACGTATAGGCATAACCCAGACTGATTTGCTGTCCAAGAATTCCCCAGCTGATCGCTTCGAACAAATCGGGGATGCCGATCACCCGCAGTCCATGGAAGGAAGAGACCGCTTGCTTCAGCAGCCGATCTTCCCTAGCCATCTCATAAAAGGGAAGAAGATCGCGATCCATGTCGAACCATTCTCTGACATATTTCGCGACTTCGGATTGCAGCCAATTGCTGATTGGAGCAGTGCCGCCTTTAATAGTTAATTTCAGTGTTTTGTTCCCATTATCGCTGATCTCTATGATCGGTGTATGTTGCCCGATAGTTATTGCTCTGCTAATCCTTCCGTCATGGATCTGATATAGACATTCATTGGGCGATCTCAATAAGTAAGTCAAATTTTGTGTGAAGCTAAATGGCTCGGGTACGGTTATGATTAAGTTCATCTCTGTACTTGCCTCCATATATATTCCTCCATTCCGGCTGATTAGAGCCCACTCTAGTTGTAACATGAAAGTTGGATCAATAGTTTCGATATCTTGCTTTTACATCCGGATATACGTTCAAATTGGCGAATCCGGAGGTATACTTGTTGATGGAGGCGAAGCAAGCTATGAGGAAACAAGATCAGCCGTTAACCGAAGAGTTATGGCAAGCGATCGTAGGGAATAATGCGTCTTACGACAATCAATTTATTTACGCCGTGCAATCGACGGGTATTTTCTGTCGGCCCTCATGCAAATCCCGACCGCCGAAGAGGGAGCATATCCGTATATTCTCTAATGCCGAAGAAGCTTTATCCGCGAATTTTCGTCCATGCAAAAGATGCAAGCCTGCTCATGGCCGGCTTCCGGACGATGAATGGGTGGAGCAGATTGCCGGGTATATAGATGCCCATTACCGGGAGAAGCTCACGCTGGATACTTTGGCCGAAATGTGCCATGGCAGCCCTTATCATCTGCATCGCACATTTAAGCGAATTAAAGGGGTGACTCCGGCCTTATACCTGCAGCAGAAGAGAATGAACATGGCCGCAGAATATTTGTGTACAAACGATAAGGCGATATCGGAAATCGCCGAGAAAGTCGGCATCGGCAACACATCTTATTTCATCACTCTTTTTAAAAAAACGACGGGACAGACCCCGGCAGAATACCGCGACCGAGGAGGTAAATTATGATAACAAAGTCATTGGAATCCCCATTATATTGGTCATTGCTGCAAGTGGACCATTGGAGCATTCATATTGCCGCTTCAACCCGGGGGCTGTGCTATGTCGGCTCCCATGGCCTGCCTTTTGCAGAGCTGAACGCTTGGGCTGGCCGGAGCTTCCCCGGCTATAGCTTGATTGAGGACGAGGCGAGAATGCGTCCCTATTCTGAGGAATTGAGCAGATATTTACGAGGAGAGCTTGCGTGCTTCAACCTCCCATTGGATGCTCCCGGAACCGTATTTCAGCGAGAGGTGTGGCAAGCGCTCGTCGAAATACCTTATGGCTGTACGGAATCTTATTCGGGCATAGCCCGCAAAATCTCTAAATCGTCCGCCGTACGCGCCGTTGGGGCGGCGATCGGGGCAAATCCGCTATTGATCGTCATTCCATGTCATCGTGTGATCGGCAAGAATGGCGCACTTACCGGATATCGCGGTGGACTGGACATGAAGGCGCGATTAATGAAGCTGGAACAGGATCACGAAATAAAGGCAGGGGCCATATAATTGGCTCCTTGAAATTTTTTTGAGCCAGCTATGCTTTGCGCGGCAATAAAGTGTGTTAAAATGATATAGGAAAAGCTAAAATAAGTTTTCTATAATTTAACATATATGTAAATATGATGCAAAGGTCCTATTGATTTACTGATGGTCCTCCACTAATCTGTGATTGGGAGAAAATGTTCACAAAACTGTTAAAAATTGCAGACGTGTGCATAAACTCACCACACCATATCGGGAGGATGAATTGTATGAAGAAGAAAGTTAGTTTTTTTCTCGCCCTATCGTTAGTGATGACGCTATTTGGAGCACTCCATGCATCCGCGGCGTCCATTACGGTAGACTCTACAATTATCGTTAAGGCAGGAACGACGTTTGACGGTAAAGGCCAAACCTATGTTGCCAACCCGAAAACCTTAGGCGATGGCAGCCAGGCTGAGGATCAGAAGCCGATTTTCCGATTGGAAGCGAATGCCACGCTGACGAACGTTATTATTGGGGCACCAGGCGCTGACGGAGTTCACTGTTACGGAAACTGCAACATCAATAACGTAACATGGGCGGATGTAGGTGAAGATGCACTTACACTCAAATCTTCTGGAACCGTTAACATTAATGGTGGAGGCGCTTACAAGGCGTACGACAAAGTATTTCAAATCAATGCAGCAGGAACGATCAACATTAAGAATTTCAAAGCGAATGACATCGGCAAGCTTGTGCGGCAAAATGGCGGTACCACTTTCAAAGTTGTGATGAACGTAGACAACTGCGATATTTCCAAGGTAAAAGATTCGATTCTGCGTACAGATAGCAGTACATCAACCGGGAAAATCACGAATACGAGATATTCTAGTGTTCCTACCTTATTTAAAGGCTTCGCATCCGGCAATACAAGCCAATCCGGCAATACGCAATATTAATAATTAAGGCTATTACGGCCTGCGAATGACATGCACTTATTGTCATTCGCAGGTCTTTTATATATTGTAAAAATATTAGTGTTGACCTTCACGCTGCGTAAAGGTGTACAGTGAAGTTGTCAGGAGGTGATTCCATGGAATATACCGTACAGAAGCTGGCCCAGCTGGCCGGAGTCAGCACGAGAACGCTTCGCTACTATGACGAGATTGATATTCTTAAGCCGGCAAGAATCAACTCGTCCGGTTACCGGATATACGGCCAAGCCGAAGTAGACCTGCTGCAGCAAGTTTTGTTCTATCGCGAGCTGGGAATTTCGCTGGAGCAAATCAAAGCGATCGTAACCTCACCCGGGTTTAACAGCGTATTGGCACTAAAGCAGCACCGGGAGCAACTCCTTGACAGAAGAAAGCAATTGGATGTCCTTATCGGAAATGTGGATAAGACGATTGCTATGCATGAAGGGAGAATAAGCATGACGGATAAAGAGAAATTTGAAGGGTTCAAACAGCGATTGATCGACGATAACGAGCAGAAATACGGCAGGGAAATCCGTGAAAAATACGGGGATGAAAAGGTTGACCAGTCCAACTTGAAATTGCGTGGGATGACGGAAGAGCAATATGAAAAAATGACGCGCTTAGAGGAGGAGCTTATGCGTACGCTGGCCGAAGCATATAAGACCGGCGACCCGGCAAGCGAGATCGCTCAGCGGGTGGCGGATCTGCATAAGCAGTGGCTGTGCTATTCTTGGAAGGAATACAGCGCAGAAGCCCATGCAGGTCTGGCGCAGATGTACGTGGACGATGATAGGTTCACCGCTTATTATGATGCGGAACAGCCCGGTACGGCCCAGTTCCTTCGCGATGCAATCCTCATATATACGAGAAATTGATTCATCCCCACGGGAAGCGGGTAATAACGAACAAGTGGGAAGTGGTCATAATCAATGAACAGACGGAACGACAGAATCCTGTATTCCGAAAGGTAGTTGATTCACCATGTACTCTCTCAAAAGAAAGAGAAAATCGATTCTGCGTCGATTGTTCTCTGGCAAGGCACCCTAGCTATTGGAAGGCGGCAGCACTATAAATGGTAGCCCACAGAGGGCAGCACCATGATTGGTTGCGCCAATAATTGAATATGATTTGAAGCCACCGCTTCCCACGTTTAAAGACTCTGCGCCCTTGGCGCGGGGTCTTTTTTACTTTATCGGACGTTGAGTATGCAATTATCAGTTTTCCTAATCAAAGATATAAGATCATTCTAATTGACCGTCTGCGCGCGCTATGATAAATTTTATTAAATGATAAATTAGATAGTAATACTAGGAATTAATTTAAATTCTATGTATGCTGCGTGAGGTGGATATTGTTGGAACTACAAGTGAGTAACAGCCCATTCAGTCAAGAGCAGTCGGAATTGCTCAATCGTCTTCTTCCTACGCTGAACGATCATCAGCGTATTTGGCTAAGCGGATACCTAACCGCGTTGCAGGGAGCCGGTGCGCTAAACGCTGCAGCTACGCTCGTTCAGGCGGTTGCGGCCCAAGAACCGGCCATTTCCAAGGAAGTGACCGTGCTTTACGGCTCGCAGACGGGGAACAGTCATAATCTGGCTGGGAAACTGTCGAAGAAGCTGGAGGAACAGAGCTTCCAGGTCACTTTGGCGTCGATGAGCGATTTTAAACCGAATACACTTAAGAAAATTGAGAACCTATTTATCGTCGTAAGCACGCATGGCGAGGGAGAGCCGCCGGACAGCGCCATTGCCTTCTATGAATTCCTTCATAGCAAGCGGGCTCCGAAGCTTGAGGGACTTCGCTATTCTGTACTTGCGCTAGGCGACACATCCTATGAATTTTTCTGCCAGACGGGGAAAGATTTCGATAAACGCCTGGAGGAGCTAGGCGGCGAGCGGATTTCTCCGCGCGTGGATTGCGATGTGGATTTCGATGAATCCGCCACGGAATGGATCGGGAATGTCCTCGAAGCGCTCGGTAAGCTGTCGGCTTCCGGTGCTTCAGTTAGCAGCGCGGCTCCTGCGGCCGCAAGCAGCGGCACGGAGTCCGAATATTCCAGAAGCAACCCGTTCTCTGCGGAAGTGCTGGAGAATCTGAACCTGAACGGCCGGGGCTCAGATCGGGAGACACGTCATATTGAACTATCGCTGGAAGGCTCCAATCTTCAGTATGAACCAGGAGACAGTTTGGGCATTTATCCCCAAAATCACCCGCAGCTGGTAGAGGATCTGATCACGGTTATGGGTTGGAACGGCGAGGAAACGATTACCGTAAATAAGAATGGTGAACAGCGGACGCTTCGGGATGCGCTGAGCCGTTATTATGAAATTTCGGTGCTGACTAAACCTCTGCTGGAGCAAGCCGCACAGCTAAGCACAAGTGCAGAGCTGAAGCAGCTGTTTGAAGCAGGGCGCGAACAGGAGCTGCGGGCCTACCTGGCTGAACGCGATCTGCTCGACCTGGTAACGGATCACTCTTTTGCCGGGGTAAGCGCCAGCCAGTTCGTTTCGATTCTGCGGAAAATTCCTGCGCGCCTGTACTCCATCGCCAGCAGCTCCAAAGCTTATCCGGACGAGGTGCATCTCACCGTTCGCACTGTCCGTTATGAAGCGCATGGCCGCAACCGTTACGGGGTCTGCTCGGTTCAGCTCGCGGAGCGGATAGAGCCGGGAGATGCTTTGCCGGTATTCATTCAGCATAACCCCAGCTTTAAGCTGCCGGAGAATCCCGACACGCCGATCATAATGGTCGGGCCGGGAACGGGGGTCGCACCTTTCCGGGCTTTTCTCGGCGAACGGGAAGAGTCGGGTGCGGAAGGAAAGTCCTGGCTGTTCTATGGAGATCAACATTTTTCAACGGACTTCCTGTATCAGGTGGAGTGGCAGCGCTGGCTGAAAGATGGCGTGCTGACCCGCATGGATGTTGCGTTCTCCCGGGATACCGACAAGAAGGTCTACGTCCAGCACCGGATGCTCGAGAAGAGCAAAGAGGTTTACGAGTGGCTGCAGGAAGGCGCAGTAGTGTATGTATGCGGGGACGAGAAAAAGATGGCCCATGACGTGCATGCCGCCTTGGCTGCTATTCTAGAACAAGAGGGCGGTCTTAGCCCAGAGGAAGCTGCGGAGTATTTGACGCGGATGCAGCAGGAGAAACGTTATCAACGGGATGTGTATTAAGCGAGGAATCCTGAAGATTACGAGAGGAGAATTGCCAATATGTCAGACAACAATTTATTGTCGCCGAACAGCGCGCCGCATAGCGACGTTGAAGATATCAAAATAAGAAGTAATTATTTGCGCGGAAGCCTTGAAGAGACGCTTCAAGATCAGATCACCGGCTCCATACCGGAAGACGATAACCGATTGATGAAATTCCACGGCAGTTATATGCAGGATGATCGGGACTTGCGGAACGAGCGTCAGAAGCAGAAGCTGGAGCCAGCCTATCAGTTCATGCTGCGGGTGCGCGCGGCAGGCGGCGTCGTTACGCCGGAGCAATGGCTCATGATGGACAGTGTGTCGCAAAAGTACGCGAATGGAACGATCCGGTTGACGACGCGGCAATCGTTCCAGCTTCATGGGGTCATCAAGTGGAACTTGAAGAACACCATTCAGGAAGTGAATGAAGCGATGCTAAGCACTTTAGCCGCTTGTGGCGACGTGAACCGCAACGTCATGTGCAACCCTAATCCGTACCAATCGGAAATCCATTCCGAGGTATATCACTGGGCCAGCAAAGTAAGCGACCATCTTGATCCGCAAACGAAAGCTTACCATGAAATTTGGCTGGACGGCGAGAAGGTTATTGACAGCAATGATGCTCAAGTCGAACAAGAGCCTATTTATGGACGCGTCTACTTGCCGCGGAAGTTTAAAATCGGCTTGGCAGTGCCTCCGTCGAACGATGTCGATGTTTTCTCGCAGGATTTGGGATTTATTGCGATAATTGAGGACGGACAATTAAAAGGCTTCAACGTCACGGTGGGCGGCGGTATGGGAATGACCCACGGAGATGTGAAGACGTATCCGCAGGTATCTAAAGTAATCGGCTTCTGCTTGCCAGAGCAAATTATTGATGTGGCGGAGAAGACAGTCACCATCCAGCGGGATTACGGAGACCGCTCCGTTCGGAAGCATGCACGCTTCAAGTATACAATCGATGACCGCGGTATCGATTGGTTTGTCCAGGAACTGACGACTCGCCTGGGATGGAGCTTGGAGGAGGCAAGGCCTTTTCACTTTGAGCATAACGGCGATCGTTACGGATGGGAGAAGGGCAGCAACAACAAATGGCATTTTACGCTCTTTATTCAGAACGGAAGAATCAAGGATGAAGAGGATTATAAGCTTATGACGGGCCTGCGGGAAATTGCCAAAGTCCATACCGGTGATTTCCGGCTTACGCCGAATCAGAACCTGGTCATCGCCAACGTCAGCAGCCAGAAGAAGAAAAAAATCGAGGGCCTGATTCAGGAATATGGCCTTACTGACGGCTTGCATTATTCCGCGCTGCGGAGAAACTCCATGGCCTGCGTGTCGTTCCCGACTTGCGGCCTCGCCATGGCCGAGTCTGAACGATACCTGCCGGCATTGCTCGACAAAATAGAGCCAATGCTGGAGGGGGCTGGCCTGCAGGAGGAGGACATCGTCATCCGGATGACGGGCTGCCCGAACGGCTGTGCCAGACCAATGCTCGCTGAGATCGCCTTTATTGGCAAAGCGCCGGGCAAGTACAATATGTACCTTGGCGGCGGCTTCTCCGGGAACCGGTTGAATAAATTGTACAAGGAAAATATCGGCGAGGCTGAAATTTTGGAATCCTTGCAGCCGATCATTACCCAGTACGCTAATGATCGCCAAGAAGGCGAGCATTTTGGAGACTTCGTAATTCGTGCCGGATACGTGCAAGAAGTAACCGATGGCCAGAATTTCCACGCTTAAACATAGCTTAGTTGAACACAGCGTCTCACTGCAAAGTGAGGCGCTCTTTGTTTTTTTGTCTTAAAAAGTTAATTATTGACATGAAAATAATATTATGTCATTATTGTGTCAATATTGAATCTATCAAATGAAAAATCGAATAGTAGGGGGCCATTTATGAAAATCAAAGATATGATGTATGTGGCTTTATTTGCCGCAGTCATGGCTGTTTTAGGATTATTGCCTCCTATTCCGCTCCCGTTCATCCCGGTGCCGATTACTGCTCAAACGTTGGGAGTCATGTTGGCCGGCAGTATTTTAGGCGCTAGATTAGGAGGTTTAAGTTTACTCATCTTCACGATGATCGTCCTCGCAGGAGCGCCTCTATTGTCCGGTGGAAGAGGAGGCTTGGCCGTCCTGGCAAGTCCAACCGGAGGTTACTTCCTAAGCTGGCCGATCGCCGCATTTGTGATCGGATATCTGGTGCAACGCATAGGAACGCGCATCAACCTCTGGAAACTGATACTCGTCAATGTGGTTGGCGGAATATTAATCATCTATGCTATTGGAATCCCCTACATGTCCTTCATGACAGATGTACCGCTCGGGAAAGCGATCATCGGCAACGTCACCTTCATCCCTGGCGATTTGCTCAAAGTCGTAGTGTCTTCACTGATCGCGATCCGAATGCTAAAGGTAAGTCCTGCTTTGCTCCACGAGGCAAACAGCCGCTCACATAAAGCTTAATTCTCCTACCAATGCG
Organism: Paenibacillus sp. YSY-4.3; assembly: GCF_054767475.1. Taxonomy (NCBI): domain Bacteria; kingdom Bacillati; phylum Bacillota; class Bacilli; order Caryophanales; family Paenibacillaceae; genus Paenibacillus; species Paenibacillus sp. YSY-4.3. The sequence continues at coordinate 90,880 of NZ_BAABMC010000007.1, read as the reverse complement.
AATGAAACGTAAGGTTTGCCTACACCCGGCAAACCTTTTTTCAACGAAACATTTCCAGCGTACTATTAACATTATTTGGAGGTCATGCCATGATTCAGTTTACGGGCGTCTCATTCCAGTATCCCCGGCAGGGACGCGTTCTTAGCGATATCTCCTTGGCTGTTCCATCCGGGGAATATTTGATTATCGTAGGAACGAATGGCACTGGGAAATCCACCGCAGCCAAGCTGATCAACGGGTTGCTTTTGCCTACCGAGGGCGAGGTCCGGTATAAGGATTACCGCACCAGTAATGAACAGGAGCTGGAAATGATACGCCAAAAAATCGGGATGGTCTTCCAGAATCCCGAAAATCAAATCGTTGCTTCTACTGTGTATGAAGATGTTGCTTTCGGTCTGCAGAATCTATGCATGTCCCCGGAGGAGATTGCAATGAAAGTTAGGCTCGTACTAGAAAGCGTAGGCATGCTGAATTACATCTATGCTGATGTCGATTCTTTATCGGGCGGTCAGAAACAGAGAATAGCGATTGCTGGCATTCTGGCTGTAGAGCCGGAAGTGATTATTTTCGATGAATCTACTTCAATGCTCGATCCCGAAGGCAAAGAACAGGTACTTGGCTTGATCAGGGAGCTGAACCGGAAGGGGATCACGATCATTTCGATCACCCATGATATGGAGGAGCTGGCCGAAGCCTCAAGAATGATCGTGTTGGATCGAGGCCGTATCCGGTACGACGGCCCGCCGGCCAGATTATTCGAGGAAGACTATCGGTCGATTCCTGGTTTGGCGGCCCCCTTTGCCGTAAATGTAAGGGATGCTTTGCGAAGCAAAGGGATTCCGCTCCCGCGCACCCTATTTTGTATGGAAGATTTGGTGGATGGTTTATGGAAATTACATTAAGAGACGTATTTTTCTCCTATAACGCCGGAACGCCGCTGGAGAACGAAGTGCTGCGAGAACTCAATTTGACGCTGGAAGCCAATAAAATCACCGCTGTCGTAGGGAGGACGGGCTCTGGTAAATCCACCTTCGTCCAACATCTCAATGGGCTGCTGTATCCGACGCGGGGCAACATCCGTGTTGGCGACGCAACCATCAGGAGCGATAGCAAAAGAAAGCCCGTTCTCTTTGATAAAGTGGGTATCGTATTTCAAATGCCGGAGCATCAGCTGTTTGAGGATACCGTCCTCAAGGACATCTCTTTTGGACCTAACCATTTAGGCTGGCCGCAGGAACTGATCCGAACCAAGGCGCTGGAGGCACTTAGGCTGGTCGGTCTGGATGAATCCTTCGGGGATAGATCGCCTTTTGAGCTGAGCGGCGGGGAAAAGAGAAGAGCTGCAATTGCCGGAGTATTGGTGATGGAGCCTTCCGTATTGATTCTGGATGAGCCAACGGTCGGCCTGGATGCTGAGGGAAAACAGTCGCTCATGGAGCTGTTTCTAAGCTGGCGCAAGGAGAAGCAGCGTACACTCGTCATCGTTACCCATGACATGGATCTATTGGCCGAATATACCGAAGAGGTCATCGTTTTCGAAAGCGGTACAGTTAAGATGAAAACAGATCCGCAAACGCTCTTTACGCATTATCGGCAGGAAATAGAGGCATTAGGACTAAAGCTTCCGATGGCGCTGGCGCTCGTCGAGCAGCTAAATGCCAAGCTTGATACCCCCATTAGGGTTGAATCCGTTAAGAAGGAAGCGATTCTGGCGCAGCTTGCCGATCATTTTCTGATTGCCAGCGGTAAAGGAGGGATTTGAAGCATGGCCTTGTCCCAGCAATTGATATTTGGTCAGTATATCGAAAAAAAATCGATAATCCATAAGCTTGATCCTCGGACCAAGCTGCTGATCGTTATGTTCTTCATGATATCGGCGCTTTTCCTCACGACGCTTGTCTCTTACGCCATGCTGGCATTTATGGTCGCAGCTGCGATTGCCATATCTAAGATCCCAGTCTCCTACATTATTAAAGGATTAAAGCCGATATGGCTGATCGTGATCATCACGTCGGTCTTCCATATTTTCTTAACGCAGGGCGGGGAGGTGCTGTTCCAAATCGGCCCCTTGTCCTTCTACGAGCAAGGCGTACTGAAGGCGATTATGATTACTGTACGCATCGTTTTGCTGTTAGCCATGGCGACCTTGTTGACCTTAACGACGAAGCTGAGCGATTTAACCAGCGCCATCGAAACGCTGCTGTCACCGCTGCGTAGGATAGGAGTGCCGACCCAGGAAATCGCCATGATGATGACTTTAACGATTCGCTTTATTCCGATTCTCTTGCAGGAAACCGACAAAATCATGAAAGCTCAAAGAGCCAGGGGCGTCAACTTCTCTTCCGGCAATGTTGTCAAAAGATTGCTGAATTTTATCCCGATCATCGTACCCGTCCTGATGCTGGCGTTCCAGAAAGCCGAAAGCGCCTCGCAGGCCATCGAAGCCCGAGGGTACCGCCCGGGGATGCAGCGCACACAGTTAAGAACGCTTGTTTTGCAGGCCATTGACTATAAGGCGATGCTCCTGTGTGGATTATTATTGACCGTGCTGATCGCACTAAGATTGTGAGGATGAACGATGCGAATAAATCCAGGCCATTTTGAAGAATACCGCGACCTCATTGCCGTATCCGTTGGCAGCAAGTCCCCGGATGTTTGGTTAAAGAACGCTGCTTATCTAAATGTTTACACGGGACAAGTAGAGAGGGGTCATATTTACATTTCCGGCAAACGTATTGCCTACGTCGGGGAGAAGGAACTTGCGGCATCGCCGAATACGCAAATCGTTGAGCTGGAGCAGGGGCAAATCATTGTTCCCGGTTATATTGAACCCCATGCGCATCCCTGCCAAATGTACAATCCGTTCGCATGGGGCGTTAGCCAGCTCCGCCATGGGACGGTGTTATCGATCAACGATAACTTGTCGCTGCTTATGCTCCTAGGCGTACGGGCCATTCCATTTATAGAGGAATTAGACCGCATCAGCACCCATATGTTTTTGTGGTGGTGCAATTTTGATCAAGTGCAGGCTGGAGATCGCAGTATGCTCCGGGCATGGCTTGCTCATCCGCTCGTTATTCAAGGCGGCGAATTTACGGAATGGTTCAAGCTTCTTCAGGGCGATGAAGAGATGCTGGAACGACTGTATATGTTAAAGGGCGGACCCTCAGTGCGGGTAGAAGGGCATCTGCCAGGTGTCTCCCATGAGAAAATCAGCGGGATCGCTGCGGCTGGAATCGGAGCGGATCACGAGTCTCTAAATGCTGAGGACGTGTTGAAGAGATTAAGGATTGGGCTGTATGTCAGCCTGAGATACTCCTCCATACGCCCGGACCTGCCGGATATTTTGGCTGGGCTAGCAGGCGATCCGCGCTTTAATTTGAACCGCATCATGCTTACGAGCGACGGCCCTTCTCCGCATTTCACGGAGGAGCATAGCACTCCCCGTATGATCAAGCTATGCATGGAAGCCGGCCTATCCGCAGTGGACGCCTACAGGCTGGCTACCCTGAATCCGGCGACGTACTACGGCCTCGATGAAGACCTGGGCGGGATTGCCCCTGGCAAGCTTGCCAGCTTCAACGTTCTGCGCTCGCTGAACGAGCCGGCTCCCCTCCATGTCATGCAGCAGGGGAAGTGGTGCATCTGGAACGGGGTTGACCTGCATCCAGCCGATGAAGCTTCAATCGCAAGCTGGCTCTATTCCTGTTTCCCCACCCGAAGAGTGCACGCCAGGCTGACCCCGCAACAGATCCGTGTACAGGGCAATATTGGCATTGAGCTCAGCAATGATGTCATTACGAAGCCATATGAATTTGTGGCCAATGCGCCGCTTGAGGATGAGGAGAGCCTCATCACGCTGCTCGACTCCAAAGGGGAGTGGGCACTTCACACCCGCATAAAAGGCTTTGCTTCCGGGATAACAGCGCTCGCCAGCACCTACAGCGCTTCCGGCGATACTTTGCTGATCGGCAGGAACGAAACGGTCATGTGCGAGATGCTGCAAGAGCTGAATGAGCGTGGCGATGGGATACTAGCTTGCTTTGCAAACGGTAAGCAGTTGCATATCCCCCTTCCGTTAGGCGGCGCGATGAGCGCCGGAAATATGGAAGAGATCAGCAAATCCCTTGGTTTCTTTGCGCGCCTGATGCAGGAGCACGGATACCGGTATCGCGATCCCGCCTATACGCTGCTTTTTCTGACTGCTTCCCATCTGCCTAATATTCGCATGTCCGCCAAAGGACTGTATCTGGTTAAAACGGGGCAAGTGGTAGCCAATACTGAACGCCTGGATATTTGTTAAACGTCTTTACCAAACATTCCGTAGGGAAGGTGTGATCCTTATGCTGATTACGGATGCCGTGCGAGCGCACGCCGCCAGAAACCCGGAGAAAACCGCGCTTGTCGTCGATCACCGTCGGTTGACGTATGAGGAGCTTGATGACGCCATTAATGAGGCGGCTTGCGAACTGATGACCTTTGAGAATAGCTTTACTTCAGATGGGCCTGCGATCGTCGGTTTTTTGCTGCATAACAGCGTGGAGTTCGTGCAATATTTTTTGGCTGCGGCCCAGCTTGGGTTATGCTCGGCGTTATTCGATCCTAAATGGGCTGATGCGAATATCGAAGCGATTATACAGGAGTGCAGGCCAGCCATTTTGATCGTTGGCATTGATTTGCTGCCTCGTATAGCAAGTATCCCTAATTCCACGAATATAATCGTTATCGACAGCGAATCCGCAGCGCAGGAATTTACGGATCATAACCGCAAAGGCAGTCCAACTGCCGCCGAAGCTAGGCAGCGGTATTCCCTTACTTCAAAGCCAGACAGCATATTCTATATGGGTTTTACTTCAGGAACAACCGGTACGCCGAAAGGATTCCTCCGCGCTCAGCACTCATGGATGGAGAGTTTCGCTCAAGCCAAAGAGGCGTTTGGCTTAAGCGAAGCCGATCATGTTCTTGGTACCGGGCCGCTCGTGCACTCCTTGACGATCTACGCGGCGATTCAAACCCTGTACCTTGGCGGAACTTTCTATCTCTCGCGAAAATTCAACGCCGAACAGGCGGTGGCCATGCTGGGAGCCTGTCCCATAACCCATATTTATCTCGTTCCTACGATATTTGAAGCGCTATACCATACTGCGGTCTCGCATACCCCCGTTTTTGCTGCACCCTATGTAAAATCGCTAATTACGACGGGAGACAAGTGGACGCCGGAATCGAAGCGAAAAGCGGGTGAGGTTTTTCCTCAGGCAGGCATCTATGAATTCTATGGCGCTTCCGAGCTCAGCTTCGTCACGGTGCTGGACCCGATAGGCAATCAGTCTAGACCGGACTCAATCGGCAAACCGTTTAACGGAGTTGAGGTGTCCATTCGCAAGCCTGACGGCACGGAATCCGGTGTAGGTGAAGTGGGACAGGTCTATATCAGAAGCGGCATGATATTCTCCGGTTACTTCAATAATGAAGACGAAACGAAGCAAGTCATCCATGGAGAGTGGGCCACGGTAGGGGACCTAGCGATGAAGGATTCGGAAGGCTTCCTCTATATGGTGGGCAGAAGCAACAATATGATCATCAGCGGAGGGCTTAACATTTACCCCGAAGAGATTGAGAAGGCTCTGCTGTCGTTGGATGAAATCGAGGAAGCCGTTATTGCCGGCTTGCCTGATGCCTATTGGGGGCAAAAGGTCGTTGCAATCGTTAAAGCGAAACAAGGCGCGGTGATCAGTGATCAGGAGATCATGGCATGCTGCCGCAAGCGGCTGGCCAGCTACAAATGTCCGAAGGCAATTCTGCGAGTGGATTCCTTCCCTTACACGAACAGCGGTAAAATATCGCGCGCATCAGTCAATGAGTGGCTGGCTGGAAAGGTGGTGTGAGCATGTCGATTCCCGTGATCGTAGCTGCAAAGCGAACGGCCATTGGCAAATATGGGGGGATGTTCAAGGAGATTCCGCCGGAGATTCTGGCTGCCGAGGTGATTCGAGCCATTCTCGACGAAACTTCCGTGGGATCCGGGGATGTCGATGACGTGATCCTCGGCAATGTCGTTGGCCCCGGCGGCAATATCGCCAGATTATCGGCATTGACTGCCGGACTCCCGGTAGAGGTTCCTGGGGTTACGGTCGATCGGCAATGCGGCTCAGGTCTCGAAGCGATTAATCTAGCGGCGCGGCTGATTCAGGCTGGAGCGGGAGAGATTTATTTGGCGGGCGGCGTAGAGAGCACGAGTCGTGCACCATGGAAGATCGAGAAGCCTCTTTCTTTATACGGCAGAGAATTTCCTGCCATTATGGGCCGCGCACGATTCTCGCCCGATTTTATCGGTGATCCGGGCATGGGCAAGGCCGCGAACAATGTCGCAGGTATGTACGGAATCACCAGGGAGCAACAGGATATATATGCCCTTCATAGTCAAAGGAAGGCCGTGGACTCGATCCGCAGAGGGCGCTTTCAGGGCGAAATTATGCCGATCACCGTTACGGTAGACGGGGAAGCAAAAATTATCGATACCGATGAGTGTCCGCGTCCAGGCACGACGCTCGAGAAGCTCGCGGCTTTGCCGCCCGCATTCGATGCCGAGGGCACAGTAACGGCGGGCAACGCTTGTCCAGTTAACGATGGTGCAGCCATCGTCTTGATGATGTCATTGAAGAAAGCCAGATCACTTGGTTTGCGGCCTGTTATGAAATTCGTCGATTCGACTGCTGCCGGAGTTGATCCGAATTATTTGGGGATCGGTCCGGTACCCGCGGTAAACAAGCTGCTCGCAAAAAGCAGCCTAACGGTAAGAGATATCGATATCGTGGAATTCAACGAAGCTTTCGCCTCGCAGGTGCTGGCTTCTCTGCAGCAGCTGAACATCCCGGAGGAAGTCGTCAATGTCGGCGGCGGGGCTATCGCGCTTGGCCATCCTTACGGAGCCTCCGGGGCGATTCTCGTTACGCGCCTGTATAGCGAAATGCGGAGCTTGAACGCCGCAACAGGCATTACGACGCTGGGTATCGGCGGCGGAATGGGGCTAGCGACGTTATGGGAGAAAGTCGAATAAGAAGGGAAAAGGAGGCGACCGCATTGCAGCTTGATCAGCAAACCGCAGTGATTACTGGCTCCAGCCGCGGTATCGGCAGGGCCATCGCGTTAAGAATGGCAGATAAAGGCGCCCGGGTGGTCGTCAATGGCACCGATGCAAGCCGCGTTAACGAGGTTGTTCAGGAAATTCGCCAAAATGGCGGCGTCGCAATCGGCATCGCCGAATCGGTCTCTACGATGGAGGGGGGAGCCCGGATCATCTCCGAGGCTAAGGCGAATTTCGGCCAAGTCGATATTCTGGTGAACAACGCCGGAATTATCCGCGATAGAATGGCTCATAAGCTTAGCGAAGAAGATTGGGATGCTGTGATCGGCACCCATTTGAGAGGGGCTTTTTCCTGCATTCGGGCCGCATTGCCTGGCATGAGGGAGAGAAGGCAAGGTTGCATCATTAATATGACTTCGACAGCGGGCTTAACAGGAACGGCTGGGCAGCTTAACTACAGCGCGGCCAAAGCCGGCTTGCTTGGCATGACGTGGACGCTGGCGCTGGAGCTCCAGAATTATGGAATCAGCGTCAACGCCATAGCACCGGCGGCTTTGACGGACATGACCGCTCCGTATATTGAGCGGGCTAGGCGGGATGCGGAGGCAGCCGGGCATAGCCCCCCTGATTATTGGCGGGTAGGAACGCCCGAAGAAGCGGCCGAGCTGGCGGTGGCGCTAAGCCTGCCGCAAAGCCGGGGAATTAGCGGCGAAATATTTACCGTTAACGGCTGCGATATTGGATTGTGGGCACGTCCCAAGCATGAAATGCTGGCCTCGCGCACTTCTGGACAATGGGAGGCTAGCGAAATTGCCGCCGAACTATTGACCAAATCTTCGAATTGATCAAGCTATGGAGGAATGCCTTGTTGAAGAAGAAACGAATATTTATCGGCATGATGGCCGGAATGGGCAGAATCAACCGCTGTTTGCCCATCGCGATCAAGCTGCGGGACATGGGGCATGAGGTCGCTTTTACGATTTGGGGCAATGCGGGCGCAGCTATGGAGAAGCTCGGCTTTGAAGCCATTCCGATTCCGCCTATTCCGGAGCCGAAGGGCCAGGCGTTTGATCCCGATTTTGCGAACTTCCACCATTTCTTGGCTATGATGGGCTATGCCGATCCGGTATATATGAAGAACGAACTTGAAACCAGGTTAGGCGTAACGTCGGCCTTCAAACCGGATCTTGTGCTGACAGATTCCAGTTTGTCGGCCGCTTTCATCGCCCGCAAGCTCGGAGTTCCGCTCGTTTCCATCCACCAAGCCTGCTCTCTCCCCGGAGGCATGCCATTTACCACTCATGCAGCGGCAAGTCAGGTAAAGTTCGATGCCGATGAGGCCAGTAATACTGTTACTGCGGCGCTAAACGAAACGCTTGTTTTGCACGGGCTGGACCAGAGCGATAACGTCCTGACTTTTCTGGCCGGTGATTTAGCGATTGTGCCGAGCATCCCTGAATTTGATCCCGTAAATCCGCAGGCCCTCACTGTCCCGCTGGAATATGTCGGACCCATCGTCTGGAGGGATGACAGTACGGCAGGCCTGCCGCCATCCTGGCTGGCAGAGGAGCGGACCCTGGCCGGGAAGAGACGCGTATTTGTGTATACGAGCAGGCTCGTGGAATGGGGTGTCGAGAGCGGCGGACATATTTTTAGGGAAGTGATCAATGCACTGGGCCATACCTCCACGGAAATATTGATCGCTACGGGCTTTAATCCGCTGGAGGGAGATCAGCGGAAAATTCCCCCGAACGTAAGTTTTGCGACTTACGTATCCGGGGTTATGGCAGCAGAGCGAAGCGACATCATGATACACCATGGCGGTCACGGTAGCTGCATGACTACGCTGCTGACAGGCACGCCTTCTTTGATGATCCCTACCTGGGCGGAAAGGGAGTTCAATGCCCGGCAGCTGCAGAATATCGGCGGCGGCTGCATGATCCGCCCAGATGAGGTGACGGGCCGGTGGCTTGCGGACATCGTAGAAACGATGCTCAGCGGCGGTGCTTTGGGGCAGGGGCAAACGTTGAGAGACAGCATTGCTACCCGGCATTACGGGGGCGCAGAGCGCGCTGCCGCCTTGATCAACGGACTGCTATAGCCATAGCGCAGATTGGTACCTTATAAAAAGGAGTTTCCGGGGCTGCGGGCCGAGAAAGGAGGATTCTATGAAGGCTAGCATCGTCATACTGGCCTATAACCAGCAAGAAATTATCGAGGTCTGCCTGACATCCTTATCCCGTCAAAGTCTACAGGAGGGGGACAGCTTCGAGGTCGTACTCGTCGATAACGGGTCAACGGATGGCACAGAGGAATTGATCCATCAACTGGCGGTTAATTACCCGCTAATATATCGATATATTCCCAGCACGGCGCAATCGAGCAGAGCTGTTTCCCGGAATCAGGGCATCGTAAGCGCCAGCGGCGATATCGTTATTTTCCTGGATGGGGATCAAATTCCCGGACCGGGGTTTGTCGCTGAGCATTTGCGCGTTCATAAATACGCAGACGACAAGCTCGTCATCGGCTTTAGAAGGTATATGGAGCAAGGAGCGATCGCCGGAGGGCGGGGAAAAACGCTCTTTGACGAAGGCAGATTGCCGCCCTTCGAGGAAGATGAACGATTTTGGCTGATGGAACAGTTCTCCGAAAATGCGGGGGCATTGCGTACGGCCTGGCACTTGTTCTTCAGCTGTAATATATCGGTCAGAAGGGAAAGCCTGATCGGTGCCGGTATGTTTAGTGACGGCTTCCAGGGCTGGGGACTGGAGGACAGCGAGCTGGGCTACAGGCTGGAGCAGTCGGGCGGGATGTTTATTTTCAACAAAAACGCTCTTGTCTACCATGTGCATCATCCTTCCGAATTCAATGAAGCACGTTACACTGGCTGGCTGGCGAATTTGCAGCATTTCATCTCCCGCCACCCATCCTTTGAAGTAGAGGCGCAAAAAATTCTGGCGGAATTCTTCAATCCGGAAATCAGGATTTCCTGGTGGGACTGCTATGTGCGGTTCGAAAATGTCGTACGGGCCTATCAGGGGTATGAGGGGAGTCGTTACCCCGTCAGCATTATCGTGGTTTATAAGCATAGCGCCGAAGCTGTCGATGCCATTACTGCCGAAGCCGTAAGCAGGGAAGTCGCCGTAATCGACATGACCGTGTTATCCGATCTCGATCTCATATGCCAGTCGATCAGGCAAGCTTATGATGTGCTTTACTATAAGCACCCCACAGAGAGGCAGCTTGTCGAGCTTTACCGCATTTTTGCAGCACGAGGAATTGGGAGACAGCAGGTGTTCGAGTGAATCTCGATCGCTTCAATATCGGATCATATTCATAAGGAGCTGAAGAGAAGCATGAATTTTGAACTGACCGAAGAGCAAAAGCATATTCAACGCACTGTACGCAAATTTGTCGCCGATGAGCTGATTCCTTTGGAGCGCCAGCTGCTTCTCAATGAGCGCGAGGGGATCAGCCGGGAGCAGCTCAGATCGCTTCAGAACAAAGCTAGAGGCCTCGGGCTTTGGGGCATTGAAACGCCGGAAAGATATGGGGGAGCCAATCTGGGAACGATCACAAGCGCCATCGTAAAAATAGAGCTGGGCCGTACCTGCGTTCCTTTCGTGCTGGGCGGAGAGGCTGATAACATCCTGTTTATGTGCAATGAGAAGCAGATGGAACGGTACCTGTACCCGGTCATTTCCGGAGAAAGGCAGTCCTGCTTTGCGCTTACCGAGCGAGCAGCCGGTTCGGATGCAAGCAATATTCAAATGTCGGCCAAGCGGACGGTCGGCGGATGGATTTTGAATGGCGAGAAGGCCTTTATTACGAACGGAAACGAAGCAGATTTTGCGATCGTCTTTGCCGTGACGAATCCATCATTCGGTAAGCATAAAGGAATTTCCTGTTTTCTTGTCGATCGGGAAATGGGCTGGACGTCGGAACCGATTCTGACGATGGGCGGAGATAAAAGCCCTTCCTTGCTGATGTTTGATCATGTGCTCGTTCCGGATGAGAATGTGCTTGGCGAAGTGGACCACGGTTTAACAATGGCTATGCAGTGGATCAGCAGAGGACGCTGGGTCGTACCGGCCATCGCGGTCGGGGCATCGGAAAGGCTGCTGCAAATGGCGATCGATTATGCGAACGAAAGGGTGACCTTTGGCGAAACGCTGGCCTCTAGGCAGAGTATTCAGTGGATGATAGCCGATTCCGCCGTTGAGGTCGAGGCGCTGAAATGGCTTGTCCTGCATACGGCATGGCGGGTGGAGAAACAGCTCGATGCGCGCCATCATGCCTCCATGTCGAAGCTGTACGGCGCGGGCGTCGCCAACCAAGTCGTCGACAGGGTGCTGCAAATCTACGGCGGCATGGGCTATTCCAAAGATCTGCCGATCGAGCGCTGGTACCGGGAGATGAGAGTATGGCGTATCTATGAGGGCACGGATGAAATCCAGCGGCTCATTATTGCGCGAAATCTGTTGAAAGGGAATGTGGAAATCGGCCATTGGGATTAGACGAATACATAGACGGCCGAACCACTGTATGCCAATATTCGCTGCGAGTTGCCGCTCGAATGTGCAGTGGCGGCGTATAGATGCGATTCTGAATTCGATGAATCGGGCTGGGGCCGAACGATAAACACTTCCAGCAGGCAATAGACTCCCGGATTATTTCGGGCCGCTGCTTCTTCGGAGGAAGAGGCACCTTTGTCCGCACACTGAGAGGTGACTACGGATTGGACAATGACCTTGGAGAATACGGTATCGCCTTCCACAATAGGAATACGAAAGCGGCACTCTAGGCTCCTAAGTGTCATATGACCGGTTTGCAGCTCTTGCAGCAGATTTCCGACCATGCCTAATACGAGCATGCCATGTGCTACCCGGCCGGGCAGTCCGAATTCCAAGGCTTTCTGCAAATCCAAGTGGATGGCATTGTGATCGCCCGAAGCAGCGGCATAAGCGATGAGCATGTCTTCGGTTATCGTGCCGAGGCAGGCGTCGATCAGCACCGCTCCCGGAATGAGAAGGCTCTTCTTATCCCATAGGCCGTACAGCTCGGGAGGCGAAATGCGTCCGGCAGTCATGGATCTAACAAGGTTGGTATGTGACTGTGAATGGGATTTGGACTTCGGCTGTGGACTTGGCCTTGGCTGATCCAGCAGGAGAAGGGTTGTATTCGCCTGCAATATCGTTTCGGCGTGCGCATTCTTGACATCCATCACGCAGTCCAGCAACTGCATTTTCCCTTGGGAGCCCTTCGTTTCCCGAATGCTTGCCAGGTGAATTTGCCAGATGATCTTCTCATTGTATAGAAAAGTCCGAAAATAATGCAGCGTCTGTTGGCCGTGAATGATGGTTTTGCCATCATGATCGCCTGGCAGCCAGGGCAACTTTACATCCTGCCACAGCGTGATAGGGTAAGTCACAGGAATGCGGGAGGCATCAGAACGAAAGACTTCGGGAAAGCCCTGCAGAAACGTGCTGATTCGTTCCTTTGTTATCGTTGAATGCTGCGGCAATGTTGCGGCTTGCTGCCAATTGTGATCCATCGTAGACATTACCTCCGTCTTAGCACGAGAAAAATACTCAAGCAATTAACTTACATAAAATTCCTCATCCATAATATTACCGATGATTTCAAGCTGCTGCAATATATATAGGTCAAACCTGGTTCCCTAATGAACCGGGTTTGTTTTGTTTCTTCATAAAAACAATTAATAATACAGATAAACCAAGAGAAAACACGAAAACAAAATAAAATAAATTATAAAATAAACAAAAACAAATATAAAACAAGATATTATTATGTATTTTTGTTGACTTTTATGGTATTTTGGGATTAGGATGATGACATACCTTATTTTATTAAGGAGATGGGTATGGAATGAATAACTATATTGCCGTGGATATCGGCGCCTCGAGCGGCCGCCTTGTGAGGGGAACCCTTCATCAGCAGGAGCGGAGGATCGAGCTGCAGGAAATTCATCGCTTCAACAACTTTTTTACCGAGACAGAAGGACATCATTATTGGGACATCGATTATTTATTCGCGGAAATCGTGAAAGGACTCCAGAAAGCCAAGAAGGAGGGGATAGATGCCTGCACGCTCGGCATTGATACATGGGCTGTCGACTATGTGCTTCTTGACGAAAATGGTAAGCGTATTCATGAGGTGTATGCTTATCGGGACGGCAGGACAAAGGATGCTCCGGATCGGCTGCACAGAACGATTAGCAGAGCCGAGGTGTACAGCAGGACGGGAATTCAAGAGCTGCCCTTCAACACGCTGTATCAGCTGTATGTTCATGACAGTAAGCAGCTTTCCCGGGCTGCCAAAATCGCAATGGTGCCGGATTATCTCTATTACCGCCTAGGCGGAAAACTCATGAATGAGTACACGAATGCTTCGACGATGCAGCTTCTGAATTTGGCGGCTGGAGATTTTGACGAGGAACTGCTGGGGCTGCTGGGACTGCGCCGCGATCAGTTCGCGAAGCTTATGGAGCCAGGTGCGAAGTTGGGGAGTATCTCCCCCGAGCTGCAGCGGCAGTATGATTTGCCCGATTGTGAGCTCATTGTTGCTCCGACCCATGATACGGCCTCGGCTATCGCCGGGGTTCCGGCCGAGCCGCATACAACATGGGCATACATCAGCAGCGGGACATGGTCTTTGCTGGGAGTAGAGCGCGGGACTCCGTTGAACACTGTAGAGGCCATGAACGCAAACTACACGAATGAATGGGGCGCTTACGGCACGTATCGTTTTCTCAAAAATATTATGGGACTCTGGATGATCCAGGAGGTGCGCCGGGAGACGCAGGACGCTTATAGCTTTGCCGAGCTGGCGGAGCTGGCGATGCGGGAAAAGCCGTTTCAGCACTTGGTTCCTTGCAATGATCAGCGGTTCTTAAACCCCCGCAGCATGACGGAGGAAATTCGGGCTTGCTGCCGGGAGACGGGGCAGTCAGAGCCGGATACGATCGGCAAGCTGGCGCGCTGCATCTTCGATAGCCTGGCTCTGACATATAAGGACAGCATCCAAGAACTGCAGAAACTAACGGAACAGCACATCGATACACTGCATATTGTCGGCGGAGGAGCCAATAACGAGCTGCTTTGCCAGTTGAGCGCAGATATGGCGCAAATCGAGGTCATAGCCGGTCCATCGGAGGCGACCGCTCTAGGCAACATCGCCGTCCAGATGATCAGCTCGGGACAATTGCAGGGGCTGGAAGAAGCTCGGGGCATCATCGGCAATTCTGTTCCACTGAAGAGATACGAGCCTCGGCCTATTCATGACTTGGAAGGGCTGGAAGGCATGGACGATGCCGTGGCACGCTGGGAGCAAATCAAAGCGAGATTGGTTTAGCTTCACTGAATATATATTCATGCAATTATCTTAAAACTTCAAACAATCGGAGGTTATCGATATGGTACAAAATTTATGGGACTCATCTAAAGCATCCGTACTGCAAGGAGGACTCGATCAACTCGTTTACCGCTCCAATCTCATCGGCTCGGACCGCCGGGTATGCAACTGGGGTGGCGGCAATACTTCGAGCAAGACCGTGATCAAGGATTTCAGAGGCCGTGACATTGAAGTCATGTACGTCAAGGGGAGCGGCTCGGACCTTGCTACGATGAAGCAGGGAAATTTCACCGGCTTGCGCATGGAGGACATCCAGCCGCTGTTCGAACGCGAGGAAATGTCCGATGAAGACATGGTCGCCTACTTGGCGAATTGCATGATCGACTCTAAACATCCGCGCGCTTCCATCGAAACATTGCTGCATGCTTTTCTGCCGTTTAATCATGTAGACCATACGCATCCGGACGCAATCATCAGCCTCTGCTGCGCAGATAACGGGAAAGAGATTGCTAAGGAAATTTTCGGGGATCGATTCGTTTGGGTCCCGTACATCAGACCGGGATTCACGCTATCCCAAATGATTGCCCAAGGCGTTCTCGATAACCCTAAGGCCGAGCTTGTATTGATGGAGAAGCATGGACTGGTTACCTGGGGCGATACCTCTGAAGCCTGCTATGCCAAGACGATCGAAATCATCAATGAGGCCGAGCGCTACATTGAGTCCCGCGTCAACGTGGCTACCTTGTTCGGAGGCTTGGTTCACCAGCCGCTGCCAAGCGAGGAGCGCAAAAGCATCGTAGCAAAGCTCATGCCATCGATTCGCGGCGCGGTCAGCGATGGTAAGAAAATGATCCTAACCTTCGACGATGAAGAGGATGTGCTTGCGTTTGTAGGCAGCAAGGATTCGGCCCAGCTGTCCCAGGTGGGCGCGGCCTGCCCGGATCATCTCGTTCACACGAAGGTAGTTCCGCTTTTCATCGACTGGACGCCAGATGCAAGCGACGTCGAGGGACTGCGCAGGAAGCTGATCGAAGGGATCGCTGATTACAAGCAGCAATACAAGGCTTATTTCGAGCGGAACAAAAATGAGGGCGATGTCATGTTCGAGGCGGCTCCACGGGTTATCCTCATACCGGGCATTGGCATGATCAACACCGGTAAGAACTGGGCTAATTCTCGAGTCAGCGCCGCTTTGTATCATCGCGCCATCGCGGTTATGCGCGGTGCGACGACGCTAGGTAAATTTGTCTCGCTCAGCGAGAATGAGTCGTATAACGTAGAATACTGGCCGCTTGAGCTGTATAAGCTGTCCTTGGCCCCGGCCGAAGCGGAATTCTCCCGCAAGGTTGCGTTCATTACGGGCGGAGCAGGCGGCATCGGCAGCGCGACGGCACGGCGCCTCGTTAGTGAAGGAGCGCATGTGGTACTGGCGGATCTGAACCTGGAAGGCGCGCAGCAGGTGGCCGCGAAAATTAACGAGAATTATGGCGATAACAGCGCTTTGGCCGTGAAAATGGACGTAACCAATGAGGACATGGTTCGCGCCGCATACGAGCAAGCCGCTCTGCATTATGGAGGCGTCGACATTATCGTGAACAACGCGGGGCTGGCGACTTCGAGTCCGTTTGACGAGACCTCGCTGCAGGAATGGAACCTGAACATGAATGTGTTGGGTACCGGCTATTTTCTTGTGGCGAGAGAAGCCTTCAAGCTCATGAAGGAACAAGCACTTGGCGGCAGCATGGTGTTCGTAGGCTCCAAAAATTCGATTTATGCTGGTAAAAACGCGTCTGCCTACAGCTCAGTGAAGGCGCTGGAAGCCCATTTGGCCCGCTGCATCGCCGCGGAGGGCGGGGAATTCGGCATTCGCGTGAACACGATTCTCCCGGATGCGATCTTACAGGGCTCGGCGATCTGGAACTCGAATTGGCGCAATGAGCGGGCGGCGGCTTACGGGATTGAGCCGGATAAGCTAGAGGAGCATTACCGCAAGCGCACGACGCTGCTGGTCAATATTTACCCGCAGGACGTAGCCGAAGGAATCGCCTTCTTCGCTTCTTCCAAAGCGGATAAAACTACGGGCTGCATGTTGACAATCGATGGTGGGGTGCCGGCGGCATTTACACGTTAAGATGGATGGTTCGGTATTTTAATATTAGGGGAAGCGTCGCCTATTTTTTCATAAGTGATTCGTAGAATTGATTTCTCATAGGATGAAGAGGAGGGCTTGTCGATGTCGGATAAAGCGTATATGTTATTTGAAGAGCAGCAGAAGTTGCGGGGGATTGATCTGGAGCAGGTTAAGGCCAGGCTGAAGAAACTGAAAATAGAAACGCCGTCATGGGGTTATGGGGATTCCGGAACGCGTTTTAAAGTGTTCCAGAAGGTCGGCGTTCCGCGGAATCCGTATGAGAAATTCGAAGACGCTGCGGTGGTCCACCGTCTCACGGGGCTGTGCCCTTCCGTGGCGATCCATATTCCGTGGGATCACGTTGATGATTACGGGAAGCTAAGAAGCCATGCCGAGGGACTTGGACTTTCGATCGGCGCGGTCAATCCGAATCTGTTCCAGGATGACGATTATATGCTGGGCAGCGTAACGAACAGCGACCCGGCCATTCGCCGCAAAGCGACGAATCATTTGCTGGAATGCGTGGATATCGCCAAGGAGACGGGCTCGAAGGACTTGAGCCTGTGGTTTGCAGACGGAACGAATTACCCGGGCCAAGGCGATATCCGCAAGCGCAAGCATTGGATGCTTGAAGCATTGGCGGAAATGTACGGTGCGTTGACGCCGGATATGCGTATGCTGATCGAATATAAAGCTTTTGAACCGGCTTTTTACCATACGGATATCGCCGATTGGGGCATGGCCTACAACTATGCTCAGAAGCTTGGGCCGCAAGCCGAGGTCCTGGTTGACACCGGCCATCATTTGCCGGGGGCCAACATCGAGCATATCGTGGCTTATCTGATTGACGAGAAGCGGCTGGGCGGATTCCATTTTAACAGCTATAAATATGCGGATGACGATTTGATCGTTGGTTCGATGAATCCGTATGAATTGTTTCTGATTTTCTACCAAATCGTGCTTGCGGCCAATGACGCGGATGAGGAAATTCGAAGCGCAGTGGAGAAAATCGCGTTTATGATCGACCAGTCCCACAACATTGAACAGAAAATACCAGCCATGATCCGCTCCGTGCTGAATGTACAGACGCAGTATGCCAAATCCCTGCTCATCAATCACAAGGAGGTCGCGGAAGCAGCTGAACGGGGTGATGTGCTCGGTGCGGAGGATGCGGTGCGCCGCGCGTTTGAGTTCGATGTGACGCCACTGCTTCATGCGGTGCGCGAGGAAGCAGGGCTTGCGGTTGATCCGATGAAGGCGTATCACGCTTCCGGCTACGGAGCAGGGATACTGGCTAGAGGCAAGGGCGGAGCAAGCTGGTAGTCGGCAAGCCCGTTCCAATGAATACAAAGATGGAGTGAAATAGGAATGCTGGTAGCTGAACGCTATGAATACATCGTACAGATGATTAATGAGAAGGGAAGCATGCGGGTCTCGGAGCTTAGCGAGCTTTGTGGCGTCACCGAGGAGACGATCCGCCGTGATCTCGACCGCTTGGAACAGGCCGGGCGGCTTCGGCGCTCTCACGGTGGAGCTGTGAGTGTCAAGCTAAAGGGAGATGTACCGGAAATTCCATATGCGGAGCGTGAAATTACACATGCCGAGCAGAAAATGCGGATCGCGGACGAGGCAGTCAAACGGATACTGCCGAAAGAGCGCATCCTGCTGGATGCGAGCACCACCGCATGGTATATGGCATCCAAACTTCCAGATATCCCGCTCACCGTGCTGACCAACTCGATTCGCGTCGCTACCGAGCTCAGCGGCAAAGAGAAAATCGAAGTGATTTCCACGGGCGGGCTGCTGGCGAGCCGCTCTATGTCTTTCGTCGGCCCGCTCGCTGAGCGTTCACTTGAATCTTATTATGTAGATAAAATGTTCCTCTCCTGCAAAGGGGTTCATCTTGATCGCGGGGTCAGCGAATCCAACGAGCTGCAGGCCCGCATCAAGCAAAAGATGGTGGCGATAGCCGATCAAGTGATTCTGCTGGCCGATGCCAGCAAATTCGGGCAGCAGGGCTTTACCCATGTCATGAACCTCGAGCAGGTAAGTGCGATCATTACGGATGACGGCATCACGGAGGAGACACTGGCCGCTTTATCCGACCGGTCTCTTTCCGTAACGGTCGTGTAATGGAGAAAGCTGAAATTTCGGACGGCTCCAGGAAGAGAGGTTTGCCATGAAAGTATCCTTATTTATCACTTGCCTTAGCGACGTCATATATCCGCAAGTCGGCGAAGCGATCGTGCGCATCCTTGCCCGGTATGGCGTTCAGGTGGACTTTCCCGAAACCCAGACATGCTGCGGGCAGCCTTCCTATAACAGCGGATACTGGGAGGAGACGCGAACCGCAGCACGAACGCTGCTGCAGGCTTTTGATGACAGCGATTTTGTCGTATCGCCTTCGGGCTCCTGCGCGTATATGATCCATCATTACAGCGAGCTGTTCAAAGACGAACCTGAATGGCTGGACAAAGCGAAGCGCCTGCAGGAGAAAACGTACGAGTTCACACAGTTCCTCGTTCAGGTGCTGGGCATTACCGATGTCGGCGCAAGGTTCCCGCATAAGGTTACCTATCATCCTTCCTGCCACGGCAGCAGGCTGCTTGGGGTTAAGGAGGAGCCGATGCAGCTTCTTGGCCATGTGAAGGATTTGCAGTTCGTGCCGCTTCCGTATGCCGAAGACTGCTGCGGCTTTGGGGGCACGTTTGCGATTAAAATGCCGGATATCTCTGGCGCAATGGTGACCGAGAAGGCGGAGCATGTGAAAGAAAGCGAAGCCGAGGTGCTTGTCGGGCTGGACATGGCTTGTCTCATGAACATCGCAGGCCATTTGCGCTATCGCAACGAGCCGGTGCGGGTAATGCACCTGGCGGAGCTGCTCTACGAAGGGATGCGGGTAACATGAGTACGATGAATCCGATGGCGGTCGACGTGAAGAAGAGAGCCGAACTAGCGTTGAACGATGATTTCCTGCGCAAAGCGGTTCGCTTTACGACAGAGCGGCTCAAAAACGGCAAGCTGAATGCCGCTGAAGAGCTCAGCAATTGGGAAGCGTGGCGCGAAAGAGGTCGTGAGATCCGGCTGCATACGATCGCTCACCTGGACTATTATTTGAACTTGTTCGTGGAAAACGCCCGCAATAACGGGGTGCATATTCATTTTGCAGATAACTCCGCAGAGGCTGTGCAGATATCTCTGGAGATCGCCAGGCAAAAACAAGCGAAAAGCGCCGTGAAATCAAAGTCTATGGTCACCGAGGAGCTGCATTTGAACGAGGCGCTGGCCGGGGAAGGCATCGAGGCGATCGAGACGGATTTGGGCGAATATATCATTCAGTTGGCTGGAGAAGGGCCTTCCCATATCGTCATTCCTGCGATTCATAAGAATCGGTACCAAATTGCCGAGCTGCTCTCAAAAGAGGCCGGCGAGCCGCTGGCTGCCGATACGACCGTGCTGGCCGGGTTTGTGCGCAAGAAGCTGCGAGAGAAGTTCCTGGAAGCCGATCTCGGGATTACCGGCTGTAACTTTGCAATCGCGGAGACGGGTTCGATGGTTCTCTTCGAAAATGAAGGCAATGCGCGCATGGTGTCTACGGTTCCGAAGACGCAAATTACGTATATGGGCATGGAGCGGATCATCCCTTCCTTTGCAGATTTGGAAGTGATGGCGACACTGCTGCCGCGCTCGGCGACGGGACAGAAGCTGACGATGTACATGTCATGCATTTCGGGACCACGGCGGACGCAGGATGCGGACGGCCCGGATGAAATGCATATCGTAATCATCGATAACGGGCGTTCCTTGCAGCTTGGCGATCCCGAGTTCCAGGAACTGCTGAACTGTATTCGCTGCGGCGCCTGTCTGAACGCCTGCCCCGTCTACCGCCATATCGGCGGCCATGCCTATGGCGGCACGTACAGCGGCCCGATCGGCGCCGTACTGACCCCAGCCTTGAACGGCAATGTCAGCGAGTGGAACGATATCGCCAGCGCTTCGAGTCTGTGCGGGGCCTGTTACGAGGCTTGTCCGGTAAAAATTCCGCTGCATGACATGCTCGTGTCCTTGCGGCGACGCAAGGTAGAGCAGGGGCAGGGGAATAAACTGGAGACGGTCGGCATGAAGGGCTTCGCTGCAGTCGCCGGCAATTCCAAGCGGTTTGCGGCCGCCGTCAGGGCAGCGCAAATTGGTCAAAAAGCGATTGTCCGAGATGGCGGAATAGCGCTGAAGCTTGGGCCGTTGAAGGGTTGGAACAGCTATCGCATCGCTCCATCCGTCGCCAAGCGGACCTTCCGGCAGCGCTGGGCTGAATTGGAGCACGAGCTGCAGGAGTTGAGCGGATGGAGTGATTCCCACCCAGCGAATCATGGACAGAAAGAGCTTGAAGGAGACGGCTTGAGAACAGCCGCGGATGGCGCAGCCGCCCGTTCGTTGGATCCGGAAATCCGTGAGCGGATGGAGCGCATCGTCAGGCAGCGGCAGCAGGGAGGGGATCGGAATTGAGCAGTTCACAGACTCAGGATGAATGGCTTAGCAGGTTGGAGGCCCAGTCAAGGGCGAAGCAGGAGCAGTTCATGAACCGCATCGCCCAGCGGCTGAACCGGCCGAGGTTAACGGAGAGGCCAGCCCAACCATTCCGCGGAGCACCGGACTTCTGGCGTACGTTCGAATGGAATGAGCAGGAACGCATTGAGCGGTTCACGCAAAATTTTCTGAGCGTCGGCGGCTATATCGAGCGATTGGGTTCGATGGAGGAGGCCAGCGACTTTATTACAGCTAAAGCCTTGGAGCTCGACGCGAAATACATCGTCAGGCAGCAGGAACCCGAATTGGAGCAGCTTAACCTTGAAGTGAAGCTTCGTGGCGCGCAAGTATCCGCATGGAATTCCGATGGTTCCGGGCCAGATTTCTGGAAGGCGCGCGCAGCCGAAGCCGATATCGGAGTTGTCATGGCCGACCACGCTGTCGCTTACACGGGTTCCGTGGTCGTCTTGTCCTCTCCGCATAAAGGGCGTTCGGTAAGCCTGCTGCCTACGGTGCTTATGATCCTCATTCCCGCCGAACGGCTACAAACTAGGCTGGGAGAGGTCCTGCCTAAGTTCGACGAGCTTGGCCAGGGGAGACTTCCCGCCGGCATTCATTTTATCTCGGGGCCAAGCCGTTCTTCGGATATCGAGAATGATTTGACGATAGGCGTGCATGGGCCAGGAATCGTGTACGCCTTGATTGTTGGGTGAGCTGCCGCGGAGACAAACAACTATTCGGAGCTAGAGATACGATACTAGAAAATGAGAAAACAACTGCCATATGACCGCTAATTCAGCGGTTTTTTCTTTTATCTTTTTCTCCCAGTTTGGTAAGATGTGTATAATAGAAACAGCTCCTAAAAATATCCATTCACTAAATTGGTTAATATCTTTAGAGGAATAGGAGGTGGAATATTGGAATTTCCCGTCTACATACATATCGGAGGATTGCGGATTCACCCTCATTTTTTGTTTGAATCGCTCGCTTACTTCATCGGCTTCCGGATCTACGTTTGGCGGCGTAAAAAAAGCGACATTTCGACCATTAATATGTTCTGGTTGATCGTCGGCGCGGCGATCGGTGCTTCACTTGGCTCCAAGCTGCTCTTTTGGCTGGAGAATCCGGCATGGCTGCTGTCTATTCAGGATTACTGGAGAGAGCTGTTCGGAGGCAAGACGATCGTTGGCGGACTGCTGGGCGGATTGATTGGTGTCGAGTTAACGAAAAAATTAGTAGGCATCACGCGTTCGACCGGAGATGAGTTTGCATTTCCTCTAATCATCGCGATGGCGATCGGGAGGATCGGTTGTTTCTTAACCGGCCTGGATGACCATACACATGGCAAGCCGACCAGTTGGGTTACGGGTTTCGATTACGGGGATGGGGTATTGAGGCATCCGACGCAATTGTATGAAATCGGATTTCTGCTCCTTCTGGCCTTTGCGTTATTTGCGGCGAAGAAGACAAGCGCTGCGCGCAGGCAGGAGCTGCCCAATGGGCTCATATACATATGGTTCATGTTCGGGTATTTAACGTTCCGCTTCGCCATTGACTTTATCAAGCCGACGCCGCATCCTTATTTCGGACTGAATAATATCCAGCTCGCCTGCATATTCGGCATGATGTATTTTGCATATCGCATGTTTGCGGTTAGCCACAGAGCAAATATTTTGAAAGGGAGCCATGCCTCATGACGACGAAAAATCGACCGTATTTATTTTACGAGCTGACGAACAGCATCTGCTCGAAATGCCTGAAGAAGGTGGAAGCGAAGGTCATAATTGAAAACGATTGCGTCTACCTGTCGAAATATTGCTTCGAACACGGACGGGAAAAAGTGCTAATTTCGACCGACGTCGAGTATTATAAGCGCTGCCGCGAGTTCATCAAGCCTTCGGAGATGCCGCAGCATTGGAATACGCCAATTCGTTATGGGTGTCCCTACGATTGCGGATTATGCCCCGACCATGAGCAGCACAGCTGCCTGTCCATCGTGGAGATTATCGATCAATGCAATTTGAAATGCCCGATTTGCTATGCCGATTCCTCCCCGGACAAGAAGTTGTGGCGCTCCCTGGAGGAAGTCGAGCGGATGCTGGACGCCGTTGTACGCAACGAAGGCGAGCCGGACATCGTACAGATTAGCGGGGGAGAGCCGACGATCCATCCGCAGTTTTTTGAAATTCTCGATTTGGCCAAGAGTAAGCCGATCAAGCATTTGATGGTGAATACGAACGGGATCCGCATCGCTCAGGACCGGGAGTTCGTGAAGCGGTTGGCGGACTATTTGCCGGGCTTTGAGCTTTACTTGCAGTTTGACAGTTTTGAAAAAGAGGTGCTGCAGGAGCTGCGCGGCGCCGATCTGCGGCAAATCCGCGAGAAGGCGATAGCGCATTTGAATGAGTTCAATATTTCCACGACCCTTGTAGTGACGCTGAAAAAAGGGCTAAACGATCACGAAATCGGCGATATTATTCAATACGGCCTCAAGCAGCGGGCGGTACGCGGCGTTACGTTTCAGCCGATCCAGGCGGCCGGACGGACGGAGGACTTCGATCCCGCCAAAGATCGTTTAACGCTGAGCGAGGTCAGGCAGTCGATTATCGATCAGTCCGGCGTATTCGAGGCAGAGGACATGCTTCCGGTGCCTTGCCACCCGGACAGCCTGGCGATGGGTTATGCATTGAAGCTGAATGACGGCGTTATACCTCTTACCCGTATGGTAGATCCGCAGATTTTGCTGGAGGGCGGCCGCAACACAATCGTGTTTGAACAGGATCAAACTTTGAGGGAGCATATATTCGAGCTGTTCTCCACCAACCATTCGCCGGAATCGTCAGCCATGTCATTAAAGAGCTTGCTCTGCTGCCTGCCGTTCGTACAGGTTCCCGAGACGGTAAGCTATGACAATGTGTTCCGTGTCATTATCATGCAGTTCCTCGATCCGTATCATTTCGATGTACGCTCTGTCAAGAAGTCTTGCGTGCATATCGTTCACCCGGACGGAAGAATTATCCCTTTTGATACGTACAACATTTTTTACCGGGGTGATCTGGAAGAACGCTTAAAGGAAATTAAAGCTGAAATGGAGGGAAGCAGAGCATGACCGATGGCCCTAACGAGCGGGATAAACAGGATTTATTTGAACCTAAAGAAGGTAAGGCGTCCGGGGAGAACGAAGCTAAGCAGGAACTACCGCAGGAACCGTCTCAGGATACGCTGAAGGAACTATCGAAGGAACCGCCGAAACGTGACCATACTATCGAGGTATTCAAAGGGATCGGAATTCTGGCATTGCTTCATCTTTTGCTCATTTTTGTACCGATGTCCTACTTCTTTATTGGCATAGCCCAAATCGTATATTTAATTCCTGCTGCCGTGGTGGCCTTTGCGAAAAAACGGGTTGGCATTGGGCAGGGGCTGTTGATTGGCGGAGCTGTTACATTTCTGTTGAATGCGGCTTGCTTTGGCGTCATTATGGCCAATTTTTAATTTCCCGTAGATGCGCTATAATAGCGATAGAAATGAAGGGAGATTAATATGTTTGTTGTGTTTGGCATCATTGCATTGCTTGTTTACGGCCTGTTAGTATTTTATATCGGCCGGAGCTGTTGGGGTTGGATGAGGGAGAGTACGCCCGCCTGGTTCAAGTACGTATACATAGGAATTGTCGTGCTGCTAGCCGTTTCTTTTCTGCTAGGGAGGATTGGAGAGGGGCTCGTGCTGTTCCAGATTCTCGGTGCATACTGGATGGCCATATTTTGCGTGCTGCTGCTTGTACTGCCGGTCGTTCATATTAGCTTGTGGGTACTCCGGCTGACGAGGCTGTCGCACTCAACGGCGAAAAAGGGGGCAGGGGCCCTTGTGCTAATTACGCTGCTGGCCGCCATCGGATACGGCACTTTTAACGCCTATAGCCCCGTTGTCCGGGAATATCGCATTGAAATTCCGAAGGCTAATCCGGCTGCTCCGGAAATGAATATCGTCATGGCGGCAGATATGCATTTCGGAGTGTTATCAGGAAAGCAGCATGCGATCCGGCTAGTGAAGCGGATCAACGCTCTGCAGCCAGATATCGTCTTATTTCCGGGAGATATCGTGGATGACGATCTCCGTCCATACGAGCATAAGGGGATCGATAAAATTCTAAGCAGCATCTCCGCCCGTTATGGCGTCTATGCCACCTTGGGCAATCATGACCGCTACAGCGGCCAAATGGAGCATTTGATCGAGGTCCTTGAACAGGGGAATATGAAGATTCTTTACGATGAGGCCATTACGATCGACGATAGCTTTACCCTGATCGGGCGTAAGGACCGGATCGACAAGGAACGCGCTCCACTTCGCGAGCTTGTCCAAGGATTGGATGCTACCAAACCGTTGATCTTACTGGATCACCAGCCTTATGACCTCGATCTCGCTCAGCAGGAGGGGATCGACTTGATGTTGTCGGGTCATACGCATCGCGGACAGATTGCGCCGGCGCATCTCATTACCGGCATGTTATTCGAGAACGATTGGGGCTACTTACAGAAGGAAAAGCTGCATTCTATCGTAACTTCCGGCTTCGGCTTCTGGGGCCCGCCGATCCGTATTGGCAGCCGGTCCGAAATCGTACAAATTCATATTACTTTCACGGATTGAAATAAAAAAGAGACCGATGACGGTCTCTTTTTTTATATCGTTTCTAGCGCTTATTGTTGAATATCATAGATTTCATAAAGTTCATCGAGCATCAAGTTAGCTGCCTTAATGCCACCGGCGGTGTTCCAGATCGCATCGCTTACTTTATAGGCGCGTCCGTTCTTTACCGCACTGAGGTTTTTCCACAATGGATCGTTTGTCCATTCCTTTTCCGTCTCACTGGCCTTGTCATCACCGGTCTCATACGTAAAGTAGAAGAGACGATCGGCATCTGCTTCCGGCAGACGTTCCTTGGTAATTTCATCAACGAAACTGTCCTTCGCGTTCTTTGTCATTTCTGTACGTGCCAGGCCGATCTGGTCGAAGATAATGCCGGAGAACGTATTGGTATGATAGACGCGAGTTTTGCCTGCCATGAAACGGACGACGGATACGGTTTCGTTCAATTTGTCGCCGGCTTTCGCTTTGAAGTCCTCGATCCGTGCATCGTATGCGGCCATCAGTTCATCGCCCTCTGCAGATTTGCCAAGTGCTTCAGCATATAGCTTGAAGTTGATTTTCCATTCACCACGCAGATCCTCGGCCATTACAGTCGGAGCGATAGCTTTCAGCTGTTCGTAAACTTTTTCCTGACGCATTTTGTTTCCGATAATTAGATCTGGCTGCAGCCCGGCGATCAGCTCCAGGTTCGGCTGGCTTTCCTCGCCGACTACAGTTACGCCTTCCATCTCATCTTTAATGTGATCATACCAAGGATCTCCCGTCCAGGATCGAACGGCACCTACAGGCTTGACGCCAAGAGCGAGCAGGGCTTCGGTTCCTTCGTTGGTCAGGACTACGATCTTTTGCGGCGTGCCTTTGATTTCGGTTTCTCCCATGGCATGCTTGACCACGCGAACTTGATCGTCATTGCCGGCAGAAGCATTCTCAGTCGGTGCATTATTGGCTGGAGCAGGCTGGTTGTTTCCGCCCGCCGAATCCTTGCTGCCGCATGCGGTGAGCACCAGGAACAGTGCCATAAATAGTGCGGCTATTTTGAAAGTATGGCTCAATTTTTTATTTGTTTTGTGTACTAACATGAATTCTGTTTCCCCCTAATATGATGTAGTGTCTCTGTCTGAGAATGATTATCACTTGTTGACACTATCAAACTATAATCGAGAGAAGAATTGCTGTCAATAAAAATCTGAGAATGATTCTCATATTCATTGACATTGCCGGCTTCTTCATCTAAAATTCATAAGGAGTTCATGTGATATTATTGCAGAGATTAAGTTGGAAGCGTGGAAAATTATGAGAGTCGTATATTTGGTCGCATCACTCGTCGCCCTGGGCGCGATAATGATAGCTAGCATCGCCTTTGGGGTAACCGATATTCCGTTAGGCACAGTTTGGGAATCGCTTACTCACTTTAATGGAAGCAATGAACATTTGGTGATTCGCACCACGAGGATTCCAAGGGCGCTGATCGCCGCTTCGGTAGGCGCCTGTCTAGCGGTAGCCGGAGCGGTTATGCAGGTGATGACACGAAATCCGATTGCATCGCCTAGTACGCTTGGCGTGAACTCGGGAGCCGCTTTTTTCATTATGCTGGCCTCGCTTTGGCTGGGGGTGTCCGGGATGCATGCTTTTACGTGGGTAGCGCTGATCGGAGCTGCGATTAGCGGAGGAATCGTCTTTCTTTTGGGGAGCATTGGCAGGGACGGCATGTCGCCGGTCAAGATCACACTTGCCGGGGCATCGATGTCGGCATTTTTTGCTTCGCTGACTCAGGGCCTGATGCTGACGAATGGCAAAATGTTCGATCAGATTCTCGTATGGCTTGTCGGGTCGGTCGCGGGGCGGGAAATGGCCCAGCTTGAGGCGGTTTGGCCGTATATGCTGGCAGGCATGGTTTTTTCGCTGCTGCTGTCGAGGCATTTAAATGTACTGGCGATGGGCGATGATGTCGCGCAGGGGCTCGGCCAAAGCACGGCATACATCAAGCTACTCGGTGCGCTTGCGGTAATACTGCTGGCGGGCGGTTCGGTCGCCGCAGCAGGCCCGATTGCGTTCGTAGGGATCATCATTCCGCATATCGTACGTTACTGGGTCGGCTCGGATTATCGTTGGATACTTCCTTATTGCGCAGTGCTCGGCGCTATACTGCTGGTGGGTGCCGATCTGGGTTCGCGCTATATCGCTATGCCGAAGGAAGTACCCGTCGGGGTAATGACCGCGGTGATCGGCGTACCGTTCTTTGTCTACATTGCTAGGAAAGGCAGACGCACGTCATGAGTAAATATAAATCGCTACGTTCAAAGGACGCTAAATTATCCTTGTTGATCGAGAAAAAGGCTGTCTGGACTTCCTTCATATTATTATTTATCTGTTTGGCAGTTATGATCGTGAGCACTGGATCGGGAAGTCAGTTCATCTCGCCGCTGGATGTTATCAAAGTTCTGTTGGGCAAAGGGGAGCCTACATATGAAGTCATCATCATGAAGCTCCGACTACCGCGTATTGTTATTGCTGTGCTAGTGGGATCATCGTTGGCTGTCGCCGGTGCGGTTCTGCAGAGCATTATCCGCAATCCGCTAGCTTCTCCGGATGTCGCGGGGATCACGGAAGGGGCGTCGCTCGGCGCCGTTTTGTTTATTTTTATGTTCGGAGGCACGGTGTCAATCCATTGGATGCCACTGACTTCTATAGTGGGAGCCTTTCTGGTCACAGGGCTGCTGTACATCCTATCCTGGAAAAAAGGCGTCGATCCGCTGCGGTTGGTGCTGATCGGAATCGGACTGTCCGCTGCGATCAAATCGATCTCCTACATGTTAATCATCTCCGGGCCGCTGCAGCTAGCCCAGCGCTCATTAACTTTCATGACTGGAAGCATCTACGGAACGTCTTGGGATAAAGATGTTATGACGCTGCTGCCGTGGGTGGCGATTCTATTGCCCCTTACCTGGCTTCAGTCGCGGAATGTGAACATTCAGGCGCTTGGGGACGAGGTGGCAAGCAGTGCCGGAGCGCATGTACAGAGGCATCGTCTAGTACTTCTTGCGCTGAGCGTAGCGCTCGCAGGAGCTGCGGTCGCTATTGCCGGAGCTATCGGGTTTATTGGTTTAATGGCTCCGCATATGGCGCGCAAGCTCGTGGGTTCATCCTTTGGCAGCTTACTGCCTGTCAGTGCTCTGCTTGGTGCGATTATTTTGCTGCTGGCTGATTTGGCGGCGCGGACGGCGTTCTTGCCAAATGATGTCCCTGCCGGGGTATTAACCGCAGCCATCGGAGCTCCGTTCTTTATGTATTTGCTGTATAGGAATCGAAACCGTTATTAATTCAGGAGGAATGCTATTATGGGTACGCTGGAAGCGAAAGAGCTTGGATTGTCATATGGAAGCTCCTATATATTCGAGAATTTGAATCTCTCTATACCGGAGGGCAAGATTACCGTATTTATCGGCAGCAACGGCTGCGGCAAATCAACGCTCCTTCGCTCCATGGCCAGACTCCTGAAACCGCAGCAAGGCTCGGTCATTCTCGCGGGGAACGACATTTCCAGCATGTCAACCAAAGAGGTTGCAAGGAAACTGGCGATCCTGCCGCAGGGACCGACGGCACCAGAGGGTTTGACCGTGCTGCAGCTTGTTAAGCAGGGAAGATATCCATACCAGAGCTGGCTCAAGCAATGGTCGCGAGAAGACGAGGAAATCGTTCAGAAGGCGCTCGAAGCAACAGGCATGAGCGAGTTTGCGGAGCGGCCGGTAGACGCCTTGTCGGGCGGGCAGCGGCAGCGAGCATGGATCGCCATGACATTGGCTCAGGAGACGCCGGTCATCCTGCTTGATGAACCGACGACATACCTTGATTTGACGCATCAAATCGAAGTTCTGGATTTACTTTATGAGATGAATGATCGCGATAAACGGACCATTGTCATGGTACTTCATGACATTAATCTTGCCTGCAGATATGCGGATCATATCGTGGCAATTCGCGACGGACGAATCGAAGCGCAAGGAGCGCCTAATGAAGTTATAGACGAGCAGCTGATCGCAAACGTCTTCCGGCTCAAATGCGAGATCATTGCTGACCCGTTATATGGCACACCGCTGTGCATTCCGCATGATAATTGCCGACTGCGGGCAGCCCGTGCGCTGGCGCAGCAAAAGCAAAGACAGTTCGATAACCCGCATAATGGCTCATCGCTTAAAGAAGGAAACAAAGAAGATGAAGCAGCTGAGCCGAAGAAGGAGTTAGTTGCTGCCTCATCCGCTACGATGTAAGTTGAAGCTTGTTACAGTTTATAGGTATTTGCACGATGTCGACCTCGCCAATTGGCGAGGTTTTTTAATTTTGCAAAAAAAGAACATCTGCGACGGATAGAGAAGAGGTTTACTTACTATAAAAAATAAAGTATATTGTTAAAAGTGTAATTAACGTGGATAATGTTTATCCGCGTTAGTTGCATAAGATCAACATAAAGGCGTGAGAAACACAAATGCACATGAAGACGGGCGTTGAACAATCGGTGTATGCCATCTTCCTGCTCAGCCTGCTGCCCGACAAGGCGGTGTTGCCGGGGGAAGCGATCAGCCAGCAATTGGGAGCCTCGGCTACCTATTTTCAGAAATTATTGCGAAAATTGGTGAGTGCTGATCTCATTACATCCGTACCTGGCGTTAAAGGCGGCTTCAAGCTGAAGAAGAAGCTGGAGGATATCCGGATTTATGACGTGTATCTCGCTATAGAGGGACAACAGACGCTGTATTCCTCGTGCGGAACTTTGAACGATATGCTCGAACTGCCTGAGGAGGATCATTGCTGTCTGTTAACCGATTTGATGCAGGAAGCGGAGACGGCCTGGAAGTCCGTGCTGAAGCGCCAAACTGTCGCCGATTTGTCCGCGGAAATGCAGGAGGAGCGGTTTAGAGGCAAATTAGAGTGTTTACAAGCATGGATCAAGGAAAAAATGGTTATATAACGTAAGCTAGGAAGCTTATTACACGGAAAAGAGGGAAATTATATGAGCCATCATCATAAAAAGCTAAACGAAATTTCATATTCTGTATTGGATCTTGTGCCGATAACGAAAGGGGGCTCGCCAGCCGAATCTTTCAAGAACAGTCTTGATTTGGCCCAGCATGCCGAGCAATGGGGATATCAGCGGTTTTGGCTCGCAGAGCATCACAATATGCCGGGAATCGGCAGCTCGGCGACTTCGGTGGTCATCGGATATATCGCTGGCGGAACAAGCACGATTCGAGTTGGTTCTGGAGGAATCATGCTGCCGAACCATTCGCCACTGGTCATCGCCGAGCAATTCGGCACGCTTGAAGCCATGTATCCCGGGCGAATCGATCTGGGCTTAGGCCGCGCTCCGGGAAGCGATCAGAGCACGATGCTGGCGCTGCGTCGGGATCCGCGCGCGAACGGCCATGATTTTCCGGATCAGTTGCAGCAACTGCAGAGCTACCTGGATGAGAATTCACGGCATAACCGTGTAAGGGCGATACCTGGAGAAGGTCAAGATATTCCGATCTGGCTGCTTGGTTCCAGTGGCTTCAGCTCCGCGCTAGCGGCAAAGCTGGGATTGCCGTTTGCGTTCGCTAGCCATTTCGCCCCTGAGCACACGGTTGCGGCGCTAACGCAGTATAAATCTCAGTTTCAGCCTTCCGATGTGCTGGATAAGCCGCATGCGATGGCGGGGATTAATGTGTTCGCAGCCGACACGACGGAAGAGGCGGAGTACCTTGCGACCTCGTTCCAGCAACAGTTCCTTAGCCTGATCCGCAATCATCCCGGCCAAATTCCACCGCCTGTCGAGAGCATGGAGAACATTTGGACGGAGTATGAGAAAGCCTTGGTCATGAAGCAGCTTAATGCTTCGATTATTGGCAACCCGGACGAAGTAAGGGAGAAACTACAGGCGTTTGTAGATAACACCGGGGCGGATGAGCTGATTATCAATACGACGATGTATGATCATAAAGCGCGCATTCGTTCATATGAGCTTGTTGCCGAAATTACTGGCATGAAGAAATGAGTTAACGTAATATATATTATGTAAACTAAATTTGGATTCCCTTTTTTGGATTATTATAGTATTATATATATACGAACAAAGGTTCTTCTTTGTTTAAGCACCTTCGTCAGGCTTAACTATGTATTACCAATCCATGAAAAGGTGGTATCCCAATGGCGCTTCAATGTAATCAGATTTTTGTGAATTTGCCGGTAAAAGATTTGCCAAAGACGAAGGAATTCTTTGAAGAGGTCGGATTTGAGTTTAATCCCCAGTTTACGGACGAGAAAGCAGCCTGCCTGGTCATTAGCGAGCATATTTATGCCATGCTGCTGAGCGAGGCCTACTTCCAATCGTTTACGAAGAAGGCAATACCGGATACGAAGGAAAATGCAGAGGTTATCGTCGCTTTGTCTGCGAGCAGCCGGGAGCAGGTGGATGAAATCGTGCAGCGCGCTCTTGCCGCGGGAGGGCAACCGTTTAATGATCCGGTGGATCATGGATTTATGTACAGTTGGAGCTTCCAGGATCCCGATGGCCATTTATGGGAAGTCATTTATATGGATCCGGCCACGGTTGAATAAGGCTGAATCGATATATTTAACGACATGAATTAATGGAGTTAGTTAATTGCATTAACTAACGATAAGCCAAGAAGACGTTGCTTATCATTGCAAGGAATATAGTTAGGACGTAATTTGAAATAGGGAGTCTCCTTCAGGTTAGACCTGGGGAGACTTCTTTTTTTATCGCCGCCGTATCATAGATTGTTAACTTGGACCAAGGAAGAATTTTCTTGTCTATTTTTCAAAAAAATCTTGGTAAGGTAGAGGATAAGTAATAGATAAGAGGTGATAAGTGGTTATGAATAAGAAACATTGTTTGTTCTGCGATGAGATAGTCCCAACTAAAGCGGAAGGCGATTACGATATTTACGTAGGCTGTTCCTGTTCGCCAAATGGGTTCTATAGTCTGCGAAGAGACAGCTATGAAACGATTTATTCGTTCACGCACCAAAAAAAACGCGACATGTTTCATATAGTCTCTGCTTATATCCGGCAGCATACGGATTGCGATGAGAAGGTCACTTTACAAGCCAATGATTTAGAAGCTATCGTTAATTCTCCCAATATTCCTGTGGCCGTTGAAGATAAAGGAAACCGTCTGCTGCAATTTTTGTATAGGCATTCACAAGGCCCCGGGGAGCCGGTTGTCATTCATCCGCTCTCCAGCAGCTATAATCTGACGTATTCTCCCAATTTGCAAGAGCTGGTATATATCATTGATAAGCTTAGAAGCGAGCAGCTGCTTATCAGGGAGGGAATGACTTTTCAGCTTACGGAAAAGGGCTGGAGCGAAGCAGCCGCAAGCGCCGGAGGGAAAAAATTAGTGCCATGCTCCGTACTGATCTCGGATGAGGAGGAACTGCGCGCGGAGTGGTTGCAAATGCTGCTGCCAAAAATCGAGCAATACGGTTACCAGCCGCGTTTGCTTGCACACGCGAAAACGCAGAGCTCTGAAAAGTACTCATTAGAACTTATAGCGGACAGCAAACTGGTTATCGCAGATTTAACGGCTCAATCTCCTGAGGTGTATTTTGCCGCGGGATATGCGCTTGGTTTGAAGATCCCGGTGATCTGGACGGTGAAAAGCAGCCATGCCGAAAATTCTCCTATCAAAATAAAAGATATCCGCCCGATTGTTTGGGATACTGCCGATGAACTGGCCGTAATTCTCCAGCAGAGGTTGGGTGGATAGATCCTTATAGAACCGCGTTCTACGCACAATAACATAGTCCCATCGCAAATAGGCTGCCAATATGGCAGCCTATTTGCGTTATGTTTGAGGTAACCGGCAGCCTGACATTAGACTACAGAGGTACGGAAATTGAAGTGGGGCCTGCGATAAAGGTATTCGTCGTGCCCCAAGCAAGCTGATTGCCGTTTGGACCAACCGCTCTAATTTCTATTTTGTAGGCGTTACCCGTCTCCATCCCGACATCTCTGTTTTGAGTATTCACTAAAACACCCTGAATCCCCCACTCAAGCAGGCTGCCGTTTTTGTACACGAAATACTCATAGGAAGTTGCGCCAGGAACAGTTCTCCAAGATACATTAGCGAAGAAATAAGCCTGAGCAGAAATCGACTTAGGATTGACAACCTTTACGGCTGCTGATGCAGCAGCTTGAGTGCTGTCTTGGGCAAAAGCTGGAACAGCGGCAGTAATTAAGAGAGCGGTTGTAAGTACGGATGCAAACATTTTTTTCATTGTTGGCACACTTCCTTTTCATTTTTTTAATATCTTAAATCCATTAAGTGTAGTAATATTCCAGTTACCTTATATTACCATTAAATTACATAAAGTATAAATAATACTAATTACCTATTTTTTTTGGGTTTATTTGCAGTGCAATGATGATGCGGGTCAAAAAGTGCAAAAGTTATCAAGATAACGGATACTTCTTTTGCTTGAAAGGAGGGATGGGTGAATGGCATATATGTTTTTGTCCGACAATAAGGGCGGCGAGAGAGGGCTAGCCGCGTGTAAATGAGAATTCACAACAACAAAACAGGATTCGTACATTTCTTTTAGGGAACGTATGTGCTATAATAAGTACGCCAAACACGTATTTTACGCACTTTTGTTTTAGAGCGGTTTGTTTTCTTTAAGACGGCTAGTTATCGAGTTGATTTTTGCAAAAATGAGCTAGAAATTGTAAAAAAACTTATACATCATAAGAGGGATTGCGTTGACTACAAAATATTACATAGAAGAAATTTATGCGGAGCCGGTTCAAGCATTTACAATTTGGATGAAGCAGTCGGGTTATACCGAAGCAACTAGAAAAGAATATATGAGGGAAGTATACGATTATTTGCTTTCTCTCGATGAACTTCCGGTGCAGCAGGCCGGGAAATTAAATGTTGTGAGCTTTTTGGTATCGAAGCGGGAAACAGCTGGCGATAAGACGAGGAATCGTACGTTATCGGCGATCCGTTCGTTTTATGCGGCGTTGATAGATTTTGAGCTGGCCACTCGGAACCCTGCGCTGGAGGTCAAAAAGTCGAAAACGGAAAAAAATAAAATTCCGGTCTACTTGGAAGAAGATGAGCTAGAGAAGGTACTCGATTATGTAGAGGGCCGTTATCGCGATAGAAACCTGGCCATTTTCTTATTGATGGGTTACTGCGGGCTGCGGGTAGGTGAGGTGCATCGGATGAATTTGCCACATTTCAAAAAAGCGAAGGGAACACTCGAAGTGCTTGGAAAGGGCCGGAAATGGAATGAGATTCCGCTGCCTGATTTGGTGGTGGAGTATCTCTCTAAGGTGGAAGAGGATCGAATTCGGCCGTATAGCTCGAAGGAGGAAGCCTTCTTCGTATCCCAGAAGGGCCGCAGGCTGTCGATTCGCCAAATTCAGAAGATTGCGGAACAAGTGTTCGAGGCCTACAAACAGGATCACCCGCATTTGAGCGATCTCAAATTGTCCTGCCATAAGCTAAGGCATTCCTTTGCCACGATGCTGCTGAATAAAAATGTAGATATTCGTGTCGTGAAGGAGCTGCTGGGCCACGCCTCGATCGAGACGACGATGATTTATACACATATTAATGACGAGCAGAAGCGTAGTGCAATGACGACGATTGAAGTGCCGAAGGTTTGAAGATTCAGCATAAGCTGTATTGAAGTTCAATTTAAATTCTAAGTTCCAAACTAGAAAATCCCACGTTGCGTGGGATTTTTGATTTCAATCTTATTCAATCAGAGTATATTTATTCTTCGACAGGTCTCTTTACTTGGAGAGGGGGAGGGATCAGCCAGCCCTTTTCTTTGAGCATTTGAAGAATTCGCAAGCCCAGGGCAGCTTTAGTAAGGTGATATTTGCCAAATAATGCGCCGATATCTTCTCTGATCGATTGCCCCATGACCGAACTGCAGGCTGTAAGACCAAGCGCATTCTCCGCTGCAATTTTTGCGGCAATTTCCGGATCTGTAAATCTTGCTCCGGCTGGAATATCCTCAAGCTTAACTGGGGGTCTTTCTGGCAATACAGGTGCGGGTGCAATGCCGTTATCGGTGAGTAAGGTGTCACATTCTTTAATTTCTAGGTTTGCTTGTTCAATTAAAGCTTCGAGAATTTTCTTTAGATCCTGGTCTCCGGCATGGTTGAGGAAGGCCTGGTAACAAGAAATTGTGCCTTTAGCGATCATGGATGCTTGCCATACGCTAAAAATTTCACCATAATGCATAGGTTCGTCTTTTGGATTACCGCTTAAAATACCCATATCGTTTACTTTCTCTCCTTTTATTATAATCACCGTCATTATTCACTTCATGCTTATGATTTATTCTCCTTACTTAATATAAAGTAATAGCGAAACAGAAACAGGCCTCGCAATTCCTATTAAGGAATACGGGGCCTGTTCTAATTATAATGTCCATGCTTTTATTGCTCTGTAATCTTGATTTCTTTAATCTGGACGGTTTCTGTAGGTGAGCTTGACTCTCCGGTGAATGGGTTGGTCTGTACTGGTGTGGCGGCAATATCTTGGACGATATCCATGCCATCAGTCACTTTGCCGAAAATAGTGTAATTTGGCGTATTGTTTAGGCCGATACTGTGCTCACCCGTACAAATGAAAAATTGACTGCCGTTCGTATCCGGTCCGGCGTTGGCCATCGCAACAATACCTGGCTCATATTTGTAGTCCGTCTTCTCATCTTCGAAGCGATACCCAGGGCCTCCGGCACCAGTGCCTTCCGGATCTCCGGATTGAATCATGAAGGTTTCGATGATCCGGTGGAAGGTGACGTCATTGTAGAAGCCTTGCCGCGACAGGAATACAAAGTTATTGACGGTCTTTGGCGCGTCTTTCGCGAACAGCTCGATGGTGAAGTTCCCCTTCGTCGTTGTAAATTCGGCGGTGTACGACTTATTCGTGTCAATTTCCATGGCTGGAGGGCTGTCCCAGCTCATTTTTTGCTTTTGCGGTTCAGGCGCCGGTTCCGCTGGCGGTGTTGATTGTTCCGCGCTATTGCCGGCAGATGATTGTTGATTTGCTGGCGTTTCCTTTGCTTCTTTGTCCTTGCCGCAACCGCCAATGATCATAGCAGTCAGCAGAAGGAGGACTGGGAATACTAGTAGCTTTTTTCTCATAAGTGCTGGTCCAACTCCTTTGTAACAAATCTTGTTCTATCATACCGACATTCCGCTGAAAATTCCAGTTTGTATAATCTTAGAGTCTAGTCAGGATTTGCTGGAGTTGCGGCTTCGCCCTTAAACCAATACCTGCTAAGCAAATACATTACGCCGATTCGCTCTGAGTTTCTACCCGCGTAGATGATAAGGAAGGCGCATAAAAGCATTTGAGGGATAATACTAATCGATCCTGAAAGGAAGAAACAAAGGTTCATGAACATGCCGGCGGAGGCAGCAGCAACAGTGAATATTCCTAGCAGCAATGCTAACCCGACTAAAAATTCCCCCCATGGAACCAGAAAGTTAAATACTTCAACATGGGGGATGATAGTGGACTCCAATAGATTTCCCCACCAGTCCTGAATAATCGGATTCTCTCCTTTAGAGTTGACTACGGCGTTTTGAAGATAGCCCGTGCTATCAAATGGTTGTGAGGCAGTAAGCTTCATCCAGCCGGCCGTAAGCCATTTCCAGCCTAAATAAAATCGAATCAGCAATAGAAAAATAGCGCCGGCTTTACTTTCTCTCATAAAAAAATCAATTTTCGCCATAACTTTCAACTCCTTTTCATAGATAAATACATTCTACTCAGACAGTGCCTCAAATTTTAATGTAACAGACTAATCCCAAACCCAATTGCGAGCCCAATTCTGATTTCAAATGTAGGATAAACTTGAGAACGCCTATCTTTTTCGTAGAATTGCTAATTATAATTAAACAGTTTCCCCCTTATAATGGAATTGTCTGTAAATATATCATAAATAAGGAGGAATGAAATGCGCAACAATTTTTTGCTGTTGGTGAGCATTCTAATTTTGGGCCTGTTTATGGCGGCAGGAACAGATTTCTCCGTCTCAGCTGCGGGCGGGCCGAATCTGACGCTGGGCAAAGTCATCACGGCGAGCGGGCACACCCAAACTTATGAACCGAACAATGTGAGGGACAACAATCAGGGGACGTATTGGGAAAGTGCGAACAATGCATTTCCGCAGTGGATCCAGGTCGATTTGGCCGAAAATACGAGCATCGATGAAATTGTGCTGAAACTGCCGCAAAATTGGGAGAAACGAACTCAAACTCTAGATGTGCAAGGCAGTACGGATGGAACGTCGTTTACGAACATCGTCAATTCCGCAGGTTATGATTTCGATCCGAATACCAATAATACGGTCACGATTAGCTTCGCTGCAGCCAGCACCCGTTATGTTCGACTGAATTTCACAGGCAATACGGTATGGCCCGCAGGACAGCTCTCTGAATTTGAGATTTACGGCGCTGGCGGCACGACACCAACACCGACGCCAACCCCAAGTCCGACACCAACACCATCTCCAACGCCGACACCGACACCGACATCTCCTGCAGGAACTAACATTGCGATCGGAAAGCCGATTTCTGCATCCTCGAGCACGTTTACATACGTGGCTGCCCATGCAAATGACAACGACATAAATACGTATTGGGAAGGGGGAGGGCATCCAAGTACTTTGACATTGGATCTTGGTGCAAATCACAATGTTACATCCATCGTGCTGAAGCTGAACCCAGACCCGATTTGGAGCACGCGAACGCAGACGATTCAAGTGCTTGGCCATAACCAGGATACGGCGAGCTTCAGCAATCTCGTATCCGCACAGGCCTACACTTTCAATCCCTCTACTGGCAACTCGGTGACGATCCCGCTGACGGCAACGGTCAAGCGCTTGCAGTTGAACATATCCTCCAACTCTGGAGCACCGGCGGGGCAAATTGCCGAATTCCAGGTGTTCGGCACACCGGCGTCAAATCCTGATTTGACGATTACCGATCTAACCTGGTCACCGTCATCACCTAACGAGAGCAGCACGATCACGTTAAACGCAGCAGTGAAAAACATCGGCAATGCCGGTTCTGCCGCTACGACAGTGAATTTCTACTTGAATAACGAGCTAGTTGGCTCTGCTCCGGTCGCAGCACTTGCTGCAGGCGCTTCGGCAACGGCATCGCTGAACGCCGGAACGAAAACAGCCGGTAACTATGCGGTCAACGCGAAGGTCGACGAGAGCAACGCGATCATCGAGCAGAATGAAACGAATAACAGCTATACGAGCGCTTCGCCATTGGTTGTGGCTCAAGCAGCGAGCTCGGACTTGGTAGGTACTGTTTCCTGGTCACCGGGCAATCCGGCAGCTGGTAATGCTGTGTCTTTTAACGTTAATCTTAAAAATCAAGGAAGCATCGCTTCGGCAAGCGGCTCCCACGGAATAACGGTTGTGCTCAAAAATGCCGCCGGAGCTGCCGTCCAAACGTTTAATGGTTCGTATAGCGGTGTGTTGGCTCCCGGAGCGTCCGTCAATGTCGCTATTCCGGGAACGTGGACAGCGGCAATTGGGGGCTATACCGTGGTCACGACTATTGCCGCGGATGCCAATGAACACGAAGCGAAGCAGGCGAATAATACGAGTACGGCCAACCTGACCATAAATGCTGCCCGTGGCGCGGTCATGCCGTATAGCCGGTATGACACAGATGATGCCACCCGCGGAGGCGGCGCCATCCTGAAGACGGCTCCGACGTTCGACCAGTCCATGACTGCTTCGGAAGCTTCGGGCCAGCGTTACGTAGCTCTTCCTGCAAATGGGTCGTATCTGGAATGGACGATTAAGCAGGGTCAGGGCGGGGCAGGAGTGACTATGCGATTTACGATGCCGGACTCTGCGGACGGCATGGGGCTGAACGGTTCGCTTGATGTGTACGTTAACGGCACCAAAGCGAAAACCGTGCCATTAAGCTCCTATTATAGCTGGCAGTATTTTTCCGGCGATATGCCTGGGGATACACCTAGTTCAGGACGACCGCTATTCCGCTTTGACGAGGTACATTGGAAGCTGGATACGCCGCTGAAGCCTGGCGATACGATTCGCATTCAGAAGAGTAATAGCGGCAACCTGGAATACGGAGTTGATTTCCTGGAAATCGAGCCGGTTCCTGCGGCGATTCCTCGCCCGGCGAACGCGGTGTCCGTCACGGATTACGGTGCCGTAGCCAATGACGGAAAGGATGATCTTGATGCCTTTAAGGCCGCTGTGCAAGCGGCGGTAGCATCAGGCAAAACTTTGTACATTCCCGAGGGAACGTTCCATCTTGGCGGCATGTGGGAAATCGGATCCGTCAGTAATAAGATCGGCAATATCACGATTACAGGGGCCGGTATTTGGCACACGAATTTGCAGTTCACGAATCCGAACGCAGCCGGCGGCGGCATCTCGCTCCGAATTCAAGGCCAGCTTGACTTCAGCAATGTATATCTTAATTCGAATCTGCGGTCGCGATACGGGCAAAACGCCATCTACAAAGGCTTCATGGACAATTTCGGCACCAATTCCAAAATACATGATGTGTGGGTGGAGCACTTTGAATGTGGCTTCTGGGTAGGGGATTATGCCCATACTCCCGCCATTTATGCCAATGGACTGGTTATTGAGAACAGCCGGGTCAGAAACAATTTGGCCGACGGCATCAACTTTGCCCAAGGTACCAGCAATTCGACTGTCCGCAACAGCAGCATACGCAACAATGGGGATGACGGCCTTGCCGTCTGGACGAGTAACGTAAATGGAGCGCCAGCGGGAGTAAACAATACATTCTCCTATAACACGATCGAAAATAACTGGCGCGCAGCGGCCATTGCCTTTTTCGGCGGAAGCGGACATAAGGCAGATCATAATTTGATCATCGACACCGTCGGCGGTTCCGGGATTAGAATGAATACCGTATTCCCCGGCTACCATTTCCAGAACAACACCGGAATTGTGTTCTCGGACACAACCATTATTAATAGCGGCACAAGTAAGGATCTCTACAACGGGGAACGCGGCGCCATCGATCTTGAAGCGTCAACCGATCCGATCAGAAACGTAACGTTCAACAATATCGATATTCTCAATACGCAGCGCGACGCTATCCAATTCGGATATGGCGGAGGATTCGAGAATATTGTCTTCAACAACATCACGATAGACGGTACCGGCCTTGACGGAGTCACGACCTCGCGCTTCTCCGGGCCGCATCAGGGCTCAGCTATTTTCTCCTATACGGGGAATGGTTCTGCAAGATTCAATAACCTCATCACCAGAAATATCGCATATCCGAATTTGTACTACATCCTGAATGGTTTTAACTTGTTGATCCAATAATTACTTCGCCTTGTTTGGCGGGTGGAGAGGAGCTCTTCGGAGCTCCTTTTCCTTTTTTTGTGCATAGAGAGCAGCGAGTGAGGAGAACTTAAAAAATAACTCGTTTTAGCGGAAGGGCTGAATGGATTGGATTTTTTTCAAGGCAAAGAATCGTTAACGGCCATGGAATGGATTTTGAGAGGGAGTGTAAGCTTTGTCTTCCTGCTCATAGTCGCTAAGTTCATGGGTCAGCGCTCGATCTCGCAATTGAGACTTCTTGATTTCATTATCGCTTTAACCCTCGGAAATATTATTGCACATCCGCTGTCCGACGAGAGGCTCGGATTGCAGGGATCATTTATTACTACAGTTACGCTTACCGTGCTATATGTCATAGGGACCTGGCTAAGCTTGAAATGGCCTCGATTCAACCGGTTTCTGCATCCCGCACCGATCCCGCTCATTCAAAACGGACAAATTCAATTCCAGCATTTAGAGAAAGCCAGAATTTCGGCGGATTTCTTATTCTCTGAGCTGCGCAAAGAAAAAGTAGAGGATATTCAAAAGGTATCCCTTGCATTATGGGAGCCTGGGGGAATTATCTCCGTTTTTATGGATACTCCTTACCAGCCGGTTACTCCAGCGGATATGAATATGGAGACGCAACCATTTGCCATTACAAGGCCGATTATCATTGAGGGTCAAATCGAAATGACGCTGCTGCAGGAAATAGGCAAAGATCCCGAATGGCTTGAGGAGCAGATCGCCCGGGCTAACGCAAGTATTCGCGATGTGATGCTGGCAACTGTCAACAATCATGACGTTGTACAGGTGATGAAAAAGTATGCAAAATGACTCTTATTCTCTTGAAAGGCTGGTGTCGCTCCATGTTAGAAGCGGTGATTGTGCTGGTCATTCTCTTCCTGCTGATTGCGATTTGGTCGTCCCGCAGGAAGCAGAAACCTTCTCCGAAAGAGAAGGACTTGATGCAAGTGAAATCCAACGCGGGGGACAGTGCCAAAAAAGTGATTTTCCTCGTCATTGACTCCTTAATGGCCGAGTCCGTAGATAGAGGAATAGAGCAAAAGGAGCTTCCAACACTTCAATACTTGATCGAGCGGGGTCAATACTACAAGGATATGGTCAGTTCTTTCCCTACGATGTCTGTGACGATCGATAGCTCCCTGCTTACGGGATCTTATCCGGATCGCCATCATGTGCCTGCGCTGAACTGGTACTCCGTCGGAGATAATAAGCTCATCAATTACGGAACTGGGCCGACGGAGGTGATGAAGATTGGCGTGAATCAGGTTATGGCGGATGCCTTGATGCATTTGAACGGCAGTCATCTGAACCCCGAGCTGCCAACAATTTATGAAGAATTGTCACGAGCGGGGAAGAAAACAGGCAGCATTAACGGTCTGATCTATCGCGGCCCCGTTCCTCATACGTTATCACTACCGGCCTGGATGCATGGGCCAACTTCTATGCCTGAATCGATCCCGGTCATGGGTCCGGACTTTTTGGCATTAGGTTCGCTGACCAATCCGCTGGAAGGGATCGAAGATCTTCCCGGCAGCTTAATTCACCGTCTGGGCATCAATAGTGAATTTTCGATATCCACTGCGAGCTATTTAATCAAGGAAGATAAGCTTCCTGATTTCTTGTATATATACCTGCCAGATATGGATCAGCAGATTCATAAAAAAGGGCCATCCGATCTGAGCAGCCTCAAGGATACCGACCAGCAGCTCCAAACCTTATTACAAAACTTCGGTTCATTGGAAAAGGCGCTGGAACAGGCGATCGTCGTCATTATCGGAGATAGCGGCATGACTAAGATCTTGCCTGCGAATGAGAATCCAGTTATCGAATTGTTCCCTTTGCTTCAAAATTTTAACGTCTTCAGTCAGGGAGATGCCATGACGGACGAGACGGAAATCGTTCTGGCCGTGAATGAAACGATGGCCTACGTCTACAATCTAAAGGCTCGTCAGACCAGAGATATTGCCGCTGCCATCAGGGCTGATTCACGCATCGATATCATTGCATGGAGAGATGGAGAATGGATTTGCGTTAGTGATGGCGCCTCCCAAGAGCTCCGATTCAAAACGGACGGGGAACTGACCGATCCTTACAAGCAAACATGGACGGTGGAAGGGGAACCGCAAACATTGGATCTAAAAATAAATCAGGAGCGGCATACTTTGGATTACGAGCGGTATCCCGATGTGCTGCGAAGATTGTACGGGGCCTTGCATTCACACGACGGCGATTACTTGGTGTTGACCGCCAAACCAGGCTATGAGCTGGCCGACCAGCATTCGCCGACCCACAAGGGCGGAGGAAGCCACGGCTCTCTTGGACATGCCGAGTCACTTGTGCCGTTGATTATCAGCGGTACGGAAGAACGGCCTGAAAATCTGCGTATCGTCGATATAAAGCCTTTTCTGATGAAGCTGGTGACGAAGCAGTAAGCAGTCATATCAGCGCTCCTCCCGACCAACTACCCGGCGGATGAAAAAGACAGTATACTAGGTATGAAGAATAAACCGGGAATGGAAAAAGGGAGTAACGATGATTAAAACAATTTCAGATATTGCCGCGATCGCAGGCGTTGCCAAGAGTACGGTATCCCGTTATTTAAACGGAGGATCGGTCAGCCAAGCAACACGGCAGCGCATTGAAAAAGTCATTAAGGAGCATCATTATGTTCCTAATACATTTGCTCAAAGCTTGAAGGCGAGAAGAACGAATATCATTGGAACAGTTGTGCCTCGTCTCGATTCTTTTGCCACTTCCCAAACGCTGATGGGCATTGACGAAGAATTGCGCAGCGCCAATTTCCAAATGCTGATTTCAAATACGAGCCAGGATATGAAGCGGGAAATCGAAGCGATCTATGATTTTGCCAGACAGAAGGTCTCGGGGATCATTTTACTGGCCGCCCAAGTGAATGACGAGCACCTCAAAGCGGCAGAAGAGATCAAAATCCCGATATTATTGGTGGGACAGAAGCATGCTCAACTGCACAGCCTGATTCATGATGACTTTGATGCGGGGTACAAAATAGGACGCCATGTACTGGAAATGGGTCATCGGCAAATGGTCTATCTCGGAGTGACGGAGAAGGATGTTTCCGTGGGCATCCGGAGAAAAGAGGGCTTTAAAAAGAGCCTGGAAGGTACGGCGTGCTCAGTCTCCTATTATGAAACAGGCTTTAGAATGACCGATGCGATGGCCGCTGCATCGCGGATTTTGGACGAAAGCACGCCTTCGATTATCGTATGTGCCACGGATAACATTGCGCTCGGAGTCATGAAAGCCGCATACCTAAGGCAAATCGACATCCCTTCCGATCTGTCGGTGACAGGTTTTGGAGGATATGACGTGACGGAAATTATCCATCCTACTTTGACTACGGTGCGATATTTTTATAAAGAGGCAGGACAAGCGGCAGCCCGCAATATGATCAAGCTCGTGCGGGAAGAGGAGATGGAACAAGTTACCATGCTGGATACCGAG
The DNA here is from genome assembly GCF_054767475.1 of Paenibacillus sp. YSY-4.3. Lineage (NCBI taxonomy): Bacteria > Bacillati > Bacillota > Bacilli > Caryophanales > Paenibacillaceae > Paenibacillus > Paenibacillus sp. YSY-4.3. The sequence goes on along the minus strand of NZ_BAABMC010000007.1, from coordinate 46,233 downwards.
CTCCTTGAGCGAGAAAGCGTTGACAAACGGTAAACCGGTGTTTATAATTCGAGACAGAACCGGTTCCATAATTCATTGCAATTAGCTTTAGAGTTATGGAACATCTTTTATTGATTTTTTGGAACCGGTTCCTCTTTCTCGCACAAAAAATGGAACCGGTTCTACTGCCACTCGAAGGATGAGTGGAGATGGAGGCATTCGATGACAACATCAAGGGAAGAAAAGTACAGGAAGCTTGATCAGGCGAAGCCTGGAGAAGTAGAACAGCTTCAAATGCAGGTTAAGAACTGTCCATGGAGACAGACTTACCATATTCAGCCGCCATTTGGCCTGTTGAATGACCCTAATGGCTTTGCGTTTTATCAAGGGGAGTATCATCTGTTTTATCAATGGTTTCCTTTGGGAACGTTTCATGGCATGAAATATTGGTATCACACGAAATCGAAGGATTTGGTGCATTGGCATAATGTCGGCATAGGAATTGAGCCTGGTGACCCGCATGATTCCCACGGGGCTTATTCTGGCAGCGGGATCGTCAAAGACGGCAAGCTGTATTTAATGTATACCGGAAATACGCGGGATGAACATTGGGTCAGACATCCTTATCAGAACCTGGCGGTCATGGACAGCAGCGGAACGATTACGAAAATAGACGGTCCAGTGATCGACTCGGTACCTGCTGGTTACACGGATCATTTCAGAGACCCGAAGGTGTGGAGCAGTAACGGTGAATTTTATTGTGTCGTCGGAGCGCAGCGGGCCAATAGTACTGGTTGTGCGGTGTTGTACAAATCTCAGGATTTGCAAGAGTGGAGCTTTGAAGGCGAAATCTCTACAAGCTTGCCTGATTTCGGATACATGTGGGAATGCCCGGATTACTTTGAACTGGATGGACAGGGGATATTGCTGTTTTCACCGCAAGGCCTGGACTCTAAGGGAGATTACTACCAGAATATATTCCAGTCCGGTTATATTGTCGGTCAGCCGCTGGATCTAAAGACAAAGAAGCTAGAGCATGGGGAATTTCAAGAGCTGGACAGAGGCTTTGATTTCTATGCGCAGCAAACGACGGAAGCGGCGGATGGCCGAAGGATTCTCGTAGGCTGGATGGGCCTTCCCGATGCCAACTATCCTACGGACAATCACGGGTGGGCCAATTGCCTGACTCTGCCGAGAGAATTGACGCTGCGCGGCGGCAAAATCATTCAGCGTCCAGTCAGGGAGCTGGAGAAGCTGCGCAAACAAGAGGTTAAGGCCGAAGCCGTTTTACAGAATGAGACGAAGAGCTTTGCCGGACTTCAAGGAACCACCTATGAATTGGTATGCGAGTTTTCCGATACGGACGCCGAGCGGTTCGGGATTGAATTTCGGGTAGGAGACACCGAGAAGACGGTGCTGATGTATGACCGGACAACCAAGAAAGTCATTTTGGACAGATCCTTATCCGGTTACCCCGTTGCCGTGGAATACGGAAGCGTACGGCGCTGCCATTTGGAAGCGGAGAACATTAAGTTCCAGCTTTTCGTGGACACCTCTTCCGTAGAGATCTTCGTCAACGATGGCGAAGAAGTGTTTACAAGCCGTATTTTTCCTAGCCCGGAGAGTACGCAGATCGGCTTTTTTGCTCAGGGGGGATCGGCTGTATGCCGAGCATCTCTGTGGAAAATATAGCTTTCAATTTGAAAACGACACGGGGTTGGTGACAGCATGGGACAGTTATTTGCAATCGGCGAAGTGTTAATTGATTTTATCCCCTTACAAAAGGGGAGTCTGCTGAAGGATGTACAGGCTTTTGAACGTGCGGCTGGAGGCGCGCCAGCCAACGTGGCGGCTTCGGTAGCGAAGCTTGGCGGGAATGCCTCCATGCTGACCAAGCTGGGAAATGACGCGTTCGGGGACTATTTAATCGAGCAGCTTGCTCATGTTGGAGTAAGGACAGATCTCATTCGGCGGACGGATGAGGCGAACACTGGGTTAGCGTTCGTATCGCTGCGGGAAGATGGAGAGAGGGACTTTTCCTTTTATCGCAGTCCCTCGGCCGATCTGTTACTTTCGGAAGATGAAATTAATCCGGATATTTTCGATGCGAACGATATTTTACATTTCGGATCGGTCGATCTCGTGGAAAGTCCGATGAAGCAGGCGCATCTGAAAGCGATTCATGCAATAAAAAGACAGGGAGGGCTCGTCAGCTTCGACCCGAACGTTCGGCTTGCTTTATGGAAAAGTCCGGAGGAGTGCCGGCAGACGATTCAAGCCTTCCTTCCGGCCGCTCATATTTTGAAAATTTCCGAGGATGAACTGGAGTTCGTGACGGGTATTGCTTCAACGAAGGAGGCCATAGCTTCCTTGTTTCGAGGTGATGTCAAAGCTGTTGTTTATACTAGAGGGAAAGAAGGAGCGGAGCTTTACCTTTCTGCGGAGGAGAAGTATGAGGGACAAGGATTTAACGTCAAGGTGCAAGACACGACTGGAGCCGGAGATGCGTTTGTCGGCGGCTTACTATATAAGCTGTTGGAGAAAAGAGCGGCTCAGGACAGTATCATAGAGGTGTTTCGTACACATCATCACGAAATTCTTGAGTTTGCCAATGCTTGCGGGGCATGGACAACTGCGGGCAAAGGCGCAATCCCAGCTCTCCCAAATCAGGGAGACGTACAACAACTTATTGCAATGCAATCCAACAAGGGGATGATTACACATGTCTGAAAATCGGGATATTGCCAAACAGGTCATAGAGGCGGTTGGCGGTAAGGAGAATATCGCTTCCTTCGCGCATTGCGCTACAAGGCTGCGGATTATGGTTCATGATAAAGACCTAATCGATCAAGGCACAGTAGAGAATATCGATAAGGTAAAAGGAGCTTTCTTTAATTCGGGGCAGTTCCAGATCATTTTTGGCACCGGCACGGTAAACCGCATCTTTGAAGAGGTAGAGAATCTCGGAATTACAGGCACGACGAAAGAAGAGATTAAAAGCGAAAGCAAGAAGCAAGGAAACGTATTTCAAAGATCAATCCGCACGTTCGGCGACGTATTCGTGCCGATCATTCCGGTGCTCGTCGCTACGGGATTATTTATGGGACTACGCGGCTTGCTTACGCAAGAGCAGATTTTGTCGATTTTTGGGATGACGGCTGCTGATATTCCGGCAAATTTCCTGCTCTTTACGCAGGTATTAACCGATACCGCGTTTGCGTTCCTCCCGGCGCTTGTGGCTTGGTCCGCATTTCGCGTATTCGGAGGCAGTCCGGTTCTGGGTATCGTCCTAGGGCTAATGCTGGTGAATCCCGCGCTTCCAAATGCTTATAGCGTGGCCAACGGTTCGGCTGAAGCTTTGATTATGTTCGGCTTTATACCGGTAGTTGGTTATCAGGGCTCCGTATTGCCTGCATTTTTCATGGGGCTCCTGGGCGCAAAATTTGAGAAAATGCTGCGCAAACGCGTACCTGAAGCGTTGGATCTGATTTTGACACCGTTTATCACGCTGCTGGTCATGATTACCCTTGGACTTTTTGTAGTCGGACCTGTGTTTCATTCCTTGGAAGAGTGGGTACTGCATGGAACTACGTTTATATTGGGACTTCCTTTCGGGATCGCAGGTTTAGTTATCGGCTTCTTTAATCAGATCATTGTCGTAACCGGGGTTCATCATATTTTTAATTTTTTGGAAATACAGCTGCTGGAGCAGTTCGGCTCCAATCCATTTAACGCTCTGGTCACCAGCGCCATGGCTGCCCAGGGTGCAGCGTGCCTAGCGGTGGGATTGAAGACCAAAAACGTCAAGCTGAAAGCTCTCGCATTGCCATCCTCGCTGTCCGCTTTCTTAGGGATTACCGAGCCAGCGATCTTTGGCGTCAATTTACGGTATATGAAGCCGTTTGTTATGGGCTTGATCGGCGGGGCCGTCGGCGGCTTCCTGGCCTCGTTGTCTGGTCTGGCTGCGACAGGAATGGCGATTACGGTTATACCGGGAACGCTACTTTATCTGAATGAACAGCTTCCTATGTACATCCTGTGCAATCTGATTGCCATGGCGATCGCCTTTATATTGACATGGCTGTTTGGTTATAAGGATGAAACGGTGGCAGAGATGGCAGGAGTTACTGCGGCGGCGAATTCCTCAGAACAGGCTGTTGTGCAAGCCGATTCGAGTGTTGCCGAGGTGGTCACTGCGAAACCTAGCCAAGTGACTACGGATTCCTCAACAGATGTGCTGAATATGCCATCGCCCATTTCTGGAAAGTTGATGGCCCTGGAAGAGGTTCCCGATCCGGCTTTTGCCCAGAAGCATATGGGGGAAGGGTTTGCGGTTGAACCGTCCGAAGGCAAAGTATTCGCCCCGTTTGACGGCGAAGTGGCTCACATCATGAATAAGAGCAAGCACGCAGTCATTCTTGCTCATGAAAGCGGCATGCAGCTCTTGATTCATATCGGAATCAACACCGTCTCCTTAAAAGGAGAGGGATTTACAACCCATGCCCAGACCGGCGACACGGTAAAAGCAGGCCAACTGCTCATTGAGTTCGATGTCGATGCCATTCAGCAGGCCGGGCTCTCCACGGTTACTCCCGTAATTATTCCTTCGGGAACGGAGCAGGTCGCTGGACTGACTGTTAAGGCAAGCCAAGGCCCAGTAACAGCCAATAAAGAGGCCGTGATGGACGTCCAGTTCACAACGAAGTAAATTGGCAAAGACCAACGCTGTGATGCGTTGGTCTTTTGTTGTATTTATTTATGATTTACATACGGACGGACAACCCAGACGCTTGCTCTGTAAGTTGTGCCGTTGTAGGTGGCGGTAATATAAGTTATTCCCGGACTGATTCCTCGAATATTTCCGTACTCATCAACCGTAGCAATAGAGGGATCATCAATACTAAACACGGTATCCTGCGTGACCCTGGAGGGGAGACCGGATTCATTCACGTAGTAGGCCGCCACATCGAGCTCCGTTCCAATCGAAAGGGAGTATTCCTCAGAATCCAGGTAGAACCGGCCAGGTTCTTTTGCATTTGAGACTTTGACAGCAATTCTTGTTTCTAATCCTTTGTAGGCTGTTTTAATCCACGTTGTGCCCAGACTGTTTCCAGTAATATTGCCATATGCATCTACACTGGCGATGCTCGGGTCATAAGATTCGTACATGGAGGAATACGTCACGTCTGTTACGGAAGCGTCGGAATAAACGGCGTTAACGACAGTGGCGGCGGATTGACCCACGGATAGCTCGAGCTCCGGTTGCTGAAATTCGAGTCTGGCCAATTCTGGATCGGATGGAGCATCCATGGGTACTGATATCTTTAGCAGATGCATTTCATTTCTATAGCCCCCATCGGTGTAAATTCTAACTGTTCCCGTTAAAAGGAGCCCTTGATTAATAGCAGTAATGCTATTTTTACTAAGGCCTAAATCTAAATCGCCAAACTGATATTTTTTTGTAGGAAAAGCATTCTCGTCCAGTAGAATAATTTGGTATCTGGATTTACCGTTTTCGATACTGGATGGTTTATTTTGCACAAACAGAACATAGCCATCATCTACCGGTTGGGTTCGAATAATCCTCTCTATCTCATCCATGGCTGGTGAATCCAGCGGTTTATTCCAGAGTATATCCCCGGCTTCGTTGATCTTTTGCAGGTAATAGCTCTGTGTACTTGGGCTATATCTCGTCAGAATATAATTCCCGTCTTCAGAAGTAATGATGGTGGATGTAACATAATCTGTCTCATCGGTTTTCAGCCAGACGATTTCGCCGTTGCGGTCTATTTTTAGCAAATAAGGTAATGATACCCGATCATATTCCTCCAGTGTCCGACTCCCGGCTACGATGACACCGTCATCCGAAGTTAATATGATATTGGAGAACATACCACTGTAACCGATGGGATAAGTTTTAGACCAAAGCTCGTCCCCATTTGCATCAATTTTAAGGAGATAAGCAGGCGAAGGGCTGTATTCATTCCACCCGCCACCGGTAATTACAAAATCGCCGTCAGAAGTTTCTTGAATACTGCTTGCGGATTGCTGATAGTAGGGCATACGAAAATAATATTTCTGCCACAATAGCTCTCCATCCGCACTCAACCTAAAAACATAAGGAACAAAACGCGGCCGGCCATAGGAGCCATCTCTAATTTCTCCGCCAACCAGGATGCTGCCATCGGAAGTCTCGATGACCGTGAATGCTGTATTCTCCTCATAATCATAGTCGTAATATACCATTTCTCTTTCCCATAAGATCTCGCCGCTGCTGCTCAGCTTTACGACGTAAGAGCAGTTCTCATCCGGAGTTTCGCAATACTTGTCACCTACGGCTATATAGCCCCCATCCGACGTAGCGGTTGCGGCCTTACCGGATACGTCTTTATAAAGCGGGTGTTTGCCTACTATGATGCGGGACCAGTCAATGTGGGCTTCTTCCTCCAAAGCAGCAGTGTACCCTTGATTCGGCCAACCCATCGAAAGCATCAAGATAGCGAGGGTAACCAGCATGAGTTTGTTTAGATTCAGTTCCTTGGCCACGAGCAAAACTCCTTTCACAATGAATATTTGGAAAAATATATTTACATATCCATTATCAGGGGAATTGGGTCAAGGTGAATATCCTTCAAAGTGCTTATATTGCTAGGAAAGAGTACATGCTTCTTCCGCTAGTTTTCTATAGAAGGTATGAGGTTCTTCAACAGATCGAAGTAATGTGTCGGTTGATAATAGAATGGATTTGATGTAAATTTTTACTAAATATTGAGTTGTCTGATTCATGAAAAACTAGAAAATCATGTATTATCGAAGAGGAGGAAGTCATATGCGAGAAATCATTCCGGTTTCAGAGATTACAAGGTTCAGCACCAAAGCCGATGAATTCAATCCTTATTCCTGGTATAAAGAGATGCTGCTGCATGAGCCGGTCAGCTATCATCCGGAGACGAACTCATGGAATGTATTCAGGTACGACGACGTCAAACGGGTGCTCAGCGATCATGAATACTTCTCCAGCGTGCGTACAAGGACGATCATTGATGTGGGAACGAATACGAAAGAAGGCCATATCGCTGAGAAGCTCAATCTTGGTGTGGATCCCCCTGAACATCGTAAACGGCGGGCCCTGCTGGCAAGCGCATTTACTCCCCGCAGCCTGAAATTATGGGAGCCGCGCATTCGTGGCATCGCCGAGGAACTGATTGGCGAGATACCGGAGAAGACGCCTGTCGATATTGTCAGCAGTCTGACGTCCCCGCTTCCGACGATCGTGATGTCCGAGCTGCTTGGCGTGCCGTGGGAACACCGGAACCTGTTCAAGGAATGGGTTGACATTCTCTTCATGCCGACAAACAAGCAGAACGCGGATGAGGTGAATGAATTAAAGGGCAAGGCCGCCCGGGAATATTATTCATTCTTATATCCCTTAGTTTTGGATAAACGCGATCATCTGCAGGAGGATATCATTTCTGATTTGATCGGGGCGGAGGTCGACGGCGATCGTTTCACCGACGATGAAATCGTGCGGACAACAATGTTCATTTTAGCAGCGGGCATAGAGACAACGAGCCATTTGATGGCCAATACGTTTTACTCTTTTTTATATGATGATGATACGATATATAGCGAACTGCGGCACGATGCCGGACTAATTCCCAATACGGTAGAAGAGATGCTGCGCTACCGTTTCCACATTAGCAAGATGGACCGGACGGTCAAGCAGGATAACAACCTTCTGGGGGTCGAGCTGAAGAAGGGGGATGTCGTCATCACTTGGATGAGCGCAGCCAACCACGATGAGGCGATGTTCGATGATCCGTTTAAACTGGATATTCGCCGGCATAATAGCAAGAAGCATTTGACGTTCGGCAATGGGCCGCATTTCTGTCTGGGTGCTCCGCTGGCCAGATTAGAGGCAACGATCATGCTCGAGCATTTCGTTAAAAGGTTCAACAAAATCGAGCCTGTGGCCGGGTTTCATTTAGAGGATCATCTGCAGCCTTCGGCGGCTGGACAATCCTTGTCCTCCTTGCCGCTCGTAGCTTACTATGCTTGAGTAGCAGGCAATTAATGCGGACTCATATTTAAAATTAATGCAACTTTAAAAAGGCTAACCCTTTAGAAGGATTAGCCTTTTTGCCATCATCATTCCATGTTGTTGTTATAATGACTTGACCATCCCTCCGTCAACTAGCACCGTCTGACCTGTCGTATAGGAATTAGCCGTCGAGGCCAGAAAAACTACCACTTTGGCAAGCTCATCCGGCTGGCCGTAACGGCCTAAAGGAATATTCTGCTCTGCTCTGGCGCGAATATCTTCGATATTCGTATTCAATGATTCTGCTTGATACTTATCCAATTGATAGATGCGATCTGTCGCAATTCTACCTGGAGCTACAGTGTTAATTAGAATGCCGTCAGGAGCCAGCTCATGAGCTAGGGTCTTGGCCAGACCGGCGATACCCGCACGGTAGGTGTTGGAAAGTATAAGACCTTCAATAGGCTGCTTCACTGAAGTTGAAGTGATATTCACGATGCGGCCGTTGTTCGAGCTTTTTAAATAGGGGAGGGAGCAGCGAATAAGCCGGACGACACTCATCAAATTTTGATGAAAGGCCTGCTCCCAGGCATCGTCCTCCATATCCTCGAACCTTCCGCTTGGGGGGCCGCCGGAATTTGTAACTAGAATATCCAAGCCTCCAAAAGTCTCGGCAGTAGCTTGAACTAACTCCTCGATATCCTGCTTCGCGGAAAGATCTGTTACCTTGTAGTGAACTTGCGCATCATACTGTCCCCTAATCTCTTCCGCTGTTTCCTTCAAATCCTCCTCATGACGCGAGCAAAGCATAACATGGGCTCCTTCACTGGCAAAGCATGCTGCGATCGCTTTCCCGATCCCTTTACTAGAGGCAGCTACGAGTACCTTTTTTCCAGTAAGATTCAAATTCATAGGCCAACACTCCTTGATCTAAATTTGTATGCAATGCTTAGTTACAGCTTCCTGATTCATTATTCATTATATCCCGTTCTCGCCCGTTGGAAGCCAAGGTGGCGATAGAGTATCCCAACAGAATCCATCAATCTGTCGGTTGATATTAATTTCCTTATGATGTAAATTTTGAAAGAATGAAAGGGAAACTCCTTATGTGTTCAAATTTGATGATATAAATAGAGTATTCAGGGATCGCAGCATCTTGAGCAATGCATAACGCAAAGGAACAAGGAGAGCTAAACAATGGCGTTTGATTATCGGGACGACAAGAGAAGCATCCGATCGAAGGAGCAGCTGAAGGAAGCTCTATTCGAACTTCTTTATGAAAAAGAGTGGCGAAGCATCACTATCCAAAATTTAACCAAAAAAGCAAAGCTAAATCGCTCCACCTTTTATCAGCATTATGAGAATAAATACGATTTGCTCGTACAAAATGTCGAGGATTTATTTCAATCGTTGAAAGAAGCCGTGCTGTCTACCAGCATCGACAACAGCAGCGCGGATACGATCAGTTACGGCTATCTGCTGGCTTTCTATCGGCATTTGAAAGAACAGAGCTATTACTTCAAAGTTATTCTGAATAGGGGATACGAGCTGGATATTATGGAACTGTTCTCCGATATCGTCCAAGAAGCGATGGGGCAAGTCGTAGATGTGCATCAAGCCATTGACGGAGTCCCTGCGGAGATTCATTGGCGTTATAGCATTGCGGCCCATTTCTCGGTAGCAAGCTGGTGGCTGCAGAATGATTTTCCTTATTCGCCGGAATTCATGGCCGAGTCTGTGCTAAAGCTGACTAAAGACGGGAAACATCATGCATTGTTATAAAAAGCAAAATTCACACTTGACGGGTAGGGTTAATTGGTTTAATCTAATTGCAAGCCTGATAGGTCGTTTTTCATTATCTAATTATTTATTATTTTAGGATTAAACTAAATCATTAGCCGATTGGTCCACCAAAGGCTCCTGTTCAATACCGAGTGTAATTCGGTAGAGAAGCGGGAGTCTTTCTGTATTTGACGACTCGAAGGGGCGTCCAGTATGGCTCTAGCGGCTCGGTGGTCTGGATCGGGAAGGAGCGTCATGGATAACAAAGATTGGGATCGGATGGAGGAAGCGGATTGGCATTTTCGCCGGCTGCTCAGGCGATTTGTGAAGGAGCGGGACAAAGTTGCAATCGAAGGCGTGTCCCTTCCCGGCATGCTTATACTCAACGCCATTCTGCGGGATGGGGAACAGCGGCTCGGGGATTTGGCGGAACAGCTGGATTTTACGTCCGGCGCCATCACGGCGATATGCGACAAGCTGGAAAAGTTGGGCTACGCCATTCGTAGACGCAGCGAGGCAGATCGTAGATCCGTGGCTCTGCATATTACCGAGGAGGGAAGGAGGATGGTCGAGCGCAACTGGGCAGCAGGGACATATATGATCGATGCTATCTTCGGCGAATTTACGCCGGATGAGCTTGAAATTCAAATTTCATTATTCCGGCGCCTGCATGATCGGCTGGAAGGATTCGCGGAAGGAGTTTTGCGCCAGACGAAGTCCATGGACGATAGCGCCACGGCCGCAGCCAATCAGCCGAAGGCTGGCCTGCAGCGAACGAACCGGTTTATTTCCTACTAAAATTTATTTGGTGTGTACGAAAGGAGACAGCAATATGGGACATCCAACGATTTATCCGACGGGAACGACGGTATTTTTGCCGGAAAAAGCATGGAGCGGCTATACGATTTACCAGGCTGCCGATACCGGAGCACTGCTCATTGATATGAACGGAAGAGAGGTTCATTTATGGAAAGGGCTGCGGGGCTTTCCGAATAAATTGTTCCCGGGCGGTTACGTCCTAGGCAGCACATCGGAACGCGATCCGAAATACGGCTTCCAGGATGAGAAGAATCTAGTCCAGGTAGATTGGGACGGCAACATCGTCTGGAAATTCGACCGCTACGCCTGGATCGAGGATCCGGGACACCCGGCGCAATGGATGGCACGCCAGCATCACGACTATCAGCGGGAAGGCAATCCAGTCGGCTATTATGCGCCGGGGCTTGAACCGAAAACCGACTCCGGCAGCACGATTATCCTGGCGCACAAAAACGTGCACCGCCCCGAAATCTCCGATACCGAGCTGCTCGACGATACGATCATCGAGGTGGACTGGGAGGGGAACGTCATTTGGGAATGGGCGGTCAGCGACCATTTCCATGAGCTGGGCTTCGATGACGATGCTAAGGCGGCGCTGTATCGCGATCCCAATACCCGGGCATTCGGCACGCACGCCGGAGATTGGATGCATATCAACTCCGTATCAGTATTGGGTCCGAATAAGCACTACGATGCCGGCGATGAACGCTTCCACCCGGATAATCTGATCTGGGATGCCCGCGAAACGAATATTATCGCGATTATCGACAAGCGATCAGGTAAAATTGTCTGGAAACTCGGCCCGGATTACACTGCCAAGGAAACGGAGCATCTCGGCTGGATCATCGGCCAGCATCATGCCCACCTTATCCCTAGAGGCCTGCCGGGAGAGGGCAATCTCCTCGTGTTCGACAACGGCGGCTGGGGCGGCTATGGCAAGCCGAATCCTGAAGCCCCAGACGGGCTGAAGGTGGCGCGCCGCGACCATTCCCGCATTTTGGAGATTAATCCTGTCACGCTGGAAATCGTGTGGCAGTATACGCCGACCTTAGCAGGATTCCAGGCGCCGCTTGATTCGTATCGGTTCTACAGTCCATATATTAGCTCCGCGCAGCGGCTGCCAAACGGTAATACACTAATTACCGAAGGGGCGGATGGCCGGATTTTCGAAGTGACCCGGGAGCATGAACTGGTATGGGAATACATTTCCCCTTATAAAAATATACGCAATTCCAACTTGGTTTACCGGGCTTACCGTGTTCCTTATGACTGGGTGCCGCAGCTAGAGAAGCCAGTTGAAACCGAAATTGCGCTGATTGACGTGGCTGATTTTCGTCTGCCCGGCGCCGCACCGAGAGGTTCGGAAACAGCGGTTGAAGTCGAAGGAACTGCTTCCTTCGGTGAGGGTGCTTTCTGCGTGGCTACGACAGACGAGGCGGAGAGGAAAGGGGGGGACCCGCGATGAATAAACGCAGCATTCGGGATTTAAGCCTAACCATTATAACCATCCTGCTTGCGGGCACGCTGCTTAGCGCCTGCCAAACGGCTTCAGGTTCAGATAAAGGCAGCAAACTTAAGCTGAGAATAGCTGACATTTCCACAAATACCGTGTTTCGCGTCGCGAAGAATAAAGGATTTTTTGAGAAACACGGCATAGACGCCGAGCTGGTGAACTTCGCCACTCCGGCCGAAGGGGTCAACTCCCTATTCATTAAACAGGTCGACATCGCCTTTGGCGCGGATTTTCCGCTGCTGAACGCCGTCAGTAAAGGAGACTATTCGATTATCGCTTCGTCCGGGACGGCAACAGATTTGAGTGCCAGCGAGTGGAAAATGTTCGCCCGTAAAGAGATTGCCGGCGCGGCAGATTTGAAAGGCAAGAAGCTGAGCTTCTCGCGCGGCACGTTCATCCCTTATCTATGGGATGTGTATTTACAGCAACACGGCGTTCAGTTGTCCGAGGTGACGCTTGTGGGTCAAGGCGGGTTTGACGAAGCATATGTGGCCCTAAAAAAAGGTGAGATCGACGCAGCTTGGGTTTACGGAGCCGTTCTCAACGAGAAATTTACGGCGCTCGAAGAGGCGCATGAGCTGGCGGACATGTCGCAAACCCCGGTGCGGCTCGGCACAGGGCTTATCGCTTCCAATGAGCTGATCCAAGAGCACGGGAATAGTATCGTAGGATTTCTGGAGGCGCTGGACGAAGCTTCTGCCTATGCTCAAGCTCATCCAGACGAGGCGGCAGACATCATGTATGCCGAAGTGAAGCAGCCTAGGGAGGCCACCTTGAAGGATCTTCCGAAGAACCCCTGGCAAATCGGATTCACCCAGCAAGCATACGAGGGATTGGCTGGGCAAAAAAAATATATGGTGGAGAACGGCATTATTGAGCGGAATTTTGATTTGAACGATAAATTGAATCTGGTACTGGTGCGCAAAGCATTCCCGGATCGTGTCATAACGTTGGAATAAGAGAGGGGGAGACATTCATGAGTTCATTGCCAAAGCCGAACGAAATTCATATCGAAGGGTTGAATAAGAGCTATGCACCTCAGGCTGCTGGGGATGTTCATTACATCATTCAGGACGTAAACCTGGTGGTCAGGGGGGGCGAGTTCTTTGTTCTACTGGGGCCAAGCGGCTGCGGAAAATCGACCCTCCTCAGCTTGATCGCGGGCTTTGTGTCGAAAACCTCCGGCCAAGTCAAGGTGGGTGAAATGGAAGTGGAACGGCCCGGACAGGATCGGGCGGTCGTATTCCAGCAGGCGGATTCTTCTTTGTTCCCTTGGCTGACAGTAAGGGAGAATGTGGAGTTCGGTCTGCGGATGAAACGGATTCCCGCTGCCCTCCGGAAGGAAGTATCGGACCGCTTCATTTCGCTCGTAGGGCTTAAGGGACATGAGTACAAGTTCCCGCGGGAGCTATCTGGAGGCATGAAGCAGAGGGTTCAACTGGCGAGAGTGCTCTCGAACGATCCGGCCATTCTACTGATGGATGAACCGTTCGGAGCACTGGATGCGATGACCCGCCGCACGATGCAGAAGGAGCTGGTGAACATTTGGCGGGATACCGACAAAACTGTGATTTTTGTGACGCATGATATTCAGGAGGCGTTGTTGCTCGGGGGGCGCATCGGTATTATGTCGGCTGGGCCCGCCTCCCAAATTACGCATATTTATGATGTGCCGCTTGGCTATCCCCGGGATATGAGCGCAGCGGAATTTCACGATCTTTATAATCAGATTCAATCGCATTTTGACGAATAAATGCAGGAAGCGGGGGAAGCAACATGAGCGGAAAGTTAAAGAAAGTTTGGCGGCAGTTTTGCTTTTGGATTGTGATCCTCGGCCTTTGGCAATTGTTATCGCTAGTGTACGGTCCGGAAATTCTTCCGGGGCCTCTATATACAGCGCAGGGTGGCTATGAGCTGCTGGTGGACGGGACGCTGCTGCAATATATCGGAATTAGCGCATACCGTGTTCTGCTGGGCTGGACACTGGGCAGCCTGATCGCCGTCCCTGCGGGCATCATCACTGGGAAAGTGAATCCGGTCCGGGTATTTGCGGAGCCATTTCTCAATTTTATCCGGTTCATTCCACCCATTGCTTTTATCACCTTATTTCTGGTCTGGTTTGGCATTGGGGAGACGTCGAAGGTCATGCTGATCATGTACGCTACGTTTTTTATCGTTATTCTCAACACACTGACTGGCGTCTTATCCGTTGAGGAGGATAAAATCCGCTCCGCCCGTAGCATGGGCGCTTCGGAATGGCAAATCGTCTTTCATGTAATCATCCCGGCCACGGTTCCATATATCTTTACGGGCATTCGCCTGGCAATGGGTACGTCGTTTATGGCGATTATCGGCGCCGAAATGATCGCTTCCAATGAGGGAGTAGGGTATTTAATTTGGAATTCGCGGCTGTTCTTCCGCACCGATTGGATTTTTGTCGGGCTCATATGCTTGGGATTCATGGGCTTTCTGACGGATCGTGCAGTTGCACTGCTCGGCCGAAAATTGCTGTCCCGTTACGGCGTTGTTAGTACGAGTTCGCTGAGGCGCTAATAAATTGCTTAATGCAAAAACAGACGGCGCATTAGCCGTCTGTTCTGCTTGAGAGGTTGCTGCGAACTATGATTTCAAAATAAATTCAATAGATTTTTAGTTTACATAATAAATATTATGTCACATTCCATTATTCTTAGATTTTTGTCTCATCATTTTTAAAGGTCAGAACAAACGCTTTAGTATAGCCAGGGTAATTTGTATCCAGCTCAATAATACCACCGTTTAGTTTCACGAGCTTTTCCACAATCGCCAATCCAAGTCCCGTTCCGCCTTTTGAACGTGATTCGTCTCCCATGATAAAAGGTTTGAACAAATTTTCCTTAATTTGAGCGGAGATCGGAGTTCCATCATCAGCAATGATAATATTAAACCCTCCGGTTACTTCTAATTTTACTAATAAATTTGTGCCCGGTGGATTATGGGTTATGGCATTGGTTAATAGATTATTCATTATTCTTGAAAATTCTAACTTATCTATACTGTATAGGTGACTCTGCTTAGGAGTTTCGATATCTAATTTAAAATTCCTTTTTTCAAAATCCGTGTACAGGGAGGCAACAGATAATCTGATTAGTTCGGCTATATCTTCAGAGTTCTTGTTTGTAGAAGGCACAATTGAATCTAATCTCGTATACTCTAACATTAAATCCAATAGATCGTTAATTTGCTTCGATTTCAACATGATTGTTGTCAGATGTTTCTTAGAACTTTGTTCATTTACGATAAGGCCGGATGACAATGCTTGAGAATAGCCTACAATAGATGTAATGGGCGTTTTCAAGTCATGAGCAATATTGGCAAACAAATGTGACCGTTCCTCTTCAAAACCAGCCTTCTCTATTTCTGCTTTTTGTAGCTTATCCACCATATAATTAAAACTTTCTTTGATTTCTGAAAATTCATTTTCTGCTTCGAAAGTTAATCGTGTACTTAAATCTCCTTGCATGATTTGTCTTAATCCGTAGGTGACTTTATCCAGAGGAATTGAAATCCGTTTACTCACCATTTTGCTGAATTTTTTGAAAGCGAAATAAATAATAAGAACTTGTACAATGAAATATGCAAAAATAACGATAGAGGAAATAGTAGGGTTAGTCACTCCGTTAACCTCAACTTTAAAAGTCAGCCCCAGTGCGTTTTCAGGGAAATGAATCCTAATCAGATTGAGGAAAGAAGTTAAAGACATCATAATCAAAGAAAATGAGACAAGGACCAACAGCAAAGCGATGACAAAGTACCTCATTAAGAAATTTTGCAGGCTTTTAGTTTTCATTCAACTTCTCCAAACGGTAACCTAGACCACGAATGGTTGTAATGTAGGGTTGATCGCTCCCTAATTTTGAACGGATTTTGCTAATACATACCATAATGCTATTGTCTTCTACAATCAATCCTTGATCCCAGCCAGCTTCCCATATTTGTTGCTTAGTAAAAACTCTTCCGGGCGATTCCATAAAGAGTTTTAAAACCCTGAATTCTGTGGAGGTCAAAGGGATTCTATCGTTGTCCTTATAAAGGACACATTCAATGAGGTCAAGCTCTATGCTGCCATACGGAATGATATCCTTATCTTTAACATCTGGATCAGCGTTTATATGATTCGTACGCCTTAAATTTGCATGAATACGGGCGATTAGTTCCAGGGGATTAAAAGGTTTTTCGATATAATCGTCTGCGCCTAACTGCAAACCAAGAATTTTATCGGCCACTTCAATCTTAGCGGTTAAAAATATGACCGGGGTAGTACTCATTTTTCTTAACTCTTTAATAAACTGAAATCCATTCATCTCAGGCATCATCACATCCAACAAAATAATATCAACCGATTCCGAGTTAAAAAGATGATACGCTTGTTGTCCATTATTTGCGCTCAACACCCCAAAATGTTCAGCCTCAAGATACACGGTAATTAACTCAATAATATCAGGATCATCATCTACAATGAGTACAGTAGGATTGTTCATTAGCTGCTCCTTTTCAAAGTGGAATTCCAGCCGAAGGGGAGTAGCCCCGCGACTGGAATGAACTTTTACTTATTCCGTTGACACGTTTCCGTTTTCTATAAATCGATGGGTGTCTTTAGAGAACTGGTCTGCTGTCTTGCCTATATAAAGCATATGTCCGGATTCATAATTTCTGTAAAAGACTCGATCTTTAGGTACGGTCGACTCGTCCAGAGCATTCTTGGCGGATGCTGGTGTAGTCACCAAATCATAGTAACCCGATGCAACGAAGACCTTTAAATCGGCATTTCTTCGCATAGCAGAGGATAATTCATTCGCGTAACCTTGACTTGGAATCTTACCTTTACGGGTTGTATCCCATGCAAAGTTTAAATCTTGCCATACAATTGAATTATAAGGAGTATCCATACTCACTTTCAATTCATCTTTTTGCATCTGGTGGAACGCAGCCGTGAAAGCTGGTGTATATTGTCCCATTGCGGCATCATCTGCTACGGGTTCATAGCCATCGCCATTGGAAGGAAGGGTATACCTGCTATCATAAAGACCAATATGTGAGCCTTCTTTGGCGAGCATCTGTTTGGAGAAAGCGGCAGAAGTTACTGCGATGCTGTCCTTGAAACTTTGTTCAGGAAGGCCTGTATATTTGGAAAGCTGGCTGACAATCTCTTTGCGTTCTTTGGAGCCAAGCTGTTTGTTTGCTTCCTTTACAATTGCTGGATGATAGACTTCTTTGGCGAATTTGAAGGCTTGCTTGTCCAGTTCCTCGAGTGACATATTCTGGAACCCTGATTTGTTATGATACCAGGCCGTCGCTGCGATACTTGGTAATGATAAAGCTGTCTCTAGTTCCTTATCTGGATTGGTTCCACCCAGAGTTGTGCCAAGTAGGATGATCCCGTTTACGCTGATCCCTCTAAATACACCCCCTGCAGTCGTTGGGCCACCCATTAATGCATTAGGGAGAATAGAAGCTCTGACCGAGCCATAGCTCTCACCAACCAAATATTTGGGCGAGTTCCACCGGCCGTGTTCTGTGAGCCATTGATCAATAAATTGTGCAAAGGCTTCCGCATCTTGATCAATACCGAAGAAATCTTTGTTTTCCCCAACCCCCACGGCCCGGCTATATCCTGTACCCACAGGGTCTATAAATACAAGATCAGCTACATCTAGTAGGCTGTTGTTATTGTCTTTGATATTAAAAGGAGGCGTTACCTTAGGATTCACATCATTACTGAGCACTACTTTGCGAGGACCAATGATACCCATGTGTAACCATAATGAAGAAGAGCCTGGCCCGCCATTGAATACGAACGCAACGGGACGATTAGAGTCATTTCCCTTTTTAATATAGGAGTAACTGAACATGGAAGCGGTGAGTTCGCCTTTCAAGTTATACAGATAAGTCTCGCCTGCAGTGACCTGATATGCGATTTTTACTCCATTAATAGTCACTTCATGATCCGTTACAAAACGGGTTGGATCCGTCAAGTTATATTTTGTATACGAAGGGACGTTAGAGATTGAAACAGTCTGCACGTTTTTAGCCATCACATTATAGGGTAGACTTGATCCCGCTATTAATGTAGCAGCAACAACACCTGCGATTAGCAATTTATGTCCTTTTTTTCTCGTGTTCATTTATACCATTCCTTTTCGTTTGTTATGTCTATATCCTAATAGCGGTTCCTTTCTTGAAAAATTGTTTTACCTTAACATAACCTTATTTTTTTGTGAAAAGGAGGGTACTGAGGATAGAGGATCGCCATTAAGTTTACATAACTATTATTATGTTACTATACTTGTATCCTCACTGTGTAGGCGTATAAGCGTATACATATTGAATTTTTGTAATTCATAAAGTTGAACCTTAAAGTGCTTCGATAATATAAAATAGAAAAATTGCTCGTAAATCAAGCCTCTAGGTGAGATAAACCGAAAGATTGCTTCATTGTTATATGATGGTCTTATAAAGTGTGTGAGGAGTGATTGGATTGATACAAATAGTCAAACTGGAGAATATTGAAGCAGGGCTGGTTTGAAATCCACATGGCAAAACGATCATGCTACCTGTCGCTAAGAAGACGGTCACCGGTGAAGAGGCGGAAAATTTGAAATTGTGGGGAGTTGACCCGGAACTAGGACAGCGTTTGGTTCATGGACTTGCAGATCAGTTTCAGGTTCTATTTTTCGATTATGAAGGTCATTTGTTCTCGCATCCAAACCCCGAAGGCTTGACGGCGGAACAAGTCGTTCCGAAACTCGTTTTTGCCGGGGAACAAGATACGATCGTGTATGGCGAAAAATTCGGGAGCGTCAAGGTCGATATCATTGGTTTACTGGAAAAGAACAAGCAACATTTAATAAATATGGGGTGGGACGTTGAAATCCTGAAGGGAAGAGACGTGGATCATACAAAAGCCATGCAGCCAGCCGCTGTATTGCCCCTTATAAAACCTTGGTTCATTGCTAAACTACTAGGCGATAATAATGGTTATTGATACTGACGGTAAGAAAAAAGGGATGGAGCAGGGGATAACCACTGATCCATCCCTTTTTCGCCTCTTACGGCTCAATTCCCCATACAAGCTGACCGTTCATATACCCGGTAACTTGTTCATTGTTTACGAACTGACTGCTGGAAGCCTTAAACGAATAATCGTTGGCTTGGTTGTAATTGGACCAGTCGGTTTTGGAGAACCGAGCTTGAATTTCTGCGCTCTGGCCGGGATTAAGCGTTCCAGCTGAGCTCGTAAAGCTAATCTCCAGATAATAATCGGCTCCGGCAACCGGAGTCGCGAGTTTAACGAAATTGCTGGTTACATTCGCACCCCCGATGTTGGCCCAGTCGCACCAAAAGCTTTGTGCTTTTTCCCCGTCAATTGTGTAGTAATAGCGAAGTTTAACATTACTCAGCTGAATCGCCGAATTACCGGTGTTGACCACTTTGAATTTGGGTGAAATTCCGTTGGTTGAGGCACTCGTGTTGCCGTTAAAGGCTTGGATCGTCAAGTCTCCTGCAGGTGCAGGAACACTACTGTCCACTACATTTACTGTAAGAACAGCATTATTTCCGCCGTTGAAATGAAAGGTTATCGTATTTTGACCCAGCGGAAGCGTGGAAAGATAGGATTTGTTCAGAACGACAGCGGCGCTTGATGCCGTATAATGCTGGCCCGATTGAAGAGTAACATTTCCGTTCGTTATGCTAGTGAGCTGGCGACCGTTTAAGGTAAGGGCTACAGAAATATCCTGCTGCAGATTCGCCGCTTTATCAAATGCCGCATTCACAGGCGAAATCGCAGCGCCTGGTGTTGAATCGACAATTTTGACTTTTAATACAGGGTCTTGACCTTGATTAAAATCAAAGACGATCGAATGCTCACCAACCGGCTGTCCGGCCAGAAATGACTTTTTCAGCAGCAGCGTACTTCCGCTCAAGGTATAATCCTGATTCACGGTCAGCACATTGGCGCCTGCTCGTAGAGCGGTTAGCGTATTGTCGTTAAAATTCACGGTTATGGTTTTGTCGCTTTGATTAGGCGCATACTTGTCAAATTCGATGTTTGCAGGTGTGATGGATGCGTTTGGGGTTGGGTTGTTAACCTTTAAATCGGGAAGTTCATCCAACGTGATTACATAATTACTTTGATAAAGTGTTTTTAGCGTGGCGGGATAATTAAAGGCTGAACTCATGAGATGCTCGCCATACCAAGGGCAGAAGTAGAGCCATCCCGATTTTTCCTCAGTCAGATTTTTCAGACTTGGGACGGTGTCGTTCTCCGTCATGGCCACCATTTTCGTGCCACCGGTTAAATCTACAAGCTGATAGAAAATCGAGGTAATGGCATCCTCATTCGGTACGCCGGACAAACCGTCATAGCGGTTGTAGATTGTATTATATTTATCATAGCCGACAATATCCACCTGGTCGCCGCCGGGATACCATGCGGGAGAAGTGCTATACACGTAGCTGTTGTAGGTCCAGATCAAGTTGTGTAAGCCGTACGTCTCTGTAAGCTCGGTATAGAGCAGATCCCACAGCTGCTTATACACCTCCGCGCCAGCCGAAGCCCACCAGAACCACGCGCCTTCTCCATTCAACCCGCCGTTGCCCTCCGCCTCATGATAGGGACGGAAAATAACCGGTACATTGTTATCTTGCAGAATCTGCAGCTGTTCCGCCAAATCTGCAATAGTCATCATCACGTATTGATATTCTTTAGTACCGGGAACTACCGCCTTGGCAGTATTGAAATTGGTTTCTGTCGGCTTGTAGGTAGCTTCCTTCCAATCCACAAACTCCCCGAGCTGATAGGCGGTGAAATTTCGGGGGACATTGATATGCCAGCTAGCTGTCGCGATCCCGCCCCGGTTATTCACCCAATCGATGACCCGATCCGTTGTGCCATCCTCCCAGCCGTACAACGGATTATAGTTCATAAAATCGAACCCGCGGATTGCCGGATACTTTCCGGATAAATTATAGATCCAGTCAAACTCCAATTCATAATTGCCGTCATTTCCGCCGCCATAAATCTCCTGTTGGCCGGAAATGATATGATTGCCGTATACCTCAGTTAAATAATTCATCAAAATTTGAGTTTCCGGTGTGGCCCGGGGATCAGTGAGAACAGGCTGTACATTCAAGGGATCAAGATCGGCATAATCCACCGTGAAGGTGTCAAAATAAGCGAATCCCCAGCCGGCCTTCAGTTCAATGGTATTGCTTCCTTGGTTCAGCTTATGAAAGCCAAAATCGAAATTCGACCACTGGGTCGTGTAGGGCAGCATATACGAACCCTTGGTAACGCCGTTAACTGTTAAATATTGAAGTCTGCCGTCAGGACTGAGCTCCTGCATATAGCGGGTGGAGATCGCATACATGCCGGTTTCCGGGACTGTTACCGTAAAGGATATTGTGCCGGAATTCTGCATCCAGACAAATCCGCTCCCAGAGAAGCCGGGCTTGGGTTGTCCGTAAATTTGAGTCACTACTTGAAGATCGGAGGTGAGCTGTGCATTTTCGCTTTCAATTGTGAAAAGTGGGGTGTTTGCATGAACGGGCGCTGTCATCAATCCAAGGAGAAGAGTAAATGCCAGCAACATTGCGCTTGCTCTTTTAAGCAAATTTGTCATGTCATTTCTTCCTTTCCGTGTAAAATATGAAAAACAATTGTACAATCTATCAATTCATGGATGCGCTTTCATAGTAGCATATGTACCAATTTATGTAAATGTGGATTAATTAAAAACACGATCAATCGAACCTTGTGACCTTGTTGCCAATTATTACATAACGTATAATCTCATTATGTGACCATGCGTTCACAGTAAGTAAAAGAACAAATTCAAAAAGATGAGGAAAGCACCCAATGAGAAAATGGCTTGTATGCACGTTAGCTATCATGCTAAGTTTAACTGCGTCTATTCCCGCTAGCTACGCATCTTCTAAAGTTCGAGTATCCGTGGATGGACGTGATGTACAATTTCCGGACGAGAACCCATATGTCGATCAGAGATCCAACCTTACGATGGTTCCACTTGCCTTTGTATCCGACAAGCTCGGAGCTGCTACGAAATGGGACGGAAAATTAAAACAAATCACGATTTCGCTTAACCGTGACACTGTTATTTTGGTGATTGGCAATCAACATGCGCTGGTGAATGGAACAAGAGTAGACTTTGAAGGGGCGGCAGTACTCAAAAACGGCCGTACGATGGTTCCGCTACGTTTTATAAGTGAAGCCCTGCATGCAAATGTGGAGTGGCAGCCCACGCACAAACTGGTGAGCATTATGAGCTCGGTAGCCAATGTACCGAAAGGAACATGGATATGGGAAAGTCACATCATCAAGGAGGATCAAGCGAAAGTTATAAGCTCCGTAAAAATGAAGGGTGTAACATCTATTTACCTTCAGGTGGATCGGGATATCGATTCAGCGATATATGAGGACTTTATTCGAAAAGCTAGAAGCGAAGGAATTCTAGTAGAAGCACTTGAAGGGCGTCCCGAATGGGTCTATGAGTCTGGGCAGGAGGATATTCGAAAATTCATCGAATGGGTTAAAACTTATAATACCTCTGTTGGCCCGGACTCAAGCTTTACTGGACTGCATTTCGATATTGAACCTTATGCGCTTAATGAATGGACAAAGGGCAACAAGGTGATTCTTGAGAGCTGGATGGACAATTTGAGACTGATCGAAAAAGAAACCAAAGGCAGCGGTTTGAAAATTACAATGGATGTTCCGTATTGGCTAAATACGGTTCATGTCCCCGGGAAGACTTACAGTATGAGCGCATGGCTGCTGGAGAAGTTCGATTGCCTCGTCATCATGAATTATCGGAATCATGCGTTAGGCAATAATGGAATTGTAGAAAATGCGCAGGCCATGCTGATAGAAGCCTCCACGCTCAAGAAGGAAATTGTTGTTGCAGTAGAAACGCTTAAAAGCAAAGAGGGGCCGCGGGTCTCATTCTATTCCATGAGCAATGAAGTGATGGAACAGGAACTTCAGTCCGCCCATAATAAATTGGTACGCTACGCGAGTTATGCCGGCTTTGCCATTCACGACTTTAAAGGCTGGCAGGATATGAAATAAGAAACTTGGGTAGGTACTCAATAAATATTTTCCCAAGAATACGATCTATATGGAGAAGGTGTGACATAAAGAGAAGTGTCCTCTTTAACAAATGTGATATATGCTTCACCTTTCTCTGTAGACGATACCCATTTGTATTCTTCTCGGAGAGTACCTTTACCTGATAATACTCCAGGACCACCAAATATTTTAACTACTTCATCATAGGTCATGCCTTCTTTAATAGCAGCAGTACTTTCTGCTGTAACATCTGGGTAGCTTAAAATGGGGAGATCCTTTCCCTTATATATCATCATATTTAGATAATTTGTTCTAATGGGCCCTGATATTATAATTTCATTGAAGCCATCACGGAAAGCTTCTGGGGCTCCAAATAAGTCAACACTAGGTTTTTTAGCAAAAAGATAATCAAGATCGATGGAGTTGAAATGATCCGCATCAAGAGCTAGGAATTTTTCATAATTGACCGTAGGCTTACCAAAATCTTTCACCTTACGCAATTCTTTATCATAAACATCCTTTTCAAAATCAGAAGGAATGAAGTTCACGCCTAAACTAGAAATATATATATCTTTGTTTGGGTAATCCCAGCGGACATCGATACCAAGCAATTCACCTGCAAATCTTAAGGGAACAACAGTTCTTCCATTAATAATCTGACTAGGTACATCTGATTGAACATGAAGTACATCTTTTTTACTATTTTCATACAAATAAGAGCTGGAAGTTTTAGTAGCCGTTTTTTGTCCAACTGGCAGGGTAACAGTGTAGTTCATGTTTTCGAAAGAGTAAGCTATAGTAACAACTTTCTTTTTCGGATCCCATTTTACATCATTACCTAAATATTCAGATATAAATCGAAGCGGCACAAGAGTGAAGCCATTCTTTATGATAGGTTTTTGATCCAATACTACTTCTTTAGTATTTACAAACACTTTAGTAGCCCCATTAGCACTAACAGATGTAGAAATTAGAGTTGTCGTAATGAAAGCTATTAACACAAAATATAATCTTTTAAACATTGTTCTCTTCCCCTATGTCTGAAATATGAGTATTAATAAATTATATCAATTATCAGTTAATTAACCAAATTAAGTGAATTTATCTATTTCTAAAAAGAAGCGATTCTGTAAGGATTGACGGGCAGGGGTTGAAAAAAACAAGAAACTGTGTATAATTTGAAAGAAATTAAATAAATCAAACGTTATCTAGGGTTCCGCGACTTTATGTTGGCTGGTCCGAGAGATGACTCACAACTTATTCGTTGTGCCACGGAGGGATAAAAGCCTGGGAGATAAACTGTTGACAAACAGTTTGTTCACTCAGGCTTTTTTATATTTTTGCTGCATTTGATAAATGCTATATGTGGCGTAATTCTAAGGAGGAGGGTTAAAGCAATGAACAAAACATGGTTGTCTGTTATTATCGCTGCGGTATTTGAGGTGGGATGGGTCATTGGATTGAAACATGCCAGCGGAATTTTAGAATGGGGGGCAACAGTAATTGCCATTATCGTAAGCTTCACTTTGATGATCAGGGCTTCTCGATTCCTGCCTGTGGGCACGGTATATGCTGTTTTCGTTGGCTTAGGTACAGCAGGTACTGTTCTTGCGGAAATTATTTTATTTAGTGCTCCTGTTCAAACGGAAAAGGTGGTGCTCATTGCAGTGCTGTTATTGGGTGTTATTGGGCTGAAAATGTTAAGCAAAGATAAGAAGAAGGAGGTGGCTTAACAGATGGACTGGATTTTTCTTGTATTAGCAGGGCTATTTGAAATGTTCGGCGTCTTGATGATTAATAAGTTGAATAAAGATCGAAATGCAATATCAGTGCTCTTATTGGTTACAGGCTTTGGATTAAGCTTTTTGTTCTTGTCTTTGGCAATGAGTACCTTGCCGATGGGAACGGCTTATGCTGTATGGACAGGAATCGGGGCATCTGGAGGAGCGATTCTCGGAATGATCTTTTATGGTGAACCAAGGAATTTCTTGCGTATTTTATTTATTGCCATGGTGCTTGGGTCTGCTGTTGGTTTGAAGCTAGTCAGCTGATTTGGAATATGTAGAGCAGGACTGGAAATATGTAAAAAATGGAAATAATCGAATTTACTAATCTTTTATCAGGAGGGTCAATATTTTGACTATAACAACTAAAAAATGCACGAGTGAAGACCTAGAATTACTTCAAGAAATTAGTATTGAAACCTTTAATGAGACATTTAAAAATCAAAATTCGCCTGAAAATATGAAAGCTTACTTGGAAAGAGCATTTAACTTACAACAATTGAAAAAAGAACTGTCTAATATCTCTTCAGAATTCTATTTCATTTATTCTGAGGAGGAAATTGCCGGGTATTTAAAGGTTAATACCAATGATGCACAATCTGAAATGATGGGCAATGATTCCCTTGAAATCGAAAGAATTTATATTAAAAACAATTTTCAAAAAAGCGGTCTTGGTAAGTACTTGTTAAACAAAGCTTTGGAAGTTGCAATAGAGCATAGCAAAAAGAAAATCTGGTTAGGCGTATGGGAACAAAACGAAAATGCTATCGCGTTTTATGAGAAAATGGGTTTTGTTAAAACGGGATCGCATTCTTTTTACATGGGTGATGAAAAACAAACGGACTTTATCATGGCCAAAACACTCATATAAACATTTCTCAAGATCCTTCAAACGGATTCGATGTCTATAATTATGGACTTCAAATGCTCCCTGACCGATTGATTCAGTGGTAGTAAGGGAAGAGGGAGACTGGGACTTGAAATCAAGCCCTTGATTTCTGCTGCTGCAGAAACAACGCGAAGGCTTCCATGCTGGCGAAATAACGCCCATATCATATCAAGCTGTGCAGAGAGTCGATCTGCTTCGTCAGCATAACCGTCCAGGGCCAGTCGTGTCATTCTCAGGCACGTCTTTGGAAATAAGCCACCCAGGACGGAGTACCAAGCTTCAATTAATATTCCAGCAGACGTCCATTATCGTTCCATTGACCGTACATTTTGTTTTCTCTCGTGTTTGTTATGAATTTGTCTAATCTGCTCTTAAATAATTCCGGCTGATTCTTATAGCTTTGTATCGTGTCAATGCGAACTCTTTTATAAAGATCCGGAAATGCCATGAAATTCTCATATACTTTCCTTTCTTCTTTTAGCCTTTGCTCTATATCTTTATCAATTTTAAAAGAATGGTGTTCCATATCAGGAAGAACTCGTCTTCCTTCGTCTCTCATTAGCCCTAACTTTTCGAGGCGCCGGACACGTTCTTTATTTAATTCAGTCCATGAACTTTTTTTACTTCTAGGAGATAGTCTCTGAGCCAGCTCCGTATCAGAAGTTTTCTTCTTGACGCCATCGATCCATCCAAAGCATAAAGCTTCTTCGACCGCGTCTAAATATAACAACACATCGGGGAGGGGGGTCATACTAACCAAGACCCAGCAACACTTTTCAGTCTTACCATTGTTCTGCAGCCAATTCCTTAAATCTTCTCTTGATTTTACTGGAATTAAATTTTCCATCTCCATAGATAAGATATATCACCTTTCCCACATATATTTCCGTATTGTACCTCTGCTACAAAAGGAATATTAAAAAAATGGCCTTAAATTGCAAGACCACTTTTTTAATGAGTTACTGTTTGTTAGAAATCACTTGATCAAGGAACTTATCTGCGTCACTATTAAATTTCCAAACAACACCAAACTTATCTGCCAACATTCCGAAGCAGGAAGACCAAGGCATTTCTGATAACGGCATGATAACATAACCACCTACAGACAAATTAGAAAAGTAATTTTCCAGTGTCTGTTTATCATCAATAACGATACTAATCAGTATATTGTTTCCTTTAACCAACTCGCCGGTTACACTCTTCATCGAAGGGAGAATATCCGACATCATGATTTTCCCGCCTGCGAATTCGATTGAAGACTCCATGATCATATTTAATTCATTTTCTGGCAATGGAAAGTTTGGATCTTGCGGAAAATCGCTGAATTTTACCTTTTTTACCTCGTTTGCATTGAATGCCTCCGAATAAAATTCTATCGCTTGTTCTGCGATTCCATCAAAATTTAAATATGCAATAGCTGACATAAAGTTATACCTCCTTCTTGTGATAATTGAAGTATAATTTATAGGCGGTGACATACGTGTGTCACTTTTTATTAATAAAGTGCAAATAAAGAAAGGGAAAACATGGAGAAGCCCGAGAGATTAATATCTATCATCATGATATTGCTGAAAAAAGATGTCGTTACAGCAAAAGAATTCGCACAATTATTTAACGTTTCCAAAAGAACGATTCTTCGTGATATGGAAACATTGAGTTTATCAAACATCCCGATCTATTCTATCCATGGAATTAACGGTGGCTATGGCATTATGGAGGAATACAAGGTTGATAAACGTCTTTTAAGCAGCTCCGACTTGGAGAATATACTGACTGCGCTTGGCGGCTTGGAACAAATTCTAATTAGCGAAGAAGTTGAAGTGACGATTAAAAAAATAGAAGCCATGATTAGCCCAATGTCTCCAAAAGGATCAATCCAGCTATCGTTTTATGATTGGAAGGGGAGATCTGAGATTATTCAAACCTTGAAAATATGCCAAGAATCGATTTTAAAGAGTAGGTTAGTTTCATTTGATTATATTGATAAAAATGGCATCACGACGAATAGAATTGTCGAGCCATATCAGCTTCATTTTAGTGAAACGAGTTGGTATTTGAAGGGATTCTGTTTACGTCGTCAGAGATATAGAACATTTAAATTATCCAGGATCGATCATCTTCATATGGATGAAAACACATTTAACCCTAGAGAATATGCATTGGAACAAGAACATGAAGCAAATTATCAACCACAATTAGTGGCTATTAAGGCGTTAATTTCGCCCAGCATAAAAGATCAATTCATTGAAAGGTACGGTCGAAAGAGTCTTGAAAACTATAGTTCTGACTATTTCTTAGCGACCATCCATGTTCCTCAAAACAGTATTGGATTTCAATTTTTAGCAAGCTTCGGTACAAATTTAGAAATCATAGAGCCCACAACATATGTTGAAGAATTTCGTAATTTTTTAATTAAAATGGTGGAGAGATATTCTTAAAAAGGCAATAAGGACATCATAATCTGTACTTAACATTTTCTCGAGTGATTTGAGTACTGCTCGTGAATATAATCTTTGAAATACCGCTAAAGATTATCCGAAAAATGTAAATCATGTTAAAATGAACTATAGCCCAATAATGCGCAAATACGCAGATTTTACAATGGGGGAGGGTGCCGGCATGGACAAGTATGCAGTCTATAAAACAAACAGCTTTTATTGGGATACAAAAGGAAATGACTTTTTAGGTGCAATCGTGCTCCCTTTATATGGAGCATTTGTCTCAGAAGAAAAATGTCAAATTTTTGGTGATGTTTCAGGTAAGAAGATGCTGGAGATCGGCTGTGGAAACGGTCAATCTTTGCAGTATCAGGGGAATCACAAAGCATCTGAACTATGGGGTGTAGATATATCAGAACAACAAATCGAAAAAGCAAAACAACATTTAGCTTCTTGCGGCCAGGCAAGAAAGCGATAAGACTGTATTTAGCGGAGGGGATTTCATTGGGTAAACAATTTCCAGCCATGCTTCCAGAGCACATGACGTTTATACGAAATCAACATCTATTCTTTGTCGGAACTGCACCCATGTCGGAAAATGGGCATGTCAATCTGTCGCCGAAGGGATATGACAGTTTTAGGGTTTTGTCCGAGTCTAAGGTTGCGTATTTAGATTTGACCGGCAGCGGCAATGAAACGAGCGCCCATCTCGAGGAGAACGGTCGAATTACGATCATGTTTTGCGCATTTCAGGGGCCGCCGAACATCTTACGTCTGTATGGAAAGGGAACAGTAATTCTCCCGGAGGACAGCAACTGGGAGGAGTTATACGGAGTGTTCGATCCGTTACCTGGAGTCCGGCAGATCATCACGGTCGATATACATAAAGTTCAGACCTCTTGCGGTTATTCAGTTCCATTCATGGCGTACGAGAAGGAGAGGGACACACTAAGGCGGTGGGCGGAGCAAAAAGGCGAAGAAGGCTTGCACAGTTACTGGCGGGAAAAGAACATGAGCAGCCTAGACCAATTGCCGACGTCTCTCGGGAAACGTATAGAGACATAAGGAGCAGAATCTCACCGCGTCTGCCGACCTACCGAAGATAATCCATTCGGACACGATTGAAATCATCTATTAATAGCATTAAACATATCCGTAACGCGCACCAAAAATAGTGAGCGTTACGATTTGAATAAATAAAGGTTTGTATTGGATAATAGGGGTGGGTTCTAATCAACAATAATCAAAATAAAGGGGGTTTTATCTCGACCAATATTTCGAAACACCTCATTTAGCGGCCAAATTACTTTTGACAATACTAGAATATCTGCTCCAGCCGAAAACTATGATGAGGCTTTGTCAATTAGCAAAGTATTCACGGTTAATGACAATAAGAACAATAGATTATGAGATATTACGATCCATTTGACGAAGGAGATAATACTGATTCGGCCTGTAATGTTTCAGCGGTTCCTGTGGCGGAAAGACCGTAGGGATGTAACCCTGTAAAACTTATACCGGCTGTAGCAGCAGCAGCGCGCGACCGATGTGAAGATTATGCGGCCGATATAGTTATTATTTAACATACATATTCACAAAACTCGTATTTTGTACACATGTCTTAGAAACAGACATATCCCTTACTGTACGGACATCTTATAATCATCATCACTATTTCTTTGCTTAAACATAAGTTTGTAAAGTATTAGACTGAGTCATTGATCTAACATCGGTACTGACCCCTTTCACCTGCGGCAGCCCTAAACGAGAAAATAAAGTTTAGACTGCCGCTTCTTTGTTTAACTATTGTTCTTCGTTTAGTTGAAGAAGTGACAATTACTATCAAGTATTTCCTGATGATATTATTCTTTCTCATTCAAATGATAGATTAGTTGCACAACGCCAGAGGAGAATGTTCTTGTATTAACCATTTTTAAATTCAACCTCTGTTTTATATCTATAAACAGAGGTTTTCCTTCTCCCAAAATAACAGGGTGCACTGATAATCTAAACTCATCAACAAGCCCTAAATCCATAAAAGTTGTAATGAGACTTGCTCCGCCATATAGCCACATGTCTTTACCAGGCTTATTCTTTAATTTATTTACTTCTTCAAGAATATTATCATTTATGAATATTGCATTATTATCAGTCCCTTTTTTTGTCCTGGAAAACACATATTTTTCTTTACTATGATATAATCCCCACATTTCTTTTTCAGTATCAGTAAGTTCAGTTTCTGGAGTAAATTCTCCCCATAAATCATAGCTTTTTCTTCCATATAAAATAGTATCAATTTGATTTAAGAAATCAATAAACCCCATGTCAGAGTCCGTGATGCACCAATCAACTTCCCCATTCTTCCCTTCAATAAAACCATCTAAAGTAACTGCTAAATCTAAAAGTATTCTTCGTTTCATAATTTGTTACTCCTTTCGTTGATCTACCACCCATTATAGATTTTTAATATGTCATCTTGTGTCATATATATATAACATAAATGGTATCTTTTAACTATCCTGCCCGTTAGCTTAGTCATTAGGCGTAAGTCTAATACTTTATTTCTCAGTCCAACCGTTAATAAGTAATCCTGCTCCCTCTTCGCCTTGCTCGCCGCAGGGGATCCGGATTAATTCTTGGTCTACACTATGCCTATAATCCCTGTAGAACAACACATGTCCAGTCCTAGACCTTCTAAAAACAGCCGAGATTCCTCCCGGCTGTTTGTTTTTTATTCGCCTGTTTCAGCAAATTTTTTTATTCGTTCCCCTACCTGATCACGAACACGCTGGAACACAGCCCATTTTTCATCGTCTGTACCCTGGGCTTTCGCAGGATCATCGAATCCCCAATGCTCACGTCTTACTTGTGGAGGTGTGATCGGGCATTTATCTGCTGCATCCCCACACAAGGTAACGACCAGATCAGCGCTGAGTACCGCCATAAATACCTCTATCTGAACAAATACTCCCCATTCCACCTCTATAGTGACAATACTACATCTATTTTGATCATACTCGCCGGTTTTGAAGCAATCTGCGCGAATAGAGTACTCGAATACATCTATGTTACTTAAAAGACGCAAATGCGCGTGAGGGACTGTCTCTCTTGATAATAATTGTGCTTAAATCAAAAACCATCATTTATTTGAATGATGGTTTTTATACTTCTAAAAATGTTGTTCAACTATCGTACGTTAGTTTAATAAGGAATTTTGGCTTCATTTTAAAACAAACTATCAAATGAATTCTTGAAAAGTCGCGTCAAGATTTAAAAGCTCTTGCTAACGCGGAAATGTACTCCTTGCTTGCGTGTATGCTAACATCTGCAGCGGGAGCTATTACATCAAAACCGTGAAAACACCCCGGATACAAATGGAATTCAACAGGTACATTGGCTCTCGCCATCCTAGCAACATAATCAATCGTTTCATCCCGAAACAAGTCCAACTCTCCCACACAAGTATATGCTGGAGGAAGCCCCGCTAAATTTATCGCACGGGCTGGAGCAGCGTAAGGGGAAACTTCCACAGTCTGTTCACCCAAATACATCTTCCAGGCTGCAATGTTATTTGATCGATTCCATACCGCATTGTGAGATGTAATTTCATGACTGGATGGCGTAATATTACGATCATCAATCATCGGATACAGCAGCATTTGGAATGCAATCGAGGGCCCTTCTTTATCGCGAGCCATCAAGCTTACCGCAGCTGCCAACCCGCCCCCTGCGCTGGCTCCCGCGACAGCTATGCGTTTCACATCAATATTCAGTAGATTGGAATCGTTCGACAACCATAATAACGTTGCATAACAATCTTCGATGGCAGCTGGATAAGGATGTTCTGGTGCAAGTCGGTAATCAACTGAAACCACGACACAATCCACATCTAGAACGAAACGTTCGCATAATGCATCATCGAAATCAGGATGCCCCAAGACATAACCGCCACCATGGATCCAAAGTACCGCGGGAAGCTTGTTCGCGGATCTATGAAGCGGCTCATATATTTTCACTTTTATCTCTCCAGCAGGGCCGGGTATCATTCGACTGACGATTTGAACATGTTCGGGGCGGTACGGCGGCATATACGGAATCTTCCTCGCTGATTCCAAGTCATCCGGTAAGGTTAGATGTGGAACGGGAACGCCTGTAAGCGCTTCTCGCAATTCTGGCGCCACTCTGTTTATAAACTCCATAATCATTCTCCTCAGGAACTATTTTTAACGCATTCTAAATACTTCTCTCATGACTTATACAAAGTGCAAGGTTAAAGCATAAAGCACCAATCAGAATGGGATTTTTAAGTACGCTGAATTGTTGCCAAAAAGAGACAGCAGCATCCCCTTCGATTTGTGGAAGCAAGCGGATCAAGCCAATGATTACCAATATGCCGGCAACACCTAAAATTATGAAGATAACCTGCCAGTTCCAACGATTGGATATAGCGATCCAAATTGGCACACCCGCAGTCATCGCCATGCCGAATGCCAGAGAAATCATGCTGATCGCTCCTCCCATTTTTTCGGGAGGAACTAACTTGGTGACCGTACTTATCGCTACGACAGAAAATACACCAGCGCTTACGCCTAGGATGATTCGGGATACAAGCAAGATTACATACTCCGAGCTAACAAAAGCAACTGCGCAGCCGATAATAAAAACAACCAGCGACCATAGTAATAACTGTTTGCGTTTCATACGAGAAGTAAATGAGACCACAATCGGGGTCCCTATCGCAAAAGCAAGAGAAAATGCAGTGATTAACTGATCAGCTACCGCGATTGATATGCGTAAATCTTCCGCAATGAAATTAATCACGCCAGCAACAACAAATTCAGCTGTGCCCACAAGAAATATCCCCAAAACAAGAAGATAGGTATTGATTCGATTCAGTAGTGTAATACTTCCGATGTATTTACTTTCGCTCTGTCGCGTCCGACATGTGAGATTAATACAATAAACATGGATCCAGCTTATTGA
Source organism: Paenibacillus sp. YSY-4.3 (assembly GCF_054767475.1). Lineage (NCBI taxonomy): Bacteria > Bacillati > Bacillota > Bacilli > Caryophanales > Paenibacillaceae > Paenibacillus > Paenibacillus sp. YSY-4.3. The sequence goes on along the minus strand of NZ_BAABMC010000007.1, from coordinate 12,877 downwards.
CATTATAAGGTAGCAATTAACATAATGTAAGAAGGCAATGTATTTTGATATTGTCATTTCAATTTGACTTACTTACTCTTTGTAAGGGAGATGAGTGCATGGCTGATAAAAAACATTCGAATATATGCGAAGTACTTCAGATTCTAGGGGCAAAGTGGGCTTTTGTCGTGCTCGATGAGCTACTGAATGGACCGCAGCGGTTTAATCAGCTTCGAAGAAATGTGTCCATTATTAATACACAATCTCTAACGAATACTCTTCGTCATTTAGAAGAAAATGGCCTCGTTCTACGTCAAGTGTTTCCTACCGTCCCTGTAACGGTAGAATACTCTTTAACAGAGAAAGGCAGTGATTTTCAAGTGACGCTGAAAGAAATGGACAAATGGGTTCAAAAATGGGGAGCTTCGCGTTTACAATGTGAAAAAGCCAGCAACTCATCTTAAAAGAGTTGCTGGCTTATGGATGCAAAATCCATAATCCAAAGTCACCCGATTGAGTGACTTAGATTAGATCCTTATCCCTTATTTATCTTTGGCTATCTTGATAGTCCTGTGTTAATCTTTCACCTGTTTCGTCCATTTCCTTTTGAAGATAAGATGGCTAATCTTCTAAAAATTTAATTACCGCGTCTGGCGTCAATGTTACTTTATAGTCATTGTCAGTCCCACTGCTCCCTATCATATCCAACTGTTAGTTTCTTCATTCAATCCCCCCACTTGCATACCACAAATGAAAAGCATGATAAACCCAATTACTGCTAGATAATCTGAACAAAAAATGGACTCAATGAAAACACAGTATCACCTTTGCATGAATATGTTGTTATACGATGTCTCGCACTCCTTGAAATATGGTCAACGCTTCTTAATATGATAATTTCTTGTCAGAATAAAAATAGTAAGTGTTTGTTTTCTTTCATCTTCTTTATATATTTAACTATTCCTCGAATAATAAATATTGATAAAATGATAATTAAGACAGGAGCAATTTCTAACATTAAAACAGGAACTAAACCTGATAATGAAACGAAAATCTCATAAATAATAAAATAATCAACTATTCCAGCAACTACGAAAGACATTACTATGAATTGAGATTTCTGATAGTAATAACTTAGCTTATAATAGGCTCTTCTTATGTAATCAAAAGCTTTCATGCTCCACCCCGATTCCATTTGTTTATTTCCATTAATTTGCGAGCTTCGCAATTAATTTCATACTTGGATTTATTCGTGAAGGGTTTAAATTATCCTGCTCGTTAGTTGTACAAAAGCAGCCGATCCATGTGGATGAGCTACCTACCACCTACTACTATTGAAACATAATCTTTTCATAATTCTCCAAATAATGAATTGGAATAGCAAGACCTACAGTGATAGATTGGTCCCCCTGCGATGTAATTGTTGTAGCATACACAACTGCAATAACATTCCCCTTATTGTTAATAACAGGGCTGCCGCTGTTTCCGTTATGAATTGGCGCCTGTATCATCAGCATGGGAAGCTGGCGACTCTCTGATGGGGTTAATCCTAGTACTGTACCTTCAGTGGCGATTCGGTAGAATGCTAGTGGATTTCCGATGACATGAATAGGATCGCCCTCTTGATACGCTATCTCTGTTTCCAATTGCAGTGTAGGTAGGTTGTTCGCATTGTCTCTAATTTTAAGTATAGAGATATCGATCTCGCTGTCACTTACGATAACATCTGCCGAATATGTTTTTCCATTTAAAAATTGAATAATGCCAGCCTTATCGTCATCCATGACATGTTGATTCGTAATAATGAGTCCGTATGGAGCGATATTAAACCCAGTACCTTTCCGACCGCCGGTACTAACATTGACAACGGCTTGCTTATATTGCTGGATCTGTTCATCTTGTGATAACTGTGCATCCTTTTTCAAAAACCGTAGTGTCAGTAGATTATAAATCTGTGGTATAAAAGCGATGAGATTACCCAGTAGCAGAATGGCCAGCATAACCATAATTGTTTTTTTGATCCATGTTCTTTTGGGGCGGTGATTCAACTCATCCTCTTCAATTTCATCCTCCGGGTTCCAAAACTCTTCTTCCCATTCAAACGGTACATCGGTATCATTTACTGGATCGGCGGATGTTTTTGGATGATTCAGTTCATCGTCACGGATGGAAAACACCTCCCTACTCATGAGAAATAGAATAAAAACAATGATTCAACTAGATTATACCAAACGTTGACAGACTGTGATCGGAAACAAAAGGATATACGTATATATGAGAAAGACGGGGTGCCAAACCTCTTCATAATCCCCATAGCTGCTTTTATGCCACCTGTTTCCGCATTCTGCAAGCACCCTTGGCTAAATAATTTTTGGCTTCTATATGTATAGGAATGCTCTTACAAACCCGAACCTTTTGCCTGTCCATAATTCAAGGAATCCATTAACAATTTAAGTTAACCATGTTAATATATACTCACTTATATGAAAGAGGGTATAACTATTGAATTCGGATATAGCGGCATATATAACATTAGTATGTACTTCGGGTGTTCTGAATTTGTCTATACTTTTCTATACTTATTGGAGGAGACATTATTATTCAAGTATCGCTAAATTGTTCATGTGGAATACATTTACTTCAATGATTTATTGCTTTGGTTATGCCTTTAGCTTAACATCGACTTCGTTAGAACAACTTAGATTTTGGAATATTGTACAGTATGCAGGGATGCCATTTTTCCCTCCGTTAGGATTATTATTTGTCATGCAATATTTGGATTATAAATTAACGGGAAAAAGAATAATCGCGTTACTTATAATGCCTTGTCTTACTTTACTCATCAATGTAACAAATGAATCCCATCATATATTCTATAGAATATATGATATCCATTCGGTGCTTGGGGCTCCATATAGTGAGATTGAATATGGGGTATGGTTCATTGTACATAATATTTACGTTTTTGGCTGTATGTTAGCTGCGTTCTTATTGCTGCTTTCACGCTGGAAGGAAACAGATAGTGTATATCGGCCTCAATTATTTGCCCTCATTTGCGGTCAGTTGCTTCCAATAGTGACTGCCTTTTTATTATTCATAGGAGTGACACCCGATGGGATCGATCCTGTACCCATGGTTATTTGGTTTTCTTCTGTTTTGTACCTCTGGTCTATTACTTCCTCTCGAATGTTATCAATTATGCCAATTGCGAAGGAAACGATCTTTAATAATATGAATGATGGTGTTATTGTGCTTAATGGTACCTATCAATTAATCGAATATAATCAAGCTTGTAAAAACATGTTTAGTGAATTGGATCGATCAACGATAGGACAGCCATTTGATCAAGTTTGGTATATGCTAACGGATCAATCATTTCCTGTTCAATTAGATACGATATCAGATAAATTGAATGTTACGATTCATCATGCTAATTATATTTATCAACTACGTATTTCTAGGCTTCAACAATCAAATAATAGGTGTGGCTTACTAATTATATTTACGGATATAACAGAGCTACATATATTACAACAAAAGTTAGAGCATCAAGCCTATTATGATGAGCTTACGCAAACATACAATCGTCGTGCCTTTTTCCAGCAAAGTGAGCAAAACTTAATGAAAGCAAAAGCTGACTTGTCATCTTTTATGATTATTCTATTTGATATTGATTTTTTTAAAAAAGTGAACGACACTTATGGGCATCAAACGGGAGATCAAATGCTAGTACATATAGCTCAAATATGTAAGGCTGAGCTGGAAGAAAACATGCTATTTGCTAGATATGGTGGTGAAGAATTTGTACTCGCTTTAACTGGTTATACACTGGTGGAAGGGGAAAACTTCGCTAATCACCTTAGATCTTGCATTGAACAGAAGCCTCTAGGTGAAAATGATCGATTTGTATCCGTTACCTGCAGTTTTGGAGTATCCGTAACGACAGGATCTAGGGAGGAAACAGTCTATCAACTTCTTCAAAAAGCTGATGAAGCACTTTATGCTGCCAAAAGAGCTGGTCGAAATCAAATACGGGTTTTTACTGAAAAGTACGAATTTGTGGAATAGTACAGTTTATATACATCAAAATCATTAATGATACTTGCTGAGGTGAGAAGCATCAGGAGGGGATTCTCACCCCTATTAAACGAAACGAATTCGGCACAAGAGTCTTTGACGAGGAGGTGATGAAACTATCCCAAACACTCCGTGGTGAAGTAAACTTATCTTATTTCGCCCCCCTTTCCGTTTACAATGGCAGAGCAGTTTTCCCAGTTCAAGTTGATACCTATTTGTCATTTTTGTACATCTCTAATTTCAATACATATATGCTCGACTCAAGGCTATAAATGCCGAGTATTTCAGGCGTAACATCAAATGAATTCATGTCATCCACGATATCTTTCCGTCCACCAGACGCCAAGAGAACACCCCAATTTGCATGAGACTTTCCATCGGCAGTGATATTAACGTCACTCATATCGGCGGTTAATACGGTAACACTTGCGCCGGGATAACAGACAAAAACACTGTATTCCCATGGATTACCTCCATCAATCATGCTTTCGGTTCTAACTTCGTAGACATTTGTTACTTCAAGTTTGAGTCCGCCATAAATGAAAGTTTTAGTTTCTCCGTTTTGCGTCGGATTTGGTATCTGAGAAGGTGTTTGAGGTAACGTTGAAGTCGGTGTTGAACTCGAATCACTGCTGGGGTTCATAGTTTCAGCTGGTACACTGGAATTGCAGCCGACTAGCAACATCAACATAGTGATTGTCATAGCACGTAGCATTTGTTTGGAGTTGTTCATTATAGATTTCTCCTTCCACAAATGATTCTGGATTTCGTACACCCATCTGGCTCCCTACTATTCATATGATAACACCTAATGTGATAGTATCTTAAATCGGCTGCCTACTACTATTGAAACATAATCTTTTCATATTTCTCCAAATAATCAATTGGAATAGCAAGACCTACAGTGATAGATTGGTCCCCTTGTGATGTAATTGTTGTGGCATACACAACTGCAATAACATTCCCCTTATTGTTAATAACAGGGCTGCCGCTGTTTCCGTTATGAATTGGCGCCTGTATCATGAGCATGGGAAGCTGGCGACTCTCTGATGGGGTTAATCCTAGCACTGTGCCTTCAGTGGCGATTCGGTAGAATGCTAGCGGATTTCCGATGACATGAATAGGATCGCCCTCTTGATACGCTATCTCTGTTTCCAATTGCAGTGTAGGTAGGTTGTTCGCATTGTCTCTAATTTTAAGTATGGAGATATCGATCTCGCTGTCACTTACGATAACATCTGCCGGATATGTTTTTCCATTTAAAAATTGAATAATGCCAGCCTTGTCGTCATCCATGACATGTTGATTCGTAATAATGAGTCCGTTTGGAGCGATATTAAACCCTGTACCTTTCCGACCGCCGGTGCTAACATTGACAACGGCTTGCTTATATTGCTGGATCTGTTCATCTTGTGATAACTGTGCATCCTTTTTCAAAAACCGCAGTGTCAGTAGATTATAAATCTGTGGTATAAAAGCGATTAGATTACCGAGTAGCAGAATGGCCAGCATAACAATAATTGTTTTTTTGATCCATGTTCTTTTGGGTCGGTGATTCAACTCATCCTCTTCAATGTCATCCTCCGGGTTCCAAAATTCTTCTTCCCATTCAAACGGGACATCGGTATCATTTACTGGATCGGCGGATGTTTTGGGATTGTTCAGCTCATCGTTACGGATGGAAAACACCTCCCTGCTAATGAGAAATAGAATAAATACAATGATTCAACATGATTATACCAAACGTTGACAGACTGTGATCGGAAACAAAAGGATTATGAGAAAGACAAGTTGCCAAACCTACTTATTCATGAGATAATTTGAGTTTTCCTAATAATAATATGATAGTGTCGGAGGCGTAAGCGTGGAGCGATATCCTTTCCCCTATGATCCGTCAGAACCGTTCGTCAAGCAGGTCGGCGATTGGGTTGCGGATGTTTTTTATGATGTGTTGCCTGAACATGGATTTGATGTCCGTGATGAACAAATATTTATGGCTTACCAATTGGAAAGAGCTTATGCTGATAAAAAAACTATTTTTGCAGAAGCAGGAGTAGGCACGGGCAAAACTCTCGTGTATCTGCTTTATGCAGTTAACTATGCAAGATATACACGCAAACCTGCAGTGATTGCCTGTGCAGATGAGTCGCTCATTGAACAGCTTGTGAAACAGGAAGGCGATATAGCTAAGCTTGCCCGTTATTTGGATTTACAGATTGATGCCCGGCTAGGTAAATCCCCTGATCAATATCTATGTCTCAAAAAAATAGACGGCGTTCGTCTTCAGGATGAAGATGCGGCGGTTATTGAAGACGTGTATGAAAATCTTCCTGATTTTGTTCATTCGCCAGGAACGATGCAATCTTTTTACCCTTACGGCGATCGTAAGGATTACCCACATCTGAATGATGAACAGTGGAATAAGATCAACTGGGATTCATTTCAGGACTGTTTTGTATGTGATAAAAGACATCGCTGCGGCATGTCCTTATCTCGGGACCATTATCGAAAATCTACTGACCTTATTATCTGTTCCCATGATTACTACATGGAGCATGTGTGGACCTATGAGGGAAGAAAAAGAGAAGGTCAGCTTCCCCTGCTCCCGGAACATAGTTCAGTCGTCTTTGACGAAGGACATTTACTCGAATCTGCAGCACAACATGCCCTCAGTTATAAGCTGAAGCATAGTGCATATGAAGAGATTATTACTCGTCTTCTAGACGGAGAGATCAGGGAAACGCTAGCCGAACGAATTGAAGATTCTATTGATCAGAGTCAGCTTGTGTTTTCTCTGGTAGCAGAGCAAAGTACAGCGATACCCGGTTCAGATCGTAAACGAATCCGAATGGATGAGAAGCTTCTAAAGGAACTGAATCGCTGGAAAAGTACAATTGAAGCTATTGATGAAGAATTGGTCTTTGAGAGTGGTCTGTATACGCTTGATGAATATAAGCTGCGTATCGTTGAAGAGCATCTGGAGATGATCCAAACTGCGCTTCATCTGTTCCGTGAGCCTGAAACCTACATTTGCTGGGCGGAAGAAAATGAGGATGGTGCTGCAACACTCGCCATTATGCCGCAAACGGTCAAGGAAGTGCTGGAGGAACGGGTATTCGGACTTCAGATGCCGATTGTATTCTCTTCAGCAACCTTATCGGTAGATGGATCTTTTGATTATGTAGCGGGAAGTCTCGGAATCAGCGAATTTTTATCTTTTTCTGTGGACTCTCCGTACGATTATGAGAAGCAGATGAAACTATTAGCACCGAGTGAACTTCTGCAAGATGGAGAGATTCGGAGTGAGGTTGCTGCGGAGAAGAAGCTGGACCTGGCAGCCAAGCTGATCAAACGTACCGAAGGACGAGCTCTATTGTTATTCAGAACAATGAATGAGCTGCGCGAGTTTAAGCAAGCCGCTTCGCACCATCCATCATTCACATCTTATACCATGCTGTATGAAGGTGACCGTGAGATTAGCAGTCTCATAGCTGAGTTCCAAAATACAGAAGAAAGCGTGCTCTGTGCGGCAAGCCTATGGGAGGGTCTGGATGTACCGGGGCCTTCATTATCCAACGTTATAATTTGGTCACTGCCTTATCCACCGGAAGATCCTGTATTTATGGCTAAACGGGAAGCTGCTGATTCAGCATATGAAGAAGTAGACCTGCCATATATGCTGCTTCGCTTACGGCAAGGATTAGGAAGACTCATTCGCTCATCGACGGATCAAGGGAGTGCAGCGATCTTGGATGCAGAAGTTTTGCTCAATCAGCATGTCAAAGATAGAGTGGTAGCAGTATTGCCGGCTGGAGCTATACTTGAAGTAGAATCGTTGTAGTTAATGTGTGGAATGTTACTTGGCTCCTCCCTCCCATTTTCTTCGACCTCTATGATTCTTCGGTAATACGTCATCCTACAATGTTCTTGTCATTGTGTTTTGCTTGATATCATAAAAATCAAAACCACCCGTCTAACGGGTGGTTTTCTCTGCGGTAATAAGCCTTGGCTCACCGGCTAGCATTATAATGGGTTGGATGCCTGTTTTAGAAGCCCCGATAGCATGGTTAGATCCGGGTTGTCGCCTTCCCGCAGTTTAATCCACTTTCGTTCGGCAGGTCCTTCAAATCCCTTCGGAAAATCAACTCCGTTTGCATTCATGATCATGAATGCAATGGCGTCCTTTGAAGGCGAAATAACAGCTGCGTAATGTCCGTTTTTCAGAAAATGAGGTTTTTTGTATTGAATACGTTCTTCGGCCTCCGGAATCGTTTCATGAACCATGTCCCGCAGGATCGAACTGACCTCACCTTGCCACTTCGGCAGATTTTCAATGTAGGCAGTAACTTCCTGATTCACTTTATTATCCCTCCCATTTGGATATTGCGTTTCTCATGGACTGAATGGACCATCACAGGAATATTCTGGTCAAGAAATAAGATAAACTTTTTTTCGGGAATTCCCGGTAAGCATGGAGTTACTTTATTTTAATGACTACCTTTCCTTTAGCACTTCCCCCTTGCAGGTACGAGAATGCTTGTGCAGTCTCTTCCAAATGATACACCTTATCAATAACGGGCTTAATGTGGCCTCCTTCAATGAATTCTTTTAAAACCTTTAATTGTGTTCCACTCGGTTTCATAAAAAGGAAATGATATCTTGTATGGTACTTCTTCTCAAGCGCTGTGATCTTACGGCTCACGATGGACAAAATGACTGTTTTCATCCATCCCAACTTTGCTTCTTTTCCAAATCTCGCGTTAGGCAAGCCAGAGATGGATACGATTGTCCACCTGGCTTCAGGACACGGAACGATTTTTCCAAAGCCGCTCCTCCTAAAGTATCAAATACAGCGTCATATCCAGAAAGCATTTCTTCAAAGTTTTCTTGTTTATAATTAATGATCTGATCGGCGCCCATCGATTTGACCAGCTCATGCCCTTTATCACTTGCTGTTGTTGCAACAAAAGCTCCCATCAACTTGGCCAGTTGAATGGCGAACGTCCCCACGCCTCCTGAACCTGCGTGAATCAGAATTTTCTGGCCCTTTTGGAGATCCAAAATATCGGTAAAGGCTTGGTAAGTCGTAAGTACGACCAGTGGAATAGAAGCAGCTTCTTCAAAGTTAAGATTCTGCGGCTTTAACCAAATATCTTCCTCGTGTACAGCAATGTATTCCGCCAATGTACCGATACGGCTCTTGCGTGGTCTGCCATAAACTTCATCACCAGGTTTAAATGCACTCACCCGTTCGCCAACCTTAACTATAACGCCGGAGAAATCATTCCCTAAGATAAGAGGGAACTTGTAACTCAACAGGAGTTTTACTTTACCTTTCTTAATTTTATAGTCATAGGATTTAAACTGGCTGCATGAATTTCCACTAATACATCATGTTCACCGATATGAGGTACTGGTTGTTCTGTCATAACAAAGGGAACATTTTTACCGTATTTCTCAATGATTATAGCCTTCATTCAATATCACTCCCGTTAAATGATTATTGGTTTAAACAAATGAAGCAGCTGCCAACCGGCAAACTGCTACATCTGTTCTCTACAATTATCGTATCTTGTTAGTTCAAATAAGTTAAATCTAAATAACATTAGATTAATTGTTAATCACTATTAAATCGAATGTTGTCGGTGGGCGAGTCACCAAGTGCGATTCCAAGCCGTTGCCAGATGAAAGAGAATAATAAGGATAATATTGGGCTTTCTTACCTTCTGGCAATGGCAAATAATGCTTCATTATACATACGTTGCCAATCAATGCAACGACGGCATTTTTGCTCCAGTGAGTATGTATCCCAAAGGTAAAACTTTTTTATAATGAATCTCGTCGGTTGGTATGTTAGGCATTACTTTCATTATTGTTCGGAATTAATTCATACAAGGCACGAACATCACAACCGATGGAATCGGCGATCGATATGGCAATTTTAAGTGGCATCACTCTTTTGTTTTCAATAAAGTCGTAAACTCGTTCCGGTTTAAAAAGCAAGTCTTTTGCCAGCCATTCCGCTGACTTTCCGGATTCCATCAACCGTTCATTCAGTAAGCAACGTCCTAGTTCATATTTCAAGAAGCGATGACCTCCCGCATAAGATAATACTTAACTTTAAGCGTTGTCCATTGCCAGCATGAATATACTTCATAAAAGGGCCCCATAACGATGAGATTCCCCAATATGTTTTTTCGGTATCGTCACAATAAAAAGCCACCCGATTGAGTGACTTAGATTAGATCATTATCCCTTACTTATCTTTGACTTTCTTCATAGTCCTGTGTTAACCTTTCAGCTGTTTCGTTCATTTTCTTTTCAGATGAGATGGCTAATCTTCTATGTATTCAATTACCGCGTCTGGCGTCAATGTTACTTTATAGTCATGGTCAGTCCCACTTGAGATGTCTTTTATAAAAACTATTTCTTCTTCTGGTAAGAAACGGAGGAAATCTATCAGAACTAAATTGTTAGTTTTAGTTAATTCCCCTTCTTTGGTGATCTCTAGCGATCCACTTGGAGAGTCATAAATCAGTCCCTCAAAAGATGGGCTGTTTACTAGTACAATATCTACGTCCTTTAGATGTACAACTGTACTGCCTGTCGCTTCCGATACGATGCGTAGAGGCACATAAACACTTCCATTTGAATTGAATGGCGCAACTTGGAGTGTTTTATTTACTCCGTTTATGTTCGCCTTCTTGCTCCCTATCGTGAAAGTTACATGCAATTCCCCCTTAGTGCCTGTTACTTTTTTACTTTTCGAATCATATCCAACTGTTAGTCCTAATTGAGTAAATAATTCTCGAAATGGAACAAATGTAATATTGTTCTTGTCAATTGCCCCTCCAGATAATGCAACACCGTCTACTACAACATCTCTTTTCCCCATAAATGCAGATGCTGATATAGGTATTATAGCAAACACCATTATTGCAATCAGTGCTACAAATGATATTTTCTTCATTCAATCTCCTCCATCGTAGGTATTAAGTAAATTCTACATGAGGGAGGATTTTCCTGCAATAAAATTACCGGCAGCCATCAGATGCCGACTATTCTGTTAAATCCACTGTCATCAAAAATTCAGTAAATTGCTCGCTGAAGTTTTTTAATGACAGCTTAATCCTCCCGAAGGGTGGGTCAACAATATGAGCATAATTTCTATCTATCTTTTCGAGAACCACAAAATGTACTTGGTTCCAATGTAAAATTGCTGGTAGAGTAACCTGCTTAAATTGATTAATACTCTCAATGCGGTAAGCTTTAACATCAAAGCCTAGACTCACCGCAAATATCCGTTTTCTACCAAGCGGAGTCGAGATAACAATATGCCCGGTGCTCCATGACACCATGTCACCTTTGCTGTATCGTTAGGAGTTATCCAATTTTTTAATTCAGCATGATAGTTTGCGCGCTCATACTTTAAACCTTTTTCGATATATTCAATGTACGCTGCACGCTGAATATGTCGCAGTCCTACTATATCATCATCATCAATGAAGGTTTGTCATTAACAAAGTCTAAACCATACTTTATGGATAAAAACTCCTGAAAGTTTCTATTACCAACAGGAGTCCTTTCTTTGTTATTCTGGTTTATTTCCAACCTATGGGTTAGGAATAGAGATTCTCACACTAAACATTTGATAGGCTCACCTAAATTAAACAATGGATAATGTATTTTTAGGGAAAAATAGAACTAATAACTTAGATAATCCCGAGGGGAATCCCTTTGACAATCCACTATAAACCATTTATATTTGATGTATCAATAATTAGGGGGAAATCACATGGCTGACTTGGGAGCACTTATAGAAGCTAGAATGAAAGAAAATGGATTTCAGAGTTATACAGATTTATCGAATTATTCGGGGTTAACAAAAAGTATGATTTCCAAATACAAATTAAACCAGTCAAAACCTGAATACAACAACATGAAAATTCTCGCTCGAGCATTAAACATTCCTTATATTGAAATGATTAAAGAAGTTGGAGGATACGAAAATATCGATTTATATAGGAAAATTGCTGAAGAGCAACAAATTGATGATGAGGTGCATCAGTTGTTATTAGATATCTGCAGAGAAATTTATTATAAAAATACTGCACTTCGATCATTATTCTTAAATTTTATCAAGGAAAAATTTGACGAACATTTCTGCCGCTACATAACAGAACTAATTGAAATTGATGAAGATTGGTTTAAGCATATTGAAACTCAATATGGTTTTAATGAAGGAGATAGAATTCATGCCTTCACATATCGTGGAAATAAGATTGCTCTAAGGGTCTTGTCTCGATTAATTCATTATAATATAAAGTATGATTGGATTCGTGAGTTTAAAGACTCTTTGGTACACATTTCGAAATATAGTCCATCAGAAAATCAAAGCATTTCTGAACAGAGTAAAGTTGAGATTACTGATAAGAGCTATCGATTGTTTTTTAAGGGTGTGGAATTAACTGATTTAGAATATTCAAGAATGATCCATATGATGAAGTTTGAACGTGATTACAGAGGGGAGATTCAATCTTTCTAGCAAAAGCCAGTATGCCGCGTGATTAGCCGCTGTGTAAAAAGATTACATTGTCTTTGTCTCTATTGCCCATTTTCTCATAAAACATTTATTAATTAATACCAAAAACGACTCCACCATGTAGAGTCGTTTTCAAATAATCTAATTAGCTTAATAAACTGCTTGGCGACGTCCTACTCTCCCAGGACCCTGCGGTCCAAGTACCATCGGCGCTGGAGGGCTTAACGGTCGTGTTCGAGATGGGTACGTGTGGAACCCCTCCGCCATTACCACCAAACA
>NZ_BAABMC010000006.1:0-308819 GCF_054767475.1 Paenibacillus sp. YSY-4.3 | reverse complement strand
CTAATCGTTGAAATAGGCCCTTTTTCGCTATGCTTACGGACACTGGTTCCGTTATTCGACCAAATTGAGTGAAATAAACAGGTTTTTAGGAGCAATAGCGGAACGTAGGTCCGTTAGCTCTCAAGATTCCTCGTTATTTCACAAATAGCGTCCCCTGGGTCCGTTAAGGCTTGCATATATTAAGTTACCCAGCCGACAATCAACTACCTCACAACAACAGAAGCAGATATGTAAAAAAGTTAGACGGAAAACGCGATGTTTTCCGTCTAACTTTTATTTTAGGGACTTATTAGACAGCCCAAGCCCCTTTGCCACGTACTTATTTTGCTGTTCTGAGACGCATGAACACCTTGATCAGCTCGTTGACGATAAGCGGGATCAACGCCAGGCCAATAACCACTCCCCAATCGGCAAGCGATAAGTTATGCACTTTGAAGGCCGCAGCCAGGAATGGAATGCTGATCGAAGCAAACTGCAAGGCCAACCCGGCAATGACCGCGCCGACCAGAAGCTTGTTGGAGAACAGGCCAACCTGGAAAATGGACTTCGTGTCGCTCCGTTTCGTAAAGGAGTAGAATAGCTGCGATGCGGCCAATACGACGAAGGCCATCGTCCGGGCATACATCATCGCTTCATCGGAAATATTCGCTGAGTTCAGGCCGAAGCCGTGTTCCCGCAGCCCCAAATAGAAGGCTACCAAAGTCAGGGAACCGATCAGGAGGCCGCCGAGAATCGCCCGAAATGCGGCTCCGCCCGCGAAGAAGCTCTCCTTCGGATCCCGCGGCTTCCGCTTCATGACGTCCTTCTCGCCCGGATCGACGCCAAGCGCGATTGCTGGCAAAGTATCCGTCACCAAGTTGATCCAGAGAATCTGGGTCGCGAGGAGCGGCAGCGGCCAGAAGAACAGAATCGAAGCCAGTATCGCTACAACTTCACCGAAATTACAGGACAGAAGGAAGGTGACTGTCTTACGGATGTTCGCATAAATATTTCGCCCTTCCCGGATGGCGTGCACGATAGTGGTGAAATTGTCGTCGGTCAGTATCATGTCGCTGGCACCCTTGGAGACGTCAGTTCCGGTAATGCCCATCGCCACGCCGATATCGGCATTCTTCAAGGATGGCGCATCGTTCACCCCGTCGCCAGTCATCGAGACGATATTGCCTTGCGCTTTGAACGCTTTGACAATCTTGACTTTGTGCTCCGGCGAGACGCGGGCAAATACCCGGATATTCTTGATTTTCTGGGCAAAAACCTCGTCGGAGAGCTCATCGATTTCCGCGCCCGTCATACTCTGCTCGATCGAGCTGGCAATGCCAAGCTCTTTGGCAATCGCCACGGCGGTGTTCCGATGATCGCCGGTAATCATGACCGGTGTAATTCCCGCCATCTTCGCTTCGTGAATGGAATCCTTCACTTCGATTCTAGGCGGGTCGATCATACCGACGAAGCCCAGAATCGTCAAATCCTGCTCCATCTCCTCAGGCTCCAGCATTTCCTCGGTATCCTTGTATGCCGCACCGAGAACCCTCAAGGCATCGTCCGACATCCCTTCGGCAGCCTGCAAAAATTGCTGCTTCAGCTCCTCGGTCAGCGGAACAACCTCCCCGCCCACAACGGCCGAGGTAGAGATCTTCAGCAACTGGTCGATGGCCCCTTTCGTATGGACACGGTAGCCCTGTCTCGTCTTGTTTAGCGTAGACATGAGCTTGCGGTCGGAGTCGAAAGGCCTCTCGGAAACCCGCTTGTATTCCGCTTCCAGCGATTTTTTCATAATATTATTCTGCTCGCCGTAAATGACCAGGGCCACTTCCGTCGGATCGCCCGTGCTTTCCCCGTTCTCATGGGTCGCGTCGGAACAGAGCACGAAGGTTTTGATCAGCTCCACTGGCGGTTCATCGCCAAGCGGCGTAGCAGTGTAGTACTTCACGACTGTCATTTTGTTTTGGGTCAAGGTACCCGTCTTATCCGAGCAAATGATATTGACAGAGCCCAGCGTCTCCACGGCAGGCAGCTTCTTCACGATCGCATGGATCCGCGACATTCGGGTCACGCCAAGGGCGAGGACGATCGCGACAATTGCCGGAAGACCTTCCGGGATGGCCGCTACAGCCAGGCTGATGGCGGTCAGGAACAACTCGAACAAGTCGCGTTTCTGAATCAGCCCGATCACAAAGATCAATACGCAGATGCCGATGGCGATGTAGCCCAGCGTTTTACCGAGCTCCTCCAATTTTTTCTGCAGCGGGGTCAGCCCTTGCGTATCCTCATCGAGAATAGTGGCGATTTTCCCCATTTCCGTATTCATGCCGGTTGCTACGGCAATCCCTTCTCCCCTTCCATAGGTTACAAGGGTGGACATGAACGCCATATTGGACATATCGCCAACCGTGATCTTGGGATCGTCCAAACGTGCTTCGGCGTCCTTGTCGGAAGGAACAGACTCCCCGGTCAACGCGGATTCCTCAATCTGCAGATTGGCGCTTTCGAGCAGCCGGAGATCCGCCGGGATGTACCGGCCTGCATCGAGGATGACGATGTCCCCGGGCACGATGTCCTCGGAATTGATCTCCTTCATCTCGCCCTGACGGCGAACGAGGGATTTCGGCGTGGTCATTTGCTGTAATGCTTCAATGGCTTTCTCCGCCTTATGCTCCTGGAATACGCCGATCACCGCATTGAGTACAACGACGGCCAGGATAATGACCGCATCCACATACTCCCCTACGATTAGAGTCACCAACGCTGCAGCCAGGAGCACGTAAATGAGCATATCTTTTAACTGGGCGAAAAAAAGGACAACCATACTCTTCTTCGGCTTGCCCTTAAGTTTGTTCGGGCCGTACTCCTCCAGCCTCTCTCGCACTTCTTCCTCGGAGAGTCCTTTAACCGGATTGACAGCCAGCTCCTTCAGCACTTCTTCCTGCGTTTTCGCATGCCACATCAAGAAACACCTCTTATTATGTTGATAATATGTATGTCTGCATTACCTATATATTGTAAACCTAATCGATTCGAAATAATCGATTTGGATTAATACTATATACGGACGTCCATGCCGAATGTACTCAAATAAAAGAACACCGCCCCAAGTCGGTGACCTGTCAGTCCTTCTCAGTCCTGTTCTTTCGGCGTATTGCCAAAACAAAGAAGCTGTCCAAATCGACAGCTTCTTCGCAAGGAAAACTCAAATGTTGAAAGTATGGAAAGATAACGCCGGCAGCACGCAGGAGATCGACTCGCTCCCAACCTGCAGCGACAACGTTCTAGACTCTTTGAACGGGTTCGCTAAAGTTATGATCCGCCCTCCGTCCGGGTTACGGAAAGCAAGTGCGTTTCCGGCCAAAGTTCCTTTAACGCCAAGACGCACTGCCCCGGGCTGAATGAATTGCGAGAAATGGCGCATTACATAATATTCCGGATTGTAAATGACCTGCTTCTCATCCGGATCGACCGTAATCATCGCATTCTGCGTCCAACCCCAAGTGCTGCGGCCGCCCGGCTCCAGTACCATATTCCAATAGATGTAACTGTTCACGCCGTTCGTGAAATAATGCTTGTACAGGTTGAACACGTAATGCGCATATTCCCAGCTGTTCTTGCCGTCGCCGCATTCGTTCTCCGTCTGCATGTAGCGAAGCTCGGGGTAGCTCTCTACCGTGCGCTGCAGTGCATATTTTCCGGCCCATTGATAACCGACGCCGCTGATGTGCTCTCTTGCCTCCGGGTCGCTCAATACCACATTGGCGTAGACGTCGTAGTCGGTATTCTGCTCACGGAACGGATCGGGGCCGTTGATCGTACCCAGCCAAATTTCCGTGGTTAGTCCATGCTCCCGGAAGGCCGGGCCGAGATAATCGCGAATGAAATCGCGCAACTGCTCGCCGGTCCACACGCAGGAAGGGAACTTCTGATCGGCGACCGGCTCATTCTGTACATATACTTGGTGAATCGTTATGCCTTCCTCGGCGTAAGCTTGAACGAATTTGACGAAGTACAAGGCATAGGCTTGCAGGACGTCCGGTTCCCAGCGCAGCGTTCCGTAGTTGTACGCTTTCGGATGTTTCATCCAGGTCGGCGGGCTCCAAGGCGAAGCGAATAACGTCAGATTGGGGTTCCAGCGCAGTGCTTCTTTAATATAAGGAATGAGAATATGCTTGTCCCGCTCGATCGAAAAATGCTCCATCGCGTAATCGCCGTCCGTCTCGTTCAGGCTGTACCACTCAGCGGAATAGTCGCTCGCTCCCATCGGCAGCCGGCAGATGTTGAACCGGCATTCCCCGTTAGGATCGAACAGTTTCTTTATCACCTCCATTCTTTCCTCTTCCGAAATGTGCTGGAGCGCAAGATACCCCAGCTCATTAAAGCATCCGCCAAAGCCCTCTACAGTTTGGTATTGCTCTTCCGTTACCTGCAGGCTCGCCGGCAAGTTATTTGAGCCCGCTTCGTTCCGGGCATTGGGCGGCAAGTTAGACGCACTTCCTCCAGACAGAGGGAGCGCTTGCTCGTGCCAATATTCCTGCTGCGTCGTAGAAATCCATGTCTTATTCATAAGGACTGAACCTCCTGAGTCTAATGATGTTCTATATACTGAGCTGCTGGACTGCTGTTACTTCTCTTCGATAATTAGTACACCCCAGCGCCCAAGGGTCAACTGCTGCCCATTCGCCACGCTTTGTCCCGACAGCAATTCCTCGCCGTCCGGATGCGGGTACGTTATGACCTGCTCTTCATCAGAATAGTTCATATAATAATGGACGAGCTTGCCGTCTTCATTCTGGCCAGACTTCGTGATCAGCGGGAAGGCGATCTCTTGATCCTTACCCCACAGTCCCGCATCCTTCACCGCTTGCTCCAGCACCTGGCGCATGATCGCCGGACTCGGCAGGCAGCCAATATAAGTCGCGATTCCATCGCCATACGTATTGCGGGTAATCGCTGCATAGACTCCCCAATGCGGGTGGTCATAATAGGCAAGCACCTCCGCCGTCGTTGGCGTGATCAGCTCCATCCATGTCTCCACAACATTGTGCTCCTCGCCGACGCCGAAGGGATCGCCTTGCAGCGACACATTTTTCGGCTCGACGAACATGCTGTAATAAATGCCGCAAGCTTCGTTGATGATGCCCGGCTGATGCGTCGTTCTTACCTTAATATGTTCGTTCGTAAATCCGCTCTTGAAGGAATAGACGATATGTCCGCCTTTGCGTACGAATTCATTCAAACTTTCGAGCAGTTCGTCAGATGCTGCATACAATGCCGGGACGATCAGCAGCTTATAGTCATTCAGATTATCGCTGGACGGATGCACAATATCGCAGCCGATGTTCATTTTGTACAACTGGTCGTACATGAGGCGAACCACATCATTGTAGTTCTTCTCCTGGCCCGGCAGCTTGAACCACTCCATTGACGTCAACGCTTCATTGCTGACGAGCACGGCGGCCTGATTTTTTTTCTGTAAATTCACGAGCTTCGGAGATAATCTGGCAAAATCGTGCCCGATCATCTTCGCCTCGTTATAGACCGGGTTCGGCTCAAAGTCGTGACTGAGCAGCCCTTTCCAATACGTCTCGAATGAATTATGGATCGAATGCCAGTGCCAGTACGCCACCATATTCGCCCCGGAGGCCAGATGGCTGAACGCCTGTAAGCGCAGCTGACCCGGATACGGGACCCAATGGGCGAACGCCTGCGCTTCCGTCTCCAATACGAGATAGCTAGAAAACTTCGTAGAACGGGCTACATCGCCGCCGAACGAAATTTCGATCCCGGTCAAATCATCCTGCGACGGATGATAAATATCGACCCCGGTAATATCGAAAGCTTCGGAAGCCGCAAAATGATCAACATCCGGCTGCACCCCATAAGAATAGCCCCGCCACTCGAAATCGAAGTTCTGGGTCACGAATTGATCCGAACTTTTATATTCGTTCACAATCGCGACCTGCCAAGCCAGGAAGTCGGTCACCAGCTTCCGCTGGAAGCGGGCAAACTCGGCGCCAAGGCTGCCGTTGATCGTCCCGACGACCGAAGGGAAGTCCTCCCAGCTGTTGATCCGGTTGCTCCAGTAAGCGAGACCGAACTCCTCGTTCACCTTCTCCACGGTTTTGAATTTCTCTCTCATATATTTCACGAACTGCACCTGTACGTTGGGTCCTGCCGTATGATAATGCTTCGTCTCATTGTCGGTCTGGTACCCGATGACGGCCGGATGATCCTTCACGCGCTCTATCATTTTTCGGATGATTCTCTCGGCGTAGAACAGGTATTTTGGATTCGTTATGTCCATGATTTGCCTTGCTCCATAGCGCCCTTCACCTTGCGGCGTCACCGCCAACACGTCCGGGTGCTCCTTCACCATCCAGGTAGGAACCGCATAAGTCGGGGTTCCGACGATCACCTGAATGCCCGCTGCATGCATCGCCTCCAGGACGCGATCCAGCGAGGTAAAATCAAACACACCGCTCTGCGGCTCATGCGTGCTCCAGGTCGATTCCCCGATGCGCACCACATTTATGCCCGCATCCTTCATCATTTGGATATCCTGATCC
Organism: Paenibacillus sp. YSY-4.3; assembly: GCF_054767475.1. Classification (NCBI taxonomy): domain Bacteria; kingdom Bacillati; phylum Bacillota; class Bacilli; order Caryophanales; family Paenibacillaceae; genus Paenibacillus; species Paenibacillus sp. YSY-4.3. The sequence goes on along the minus strand of NZ_BAABMC010000006.1, from coordinate 302,265 downwards.
AATCGGTCATAAGGCATATACTCATCGTAATAAGCGACTCCATAATAAAGCTTTTGCATTTTCTGCACAGTCGTCTCTCCCCTCTTGGTGATGCATCTTTATCACGCGCCCTCTTCACGCATTGCTCTGCCTACCCCTTAACAGCGCCCTCGGTAATGCCTTCCATAATGAAGCGCTGGAAGATCGAGTAAATAATGACGACCGGAATGGCCGTTAATACGAGCGCCGCCAGAATGAGCGACCATTCTTTGTTGTACTCGCCGAACAGCATGTTCGTGGACAGAATCAATGTGTATCGGTTAACGTCAGTCAACATGAGCAGCGGAAGCAGGAAGTCATTCCAGATCCACAGGAAGTTCAGAATTCCGATCGTGACTGAAATCGGCAGCAGCAATGGGAATATGATGCGAAAATAAGTCTGAAAATCGCCGCAGCCATCGATTCTGGCCGACTCCTCCAGCTCCTTCGGAATCGTCTTGACGAAACCGTGATACAGGAACACCGCCATATTCACGCCAAGCCCGATATAGATCAGGCCCAATCCGTAGGTCGTGCCTTGTACGGCCAAACTCTTAGCCACTCTGGTCAGCGAAATCATGATGGAATGAAACGGCACGAGCATTGAAGCGATGAACAGAAAAAAGATGAAATTGCTCAGCTTCCCGGGCGTACGCGATAGTTTATATCCAGCCAAGCCAGCCGCAAAAATAATGCCGCCAACTCCCATAATCGACACGATTACCGAATTTTTCACGCTGTTTAGCAGATTGATCTGCTGAAAGGCGTACACATAGTTCTCAAAGTGAAGCTTTGTCGGCAGCGCCATGACGGAACTGAACATTTCCCCTTGGGTCTTAAACGAGTTAATGACCGCTAAATAGATCGGGAAAAAGGAAACCGCGGCCAGCACAGCGAGCAATAAAGTAGTGAGATAAGAGGCTGCTGTTCGCTTTCTCATGATTCCACCTCTTTCTTCTTCATGACGCTAATTTGGATAAAGGTAAAGACGAGGATGAACAGGAACAGGATGATCGACTTCGCGCTGGCGTACCCGTACCTGAAGTTGTTGGAGAAGGCCTCCTCGTAAATGTTCAGGGTGATCACCTGCGTGCTCCGCCCCGGGCCGCCCCCAGTCAAGCCGTACACGACATCAAACACTTTGAACGCACCGTTCAGCGTAAGGAACAAGCAGATGGTCAAGGCGTGGGTGATCATTGGTAAGGTTACACGCATGAAGCGCTGGAACACATTCGCTCCGTCAATAATGGCTGCCTCCTGCAAGTGCTGAGGTACGCCCTGCAGTCCCGCCAAGTAAATGATCATCATGTACCCTACGCCGTTCCAGAGTGACACAATAATAATGGAGTAGAACGAAACGTTCGGATCGCCGATCCATCCTTGATCGAGAAAGGTGAGTATCGTCTTCTCGGCGATTTGCGGCAGCACTTGCGTAAATACGAAGGACCACATAAACGCGCTGATAATCAGACTGATCATGTTGGGCATAAAAAATATCGTTCTAAAAAATCCCTTCGATCTTCGTTTCGATTCAATCAGCACTGCAAGGAACAAGGCGAAGACGTTTTGCAATACGACCATGATGACCACGTATTTCAGCGTAAACCACAGGGAATGCAAAAAGTCAGGGTCATCGCGAAGAATTTCTACGAAGTTACCAAGCCCTACAAAATCATAAGCCCGATTTAGTCCGTTCCAGTCGGTCAAGCTGTAGAACATGCCGCCAAGCGTCGGGATGAGCAGGAAAATACTGTAGATAATAAATGCTGGCGCTAGAAAGGCAAAGAAAGACAGGTACTTCCGATAACCTTTAGAGAGCATGGTTACATCACCTCAGATGTTCGAGTATTGGGTTAGTAGAAAGGCAGCGCCACAAACCCACGCCGCCCTTCCTTACCGGAACCTACTTGTTCACTTTATTGAAATCCTTCCAAGCTTTATCCAGTGCATTCAGCACGTCATCCTGCGACATTTGCTTCGCGAAGTAGCTTTGCAGCCCTTTACCGACCTCATCCTTCACCGCTTGAGGAATCCGCGGATCCTGATACGATTTGCCGGCCTTCACATATTCGGTAGCATCATTGACCCATGGATAGCTTTCAAACGTGTGTACGCTAGCCAACGGGTTGAATTTCAAGCTCTGGAAAAACTCATTGGAATCATTCTCGTCCAAAATATAATTGACCAGGTCCAGCGCCACTTCTTTGTTCTTGCTGGTTGGCGACACGGCGAGCGAAGTGGAAGTACTCAAGTTGATTAGCGTTGCATTAGGATTATCGTTGATCGGCAGCGGAGCAACTCCGAAATCAAGATCCGGATTGGATTTCAGAATCGTCTCGGCATACCATGGCCCTTGAAGCCACATGGCTCCTTTGCTTGCGGCGAATGCAGCCGCGCCGTCATCGCCGCTGACTTCCAGCGCCTTGTCCGTTCCGTTCGCATTCACCAGATCGATAATATCGAACATCGATTTCATTTCGGAGAAGGAACCGTTATTGCTGTACATTCTGTCTACGAAATCATGATTATCGGTCTCCGTGAGCGCCCCTACCGCCAGCGGCAGGAACAACTGCGGAATCCACGCTTCCTGGTAGGACAGCACGAACGGCGTAATGTTGTTCTCCTTCAGCTTCTCTACAACCGCTTTCATTTCGGTCAATGTCGTTGGAGGCGTCAGCCCCAGATCGGAAAATATTTGTTTGTTGTATAGGTAACCCCAGGACAACGTCTCCAGTGGTACTGCAACAACCTTGTCATCATACGTAACGGAAGGTTTTACGCTGTCCAGCAATTTATCGACGAATGGCTGGCTGGACAAATCTTCAAGGTAACCCGCTTTATAGAACGTCGGCACCTCGTTGACGGCATGCAGGCTGAATACGTCCGGTGCATCGTTCGAAGCGAGTCTCGTCTTAAGAATTTGCGGCGCATTGTCCGCATTCGGCATTTCCAGTTGAACCTTAACATCGATATTTTTCTCTGCTTTCTCTTTGGCAATGAAGTCGGCAATGTACTTATCGTACTGTTCTTTAAAGCGAGGCTGGGCGATGAACACCTTCAGGTTGACGGTCTGCGCCTTGCCCCCCGTATCGGTCTTGCCGGAGTCACCGCTGTTCGCGCTTCCGGATGAAGAGCCGCCACCCGATCCGCAACCCGCCAGCAACCCTACAACCAAAATCGCGCTAAGCAGCAGTTTCCATTTGTTCTTCATGCTTTTGACCTCCCAATGTCTGTTGTTGGTTACGCTTTCATTGTAAAATAACAAAGAAAGAGATTAATTCGATTAAATTAACCTCTTTCTTTGTACAATTTTGAACCTCGTTCTTGCCTTCTCAATATGAATTTACCGCTCTTTCCTCATTTCTCCCGGCGCGACGCCGTAATGCTTCTTGAACACGCGGTAGAAATAAGCTAGCTCCTCGTAGCCGCAGCTTTCAGCGATGGCCTTGATCGGCAGCTTGCCTTCCAGCAGCAGCGCCTTCGACTTCTCCATCCGCAGCTGCAGAATGTAATCGGAAAGATTTTGGCGGAACTCGTTCTTGAAGGCGCGGCTTAAATATTCTTTGCTGACAAAGAACGCGGCGGCAATCTGCTCGAGTGTAATCGGCTCGCAGAAGTTGGTTTCGACATAATACTTGATTTCCGGCAGGTTGAGCTTTCGCCGATATTTCCGATGCTCCTCGAGCTGGTTCATCGCCAGCAAATACAGCTTCGTCACATCGCTTAGCAGGCGCTCATAGGATTGCAGCGCTGCTTCGTCGATCTCGAACCGGAAGCCTTCCACGGTCTGTGAGTTGGCGATCATCAGCTCCCGGAGCTGCACGATGAATTCCTGATAAATCCGCTCCTGCATTCTCGCCTGCTCCGCCGCCTCATTGCCGAGCTGCCGGAGCAGCTCCTGGAAGGTGTCCCGGATGCCGGAGACGTCCAGCCGGTTATAGTAAGACGCGAGCGCCGGCTTGTATCCTTTGGCGATCTGCAGGAAATCGATCTGCAGCGTAAATTGCTCGCGATAAATGATACGGGAGGATTCCAGTTCGTTTTTGCATTTTAACAGGGCGGCATTTAACTCCTTCGGGTCGATCGGCTTGAGAATGTAATCTTTGGCTTTGCAGCGAATCGCCTGCTTCAAATAGGTGAAGTCGTCATAACCGCTGACCACGATCACTTTCGTCTCAGGATAGCGCTCGTTCAAGATGCCCAACAGCTCCATCCCGTCCGCTCCCGGCATGCGCATATCCGTAATAACCAGCTGCGGAGAGCGATCCTCGATCAGACGCAGCGCCTCCAAACCATCATCCGCCTCACCGACAATTTCCATGCCATACTCATCCCATGACCCATACCGCTTGATCATCTCGCGCGGCATTTTCTCATCATCCACGATTAACGTTCTGATCATAGGAGCTGTCACCCTCTTTCATCATCGGAATTTGTATGCTCACTCTTGTGCCAACCCCAGGCTCGCTCTCCACAGATACGCCATATTGCAGCCCGAAATGCATTTTGATGCGGGAAGCGACATTGTTCATGCCGATACGGTCTCCGCTTGTCCAAATTTGGTCGGTCTCGCGGCGCAGGCTGGTTTGCAGTTCCTCTAAAGCGGAAGCGTTCATACCCACTCCGTTATCTTCAACGAGGATGATAATGCCCTGCTCATTTTGCCGCACCTGCACCTTGAGGCACCAATCCCCCGACTTCTTGTCGAGTCCGTGCTGGAAGGCGTTCTCGACGATCGGCTGCAGCGTCAGCTTGGGAATCCGGCAGTTCAGGGCCTCGGGATCGCATTCTATTTCGTAGGTGATCCGTGGCGAGAAACGCTGCATTTGGATATGCATGTAGTTATTCAGATGGTCCAGCTCGGCCTGGATCGTCGCCAAATCATTCGGCCCGCGGATGACGTAGCGGAACATATGGCTCAGCGAGCGGATCAGCTCGTTGATCTCCTCTGGCTTGCTGGAGAAGGCGAGTCCGCCGATCAGCTGCAGCGTATTTTGCAAAAAGTGCGGGTTGATTTGTGATTGAAGCGCTTTCAATTGGGCTGTCTTTTTTTCCAAATTCATGCTGTATTCGGTCTTGATATACTCTCGAAGCCGGTGGGACATATTATATAGCTTAAATTCCAGGAAACCAAGCTCATCGATCCGATTGCTAACTGGCGGCTCCTTGTCTTTAATGATGCTGATGCCACGCATCGACTTGGCCAGACTGACGATCGGCTTGGAGGTGCTCCAGGCTAAGATGACCGCGATCAGCAGCGACACTCCCGCGGAAATGATACCCACGATCAACCCGTAATTGAGGTTCGTCTTCGCGCTCTGATTGATATATTCGGCCGGAATGACCTTGACCAGCTTCAGGTTCCAAGGCTCCACCGTATTGTAGAAAATATAGCTGTCCTTCGTCTGGATATATCCCGGACCGCTGTCCGTGTTGTCCAGGTTCTCCAGCACCTTCGCCACGCGATCTGAAGTTTCGCTCTGAGGATCATGATCGGGCAGATACATGATTTCCCCATCCCGATTGGCAATGAACACAGTATATTGCGGCTCCGACCGCAGCAGATCCAGAGCGCTGTCCATCATCTGCCATTTGACCTCCAGCAGGATGCTCCCCAACAGCTCCTTGTTCTCGAACCGGTTCACGCTGCGAATGAGATTGAACTTCGTCGGATCGCTCTCATTGCTCGTGATCATGAAGTTCATGCCGCTGGACGTCACTTCGTTCCACATGGCCGGCACCTCCAAGGGCGTGCTGATCTGCTTCTGCATGCTGTTGATCGTGAACAGCTTGTTCTTCTCTTTCAAGTACAGCTGGATTCCCAGCAAATGATTGTTCCCCGAATAATAGACCGAGGTCATCGTATCGATGATGCTGCGCTGGGCGTTGAACTGATTGGACAAGGTCGAGCCATCCATTTTATTGATATATTCATCTAGCGTATTGCTGATCAGAATCGTATAAATGAGATTATTGAGCTGAATGAACTTCTCTTCCAAATACCCGCCCGTCCAAGTAATTCGTGTAATATTGGACTGGATCACTTCGCTTTCCATCGATTTTCTCGTATTCTCGGTAGATAGGATCGTCACGACGATGAGCGGAACAACGGATATCAGAATCATAATCAGAATCAGCTTGTTCCGAATGCTCCGCCGGAATGGCAAAATGAACCAACGATATAGCAAAGCATCCCCTCCTTGAGTGATTTTATTGTATCACTTTTTTCGGGATGGGTGTCTAGATGAATTGTGTGGGTGTGAGGAAATGGCAGGAGTTCGTGGTTCGGTTATAATCAGGTATATAGATTAGTAGATGGAGGCCCGGTATGGAACCTAAAGATATGCACTCGTGGAATCTGAGTGAGGAAGAAGCCGTTCAATTGCAGCAAGAACTGGCAAGGCAAGTGATAGCGGAGGATCAACTGGCTGACGTTATTTATGTCGCCGGAGTCGACGTGGCCTATAGCAAGCACAGCGATAAATTAATCGCCGCCGTAGTGATTTTAGAAGCGGAATCCTTGAAAGTTGCAGAGTCCGTCGTCGTTGAAGATCACGTGCAATTCCCTTATATTCCAGGACTATTCTCGTTTAGGGAGCTGCCACCCGTCATTAAGGCATTTCAGCAGATCAAGACGCCGCCGCAATTGATTGTGTGCGATGGCCAGGGATTGGCTCATCCGCGGCGCTTTGGCCTGGCCAGCCATTTGGGCGTCCTCTTCGACCTTCCTACCATTGGCTGCGGCAAGACAAGATTGCTAGGGGAATTTGAGGAGCCCGACTTAGATAGAGAGTCTTTCGCCTCGCTTATGGATCGTGGCGAAGTCATTGGCAGCGTATTAAGAACCCAGGATGGGACCAAGCCCATTTTCGTCTCGGTAGGACATAAAACTTCACTCGCGACATCCTGCAATTGGATATTGAAGCTAGCTCCGCGTTACCGTCTGCCGGAGACGACCCGCCAAGCGGATCAGCTGGTGAATAGGGTGTTGGAAAAAAAATGACCTCGTGTATCTTTTAATCCTGACAACTATGTTGTCAGGATTGTTAGTTTAGGATAGGAAACAGATGACCCACACTTCACTGACCGAGAGGGAGAGATGCTCATGAGACTGGATCGTTTGCTTGGGATCGCGCTGGAACTGATGGCTAAAAAAAGGGTGACCGCTGCGGAACTCGCCGCCAAGTTCGAGGTTTCGATCCGCACCGTCTACCGTGATGTCGAACTGATCAATCAGGCCGGCATCCCGGTCGCTTCGTTTACCGGCGCGGACGGCGGGTTCGAGTTGATGAACGGATTTTTCCTGACGCGGCAGCACTTCTCGGTCGATGACTTGTCGGTGATCTATACGCTTTTGAAGGCGATGGAAGGAGCTATGGGAGGTGCCGTAGCACCCGCAATGCGGAAGCTGGCCAGCCTGAACCCGCTACTAGCGAACGAAGGAAGCCACGAAGCCGTCATTCTGAACATCAGCACGTCGGACTTTGAGAGGGATTACGTTCAGGAGCTTTTCCGAGCTGTTCGACAATCCCGCGTCGTCAGGCTGGCATACACAAGCCTATCCGGCACGGCGACCGAGCGCAGCGTGGAGCCGCTGAATCTCTTGTGGGAAAAAGGCGTCTGGTACCTGGAAGGGTACTGTCGATCGCGCCAATCAAAACGGTATTTTCGCGTATCGCGAATTACCTCGCTCGACGTGTCCGAGGAATTGTTCGTCCCTCGGCAAATTTCGGACGAGTCGGAACAGGACGAAATTCAAGGAATTCGCGCCCATCTTCGCTTCGGTCTGGCGGTTCGAACCCGTGTATTAGAGCAATTCCCAGGTGAATGCGTCTATCAGGGAGATTGGATCGATGTGCACACGACCTTTTACAAGAAAGAGTATGCGCTATCGGTCATCGCCAGCTACGGAATGAACGTCGAGATTGTATCTCCGGCTGAGCTGCAAGACGACGTCATCGCCCATATCGAAGCCATCCGCCAGCATTACGCGAGAAAACGAGGAGGAAATGGAACATGACGATTTTGGTGACAGGGGCAACTGGAACGGTTGGACAACATGTAACGGAGCTGCTGGTGCAGCGGGAAAGTTCCGTAAGGGCGCTGACGCGTAATCCCGAACGGGCGAAAGCCAAGCTGCCGGAAGGCGTACAGATCGCGGCGGGTGATCTAATGAAGCCGGAGACTCTGAAGGAAGCGTTGCAAGGGATCGAGGCCATGTTCTTGATTATCTCCAGCGACGAGCCCAATGCTGATCTCAACACGGACCCGCAAGTTGTAGCGCTGGCAGAAGCTGCCGGTGTAAAGCGAGTTGTCGTACTGGTCGGCTATGAGGAAGGACCGGTAGAGGAAACGCTGTTGGCCAGCGGCATGCAATGGACGCTGGTTAAGCCGGCCGAATTCATGGCCAATGTGCTGGCGGATTGGGGGGAGACCATCCGAACGGAAGGCGTCGTGCGGGAGTTCTACGGGGACGCGCTGAGCGCGCGGGTACACGAAGGCGATATTGCCGCCGTTGCCGTCGAAGCACTACTAGGCGAGGGCCATCACAGCCGAAGCTATCCGCTGACTGGTCCCGAAGCGCTGACGCGCCGAGAAGTGGTTAGCGCGATCGCTACGGCGGTCGGCAAGGATATCCCCTTCATCGAGCTGACCGAGGATGAGGCACGGCAGCAATGGCGGGATCAAGGCTACGACGAGGAGAGCGTTGATTTTTTTGTACAGATGGCGAAAAATCCACCAGAAGCTGGCTATACCGTGTTGCCGACGATTGAGCAAGTACTCGGGCGGCCAGCCCGGACATTTGCCGAGTGGGCTGACGAGCACAAGCGGAAGTTTCTATCATAACGGGGATCAGAGGAGGGGTGAAAGATGACCTACGCCATTGAAGCGCATGGCTTGCGCAAATCGTTTCAGACGCATGAGGCAGTGCGCGGAGTAGATCTGGCGATTCGGCAAGGGGAACTGTTCGCGCTCCTCGGGCCGAACGGCGCCGGCAAAACAACGACGATCCGTATGCTGACAACGCTGCTCCGTCCGGATGGGGGAACGGCGAGCATCTGCGGTTACGACGTAGTGAAGGAAGCCGCTGTCGTGCGCAGGCACATCAGCGTCACGGGTCAGTATGCGGCGCTAGACGAGTCGCTGACCGGCTGGCAAAACCTAACTCTGTTCGCAGGACTTCACGGTTATTCTCGCAAGGATGCCCATGCGCTTGCGGCGGAATTGCTCGAATCGTTCAGTCTGGAGGATGCCGGAAGCCGAACCGTCGGAACATATTCCGGCGGCATGCGCCGACGGCTGGACCTCGCTGCCGGCATGCTCTCGGCGCCCAAGGTGATGTTCCTCGATGAGCCGACGACCGGGCTCGATCCTCAGAGCCGGCGTGAATTATGGGAAGCGGTGCGCCATCTGGTGAAGAATGGGACAACTGTGCTATTGACGACTCAGTACCTGGAAGAAGCCGACCACTTGGCCGATCGCATCGGTTTCATCGCCCAAGGCAGGATCATCGCCCAAGACACGCCGGAGCAGCTCAAAGCCTCGATCGGCGGCAAGACGCTGACGATCAGACTGGCGGAGGGAACCGATTCAGCCGACATTTGTCGTCTGCTCGCAAGCGAACATGGGTTAGTGGCCCATTCGGAAGAAGACGGGCTGATTGTGAAAGCGGCTGTGCCGGAAGCCGCATTAGCGCATGCCGTCATCGGCACCCTTATCGGTCAGGGGGCAGCGATCGATGATTTCGCCTTGAGTGAGCCAACCCTTGACGATGTATACTTCGCGCTGACCACAAATCACGGAAGTGAGGTGGCATCATGAGATTTACGCAGACGTATGAGCCGCGAAAGCCGCGGCAAAGCCCGAGTGGCCTGGCCACGACTGCGCTGTTCATGCGGAGAACGCTGCATCATATGAGGAACAACGGCTTCGGCCTGGCCGTTGAGGCGGTTTTGTCGCCGATCATCATGCTGCTCATCTTCACCTTCTTGTTCAGCGGGGCGATTGCCGGCTCCGTCAGCAGGTATATTCAATATCTGCTGCCGGGCATTCTCGTGCTGACCGTTGTGCCGATGACGGTGTATAGCGGTACGACGTTATGCACGGATATCGCCAGAGGCGTCTATCATCGATTCCGCACGATGCCGTTCTGGCAGCCCGCTGCCCTCTTCGGTTCGGTTATCGCCGATGGCTTGCGCTATTTGGCAGCGGTGCTCACCGTTCTGGCAATGGGACTTGCGCTTGGATTCCGACCGGACGGGGGTGTTGGTGGCGCTATGCTGGCGGCGATATATGTTTTATTTTTTGCCTATAGTGTAAGTTGGGTGTTTTCGCTCATAGGTAATGTAGCCAAGCAGCCGGAGACGGTATCAGGCACGAGCATGATGCTCGTGTACCCTCTCCTGTTTGCGAGCAACGTACTCGTCGACACATCGACAATGCCCCGATGGTTGCAGGTAGCTGTCGATGTGAATCCGATCAGTGTAGCCGTTGCTCTGACGCGCGGACTGTTTCACGGAACTGCGGACGCGGCCGACCTCGCGGCGGGCATCGGCGTCGGCCTGCTGCTGATCGTTGTCTTCGCTCCGCTGACAATATACGTTTACTTAAAGAGGCAAGTGCGGTAAAAGAGTTCACATTTCATCAAAAAAACGATTCAAGGGAGCGGCTATGATCAGAAATGTATCATCTCCGCAGCATGGGCAGGCGAAAATAACTGCCTGCCCATGCTGCTAACGATGTTATCTGACGGATAGATTTTTCCCAATTCAATCTGGAATGAGCTATCTTTGTGACTTAAAGCTTCCATCAGGTATTTCATATATTTCCCTCGCCGTCCATATATGGTAAGCTTTGACCTAGTACTATTGTCGGAGGAAATCATGAAGAAATTCAGTATTCTATTTTTACTAGTAATTATGGTAGCTGCAGGTTGCAGTTCAGAGGGAGCTAACGCGTATATTCCGGTTGAAGAAACGGTGACCGTGGGGGATTTGGATATTACTGTCGAATCGTTTGAGGATCAGAGGAAACGGAATAGAAACCGAACCGTGATCGTAAACGTCAGCGCGATAATAGCACAAGACAAAAACGCCGAACTCCGGGCCCAGTATTTCACTTTAGTGGACGCCGAAGGAAACCATTATTATCCTAATCTATCTAAAAGCCAAATCTGGAACCCCCCGCTTTCCCCAGAGCCGCATGGACAAATTCATTTCGAGCTCCCTCGGAATACTCGTTCACTGGCGGTTGCCATCACGAACAATCCTTTAAGCAAGAATGCCGAGTATTCAACGGTTACGTTAATGTATTGAGTGAATAAAACGTCCAGATCTGATGAACCCCTCTTGTTTTCATAAACGGCGAGAATACACAACACGGCCCTAATACAGCCGCAGCCCCGTTCATCGCTCCTAAGGCCGCCTCCCTACAAGTGACTATGTAGCATAAGCCAGCGTGTACTACTTTTTTCGGAATAGGGAAAGGTAACAGAACAAATGATAAAATATAAATTTTTGAAAGGATGAAAACATGACGAGTTCTGTTACCGACAACCAGGAAGCGATCAAAACCGTTCATGAATTAATTAATGGTATTGAAACCGCGATGCTAACGACAGTTTCAGAAGAGGGACTCGTATCTCGGCCCATGAAAACCCAGGATGTCGAGTTTGACGGGACTCTTTGGTTCCTGACAAAGAAGGATAGCGGCAAATTCCACGAACTGCTTCAGAATCAACATGTGAACGTAGCCTATGTGGGAAAATCCTTTGTCTCTATCCGAGGTAAAGCTGAATTGGTGGAGGATCAGGAGAAATTGCAACAGTTTTGGAATCCGATGTACGAGGAACTGCTTGAAACCACTTCTGACGATCCTAATCTGGTTCTCATAAAGGTAAATGCGGAAACTGCGGAGTACTGGGATTCGGGCAATAAATTCAAAATGGTCAAATTCTTGTTCCGCAGAATGTTAGGCAAGAATACCGAGGGGACGGATATGAATCAGATTGTGAATATGACTTGAAACCATGTTGTGTAGTGAAGGTTCTCCGGCTGCCTGTAACGGCTGGTATTCATAAATCTGGCCACCAAAATGGTGGCCTAAAATATGAACCCGCTCTTATTGCTATAAGCTAATTTGAGGCGGCCGCATCCGGCAAGTGGCGAAGTCACTCGCCTGCCAGGTTTACTGCCGACTTTCTTGGCACTCCATCAAATAAAACAGATAATCCGTTGGCACCCCAGCATACCCTTGCTGTTTCAGTATAGCGGTCACATTGCCACGGTGATACGTTCCGTGGTTGACCACATGATGCAGAATATCGGAGAAACGCGTATCGAGCCGGCCATATTTGGGATGCTCAATCGTCATCGCCTTGTCCGGGTCCGGCGTACGCCGCAGCAAATCACGGAACTGTTCAGCTACACCGGCGAACAGTCGCTCCATCTCGTCTACGGTTTTTCCCTGCGCTTCCTCTGTCCACTCCGGGATCTTCGGAAAACTCTTCTCGTTCGGTACTCCCGCGAGCACGGACATATAGAGCTGCTCGAATAAGTACATATGTCCAAGCGTTTGCGCTACAGACGGGAAAACGCTCGTCACCTCTGCATGAAATACATCCTCTGGAAGCTGCCCTAGATGAGCGAACAGTCGGTCATTCGCCCAAACATGATATTCGTACAATTGTTGCGAGTGTTGAAGCATAGATGAATTCACCTCACCTTTATTCGTCATCGTTAGACTGTCACTACCGCAGCCGTATCTCTATCGTATACCGGGTTTGCTGACAATCGATGTCAGTGAAGTTCAAGCTCAGTCGGTATTGTTATCGTAATGTTTTGCGATTCCATACGCCATTTCCCGGATCATGCACTTCAGCTCAAGCGGTTCCCGAACCCGAATGGCCGTGCCAAACGCGATCAGATACATCGGAAGGTACTTGTTCATCGTCGGGACATCGAGCAGAAACCGGGCCTCTCGATCGCTCCGTTCGGTCAAATAGTGGCGCAGATGCCAGTGGGCGCAAACCGCGTTCAGCGCGTCAGATTCTCCCTCAATGCAAATGACCGTCAACGGTCCGTCCGCCTCCCGTCTTTGCTCGGACTGATCGTGGAAATAAGTCGACGCGGAGAAATGCAGAGGCTGATCAAATCGCAATTTGGTCTGCTCCAGCCACTCGATTCGATCTACACGGAACGTCCGAACCGCCTGAGACCGGTGGCAGAATGCGACAGCATACCATTCATTCCGGTCGTAAGCCAGCCCGTACGGATCAACCTCACGTTCGTATGCATGCTCAGCATTCGCTTTACGGTAGGCGATACGGACCGTCCTCCCCTCCTTCGCCGCCTGCTCTAGTTCCCTGAGCAACCGAATGACGGAAGGGGGACGCGCTGGAGCAATCACATCCAAGCCGCTTATTTGACGGGACAAATCATCGCGCTGCTCCTCATGCAGCCCGTCCTCGACCTTCTTCAATGCGCTTTGTAACTCTTCCGTATACGGATAGCCTGCGCCTTGCGCAAATTTAAATGCATCCACAAGCGCCTTCAGCTCTAAGGAATTGAAGAACAATGGCGTCTCCTTGAAGCTTTCCAGAATGCGAATACCGCCATCATGGCCCGATTCTGCGATTATCGGTACACCGCTGGCACATAATGCATCGATATATCGATACACGGTGCGGACGCTGATTTCTAAACTGTCAGCGATCTGCGCAGCGGTGAGCTTTCTTCCGGAGCGCAGCATCCAAAGCATGGACAGCATGTTATCCCATTTCGCCATCGAAATGACCCTCTTTTCCTTCCTCAAATTAAGGAAACTAATTAAAAAAACAGATCGAGTGATCCATGATTCATTTCACTGCCGGAATCAACGTAGACCAAGGCGATTCATTCACCGTTCCTGTGAACCGGTAAACAGGTTGGTAATACCCTTTTGAATCGTAGGTATAGGTCAGTTCATATTCGTCCACATTCAGTTGGTCGCCGTTCTTCAAGTCATTAAAAACATAAAAGTTCCCCTTGGCAACTTCCATATAGGCTTGAGCCGGACTGATAATCTCAATTTTGCGTACAAACTTGTTCTCTTGCATAGCGTAAAATAAGCTATGTGGAATTTGGTGTTCTCCGGAGGGTTCAATCATTACCATTCCACTTGCATAATCGCTATTTCCTCGAGCGATGTCTGCGATGGACCGTTCAATATCCCAGCGAATCGTATCTTCATTTTGTGTGCTGAATACAGCATTTGGGGGTAATATGCCGCTCGAAAGCATCCAGCTTCCATAATACTCTCCATGCTTGGCCAATTCCTCCTGCTCCATCGGGCCGCTTCCATCACCTTCGGTTGATAGCCACCATCCGCCATCGTTGACAGCGTAATTAAACGTATATTCCTTTCCGTCATCGGCAAGAAGCATCCATATGCGGTTAAATCCATCCATGCGAACGCCGCCGACCTGCTGCAGGTCAAAAGTACGCTTCACCAGCCCTGCCATCTCTTCCCCATATTTAAGATGATGAATGCGGCTGTTGGAATAAAGAGATACCGGTTCGGCCTCGGTTGGTAAATCGGCGTTAAGCGTTACTTTAACATGACTCATGTCTTGTGCAATCGCCGGACGAATGGACAGGTTGCCAAGCTCTTTCATGTTGTAGACAAGCATAGCTCCGGAAAATAGCAGAGCAAAAAATAGCGGTATACTGAGCGCCTTCCATACAGATTTGACCGCGATCTTTCGATGTTCAGCGGTGTCTAGGATTGCGCTCATCACGAAATATCCCGCCATACTTCCAAGTGTGTTGTGTAGAATATCGTCCAGTTCAAAAATACCCCTGCGGCTCAACATCTGAATGCACTCAATCCCCAGCGTTATAAGAAGCGACAGAAGCAGAACAGGACTGAAACGGCGTGTTGTTTGGCCTAGAAGCGGCAGCAGGAAACCGAGCGGAGCGAACATCAGCATGTTAAAAATAATTAACTGCCATTCCTGTAATGACCATTGATTCCATGCGTTCACATAACCGCTGAAAAGCTGGAAATTAAACCATCCCTCATAATTAGCGCCTCTGCTGAATGTCGTTAATACCATAACCACAACAAACCAGGCCAGGACCAGAAAGCTCGCGATAACCTGCCTGGCGGTTACGGTTCTTCTCCCGCCCCTCTTTCGATATAAGGCGTAGGATAAATACGAGACCCCGATGAACACCAATGCTACGATCAGCGCCGTCGGCAAAATCGGCAACAGTTTGTCGATGATTCCTTGTAAATCCATGGATAAACCCTCCATTTTACGACTTGGTCAATGAGGCTGACATTTCTATAACGAAATACTACACCATTTGTTTCACTCGTATCGTAAATTTGTAAGCGAAAAAAAGTATACACGCAAAAAAGAGCCTAAGATTTAATCATCTGTTTAGGCTCTTAAACTACTCATGCCTCCGTTTAGTCGAAGGTGAGGACGATCTTCCCGCGGCCGCGTCTTGTTTCGATGGCCCGGTGAGCATCGCCGACCCGATCCAGCGGGAAGGTCTCCCTGATATGGATGTGCAGCTTGCCTTTTGAATGCAGGTCGACCAGTTCTGCAAGGCGGGCTGCCGAGCGTTCCCCGCGGACGACGCGAAGTCCGAGCTCCTCGATCAGGTCATAGGCGAAAAACGTGCATATCCGTTCCTTGTCCTTCACCAAGTCCACCGCAGCCCGAATCCCCTCGCCTCCAGCCGTATCGAATGCGGCATCGACGCCGTCCGGCGCAATCGCACGTACTCGCTCGGCCAGACCTTCCTCATACGTCAGTGGAACAGCGCCCAACGAACGAAGGTAGTCATGGTTCCTCTCGCTGGCAGTACCAATGACAGTCTTGGCCCCCCATTCCTTCGCCAGCTGTACGGCAAAAGCACCCAGCGACCCAGCCGCGCCATTGATCAATACAGTGTCGCCTGGCCCAACGCCGATGGCTTTCAAGGCGATATACGCCCCTTGGCCATTGCCGGTCAGCCCCCCTGCCTCTTCCCAGGTCATACTGCGGGGCTTGCTTACGATTTGGTCAACGCCCACAACCACGTATTCCGCATAACAATTCATTAGCGCGAAGCCGAGTACCTCGCTGCCTATTTTAAAGCCGGTAACACCTTCACCCACTTGATCGATGATTCCCGCGAACTCATTTCCCGGGATTTGCGGAAGTTGAATGACGACGCCCTGCGGAGTCCAGCCGCTCCGTAAGCCGCAATCGTAATGCTGTACCCCGGCTGTTTTCACCCGAACCCTGACTTGCCTAGGACCGGCCTGCGGATCGGGAAACGACATAACCTCCATAACCTCGGGTCCGCCGACCGAACGAAATGCTGCTGCTTTCATAGTGTAACCCTCCCTTATTTATCCATATTTTTTAGCGCCGTCGATTATCGCAATGTTTTTAAAGCGCCGCTCCATGCGATAAGCTGATCTAACATTTCGTTGATTTTATCTACGTGCAATTCGGCAGGTTTAAATGTTTTGAAGCTCTCAAAATCCGTAAACATCGAAAATGTTGGATGTGTGCGAACGTCCGCTACGAGCAATTCTCCTAAAATTCCGCGTAAATGTTCGGCTGCGCGGGCTCCGCCCGTTGAACCATAGCTAACGATGCCCGCTGCCTTGTTGTTCCATTCGCTTCGCGCGGAATCCAGTGCATTTTTTAACACTCCTGTAATGCTGTGATTGTATTCCTGGACTATAAATACGAACCCGTCCAAGCTGGATAGCTTTTCTGGCCAAGCGATTAATCCAGGCTCCTCACCAATCCCTTCTCCGAAAAAGGGCAATTGAAAGTCTGCGATATCTACGATTTCATAATTCGCATCTCCACGCCTATCAGCAATATCTTTAACCCAATTACCTACTTGCGGACTTACGCGTCCTTGACGTGTGCTTCCTAAAATAATGCCAATACTTAGTGGTTTCATATGAACTCCTCCCAAACTACATATAATAGAACAACAAAATGCCCACATGCAAAACCGCAAGAACCAAGTAAATATTGCGAAGGCTCGCGCCTCAGAATCCGAATCAATTTATCGCCGGTTTGTGGAGTGGGGCTTTCATAGCGGTGAGCCTCCGCTCTGCCTTTGGCGGTATTTTTTTACTTGGGGCGTATTGCCTTCCTTACATGCTTTATTTTACAATCACTAATAAATAAACAAAAATATATCTTAAGCCATGATGGCTATATACTCGGGTATATGAGGGGAGACGCGTATGGAGCTGCTGCAGTTGAAGTATTTTCGAACGGTGGCCCGGATGGAGCACATGACGAAGGCAGCTGAGGAGCTGCGTATCGCGCAGCCTGCGCTGAGCAAGACGATTTCAAGACTGGAGGCAGACGTAGGGGTTCCGTTGTTCGATCGGCACGGGGGGCGGATTCGCCTGAATGTGTTCGGTAAGGCATTTCTAGTCAAAGTCGAGAAGGCACTCACCTTATTAGAAGAAGGAGAGAAGGAAGTGTCCGAACTGGCGGGACTCGAACAAGGGAGCGTACACTTTGCGACAATGACACTGGACCGGTTATCGGATGCGCTAGGTGAATTTTTCGCGCTGCATCCAGAAGTCAACTTTCGGATTACACAGGCTTCGATGGAGGATATGACGCATTTGGTGGAGATGGGCGAGGTGGACATGTGCTTTTCGCTGGCGCTGCCGATCGATCGCCCTGACATTAGCACGGTGACCGTTTTGAAGGAAGATGTTTATTTGGCTGTTCCCCAAGGACACCGCTTTGCCGGGAGAAGGAGCATTCACTTGAGCGAACTGGCAGAGGAGCCTTTTATCGGGTACAAGGAGGGGGTTCCTATTCAGAAAATGAACGATTTGTTGTTTCGGGAAGCCGGGATAACTCCTAACTTCGTCTGCCGGGTCGACGAGCCTGCCGGCGTTGCAAGTCTTGTCCGAGCCGGGCTGGGTGTTGCACTTGTAGGAAATTGCGGCGGCCCTGGCTCACCGCTGAACTTGCTGCATATTGAATCTCCCGTTTGCCAGCGTGATTTCCAAATCATTTGGCACGAGAAACGGTATCTCTCCCTCGCTGCGCGCAAGTTCCGTGATTTTCTCATCGGGTACTTTGCTAAATCAGTGAAGGCGGGTTGATTCGACGGTTACATATGGTGTATTAAGAGAAACCCGCCGCATTAGCGGCGGGTTTTCTGATTTACGGCTGCAGAGGCTGATCCCAATGAATTTTGCGATGTAGTAAAGTACTGTTGGCCCATAGAGCATACATCCCCGAAACATGCACATACTGTTTAATCCCCGGCTTATCCGCATAAAAATAATTTCCGCACAAATACGCCAAGTAGAAATCCTCCCAGCCCTTGTAAGTCTGCTGCAGTATGGCTGCCGTCTCCAACTTGATGTTCCAAGCCTCTTCCTTCGACAAGTAGCGCTTCACCAGTCCAATTCGGCTCAACATGATTGCCCAAGCCAAACCGTATGCCCGAATATCCCCGGAAGGGAGCTGGTACAGGCATTTAGCTACGACATCCCATTGGGCATAGCTCTTCTCGTCATGCTCCTCTTTTAAGCCTTCGAGATAACGTTGACGCGCCGTTTCGCTAAGTGTTAGCAGGCGCATATGCTTGCTTTTGTATTCCGACCGGCCTCCATCCTCGATCAGCCAGCGGATTTTAATTCTCAGGCTATCAGCATCCGTGATGCTCCAACGCTTCAAGGCGTCACGTATCACGCTTTTGCGGACCAGCCGTTCCGTTAGTCCAAATTCATAGGTTACATAATAATTTTGGAGCGTACCATGAAGACAACTTGCCGAGAGACAGCGAAAATACAGCTCCAACCTTTTTCGCTGCTTATATGTATATCGATTTTCCATTATAAATGATTGCCTCCCTGGTCATGACAAAAACATCCTTATTGTTCTTATGGTCTTCCAAGCACTTCCGCACAAAACGATAAGCAAAAACACCAAAAATACCGGGGGCAGATGAAAGATAAAATAAACAAGCCCAAATAAAAAAAGATAAAGCCAACTTAATCTAAAACAGAGAAAACCGAAAACCAGCCACTGCTCTTTTCTATTAGCCTTTTTAAACTTATCGTAATAGGGATTATGCTCCTGGGATAAAAGATGTTTATTCCACATGCGCCTCAATAACAGGTTGTATCGAAAGTGGTAAAATTCATGCCAGATTGGCTCATTTTGCTTGGTCTGTTCCCAAACTTGCTCAATATCTCCCAACTCAATTGCGGAGTTTCCATGTACGCTTAACACATCCTGATTCAAAATCCCTTGCTCCTGTAAAAACTCACATTCCCGTATCGCCTCATCAAACTGCTGCTGCTCATAGAAGAATTGCGCCATCAACAGACGTGCTTCATGCTCATCCGGTTTGAGCTCTAGAACTCGCTGTAAACATGACACGGCCTCCGGCTTTTGTTCGAGCATGATGTAACATTTAGCGCGCATGAGCTGCAAATCCGGATCATCCTGGAACATAGCATGAGCCTCTGCCAGATCATCCCTGGCTGCCACCGGGTTATCCTCCATTAGCAGGGTTTGAGCATCCTGCCTGACCGTGAGATAGTGCTCGATATCGAAATCAAGCTGCTTAGCTTCAAAACACGTGTAACCTAATTCCGATGTCCCTTGGATTTGCCCAATGATAAAAGCTATTTCGTCCTCATCGTAGAGTTCAAATAAATCTTCCTTCTGCTCCAACAATTGAAAGGATTGGTTCAAGACCTCCCACACCGCCCGCGGTAAATGCCGGTGTTCCTCCAGAAATTCCAGAAGTCTATGTAATCGTTCCCCCTGGTACTCCATGTCCCACATATAATCATTCGTCATCAACAATTCCCACTGCTCAGGATCAATCCGGCGTAGGAAATCGTCATACAGCTCCTCCAATTGTTCAAAGAATTCGCCAGCCGGATGACGTTCCGATTGTATTTCCTCAGAATGGATAGATGGCCATGAGGTTTGTATCCCGCCGTAGTCTTCTTCCTCTTCTTCTATCCACTCTTTGGCACGTTTCTTGGCCCATTCATAGGCTTCCCTCAGACGCTGGTAGCCCTCGGGATCCTCCTCCGGATGATGAACCTGCAATTGACTTGCGTAAGCCTTCTTAATAACGGACTCGTCCGTCGTAGGGTCAATCCCTAGTACAGTCCAATATGTCATTATTTCTCTCGGCCATCCTTTTTTAATAATTATGTATCAAGCATTATGTTTTCTAGATTAAGCATTCAAGTCTAAATATGCACCAATACACAGCAATACAATTGATAGGATCAAAATACGTTTACCCGTTGTCTTAAAAACTTTCCTAACTCGCTCTAGATAATCTTCCACCGTTTCATCGGGATTTTTCTGCTTGTTTATTTTCTCGATATTTACCTTTTTAATATTGATAGGTTTACGGGTTGCGAGAATACTGCTAATTCCGAATACTATCCCCAACGCTCCACCTATAAAAAAAGCGATGCTTCTGCCAGAGTAAGCTTCTATGACGATTCCTTCAGATTTAATGTTAATATTCACTATCGCATTTAGAATGCTTACAAGGCCATATAAAACCAACAATATTCCTAGCAGCTTCATATGTGCTTTGCGCATTGCCGGCTTTATGAGCGAGCTTATTGACTGGCCATTGTCTGTATCCTTCTTCGATTTCATAAACAGTTTGATACCGTATATGATTGCCGCTAGGCCTAGTACGAAATATATGACTGCCATATTGCAGCCCCTCCTTTTTTTGTCGCTTCGCAACTCCATATTTTAATTACGTCGCATTAATTCCCCTCCTTATATTTCGGATATCCAATCAAATAATGTTAATTTAACACAAATAAAAGAGCCTAAGAATAATCATCTCTCAAGGCTCTTAAAGCTAATAAAACTTCGTTGCATCATCTACATTTGATACTTCATTGCACTCTGCGTAATTGGTACTAACTATGGTCATAGATAATATAACCCTGCCCTGCCTCAAACTCGCTAAACCCCGCCATATGCCGAAGTTGATAATGGATGTTTTGTTTGCTGCCAATCATAATAATATTGCGAAGATCCCTGTCCCCTTCGACGGGCAAGGCAAAACACTTCGTATAAGGAAACACTTCGCTAAGCGTGCTATGTATCGCATTCATCCATTGATCCTGCTCGCCCCTGCCCATAAGGTTCATGATCAGCGAACCATGGTGCTCGAGCTTGCTTGCGATCATGTGAAAGAACTCGCTAGACAGAAGATGGGAAGGCGTGCCCTTAGCCGAAAATGCATCCAGGACGACATAATCATAGACATGCGGCGATTCGTTCTCCAACAGCTCTCGACCATCGCCTACCCTCACATCATCTTTGGAATATCCAAACCACTCCCGGCTAATATCTACGACCGCTTGATCTAACTCTGCCACATCAAATGTTTTGTCCGCAAAGTGTCTAGAGAGTGTACCAATTCCATGTCCAATCAGAAATACGCGCTCAAATGAGGGTTGGTTATATTCCATCAAATGACAGATTGCCCGAGGGTATTCCAGTACGACACGCTCCGGATTAGCCATATCCATGGCCCCTTGTACCGCCTCTTCCGAAAACTGCAGCACGCGAAAGGTCCCCTTCTCTCCATCCAGTTCCGCAGCTACATATACGGCAACCTCATGACCTTGACTGAAGGTCTTATACAACAATTTCAAGCGAACTGATTCCCCTCTATGTTGAATTGAAAGATATTACTTCACGTTGATGTACTCCCACGGTACATGATCACATAGCCATACCTGATTTTCCGACCGGTAAAAAATAAATCCATCCCGATGCATAGCTCCTGCCCGAACCGTCAGAACAACCGGCTTGCCATGGCGGCCGCCCACGCGGGTGGCTGTCTCCCTCTCCTCGGTGAGGTGTACATGCTGCCGGGATTGCTTCGTAATTCCCTGCTTGCGAATACTATCAACGGATAGCGCTGCCGTACCATGGTATAAGTATTCTGGCGGAGTCTCTACTTTAAGCTCTACATCTACAGCAAGGGAGTGGCCTTGATTGGCACGAATTTTGCTGTGGTCTTCATTAAAGCTATAGCGCTGTTTGCTATTCTCCCGCACAATCCGTTCCAGAGTAGCCATATTAACAGCGCGCCCTGCACGGTGCAGGCCTGCAAGCAGTTCCTTAACATCCGCCCAGCCGTTCGCGTCAAGCTTGATTCCTACAGCTCCGGGGTTATGACGCAGGATCAGGCTCAGAAACCTCCCAAGCTCTACGTCTGGTTTGCTTTGTCTCATTTTAGTTTCCTCCTTTCATATCATAAGCGGCCACTTATAAACCGCTAAAAGTCTCTTCAAAAGCACGAATGCAATCATCCTGGGTAGCACGGATATAGTTATGATATAACATCTTCCAGCTCGTATAGCTTCATGTTGCATTTAGATACAACGGCAATTTTTTTGTCCGTTTCAATAATCTTTATTTTTCTTGGAAATACGATTTGGCCTGTCTCTTTCAATTGTCTCATTATTTCATCTTCTTCGAAATCATTAAAAGAAATATAAACATTTTTAATATTAGTCCAATCAAAACCTTTAATCTCGGTCATATCTGCTTGTTTCAATCTGTATGTATAAACTTTCCAATCATGGCTCCAATAATAAAATCGACTACACGCTTCACAATGCCATATGGCAATTTGCGTAAGATCAGGATATTCTCCTCTAAAAGTTTTAATAAGAAGATCTTCTTCATTAACAGGATACGTCCAATAAACCACATTATTAGGTACTAATGTATCCGATAGGACAACCCCACACTTACACTTTACTCTCAATACATATCTTCTCCCTGATTATGTTTAGCTCACTGTATAAGTAAATATTATTTTCTCACCATTCCATTTAAACCAAATAGAAGGCGGCAACTTTTCCGTTACCACCTTCCAACAATTTAATGGATGCTGACTAGTCTAACGAGAAATATGAAACTATCGTTGCAACTATTAGAATAAAACCTGCTACTAAACCGATAGGGCCCCAATAATGCATAGGAATGGAAAATAAACTATGCCCATGCGCCATTTTATAGCGTTCTCCCGTTTCCTCATCGACCAGTACTCTGCCCGAGTCGGCGTTAAATGCCTTTCCTACATACCAAAGAATAATTCCCGACACAATACAGACAAATGCCAGCGGCAATCGCTTATCTAATGAATCCAGTCCTAGAGGTGACACTAAAAGATCAACAAAATAAAATATCATCGCTGGGATAACGATAATAAAAATCCCCCAACCTTTCCAAACGATCATGCAAAAAAATTTCCTTTCAAAAATAGTGATTTTTTATAGATTCACCTATGAGTTAACTTCTCAAAGATTCTGCGAAACACTGAAGTTGATTTTACATGAGTTGGTTTCGGTAAATGCTTAAATGCAACGCCATCTATACCGGCTAAATTCATTAGTTTACGTAAATCTGTGACAACCTCCGTAAAATAAAGCTGACGATCTAAGTTACCAGCATATTGTCTTAAATCGTAATCATTTTCCAACGATGGGTACAGGTCATATAACTCGTCTGCTAGTATCTTTTTAATAGCAGCTTTTGTAATCGATGGGTCCATGCTGCATTCGTCGACAAGGGTTTGCAATGTTTCTTGAAGTGCCTGGCGATCATAAAGTGAATTGGACAATAAAAACCTTAAGTCATACAGATCCTTAAATCTGGGCCTCACAATCGTCTGATGCAGCTTCCAGGCTACTTGGACGGATAGCGGCACAGTGTAAGGAACAAGGAAGCTCTCGCCAAAGAGTGGGACATATTTTAGAGGAATAGGCTGTATGTTCAGTTCTAAATTAAATGACACGTCTAGATAGAACTCATCATACTCAGAAGTTTCGCCCCGTTCATTTTTAAAACAATAAGCTATGTCGGTGTTGACCGTAGGAAAATCATCTGCCATGGCGTAGTCTATGTATCTCCAAAATGCATTCTCGCGAAAACTTCTAAACATGACACCATCATCCAGATCAAGCTCCGTCACTTGGATCAGCCATTCTGTAAATATTTCACGCGCCTGTTCAGCATCAGTGATCTTGCCTGCGTACAGAAAGTCTACATCATCTACCTCACGAAGAGTACGATCCGATAAATATTGTCTTGTTAATAGGCTGCCTTTTAATACAAACGGCATTTTCACAAGGGAAGCCCTTCTCAAAAGCGCTTCTAGAACAACGAGTTCCCTCGTCTCATAGTTTAGAAAATCCATCCGCTATCTAAATCCTCTCTACTGTCATAGATGCATAACTCATATTGTTCCTTCATCAGCTCTATTTGATTTGCTTGTAAAACGATATGTATTTTGCCTACACGGTCATAAAATTTTTCCTTATTTTCATACTCTCGAACCGTCACGAATCTTACTTTACCATTGGCATTTAGAGAGTTCCTCGAAATATGTCCGCCATAACCTGCGCAAAGACTTTTTAAGCTATCCACTTCATCTACTTGCACTTTGCCATGCCACTCAAAATAGGGTTTGGAACTCTTAACAAGCGGCTGATCAAAGTACTTCTCTTCCTTCGCAGGAATTTCTACCTTTTTTCTTACAACGGTAAATCCTTTGTTTTGGAATGTCGTTGCCACCCGTTCAATTTCTTGATTCGCTTGCTGAAAATCCGTCCTGTGAACAATTCCAGTAACCATCGGTTGATGGATGTAATTGCCTTGATTTAAGACAATCATGACTGGTTTCACCTGCTCCTGATGACAGACGTTTATAAAAGCCTCCTTTTCATCCATTGTTAAATCCTTTACTGTGATGTGAAATTCAAACTCCATTGCTAAACCCCTTCATATTGTCTTATGCCCCACATTATTATCTCGGTAAATTACCGAGGAAATTTTACCCAATATTAAAAGCTTATCCCTTCTCATTTTTGAGATGGAATAAGCTTTTTTTGTTGCTTTCATAACTCTATTTTTCATCATTTAAGCTAAAAAAACATGATCTCCCGTTTTAACTTTTAAAAAATCATCGGAATCACAAACGATAACTCCAATGCTTAGCATTCCAGAGATAGAAAATGAAAGATCCATTTTTTTCACTTTAAATTTCAAATCTTCCGTTGTAGTTTTAACTATAATATATTTATCTACAAGGGATGGTATTTTTGTATTGTTTGAGGTAAATACCGGGTCAGCCCCTCCAAAAATAATACATCCGAGTTCTTTATGATTCATGCTGAATCCTACTTGCATAATATGTGTGTCACACATTTTTAGCCCTCTTTTACAACAATAATCCGGTAGCTTTCCTCTGTAATAATAAATCTGTCTCCTATTGTAATCTCTATATCATCATAATATTGGTCCATAGTTACTTTCATTTCATCCATATTTGGAATCTCATTTTTCTCTCCATTGTAATGTACCAGTACCGAATCATTAGAAGATCTATGAGCATTAAGCGGAAATTTTATATACTCCCATAATTTTGCGATAAATTCTTGTGACAACGACGCCTTAGGAAAATCATCTTTCACATCGATCCAACCCACATTATAAGAATTTTCAAAATGATGAAGGCAATAACAAGTCAGATCTTTATAGCTGATCATTTATATCTCCTAATAAATAATTAACTTTCTCAGCATATTGATCTGGTTGTCTGTCAACGATCTCTCTTAGAATATTTAATACTTCTTCCCTTTTCGAGAATGCCATTTTCTTTACAACTCTTTTATAAGGCTTAATAAAATCCTCTGAGTTAAGTAGAGTTTTAAAAGTTCTTTTCACACAGACACTCGCATCTTGACTCGTACTTAATAACCCTAGTGTCAATTCATATAAGCCCTCTTCAAATCCATTACATTCAATAATATGAAAAATTGTTTCTATTAAATCACTTTCAAGAGAGGGCTCAAGTTCATCATTGAAAATGCCGCATAGAGCGTCAATCTCACCATTATCTGCTCTCTGTGCTATATCATTTAATATATTTACGGCGTTATCTATATCATAGTCTTCATTATCGGGAAATCCTATTTTCTTTAATTTTACTATCTGATCCTTTATAGACATGCTCATCACATCCTTGCTCTATTCCTAATTTAAATATAACAATTATGCTCTACTTACCTTCACTATGTATGATTCATTGCCCCATTATTTATCCATTCAACAAAATCCATACTAACTAAAGAAGCAAATCCAGGATTCATAACTCCTGCATCTACTTGTAATAATTCAGTGGAGTCAAAATTAGCTGACATTAAGTAGAACTTTCCCCCGCCATTACTCCCTACAGCTAAATAGCCCTGTGCATACTCAGAAACCTCATAGGTATGATTTCTTTCAACAATAATATCAGTACCAAAAATAGAGACACCTTCTTCTGTTTCAAGACCATTAGTCAATGTTAGTAATTCCCTAAACCCTTTAGGGAATTTTAGACCCATTTCTACCTCGGTCTTGTTGATCTCATTATCATCAACTGCAGGATAAAGATTGAAACTTAACAAAGATTGTGAATTTATCATTAAACGTCTCCTAATCCATCTAAATTCTACTATCCCTTTTTTACAACCTTGTCAGGGCTTCATTACTGTATACTATCGCACCATTTTTTAGAAAGTCTATATTTTCTGGGAATCCAATACAAATTCCAATATTCTTTTTATTAATTAAAGAGGTCGAGATTTGAAATGAAACCACATCAAACATATGTTTATTATCTTCAGAATCTATAATTATAATGGATTCTCCAATCAATTCTTTAATTGTTCCATGATCCAATTTATCTAGTTCTGGATTTACACCACCAATAACTGTACCTTTATTCATAACTTCAAAATAACCGCTAATTTCAAATAACTTCAAGGAAACCCTCCTTTCTCATTTTTGTTGGTAGTAGTCTCCACTAGGAAGTGTCGCATGTTTTCCGCCGCATCAAATGCAATGACAGTTTTAAAATTTGACCAACTATAAAAAGGAGCCATCCCATAGCAGAGTAATCTACTAGGGGACGCTCCTCTCCAAACAACGTTAATCTTTCATTTGTTCCATCATTAAATGAGCTAATAATGCACTGCGCATGGCGATGCTATCCAGCTCGACATATTCATCAAGCGCATGGGCACCGTGGCCTACGGCGCCCAGTCCATCTAACGTCGGCACATTCAATGCCGCGGTAAAATTGCCGTCACTGGCCCCGCCCGTAGCCGTCTCCTGCAAAGGGAAGCCCAACTCGCGGGCGACCGACTGCGCACTGGCGAATAAATCGCGGCTCATTGCCCGTTCCATCGGCGGACGCACCATGCCTCCCTGCACTCGAAGCTTTACGTTGTTCAGTACGGGCGACATATTGCTAATAAGCTGACTTAGGCGATCTGCCTCGGCTTTGGACTCAATGCGCAGCTCAAATTGCGCCCGTGCATAATCGCTCACCACGTTGACGGCCGTCCCGCCAGAGGCCAAGCCGACATTAACCGTGGAGCCCTTCTCATAGTCCGTCAACCCCTGCAGGAACAATATTTGATGGGCCAGTTCCTCCAGGGCGCTCACCCCATCGCTGTGATTGATTCCCGAGTGAGCGGAAATCCCCTCAATTTCCAGTGTGAACCTGCCTACACCCTTGCGCGCTGTTTTTAGCTTCCCGTCAGGGCCGAGTGCCGGCTCCAATACGAATACAGCGTCGCTCTTCGCCGCCTCCTCCTCGATCCATCGCCTGGAGGACGGGCTGCCGACTTCCTCATCCGTATTAATGAACAATACGATATTTTTAGCTGGATTACACTGTGACGCAACTGCATACATCGCATACAACCCCTGCAGCAGACCACATTTCATATCAAAAATACCTGGCCCGTACAGGCGGTTCCCTTCTTTCCGGAAAGGGCGGCTGGCCACCTCTCCCTCCGGCCAAACCGTATCGATATGCGTCAGCAGCATAATTTGCCCAGCCCCTGCCTCTGTTTCCGCTGCTGCTCCTGCTTCCTTCCGCAAATACAGCTTGACTTGATCCCCGAATTTATCCTGCGGAATCCGTTCGACCGTCCCTCCGATCAGCTCCTGAAACCGCTGGATGACAACCTCCATCGCTTGGTCTACCAGCACTTTGCTTCCGGTCGGGGAATCCATGTTCACAAGCTGCTCTAGATCTTTCAGTAAAGCAGCCCGCTGCCCGTTAATAAATTCCAACAATTTACTCAAGGCGCACCTTCCTTATGCATAGTAGTTAATGAACCGCGAACCAATCGGCCAATGCCTCAAGCCGTGCTACGCGCTGCTGCGGCCTGCCAATGGAAGCCAGCGCATGCGAGGCACCCGGAAACAGCATAAATTCCACTTCCTTGCCCAATCGCTTCAATGCCTGGAACCATTGTTCCGCCTGCTCGACGGGAACCCGGTGATCCTTCTCCGCATGAATGATCAGAACCGGGGTAGAAACCTCCTCGGCATAGCGGATCGGCGAGCGTTCCATGATGAATTCCTCATCATTCCAAAGATCGGACTGACCGCCCAGCTCATATAAATTGATCTGAAAACCAAGATCACTGTTGCCGATTTTGCTGTACATGTTGCAGATTGAGCGTTCTGTTACAGCTGCCTTGAACCGGTGGTCGCGGCCGATGATCCAGTTGACGAGGTACCCCCCATAGCTTCCACCCATCAAATAAAGCGGTTCATCTGCTGGCGTATCGCCCGAAGCGGCGGCTTGTTCCAGAAAGCCCATTATATCCTGGACGTCCTTGCCACCCCACTCCTTGATGATTCCATTGGAAAATGCCTGACCATAGCCATAGCTTCCCCGCGGATTGCAGAAGGCAATCCGGTAACCGCGGCTGGCTAAGTACCAGAAGTCATAATGAAACGAATGGCCGTAGGCCAAATGGGGCCCACCGTGAATCATTAGAATCGTGCCCTGACGGACACTTCCGCTCTCTTTGCCCGGATCCATGGTCCAGCCCTGAACGGTCAGACCATCCGGCGTCAAATGCGAATACTCGCGAATGTCCAGCGCAGGCAATTGCTGGCGCAGTTCCTCGTTATAACGCGTCAATCGCTCGACCACTGTCTCGCCGCCTTGCTCACGCCATACCGCACGGTACAGCTCTCCTGGCCGATCCATCGCATCGGCTACGAGTACGACGGCGATCTCCTCGTCAGTAACGTACTCCACATCGAAGGCCAGGACGTTCAGTTCAAGAGGAAGGGCGGTGATTTCCAAAGAGGCGGTATCCAACTTGTACAGGGATTGTCTGCCTTCATTCGTTCCGGCGAACAAAATACATTCCTCATTCGCAGCACGCACTGCCGCATTAAGACCCATACGTTTGCTGTCCCCGATGACGTGATAGCCTAACGGCACATCTACGTTCCCTTCCAGCCAGCGGCCTTCCACGCCCTGTTGTACATAAAACCATTTGTCGAATTCAGCGCTGTTCGGCGTATCCTTCTTCCCCGTACCGAGCACGGAGCCGTCCGGAAGCGGAATCAAGGCGGAGACCGATCTGGCCACATGCTTCAATACCGAGATGGAGCCACTTGCCCTGTCCAACTTGCGGATTTCAGGCCGCTTCTCCAGATCGAAGCCGTCCGGGAAGTCGGTTGTAAAATACAAAACCGAACCGTCCGGCGAAAAAGCAGGATTGCCGTAATCCGACTCTCCGGAAGTAAGCCGCGAAATTTCGGATGTCCCCACGTTCACCTCGAACAGATGGGTATACCCGTTGGTCATGCCCTCGCCATCGAGCTTGTACCGCATTCTTTTTATTTTGTAAGCTGTCGCGTTCACTTCGTTGTCCCGGCTTGTAAAGACAATGCTCCGGCCATCGGGAGCCCAGATGTAATCCTTCACTTTACGCCCGGTTACAAGCGGCCTGGCAGCACCGGTAGACGGCTCGTACAGCCACAGCCCATCGTTTCCGCCGCCCGTCCGTATAAAAGCCAGCAGCTTCCCGTCCGGCGACCATCGCGGACTGGCATCCGCAGCAGACCCTTGGCCATCCTGTGGTGCTGCGAACAGGGCAGTTTCCGTGCGTGTGGCCGTATTGAAAATGACCAGTTGACTGGAGTAAGCGTCCCGTCCAATGTCCATTTTCCCCTTCGCCAGCACCAGCTTTTCCCGTTGTCCGGGATGCACATCCGGCGCTCCAAGCAGTGTAATCCGACCTAGATCGGTTGATTGCAGCATGTCGTATGCAACTCCTTTATCTTAGATGATCACGACGCTAACATAGTTGGTTACAGTGCTTATCATAGTTGATCATAGCTCTATCAAGCTAATCATAACGCCACCATAGTTGGTCATAATTCTTCATAGCCTGCTCATAACTCTATCCTAGTCGATCTTAATGCTATCCTAGCTAATCACAACACTTCTACGCGTCAACCAGATGACACGCCACCCAGTGATCCGGTCTGGCTTCCCGCCATTCCGGCTCAATCTGACGACACTGCTCCACAGCCCATGGGCAGCGGGTATGAAACCGGCAGCCCGTTGGCGGATTCAGTGGGCTCGGCAGCTCTCCGCGCAGCGTAATTTTCTCCCGCTGCCGCTGTATTTTCGGATTGGGGATCGGAATCGCACTCATCAACGCTTGAGTATAGGGATGCAGCGGCTGGTCAAACACCGCAGCTTTATGGCCGAGCTCGACCATTTTTCCCAGGTACATGACGCCGACGCGATCGCTCACATGACGAACGACGGACAAATCATGCGAAATGAACAAGTACGTCAAATCAAGCTCCTTCTGGAGCTGCCCGAACAAATTTACGATTTGCGATTGGACGGAGACATCCAGAGCCGACACGGGCTCATCGCAAACGATAAATTTGGGGCGCAGAGCGATAGCTCTTGCGATGACAATACGCTGGCGCTGCCCGCCGGAAAACTCATGGGGGTATTTCTCCAGACTGGCCGGGGACAGCCCGACCATCTCCAGGAGTTGCCTGGCTTGCTGCTCCTCTTGTCCCGGATGGAGCTGATGAATCCGAAAGGGCTCTGTCAAAATGTCGCGAACTTTCATTCGGCCATTGAGCGCGGAATAAGGATCCTGGAAAACGATTTGCATATCCTTACGGAGCTTCCGCAGCTGTTCCCCCGAAAGCGTGGACAGATCCTGCCCGTTATAGCGCACTTGCCCTTCCGTAGGACGCTCCAAATACAGCACCGCGCGCCCTGTCGTCGATTTCCCGCATCCGCTTTCGCCCACAAGGCTTAGCGTCTCGCCCGGCATCAGCTCAAAGCTTACTCCGTCGACCGCTTTAACAACAGATCGGCCCAAACCGAAAAGCTTGGCCGATTGCGTATAATGCTTCTTTATATTATCTGCAACGAGCAAGGGAGTGGTCTGTTCCCGCTGTTCCGTCATACTCATTTTCTTTCCCCCTCTGCCGGGTGCCAGCAGGCTACCGCATGTCCTTGCTGAATTTCGGCCAGCTCCGGAGTCTGCTCCCTGCATATGTCCGTCGCCAGCGGACAGCGCGGATGGAAGGGGCAGCCGCCGGGCATGTTTTTCAAATCCGGCACGACGCCTGGGATCGTATTCAGCTCCGCTCCCTCATCGCCGAATAAATCTGGAATGCTGTTCAGCAATCCGATCGTGTACGGATGGCGCGGCGATTCAAGCAAATCGTCCACTGCCCCAACCTCCATCAGCCGGCCTGCATACATAACGGCCACGCGATCGGCTGCGTCAGCAATGACACCCATATCATGTGTAATCAACAAAATAGACGTGTCGTATTCCCGTCTAATTTCCTTTAACAGGTCCAGAATTTGCGCCTGTATAGTCACATCAAGCGCCGTTGTCGGCTCATCCGCAATAATGACCTGGGGATTGCAGGCAAGCGCCATCGCGATCATGACCCGCTGCCGCATTCCACCCGACATCTCAAACGGATATTGATGAAAACGGGCCTCCGGGTCGGAAATTCCTACCGCTTTCAGCAATTCGATCACTTTTTGTTTGCGCTGCGATTTGCGCAGCTTAGTATGAAGTATATATAATTCCTCAATTTGCCGGCCAACCGGAATCAATGGATTCAAGGCGGTCATCGGCTCCTGAAAAATCATCGAGACTTTATTGCCGCGAATGTTCCGCATCTGTGATTCAGACATGCTTCTTAACGATACGCCTTCAAGCGTAATGTCCCCGTGATCAAAACGGGCATTTGCGGGAAGCAGCTTCATCAACGACAGCGCAGTGAGGCTTTTGCCGCTGCCGCTTTCCCCGACGAGGCCCAAAATCTCGCCCTTATTCAACTGTAGGGATACGTCCCGGAATGCCGTCACCGGACCCGATTCCTGCTGAAAAGATAAAGTAAGCTGCTCGATTTTCATAATAGCGGAGTCAGCAGTGCCAGCAGCAGTATCGCCGGACGGAAATGTTTGCCGCGGAGTCGTCATAGCCAGCCTCCTCCCAGCGGTTCATGAAATTGTCCCGCGTACTGCCCGGCATGATATGCCGCGATCTCCTCGCAAGTGGCCCACCAAACCTCCGGGTCGTTTTTCAATCGGGTCAGCAGTCGTTCCAGCGCGATGATCCGCGACCCCCGGCCGCTGATCCAGCAGTGGACGGTCAATAAGAATAGCCCGCCGTAACGCTTGATTCCTTCAAACTCCTGATACCATGTATCTGTCACGGTGTCCGGGTTTAAGGGCGGATTCCCCGAAAAGCCCCCAAAATAACGATAAAAAATGGCGTCGTCAAGCAGCCACTGAACCGGCACTTCCGGCAGCCCATCGATCCAATAAGGGTGGTCATAGCCCATCATGGAGCTGTCATAAGGGATACCGTGACGCTGCAGCAGCTTAAAGGTATCGGGCGTCATCTCCCACGACGGCGAACGAAATCCCATCGTTCGGGGACCGATCACCTTCTCCAGCGCCTGCTTGCCCAGCACGATGCTTTCCTCCACCTGCTCCTCGCTCAGCTCATCGACCCGTTCGTGCAAATACCCGTGCAGGCCTATTTCATGTCCCCCTTTGGCGATGGCCTCCACCGCCATAGGATACTTCTCGGCAATAACGCCTGGGATATAGAAACTGGCTTTGATATCTAGGCGGTCCAGCATCTCCAAAATCCGGTAGATGCCCTGACGAGGCCCGAAGGCTCTCTGTTCCAGCTCTCCGAGAGCATTGGACGAGGCATTCCGGGTCCGCCACAAATAAGGGCTCTCACCGTCGAAATCAATACTGAAGGCTGCAGCGCAGCGCTTCCCATTCGGCCAGTTATAAGTCGTATGCATCGCTTCACGTCACCTTCCCGTCCTGGGGCTGCGGCCGCTTAAAGGTACCTGCCGTACGGCCGCCATCTACCGCGAGTGTAGACCCCGTAATGAAAGAGGCGCTCTTCGAGCACAAATACAAAATAGCCGCAGGTGCATCCTGCGGACCGGATGTGCGGCCGAGCGGAATTTGGTTAATCATATTTTGCACATAGTCTGCGGACAGCTCGCTCACTTCGCTGCCTGGAGCAAATCCGGGCGATACCGCGTTAACCCGGATCTGATACGGAGCGAGCTCCAGCGCAAAGGAACGGGTCAGCATCGCTAAAGCGGCTTTACCTGTGGAATAATGCCCGCCCCCGATTTGATTGCTTAGCGCAGCCCCGGAGCTGATATTGATGATCGAACCCTGCTTGCCGTCTTTGATCATTTGCTTAGCCAGCAGCTGTGTCAGCAAAAATGGAGCCGTAACGTTAACCCCAAGGGAAGCGTTCCATTCATCCGTGCTCATTTCCAGCAATCTATGCCTTTGGTAAATTCCAGCGTTATTGATCAATATATCTGCTGAAGACCATTCCTGTTCGATGAACTCAGCCAGTTCAGCGATCGAGGCTTCCCGGGTCAAGTCGGTTGTATGGAACAGCAGCTCTGCGTCCTGCAACAACGGATCTTCTCCCATCGCTCTCAGCTCATCATGGCGGATGTCGGATAAGCACAGCTTCGCTCCCTGCGCCGCAAAGGCCTGGGCAATCCAAGTGCCGAAAATGCCGGCAGCTCCGGTAATGACCACCTTTTTACCAATAAACTCTCCTTCAAAATGCAATGCGATCACCTCGATGTTATCTTCTTTGATTTTTCGGATCCAGCCGATCCCTGACAGCGTCTCCGAGCATATTTATCGAAAGCACAATGAGGAAGATGGCAAGGCCCGGAAACGTGGCTAACCACCAAGCTGTCGAAACGTACTGCCTTCCTGCAGACAGCATATTGCCCCAGCTCGGGTTAGGCGGTTGAACCCCCAGTCCGATGAAAGACAGCGAGGCTTCGAACAGAATCATAAGACCGATCTCCAGAGTAGCCACCACCACCAGCGGGGGAATCAACTCGGGCATAATATGCTTGATGAGCAGCCGGCCCGGGCGAGCACCCAAAGCGGCTGTCGCTTTCACGAAGTCCTTGTTCACCGTTGAGAGCGTCGTGCTTTGGGCTACACGGGCATATCTCGGCCAGCGTGTCAGACCGAGGACAATGACCAGGTTCAATAAGTTGGGCCCAAGCACCGCTACGGTCAAAATCGCGAGCAGCAAAAAAGGAATAGACAGTAATATGTCGGCAACCCGCATAATGACCGCGCTGACCCAATTTCGATAAAATCCGGACACCATTCCGAGGAATCCGCCGACGAGCCCGGAAATTAAGACGGCCGTCACCGATACGACCAAGGAGACACGCGCCCCGTGAATGAGCCGGCTGAATACATCCCGGCCTAATTCATCGGTGCCTAGCAAATAGGTCGAGCCGTCCGGACCAACAAAGCCAGGCGCTTGCAAACGAAGCGAAAGCTCTATCAGCGTAGGATCATGCTGCGTAAACAATCCGGGCAGAAATGCTACAACAACGAAAAGCAGCAGGATAAGCGCAAACGGCAGAACGGATAACGTCCCCAGCCTCCGCAGCCGGGCCTTCGCTCTCGCTGCCAGCGAACGGGCTTGAGCCTGCGTATCAGGCGCAGGCGTAGGTGATATGTTCATTGTGATGTTTCTCTCCCCAGCTTGATCCTTGGGTCAATCCACCCATAAATAAGATCCGTAATCAGGTTAATGAAAATATAAACCGCAGCCCCCAAGACGACCACAGCTTGCACCAGCGGGAAATCCCTTGCCGCGATGGCTTGAATCGTCAGCTGTCCCAGGCCAGGCCAGGCAAATATCGTCTCCGTAATGACCGAGCCTCCTAATAAATTCGCGCATTCCAGCCCAACAACAGTAATGATTGGAATAGAGGCATTCCGCAGTAGATGCCGGTACAGCATCCGGGGAATCCCCACCCCTTTGGAGCGGGCCGTTCTTACGTAATCCTGACCCAGCTGCTCCAGCATGCTGGAGCGGGTCATTCTCGCCACCGTAGCAATGGACAGCGAGGCCAGCGTGATGGCAGGAAGAATCAGTGACTGTAAATTTTCCGCTCCCGAAGAGGGCAGCCATTTCAGCTGCACCGCAAAAAGCATAATTAAAAGAATGCCTGTCCAAAAAGCGGGCATGCTTTGCCCGACCAGAATGAAAGGCATGCATATTTTTTCGATCCATGTGCCTTTGTAAATCGCTGTAATCATCCCGAGCGGCACGCCGATAATCACGGTCAGAATGAGCGCGAATATCGCCAAATCGATCGTATAGGGGATCCGCTCCATCACAATGTCCAGAACGGGCATATTTTGAATATATGAATAGCCGAGATCCGCCGTAAAAATCTGCTTCAGGAAGTGCAAATACTGAAGACCCACGGGCTGATCCAGCCCGAGGGCGTGCCTTAGCACAGCTATATCTTCAGCGGTTGCATTCTGAGGAACCATGAGCAGAACAGGATCTCCGGTCAAGCGCAGGATGAAAAAGATGATGGTAGCTACTCCAAATATCGAAACCAGAGCTTGGACGATTCGCTGTCCTACGTAAAGCATATGCGCTCCCCCCTACGCTCCCTTATTTAACCCATTTGATATCTTTGACGAAGAAGTTCTCCTGCGGGTCAGGCTGCCACTGCAGCTTATTAGATGCGCCATATAGTGCAAAGTGCTGATATAACCCGATACCTGGCACATCCTGCTGAAGGACATTCAATGCGGTTTTATAATTTTCGATCCTTGCCGCCTCGTCCGTCGTCGTTCTTGCCGCATCTACCGCTTGGTCGAATTCCGGATTAGAGTAG
This sequence comes from Paenibacillus sp. YSY-4.3, assembly GCF_054767475.1. Taxonomy (NCBI): domain Bacteria; kingdom Bacillati; phylum Bacillota; class Bacilli; order Caryophanales; family Paenibacillaceae; genus Paenibacillus; species Paenibacillus sp. YSY-4.3. Next base: position 266,105 of record NZ_BAABMC010000006.1, on the reverse strand, counting down.
CTGCTCCAGATCGTATCGGTACGGAATAGCGGAAGAAGAGTACCGTCGGCATCCATGCAGCCGCAGGACCAAATGCCGTAGCGGATACTGCCCCATTTGCGGGCAGGGTCCTGAACTTTTTTCAGAAAAGTTGCGTGATCTGTGCTGACAATATTGACTTTAATGCCGATTTTATCGAGATCGCCCTGAATGGCTTGAACGACACGCTGGTCAAATGACGGTGATGTAGGCAGGTCAACTGTAATGCCGTTATCATATCCTGCCTCTTTCAACAATTCCTTGGCTTTCTCCGGGTCGTAGTCATAGCCGGAAATGCTAGGATCGTAGCCGAACGACAGCGGCGTCAGCACCTGAGTAACCCGCTCGCCATAGCCTTGCAAAAGCGATTCAATAATCGAATCATAGTTAATGCCGTGAGCAATCGCCTGATTTACTGCGGTTGACTTGGTCGGCGTATCATCTACCATGTTGAAGGCCAGAAATGCGATGCGCTCTGTCGGTGTGGAGATGATCTGCAGATTGGAATTGCTCTGAATGCTCTCCACATCGTCAGGGCTTACCCCGGATACGAAGTCAGCCTTGCCCGAGAGCAGGTCAGCCACCCGGCTGGCCCGGTCCGGCACGAAACGGAATTCAACCGCTGCAACTTCCGGTTTACCATCCCAATAATCCTCATTGGCCTTCAGCGTAATTTGCGTCCCTTTGGCCCAGCTGTCGAATTGGTATGCGCCGCTGCCTACTGGTTTCAAATTGAACTGTTCATTGCCTACTTCTTCAACGTACTTTTGCGGGACAATGCTCAAATTAACGAGCTGCGCCAGCAGCGTAGGACTCGGTTCATTTGTTGTAATCTTAAGTTCATTGCCCTCAGCTTCTGCGGAAGCGATCATATTGAAGTTGGCATACTGCGGGCTGAGAAATTCTTTGTCCAGAATGCGCTGGATGCTGAATGCAGCATCCTCCGCTGTGAGCGGGTCGCCGTTGTGAAACTTAATATCACTGCGAATCGTAAACGTCCACTCTGTTGGAGAATCCTGCTTCCACGCTTCGGCTACTCCTGCTGTAAATTCGTTGGTCGCTGGATCGCGGCGGAGCAAATTGTCAAATATGTTCCGGTATACAGCATAGCTGTCAAAATTGTACTGCAGCCCCGGATCCAAATTGGCCGCTTCATTGGCGAGATCGACAACCAGCTTGCGGCTATCCGATGAGGCTTCGCCCTGCGGCTGCGATTTATTGCTATCCGCTTGCTTGGCAACGCTGCATCCGGCAAGGGCGATAATAAACAACAGTCCAATTATTAAAATGGCGGTTTTTTGTACGCTTTTCAATGATGCTTTCATTTTAAATCCCCCAGTAATATCTTTTAGTAGAAAACTTTTTTAAGATTGAAGCGATATTAGACGTAGATTCATGCGATCCATGCTATCATCTGGTTAGGCGGGCTCCAGGCTCCAGCACCGGGACCTGGACCTTCACGGTTTCGGGATATTTTATCCCGCTCCCCGTATTCAGGGCTATCACAGTCTCCCCTTCTTTAATCCATCCGCCTTCCCTAAGCTGACGGGCCGCCGCAAAGGTGGCTGCGCCCTCTGGACAGACGAACGCCCCTTCCAAACTTGCGATGGTCTCCAGTTCCTTCAGCAGCGTGTCATCGTCAATAGCTACTGCGCAGCCACCGCTATCGTAAATCGCTTCAAGTACGAGGAAATCACCCAGCGCCTTTGGCACGTTGATTCCGAAAGCCGCTGTCGCTGAATTCTCCCAAAACTCAGAGACGTTCTTGCCTTCCTCCCATGCCTTGACGATCGGCGCGCAGCCTGCTGCTTGAACAGCTACCAGCCGCGGGAGCTTGTCTTCGATCCAGCCTAGCTCAATAAGCTCCTTCAGCGCTTTATAAATTCCTATCAGCCCTACGCCGCCTCCTGTCGGATAAAGAATGACATCGGGCACTTTCCATTGAAGCTGCTCCACGATTTCCAGTCCCATCGTTTTCTTGCCTTCAATCCGGTATGGCTCTTTCAAGGTCGAGGCATCGAATAAGCCATGTTCTTTAACCGCTTGCCCGACAATTTGCCCGGCATCACTGATCAGACCATTTACCAGATACAAATTCGCGCCTGAGATCGCGCATTCGTTACGGGTAATTTCCGGAGCTCCCACCGGCATTACAATGGTGGCCCGGATTCCGGCTCGGGCGGCATACAGCGACCAAGCCGCGCCTGCATTACCGTTGGTAGGCATAGCCAGTTCCTGTACCGCCAGCTCTTTGGCCTTGGATACCCCGACAGCCGCTCCCCGTGCCTTAAAGCTTCCTGTGGGGATCACCCCTTCATCCTTCATCCACAGTTGCCCGATTCCCATTGATGCGCCAAGACGATCCATCCGCAGCAGGGGAGTCATCCCTTCCCCTAACGTCACAATATTATCTGGAGCGGTGACAGGGAGAAGCTCATGATATCTCCACAGATCGTTGGATCGTCCTGCTAGAGCGGCTGGACCCCAGCGCTTCTTAAGCTCCTGAAGATCATAATCAACGAGCAACGGAGAACCGCATGCGCACAACTGCTGGATGATATTGAACTCATACTTTTCCCGGCATTTGGGACAATGCAGATGACTGATGTAGCTGAATTTCATAAGCCAGCCTTCCTTCGTGATAGTAATCGCCTGTTAAGCATTTATTTCTATTTTTCTTTTCCCTACTAATCAAGTCGGTATACTAAATCATTAAAAAACAATTTATCATGTTAAATAGTGGATGTCAATATGGATTGTGAAGGACTTCATAGGGAGCGAACCCACCAGAGACAAAAAAGATCGCCCCGGTTATGAACCGGTAGCGATCGCTTTGTTTATTAATTTATGTATAGCATTTCCATAGCTTGGAGCAGGCTTGTCAGCATTTTGGCCGCTTCGCCTCGCGTTGGGCTGCAGACGGGTGCACTTCATGTCTTAATATTTTATAAATACACTTTACCTCCATATAATTAAAATAGGATACAAATTACTTTCCTGTTAATCTAAAGTATTTTCTGTATCAGTATCATTTTTCAAAGCCTCATTTAATACTTATGTTTCGTTTATAAAGCTAGATATATCGATATTAATTAATCGAAAGTTTTCATACATTTTTAATTTATTTTATACGGAAGCCCTATTTCCTCCCCAATTTCATCTATAGTCTCTTTAACAATTTTTCTAACATCATCATCAAAACTAGTTACAAGAGAAGATCTCATTAGTTCATAGCTGGTTTTCAAATTTAGATTAACAACAACAGATGAATATAAATCTACTAATTCAACTGAAGTTGGATCCCATAATGTTTGAACAATATTATCAACTCTTTTTCTTAATAAATCATCTAATAATTCATATGTATGAGCATGCCTATCCGCAAATTCACAAATTCAACTGTCTCTAATTTACATATTGGTTCAATTTCATCTCCATCTTCGTCATAAAATGGATCTTCAATTATTGTATAGTCTATACAAGATATAATTGCTTGATGCATTCCCTCCATGCCATTAAAATTTGTATGTATATTTAATACTTTTTAGAATTCCCTCCAAATGGATCGCCTTCTCAATCTTGATTATGATTTTACGGTCTTCAAAGTCACAAAGATCATCCATCAAATTTAAAGAGTAGTTGTAATTTCAAGTAATTTAGTTTCTATAAACTCTATTACTTCAGCATAATTTTTAGATTCAAATCTATCTATTGGTTTATCCCAGTCTTCGTTTATCAAAATTAAAACCAAGAAGCTACCCTCTGGAGAAATATCTGGTTTCCAGCCCATATCTAAGATTATTGATTTTTTTTGATAATATAACTGTAACAAACTGTCTGTAAACATAAACCAAATATCATCATCGGGATCTAAATTATGTGGATCAATTCCCCAAAAATTATTTTTGCTTACTGACCAACCTGCTGGGATCCTCAATGGATGAATATTTAGCTTAGGTACATCCAATTTCACAAATTTTCTAATAATAAATCCTCCTACATTTTAATTTAATACTGATTTCCTGAGATGATTTATGTTCGAGTGAGCTTTCAAGGTTATGAAGTGCTTGTTAAGTTGTTATGTTATTTATTCCACTAGCATCATCTAATTTGGCAACACTTGTAACCTCTCTCATGAAAGAAGTTACAGCATAACAATTTTCTAGATCATCCTCATCTAGCATCGACCAATAATAAATAGTATTCTTATGAATATTAATATCTTGAAGAAGATGGTATCTGATAATACTGGCCCATTCCGCCTCAGCCTTTCCTTCTACTATAGCATCATTAAATGATGAGATAATAATAATCATTAAAGCGAATCTTTCCTCTTTGTTTAATTCAATATTTTCATAGGCGTATACAAACTCCTTTATTCTTGAGGAATCTGCCACTTCATACTCCCAATCTTGTGAATATTCATCAGGAGCAGGTAATTTTATTTTTTTTACAAGACCTTCGATAGCGCTACTAGTAACATATTCTGGATATGTATTCTCCATGGTTATTTCTCCTTTTGAACAATCTTTCATCGTAAGTTATTCGTAGCTTCTATCTGTATGACACCTACCCCGATTTCTGCTGCTATCAGCAATAAATACAAAGAACTTATGGGATATCCAACATAGCGATACAATAAAACTGAAGGTTTTGTGTGCGTGTAAGTAAAATGACGAAATCCTTAGACGGTAGTCATCAAGCCTAAATAGGAACCATTACAAAAAAAGACCACAACACGGGTGACTGCTCGTCTTATGGTTATGTTGTGCTAACTTGACGCTTGGCCTCGGCATCCCGGTCATAATTCTTTCGCTTCAAATAGGCATAGTAACCACTTCTGGAAACACAAAATAGCTAGCACAGTTCAGCTACCTGCCCCCGCCGGGCTGCTTGTTCGACGAGTTTGAAACGTTCTTTCTTACCTCCCTCATCCAAATCTCTAAACACTTTTTTAGCATCTCATTCTCCCACTTCACTCTTGATCCAAATACTCTTTTCGCCTTCCTCGTTGATCCAGTAATCCAAACTCCCCTTGCTGCCTTCGATACATCCACAAGTCCCCGTAAAATCTCATTATCTTTAGCTTGATTCTCTATATGTGCCTTCAATTCCTTTATCGGTAATTGTTCCTTAAGAGCTTTCCACGGATTACCTGGCTGCTTAGGCGGCGCCTTCTTACCACTTCGTATATCTATGTAATCTTGATAGAACTCCGCATATTCTTGCTGTTCTTGGGCTCTTTCCTTTTCGACTTTTTCTTTGGCTTAGGTGGGGGTGGGATGAACTTTTCTTTATAGCGCCTCTGTAGCTCGTCTTCACCTAGCGCTTTTAATGATTCCTTAGCACTTTCTTTAGTTTTTGGATTTTGTAATCGAGCAATGACATCGTTTGTAATTTTTTGTTGAACTTCTTCCGTCCAATGATAGGTCGGTAAAGAAAATCCGTTAATATATCTTCGATTTTCTTTTCTTTCTTTATTAGCTACCTCCAATTCATGATCCACATACAACTTTTCTAACTCTTCATCCGTAAGCATGTCCAGAAAGTCCATTTCATCCTTCTCGAAATTCACTTTCTTCGCTTTAATCCCTATATACTCCGGCCGGATTTCCATATAATGCTCCGTGTTCGTGAAGAAGGTGATCGTCTTGTCAGCTACTAGCTTGATATGCTCCGGTACATTTTGGCCGCCTAGTTCGATTTCATCAGACGCTACTACGAGAATTGATTCCGTAGCGTTTAATGAAATATTATTCCCATCCAGAGTTAAACTGACGGTATTCTTCTCGAATAACACACCGTCTTCGCCAAGTTCCATTTTCGCCCCTCCAGGCATGTGAAACACCTTTGTGGTCGGCTTCTGGAAGACGGTGCGCGACTTCATCTCTTCGTTTTTCCCCCGTACCGAATTGATGGCAATCGCCTTTTTCTCCGTTCCCTCTGGAAAATAAACTTTGATGCGCGCCCCTTCCTCCGGCATACAGTGGAAGATGTTGTTGCCTTCCGGCGAGTACGGGAACCACCAATTTCCTCGTTCGTCATGGTCATGGTCAATGTCCAAATGTACCTTAACCATGTTGTTTCCGCGTTTCATAACGCGTCCTTCAAGGGCAACTCCCTGGATGGCACGATTCGTTCTTACCTTACGACGAAGCGCTGCGCGCTGTACGAGTACATATTCATAATAGATTAAACCAGACTCATAGGTAATCACGGACTCCGTAACCACCCACATCTGTCCCTTAAAAGAAACATTGTCCCCCACCTGGCAGTACTGGTTCGTATGTACCCGGTAACTGACAAAGTCAGACTCCCCCAAGGATGAACTTACTTCCGAATTCGCTTGAATGTCAAGAAAGCTCTCCCGATCTTTAATGATCGAATAATGATGGGATCGGATAACCTTCCCCCAAGAGAAATCAGGTACGCCAAAATAAACCCGAGGCGCATCCATGACTACATCAGGAAGGATTACCGTACCGATCCGTGATGCCAGCCTTTTAAAAAACTGCCAATTCGTCTCTTCATACTGCACGATGAGCTGACCAATCGTCGCTTCGGGTGACGTCGCTTCGTTCTGGGCATCCCCTCCGGGATACAGATTGGCAATTTGCCGAATCAAATCCGTATAACTCAGGTACTTGTTCTGAAAGGAACGACTCTCCAATTGGCGATCCATTTCATAGGTTCTCGATAGACCTTCTATCGTCACATGGGGAATACCATCTTCCATCTGAATATCGATATTGGAGATTCCGCCAGCAAACAGGTATTCAGTCACCTGCTCGGTAGTTTTACGAATAAGCAAGCTATCTAATAAAAAAGCTTATTCCTACCTAACACTCAAGTAGAAATAAGCCGCTAATGATTTTCGCATATTATTCAATGTATTAAACCTAATCTTAACTATTCACTAACTCATCTCGTGCCGCATATACTTCTGTCATCATTAGTGCACCAAGCTGAAATCCATGAATAAAAGAAACTTCAGAATGCATTGAGCCTGATTTACTACGTAAATCAAGTAATTCTTCAAGCTGACTAAATTCTGTTGCAGATAACTTCTTCTCCCACGTTCTTATGACTTCGGATATTCTCCGGTTTAATGCACGGTATTCGGGATCAGTTGGAACAATCGTTTCTACAGGGCGAATGTCTCCACAATATAACGCTTCTAAAATACTTCTCATTTTCCTCTTCCTTTCGTACTGGATTATACGTTGAAAGAAAGACTCGCACATGGTAGAGTAAGTGTGCAGTCTGCCTCTCAGGCAATTGCGTTAAGGAAGCGGCGCTTTTTGGTAGGAGGCCGTTTCCTTTTTTATTCACGATCATGTAACTTTTACTATTCAAGTTTGTTTTTCGAGTCCTATTACTAAAGCTAAGTTCAATGGTATACTTAGATATTCGTCTAAATTTTTCCTGTTAACACCTCCTCAATTTCATAATTTAATCACTCTTCGGTACTCTTATGACTACCACAATTTAATGATATTACGGTTAAGACTACCAGTCAATGCATTTTCATAACAATCATGATATTATTATTGTTATGAAATAACTCGGAGGAATGCATATGAAAATCCGATTACGATTAAAAGAAATTCTTGCCGAGAAAGGCATCTCCCAAAGAGAGCTTGCCCGGAGAATGGGAATTCGCCATCCTACTATTAACCATCTATGTTCTGATTCTGTTGATAGAGTTTATATACGTACTTTAGAGAAAATCTGTGAGACTTTGGATATTACAGTGGACCAACTTATTGTTTCCGTCGAGGGTGATGAGTCTGCAGATAAATAGTGTATTAGTTTTTCTCTTTATACTCAGCAGATAAAACAGGCCAATCATGATATTCCATGATTGGCCTGTTCAGGGTGCAAGATATTACTCGAAGCACGGTCTAACAACTTGTGAATCAGCTTGTGTAATCAATCCAGCCTGTTTAATTTCCTGTTCTCATTTTGTTACGTCATTCAACTCCTCGTTTATTTTCTGAACATAAAAACTCATTCTTACTCCATAATTCAAGTTGTTAGGTTTGCAAATGGGCTTACACAAAAATGTATTAACGCCCCCTACTAGAAGTCTACTTGTTTCCAGTCAATCTCACATTTTTTTTCGTATGTTATAAAACCTTCAGCCGAAAATCTTTTTTCAAGCATCCTACTAGCCTCGTGTTTACTGCAATCCTTTTCCATATAAATTTCATCTTGTAAAAATAATATGAATATAGAACTAGTTGCATCATTATTCACCAAATAAAAACCCAATAATTCGTTATATTGAGTGCTAAAAAACAAATCTATATACTCTATTTTGAGTTTAATATTTTCCTTGCATTCAATTAATCCTTCATAACTAGCAAATAAATTAAAATCATCCAAATCGTAAATTCTATTCACAGAGATTAACGGATTCATACCTCTTATATACAAACCTATAACATCACCATTATCTTTCTCAAAGAAAAGGACATGGTCTAATCTCTCATTATCATCCTCATCATGCAAATAAATAATATTTGATATTTCTTTTTGCTCGAAAAAATAATCAAACTTTTTTGTAAAAGATAATATATAGTTATTCATAGCATTCTCACTCTCCAATCAAATCTAATTCGGATTTTAACTTACTTGATAAACGCTTCAGAATCTATTCTTTAAAACCTGAAGATATGTGCATCCTGCTTGCTCAACACTGTCGCCTGTCCATGATTTGGCATTCGTTTCAAGCATTTGATTCTGGGCATGCAGAAAAGCTCAGCTGATATTACTTTTTCTTATCTAGAGGTAGTCCTTCACCGCTAGGTTTACCCGTCCCCTAAGTTGTAATCTTAAATTTAGAAATAAAGAAGGAGCTACCCCTGTTTGTTGAACCTTTTGGGAAGCCCCTTACAATTAATGAACTTTACATCAAAATTATTCGCAGATCCATACTCGCTCAAAGATTATTTCTGATGCACCAATATTTCTTATTAAATATTGGACAAATTCTTTTCAATATAGGGATGACATAATAAATCTATTAATTCTTTCGTATAATATTTTTTTTGATACTGATCCAAATTATTATTAATTATTAAAATTTGACCCTCTTTTCTAAACAATTGATAATCTCCATTTTCTAAAAAAAACATATCTCCTTTAATTTCCCTCATAAGTGTTCCAATAACTTTAAATAAAACTTCCAAACCTTCATAAAATGTTTTTCCAAATAATTGTATTCTTAACTCTGTATCTATATTCATTTTGTACTCTTCTCTTAAAAAATCAATAGATGTAATCTCATTCGTTTCAATTCCCATTGAAAAATATTTACAACTAATATCAGATGAGTCTCCGTTATCATATTCTTGTACTTTATCTCCCAAAACATCACTAATTATTTTAGATAAACTTTTCTTCAATACTGTATGATCTAAATTAGAAACTAAGAATAACTCACAGTCCATTTCCATTACCTCCCATAGACTCTTGTAATTACTCCATCTTTAACCACCAACAGCTCTTTTAATCTTTTTAAATCACCATTAGGATTAGCTTTTCTAGTAATTTCTCCAACTATTTCATCAACCTTTTCGCTTGGAAACTTGTCTAGGTTAAGAACAATTCTTTCAGCTTGATCTTTATTTTTAGTAGCAATGGTCCTAATAATATTTACAACTTTAACTTCGGGTGTTGGGGCATAACAATCAAAAACTTTATTTTCAATTAGGAAATCCGGGTTTTTATTTTTCTTGATCCCAAAACCGTTTCCACCATCAATCTCATCTAACATTCGAACTTCGTATCCTTGATTAGCTAGAGTTTTAGCAGTTTCATTTTGCTTAATAATTCCGTATGCATCACCGTCTGCAAAATTACCATATGGCTTTGATCCTTTAGGCAAAGAGGGTTCTGTTAAACCACTGTTCCTTCTTAAATAATAAGCATCTTCTATTAGTTCTGTGTATTCTTTCTGAGTAAGACCTTGTCTTTTTGATGCTTCATCCCAATATTTTTGATATCTTAACGCTTCTTCTGGATCCATCTCATCAATCCAACTTGGGATTTTAGAACCACCTTTACCCGTCACCCCTAAAGATTCATGTGGGCTTGTGTTCCTTTTCTCTATAGCGTCAAGCAATTCCTTCTCATTCTTCAAATTTGGAGTCTCGTTTAATAAAGAAGACTTTTTGGCCAGATTCTCTAATTCCATCTCCTTAGAAACTTTAACTACTCCATCTAAGCGAGCTTTAGGTGTAGAAATCTGGTCAATACCCTTCATATACTTGATATTAGCTGCTGTATTAGCCCCTTTGATTCCAGCTTTTCCGAGCATCTTTATATCTACTATCGACAACACTGCCCCTGACGTATCCAGCAATTCCTGGCTAATTCCCAAAAGGTTTGAATCCGAAATGATCCCATCATTTAGATCCCTCAGCTTCACAATACTAACACCAATTTGTGCGAGGCCCCAAGCACCGTTCAATGCAGCATATACATATAACGATGCTCCTGCGGTGAAAAAGGCACCTACGACAGCTACGGCTCCAAATATTAAATTTAGTTCCGCCATCAATTTTTGCTGCTTAACGACAAGCTCCTCAAAGGTAAAACGCGAATAATAGATCCCTTCATCAGTATCTTTACTAAAATAGTCCGGCATCAAGGGAATGATTTGATCTAACCGTTGCTCTTCTGCTTCTTCTATCATGCCAGATATTGCAGCTTTTGAAACTCCAACAAGCCCTTGAAAAATCGCATTTTCTTTAGCCTGCTTCTCTATATGCGACGACAATCCCTGAAGCGGTAGTTTTTCCTTCAGAGCTTTCCATGGATTACTTGGCTGCTGAGGAGCCGCCTTCTTGCCACTTCGTATATCTATGTAGTTTTGATAGAACTCTGCATATTCTTGCTGTTCTTTGGCTCTTTCCTTCTTTGATTTGTCTTCCTGTTTTGGCGGCGGCGGTAGAACCTTCTCTTGGTATCGTTTCTTTAACTCTTTATTTCCTAACCCTCTTAGCGACTCTTTGGCATCGTTTCTAGTTGCAGGATCTCTGAAACGCGCAGTAGCATCGTCCTTAATTTTTTGATTGCCTTCCTCCGTCCAACTCGGCATAATATGCGTGCCCGCCGGAACACTTTTCATGGCTTCGGCTCTTTGCTGTATAACTTTAAGGAATTCATTATCCACATACAACTTCTCAAGCTCTTCATCCGTAAGCATGTCCAGAAAGTCCATCTCAACCTTCTCGAAATTCACTTTCTTCGCTTTAATCCCTATATACTCCGGCCGGATTTCCATATAATGCTCCGTGTTCGTGAAGAAGGTGATCGTCTTGTCAGCTACTAGCTTGATATGCTCCGGCACATTTTGGCCGCCTAGCTCGATTTCATCAGACGCTACTACGAGAATTGATTCCGTAGCGTTTAATGAAATATTATTCCCATCCAGAGTTAAACTGACGGTATTCTTCTCAAATAACACACCGTCTTCGCCAAGTTCCATTTTCGCCGCTCCGGGCATGTGAAACACCTTTGTGGTCGGCTTCTGGAAGACGGTGCGCGACTTCATCTCTTCGCTTTTCCCCCGTACCGAATTGATGGCAATCGCCTTTTTCTCCGTTCCCTCAGGAAAATAAACTTTGATCCGCGCCCCTTCCTCCGGCATGCAGTGGAAGATGTTGTTGCCTTCCGGCGAGTACGGGAACCACCAATTTCCTCGTTCGTCAAGGTCATGATCAATATCCAAATGCACCTTAACCATGTTGTTACCACGTTTCATAACGCGTCCTTCAAGGGCAACTCCCTGGATGGCACGATTCGTTCTTACCTTACGACGAAGTGCTGCGCGCTGTACGAGTACATATTCATAATAGATTAAACCAGACTCATAGGTAATCACGGACTCCGTCACCACCCACATCTGTCCCTTAAAGGAAACGTTGTCCCCTACTTGGCAGTACTGGTTCGTATGTACCCGGTAACTAACAAAATCGGATTCCCCCAAGGGTGAATTTGTATCCGAATTCGCTTGAATATCAAGGAAGTTCTCCCGATCTTTAATGATCGAGTAATGATGGGACCGGATAACCTTCCCCCAAGAGAAATCAGGTACGCCAAAATAAACCCGAGGCGTATCCATGACTACATCAGGCAGGATTACTGTACCGATCCGCGATGCCAGCCTTTTTAAAAACTGCCAATTCGTCTCTTCATACTGCACGATGAGCTGACCAATCGTCGCTTCGGGGGACGTCGCTTCATTCTGGGCGTCCCCTCCGGGATACAGATGGGCAATTTGCCGAATCAAATCCGTATAAGTCAGGTATTTGTTCTGAAAGGAACGGCTTTCCAAATGGCGATCCATTTCATAGGTTCGCGACAGACCTTCTATGGTCACATGGGGAATACCATCTTCCATCTGGATATCGATGTTGGAGACTCCGCCTGCAAACAGGTAGTCATTCCCCTGCTCGGTAGATTTACGAATAAGTAAGCTATCTCGGTATGTCCCATTTCTTAAGCATAAGTCGGCTTGCTCCTCCGACATGGTCGTTGAAATATAACAACGAGCATGATCATTAAATTTGCGAACAATCCGGAAACTACGGACAGTCGATAGATCATATGGCAATTCAATTTGAAAACCATCTATATCACGCCATAATTTCATGTTAACTGCCTCCTTTCTTAAGATATTATCTTTCTAGAAATTCGGGAGGCGTTGGTTCCATTCCGTTAGTTAAGAGCTGAATCTTTCCCCCATATTTACAAGTTAAGCATGATTTTGTGGTAAGAGCGGGTACTCCCTCGATCATGACATTGGAGCTTCCGTTGTCCCACTCTACCCCTTCCGAAAGTTTAGCTAAACTTGACATGATATCTACAAGATTAGGGATTCTCTTCACTCCCTCGTCAAATCCAATTGGTCCTGTCTTCAAGTGAGGAATTAATTTAGGTGCACATGGGAAAATCATATTTTCATTGCCACTTGGTAATATCTTTGTATCAGGATCATAGTTATATATATAACTTGGATCAGGCATTCCTGTTGCTTTGTGAGCTACCTTTAATGGATTTTGATCACTGCGGCAAAATCCAAAGGAATAAAAATTCCCATCCATTTTACCCTTAAGTCTTTCGAAAGGTACTCCGTCACGAGTTTCTGGCTCCGAACTTGACAGTACACAGTCTTTCACGGTCATCATCTTATTTTGATTTATATACACGCCGTTTGGTTCAAGCTGGTTTAATATTTCTTCATGCGTCCCCTCCGTGCAATACATGTAGGCTCCTCGAGTTACATAGGTTTCCTTCTTACTTTCCGCCCTCCAAGGGGCGTTCATTAATTCACTTATCGTGCTTTGTTTTAAAAAGCTCGTGTAGATTTTATCCATCTTTTCTTTCACCTGCCATTAATAAGAATTCTTCTTACATTTAATCCGTACAAGCTTGTCCGCATCATCCCTTCCGCCACATCAAGTCGCACAACCAAATAGGATTTGCGGTAAAAGTTTAGTTTGAACATGCTTAAACCCTCAATAAGCTTTTCATCTACCGTAAAATGATCTATTTTCTCTGTGTCCTCTGCATTCTTCTTGACAGATTCTTGGTTACTACAAGATACTTCCGTGAACTTTGGAAAATAATAATGTATCTGACCATTACGCGCCATATCTATCACAATGACCTTCTTATGAGCTAAACCGCGCTCATATCGGTTTAGAATTTGGTATACTTCATCAGAAACAAGTAAATCAGGTTTCTCCAAAATGCATCCATATTCCAATGCCTTAGACGAATTGACAAATACAACTTCCTCATCTTTGGCGAACTCATAACCCTGCTTCATTTGCTCTGAAAAAGTGATCATCCCATCCAAACTGCCTAGCCTCCGATCCTGTTCCAGGATAAAATATTCCAATCTGCTCACTCCTCTATCCAAACGATTGATTGCCGCTGGCTCTCAGATAGTGAGACTAGAGATTGATCACGGCTTAACATCGTGCTTCCCGCTAGATCTGCTCCGGTAAAATCAGTTCCCTCCAGTAGAGCCCCTCTAAAATCACCAGCGATAACCGCATTTTGAAAACTCGCTGCTCGCAAATTAGCGCCTTGGAATTGGACGCCATGAATGCCAAACATGAGTCCATAGATTTCGTTCATAGCGTCACGGCCACCGGTAATTTCGTCAAAACAAGCTCGCTCCAGGTTGCAGTCTCGAAAGGAAGCATCAAACATGACGCTGCCGTAAAAATCAACTTCTGAGCAATCACACGATTCGAATTTGCTGCTTAATAAATAGCTGCTCTGTAAATGACTGCCGGAAAGCCTAACTCTCTCAAGTCTCGTGAAGTTGAGCTGAATCCCCTCGTAATTACCATTAGAAATATCTACATCCGCAATATGTTCATAGACATATTCATGTTCCATCTTTTTATCTAACCACTGTTTACAGGCAGTCGAGGATTTTTGCCGGCTGTTGCAGCAATAAACGGATTCGCTCAAGTCAATGTCCCCGTACTCGCCTACACAGATTTCGAATTGCGTATCTTTAGCAAGCTCCTGGTAAGAGGGGAGGCTAATTAAACGATCCACTGCATGCCGCACGGCATGAACCATATACACGTGAAAAGGATCCACTTGTTCCCTTCTCCAGTAATCCAATGATTGTGGCGGAATAATTCCCATATATTCCTTCCGTTTGTTCTCACAAGCTTGACTCCAAGCCTTGATATAGTCATGAACCCACCTTGCCTCATATCTATAAGGTGAAATCTTAGTACTACCTAAAGTGTCGTGATCAAAAACCTCCAGCATATACTCCGCATGCCCCTCAAAAAGTCGGGTACGCAGCAATGATATTTTTATAACGCAGCATTTTTTCATCAGATCGAGGTTTTGCAGTTGAACAGCATACTGGAAAAATTCATCCATAACAGGCACTAAGTCCGCTGCAATTCGATCCTTCTCCCTGCCAAAAAAGTCATGCAAAACTCTAAGTTGTTGGTTTCTAAATTTCAAAGCTTCCTGTGTGAATTGCTCCCATGCTTCAATCCGATTCATCACGACCTCCCGCAAAACAAATTATTCATCCATTAGAATTTCAACGCCTTTTAACTTAACTTGTCCTTGGTCAATCGTTATACCGGCCTTACCTTCCTTCGTAGACATATCGATTTGATTCCCAAGGAGCAGAATCGATTCGGACACCATCTCAATCTGCTTTCCGGTCTGCAGCTTTATCTTGCTGTTGCTGTTCAAAATAATCGTGCCTTCGTTGGTTAACGTGATGGACGCCCCGTTCTGCGCCCCTACGATCGTAATCTTGTCTTCTTCGAACATGATTTTCTGGCCTGTCTTGGTCAGGAAGAACTTCGTATCTGGATTGCGCATCAGATCTTCCTTCATATCTGCATCATAGTGAATAACAGGTTGCAGCATTTCCTGCTTGACCACTGTCGTTGTAGTATGGCTGCCGCCAGCATTCTGACTTCCGCTCTTCGGACTGCCTCCTCCTGCTCCGGAATCCTGAGGAAGCTTCTTCCGTACACTGCTGAGCGCGATGCCCTCTGCCTCATTCGCACTAGGAAAATAAATACGCACATCATCGCCCTGCTCGGGCATGACGTACCACCCGGTCTGATCCTCCGAGGCATACATGGTCGAATAAGGGAACAGATAAGCGGTCTGCTGGTTCCAATCTTGATCGTATTCCAGCTTCACCTTCACCTCGTCGCGAACCACGACGGCAACCTTGCCTTGAATCGAAGCGCCGATAATTTTGGTATTATAAACTCTTCGCTGATATCCGGCTCTTGGCAAGCAAAACGTATATGTATGAGTTAGAACACCACGAGACATTTCAGTAAATACTTCAAACACGTGAAGCTGCTGATTTTTAAACGTGACTCTATCACCCAATTCCAGATCCTGATCCAATACAACCTCATAGCAGATGAAATCCTGCTCACTGAGGCCAGACTCTTTAGGGTCTCCCGCATTCTTAAAAGCAAGCAAATCTTTGTACACCCGATAATGGGTTGCTTCAATTTGTCCTCGGTCGCTATGGTCGGGGATGCCGAGATAGAAACAAATACTGTCGCGCGAAGCAATGGGAACAAGAGGAGCATTATACCAAGACGCCAAACGCTTTAAGAACTGCCAGTCTGTCTCCTGATATTGCAAGGTGAATCCGCCTAGCGTACGCCGCTCAGACAACGTATTTCCGATATAAGCTCTCGGATAGGGCTCGGCGATATGCTTCATCACTTGTTCAATCTGCTGCGATTTATCCTGAAAAGCACGGTTCTCCAGTTTAATATCCATGGCATACGTATGAGACACAGCCTCTGCCTCCAGCCAATAAACTTCCCGTTCTACCTTAATGTGCAGCTTGAGCAGCATCCCGTGAAATAGTGTCTTTTTGGCGCCATTTTCATCGTAGTAGAGCAGTTCTACAGGAGTTTGCTCGTTCGCGATTCTCAAGTATTGCTCTTCCATCTCTTCGGGAATAATGCCGCTGAAAGTCAATCTCGCATGATCATTTAACTTTTTCACTAGTTTCACGTCGTGCAGCTTCATCTCAAATGGAGCAATTTTCAAGGTATCATACGCAACGATTAAACCTGCCATATACTTCATCTCCTTTGCTTACTCTTTTTCTCTATCTGCAAACGCTAACTACCATCCCTAATCCACAATCACCCGCTGGCTGCCGCCCGGGGTCATGCCCAGTCTGCCGCCACCACCGCCACGGACACCGTCCAGGATGCGGCCCAGATACTTGTGGATCTCCACATTCGTGTACTCCCTGCTGCTCATGCCGAGACGGCTTGTCATATAGTGCAAAATGACGTCCCGGGCAAGGGTTCCCTCGTTCATGCACATCATCGTAAACATAAAATCCTGGGGATCGCCGCTCCCCTTGCGCATCATTTCTTCTGCGAAACAGCGCAGAATAACCGGGGACAAGGTGCTTTTACCGTAAGCCGCATAGCGGACATGCAGAACGTTCACGGTATTAAATTCAGTCGCCAGGTCCCGGAAGCCTTGGTAGTCCTGGCGCAGCCGGGCGCCTTCCTTCAGCTTGAAGCGGCACAGCTCCAGCTCGGAGGCATCGGCCTCAAGCTGCTGCTCATCGATCACGATCTCGCTGCGGAACGTCTGCCAGTCGCTGTTCTCATCGCCAGCATGAAAACGAACCTTCAGTGCAGCCTCCCGCCCCGTGGCGCGGTACTTGATGCTCATAGCATCTTTCAGCAAATATAGCCGCCCTTGATGCTTGACGATGCCGGGATGAACGATCAAAGAATCCGCCCCAACTTCAACATGGGCACCCGAAATGATGCCGTCCGTATATTCGTGATAGTAGACGTCCACAAAGTCGCGGGGGAAATCCCGCAGATTTTCCAGCATCGCCGTCTTTAGAATCCGGCCCTTCTCAAACTTCGGTGCGATATGGTTAAACATAGCTTTCCCTCCTTCCGGCTGTTACGTTTACACGACTCTCGCGGTTAAGTTCTGCCTGATCTGATAAGCTATCAAGCTTGCTGCCCCTCCATATGAACTCCGTTCGGATTCATTGGAGAATAACCTTTACTCAGTTCGAGTGCTTTCTTGTTAACCACAAATGTTTTTGCTAGAAGATCGTGGAGTGCCTGCTTCTTTTCGGTGAGACCCGTTATAATGAAACCCACAAAGAACACAGAAGATAGCAATTTACCCCAATATCTGCCGCTGGCTCTCCAGAATGATACTGGCTCGTTATGTTGGTCTACGACAATGATCCCCATGACCTTCTTGCCGATAGTTCCCTGCAACTTGGAAGACTCCAAAATCGCATAATACAACCAAGGCACTAATAAAGTGCTACCCGTTGTTAGCAAAACGGAAAATACAATGCCGTCATCTCCCGAAGCCCAAGCCGTTAAATCCTTCCCCATTTCGAATTGGCCCAGGGTGAATTTAAGAGCCTGAAATAATAAACCAGCCAACCGGAAAACACAAATATCTATTAAAACAGCAATAAGCCTTTTCCAAAATCCAGCGTACATAACGTTCCCCTTCAAAAGCCGTAAATTTTCCGTTCCTCTGCCGCGCTCTCAATCCGGCCAATTAAAGCCTTTGCTGGCTTGTGCCAGCTTCCCCGTGGAAATCACCGGCTCCGGATTGCTCTTTCTATGTAATAAAATTTTCTTATTAACGACGTATGTATTAGCAATCTTGTCGTGCAGCCCCTGTTTGTAATTCGTAAAAATAGCCATCAAATAACCGAACCCGAAAAACATGGATGAAATCAGCTTGCTCCAGTACCTGCCATTGGCTCTCCCCCAGGTTAGCCTTTCTTCCATATCATCGATCACGATCACACCGAATATCATTTTTCCCAGAGTCGCCTGGTACTTGGAAGATTCCATAGCCGTATAATATATCCACTGCACCAGCAGCGTTAGTAACATCAGCAGCCCATCCATATCCCTAGACTCAGATAGAAAGAACTCCCGGGGACTAATAAAAATAAAGCCAATTAAGAGTGCAGTCATCCCCGCAATGATTCGATCGATGGCCCAAGCAAAATATCTTCTCCACAGCACGTCATACATTCGACTCTTTCCTCCCAGTAAACCGCCTAATACACTTCACATGTTTATGCCTGCGCGATGTCTGTTTTGACATCGTTGTCTTGTTGGCAGCTGAGCATAAAGAGCAGGTAGCTCTTGTTTACTACATAAGTCCCTGCCATTCGGTCATGCAGCGCCTGCCGCTTCTCATGAGAGAAGGCCATCAGGTATCCTAAGCCAAGAATCAAGCCGGAGAGCAGCTTCCCCCAGTACCTGCTATTAGCCCTTGCGTATGTAATTCGTTCATAATCTTTGTCCACGACCATGACTCCGAGGAGTCTCTTGCCAATGGTAGCTTGGTATTTGGATGACTCCATCGAACAACAATATATCCAGTTTAGAATGGTAATAAGCACAAACTGTGTAATAAAAATATAGGTAAAATTGTAATTGTAAATTTCTTTAGGCAAGATTAAAAAAGCCACCGTCCCAATAATAATCTGGTCAATCGCCAGTGCTACGTATCTTCGAAATAAAACATCGTACATTTCCGCTCTTCCCTTCTGTCACCCCAACGCTAGCTTAACTGCATGATTTCAATCTTCTTATTATTCAGCACTCTAAAAGCTTTGCTACACCGCTCTTCCCCAATTTCATCGCTTAACCGTTGAATGAACTCCGCAATCCCCCTTGCTCCATCAGGAATGCGAACGACCGAACCTGCACTCCGAAATACCAGATAACCTCCGTACACAGTAGAATGCTCGATTCTCTCAATCTCGGAGTAACGGATCGTTTTCGTTTTCACACCATATCGAACAGTAATCGAAGAGGGCCCAGCCACAGCCTTGTAACTAAGAGACTCAAACATTATGGCAGTAAAAATGAGAGCTAATCCAGCAAGAGCATAACGTAAAAAGATAGCATCCTGCGGACTTCCAAAGGCTTCTTCATCCACAAACGTGCCATATAGTCCAACCCAGGATAGAACACTCCCCAAAGCCATCCAAATACTCCATAAAATCGATCTTCGAAAAAGCATCTCCTCCGCCGATTTTCGCCTTGCCGGCAGAAACGCTTGATTCAGCAATCTTACTCTGAGTGCTCTCATGGTTAGCCTAGTTAAAAAATTCATCGCTTGTCCCCCTACTTCGTCCCGTCAAAAAAGTCCAGCTCCGACCGGTCGCTCTCGAACGGGAACAGCTCCTTGCGGCCAAGCAGCAGCCCCTCGTTTTGACGGGCGATCGGCAGCACGTAGAAGCCCCAGTGGTTGTCGTCCGCAAAGACGAAATACTTCGTCTCCCCGTTTACGATGGAGTCGGTATCGTCCTGCGGAATTTTATCCCCATAAACCGCCTGGATATCCTCGTATTTCACAGACTCATATTCCTTGGTCCGGTTATGGTACACATAGCTGTGGCGCAATCCGCCATCCGCTCCCCGCAGAAGGAACTCGACCTCCTGCGTATGATACGGCCGGGAAATGAAGCCCAGCACCCGGTTCGTCCGCTCCAGGCTGGAGATCAGCTCCAGCTCGCGACGGTCATGGGTATATGCGCTGACCGAGTACGGAATAACGGCGGCATGGTTCGTAATACTCGTCTCGATGACGCCGGCCTTCCGCGCGTTCAAATAGCGGATCGCTCCGCGCAGGCAGGCCAGCTTCAGCTCGGGCACCCGGCCCTCGGCCGGTTTTTGCCGGAACTCGATGCTTCGTCCAGGGACGAACTCCTTCAGCGCCTCGCGGAACACCTCGATCCGGCACGATTGTCCCGTCAGCTTGATGATCGAGTATTCGCCCAGCACGCCATCCTGATAGAAGCCGTCCAGAAACTTGCGCAGCACCTCGTAAATGTCGCCTTTAATCAACTGGGTAATTTCCTTAATATTGAACACGACATCCGGAATTTCATACTCGTCCTTCAGCTCGCCGCCGCGCGATACCGATAGGAACCAGCGCTCCATCGTCGTAATCTGCAAATCATTGTCCCGGCTGCCGTCCGCTTCCGCGTCGAAGCGGTTGCGCAAAATGCCGGTTTTGCGGAAAAACTGCTGCTTCATTTCCTCGGCAATTTCCCACAGGAAATAGAAGTTGCCGCGCACCCGGTAATACTCGTCCCGCGAGCGGTTCTCGTACATGGCGTAGGCCGTCGGAATCACCGCCTCCACCTCCTGGTAACGGCGCTCCAGCTCGGCATACACCGCCTCCACGCCGTTAGCGTCCACCTCGCGGAACAGATCGTTCGCCGGAATGTCGATCAAGTCGTCGATATCCGTCACCCGGCGCCGGCCGCCCGTGTAGTAATCGGCGAATACGATTTTCATGAACTGCATAATCCGATAGGTGATATTGTTGCCGCCAAAATGCGTATCCCCATTCTCATACGTCGCATCCATCGCGATGCGATAGGACATATGACCGTCCTCAACCCGGAATCGGCAGGAGGACAGATCCGTCGTTCCGCCCCCGCAGTCGATGACAAGCGCTTTATATTCCTCACCCTCGATGAACAGATTCCGCTCCAGGCCGTCGGCGATCGTGTTGTACAGTACGGCCATCCCCTCGTCCAACGCCTCATCCTTCTCAATCCGATAATCCTTCAGAATGGCGGAGAACATATTGAGAAACGGCGCCTTCATCTTGACGGGGCTCGTGAAATGTAATTTTTTGAACTTACATTTGAATTGGTGCTCCGCCATTTGGATGACGTGCTCCAGATACGCCTTAATAATATCCTGACGCAGTACGGTCGCCGTGTTTCCCTCGCTGTCCATGACCTCAATCGGCTTGTCGTAGTTGTTCACCCAGCGCTTCAGCCCCTGAAAGACCGAAGCCCGGCTGCTGTAGCTGCTGCGGCGAATATTCAACAGCGCCTCATGGCCGAACTGGTATTTCACCGCGGCCGGGTCCGAGCAATCCGCTACGCTTACCGCGGTAGGCAGCGCCTCGCTCCATTCCAGCTTCCGGTACGTCGGATCGGGGAACTTGACGAAGTTCACCTCATTGGAACGAATATGGCCGTTCAATACGTCGAGACTGCTTGGCGACTGCGCATATCCGTTGTACAAAAAAGCGCCGGCCGTCGTATTGGAAGTCCCGAAATCGATCGCCAGCACGGCATCCGTCGCCTGCAGTTCCCGGATGTCCAGATCGGCCAGCGGAATTTTAAAATATTGGATTTGGATCGGCGGCAGCGCCTGGCTCTGATAATACGCCTTGTATATATATTCTGAATCACGCTTGCGCAGGAACAGCAGGTTGTACTGGCGGTTCGACGTCCGCTGCCATTCCATGCTGCTGTCCGCTGCCAAATAAAAACTGCCCGCCTCGCCCTCCTCCTTGCGCAAATTAAGAATGCCGCAAAGCTCCATCCGGTCGTTGACGAGCAGCACATTAGACTCCGCGAACATTGCGGGAGCCTTTACTTTATATCCGTCGCTCTTATCGATGGCGATTTCCGGGTAAATCACGATACGGGCCGGAACGCTGATGCCCCCGTCCCCTTGCAGCGATGCCTGCATATATTTGCGCATCACCGTCTTCACGCGCTCGAAGCCGCCTTCGCAGTACGGGCCGATGAACATCTCCTCGTCCGCGCCCAAATACTTCAGAATGACGCGGATCATCTCCTCCCGGTCAAGCCGATGGCTAAGCCCTTCCACGAGCCGTTCCCGGTAGCAAATATTGCGCAGCTGGAAGGTGGTCATCTCCGTCAACTCATCGTGCGTATAGAGAACCTTCCCGCGCACCCGCTGTTGGCTGGTGGAATCCGTGTACAGTTTATAACCCTTCATGCTTGATAAATTCCTCCTCCAAAATGGAACCTTTAATATAGGGCGATTCGGTCTTGGATCATTGTATCCTCAGCATCGATAACCCCCACATGGCAATCCCAATACACCTCGGTGCGGTAGCGTACCGGGAGGAACAGCTCCATCAGCAGCTCCAGCTTCCGGCCGGCGAGCTCCGTCTTCTTCTGGCCGATGTAGAACAGCATCTCGTCCTTCTCCTCGCTGTTGACGTAAATCGTCGAGCGGCGGAAAATCCGGCTCACCGTGCTCCGCAGCAGGTTCAGCGTCTCGCCCGTGTCGTACATGCGGAGGATCGCGCAGGCGATCCACTCCCGTTCATCCCGCTCGAACAAGCCGATCCGCTCTTTCACCCGCTCGCCGAACGCCCCGGCCTCTAAGTCCCTCAGCACGAAGCGGATGTGATATTCCCGCTTGTTCATTCCCTGCATGAAGTCCAGCTCCGCCAGGAAATGAATCAGAATATCGAACAGCGTATGGCGGAATTCCTCATCCTCCGTCAAGTTAATGTCGAGCAGATCGCGGAACACTTCATAGAAGCGGTAGAACGGATTGACCTCAACCTCGATATGGTCGCCCGCTGCAGCGTTCAATTCCTCCAGGCTAAGCTCCATATAGGGCGAGTACACCTTAGCCGGAAGGAAAGTAACATCCCGTTTATGAATGCCAGCTCCCTTCGCTTGAACGAGCAAATCCCAAATGTAATTCAAGCCCATTCTCCTTCGCAGCGATATTCCGGGAATGACATCTGCACTTCGGACACCAGAAAGCTCATCATATCCTCAGCCAAATAACCCAGCTCCCTGCCGGATTCCCGGTAGTTGAACTTCAGGCACATCCGCCATTTTCCGTTATCCACCCGCACTTCGTCGGTAATGAACCGATTCAGCTCATAGGTCAGCGCATTTCGCGCGGACGGCGGACGAATTTCCACATCCTCCAGCTCCAGCCACTCCGACACGGCAAAAGAATGAATGATCCGCACGATCTCGCCTTTCGAGCGCACAACCTGTCCCTGTCTGCGGCCATAGTTGCTGATGAAATCGTCCCGCTGCCGGTTCGTCATCAGCGCGTAACTCAACTTGCTCATGCTTGTGCCGACCGGCTCAACCACCTTCAGCACCTGCCAGGCATCAGACTTGTCGCGCGTCGATACGACGGTCAGCTCCTCCGGGGAACGCTTGATGTACCGGATGCTGTCATCATTGATATCGACCAGATAACCATGCTGCAGCCCGCTGCTCCGCAGCGGCAGCGCATGCTCGAAATTCACGCGGTCAGCCGCAGGAACCGGGAAGCCCCCCGTCTTTAGCTCCAGGCGCTGAATGTTCCAAAGCGGCACCAGATCCAATCTTTTGTATTCCTCGTATTCCTCCAGATGCACTGTGATCTCCTGAACTTCCTCTTCTTCCCCCAGCTGCAGCTCGCCCCCAACCAGGACGGCGTTCACGAACTTGTAAGCATAAGGGTGATTGATCGTTCGCCAAGGAAGGCCATTGCTCAGGAACACATGGTACAGCTTTTCGATTTCTCGTATGTATGTCATATTCCGCTCCAGCTTGATTTGAATGGCATGGCGGCCTCCGCTCGTCACCAGCTCTCCGCGAAACGTACGGTCACTGTAGAGCAGTTCCTGAATCATCGGATATTGGCACTCTAGAAAAAAAGAGAACAGCGGCAGCTCCTCCCCCTCTTTCAAACGGGTCACCAAGTCCTGCAAATCGATCCTCTGCGGCCCCGTATCCTCCGGAATCATCGGGTACAAATACTCGTGCAGCGGATCCCATTCATCCCGGCGGCACATCGCCGTATAAATATCGTATTTGCTGTCCTGATTGCCGACCTCCTCGAATACCCGCCGCTCGATCTGGCGATTCAGCTCCTCCTGGTATTCGACTACGCCGAGGAACACACTGCTCATTAAATTGCGCAGTATGCCGCGCTGCTGCAAATCCTCCATCTTGCTCAGCCGATCCATCACGATGTCCTTCATGATTCCCCACCTCCGTCCGGCACGGCCGATTTATCCTGGCTGCCGTTTGTCGTGCTGGAGCCCGCTTCCGCTTGCTCCGAATCCGAGGACGAACCCGTCCCCTGGCTATTCGAGCTTTGCGCCTGGCCCGGCGAATTCGCGGCGGACGCCTGGCCGCTGCTGCCGTTATAGCTGGCAGCTCCGCCTGCAGTTGTCCCCGCGCCCCCGTTCCATGCTGCCGCCCCGTTCGCCCCGTTTGACCCAAGGTTGCTGGACAGTCCCGCACCGGAGTCCGCATTCTGCCCGGATGCCGGTACGATCGGATTGCGCTTCTCATCGGCTTTGGCGATCTTCCGCTCCATCGCCAGCACCCGTTCAAGCTTGTCAATCTCCTGATACATTTCCTGGGCCAGCGTATAGGCCTCGATGGCGGCGTTATAATCCAGCGCAGCTAGCGCGCGATCGCCCTTCTTCTCCAAATTGTCGGCCTGAAGGGTCTTCGTCTCGCGGTAAATGTGGTTGATCTTGCCTTCGGCCTCTTCCATCTTCGTCTCCAACTGCTTCTGGCCGCCCGGATAATTGGCCTCAATCGCCGCCCGGTACGCCTTCTTGTAAAATTCCAGCGCGCTGGTGTAGTCCTGATTCTGGAATTGGATATCCCCTTCCTTCATCACTTCCGTCAGCTTCGCGACCGCTTCGCTGCGCTCAATTCGCGCCTCGATGTCCTCCACCTTAAACGGCTTGTACTTATCAGCCTCGCCAAGCGCCTTCGTATAGCTGTCTACCGCCATATCGAAGCTGCCGTCCTTGACGTATTCGTCGCCGTCCGTCACCGCCTGGGCCACGCGCTGCTTGTTGCGCAGCAGCTGAAAATGCAGCTTATCCTTCAGCTTGCTGGCCGCGTTCTTGGCTTCGCTGTAGGCCTTCAGCGCCTTCGGATAATCGCCGGCGGATGCGTATTCGTCGCCGTCCTGCTCGAATTCCGTCATCTGGGCGACCGTCTCGGCCAGCTTGACCGCCTGCCTGTACTTCGCGTACCAGATACCGCCCCCGGCAATCGCCATGGTCAGCAGCAATATTCCGATGCGCATAATCCATTGCTTGCGATTCTTCGGCTTCTCCGCAAAAGTCTTATTTGCGTAAATCGCGGCAGCGGTGTAATTGTTCACCGCCTGCCGCTGCTTGCTGAGGACGATGTCCTCCAGCGTATCCGTCAAGCTGTCGGGATCACTCGATTCCGCTAGTGCATCGAGCATTTCCGGCAGCTCGACCTCTTCCCAAATTCCCGGTGTGCACAGCAGAAGCACATCCCCGTCGGAAAGCGGGGTTTTCTCCGAAACAAAGGGCTCGAACCGGTCCGGCCGCCCCATGTAACTCAACAGGTTTCCGCGTTCCTCATGGCTGGACAACCTGTCCTCGGACACTCTTCCATCCTCCAGAAGGAGTTGAGCCAAGCTCTGGTCCTTCGAACGCAAATTAAGCCGCCCGCCGCGAAAATGATACAACCTCGCATTGCCGCAGCTCGCCCATACCATTTTTGTATAATTGGTCACGACAACGAGCACGCTCGCCTTAAGCCGGACTCTGCGGCTTTCGAACTTCAGCCATTCATGAGCCGCCTCCAGATCCTGCTGGATCTTCCTGCGCGACAAGGATGGCTTCGCCATAAAGTTCTCCAGGATGACGCTAACCGCCATTTTCGCGCTATGCACCTCTCGATCTGTATCGAGGCCATCCGCAATTACGTAGCAAGCCATGTCCTCGAGCTCCACGAAGGCAAAATAATCTCTGTTGTCGATAAACGAACCCGCTTCCGAGACAAATGCGGTCTTGAAATCGCTGTTCTCCTTTCTCATGTGTCCCTCCGTTTCCCCCGTCCTGCTGCGAGAATAATGATGTGATTAGATCACTTGCAAAATAATGACCGTAGCGTTGTCCTGATGCTTGTATTTCTTGCGCTCGATGAGGCTGATCATTTCCTCTGCGGCATCCTGCGGCGGCAGGCCCTGCATCAGAATCTGCTCCATCTCCACCTCGGTAATGGCATCGTATACCCCGTCGCTGCACAGAATGATCGTGTCATTCGCCTGCAGGGGCACCGGTTCGCCGACCTCCATGCTTTGGAATCCGCCATAACCCAAATAGTTGATTAGCTGGTTGCGATTCGGATTCTCCTTCGCTTCCTCCTTGCTGATTTCGCCTGCCAAATACTTGGCTTCGAGAACCGATTCCAGCGTGTGCTTGGAGTTGATCGGCATGAATTCGCCGTCTCTGAACAAAATGAGCATGCTGTCCCCAACCGCTCCCCAGTGCAATAATCCTCCAGATACAACACCGACGACGAGCGTAGTTCCGCCGGTCGCTCCGCCCAGCTGCTCCATGATCGCCCGGTTGCTAATCAGAGCCGCTTTGTCAAAATATTCGGGAATATCCGCCGGATCATCCACCTTCAAATACTCCCTTGAGAACATCGTGACGGCCAGCGTACTGGCCATTCGTCCATGCGACAATCCGCTAATGCCGTCAGCGATCGCCGCCATCGTTCCGATGCGCGTCGTCGAGCTTGAGAAGTAATCATCCTGCTCATCCCGCTTGCCGATCGTCTGGGCATTCCCGATTTTGACCGTTTCAATGATGTCTGGAATATACATGGGTTCGGTATCTTCGCCGGGAATCTCCGCCGCAGGGCTAGTCCGAAGTTTCTGCCGCAGCACAAGCAGCACGGCGACTACGATCAGCGCAGCCGCAACGATTCCGTATGATTCGATAAAACTCCAATCCTCCATCATGACCATCCGTTCTTTGATTAACTGTTGTCCCACTCGAAATGCGGACCGCATAAAGGCACAAACACGAATTTGCTGCGGCCGAGCTGGATTAAATCATAGGCGTTAAGCTCAACTGGCGTGTATACCGCTTCATTGTTGTGGTAAGCCAGCCCCGAAGCATCGCCCGGCAGCAAATAGAAATTACGCTTCTTCGGGTCGTATACGATCACAGCATGATTGCGTCTGGACACTGCGTTGTCCCCGATGATCCGAATTTGCATTTCCTCTGCGCGGCCGATGAAATTCTTCTCAGCCAAAATGCGGTAATCCTGCCCCATCTGCGGGCCTTCGACGCAGACCAGCCAGCCGGTTACGGGCTGAATTCCTACCGTCTCTCCCAAATAAGGCATCGTCTTCTCTTCCATGTCCTCCGCGACCTGGGGTCTGCGCGATTCGTTCCGCGAAGGCTGCTCTAGCGTCGTGTTGCAATATGGACAAGTGTTGCCATGCTTCCGCGTACTGAACATGTGTCCATTCAGGCATCTCGTCAAGCTCATCTTCGATTCATTCCCCCATATGTAAGTAAATGTATTCCCTTTATTTGACCAACAGCCGTGTATTGGCGATAAAAATCATATCTCCCGTGCCGATTTCCACCGGCTCTTCGACAATCAGCCGCTTCGCATCGCTGCGTCCCGCTTTGCGGATGCCTGTCCCGCTATGGGATTCCGCATCCTCAATGAACCACTTGTCGCCGGCGCGATTTAAGACAGCATGCTCGGAGCTGACGAGTGACGCATACTCGCTGTCCGACAAATCTATGTCAACCTCGCCGCCCTGCGTGCTTTTTCCGATGAGAACCGAGGTTTCTCCCTTGACGTACCATTCCTTCACACGCTCTCCGTCATCATCGAGCAGCACGATCTTCGCGACTTCTTCCCTCGCTAGCGACGACGGCTTGGCTTGGGAACGGCCACCGGTCCAAATCAGCACGCTGGCGATCACGGCCGATACCGCGACGATGGACATTTGCCATGTATAATGCAAAGGACGGAGCAGGGAATACAGCACCATACCGACTAATATGCCGTATAGCAACAGATCGATGAGTGTAATCCATTTGTGGTTCTCCGGCTTCAAAGCGCTCCCCCCGTCAAAGTTGTATGTATGCTAAATGCGTTATTTTCTATAGCCAAAAAATTGATTAAAGATCCCTGTCGTATCCAGCGGATTTTTCTCGCTGGCTTCCTTGCTCTGGGCATCCGTCTGCCCCTTGGGCGACATCCCAAAAAACTGCTCGAATTGCTTGCGCATTGCGGCCGGGTCGAAGCTCTCGGCCTCTACCTTCCCAGACGCCGCGCCAGACGTCCTCTGCTTGCCTTGCCCTTGCTGCGGCCTGCCGCTTCTCTGCCCCGAAGCCGTGTTCGGGTTAGCCAGTTTCTCGTCGTATGCCGCGCGAAGCTGTTCATCGCTCAAAGTCTCGTAAGCCTCGACGATCAGCTTGAACTTCGCTTCGGCCTCCGCGTTGCCCGGATTCACGTCCGGATGATAACGCTTGGCCAGCTTGCGGTATGCCTGCCTAATCTCTGCTGCGGTAGCCTGCCGGGAAACCCCGAGCTGGGCATAATAGTCGGTCACGTTCAACGCGTTCCCCCGCTTTCGGTTGTGCTTGTGCTAGCGTGCGTTTGCATCAAGGTATAGTAAATCTCAAGGGGCATGGCCCCTTGAGATCGCTAGCTATCTGGTACTATGAGTGCAATTAGTTGCTTGCGTCGTAGCCGCCGTTCAGTTTGGCCAGCTCCGTTTTGTCTTTCTTCTGCTTCACGTACAGCTCGAAATTACCTACGCCTTCCGTGTCGCCAAATGTTTCTTTGTAATCCACCACGAACGCGTTAGGGAAAGTGATCTCCCGAACAACTTGATCTGCTGCGATAACTTCAAGCGTCAGCTTGCGGTAGCAGTCTGCTTTCTCAGCAGGAACCAGGGACCACAATGCCAGTTTCAACGTGTCGTCCGCTTTGTCGCCATCGGTAGCCGTAATGATTTTACCGCTGATTTTCAAAGTGGAGCCTACATCGGTGGATCTAGCGTTGGAATCGTCCGGTGTATCCGTGTCATAAATAACCTTTTGAATGTTGTCCATTCCGAGCTCGATCGTTTCGGCTCCTTCTACTTTCAATCTGAATCCCATAAGTAAATCCTCCTCAAAATAAAATGATATTGGTCCGGGCGATACAGCCTGCCCGAAATTTATGTAACGAGACGAGCCGGTGAAGGATCGTCTCCCACATACAAATTATGTTATTACTTCCTGATAAAAGTGGCACCTATCAAATTCAATAGGTCTCAGTCATTATTTCCCTGCTCCAAAAGTCGTTTTCGTGAAGTTTCGGCTGAATTCAAGATTCGACGCCGAGTTACCCTCAGTTACCGCTTCGTGATCAAAAGCCCTCTTCGAATTACCTCTGGGCAACTTTTCAGCACCAAGAAGGTTGGATGAAGACGAAACTGAGGAGCGGAGCGTAGGCAAAACCTACGTGAGCCCCGGAAGTTTCGGCTGAATTCAAGATTCGACGTCGAATTACTTTCAGTCTCCGCTCCGTGATCAAA
Organism: Paenibacillus sp. YSY-4.3; assembly: GCF_054767475.1. Classification (NCBI taxonomy): domain Bacteria; kingdom Bacillati; phylum Bacillota; class Bacilli; order Caryophanales; family Paenibacillaceae; genus Paenibacillus; species Paenibacillus sp. YSY-4.3. The sequence continues at coordinate 236,373 of NZ_BAABMC010000006.1, read as the reverse complement.
AGTTGCCTTAGACTTTGACTGGGCTGGTGCCTTTGGTGATCATAACTTCCAAATTCTTCACATTGCCGTTATAGATCAGGTCAATGTGGCACAGATTGTTCTTCTCGTCGATCACATAGTTCATGTCATCGCCGTCGTGAATGATTGAATTTATGAAACCGCGCTTGGCCAGCCACATGCTCTTCTGGCTGCTCGGATTGTTGCTGAAAAATTTAATAATGTTCTCATGCTTGAAGTCCGCCGTCTGGAAGCGGAGAATCCGCTCTATGTATGTGCTAACCAGGGTTTTGTAGATCGAGTCGAACCCATCCTCCGACGCAGCAAGGCTTCTTGCCTTGTACACCGTAATCCGGCGAATGTCTTTGCCTTGCAGCTGAGCATTCTCCGACGAGAAGATGAAGCCGAAGTTCTTCCGATTGATCGAATCCTTGATCGTATTCGTGAAGCCGGTAATCTCCTTGGCCATCGTCGTTACGGCCCGCAGGCTGTTCTCGCCCGCTTCGATGTCGAAGCGCACGCCAGGGAATTCTTTGCTCGTGTTCTTGAAGGATTCCTTCAAGTATTCCGGACATTGGTATGCCGCCACGATCCCTGCAGCTACATAGGACGCGCCTACGTATACACCCTCGATCCAGAGCTTGAGAATGTCTTCTTTCTCCTTGGAGAGCTGAGCGCCATTATCGGTCTGTACCATACGGCTGTCGATGACTACACCAGACTTTTCCTTCGGAATGACGGTAAAGTTCGGGATGCACGGAACGGCATATTCGCTATACTCCTTGCGGATAAGCGGCGCGCATTTGTCGATGTATTTGTCGATTCCTGCGGTAGCCATGTTGTTGAACGTCGTCTCTTCTCCCGATTCGAAGCTGAAGAAGATTTGCACCTTGAAGTCTTTGACGACTTGCATGAGCATCGACAACGATTCCATCGTGTTGCCGTCCTGCTTGGCAATTTTCTCGTTGCCCTTGAAGCGCTCGCGGCTAACCTTCACCTTGCCAGCTGTCTCCAGCTCAACGGAAGGCACGATACCGAACCAGATCGTATCGCTGAAATCGTTCTTCGAGTTCACCGTATTCAGGTAGGTCTCCAGACGAGGAATGTTCGCGCTCTTCACGGTCATGTCGAGCTTCGTATTCGTCACGAGTAGAGAAGGAGCCATGCCCTTGTTCTTAACCGCATATTGGTCAAAGTACATTTTGACACCGAGAATTTTTTCGACCAACGGCTTAACCGTTTTAACGAAATCATCCTTCGCCGTTTTGTAGAATTCCAGATACGTGTTGTAGTTCTGTACTTCCGTCTCCAGATTCACTTCCGTGCTTACGGCCGGCAGCGGGCTGAACGTGCGGACAACCAGATCCTTCACATAACCAGATGGTGACTCCGTGATAGAGTTATAGTCTTCTTCGAAGACTTGAGCCAGGTCACTAGAGCTGCTCTCATCCAGCAGCACGAGCTCTGTGCTCTCGCTCTTCGGCGCTTCAATGATTTTCAGCTCGCCGCTCTCCCCGATCGTCAGCATACCGATTTGCACCGCTTCGGCATCCTGCTCCTCGTTTGAGCTGCCCAGCAGAAGCCGAGTCTTGATATCCTCGATCGCTAGCGGAAGCATCGCCATCACGTTGTTGTAATTGGCACTCGCCTCTTCGAACATCGCGTTCAGCTTGTCCCCCATATCCAGCTTCTTTGGATCCTCTTCATCCAGCTTCTCGTATTGTCCATACATGTAATGGATTTCCTTGCGAACCTGACGGATGTCGTCCATGACTTTCTTCGGAGAGATCATGTCGAGCAGATGCTCAAACTTGAAATCCACGTTCGTCATCCCTTGGCTTCGCTTCGTGTCGATCAGCGTGAACAGCATTTTCAAGAAATCATTGTGCTGATCAATCCGGATCTCGGAGATCGCTTCTTCGGCAATACCTTCAGGCTTCTTCAACATGTAGACGACCTTTTGGTTAGCCGCATTAAAGAATGAGTACACCGTCGGCGAGAACTTGTCCAGGAACTCATCGAAGCTCCGCACCAATAGCTGGCTGTTGATCTCCTTGATTTTGTCGTCGCTTAGGCTGTCAATGCCTTTGACATCACCCACGATGGTAATCAGGTCCAGCTTCTCGGGATTGATCTCCTCGAACAGCATCGTTCGATTGGTCTGATTGATAATATCCATTGTCGTAATTCCTCCTCCCGTTTCTAAAAAAGCGCAGCCGGCCTGATGAAGTCTCCGGATTCATTTCCATGCCGGACGCTTGCACTACTGTTTTTTTTCGACAGTATCCGACTATCGTACGGGATACATGAGTCGCATGACCGGGATGAACTAGCTCAACCCGGGTCTCGAGGGTAATATTAAACACCCCCCATATCAATTGTCAATATCTTGAATTGTTGATGGATTCAGGGACTAAAGAACCTTGCACCCAACGACCTAAGGGAAATATATCCAATCAAAGACCTATTTTTTGGAATTATATACAATAAACAAGGACCTATTCCGATATAAGTTTAAATATACATATTCGGGCGACTATTTTCGCTCTATTTCAACACTATATAGTACATAAGGCGGGTATCGGTAAATGAGGCAAAAAAAGCAAAAACAATCATCCACCAAATTTTCGGCAACTAGGACTTTTATCCTGATTTTTGTTTTTATGTTTTTTACGTCGATTTTTCACAATTCGGCCACCATTTCTGCAAATTCCTTACAGAATAACTACACCGACGCTTTTGATGCGGTCTTTGTTTTGGACACAAGCTACTCCATGAATCATGCCGATCCAAACAAAACGGCCAACGAAGTCATTCATATGTTCATGGATATGAGCGAAGCGAGTCGGACTCGGGTCGGCTTCGTAGCCTACAACCACCAGATCGTCGCCTCGAAGCCGCTGACTTCGATTTCCGTTGCGGCGAATAAAACGGAGCTGAAACAGAAAATTGCCGGACTCCGCCGAAGCGGATACACCGATTTGGGACTGGGATTAAATACGGGCGGGAATTTAATTTCCTCAAAAGCAGCTGAAGGAGAGGGGAGCGGACGCAAGCCGTTCGTCATTCTGCTCTCGGACGGGGAAACCGATTTTGGCCCCGGATATTCCAAACGGACTGCGGCCGATTCGGCCAAGGACGTAGACAAAGCGATCGCTAAGGCGCAGAAGGATGGTTATCCGATCTATACGATCGGACTGAACCATGATGGGACGGTCAACCCTCAAGAGTTGGAACGAATCGCCAAAGAGACGGGCGGCGCATCGTATATTACGAGCAGCGCTGATGACCTGCCGGAAATTTTCAACCGGATTTTTGCGGCAGAAATGAGATCAGTTCTGCTTCCGGTGGCCGGCGTTACCGCTACAGGACAACTGCAGGAGGTACAGGTCGATATTCCTAATTCCAGCATGCGGGAAGCCAATATCATTCTGCTCTCTGAGCATTCGCTCAAAGAGACGCAGCTGTTCTACAGCTCGGAGAACATTCGCATGTTCAAATCGGGGAGTTATACGCTGGTCAAGGTATCGCAACCGAAAAAGGGGACGGCCAAGCTCAAATTCCGGGGGACGCCCGGAGATCTCGTCAAAATCAATTTGCTCGGCAGCTACGAGATGGAAGCCCATGCCGAGATCACAAGCAAAAATGCGATCAAGGGGCAGCCAACCGGCATCGAGGCCAAGCTGATCCATCCGGCAGCGAATGAGCCGTTAACGGAACAGGAAGTGTACCAAGACTTGCAGGGTCAACTGATCGTTACCAATCTGCAAACGAATAAAGACACGATTGTAGATATGAAAAACGAAGGAACGCGCTTCTATGCGGAATACGTATTTCCTTCCTCAGGACAATACAAATGGCAGGTAAAAATGGATGGGCCAAGCTTCTACAGGCATAGCGCCGTCCATGAACAGAAGATCGTCAATCTTGCACCGATTGTCCATGGCAGCGAGCAGGTGGAGGTCATTAAAGAAAATGGACAAGCCATGCTGGCATTAAGCGACTTATTCCTCGACGAAAACGGGGATGAATTAACATATAAACTGCATAGCGGTAACCCTGACAAAACGATAACTCCCGAGCTCCAAAACGGCGAACTCGCTTTGTCTCCGCTGAAGACCGGACAGACACAAATTACGCTGACGGCCACGGATTCAGAGGGTGGCTCGGCCACCGCCGTCTTGAACGTTCACGTCAAATCGAAATATACGGCGCTGAAATGGTCTATCGCGGGAGGCGTGCTGCTGGTTGCGGTCGCCGTAGGATTATTCTTATGGCTTCGTCCGAAACCAGGCTTTACCGGCAAGCTGGAGGGATATTTCCTCGCGACGGCTAGCGGAAGCGAAGTCCCGGTCAAGTCATGGCCGCTCACCTCTTTTGAGGGGCGGAAGGTAACTCTGCTTGAATTATTCGTGAGCCTCGATGTCCATGAGCCGCTCCCTGAAGCAGAGCAAATCGTTTTTACACCAGGAAAAGACGGCAAGCTGATCGTGAAGAACACGTCGCGCTCTTCCCTTGTCCGCAACCGCACGCCGCTGCCGAAGGACAAAAAAGAAGTCCTCGAATATAATGACAAACTGTACATTACATTCGAGGACGGCATTACCGAAATCGAGCTGCGTTATAAGGCGATTAAGCCTGCGACGAATATCTTTATCCGGAACGGCTCTTCCGGCGAGCAGACGGGCTAGTTACGTATTCCATCGTAATCGCCGCCTTAAACCACTTGAGGGAAGAGCAGCGCTTATCCGGGGATACGATGAGCCCGCGGCGGATCGCCCGGGACAGAAACGGCCAGCCGTGCTTCAGCCCGGCGCTAATCGGCTCCAGGCGGTCATCGAACAGCCGCTTGCGGACATCGGTCGGCGCCGTGCCGCGGCAGCAATAGTACAATAATGCTGCCAAGCTGTATATGTCGCTGACCGGTCCTTGTTTAGACTGCTCGGAATAGAGCTCAAGCGGCGAATAACCTGCTGTCGTCAGGATCGTATGCCCGCTGCTTTCAGCGAAGCGGACAGCAGAGCCGAAATCAAGCAGCTTCGCGCGTCCCTCAGGATCGATCATAATATTGCCCGGCTTCAAGTCACGATGAATGACTCCCTGCTTATGCAGATGCTCCAGCGTCTCGATCAAGGGAAGCATCGTCCTGTACAGGAAGCCGGGCTCTATGATGTCTGGACGTCCTCCGATCCATTCCGCCAGTGTGACCCCTTCGATGAACTCCATGACGATATAGACGGTGCCATTTTGTTCAAATTGATCGATGCAGCGGACAACGCCGGGATGCTCAACAGCATTTAGAAGCGTTCCTTCATTAAGGAACGCATTCCTCAGCGCTTCATACTTGTCGTCCGGCACACCGGACAATCGGCGCACGGAGCTGCCATCCTTCCCCCTGCGCACGAGCGCCTTCGGGAAGAACTCCTTTATTACGCATTTTATTTCCTGTTCTTCGCTTCTGGCCGCATATACTATGGCCAGCTCACTTGCCGAAATCCTGCTACGAACCCGATAGGTCCGCCGCTCCTTGCCGGATACTCCGTTCTGCAATCGCGCATTTCGGCGCAAACCATTTGCATCATTCTCCAGTAAAGCTTTATTCACTGTCAACCTCCGCGAACAAACGTTATGTATATCCTCATCTTACCAATTTATGAACAAGTTGACCATGCATGTTTAAGATCTGTTGTTAAATCAAGTGTGCCCTTCACCATCCCCGTCTTCTCTCTTAGCATCGTAAGATCAGACAGGATACCAATGAAGGGCACCCGAACAAACTAGTTATTCAAATCATCGAACATGGAACCGACTACGGTTACTTCGATTTGATCAAGTACATGAACCCCCTTAAGAGCAGGGAGTTTATTGTAGGCATAAGGCAATTTGGATAGGGCTACATCGTCTATCCACGCTTTTACATAATACTTGCCGTTTTGCATGTTAGCATGCGTATAGACCGGAAGATTGCCTGGATTGATCTGAATGGTTACTTCCGTCGTTTCTGTGATTTTGTACATGTTCGGTTCGCCGTTTTTCACGAACTCCCGGTATTTATAATACGTATTGCTGCCTGCTGTGGAGGATTCGCTATAGCCTTCGAGCACTTTTTTCCAGAATGCATGGGTCTTGCTCTCGTCTTGATCCTGGGAATAATAAATCGGCTCCACTTCCTTGGTATAGCGCTTGGAATCACTCTTTCGGTCCTTTACCTCAAGCAATACAGCACCGTTCACGCCTTTAGGATCTTCCGCCGTCAAAATCCCTGAAACAGCTTTGAAGCCTCCGCCTTGCTTGGCAAGCCCTGCATTTTTAATGTTGACCGCTTCTTTGTTGCTGTTGATATAGATCAGGTTCGTTTCGTAGCGGAAAGAATGAATTAAGGCATTAACCAGATCGCGGTGATCGGCCGTGTCTGCCTCCGACTGCTTGAACGTAACCGTCTTAACGGTAAAGGTATAGCTGCCCGCCGGATTGAAATAATATCCCGATTTGATCGGATAAGCGTATTTCTGCAAATCGCGGTCGGTTGGGAATACGGCTTTATCGTACAGGGATTTGTTGTTCTTGCGGTCCTTGGCGGCATTTCTCGCGGTCGCATACTCCTCAGCCATCGGCTTCTCCTGCTTCCATGCAACATTGGCGCTGGCTTGCTGGGTAAATATACGCGGATATTGGCCAGGCACCGCTACCCCATAATCGGAGGCATCGACCTTCACGCCATCAGGCTGATATGGCTTCCCGCCCTCATCCAAATGGTACATCCAGCGGATGACGTTATAGGTATAGCTCTCGTTCTCCCAGAACAGATCCTTCTTCAGCGAGTCGGGCGTGTTGCTGTCGATTTTATTCTGAAAGGACGGCTTTTGGATATCCTTCTTTCCATTGTATACGTAAAATTGATAAGCTTTCTTATCCAGGCCATCTTGGAAGGATGCCGTAGCTGTACCGCTTTTGGTCACCGTACTGCATTCACTCTTGCCTTCTTCATTTTGCTTGCAATTCGTCTCATTGTAGCTATAATTTCTTTGAATACTGCCTGCTTGGGATACCGTGCCGATTCTCTGAATCGGAGTGCTTGGACTAGGATCAGGTTTCATCCATTTCCGGTTTACGGGATCGTCGCCGAAGTCCTCCCTCTTAATCGTCGTCAAGAAAATCGGACTTCGCGTCACCGTCTCACTCGGCTCATTGACGCGCGAATTGTTCAATACCTGATGGGCTCTAAATAAAGTAGGCGTATCGTTGGTTACATTGAGCGCACCGGTCGAATTGCTTGTCCACCATGCATCAGACCTAGGCAAAACAAGGGTTGCCGTATTAGGATTCCCCTGATTTAACGGGAAGTTTTCCCTTTTGGATAACACATCATATCCGAGTCCGACTGGGACAACAACCTTGACCGCCTTCGGATGGGAATCGAGAACATTGTTGCTTAGATCCGTTTCTTCTGGCGACTTCCCGTCCTTGTTAATGTTGAACTGGATTCGAATCTCGCTTTCCGGCATAGTAAAATCGGCATACAGTATCCGGCTTTGGTTCCGGTCGAGCTTAACAGTGCCCGACTCCGCCGTTCCATGCCCGCTGAATTTCAGCCCATCCGCAGCGGTCATTTTTCTTCCATCACTTACACGCGTGATTGCCCATTCATATTTCGAGTTCACCGAATCGATAAAGGTCGAGTTCACCTTCACGCCCACCCGAACCGTTTCCCCAGGCACCGCCTCGACCGGCAACTGCTCAAACTGCGCTGAGATGTCGTCTCTCATTAAATTAAACGGGGCGATCGGGATATCCAGATAAGTGATGCCGATACTGCTATCAATATATACCGTACCGAATCCCCAGGAAATCTCAGTCGGCGGCTGGAGTACGTGGACGTAATCAATCCATCTGCCGTTTTTAGGTTTGCCATTTTCGTCATATACCACTTTATCTGCCAAGTTAGAGTTTTGATTGTTGTACATGAACTTTTCGTATTTCTCGCCTGCGTACTCCAAATTTAGACCAGTGAGGATAGCCTCTTCAAAGGTTCCGTCCGGCAGGAATGGGTTTGTTGAACTTCTGTAAGCATCGAATTTGTTAGGCGATATCTTATACTTGGATGTTACTCTATCATCTATCCATGGTTTTGAAATCAGGGGGAAGTTTTGTATTTTGGTCCCGCTCCAACCAGCATACCAAGGTACCCCTTCTGCCGGAACAGGGTGCCCGTCTCTAGAGTATCCGCTATATACCTTCATTTCCTTGCCTCTATGGTTAATCGTTTGTCCATGTGACTCTCCATAGACTATTTCATAAGTGGATAACTTTATTTTTTCTTTTTCTTCTAATTTATCGTTAGCTTGTTTAGCTCTATTCAACCTATCCCGGATTAAATCCTTTCTGAGATTTAAACGCTTATTGTCCTTCATAATATGATCTTTGTAGTACTGCTCTTCCTTAATACCATATAATACTCGCATATCTTGGTTTATCTTTTGAATTACTTCTTCAACAGTCTTGGGAATTTGGCTAATCGGTTCTTCTTCAGAGAAAACAGGTTGATAAGGATATATACCGCATAACATAATCACAGATAATATTATCCTTATTGACTTCTTCATGGTTGCACCTACTTATAAAATATAGTTACTGCAATATTTGAATTTATATTTGATGCCACTCTAATCTTAAACGTATCATCATAAAATTCTTTCGGTTCCAACTCTGGTTCAGGTGTTTTTTTAGTTTTGACATAGCTCATAACAGATTTAACAGTTTTTTCTTCAACTCTTTGTAGAAGGATTTCTTCCAACTCTTCCAGCTGCATCTCATGATCTCCCCCCCACATGCCAAAATCTATAAGGATTGCCATCAGGGCTTGAGTACCTTCACCAGTACCTTTCTTGATATCCATCATTGAGCCAGTATTATGCTTAATTTTGAAGCCGTGAAGAGTTTCATGTACAATTTGGTCCGATTCAGGTTTAACATCACTAGGATCGAATCCAGCCGTATTAATATAGACTGTTCTCACTGCGGAATCCCATTTTACGGACGCATCCAATCCCTCGCTTATAAAACGAAGCGGAACGAAAGTTCTACCTCCAACTCGCGCTGCTGCCGTATCCATTTGTTTCTCCACGCCATTTACTGTGTACTTCTTGCTGCCGAGCACCAAGACCACGCGGTTTGAATCCAGGTCAACCGTAACGGTTTTGGTGGCCTCATTCCAGCCTACTTTTGCACCCAAAGCTTCACTAACAAAACGAACAGGTACCTGTACCCGCTGAGCCTTGTCTACATAGGGCTGCTCATCTGGGAAGTAGATGCGATTCGTATTAACCTCCACACGCAGTGGCAATGGTTTAGCTGCGGTCAGGACGGGTACGAGCCCCAGCAATAACAGCAGCATGGCTAGTGCTGTTGCAATTCTTTTTTTCATATCATAGCCCTCCTAATATTTGGTGTATGAGGTGTCATCACTTGCCTCACATCCATTTGTATGATTCAACTTATAATAAATGGATTGATGGCAGTTAGTTTCTGCGACAAGAAAGTAAAAATAGACTTAAATGGATTTCATGTCGTTAGTTGATGGGAAAATGCCAACAATGTGCTGGATCCTTGATTTTAAGTGTATAAAATCCATTTAAATCCCCTAAACAATCATTTAAAGCCTGTTTAACACCATAGATTCCATTTAATATACAAAAAAATTGGTGTAGGCATCTCAAACCTGTTTTCCCCTTAAAAAGAAACGCCCATCGAAATATCCTTCGAAATCATGCGCTCAATCTTTCTATACTGCTCCTCGGCATGCGTCAGGAATTTCGCTTTGCTCTGCAGCTCGGCGGCCACCTTCTTGTGGCGCTGCCTTATTTGATCGCAGGCGCGGTGAACCTGATGCACCTGCCGCTGCACGTTAGGCTCGCTGTAAGAGCGGCCCGTGCTGGAGGAGATCCGCTCCGCTTGGGACAGCATCTGCTGTACCCGGGAGCCTAAGTAATTCTCGAAATTTTTAAATTTCAATTTCAAATGGTTCAGACGGCCGAAATCCACAGCTAACTTCACAGAGGTATGCGAGCCGTATCCTTTGATGATTTTTGCCGTATAGTTCTTATTCTTGCCGGAGGAAGGAGCCTTCCTGGCCGTGAGCATGCCCGCCGCCCGCTTCGGCAGCTGCGCCAGTAATTTGATATTGGATTTAAACGCGTCATATCTCTTGGACAGTCCGGCTTTGGCCTCGTTGATGGCCGTATTGACGCTGTTCGAGACATCGTTGACGGTTTTATCCCAGGTCTGTTTAATGGCGGCAATAATTTTTTTCGTTCTCTCGGCAATGCTCCTGAAGAAGCTCGCCACTGCATTCTTAACCTTCTCTTTGAATCGCTCCATCGCCTGTGCCGCACGAACCCCCGCTATCGCGATATCCTTGGCCAATTCTTTGGCCCGTTCCTTGAATTTCCCCCATTCCATCTTCACCTGCTCAGCGAACCTCGTTAAAGCATCTCCTACCATCTTCCCCGCCTTGACGAGCTTGGCAGCGGCAATCGTCAGCTGCTTCACGATCCAATCGCCGAACTGATTGAGCTTGTCCATAACGTAATTGATCCCATTCATGATGTTCTTGCCCAGGGATTTCAGGAAATCATCAGCGAATATGTACGGGAATAAGTATGCAGCGATAAATGTAACTACTAACTCGACCTCATCCCCATACTCCTCGGCAATTTTACTGAACGCATAATCGTCCAGATGGCTAAGCACCATCGCCGCCCCGACCCATTTCTGGAAGTCGCCTTCTCTTTCAAAGCCTTCGGCTCCGCTCTCCATAAAAGCCAACACACCGTCGAGCGCATAGCTGCGGTAAGGCTCTTCCATCGTCTCATTAATATAAATGGTGAATTCATTAATAAACTTCGGAATATCCCCCTGTTCAGCCAGTTCCCTTACTTGACCGTTCTCATCGAGGACGATGTTAGGGCGGTGGTTGTAAATGAATTGCTCCTGCTTGTCCGTATCGATATACTTGATCGTTCCCGCAATAGGGATCAGCAAGCAATTGACGAAGTCGTCCATCGCGGATACCGAAGTAATCTTATGCTTATTCGCTTCGATCCGGTCCTTATATTTCTCGATGAATTCCTTGGAGAAGCCCTGTCCGTCGAACGAGAGCGCCCGATCCACCTTATCGGACAGAATCGCTACGTATTGCGTTTTATTTCCGCCTTTGGAGTGGCCCGTAACCGTGATATTCTCGTATTTTAAGCTCTCGATATATTCCAAAGCGGCAATCTGCTGCTGTGTATCCGACAAATATCCGCCTGACCCGTTATCATGCCACTCATAGTCGCCGCCCGTTCCCCGAAAAACGACGGTCGCCTCCCCTTTCGGGTCGACGAACGTGGCTGCCCGCATCCCGGCCTCAAGCGGCTTGCCGTCGCTGCCTTGAATCGTTTTGCCGTTCTTGTCGAACATGACGCCGGTTCGGCCATCCGCGACTTTTAAGGAACGCAGCTGCGAGTCCTTCTCGATGGCCCGCAAAATAACGAGCCATTCTTCCTTGGACATTTTACAGGGGTACTCATCGTCCGTGCCAATCTTGCTCTGGTTCCGGCTTTTGTCCAGACCGTTGCTATATAAAAAAGAATCTACGATGTCTCCGACCTTTTTACCGTTGCTATCAGCCACCCCTTGGAGGTAGATCAGGTTATTCAGCAGCAGTAGTTGATTCTCTTGCAGCTCAGCCATCCGTCACAACCTCCTCTCCGTTCTGCCTGATCGTCATATCCGGAGTGACCATGACCGATTTATAGTCTCCAACAAAATACCCCTCATCCTGCAAAGCGCTCAAATTCTGAGGTCCTGAGCCAATAGAATCGTATCTCTCGTCCGCAACGACATACATCCGTACGAACCCGACCATTTGCTGCTCGCGCATCTTCCCTGCAATTTGGCGCAAGCCGACTTCGATATCTTGATCCTTAACCAAGGACTGCTTCACGAAAATCACCGTATCCGATGAGAAATTCTCATCCTCGCTATAAATCTGTTCCACCTTCGTATCCTTTTTTAAACGATCCGGCAAGACCCCCTCGCCGAAATCCACATACAGCTTGAATTCATCGTAAGTTCCACGGACAATATTGGAGAGCGCCGCCTCATATTGAGGTTTGATGAGTATTCCGAAATACCCGTCGCTAATGCGATATGAGCCGTCTTCCATTTTCGTGCCCCATACCTCAAAATGATCCTGCTCGGATCCTTGTTTCGGATAAGCCTGCAACCGGTCATAGCTGTATGCCCAATCGCTCAAACTTAGTGAGATCGGAACGAACTCTTCCCCATACTTCTCCTCCAGGTGTGACAACATTTGCTCCTTGATCGCTTCCGGATTCGGCTTCTTACTCATACATCCACTCACTCCCCATATAATAATGATGCTTAACAAGCTCAAGATGAATTTCCTCGTCCATAGATTCAACCTTTTCCCCTCCCTTCAGTCATTTTCACTAGTTCATATATTAACTGCGCTTGATAAAATCTGCTTGGAGATCATACTCTCCACTCTGCGGTACTGTTCCTCGGCATAAGTTAGGTACCTTACTTTATTTTGCAGCCCGGCAGCCACCCTCTTGTTGCTCTGCCTGATATGATCGCATGTCCGATGAAGTTGGTAAATTTGCCTTTGGACATTGGACTCACTGTATGACCGCCCCGTGCCCGAAATCATTCTCTCCGACTGGGACAGCATCTGCTGAACCCGCGAGCCTAGCAACTCCTCAAAGCTTCTAAATTTCAACTTTAGATGAGCTAATCGGCTGAAATCTACAGTCAATTGGACGGAAGTGTAGGAACCATATTCCTTGACCACCTTAGTGGCAAGTTTAGGTTTGGCCACATTAGGCACTGTTTTTTGAACACTCAGATCGCTGCTCCCTGCCACTTGTTTTTGCATTTCACTAACTACAGTGATATAGACCAAAAACATAGCTAATTTGGAGGTATGATCATCCTTCGCTTTATTGAGCATATTAATTACACCCTGCTTGGCATGATCGACAGCCTTATTCCATGTTTGCTTAATCGCTGTAAGAATCTTCTTTGTACCCTCAGCGATATTGATGCAGAAATTAGTAACGGCTTGCTTGAGTTTATTCGTAAAATGCTCGATAGCCTGCTCCGTTGCTTCTACAAGTGTACGTGAAAATACAATTACGCCCTCCTTAAACTTCTCCCACCCGCCCTTGAGCCGTTCTGCAAACTTCGCAGCTCCAACAGCCACTATATTCCCTGCCTGTTTGAGTTTGGCAACTGCACTCGTTAATAGTGCTATAAGCCAATCGCCAAATTTCTTCAGTTGGTCTATCGAATAATCGATAGCATTCCATATATTTTTAGCTGAAACCCTAATCACATCATCAGTAAACAAGTAAGGATATAGCATGCTTGCGATAATCACGGCAACGAGTTCTGCTCCATCCCCATATTCTTCGGCAATCTGGGAGATGGTGTAATCATCCAGATGACTTATAACCATAGCTAGAGCAGAACCTTGATGAAACCAACCCTCTTTGGCAAAACCCTCGTCTCCCTTTTTCAATAAAGACAACACCCCATCAAATGCATAACTACGGAAGGGTTCATCCATCGTTTCGTGGATATAAATCGTAAACGAATTAATAAATTTAGGGATGTCCCCAGGATGATCGGTAGGCCCGCGTAATTGACCATTCTCGTCTAATAGAATATTGGGACGGTGGTTGTACTTAAATTTCTCTTGTTCCTCTGTATCTATGTATCTAATCTTTTCGGAAATGGGATAAAGTAGACAGTTAACGAAATCGTCCTTGGAAGAAATCGAGGTAATCTTGTGAGCATTCGCTGCTATTTGGTCTTTATACTTCTCCAAGAACTCCCTCGAAAAACCTTGGCCATCAAAAGACACTGCTTCTTTCACCTTATCCGACAGAATCGCGACATACTGCGTCTTATTACCACCTTTGGAGTGTCCTGTAACAGTAATATTGTCGTACTCCAAACTTTCAATATATTCCAGGGCAGCTATCTGTTGCGGTGTATCTGCTAAATAACCGCCTTGCCCATTATCAAACCATTCAAAGTCGCCACCCGTTCCCCGGAAAACTACCGTAGCACGGCCATCTGGATCGACGAAGGTAGCGGCACGCATGCCGGCCTCTAGGACTTTGCCGTTTTTCATTATTGGCTGTCCATTCTTGTCGTTCATTTTCCCGGTAATACCATGGTTAACTTTTAAATCCCTTAACTGTGAGTCTTTATTTATTGCATTTAATATGGCAAGCCATTCGCCCCTGGACATATTACAGGGGTATTCTTCGTCTGTACCTATTTTTTCCTCATTTATACTTTCATCTAATTTGTTGTCATAAATCAATTCATTCACTATTTGACCAACAGTTATATCTTTTCTATTCACTACTTCATTAAGGTAAATTAAATTATTGAGGAGAATTAGTTGACTTTCACTTAATTCAGCCATCCATTTGTACCTCCTCGTAGTTCACTATTCTAAGATCTTTTGTAACGTTTATATTTTTACGTTCGCGTATAAAATACTCACTCTTTTGAGTTGGAGTTAGATTTAAAGCATCTATATTTACCGTTTCAAACTTTTCGTCAAAAACGACATATAGACGTACGCTACCGACCATTTTCTTGGCCTGCATTTGCTCGGCAATTTTCCGAAGACTATCTCCATCATCTATTCCTTTCGCAGATAATTCTTTAACAAACACTGCTGTATTTGATGAGAACAGTTCATCTTCATTATAAATTTCCTCAATATTGGTATCTTTGTTCAACCGATCCGGGAGGACGCCTTCACCAAGATCCGTGTAGAGCTTAAACTCGTCATAAATATCGTTTACAATATCAGACATAACAGCCTCATATTCCGGCTTAATGTAGATCCCGAAATAACCATCATGGATAGCGTAAGTACCGTCATCTTTTTTCGTTCCCCAGACCTCAAAACTGTCATTCTCTGACCCTTTTTTCGGGAAAGCAAATAAAGTATCATGACTATACGCCCAATCACTCAGACTTAAAGACATCGGCACGAACTCTTCCCCATACTTCTCTTCCAGATGCCTCAACATCTGTTCCTTAATCGCTTCAGGGTTAGGTTTCTTGTTCATGCACCCGCTCACTCCCCATATTATGATCAAACTTAATAGCCCCAGGATAAATCGTTTTGTCCACAGGTTCATACTTTCCCTCCTTTAAGGGCGGATTACCAATCCAACGAGATCTCGGGAAACATCAGCATATTGTCCATGTAATTCTGAAATTCCTGCTCAATTGTATCCGTTATAAATACGATCTCCCTGTCCAGCAGCTCGCCGGTTTGGGCGTTAAAGCCCTCCATCACAGGAATCACCGCAATTGTATTCTTATTCATCGTAAACAAGGCAGCGCCCGCCAAAATGGTCTCGACGCTTCGATACACGTCATATACCATATCTACAGCCTGATTTGTCAGCTGCTCTCCGCACTCGCGGATAAAACCCTTGATCTGATCAACCTCAATATGACTGAATTCGTTTTGCAACGTGCTTCTGTTCTTCTCCAGCTGTTTCTCCGTATACCTAACGATTTGCTCAATGGAGCGCCCTACGCTCTCTTCCGTCAAACCATCCATTTTCAAAAATAAAGAATAAAGCCCATAATCCATGATCGGCTCTTCTTCCTTGTTCTCTCCGAAAAAAATATGCCATACATCCGGACGGATCGATCCGACCGTATCATAAAACCAGCTTACAAATTTAGAATATTCGCTTTGGATCGTCGGAACGGTATTACCTTCCAAATCAAACTCGAGAATCTTGAAGTAAGCCTCTTCCATATCCGTTTCTTCCGTCTGCTGCTTCACGAACACGACCTTATCCAGGCAATCGCCAACCGGGTCATGTTCGGCCACGAGATTGCGCACCCTTCCGGGAAGCTCTTCGCCCGTAGGCACCGCGAATACAGTGGCCTCCAGATCCAGCCGCTCCGCAAGACTAGCCGCACAGTAGCCGCCGGCCTTCATACCGGTCAAGGAACAGCTGCCCTTATCCCTCCATTGCAAGACGCACTCCGTCACATCATCCAAGAAATGATGAATGTCCAATTGCAGTTCCGGGTGCTCGTTCGCATGGGGCACGATGACGCTGTTGCCTTCATCATCTGCAAATATGTACAAACTCATATATTCCAGCTTCCTATGCTGCTGCAAAGACAAGCGCAGCAACGCGGGGCTGGACAATATCTCGCGAGTCAACAGCTCCAAATCAGGGTATCCACTCAGCTCTTTCCCCCATTCGGAGAAATGCTCCAAGGGGCGATGGATGAATGGAGAAATGTCCCCAACTCTCAGCAGCTCGCATAACAGTATTTTATCCTTATCCCTCAACACGCCTGGTACACCCCTTTATTTCTTTGCATTCCTCTGCTGCTGGAGCTGCAGCGCCTTCTGCTGAGCTTCGATCCGTCTTTGCTCGTCAGCTCTCTGCACCTCGGCGGCCAGCCTCTCCAAGCCTGACTGCAAGTTCTCAATGTCCGAATACAATCGTTTAATTTCGTTTCGCGTTTGCGACTGATAGCTGTCCGTCAGCGCTTTGCCCGCACTGCCCTTCCACCAGGACGTGACCCCGGATAGCTCGGCTTGCAGCTTGGCTTCCTCTCGTCTAACCTCACCCAGCTCATTGCGGATACTTCTGGCCGTGCCGCTTATGGCACTTGGTGTGCTCATCTCTCCACCTCCCATCCAAAGAAAATGAGTATTAATTTAGAAAATGGCGTGATAACAGCAGCAAACTGTGTACCACGCCGATCTTCCTTATTTACGAAGCGCGCTAGCGATATCTTTCTCGCTTTGCTCCTTGATATCAGCGATTTTGTCGAGGTTTTTGCTGATGTTCTCCACGCATTCAACCAACTTATCAAGGTTAGGCTTCAACTGTCTGAATTCATCCACGAAAGCCTTGGCAGAATCACCTTGCCACCAGCCTTCAACGGAATTGATTTCTCTGTGCAGCTGCTCTACGAGATCCTTCGCATTTCTGCCTTTGTTCAGAATCGACTTGGACACGCTGCGGGCCTGTCCAGGACTAAACGTTAAGTTTGACATTATCTCACCTCCTTTCAAGTGTAATCATCCGGGTAAGCTATGGCTTCAGCGCAGCTAAACGCTGCCTCTCCTCCGCCGCTTTCCGTCTCCGCTCCTCTTCGGCCCGATCGACCGCATTAGCCAAATTGCTGCCGAGCTTGGATTCCAGGCCGTCCAGCTTGCGGAGCAGGTCGCTGATATCGCGATGAATCTGCTGGTACCCGGTTCTAAAGCTGGTTCCCGCTTCTCCCTTCCACCAGGTGCTCACATCGCCCACAACACTTTGGTACTTCGATGATTCGCGCCTGATATCTTCGGATATGACACGGACTCCAGCTGCTTTTCTGCGGATTTCTCCGGATGAAGGCATTTACACCCCTCCCCAATGAATCGGCTTGCCCGGATGCTCTATATCATGACCTTCTCATGCTGCTGCGAGAACATGGCCGTACGCAGGCCCGTAAATTTGTTCTTTACGATAAAATAGCCGTCGCCAAGCTCCATATCTTTCTCCTGGCTCCCATACGGGAACCTCGTATTGAACAGGCTTTGTTCCTTGAGGCTGCCGAGCAAGAGGCCAGTTTGCTCCTCCCGCAGCACTTTGCCCAGGCTATCCCAGTTATTGGCGAGCTCAGAGGTCTGATCCGCAGCAATAACGGCTACCTTCATGCCGCGTTCATGCTTGGCAATGCGCTCGATCAATTCCTTGAGTGAATACTGATCCCCATTGGTCAGTTCACTTAAGTTATCGATGACGAAGATCATCTGCTTCCAGGAACGCACCAGGTCATTCAGGTCGCCGTTCGCCTGCCTAGCGGCCAGGAACTTGGCACGCCGGTCGTCCAGCTCTTGCTTGATTTTATCAATGAAGTCGTACATGTCTTCGATCTGCGACAAGTCTGTCACGCTAGGCAGCTTCATTAATTCATAGATTCCCATCGAGTTGGAATCGAGGGCATAGACCTCCAGTTGGTCCGAACCCAGCTTCTCATCCAGCATGCTGATCCATGAGACGAGCTGCGTGCTCTTGCCCGACATCGCGTCGCCAGCGATCATGATCACCGGCGTAGCCGTCAAGTCCACGTAGACTGGCATCAAATCATGATCTCCCAGCCCGATGGCCAGCAGCTCTCCGCCCTGGTTGATCTCTTTCATGTCGATTTTGGCAGGCATGATCGGGATCGGCGTCGCCGGCTCAACCAGGTTCTCCCTGGCGAAGAACTCAAAGTCTTGGATGAGCTCTTCCATGCTCCGCGCACTGAACTCGGGAATGGCCGTCTGGAATTCGAGCGGCGGCTTGCCGCTGACGAGGCCTCTACCGGACACCTTGGCCGGCTCCAGGCCCTCCGTCCGTCCGACGATGTTGGCGTATTCTCCTTTATCCGTAAGCTGCAGCGCCACCGCCATTTTGAAGTTCACGGACAGCTTGTAGCGGACAAGGGAGGCGTTCGTGGCCGTAACGACCATGTAAATGCCGAACTTGGAGCCTTCTCGGGCCAATGTGACCATTTTCTCGTCGATTTCTTCGTAAGTCTCTGACAGCGCGAAATAGTTGTCGATGACGAGTACGATGGCCGGGAGCTTCCCGCCATTAAGCCTGTAATCGTTAAAACCGTCGCTCTGGCTTTCCTCGAACAGCTTCTTCCGCTCGTCCATCACCCTGAACAGGAATAAGACGAACTGCTGGATCGTCGACTCCTGCTCCAGCGTCATGACTCCGCCGCAATGCGGCAGCCGTTCGAACAGCTTGAAGGAGGAGCCCCCCAAATCCATGACGTACAAATGAACGTCGGACGGTGAATACTTATAGGCCAGCGACATGCACAGCGATCTCAGAAGATACGTCTTGCCCGTACCCGGAGAGCCGTACACGAACAGATTTCCCTCGGCCGCAAAATCGATCGCAAGCGGTTCCTGCAGTTGGCCCCGCGGATCATCCACCAGGCCGACCGGCGCGCTGAGAATCTCTTCCTCCCCAGGCCAGCCCATTTCCATATCCAGCCCTGTTCCCGGAGCGTACAAATCGTCCAGGAATACGGTATCTGGAAGCGGCGGCAGCCAAGGTCCTTTAAGCGACTGTACGCCGCTCCGTTCCGAGAATGAGATGATGTGCTCGACCATGCACTTCAACTGGGAAGGCATTTCCTTCAGCGCGATCTTCTCTTCCTCCAGCGGATAGATTTGCTCGGCGCGGCCGTGAAGCGAAATTTCGTAAAGGCGTTTCGTGCGGTTCTCGCTCTTCAGCATTTCTCCTTCCGGGTCGTAATCGGCCCCGGAAAATGCTGATTGGAACAGCTCGAAAATTTCGTCGTTGCCCACCTGTATATAAGCACGGCCAGGCTCCTTGATCATGGCCGCATCCGGCCGTTTGATCACGTCCTTGCTGTCAGCCTCATCCTGAACCTTCAGACAGATTTTAAATTTTGAGTTGCTCCAAATCTGGTCGTCCACGACGCCTGCCGGCTTCTGCGTCGCCAGGATCAGATGGACGCCGAGGCTTCGGCCGACCCTTGCGGTACTGACAAGCTCCTTCATGAATTCTGGCTGATCCTGCTTCAGCTCGGCGAACTCGTCGGCAATCATGATCAAATGAGGAATCGCCGGCATGCGGCCATCCTCGTTCTGGCTGTAATAGAGCTTTTGGTATCTGTCTATGTTATTTACCCCATATTCAGAGAACACACGCTGTCTCCGCATCAGCTCACTCTTAATGGACAAGAGAGCGCGCGTCGTCTGATTTCCGCCCAGGTTGGTAATCGTCCCGACCAGATGCGGCATGCCCTTGAAAATATCGGCCATGCCGCCGCCTTTATAGTCGATCAGCACGAACACGACATCATGCGGATGATAGTTGATGGCCAGGGAAATGATGATGCTCTGCAAAAGCTCACTCTTCCCGGAGCCCGTCGTCCCGGCGACCAAGCCATGCGGACCGTGACCGGTCTCGTGCATGTCGAGGTGGAACAGGCTGCCTCCAGCCTTGATCCCGATCGGCACGCTCATGCCCTTGAACGGCTTGTTCCTCGTCCAGCGGGACAGCAGATCGACTTCCCCGGTCGTCTTGGCCTGCAGCATATCCAGCAGCGTCAGCGAGGTTGGCAGTGCAAAGCTCGCGCTCGAATTTTTGATCCGCAGCGGCGCCATCCGGCGCACGGCCTCCTCCAACTGCCGCATGGGAACCTGATCCGGGATGAACGTCGATTTCTCGCCGGATTCCCGGTCAGCCAACTCGCCGTTCTTGCCCTGAAGGACGATGACCTGCTTACAATTCATCGGCAGATAAGCCTGATTTTTGGCAATGTATACCGAAGACACTCCAAGTGAAGCGCATTTGTTGTACAAATATTTGTTAATTGGCTCCTCCTCCAAGAGGGAAGGGTCCTCGATGATGAAGACGAAATGCGGAAGCGGGCTTCCTGTTACCTCTTTACGCTCACGTTCTTTCAGTACCTCGTTCAGCCCGCCGAGCACCTGATGCGCAATTGCTTTGCCGCAGAGCAGAAACCTCGCATCGAACCCGTCCGTCCACAAATGCGGCAGCTGCCGGAGCCAATTCCACTTCTCCAGCCCTTCCTCCGCAGCCAGCACAACAATTCGCACATCGTCGTACCCGTGATGCGTAACGAGCTGCAGCAGCATCTGTGTGGCGATCGCGAAGGTCTTCTCTTCCTCTCCGGCAATGCCGCAAATTTCCGAAGCCATCAGATTGATCGAGACCGGCACATCCTGAACCCGTTCGAATTCAAGAGCCAATCTCTGCGGCTCCATGATGAGCGGGTCGCTCTCCATGATGATCGCCTGCTTCGTATATTTGATGTGCAGTGCCGAAGGAACGCTGCCTACCCCGAGACGAAGCGACAAGAAGTCCGGGGAAGAAGGCGTTCGCTCCCACAGCCGGTTATCGATTTCCTGGATGCGCTGCAGACAGGCCGCAGGCTCCGGGTTCATCTCGTTCATAGCTTTGATTTGCTGTTCTCTGGCCAGCATTAGCTCACTGCGGGTATCCGCAATAAATTGCAAATACTTCTGCTCGCGCTCCTTCTTCTTCTTCCGGTACTTCTTAATTTGCGAAGCGGCGGTAGCAAGCGATACGACCAATGTCATAACGGTCATCGCGATAGACAGCATCATGAACATCGATTGATATGTCAAGGCGAGCAACAGTGTTATGACCAGCATCACGACCGGCGGAGCCAATAACGTGAACCAGGATATTTCCGGCTTCTCATAGGCATGAGGCGGATTGGGAATGTCGATTTCTCCGCCGGGCATTTCTGGTAAGAAACGGGGCTGACGGCTAAATTCATAGTTTTCGTTAATCATATTTACCTCACGACTCCGTAATGACTTTCTCTGCTTGGCCGCCGGTCAGCGACATCTTGTACCATTCGAACCGGCTGCTGAAATAAATCGTATCGCCCAAAATATGAATATGGTCGGCGCTCTCCCCGCAAATGCGGATTTTGCTGCCTGTGTCCGGATCGATGCGATATACCGAGCTGTCATTGCTGCGGTTGGCGCAATAAATGTAACGCCCATCGCTATTCAGGCTATTCGGCGATACGTCCGCATAGACTTGCGCTTCCCCTGTTTGCAGATGCAGAGCGGTCAGCAAATACTGGTTCTTCGTGTCGGCGAATAGCAAGTCGTCGCCGATTTTCAGCAAATGGGCGGGTACGGATTCCGAGAGCTGCTCGCGGTTGCTTCCGCTAACATGACACGACCGGATTCCTTGCAGGGTTCCGTAATACACCTGCTCCCCTTCTACGACAAAGCATTCCACCGGCTCATCCGTCACCCGGGATTCGCTTCTCCCATCGGTCAGACAGCGATACAGCTTATGATCGGCCTCGCTCTTGTAATACAGCCAATCTCCGTTTAAGACGAGGCCATAGCAAGGGCGGTCGATGAGCAGTTGAGTGCTTCTTAATGACAGATCCATGCGATACAATCGGTGCCCCTGGCTCTGATCGCTGTAATAAATGCTGTCCCCCCTCTGGTTCATGAACCAGAACACGCCTTCCAAGAGGGATGCATCGCCAGAGAACCGGCTCTGCAGATGCGTGCCGGAATAATTGCGAATATCGGCAAGCAGCAGCTTGTCTCCGGCCTCGCAAATTAAACCGCCAGTGCTGATGTTGTAATTCACGCGGGTCCACTCCTTCTAAATGAGAGTCAGCAGCGCTCCGAAGGCCACGCCTTCTTCTTCCAGCGTCCGCGCGGGATCGAGTATGCGTCCAAGCGGTTCGGCCTGAAGCCGATGCTCCGGAGTGATGGACAGGCCCAGCGCGTCAGACAGCATGGTCAGCAGTTCCCCTGAAGTAACAAAAATAGGCACCTTTAATTCCTTGGTATAGTTCTCGCCGGCTTGTAGCGTTACCATGACATAGTCCATCTGCTTTCTCCCCTCCCTTAGTTTTTGACCGACAGAATCAGCATCCGCTCGGATTCGAGCTGATAAGCGACGTCCTGTCCGGCATCTTCGGCCAGCTGCAAATACTTGGTCTGGAACTTATATTCCGATTGGGCCTTCAGCTCGACCTCCGTTACCAGCTGCTCTGTCAATTCATTCATCTCTTCCTTAAATTCAACGGTTACCGTGAAATCATTGTATTTGCCATTCGTGGATGCGAAGGTGAGCTCACGCGTACTCAGCCCCTCATTCGTCCAAGTCAGCTTCAAGGCATTCTCGAACGCCTCTGCGAAATACTTCACGAATTTATCTTCATCAACCCTGGCATCCAAATCCCTATGAAACTCATAAACCAGGCTGCGGTCCTTCGCCGAACGCGCCGCATTACTAAGGGCCGACCCCAAAGCGATCTTCTCTTTCCCTAGATACAAGAGCTCAGCCATAGGCTCCAGCAGCACCGACAGCAATAGAAGGAGCAGCAATGCTACAGCTATATTTTTCATATTCCCTCTATTCCCTCTTATTCCAGGTATTCATAATACTCTAAGTCTTTGTAATGCTTGAGCCCTGTCGTTGTAAGTGAGAAGGAAACCGGAATCTCCCGCTCGTATTTCTCCCCCCACAGCTTAATGCTAAGAGGATACACCGCTTCGATCGTTACCGTGACGGGATGCCCTCGCTGCTTGTAGGGCTTCTCGAGATCCGAGGCGTCTTCGTACAATGAGGCATCCCAACCCTCAGCGGAATGCTCGCCGCCCCCTTCTTTTTCAGCGGAAATGACGATTTGATCGGCCTTATCCCGGTACACCGGGCGGTCACCCAGCTTCCTGAGCGTATCTTCCTTGTACTCGTTCTTTAGATAATTATCGCTAGCCACGACCTGAGACAAATGGAAAGTTTCCACCACCAGCGTCATGTACCAGGGAAAAAAATAAATGAAGTTCGTAAACAACAAAATAGCTATCGAAACGAGAATAGAGACGAGAATCGATTTTGCAAATGCGCGCATTTCATTTCACCTTTGCCTTAAGTAGTCGCCTGCGTTAGGCCATCATGTCCTCGATCGCTTTCATGAACATCTCCCATATCTCTTTGATCCATTGCTCCAAGAAGGTATTCCGGATTAAAGTAACGGCTACGGCGATGATGACGATCACGCCAACAGTAACGGCGATTTGCTTCACGCCGATGTCTCCGCGCTCCTCCTTCCAGAAAGAGAGTTTCTTCTCCCCCTCCTGCTTGCTGTTCCGCTTGCGATTTTGATATTCCATACCCAATGCCCTCCTATACTTTTTATAATTTGTTTAAAATCATCCGGTTTATTGAAACATTTTGATAGAATCCAAGATGGTGAATAAATAATAGATGGCGATGTAAACGACCAAAACGAGGATAAGAACGAGCTGGATCCGCGAATTGGTTCGCTGCCTTTTCTCCAAGTCTTCTTCCAGGGCCAGAATCCGGTAGCTGTCTACTTCGTTCTTGAGATATACCATCTGCGAAATATTGTCATAGCCTTTGAGCCGGGTCTCCATCAAGTCGCAAAATTTAATGATGTAATGGATGGGAACCCGCTTCTTTAGCTGTTTGAGCGCATATTCTTCGCCGTACTCGATATTGTCAAGCATCACGCCGAGCTCCTCCGCCATATCGTGATTCGCATTAGGCAAGTAATCCCGGATGACGTCCGCGAGGTAAATATTGACCGACTTCGAGTACTGGTAATACACCATGCTGTAAAAAGCCGGAAAGTCAAACGCAATGTTCTTGTTCTTGCGCTCAATCTTCTGCTCCATTTCGGAGATCGGGTACAGCCAGCCAAGAATGATGAATATCGCCGTAATGTAACCAAGCAGCAGGTTGGCGCTCATAAATATGGCTGTAACGATGACCCCGGCTGCAGCGTAAAATATTTGCTCTGCCCGCAGCTCCTCTGGCTTCATCGGCAGATCGAGCCGGTCGATTATTTTCTGGTACCGCATGCGCTCTGCGTTTCCAAGCAGCCTGCTGACGTACTTGGCGGCGAATTTTCGCTTGAAGCCTTTGAGCTTATCATTGAACTGAGCATTCTTGCGTTCCTTCAAGTATCTGCGGTTTCGCTTCTTCTGCTTCCCCTGTACGGGCTTGAAAAAAGGATATATGAATACCTTCACCAAATAGAGAATGGCGGCAAGCGCGCCGAGCTTGGCAAGCATCGTCATTTCCTGTCACTCCCCGGCCCCAGATTGCCTTGGAGCGCCTGCGTGCGGGCAAAGCTGAGGCATATGATGCTGATCATGACCGTGTTGATCATTTTGCCGAAGGTGCTGTACAGCATGAATTCCCTGAAATCATCCACCGACAAGGCGTAAAGAAAGAACAACACGATAATGACGGTTTTTAATAGAAAATCCCGGTTCATCTTCCGGAAAATCCGGTCCTTCCGCGCATTGATTTCACGCAGCACCGCATTCTCATCCACGATATCGAGAAAGATATCAGCCATACCCCTCCGCTCGTTGTATTCGAAGACGATCGCCTTCTTGGCGAAGTTGTCGAACTTGGGTCCGAGCTGGCGATTCAGCAGCTGGATCGCCTGCTTGAACGAGTATCCGTTATTCTCGCAATTATCGATGAACTGCTGGAAGTAAGGACGGATGCCCGGCTTGATGTACTCGTCGCTTTCCATCACCTTTTTGATCGCGATCAGCACGCCTTCCCGGGCCAAGGGACAAATGATATCCTCGGCATCCATGATGCTCTCCAGCTTCTCGGCCTTGATCGCTTTGGACTGCATGACGAAGTAGGTTAGCAGCCCGATGAATATCGCTACGGTCACGACCACGGCCAGAGTGACGTTCTTCATGAAGACTACGACGATCAGCACCACGATCGCAAAAGCAATGCACAATAGCGAGGTGAAACTCTCCAGCGTCAGCGGCAGATTGAAGTCGAGAATAAGTCCTTCGACGAGCCGGTTGTATTTAGCGTAAATATTTTCCTTCTGTTTGACGATGCGTTCCTTCTTGACCCGCTCCACATAGCGCTTCGTATTGTACCTGCCGAGATGCTCTGCCAGCGTATCAAGCATGCCGAGAAAGAACCGGCCTGTGCCTTCGAAGAAGCGGATCTCGAAGATGGCGTTAAACACGATGAATGCAGCAATCCCCAAAGATAGACTAATAATTGCGTTGGTATCCATCGAATGCGTACTCCTCTATTTCGTCTTCCCCCGGCGGCTGTGTCAGGAACTCGAAGCGGCTGCGCTTGATGCCCGCCTTGATCATTGTCTGCTGCACTTTCTCGGACAGCATGCCGACGCGTTTGTGCTTGCCGATGATTTTGAGCACGCGGTGAGTTCCATCCTCCTCCAGCACGTCCTCCGATACAAATTTGTAAATCGGATTTACGATCGGCTCCAGCCCTTCAGAGCCCAGCACCTCGGAAATGGAGGTGACCTTTCTGGTCCCGTCGGCCAGCTTCTCCTGGAACACGATGAATTTGACGGCGCTGCAAATGTTGCGGAGCGCCAGTTCCGCCGGCTCATTAGAAGCCATCAGATAGGCGGTCAGGAAGCGGTAGATCGCCTCCCGGTCGCCCTCGGCATGCAGCGTCGTGAAGAAGAAGTGACCGGTTTGCGCCGCCCGAAGCGCGGTCGCAAATTCCCCAGGCGTTCTCAGCTCGCCCGGGCCAATCCAATGGGGCGATTGCCTCATGGCATTGATCAGCAAATTTTCCATCGTGGCCGGACTCGCGTCATCGTCATCCGGAACGGATTCGTATTGCAGCACGTCGTTGATGATTCTTCCGTGCTCGCTGTTTCCCTCCCTCTGCAGCAGCCGCATTTCCGAAGGATTCTCAATCGTAATGATCCGGGAGAGCGGATTGATCTCCTTGACCATCATTTCGTTCAGCGTCGTCTTCCCGCTGCCTGTCGGCCCTACCGTAATCCAGGAAAGATCGGCTTTGGGCAGCAGGGACAGCAGCTTGAACATATTCACGGTGAACGACTCATTTCGCAGCATCATTTCCGGGGTAATACTCTTCTTGCTGAACTTCCGGATGACCACCGCTGGCGCATCGTAAGGCGAAATGTCGGCATGGGTAGCATTAACGCGGTATCCTTCGATCGTACGGGCGTTAACCATTGGAATTTTCGGTGTAAGCCGTACTTTGGAGACACCGAGCAGTTTGGATATGATCCGTTCCAAATGCTCCCGGTCGATAAAGTGTTGATCCCATGGGATCGTCTTCCCGCCGCTCTCTACGAAGATTTGATCCGTGCCGTTGATCCGAATCTCATCGATCGTTGGGTCCTCCATCGCCTTCGTGATCGGACCGTAATGAGTGATTTCATTAGTTAGCGCCTGCTTCAATTCCACCAGCTCAAAATATCCTTCAACGACCGGCTTCTGCGAATCTACAAATTCGTTGATGTATGATTTCGTCATCTCGCGCTTGCGGGCGGGATCATTCTCCCGGCGGAAGGCGTGGGTTGCTACTTTCGTTATGTATTTCTGGCACAGCTCCAGCGCTTCTTCGAACTGAATGGTTGTGTATTTATTTTTCAGTTCCTCCATATCTTCAGGCTTGCTGATCTGGTGCGCTACTTTTTGCTGCATGTCGCTGATTTTTGCACGGGTAAGCATTCGATCTAATCCCCCCTTACTGGTTGCCGAGAATGTCCGCTAATTTCCGCATTTCCCGCAGAAAATATTTGTTCACCAAAGGGTTATCCCTCACGTACAGCTTTCCTTCGAGCGATGAGGCATAGGCCGCTTTGATCAGCGGCAGGGACGCCACGATATTGAAGCCGAACTCCTTGAACCCCTTGTAGTCATAGTTGATATCCTGAACGTTCATGAGAATGACGCTCGTGAATTTCGCCGTGCTGATGCCGACGGAAGCGGCAAAATCAAGCATACGGGTCATATTGCTGGGAGCCTCCATGCGTTCCGTGGCCGTAAAAAAGCCGACATGCGAGGATTTCATTGCCCCCAGGCAGAACTCAAGCGGCGGATTGTTCGGAATATCCAGCAGGATGATATCGAACATTCCTTTGAGCGTGTCGATGACCCGCTCCAAATGCTCGAACTCGAAATCGAAATATTCCTCGAGCAGATCATGCGGGCTTGGAGACAGCACGTATAAGCGTTCGTACTTCGTGGCCTGAATCTCTTCCCGGAAATCGACCTTGTCGCTTTTCAATAGCCGGATCAGCCCGCCCCCTCTCTTGCTGGGCTTGGCATCCAGGTAGTGGTAGATGTTCGGATTGAACACCTTCAAATCAACGATGCAAGTATTCAGCCCTTTCTGCGCCAGCAGATAGCCTAGGTTGCTAATGATCAAGGCGTTGTCCACCATATCGCACGCTGGGATAAAGCCGACGACGCTGTAAATCAGCTTGCTGTCCTGCAGCTCCGTCCCCATTAATTCCTTGGCCGAAATTTTGCTCAGCACGTCATCGAGCTTCAGTTTTTCGTGTTGATCCATGACTCCACCTCTCTTTGCAAAGTAGGCAGCTGATCCAGAATAACCTGGCTGTTCTTGCGGCTCAGAATCGTAATCAAATATTTCTTCCCGTCATAGCCGTTATATTTGGCGAATTTATCGATTTGCTCCCTCGTTCCTTCGAGGAGCAGTGATCTCGGCTGAATGCTCTTCAGAAAGTCATTACTCTTCATGACCTCCTGCCGCTTGTCTTCGCTCAGCTTGAGCACCTCTTTGTACACCTCGTAAATCGAATGGCTGCTGGAATTGAGCATGTCCCGGACTTCGATGCTGTCAAACAGCACCTCTGTCTTCATTTGGGTTCGTGTGGAGACAAATGCATTCGGATTTCCGGAGTTATCCGGCACTTCCTGCTCGAACGATACGCGAATTCTCACTTTATCGCCCGGCATGAGAATATCCCCGCCCGCCTCAAGGAAGTTGTACGGCAGTGTGAGCACCTCATGCTCCTCTCCGAGCTCGTACAGCCATTCATTTTGCAATGGCTTCTCTTCCATCAGCTGATCCTTGTACAAAATGCTGCCGTCCCGTAAATAGTATTTTGTAAATTTATCCGTCACAGAAGTTAGATTTTCAGCCAAAATCATATCTTCGGTATATTCCTTCCGGATGATGGCATATTTCTTGATTTGTTTATCCGTTAAAGCGACATATGCTGGTATTCCCCCGCTTTGACTGACCTTCAGAACTTCTACCGTATCCTTGGCCGCCTCGTTGGCATTGTTCAATACGATAAAAGACACGACGATCACGGCAATACTGAACAGTAGAGCCAATATCTTTTTGAACAGTTTTTTGTTAGGGGAGACGCTTTTTACTGTACTTAAGTCCATGAACCTACGCACCCTCCATTAATCTTAGAAGCATTTGTCCAAAAGCCTTCTCAAACTCGGCTCCCGTGTTCGTCACGGGGATGTCCGTCTCAATTTGTGCGTCGAAAGCGTCGCTGTAAGGGACGACTCCGGCCGTCTTCATTTCGTACTGAAAGGAATCGCTGATGCCTGAGGCCAGTATTTCGCTCACCTTTTCGGGTGCAAATAGCGCGCCCTGGAACCGGGAACGGTCGTTGTATTTTGTCACGATGACCTTCGATTTGGCATTAAAATAAGACGCCTTCTCCCGATCGAGCACCACCTCTACATTACGAGCCGTACTGAGGACCGCATGCAAGTTGTTCGGTATACATAAGCCGAATACGTCGATATGGATCATCGTCTCTTGAAAGCTTCGAAATAAATCAAGCGGCATATCTAGCAATACGAGATTGAACTTCGTCCTAAGCACTGAAATCAATCCTACCAATTTCTCGCTGTTATAGAATTGTTCTAATAACATGCGGTCATTGAAGGAGTACCCGAGCGATGTAAGCCAGAATTGGTCTTTGATATTAAAAGCTGTCGTCATATACTCCTGGGGCCTGGCGAGCGTGCGAATCAGCGATGCGCCCATCTGCTCATCCTTGTTCGTCAGGTCATGGAAACGGCTGAAGTACATATTCATGCTGCGGTATTCCGCATCCATATCAACAATGATGCTGCTCAGCCCGCGTTTGCTGGCTTCATGAGCCAGGTTGACAGCAGTGCTGGTCAGCCCGTTGCCCCGATGGCCAGTGACTGCGACGACTCTGCTGATCCCGCGGCTAATGTTGGCGATGTCCTTCGTCAAACGGTCAGTGGCCGTCCGCTCAGTTGACGCCTCTGTCTTCGAGCGGAAACGATCGAAGAAGGAGCGCTTCTTCTCAGCCTGACCCGGCCGTGCTTGCTGCTGCTCGTGCATGAATATGGCTTCTGTCTTAAAATCATTATGTATAGGGGCAGGGGCAGTACTCTTCTGACTTTTCTGACTCATCTGTTCGATAGAACGTTGAAATACTTCTGCCGGAATTCTTGCCGTATCGCTGATAACTATTGTCAAGTGGTCAAATCGCTGTGTCAGCATGCTCAGCTCAAAAGGCTTCATGAAGTCTCGCGTGACGAGAACGACAGGAATTCTAAAGGTGCTGTTCTCCCCTATCCATTCCAGCAGCAGAATGAGCTGCTCCCGATCAAGGCTCGGCTTTTGAGTGAAGGCTTGATCCGTAATGAGGATTCCTTCACCAATAGGATTTCCACCGTTCAGATAATCCGACAAATTTCGCAATTCAAGAGCATGAGGATGAACGACTGTTGTCTTTTTAGGCAGATACTGCGTCACGATTCTATGAAACCCACCACTAACGATAAGCAGCTTCATATGTTCACCTACTAAAGAAAAAATCATTGTATTTAGTAATATTTACCTCACTAATGCTGATCATTATACAAGTAACCTATAGGTCGTACAATACCTTATTTGTATAAATAATCCTTAATATAGACTAATTTCCTACCTCTAAAGGTCTTAAGTTCCACGAGATTTTAAGAACAGGAATAAAGTAGTAGGTACTATTTTTTGACAAAATTCGGGAAATGGGTGAAAATATTGGCATCTTTGATCGAATCGCTCGGGGGAGTGTCTATGAAAATATCGTTGGCGGCCGCCTTCTTCTTGCTCCTGCTGATTTGCAGCATCAGCGATATTAGAAGCCGAATCATTCCTAATCGCCTCGTCATCGTGCTGTTTCCATTGGGATTGCTTCATAGCTGGCTGTATATGTCACTGGCGGACGCCCTATTGGGAATTCTGATCCCTTCCATCTTCTTATGGCTAGCCAAGTACAAGCTCGATTTCTATATCGGGGCAGGGGATATTAAGCTATTATCGGCTATCGGGATTTGGATCGGCTGGTATGCCAATATTTATGTGCTTCTAGCGGGCAGTGTGATTGCCCTCGTATATGCGGGGATAGCTGGAAGCTTGCGCCGAGGAAAAGTATCGTCCATTCCATTTGCTCCATTCCTGTCCGCAGCAGCCATAGCCGTTTATGTAGGGATGGTTATTCTACAGCGATAAATCGGCGGTTGGTTGGCGGCAGTTGGTTGGTCGGCGGCAGTTGGTTGGTCGGCGGCAGTTGGTTGGTCGGCGGCAGTTGGTTGGTCGGCGGCGGGTGGTCGGCGGCGGGTGGTAGTTGGTTCTCGGTAGTTCGTTGACGGCTGTGTGGCTTGGATGGCTGGCTAAACGACTGGATATATGCAAACCTAAACGGACACAGAGGACGCTATTTGTGAAATAACGAGGAATCTTGAGAGCTAACGGACCTACGTTCCGCTATTGCTCCCAAAAACCTGTTTATTACAGTCAATTTGGTCGAATAAAGGAACCAGTGTCCGTAAGCATAGCAAAAGAGAGCCTATTTTAACAAATAGCGGATCTCCTGTCCGTTAGCAGGTGACCAGCCCATGAGTTCAGCGAATTCCATCAATTCCATCAGTCCCATCAGTCCCATCAGTTCCATCAGTCCCATCAGTCTCATCAGCCTCATCAGTCTCATCAGTCCCATCAGTCTCATCAGTCCCATCAGTCTCATCAGTCTCATCAGCCTCACCAAGCTCATCAGCCTCATCAGTCTCATCAGTCTCATCAGTCTCACTCCCATCACTCCCATCAATTCCACTAACCCCCAAACCACGCACTGAAGATCAAAGGGGCTGCCAGAAAGTCAGCTATTACTGACTTTCTGGACAGCCCCTTTAATTAATTTCCTCCGTAATCGAGCCTAGCGCGCCCCGATATTCGTACCGTTTGGCGTTCCTGAGCCGATTAAATCGCTTCCTGAAGCAAGCTTCAGGAAGTTGCCCAGATTTGGAGAACCATCGCTGTTGCGCGTCAGCGTAGGAATCAGGCTGACAAAGTCCTCAGCGCTGGCGAGAAGTCCTTTGGCGTTTTCGCTTTTTTTGTTCTTCCACCACACGTTCGTGCTGGACACATCGATACCGCTAGTCTTATCGCTTGCCCCGCCCTGGAAGGATAAATTGTTCGTGAAAATATGCGTGCCGACATCGAAGGCGAAATTGCTCTGCCCGTTCGCCCAGGATGTATTGTTCTTCATTTGGATCGAGCCTGGATTGCTATTGTAAGTGAAGCCATGTTTTTTGTTTTGGAAGGCGATGCTGTTCTCGACAATGTGGTTGACTCCGATCTTCTCTCCGCCCAGTTTGAAGCCGTTCCCATCGCTATTCGTCGTCGAGGTGCCATCGGAAGTTTGGCCATTATGATGCGCAATGCTGTTGCGGATCGTGACCGCCCCAATCGGACCTGTATCGGATTTGGTATATAGATCCCAGCCATCATCAACGTTATATGCTGCGATACAGCCGTCAAATACGTTGCCCGGCCCGACTGTCAGCTTGGCTGCAAAGCCGTCTGCATCCTCCCCGTCATCCGGATCGTAATTGTCATGAGAATACGAATTGATAACCAGGTTATAGCTTGGCCAATCATTGAATTGCGCGGTTGAAGCATAGCGGCCAATTTGAATGCCTGTATCCCGGTTATGATGCGCCTCGACTTGATCAATTCGGTTGTAATTGCCGCCGATGTACAGCCCATTATCGCCAGCGCCCTTGATTTCAAGCCCTTTAATTACCCAGTAATGCCCGTATAATTGAATGCCGCGGTTCGTAGAGGCAAAAGCCTGAGCCGAGAAATCGAGGACCGGCTTCTCATTGCCGTAAGCCACCAGGTTTTTGCGGGCGCTGGAGGTACCGTTATTGCCGCGTTCAATCGTAATGGTAGAATTGAAGCTGTACGTCCCACCACGCATATAGATTGTTTTGCCCGGAGCTATTTTCGTGATGGCCGCAGCAAGCGTGGTCGGTTTATCCAAAGTTCCCGGGTTGCTGGCAGTGCCATTTGCAGCTACGTAGAGATCCCCATCTGCAGGTGCTGGCACGCCTGGATCCGGATCAGGATTCGGCGGCGGATCGGTTGGCGTCGTGCCTCCTTCAAGTTCCGTAACGGTGACGTTATCGAATTTAGCCAATGTTTTGCCTGTGACGAAGTCGACCGCTCCAGTGGTTAGGCTGGAATCCGTGGCGGTCAGCTCCAGCGTGTTGTTCACGTACATTTTAATCGTAGATCCCGACAGTTCCAGTTTGACGTTATACCATACACCCGTTGACAGCGGATAATCCTTGGTCACGAGCGTCGAGGAGGAACCACCTACCTTCTTGCGGATTTCCAGTTTGCCTCCTCCGCTATTATAGAGCGAAGCGGCGTAATAGTTGTTGCCGTCCTTATAACGGCCTGCCACATGAGTACGGTTGGTTCCATTGAAATCTTCTACTTTGACATCGGCTTGCGCAGCATAATTTGTCCAAGAGGAACTTCCAGCCGAAGTACGTCCTTCGCTCGTGCTAGTCTGGGAGTATACATAAGAATTTCCGTCCTTCACCACGGACCAAGTGCCAGTCGTGGCTGTCCAATTATTACTGTTACCGCTTTCAAAATTGTCGCTGAAAAGTGCAGCCGCATTCACCTGACCGCTTGGCAGCCATGGAAGAATGAGGGCCAAGCATAAAGCAACGGTGATGATTTTATAATTGCGGAATTTAAACGGAATAACGGATGATTGGGAATTCATGATCATACCTCCATTAATAAAGGATATATTGCCCCTTTCCCTACACCTTAAGAAACATTAAGGATGCTCACCTCCCTTTAAACACGAATTACACTTGGATGCGAATGCGTGCGGCTATTTGTAATGCTAAATTTTTAAAGCGGTTACATCAATAATCATTTTTACATATTATAGTTAATATGCCTTTTTCGGGAGTCTACAGGCTTTGCTTGTCCATAAAAAAACCTTGAAGACATATACGTCATTCAAGGTTTTAATCTGCAAAATTGAAATCACTATTCAAATGGATATTTCAGACCCCATTGGGCTCGTACCTGATCAAGCAGCTGCATGATCCCGAGCGATTCGGCCAAGGTGATTGCACTGCTCTCGGTTTGCCCGGCCAGCAGGCATCTGCCTACCTCCTCGGCTTCATAAGCATATCCCGCAAAATTCCGGTCATCGGTTACCGTTTCCGGCTCCTGTCCTTTAACATGAAGAACAGCCTTCGTCGCGTTCAAAAATGAAGGGATATGAATCGAACCTTCCGTCCCGTAAATATACGCTTCGTTCGTAAGATCGAGCCTGACCGCACCGTGAAGGGAAGCCGAACGCCCTTGACCATAATCCAGCAATATTGAAAAGTGCTCGTCGACTCCAGTCTCTCCGAGATGGGCTGTACTCCAAACCTTCTCTGGATTTGGACCAAAAATCATAGAAGCGAAAGATACCGGATAAATCCCTGCATCCAGCAATGCACCGCCTCCAAGCTCAAGATTGAGCAATCTTCCGCTTGGATTCCAGTCGCTGCGGAAGCCGAATTCCGCCTTGAGCAGCTTAACCTCACCGATCTTCCCTTCCTCCAGCCACTTTCTGACCTGAACGATCGGCGGCAAAAACCGCGTCCACATCGCTTCCATCATGAACAAGCGTTTCTCCTTAGCCAGAGCGGTAATCTCCTCAAGCTCCCTGCTGTTCACCGTGAATGGCTTCTCGCACAGAACAGCCTTTCCGCCTCGCAGAGCGGTTATCACATTGTCCCGATGATAAGGATGCGGCGTCGCCACATAGATCGCATCAATCTCTGGGTCGTTGGCTAACTCCTCATAGCTTCCATAGGCACGGGGGATATTAAACTTCGTTGCAAACTGATCCGCGCTATGCTGAGTACGCGAGCCAACCGCCAACCCGTCCCCGTTGCTGACATGCGTTAAATCTGCGGCAAATTTCTCGGCAATCCAGCCTGTTCCCATGATCCCCCAGCGGATTGCCTTCGTGGCTTTCTCCTTCATACCCTTTCCTCCCAGTCGCTATTTAGCGGCGCTAACCTTCGCGGTTTGCTCCATTCCCTCATACTACCAACTTTTAGACGGAATCACCAGTTGGATAACTATCGGGGCTAGGCTATAATGAGAGCGATTTGTACATGTTAATCTAATAGAATTAAAGCAAGGTGTTGATTATAGCGATGAATACACGTCAGAAAGAAATTTTGCGATTGCTGTTAAGCGATACAAGCCAGTATTTTGTAGCACGTGACATGGCGATAAAAGTAAACTGTTCGGAGAAAACGATTCGGAATGACCTCGAAGTCATTGATGCCTACCTGGCTGAACAAGGGAATGCCAGGCTGCTGCGCAAACCGGGTATTGGCGTGAAGCTCGACATCGAAGAGCACGAGCAGTCCAAGCTGTTCAACCATTTGTTCAGCTCTGTCCAGGAAAGCGGGTACGAACGGGACGATAACCGGATTGCCGCGATCGCCTACGAGCTTCTAATGAACACCAAGCCTACAACGCTTCAGGAATTGGCAGAGAAATATTACGTCAACCGGGCCATCATTAAAAGAGACTTGGATTCACTAAATCCATGGCTGGAAAAAAGGAAGCTTGCCGTCGTATCCAAGCAAAAGGTTGGCATTACGATCGAGGGAGCCGAGAAAGACAAGCGAGCCGCCCTCTCTAAAGTGTCCCAATTAATCGGCACTACGACCAATCATTTCATCAAAAAGCAGTTTGAAGCCTATGAGGTGGATATCGTAACCCGGGAATTAAAACAGCTAGAGGAGGATCAATCGTTTCATTTTACGGACGAGGCCTTCGATAACCTGCTCGTTCATACTCTGCTTATGATCCGCCGTACGAAGCTGAATCAGCCGATCTCCTTCTCCAAGCAGGAACAAGCCTTTATTCGGGAAAAAAGAGAGTACCAGTGGACGCTCGCCTTTACTCAGCAGCTAGAGCGCAGCTTCTCGGTGCATTTCTCCGCGGATGAGCTCGCTTACTTAACGGCACATTTATTAGGCGCCAAAATCCGTTCCCGCAGCCGGATGGAGACAGCCGATCTGTCCGGGCAACCGCTGAAAATTACCACGGAAGTAACCGAGCTCGTACAATCCCTTCTGCGGAAAATGTCCAGCCTGACATTTATTGATTTCGGGCAGGACGCCGCGCTCAAAGAGGGACTGAGCATCCATTTAAGCACAACGATCCATCGCTTGAGCTACGGGCTGAGCGTAACGAACCCGCTGCTGCAGGATATTAAGAAAATGTATCCCTACATGTTCAGCATGGTGATTTATGCCGCCAAAGAATTGAGGCGCAATTTCAATTTTGCGATTCCGGAAGATGAGGTCGCTTATCTTACTCTGCATTTTCAAGCATCCATTGAACGGTTAAACAAACAGACGAAGCTCATTAGGAATATCATCACCGTATGTCATATGGGGATAGGCATCTCGCAAATTCTGCGCTCGAAGCTGGAGCGCAAATTCAGCGCTGTCCAAGTGCAGGACTCTGTTCGAAGGGCGGATCTGAAGGCATACCTGGATCATCATCCGGTGGATTTCATCGTATCCACGATTCCGCTCGGCGACATTGATGTTCCTTATATTGAGGTATCCCCTTTACTGGAAACCGCGGACGAAAAGAAGATAGCCGATTTTCTTGGACAGTTGGAGGATCATTCGCCGGATGCCTCGGCTTCTTTCTTGCAAATGCACACGAAGCCGTCGTTGATACTTACGCAAATCGAAGTGTCCCATCGCTTCCAAATTATCGAGCAAATGGCCAATCTTCTGTATGCCAAAGGCTTTGTAGATCACGACTATGCTCATCAGGCTCTGCTGCGGGAAAGAGCCTCCTCAACGGCCATCGGCGGCGGGATTGCCATCCCGCACGGCGATCCCAAGCTGGTAAAGCAATCGCAAATTGCCATTGCTACCTTAAAGGAACCGTTGGAATGGGAGCAGGACAAGGTCTCCATCGTATTCATGCTGGCGCTGCGGAGTCAGGATCAGGAGAATACGAAGAAGCTGTTTCATCGGCTTTCGCTGCTTAGCGAGCAGCCCTCCCTGGTGGAGCAGTTGATCCGGTCCGAACACCCGGGAGACGTCTTCTCGCTCTTATAAACACATTTTGCCGGAAGCTGCGGTAAAAATTTAAACTATTCCTTTGTTTTATTCGGGTAATATTGAATTGTAACCGTTTTAAAAACAAAGGGAGGTTAACTACATGAAGTTTCTAGCCATTACCTCATGCCCCAACGGCATTGCGCACACATATATGGCTGCCGAAAATTTACAGAAGGCAGCCGACAAGCTGGGGATCAGCATGAAAGTGGAGACCCAAGGATCCATAGGCGTTGAGAATGAATTTACGGAAGAGGACATCGCCCAAGCGGACGGCATCATTATTGCCGCCGACAAACATGTGGACAAGAACCGATTCGTCGGCAAAAAGCTGTTGGTCGCCGGGGTCCAGGATGGGATTCGGAATCCGGAAGCTTTGATCGAGAAGCTGATTCGCGGCGATGTGCCTCTATATCAGGCTCAATCTGGGCAAGAGCCTTCCGGCGGCAGCGGGAAGCAGCAGGCGGCCAAGCAAAACCAATTTTACCGCCATTTGATGAGCGGCGTATCCTATATGGTTCCGTTTATCGTCGTGGGCGGGCTTCTGATCGCGATTGCCTTATCTATAGGCGGGCAACCAACGCCGGGCGGACTGCAAATTCCGGAGGGCTCCTTCTGGAAAATCGTCGAAAGCCTGGGCGGAGCTTCTTTTACTTTCATGGTGCCGATTTTGGCCGGATTTATCGCCTTTAGCATCGCAGACCGGCCAGGTCTTGCTCCCGGGATGATCGGCGGCTTCATCGCCGCAAACGGCAGCTTCTACGGCAGTGAGGCAGGCGCCGGATTTATCGGCGGAATCATTGCCGGCTTCCTGGCAGGTTATGTGGCGCTATGGATCAAGAAATGGAAAGTGCCCAAAGCGCTTGCTCCTATTATGCCAATCATCATCATTCCTGTATTGGCATCCCTGATTGTCGGGTTGGCCTTTATTCTCCTGCTGGGCGGACCGATTGCCAAGTTTTTTGAAATCTTAACCTCTTGGCTGGCCAGCATGCAAGGCACGAGTTCGATCTTACTAGCTTTAATTCTTGGAGCAATGATCTCCTTTGATATGGGCGGCCCGGTGAACAAAGTTGCCTTTCTGTTCGGATCGGCCATGATTGGCGAAGGTAACTATGAAATTATGGGACCGATTGCCGTCGCGATCTGTATTCCGCCGATTGGACTTGGACTTGCAACCTTCCTATTCAAGCGGAAGTTCCATGCTACCGAGCGGGAATCCGGTAAAGCTTCATTTACAATGGGATTGTTCGGAATCACGGAAGGCGCCATTCCTTTTGCATCGCAAGATCCGCTGCGCGTCATTCCAAGCATCATGATCGGCTCCATGACGGGTTCCGTCATCGCTATGCTTGGCCAAGTCGGTGACCGGGTAGCGCACGGCGGCCCAATCGTTGCTGTACTAGGCGCGGTCGATAACGTAGTCATGTTCTTCATCGCCGTCATTATCGGTTCCTTCGTAACGGCGCTGATGATCAAGCTGCTGAAGAAGGATGTTGTTCAGCCTCAATTCGCTGTGGCTGGTGGAGCGATTGCAGAAGGCAAGGCTAACGGTAAAGCTAAGATTAAAGCTGAGTCTGAAATTTCCGCGGCGACTGAAGCTGTTGCTGCACCTGCTGCAGAACCTGCAACCAAGTCTGCGGCGGCAGAGCAACATAAGCCTGTTAATAAATTGACGGATATTATTAGCTTGGATCTTATCGAAACCGAATTAACGGCCACATCCCGTGACGGCGTCATCGATGAGATGATCGAGAAGCTGCAGGAGAATGGAGCGATCAGCTCTGCTTCCGAGTTCAAACAAGCGATACTAAACCGTGAGCAGGAAAGCTCGACCGGAATCGGGATGAACATCGCGGTTCCTCATGGGAAATCAAGTGCTGTCTTGGAGCCCCGAGTCGTATTCGGGATGAAACAAGCTGGTATCGATTGGAGCAGTGTTGACGGTACCCCGGCCAAATTGATCTTTATGATTGCGATTCCTGCCGAGAACAAAGGCAATGAGCATCTCAAAATATTGCAAATGCTCTCCCGCAAACTGATGGACGATAACTTCCGGGATCAGCTGTTACAAGTTCAAACGAAACAGGAAGCCTACGCGCTTCTGGATGAGATTCATTAGAGCTTAAACAAATAGCCCCTTCACAGGATCAACAGATTTTGTGAAGGGGCTATTTTCAAACCATTTTAATCTACTATTTTAGCTTGTAGTAACACTACCGGTTACCGGTTCCTCTGTCTCTGACGGCAGGTTATCGCCGGATTCCTCAGGAGCCGTTGTGATGTATACGGTCTGCGTCGCACTGTCCCATTTCACCGAAGCGCCCAATGATTCGCCGATGAAGCGGATCGGCACCATGGTATGAGAGCCGACGAGTTGTCCCGGCGCATCCAGGTTGATCACCTGTCCATTCTTCTTCGCAGCTTTGCTGCCCAGAGTCAGCTCGATTCTCGTATCATCTTTGGTAGCGACAACAGATTGGGTCTGAGCGTTCCATTTTAATGTAGCGCCCAGACGCTCAAAGATGGCTCTCATCGGCACGAGCGTGCTGCCGTTTTTCATGACCGGCGGCTGTTCAAACGCCATTACTTCGCCATCGATGATGACTCTGATTTTATCGAAGCTGATTTGCAGCTTGTCCGGTGTAATGCCTTTCCCGAAATTACGCTCCCGGATGGACGAAATTTGCGACAGGCTTGCAGCCCGTTGCTGCAGCAATTTCTCTGCACTGCTGTTGCGGAGTGCGATAATGGACGTTTCTGTATCAGTTTTTAGCCGATTCATATCACTTACCGCTTGATCACGGGCGGCCTGCAGATCCTTTCTCGCATTGGCAAAAATCGCAGCCATTTGCTCTTTCGCCGTGGTCAGGCTAATGCCGCCTTGCGCATATCTCCACATCGTACTGGAGGAATACGACGGATTGCTCTCATTATCCAGCTTCCACATCAGGCTGCTGCTGTAGTTCGGGTTCATCGTATTAGCATATTTCCACATAATGCTTGATGAATAAGACGGATTAACGTTATTGCTGTATTTCCACATCAGACTGCTGGAATAGTTAGGGTTAATCTCATTATTGAATTTCCAATGGATGCTCGAGGAATAGCTCTTTGCACTTTCCTTGCTGTACTTCCATAGGGGGCCGGAAGAATAATTCGGGTTAATCGCCCGATCATATTCCTGCAATTTGCTCCGATAGCTCGACTGTTTGCCGTAAGCCGCCTGCAGCTGTTTATAATCCTCTCTGAGCAGCTCCGTCAAATAAGCCAGATCCTCGTCCAGCAGCTTCTCCAGCGTTGCCTGATCCTCCCTGGACTTCTGCAGGAATTGCTCGTAATCTCCCCGAATCTGCTTCAAATCCGAGTCATACTGGCCCTTGAATTCATCGTGGATCGCTTTATACTGCTGCTCCATTTCTTGAATGAACGCATCGTCCGCCTTCGCGGCCTGCGCGTTGCCGCCAGTAGCACCAAACAATCCCGCAAGCATCGCGAGAACGACAACGAGTATGTAGTATTTGCGTTTGATAACTTTCATGCATCCTTCTCCTTTGCTAATGATCTCGTCGGTTACAAGGGGTTCGCCAACGAAGCTGAAAAACCTCTAATTTTGTCGAAATCAGCACTTTATGACTGTATGCCACCTTTAATCAAAACTTTTGTCCAGGGAATTAATTCCCATGCCTATGCCGATCGTCAATTACAAAAGTCATATATAATAGAAGAAACATAAAAAATCCCCCTGCTGAAGCCAGCAGAAGGATTTATTTTGATGCTCGCTCCTCCCTATCGAAGGAACTGATGTCTCTTATTTATAGTAGGAAGTGATCAGAGGAATAATAAATCCCGCTTCTTTTGCCTTCGTAACATTAATTGCAATGTTCTTCA
Organism: Paenibacillus sp. YSY-4.3; assembly: GCF_054767475.1. Classification (NCBI taxonomy): domain Bacteria; kingdom Bacillati; phylum Bacillota; class Bacilli; order Caryophanales; family Paenibacillaceae; genus Paenibacillus; species Paenibacillus sp. YSY-4.3. The sequence goes on along the minus strand of NZ_BAABMC010000006.1, from coordinate 195,581 downwards.
CGCCGGCAATGTCCACCTCGATCGTTTGCATTCCACTACCCGGCGATATGCCTTCGACTTTTTTCAGCAGGATATTGTTATCGTTGTCTTTAATCTCTATGTATTCCACGTTATCGCCAACCGCTGCGAATTGCAAATACAGTTTCTTATACTTCCCGTTCGGGCTGAAAGCCGCATAGTTGAAATTCTCTCCCGGAGGACTAAATAACACTTCTTTGTAGTCCTGTCCATTAAATGTGGTCTGGCTAGGATCTTTGGAATAGAGCGTATTGTTAAAATCCCCCTGCTTGACCGGAACGCCTTCCGATTGCTCTCCCAAAAGCACCTCATTCGCCTCGGCATCGTATTTCACGGGCACATTCAAGACATCCGCCACAGCCCTTACCGGCAAATAGGTAGTGCCATTGTAGGTAATGGGCAGTACAGCTTTGCCGTTTGCATCCTTAAGCTCGGCGATATTCCCATCGACGCGGACTTTAATGCCTCCGTTTAGAAAAGCCTTGATCTCCTGAAGCTGAGAGCTGGCAGCTGCCCCCAAGCTCATTCCGCCAAAAAGCAATACGGCCCCTCCGACAATAATCGCCAATTTCTTCTTCATCCTATTCTCCTTCCACCTATTGGATAAATTTTAAAATATTATAGCATCGCAGTAGTTCGAAAAATATAGTTAATTGGCACTATATAGCAACCTTGTAAGCTTCAACTTTCTGCCCCTGCAAACAGATCCTTCTTCCGCCAGCGGCCAAAGCGGTAATATGCGTAGGAGAACGCGCTGCTAATGACGAAGCTTACGGCAATGCCCGTTGCTATCCCCTTCTCGCCGAGCAATCCTGCAAACCAGTAGGTCAACGGATACCGCAAAATCCAGAAGGAGATAATGTTCAGCACGAGCACCTGCATCATCGCTCCTGAAGCGCGAACCACACCGTTAAATATGAAGTTCAGGCCTAGAAACGGATAGAAAAAAGCAATCATCTGCACGTAGGAGGAACCAAACGCGACAGCCTCCCGCTCGGAAATAAACATCGCCACGCCCGGCTCAGCCAAAATATAAACGATCAGCGATATCAAAAGCATGATAGCTAAATTAAGCCAAGTGGCGTACCTTGTGATTTGGCGCACGCGCCGCCACTGCTTGGCCGCGATATTTTGCCCCGCCATACTCGTTACGGCTACGCCAAGCGCTTGAGCCGGAAGCATGATGAGGCTATCGAGCCGCTGGGCCGCGCCAAAACCAGCCACCGTATTGTTCCCGAACGAAGCGACGACGCTCATGATCGCCGCCGAGCCCGCAGAAATAACCATCATTTGCAGGCCTGAAGGGATCCCTTGTTTTAGTATCATTGCAACTTCTGCTTTCCTCGGCCATTTCGGCATAGAGAACGGGATGAATTTATGGCGAATGCTGAGGACAAGCCCGTAGAAGAAAGCCGTTCCCTGAGCAACGACCGTCGCATAGGCCGCCCCTTCGATCCCGCCGTGAAACACGGCGATAAACACCGGATCAAGCACCGCATTCAGAATGACCGTGATCCCAACGAACCGCAGCGGCGTCTTGCTATTGCCAAGTGCCCGATAGACGGTACTGATAAAGTTATAGCCAAATAAAAAAAGAATGCCCAGAAAATTAATTCGCAGATAACTTGCCGCTAGCGAAAGCATTTCGTCAGGCGTGCCCAGCAGAAGCAGAACTTCTTCGGCAAACACATAGCCGGCAATGCCAAGCGCAATCGCGATCAAACCTAAAATGACGGCAAAGGCATTCACATAGCTTTTTAATAGCTGCTCATCCTGCTTGCCCTTGATTTGCGACAAAATGGTGAGCGCCGCATTATTGACGCCTATAATGAAGGATAAGATCGTAAACAGCACCGTGCTGGAGATAGCCACCGCGCCAAGCGCATTCGTCCCCAGCAAATTTCCGACCCATAGACTATCGATGAATTGGTAAGACACCTGCAGCAAATTCGTGAGCAGCAGCGGTGCCGAAAAGGTAATGAGCTGCTTCCCGATATTGCCTTTCGTGAAATCATGCTGCTTCATTTCGGTAAACTCCCTCCCTCCACCCTATATCATAGCAGATCGCCAGGGAATTCATCTTGCGAGTCACTGTTTGTTTTTGTTTATTAATTATCTAATATGTGTTATATTTAGAATGTTTAGATACAAAATATCTCATTATATATAGAAGAAACGTGAGCGTGTTAATATGCTGAGAGAAGAACGATTAAGAGAAATAGAAGATATGCTGAAAAGCAACGGAATGGTGGAGGTAGCCAAGCTTTCCCGACTATTCAACGTCACCGAGATGACGATCCGCCGCGATCTGGATGACTTGGTGCAGCGGAAAATTGCCGTTCGTTCTCATGGCGGTGCCATGCTTCCTCCGGATAACGTATTGTCAGAGCGTTCCTACGAGATGCGGATCATGGTGAACCGGGAGGAGAAGGAAGCCATCGCCAGGGAGGCTCTGGCGCTCATCAACGAAGGAGATCGCGTCTTCTTTGATTCCAGCACCACAGCCTATTGTCTGGCTCAGCTGATCTCCAATACGCAAAATTTATTGGTCGTTACCGATACGCTCTCCACCGCCAACGAATTGATGTCCCGATCCCGGGTCAAGGTCATTTGCCTCGGCGGCGAGCTGCAGAAGGAGACCGGCTCATGCGCTGGACCGTTTGCAGAGCAGATGATCGAGTGCATGAACTTCAATACCGCTTTTATCGGGCTGCCGCGAATCTCCATGAACGGGGTTCTTTCCACATCCAGCATCAGCGGGCTTCGAATCAAGCAGGCAGCCATCCAGCGCTCCAAGAAGGTCGTCATCCTCATTGACAGCAGCAAGCTCGGCGATCCCGAGTTTTTGGAGGTCGGCCATTTGTCCGAGGTGGACACGGTAATTACCGATTCCAACATCGACCCGAGCTTCGTTACCTACTGCAAGAGCATCAACGTGAACGTAATCATTGCCAAGGTTAACAAGTAGAGGCCTGGAAATCATTCAGTAGTCAGAATCAGCGATTAAGATAAAGATTAGAAACTGGGGATTCGCATTTGGAAATGTTCTCTTCATTTCCTTTTCGACTCCTCTTTTTTTGTTCTTACTCACCGATTGCCCGCAGGCTTTAAATAAGTCTTCAGCTTTTTTTCGCAATATTAATGCATAAGCGGCTCGGCGGCCGCCAAATATGGAGTCTACCCGCAAAATCAGTTTTACGCCAACTTAAAAATTGGGTATGTCCCAACTCTCCACATATCACCGAATAAATCACTCACAAATTGAGGCTTTCTCCTTCCAGAAGCTCAAGTAATCATTCATTGGTGATTTAAAAACTAGATGTATTTTATACAGCTAGTTAAGCTTTTTTATTAAAAATACATGCGCTAAATGCAAAACATGCAGTTAGTTTGCCTCAATAGAGCTAATTCGTCGACATAGCTTAAAACTAAATGTAGGTTTTGCAGGTAGTTCCCTCTAACACGCCCAAAAACGGTAAACTAACTGCATGAAATGCATCTAGTTACCTAGTTACCTTATCCTGACCATCTAGTCATAAATCAATAGTCTAATTTATTGGAGGAAAAGACTCCAGTTCAATTAAGGGGCCGCGAGGTTATTGCAGCAATCTTAATCCCAACGTTCAGCAAAAAACAGCAGCCGGAGATATTAATCTCCGACTGCTGCCTCCAGATGCTGCCCTCTAGCTGTTGTCTTCAACTGTTGTCTTCAACTATTGTCTTTAGCTGTTGTCCCCAACTGTTGTCTTCAATTGTTTGTTTCCAGATGCTACTCTCAACCCTCGTCTCCTGCTGCTTCCGTTCCTTTAAAGCGATCTCCGAATTTGATCGGCAGCATCCTTCAAAGCATTTTCCACCGTATCCTGGCCGTAATAAGCCTTCTGTATCGCTTCGGCCCAAATATCAAGGAAGCGGGTAATTTCAGGATGCGCCGGCAGTCGCAGATCGGCAACCTTGGACATCTCCTGAACGACGGACAGGTATTGCCCTTCCTTCTCGCCCCAGCCCATCACCATCGCCGCAACTTCCGGATCCTCCCATGCCGAAGCGCGTACCGGATTCATGTTGCCCGCAAGATGAGTCTTAATCATAACTTCGCGGGAGGTCGTCCATTGCAGGAACTTCCAGGCGGCATCCTTATGCTTGGAAGCCGAGTTCATTCCCATCGACCATACCCACATCGAGGCGCTGCGCGAGCCGTTTGGACCTTCCGGGGTCAAGGCGTAGCCCACGTCGTCGGACACCTGCGACTGATCCTTGTTTTCATAGGTAGAAGCAAAGCCGTCCGCTTCATTCAGCGAGAACAAATACTGGCCGGAAGCGAAGCCCTGCAGCGCTTCATACCAGGTGAACAAGCCCGCGCCTTCCGGAGAGCCTTCTTTGATCATGTTAACGAACAGCTTTGTAGCTTCAATGCTCTCCGGAGAATCGATAGCCACTTGGCCATTGTCATCGATCAGATGCACGCCATAGGTTTGCAGCATCGTGCCGAGCGTCAGGTACGTCAGATCCCAATATTTATCGAAGCGGGTGACGATCGGATAAATTTTCTGGCCATTCTCATCCGTCATATTGACCTTAGACAGTTCCGTCACCATTTTGCCGAGATCCTCGTAAGTCTTCGGTACTTCCAGATTGTATTTCTTTAGGATGCTGGGACGGTAAGCGAGATTATAACTCTCATAGTTAATCGGCAGTGCGTACAGCTTGCCTTCTCCTACACCTTTGAGAGATTCTCCCGTCCAGCGGCCCGAATTAACGATCCCCGGCACGAAATCGTTGAAATCCCAGGAATCCGGCGTTTTGGACTTATCCGCGATATAATCGTCCAACGGCTCGACCCATCCGCCGGAAATATATTGCCAGTTGTTGATCGGCGAAGTCATAAAGACATCGTAGATTCCGGTATTGGAAGAGAGGTCTGCTAGCAATTTTTCAAAAGCCGGGCCTTCCGCCAGTACCTCATATTTCACCTTGATCCCCATTTCCTTCTCAAATTCAGGAATAAGCGGTGTAAGTGCATCTACAAAAGTATGGGAGACGAGAAGCAAGTTAATTTCTTCTCCCTTGGTTGTTCCTCCTCCGTTCCCCCCACTGGACGCCTGATTGCCCGGAGCTTTCTGTCCGCACCCTACAAGGGAAGATATCATTAGTATTGCAATAGCTAGAAGACTAATCTGCCTTTTCATTTTTGCTGCACCTCTTTCCACGATTGGTTCAACTTTAGATTAGCTCGATTCGCCTATCCTACAGCGTTTCGCGAAGCTCGCGGACGCGGCTCATAAATTCCTTCAGTTTAGCGACATTGGTCTTGCCGCTCATCAAATTCGGTTCCTTGACGGATACACCGAGAATGGCACCATCGGCTACCTTTAGCAGTTCCTGGCAGTTGCCCGCGTCGATTCCGCTGCCCACCAGCACCGGCAAATCCGAGCCCTTTTTCACAGCAAACACTTCTTCAACCTTCGTCGGGTCGCCGGTACGGAAGCCGGTAGCGATCAGCGAGGAAGCTCCGAAGAACGCCGCGTCGCGGGCTAGCTCTTCGATCGGCCGATCCGCCACGATGGCATGGCTGCCATGCTTGACGTGAACATCCGCAAACACATGAATATCCTCGCCCTCCAGCATCGATCTATAGCGCAGCGCTACCCCGGAGGCACCTTCCACGAATCCTTCGTTTGCGATATAAGCGTTGGCCCATTGATTGACCCGCACGAACTGTCCGCCGAAAGCCTTCGTAGCCGCAATAGATTGAATCGCTGCATTTGCCACGATATTCACACCCATTGGCAAATTGGTTTCCCTGCGGATTCGCTCGCCAATAATGGCGATACAGGCCGCTGTCTCCGGCCCCATATATTCCGATTTGACGAAAGGAATATCGCCGGCGTTTTCGATCATTAGTCCATCGACACCCCCTTCGATAAGACGCATCGCTTCCTCTACGCAATAGTCGTAAATATCCGGCAAATTGTATTTCTTGAAATCCGGGGAGCCTGGAAGCGGAAGTGAGTGCACCATGCCGATAATCGGTTTTTTTACGGGAAAAAGTTCTTGAAGTATGTTCATTGTCAGTTCTCCATTCTGCCTATCTCGGCGTGTGATTGTGTGTTATTCCTTGATTCCCCAGATGCGCATGGCATTCGTACGGAATACCTGCTCCAGTTGCAGCTCCGTGAGGCCAATTTCCCTCAACTTGAGCTGTTCTACGGCGGCGGACTGGTAAGGGGCATCCGAGCCGTACATTAATTTTTCGCTGGACACTTGCTCGATGAAGATTTTGATATCAAATGGAAATGCCTGCGACATGTCCACATAGATATTCGCGTAATCCTGGGCCGCGATGATCGCCTCCCATAAATACAGATGCATCCCAGCGTGGGCAAGCACGACGTTGACCTTCGGATAATTTTTGGCGGCGATGGCTTGCAGCGAAGGCAAATCCCGCGGCGCATCACCGGAGTGGAACAGCACCGTCAATCCGTACTCCTCCGCCTTTTCCATCAAAGGCCCCATCACCTTCATATCGTTAGGACGATAGAAATCGTATCCGGCAACGAGCTTAAGCCCTTTGCAGTTCCATTCCTTCACATACTTGTCGATGAGTGCGCAGGTATGCTCCTTGCCGAACGTCGGGTTAATACGGGCTACGCCAACCAGCCGGTCCGGGTATTGCTTGACGGCCTCCCCGACCTGCATATTGGCTTTGTCATAGTCCACGTCCCAGGGCGGGGACATAATCCGATCGTGTGGAAAAAGAACGCCATGCGAAGCGTTTTGCTCATCCAAATAACGAATGACCGTATCCGGCTGCCCCGTAATCATGTACGGCGTACATACTGAGCTCGCCACTTTCGCATCGGTACCATAGTGCATGTGAGCGTCAATTACTTTCATCTAGCATCCTCCTCTATGTGGTTGATCTAGCGGAATGAACCGAGCGGCCAGCGCTATAATTCATCCCCGAAATATTCGCGGTAACGCACTCTCATTCTGCCCCAGTCGGGTACATTGCTCTGGCAGCCCCAAGCCTCGATGATGAAGCTCGACACTGTGGCTCCGACCTGGGCAGCAATCCGGGGTTCACAGCCTTTGATCAGCGCCGCTATCGCACCACCGGCAAAAGAATCGCCAGCTCCCGTCGTGTCCACAACATGTTCTCTTCTGACAATCGGCACGATTTCCGTGGTGCCTGCCCTCATGACCTTACAGCCGCGCATCCCCATCGTCATAAAGATCAGCTCCAGACCGTATTTTTCAAAAAGACAGGCTTCGTTCCCGCCGACTTTGGCGATCAGCCTGCCATATTCGCTTTCGTTAATGAACATGACATCGGTCAAGGAGAGGAAGTTGTCCAACAAATTCTCGGCTGTCTCTACCATGCCGTTGATATAGGTGCGGGCACCCGCCGCCCGTGCAGCACGCAGCGCCTCCAGCGTATAAGAAGAGAACTTCTCACTGACCACAACATGGTCCGCCCCCTCAGCCAATCCGTCCGGAATCCGTTCCTCCTCCTGGTGCTCGGCGGCACCCAGGTAAGAGAAGCAGAAGCCTTTGCCCTGATCGTCAAAGTACAAGTAGTTGTGTCCGCTGGGCAAATCCGGCTTGACCGTAAGTCCGCTCAGATCGACGCCACCCTGCTCAAGATGAGCCCGATAGCCGTAAGCAGCGAAATCATGCCCTACAATCGTGGCCAGGGAAGTCGATGTCCCCAATGCCGCAGCCACATACGCAAGGTTAATGCTGCAATCGCCGAAGTACACCTGGTTCACCCCGCCGCCGCTAGTCTCGATCGTGATCGTCTCCCCTTCCTGAGGATAATGGCTCATCTTGAATAGATGATCAAAGGGGGCCCAACTGCCGACCGACAATAATTGAAACTTCTTCATTTCACCGCCCCCATCGTCAGCCCTTTAACTAGGAATCGTTGGGCAAATACCGCGATAATGATGCCCGGGATGGAAGAGATTACCGCCGAGGCCGCCATTTCTCCCCATTTAATCTGGTCAAAGGTCATCGCCTGCAAAATCCCCATCGTGACCGGCATCGTAGACCCTCCAGACATGACCAGGCCGAATAGCAGGTTGTTCCAGCTGAAGACGAAGGAGATGATCATAGCGCTTCCAATTCCGGATTTCACAATCGGCAGCATGACGCGGAAGAAGATGATCCAATGATTGGCGCCGTCGATGCTAGCCGCTTCCTCCATTTCCTTCGGAACTTCCCGGAAAAATCCCCGCATAATCCAGATGATTAACGGCAGCGTAATGAGCTGATGCACGAGAATCATACCGGGAAACGTATCATAGAAGCCGATCTTCTTGTAAATCGAATAGAGGGGCAAAATGACGACAAGCTCCGGCGCAAAGCGATAACTCATAAAGTTTCCGGCGATCCGGTCATTGGCCTTCGACTTCTCGCGGCCCAGCACATACGCCGCCGGCAGGCCGAGTACCAGCCCCAAGGCAACCGCGCTGAACGTCGTAATGCTAGAGTTAATTACATAGCGCAAAAACTCGGGAATACCCTGCAGATCGCTAAAGCTGCCGCCGTTAAATAGGATCTGCCTATAATTGTCAAAGGTTGGAGTAAATAAAAATCTCGGCGGATAAGCTATAATGTCCTTAAAGTTTTTGAGAGACATCGTAAAAATCCAATAGAGCGGAAACATGATGACGAATAGTAATGCTAAGTACGCAGCATAACGTAAAGCCGTCTTGAGTAATTTGTTGGGAGAATTGTTCACGGCGCACCTCCTACTCGATTCCGCTCTCATTCCATTTACGCATCAAGAACGTACTGGCGAAGTAAGCGAGAATCCAAAGTGTAAATAATATGCTCATGGCCTTGCCTATGCTGGACCAGCGGAATGCCTCTTCATAGGCCATGATGTTCAGCGTCCGGCTGGCATTTAGCGGACCGCCGCGAGTCGTGGAATATATCAATTCAAAGGCTTTTAAGGAATCGCAAACACGGAAGAGCAAAACGAGAAGAATGCTGGACTTCAGCCACCGCAGCTTGATGGCGAAGAAGGTGCGGATCGGGCTTGCCCCGTCGACTTGGGCCGCTTCCAGAATGTCCTGCGGAAGGGATTGCAGGCCGGACAACAGAATGATCGTAATAAACGGCAAGTATACCCAGGTGTCAATCACAACGAGCGAGAACAATGCAGTGTCCACGCTGGTCAGCCATGGAAATGGCCCTATGCCAAGCTTCGACAGCAGATAATTCAGAACCCCGGAGTTGGGCTGCATCATCGTCTTCCACATCAAGCTTGATACGATCGGCGGTATCAATAGAGGAAATACCAGCACCGAGCGCATGAAGCCTCTGATTCTGGAAGGGATATCGAGCAGCAGGGCAGCCAATATAGCCAAAGGCAGCTGCATGAGGATCGCCATAATTACGTAGGCCAAAGTGTTCCCAAGACTCGTCAGGAAAACAGGATCTTTAAAATTGTTGATATAGTTGCTCAGGAAAATAAAATTGATGTTTCCCGCATAAAGCTTCTTGTCCGTAAGCGAGGTCGCCACGCCGATCAGGAACGGGATCATTATCCCGATAAGTACGAGCACTGCCGGCATCAACATTAATCTCTTGATGAACTTCTCATTATCAACAAAGTGATGCAACGGATTCGGGGTTTTCACGAGCTGTCATATCCTCCTTTTAGTTGTTTAAAGTTCACTTTTGTTCTATATGTTAACTTTTAGATTAACACCGCGCCTTAACAACTACCCGAAAACAGCTATTTCTCAGCATGAAGTTCACATTTTGTTCAAACACCTTTAGATTACTTGTTAAAATTTTCATATCAACTTTAGAAAGCGTATTCATTTGTATGTTTTGATTATACTTTTATTTCGAATGATGTCAATATACTTTTTATTATTAGAACATAAAAATAAATAATCGAACATTTTTTAGTTATAACAATACAGTAAGCACTTAGAATTCATTACACACTCCTTGCTCTCTCCTCATTTTAAATACAAAAAAAGAGCATCAGGAATTTTCCTGACACTCTTTTCACTCCAAACACTACCAATAAAATTGGTACATTTCCTATCATTATCTTACATTACAGCATTTTTTTGCTTCATCATATCAATTTATGCGCGTACCATTTCTCTCCCCTGAACCTCCAAGCAAAGACAAATCCGCGAATTCCCCATTCAGCTACCATTGCCACCCATACACCCATAATACCGAGGCCTAACGTGATGCCCAGAATGTAACCCAAGATAACCCGGAACAGCCACATCGACAACAGGGACGAGACTGAGGTGAAATTGGAGTCTCCTGCGGCACGCAAAGCTGCCGGCAAAACGAAGCTAAATGACCACAGGAACGGCTGTGCGATAGCGATCAGCAGTATCAGCCCGAAGATGGTCGGAATGATTTCCGCCGGGGGCGAGAACATCCTCACCATCCATGGGAACAACGGCAGTAGTACGAGCGAAGCTAACACGAACAGCACCGTGGATAATCCCAGGAACGATTTGATGAACTTCCGTGCATCCTGGATATTCCGCTGGCCGATACACTGGCCGACCACAGTAACGATCGCGATGCTTAGCGCGCTTCCACCGATTTGAAAGACGAGCGACATGGACCCGCTAATGGCATTCGCCGTCATCGCCAGCGTCCCCAGTTTCACGATAAAAGTCTGCGTTAGAAGCTTTCCACCGTTGAAGAACATCTGCTCTGCGGCAAATGGAAGGCCGATGAACATAATTTTCTTCTGTATCGGGAAGTCCAGCTTCAGCGTATTTTTCAACTGCACGCGCAGGGTCTGATTATATTTTAACAAGTAAACCAACGAACTGATCATGCCCAGAATCCGGGCGAGAAGCAAAGAAATAATGAGGCCGATCACGCCTAAATCCAGAACCGTAATCAATAACACGTTTAAGCATAGAAAAGTGATATTCATAATCAAAGACAGGCTCAGGCTAGCTTTCGTCTCCGCCACGCCTCTAAGCACGCCGTTGACCGCCTGGAATATCGCAATGAACGGATAGGATATACAGCTGCCGATGAGATACAATCTGGCATTCTGGAAGACATCGGCATCCGCATTGCCAAACAGCAAATTCAGCGTTGGCGTATGAAAGGCGATAATCAGGATGCTGAGCAGCACGGAGATGACCGTCACAGCGGACAGCGCCTGCGTAGCCGCTTTGGACACCATTTGCTGGTTCCCGCTGCCTTTATACTGCGCGACGATGACCGTACCGCCGGTAGCTACAGCCACGAATACATTGATCAAGAAAATGTTGAGCGAATCCACCATACTCACCGCACTGACGGCGGCTACTCCGGACGAGCTAATCATAGCTGTGTTCAACAGGCTCATCAAAACTATAAAGCCCTGATCCACAAAAATAGGAATAATAATCGCAATGATTTGCTTATAATCCATCGATGTTCCGGTAAAAAATCGATTCAACACGGAAACAGCGCCATGTTGTATTCTTGGCCTTATACTATTCACCTGTGTCATCACTTCTTTGGCTGGATTGTGCAGCTATCAAAAATTGGCGCTGCTTCATACTATTATAGCACTCTTCCACGAGAAGAGATTGAAAGATCATCAACAAAATAGGTATATCCCAACCGCTTGCGTATACGCGTACTACAAACAGTGCATTTTACTCTCCGCCTCATCCCACGGCACGGTATAGCCCTGACCTTTGGCGCAAAATATTGAGGATGAAGAATATTCCGGGTCTGCGTCCTTATTGTAGCCGATTCGTTCAATAACCTCTTGTTCATTATGGCAGCGGTCATAACCCGCAAACGCGAGGCTCAGTGTCCCCCTTCCTTGCGTAAAGGAAGCCAGCTCGCTGCCGTAATCCATGAAGGTGGCAACTGGCACAGTTCCCGTTAAAATCGCCTTATCCCCTTCCGTACGGGGCGCATCATAGCTGCCGTGAGCCTGCTGGATATCCGAGATGACGCGGCCGAGTTGATCCAGCTCCACTTTAATTTTAAATTGATAGCAAGGCTCCAGCAGCACGTTTTTGGCCTTCTCCAGCCCTTGCCTTAAGGCGCGGCATGTCGCTTCCCTGAAATCACCGCCGGATGTGTGCTTATTATGAGCCCTCCCGGTAAGCAATGTTACAGTCACATCCGTCACCGGTGAGCCCGTTAACAGGCCATGATGATCCCGTTCAAAAAGATGATGGCGAACAAGGTTCTGGTTCCCGGCCGATAAATCATCAGCATGGCAGGCATTCTCAAAGCGGATTCCGCTATTTCGTTCACCCGGCTGTATGCGAAGATGCACCTCGGCATAATGCTTTAACGGTTCAAAATGGCCGTAGCCGACCGTCTCGCTCTCGATGGTCTCCTTGTACAATATTTCCGGCTTATCGAAGGATACGTTTAAGTTAAACCGCTCTTTGACAAGCAGCTCAAGCACCTCAAGCTGAATTCTACCCATGACGTGAATATGAATTTCCTGCAGGCTCTCCTCCCAAAGGACATTCAAGGAAGGATCCTCGGCATTCAATATTTTGAAATATTGCAAAGCCTCCTTCTTATTCACGGCCGGCTCGAGAATCACCTTCGACTTCAAGGTCGGCACCATCTCGTAAACGGCCTTTTCCCGCAATTCTCCTAATCCATCTCCCACCGCAGCCCTGGACAAACCGGTAACGGCAAACAGTTCACCGGCCTCTGCCCTTTCTACCGATTTAAACTCGCGGCCGTTATACACGCGGATCTGGGTGATTTTCTCACTCACCGGGTTCTCTGCATCGCCATAATGGAGAATATCCCGAACACGCAACGTCCCGCTGAGCGCTTTAATAAACGTAATTCTCGTCCCCTGCTCGTCATGGCGAATCCGGTAGACACGGCCTGCAAATGGCTCCTCGCTAGAATAATCGGTTACCGTCAGCAGATTCAGCTTCTGCAGGAAGCCCTCGATCCCGGTTCCTTGCAGTGCCGATCCGCAGGCATAAGGATAGACCGCATTGTCCCGAATCAGGCGCCGCATCACGGCAAGCCAGGATTCTCGGTCATAGCCTGTTCCCATATATCGTTCTAGGAGATCTTCGTCCTGCTCAGCCAAGAATTCCGCTAGCTCCTCGCTCATTTCGCCGTCCCCCGCCATGGCCTCCGTAATGTCGCATATATCCACAGCGAAATTGCTTTGGATATCGCGTACTACCCTTTGGACATCAGCTCCTACCCGGTCTATTTTATTAATAAAGAAGAAACAAGGGACGCGGTGCTTGCGCAGAAGCTCCCAAACAATCTCCGTCTGCCCTTCGATCCCCTCGACGGCGCTGATGATAATCACCGCATAATCCATCGCTTGAATCCCCCGCTCCATCTCAGGAGAGAAGTCGGCATGGCCCGGCGTGTCGATGAGATAATAATAGGAACCCTGGTAACTGAAAATCCCTTGGTCCGAAAACACCGTAATCCCCCGCTGCCGCTCGATCTGATGGCTGTCCAGAAAGGCGTCCTTATGATCAACACGGCCCCGCTGCTTAATACTCTTTGTATAATAAAGCAGTTGCTCCGAGAAAGTCGTTTTCCCGGCGTCGACATGCGCTAGTATTCCAATCGTCTTGTTCATCGTTAATCCTCTCTACAAGAAGTTCAGTACACTCTAGTTATCTATGAGTATGATTATAGCAAACCCAACAAGTATGCTGATTCAATACCGCATATTCTATATAAGATGAACTATTGAAATGACTGTTGTTGTTTACGCGCTAAGCTGTTTCGTACCCTAAATGGAATTCACGCATCTAATTATCCCTTAAACGATGTTTTCAGAGGAATACATGGATTTAATACACCTAAAATCACGGATCCAGCCCATCGTTCGCAATTTCCCTTCTCCTAACGACATGAAATCCATGTAAATCTATGTTTTCTTCCTTGCCGCAGAAACTAACTACTATAAATCCATTTATTTTAAGTTGAACGATTAAAATGAAGGGGGGGACAAACACTTGCCATAAATCTTCTTAATGCTGGCCTTTTCCTCTGTGGCACAAATAGCGGCAAGCTTATCCCGAAAGTTATCGTTCGAATACCCAGGCAGGCTATAGATTTCAGTCAGTGCATAGGCAGCACTCCAGCGAACGACGGTGCCTTCATCTTTAGCATTTTCGAGCAGACGAGCGACTGCAGGTTCAAGATCTTCACGATAGAGTGAAGCTATATTGCCGATCACCTTTGCTGACTCCCATTTTAGCCGCGGAGCCTTGGCATCCAGGTTATCCCGTGCAAATTCAAACAGCGCCCGATCTGCGGCTTGCGGATCCTGTTTCGTGGCATATTCGAGCGCCTCCATACAAGCAGCCTTAATTGAATCTTTAGCTGTCTGGGCGAATAGAATGAGTCCAACCGAGCTTAACTCGCCGCCAAGCATAGCTTTTGCGAGCATTTCGGTTTTCTCCTTAGACTTGATATCCTTTCTCTGAAACAACTCCTCTAAATTCATGACAGCCGACCTAGCCCCTTTTCAACCGTATATAGAAACTCTAATTCCGATCTTATTCATAAAAGTAGAATATCACATCTTGCCCCAAGGGCGCGGCCTATGCTATGTTTATTGGAAAAATATTTTCGGGGAGGCAGGCATATGAGCATGAGCAAAACGAAACCTATTTTATTAGATATACCTGATTGTTTCGAAAGTAAGCGGTTGTTGATCCGAGCTCCCAAGCCGGGAGATGGAGCGGCGTTAAACGAAGCCACTGTGGAGAGCATCGAACAGTTGCGTCCATGGATGCCTTGGGCACAAGAGATGCCCAGCCCCGAAGATTCGGAGACGGTCATCCGTCGTGCCCACCTGAACTTTATGGAACGGTCAGACCTGATGCTGCTTCTAGTTCTCAAAGAAACAGGCCAACTCGTCGGCAACAGCGGCCTCCACCGGATCGACTGGGAAGCCCGTAAATTTGAAATCGGTTATTGGGTGCGCACTTCCTTCAGCAAGCAAGGCTTCATTACAGAAGCTGCAGAGGCCATTACGAATTACGCCATTCAAGAACTGCAGGCCAACCGCGTTGAGATTCGGTGCGATGCACGCAATACACAAAGCGCGAATGTGGCGAAGCGCCTGGGCTATACCCTGGAAGGGGTGCTGCGGAACGAGTCTACTGGTACGGATGGCACCTTAACAAGCACGATGATCTTCTCTAAAATTCGCGGGATTGAGTTTTAATTACACGCAAAAGGAGGGGCAAAGCCCCTCCTTTTTTTACTGTATCGATCTATTTCCCTTTGGCCTAATCTTTGTACGGGTCGAATTCATCGGCTCCCGCCATACAGACGCCAATTGGCTTAAGCATGTGCAGCACCTCAAGCGTTTCGCTGTGCGCGTCCAGAACATCCTGCAGTTTGCGGTAAACGAACGGACTCTCGTCCGTACCCGCGCCGCGGAGCTCAACCCCGTAATCCCGGATAGCATCCCGCATTTGCTTTGTGGTAATCTGTCCGCCGCTGCGAGTACGGGTCTTCCAGTTCATTTTGCCTGCCGCCTGAGTCCGGCTCATGATGCGTCCCGCACCATGCACCGTGCTGTAATAAGCATCCTTGTTCTCTTCCGAGTCTTTTCCCCGGACGATGACAGAGATATCGCCCATACTCCCGCCAATAAATCCAAGCTGTTCCGGTGCGGACGGCGTTGCCCCTTTGCGTACGACAACGACTTCCTTCCCGTTATGTGTTTCTTTCCAAGCGTAGTTATGATGGTTATGCACCTCAAAATCCGCTTCCGCTCCAAGAATGGACAATACCTCTCGTATTACGTAATCCCGCCCTGCGTAGGCATATCGGCCGGCTAGTCTCATCGCCCGGTAATACATATCGCCGACCTCGCTGTTTAAGTCCAGCAACAGCGGCGGCTGATCCATCGATTCACCCGGCGCCTTGTCCGTGAATCGCCGGCCTGCCGCAAGATTCATGAATCCGCTGGCCGTTTTGTGCCCAAAGCCGCGGCTTCCGAAGTGATTACCGATCCATAGCCGGCCTGTTTCCGGTTCTTCGAACAGATCCACATAATGATTGCCGCTGCCTACTGTGCCGAGCTGGTTGCGGGCCAACGTTTTTAGCTTGTCATGCTCCTGCTGGCCGAAAGCCCGGTAAACATCCCAATCCGGATCGTCGAACAATTCGTGATCCACCCTGTCATTGTTGATCCGGCCGACCCCGAACGATATTTTTCTCGCAATTTCATCCATGATCTTTCCAAGTCCCTGCCGGATGTCTCTCGCGTATAGATTCGTGCGCACCGCCTTATTTCCGCAGGCGATATCATACCCAACCCCTGACGGCGATATTTGACCGTCATATACGACGACGCCGCCAATCGGTTGGCTGTAGCCTTTATGATGATCCGCCATCAGCAGAGACTGCACGACATTCCCCGTCTTCGCACACATTTTGGCTTGAGTTACCGCCCCTTCCTCCGGTTTGCCCCAGACGCGTACACCATCGATATTCTGATATGCCATAATGCTCTCTCTCCTCTATTTCTATGCATCTATTGTCTATAGCTTTGCTTGTTTGCTTGTTTGCTTATTCCCGCCCTTATCCCCAAGCTTCCATTAACAACGACCGGAACAGCTCGTCGAGCTGGTTGTCCTGTCCATCTGAAGAGGATGGCATCCCCTTTACGGCTTGCTTATAATACTGAATCTTCTCATCCAAAAACGCATTGATCGGACCGATTTTCGGCTCAAAATCCATTTCATCGCCGGCTTTTTTTCGTACTAACAGACTGTCGACGGCTGCCTTCAGCTCGCTTCCCGCCGGCAATAGTTCATCCGTAAGCGCCGTGAATTCGATCGGCGGCATCGTGCCGTACTTCTCGATCCACTCGCAGGCCAGCACTGGCCGAAGC
Organism: Paenibacillus sp. YSY-4.3; assembly: GCF_054767475.1. Taxonomy (NCBI): domain Bacteria; kingdom Bacillati; phylum Bacillota; class Bacilli; order Caryophanales; family Paenibacillaceae; genus Paenibacillus; species Paenibacillus sp. YSY-4.3. Next base: position 178,687 of record NZ_BAABMC010000006.1, on the reverse strand, counting down.
ACATAGAAATACTTCTTGATCTTCACCTGTTCCCCCTGCAAATACTCACGATAGTTGCCCTCAGCCATGTGCAAATAATGATACATGCAAGCCTTGGGTGAGAAAGTTAGCGAAGAGTACTCGCGGATTTGCTCTGCCGCCGAATAATCCTCCATATAAACGATGGGCGATTGCAGCCACTCCAGCAAAGGCGGATTGGATTTGCGGAACAGGTTCAACGCCTTCTTCAGATCCCAGCCGTTAATGTCGAGCAGTTCGCTGATCGGGCGCTCGATGACATCTCTTTTTTCAAAAATCGATAAATACCATTCCACTGGCCTGACATATATGAATCTTACATCATAATCGCTATCCTTTGAAGGAAAGCCCCACGCCCGGCTCCCCGATTCGCAGGCATATAAAATCCGTACCTGCTCCTCCCGCTCGATTTGCCGTAATTGCGCTAATATTTGCTGCCGCTGCTCAGACATATGTTTCTCTCCTTCCAAACCTATCTTGTATTCTGCGCACTCCATGCTTCTAGAATGCCTGAATTCACTGCGGATGAACATGGTGGAAGTATTACAAACGTAGAATTTCCACCCTCTCCTCTCTTATTCCTGTTACAATGGTTATCTACATATAACCTGGGAAAAAGGGGAATTACCGGCGATGGCAAAAGAAAGCTTTGATAAAGAGATCCAGTTTCTGCGCATGCTGGCGCTCACAAGCGGAGCTTACAGCAGACAGCAATTTGCGGAGCGGTTAGGCATCTCCGTCCATACCTTCGACAAGACGCTGCGTCGGCTGAAGGAAATCGTCAGCTCCGTGTATCAGCAGCTGCCGCAGGAACAGGGCAAGGAATTCGCAGAGACGATCCGCTTCAACTACTATGATTCCAGCGATCCGATGCTGCTCTTCCTCTTTCGCGCCAAATCCCTGAAAGAATCCGAGTCGCAAAGGATTTCGCTGCTGCTGGCCGCCCTGAACGACCAAGCCCTGACCGCGATGGAGCTGATGGATATGTGCTGCAGCGGCCTCGATCCCGAAATGCCCCTGCCTGACGAGAAGACCATCCGTTCTGATCTGAAATACCTGGAAGAGGTTGGCGTCATCCGCAAGGAGAACGCAGCGCGCCCCTACCGTTACCGCCTCCATAACGATCTGGTCCAATCTCTGTCGGAGGAAGAGCTCTACGATTTGTATGATTTCGTCGATGTCCTAGCCAACACGCAGGTGCCGTCGGTTCAAGGTTATCTGCTGCGCGATGGATTAAAAAAACATCTCCTGCGAAACCATGCCGAGAAGCATGCAATTGAGCCTTTCTTATACAAGTATCATTTTTACTCGCGAATTTTGGATGAGGCCCATTTGTTCACCTTGCTCAGCGCCATACGAAACCGCCGCAAGGTACAGTTCCTGTACTTCTCGCCGAAAGCGGAGAATAGCTATACCTCCAAGAACACGAACCCGCTGTTCGAACGAGAATCGAAGGGCAGCCTGGTGCAGACCCTCCCGCTCAAGGTGGTCTACGACCACCAGTACGGCCGGTGGTACCTGCTCTCGAGCACCAGGGGGAGCATCCGGAAATTCCGGATGGAAGGCATGACGCAAATCGAGGAGACGATATCCATCTCCCCGGACGTATTCGATGCCAAGCAAACCGAGCTGGTGGAAAGACTCCAGCACAGCTGGCTGGTCGACACCGGACGTCCTGTAAAGGTACGGGCTCGTTTCTTCAATCCGGGAAAGTTTGAACGGAATTTCGTGAAGGAGCGGGTGCTGCTGCAAGGACAGTGGGGGGAGATCGTGGAAGAAGATGAGCACTCTTTTATTTATGAAATCACCGTCAACGGGACGACGGAAATCAAACCGTGGCTGCGCAGCTTCGGATCGAGCTGTGAAATTCTCGAACCCGCCTATTTCCGGCAGCAAATGATCGACGAGTGGAAGGAGATTCAGGCATACTATGAACCTGTTTGAGAAAATTTTCAATTATCAGATTATCTCCCGGTTGGATGACTCGGGCACCTTCATGGTCACCTCGCATGAGCGTGCTTGGCTGAAGATGATGCTCGGGCATCCCGCAGCGGCAGAAGCCTTCACGTCCGAGACAATGGAGAAGCTGAATGCCCTGCTGGATCAGGACGCTTGCATGGATATTTCCGAGCATCTCATCCACAAAGCCCGCAGCCTGGAAAAGCAAGTGTACCACCCGCTGCTGAGCACTTTCCGCCAATACATTACACAGCGCAGCGGGATTCGCCTCACTTACGAACTCAAGGACGGACGCACGCGGACGGAGCATTCCGGGCTCCCCTATAAGCTCGAGTACTCTATGGTCAAAAGAGAATGGTACCTGCTCTGGTATCATCTTCGGCAGCGCTCCCTTATGAGCACCCGGCTGAGCAAAATTATGACCGTCGCCGCCGAGCCGATCGAGCCTGCTGATGCGGAGAGCATCCTGCTGAAAATCCAGCATACGCTGGAATCGCGCAAATCCGAAGCTGTAATCCAAATTGTGTGGGAATATAACAGTGAATTGTCGCGCATCCTTTACGCCTTCTCCTGCTTTGATAAGGATGTCCACTACGATGCCGGAACTGACACCTATCACGTCAAGCTCTCCGTATTGGGAGACGAGGCGGAGTATTTACTCTCCAAAATTCGTTTTCTCGGCAAGAGGGTGAAGGTAGTTGAAGGAGATTATTTGAAAAGGCGCATGCTGGAATCGTCGACAAAGGCGTTGGAGAGGTACGGTGTTACTTGAAATCATTTCTATTGCAGCTCACCTTTATTCTCAAGTTCAAACAATCGTTTTAGTAACCGTAGAAATATTTTATTCTCGATTGCGTTTGCCCATAAGCCATCGCTAAACCTTTCCTGCCGAACGTAGTAGGTTAATATGGCAATTGAAAGTTTATGATCAAAACCATCAATAGCACGATCTAGTTCTTCAATTGTCTCAATACCATACGACTGTATGATATTCAAATAATCAGGTTCCAGAAGACCCTCTTCATGGATTACTTTATTAAATTCGATAACTCTTTGATGATAAGTGGGGTAAGCTAATGTTATTGTCCCTTTTGTGTCTTGTCCACCGCTTCCCCACCGAACTGCTTCATCAATCAACACTGTTTCAAAAAAAGGAATGAATTCGTAGAGTCGTTCATATTTTCTCATATATATTGCTCCTGTCAGGTGACTTCGCGCAGCACTGCTTATACTTCCGGACGTCAGCAGGTCAGCGCTTCTCTTCCTCCAAAATGAAAGCAATGATTTCCTCCACGGTCTGCCGCTGCTGCTCTTCTCTCGTGATCGCTGCCTTTCCGTCTCCATCCTGCTCCCCGTAATTGCCGAAGTAGGCATGGTTGCCTCCCTCGATAACATGCTGGTTTGGAGTGGCTCCCAGTTTGGATGTATCCAGAATCATATCCTTGCTGCCATAAATAGCAAGCGTCGGAAGCTCAGTAGGACCTACGGGATAAGCGCCAAGCAGGATCATCCCTTCTAATCTGCTGCCATTCTTGTCGGCATAGCTGCTCGCCATTGCCCCGCCCAAGGAATGCCCGCCGATATACCAACGCTTCACCTCCGGAAGCTGCTCAAACACGCGATCTGCTGCATGGATATCAAATACCGCCAGATTAAAAGGCATCTTTAATAGAACGCAGGTTATCCCTTGCTGGGACAACTGTTCTAGCAGCGGGGCGTAAGCAGCTGCCTCCACCTTTCCGCCGGGGTAGAAGATCAAGGCGGTGTCGCTGGCTTGCTGCTTCTCCGGGTAAAAAATCCACATCTTATCTTTGCTAACGACGCTGTTCTCTTCGCCGGCCATAGCTTGCACCGCCGCTTCATCCGCCCGGTAGTAATTGAGTGTGTAAATGTAAAAAGCGCCTACAGCAAGGAGCAACAATGCGAGGACGCTAATGGCCGTGATTTTGAGCCGTTTTTTAGTTTCGGGTTTCATTGGCATGGTTAACCTCCCTATTACTTGCTGATGTTGTGGAAAATTGCCCTCTAACTTAATACCGGCCAGGAAAGGTGTGAAAATACAGCTTTTTTCTTCTTGAAGATAAGAATTTGGCTCTATTGATGCGAAAATGCAGGAATTTTCGTAGAAAAAGGCTCCGCCCTTTCAAATTACGGAAAATTCCTGCACAACTGCAGTATTAGCTATTAACTAAAGCTAGATGGTTAGGATAAGGTAACTAAATGTATTTCATGCAGTTAGTTCAGCAGTTTTGGCCGGGTTAGAGGGAACTAACTGCAAAACCTACATTTAGTTTTATGCTATTTCGACGGATGAGCTCCATTCAGGCAAACTAACTGCATGTTTTACATTTAACGGATGGTTTTTTTAATAAAATAGCTTAACTAGCTGTATAAAATACATTTAGTTTTTACATGACCTAGTAAAACCAGGGGCTGGATGTCCGCCACCATCGATCTAATCATCTTTAACAAACCATCGTCCCAACAATCACAGTGCTAAATGAACACAACAAAGCTCGCCTCTCCGCTACTTGCTCACACAGTTCCGGCCCTTTTTCTTGGCCCGGTACAGAGCCGTGTCCGCCGATTTCATGACGGCATCCGGCTTCTTATGCTTCTCGCTTTTTTGTGCTAAGCCGATGCTCACGGTGATGTAAATTTGTTTCCCGGCTCGATTATTTCGAGTTTTGCGCCGGGATTTGCTCTTGCTTTTCCCTTTGCGATTGCGCAGCGTGAAAGGCCGCTTGGCAATTTGCTCCCTCAGCTGTTCCAGATGCGGCAGCGCATCCTGCACGCTTTTTCCCGGAAAGAGAATCGTGAATTCCTCACCGCCGTAGCGGTAGGATTTCCCCCCGCCCGTCACATCCTTGATGACCGAAGCCACCAGCTTAAGCGCCTCGTCACCCGTGTCATGTCCATAAGTATCATTAAACTTCTTGAAGTGGTCGATATCCAGCATGGCGATGACATAGTTCATGCCCAGCTTCATCATATCCTGCTTCAGAGCCCGCCGTGAAGGCAAACCTGTAAGCTCATCCGTAAATGCCATCGAATACGAATCCTGGATGATCGAAGTGACCAGAACAATGCCAGAAACGGCAAAAAACACAGCGTACATCATCGGGTCGCGGTTCTCGTGCATCACATAGAACATGGCGCATAACACAGCAATAAACGAAATATCCTGAGACGATTTATATCTAACCTGCCTGATGATGAGCATGGTTAAAGAAATCAGGAAAATCGCGACGGACAGCTGGGTTACCCCTGTAATGGAAGTAAGGCTAACAGGAAGCACGTCTTTTTTTATAAGCGAGAGAAGCCCGCTTTGCCCGGGACGCAGCAGCCATATTGAAATCAAGACCTGGGAGAGGATGATTCCAATACGGAGCACTCCCCATAAGCTTAATATTCCCCGCTCCTTAAATATAGAGAACAACCCGATATTCAGCGGAATCATCAAGGAGATGAGTATATAAATGTCGGCTGCTGCAATCGGGGAGGACGGCTTCGTCATGCCCGGCAAATACTCCATGGACGCCAAAGCAAGGGCAAGTACGATTAGGATAAATAGCTCCCTGCTCCGGTTGAATTTCCACGCGATGACGGCCCCCACGGCAAAGATCACATAGGGGGAAAGCTCGATGATATCCAGCTGCGCCTGTGCCAGCGTACTGGTTTCTTTATAGAAGTAATAGGCAGCAACCATTAAAACAAATGGGAGAACAAGCTTAAGGAAATTCCGAACCGTAATCTTCAAGTAAATGATTCCCTTCGTGATGTTTTACTTTTGCTTCTTATTTATTATCGGCTAAAGCAAAGCACCAACTTAGGAATTATGCAGCATTGTTATTTATGAATACCTTTTGTTTCTTTTGGCGGCAAAATAAGCCTCAATCAAAAGCTGGCAGACGACAGCAAGGACAAATACGATCCAGGAAAACTTCCAACTCCAAGCGAATCCAAGGAAAATGAATGCGCCAAAGCTGAATATCCACAATGCGCCTGAAATACTTCCGCTAACGAGAACCGACTGCGGATCGCTATAGTAGCTGACCCATTGCTTCGCCCATTCGGAGTCCATCTTCGTTCTGCTCTTCTCTGTCAGTCCCAAGTATATGAACATCGCGGCTGACACGACGAGAAATGGCATAAAAATCAGAACAATGTGGAGAAGGCTTTGCTCCTGAAAATATTTTACGCCCGACACCGTGGCACCTAGAAGGAAAATTTCGGCTGCCACGCTGTAAGATAAGGCGCGTTTGCTCTTCATGCCATAATCATGCGATGTTTCTTGCGTAAGGCCGAAATAGATAAATATCGGGGCGGCAACTAAAATAAACGGAATGAGATAGATAAACGTCTTGAATAAATCTTGATACTGGAGATAGGCAGCCCCGCCAAGCATCAATCCTAGCAATACGCACACGGAAGCAATCAAATATGCGATGACATGCTGCTTATCCAGCGGAACGGGTTTGAACATCGCCTCATTAAATCTCGTCTCGGAGGCTTTCTTCAAGCTTTCCACCAGCTCGCTCATATCCCCCAAATTGGATACCGCCTTTTCGAAGGCGGCATTGGCATTGTCGCCCTTGGCCATAAGATCATTGACCTGCTCCAATAAATTACCGCGAATCTCTTCCTTCAGTTCGCCCAACTGTTTCGTTTCATAAATATCGGCAAATAAATCGTCTACGTATTGCTCGATTCTTCTCTTCATAAATCAGCGCTCCTCCCCTGTTATTAATTTATCGATGATTTTTTTCGTGAAATCCCAGTCTTCCCTGTTCTGCCTGTATACAGCTTTTCCCGTTTCGGTAATGCTATAATATTTTCTTCTTCCGCCTTGGGTTTCGTCTCCCCAATACGAAGCAATGCTTCCATCCTGCTCCAGCCTTCTAAAGCTGGAATACAGCGTCGCCTCTTTTAATTCGTACAAGCCCTCACTTTTCTCTATGATTCTTTTGTATATTTCATACCCATAGCTATCCCCGTTCATCAAAATCCCCAGGACAATCGTGTCAGTATGGCCTCTCAGTAAATCGGATGAAATTTTTCCGTTCAAGTAAGTCACCCCCTGGCTATAATATAAAAAAGTACTATGACTGTCAAGGTAATATCACAAGCATATATGTCGATCTGAAAAAGTACTATCCGCTTAAGTTTCGGCCACCTGTATTTTTCCTTCAGCAAAATTGGCATAAAAAAACAACGGGCTATTATAGCCCGTTGCTCATATTTGAATCATTGCCCATTGTTCTGCCACCGCAGCTTATCAGCCTTCACTTTACGGCTTCTCTCCTTCATGAAATGGCTCAAGCCCTTGAAGAAACGGCCGTTAGCCATCATCAACAGGCCATCCACCATGGCCATATTCAACACGCCGCCTGTCATTCTGGCGATTCCCCTAAACGGCGTATGGTAAACGGACATCATGATCAGATTTGCGGTGCTCCGCTTGCCGATTTTTCTCAGGAACCAATATGCAAACACAATCAAATGATAGGCCAGCCTAGCAATGGCTCCCTTTGCATATTGGCACTGCTCGATCGTATCGTTATAGCCAAGCGGCTTGGATCTATCCCAAGTCGCAACCGGCACCTGGCGTCCGATCAGATGCTCAAACTCATTAACGCCAACATCTCTGATCTTGCCCGAGTAATAAGACGGAAGCTTGTCCTTCTCATAAGGAACAGGCGCCCCCGTTCCCATTACTTGGAGGGAGCCGGCCAGCCTGATATCGGCGCTGGAGGCACCGATCAAGATGGTATACTCCGCTTCCTCGATCTCCCACTCATTCGTCTTCACATTAAAATAGCGAAAAGTCTTGTCATCAAAAGGAATCGTCACCGTCTTGGATTCACCGGCATTGATAAATACTTTAACAAAACCCTTTAACTCTTTGCGAGGCCTGAATATATCGCTGGACTTACAACCGACATACAGCTGCGCAACTTCCATGCCGGCCCGGTCACCCGAGTTGGTTAATGTGAAGGTGACCCCCATTTTTCCGACTTTTATATCCGAATAATCGAAGGTCGTATAACTGAGGCCGTATCCAAAAGGAAACTGCACACCGATATCCGCCGTATCGTAATAACGATAACCGATAAAGATACTCTCGCGATATTCGACCGTCAATTCGTTGCCGGGAAAATGGCGATACGAGGGAGTATCCTCATAACGGAGCGGGTACGTCTCGGCCAGCTTGCCCGAAGGATTGACGTCGCCGGATAATACCCGAAGGATAGCTCTCGCTCCTGCCTGCCCTCCCAAATATCCATGCAGCAATCCTCTCACTTTGCCGATCCAGGGCATTTCGACCGCAGAGCCGCAGGAGAGGATGGCGATAATATTCGGATTCACCTCGTGCAATGCGTGGAGCAAGTCGATCTGGTTCTCCGGAATCTGCATGCTCTGCCTGTCTAGACCGTCAGCTTCCGTTACTTCATCCAGTCCGAGGTACAGCAGCACGACATCCGCTTTCTCCGCAAGCGCACATGCTTTGGCGATTTTACGCGAGTCCTTCTTGCCGTAGCGCTCAAAGCCAGGCTCAAAGCCGATGCTGACAATCCCTGATTCCTCGAAGCAATCCAAGGTATGATCTAGAATCGTCGGGTTAACGATCGATGACCCCGCCCCTTGATATCGTGCGTCTTTGGCAAAATCGCCGATGACAGCCACCTTCTTGCCGAACTTAAGCGGCAGAATGCCGCCCTCGTTCTTAAGGAGTACGATAGACTCTTCGGCCACCTTCTGTGACACCCTGTGATGCTGTTCCACATTGAACTCCAGCCGAGGGCGCTGATAAACGGCCTCCGTAGCAAAAATAAGGTCAAGCAGCCGATCCACGCATTCGTCCAGAGCTTCCACCGGAACTTTTCCGCTTTGCACGGCCTGAACGATTTCCTGATCAGTCTCCCCGGCCGTCGTCGGCATCTCCAACTCATTGCCGGCCAAGAGCCCTGCCACGCGATCGTTGCTTCCGCCCCAATCCGTGACGACGACGCCTTGATAACCCCATTCGCCACGCAAAATATCCTGCATCAAATGCATATTCTCATTTGCGTATGTACCATTTATTTTATTATAGGAAGACATGATCGACTTCGTCCGGCCTTCCTTAACTGCAATTTCGAAGGCGGTCAAATAGATTTCCCTAAGGGTTCTTTCGTCGACGACCGTATCGATCGACATCCGTCTCTCTTCCTGATTGTTCACGGCAAAATGCTTGACGCAAGCGGAAATTCCCTGCGACTGAATGCCTCTAATATAACTGGCAGCCATCTTGCCGGCTAGATACGGATCCTCGCTGAAGTATTCGAAGTTTCTTCCGCATAAGGGATTACGCTTCATGTTCACGCCAGGGCCGAGCAGGACATTAACCTTCTGGGAGATCGCTTCTTCCCCCAAATACTCTCCTACCTTTTCCCCCAGCTCTACATTCCAGCTGTTGGCTACAGTCGCTGCCGTCGGATAACAGGTGGCAGGAACCCCGGTATTCAGGCCCAGCTTATCTGCGGCCACGGCCTGTTTCCGGATGCCGTGCGGTCCATCCGCAAGAAACATGCTGGGTATGCCCAGCCGGCTGATGTCCTGCGTTTGCCAGAAATCCTTGCCTGACATTAATGAAGCTTTTTCTTCCAACGTCATCTGCGCAATCAATTCTCTATACTTCATCTCTATTCCTCTTCAGTGTATTGGACGGTATGACGTGCTTTAAAATATTCTACTATATTATCTATACACATTCTATAGCACACCAAATGCTGTAAGAAACGAAAGACTCCGGTACTTATATCTTAAAAAAAGCAGGATGCCTCTTCAGGCTCCTGCTTTTTCTGTTAGTTAAACCCAACTAATCTTTGTGATATTTTGTAAGCTCCGACCGAAATCAGCCGGCCGGCTCGTCCCGGCAAATGGATCAGCCTTCCCATAAATCCGTATTTAAGCTCCTGGTATAACTGGATATCCGTATCCTTAATAAACTTCCACAGCTCTTTCTTCTTCGCTAGATTCTCAGCCGTCCCGGAACGGATCAGAAGAATCGCTGATACCACCGTTACAATCTCGAGATGACTGAACATATAGCTACGAAGGATAGGGTGGGGAATGCTGTCCATCCCCACCTGCTCAATCATCAGTTTGTTGACTTTAAGCTGCTGATCGATCCTCTTAATCATGATGCTCTCCTGAACGGACTGATCTTCCCGGCCGATAAAATATCTGTAGAAATCAACATTGATATAAATCATCTTCTTCACATGCACCAGCGGCACATATACGAATAAATTGTCGACATAGAAGGTATGCTTCGGCAGCTCCAAGCCGCAGTCCTTAAGCAATTGCGTCCGATATAACAAGGAATGCATCAACAGATATTGCCCCTTGCGAAGCGGTTTGACCTCGTCCCAGGAAAATATCTTTCCCTCTGGCAGCACATGATGATACTTCATGACTTTCCTGTAGCTGGCTTCTTCCTTTTCATAGACAAAATTACTGATCGCCATATCAACGGTTTTGTCTTCATTCTGTAAATCTTGCAAGGTTTGTAGAATTTTCAGATAGGCCCGGACGTCTACCCAATCATCGCTGTCTACGACCTTGAAATACAATCCCGTTGCGTTCCGGAGGCCGGCATTGACCGCCTCTCCGTGTCCGCCGTTCTCCTGGTGGATCGCTTTGACAATCGTCGGATACCGCCTGGCGTATTCGTCGGCAATGTTCGCTGTGCGGTCGGCAGATCCATCATTGACGATCAACAGCTCGACATCCTCCCCTCCTGGCAGAAGGGATTCAATGCAGTATCTCATATAATCCTGTGAATTATAACAAGGGATGACTACGGATAATAATTTCATGCTAACACTACCCTATGATTTTTGTTTGAAAATGACTTTGAAAATCGGGAAGAACACCCAAAACGAAATCGCGCTGTTAATAATCATCGTGATCACATCCGCCGTCGTTTCCCCTACGGCGCCCATTCCCCAAGTATTTATGAACAGGTTATAAATAGGCGCCTTATAGAAGCCTTGAGCCGCAGCCGCTCCAATGGTGATCACGATATAAGCTAAGACGTACCAGAAGGCCGCTTGCCAAATGTTGCTGTTCGATTTGAACGTAATGCTCCGCTGGGCGAAGAAGTTAATAATTTGGGCGATAGCCAAGGTGATTTGCACCGCCAGGAAGTAGGCAAGACCTCCACCTCCGCCGGATGCAAGAGCGCCAGCTGCATAGTCGAACACATAATAGGCGCTTCCATCAAAGTTGTGCCCGAACTGTAAAATTTGAAAACTTGTACTCACTAGCGCCGTCTTGGCGAACAAGCTTTTGAAAAAAGGCATTAAGACAAGCTGCAAAACGGTGATTCCATTGCTCAGTATAAAGAATACTAGAAATTGCGCAATATTGGGGTGCTTTTCCTTATATCTGGTCCACAGCCCCATCGGGCCGGCTATATTTTTTTTAGAACTCATTTTTCCACTCCTCTGTCGCTGATGCAAGACTTAATTGTTCTGTTTAGCGACCTTCAGCATTTTGCCTCTCTCTCTGAAGAAGTGCCGGAAGCCTTTGAAAAACTGGCCGTTCACTACCATCAGCAGCCCATCCAGCATCGGCATATTCATGATGCCGCCGGTCATTCTAGCAATTCCTCTAAACGGCATATGATAGACAGACATCATGATCAAATTGGCAGTGCTCCGTTTGCCTATCTTCCATAAGAACCAATGAGCGAAAGAGATTAAATGGAATGCGAATCTGGCAAAAGCGCCTTTGGCATATTGGCATTGGGCAATCGTGTCGTTGTAACCAATCGGCTTCGTACGGTCCCAAGCCGCTGCGGGAACCTTGTGCCCGAGAAGGCTCTCGAATTCTTCCTGGCTAACCTTGCCAGCCTGTCCGGAATAATACGATGGCAGCTTCTCCTTGTCATACGGCAGTGGAGCGTTCGTTCCTTGAACGGCATGGACACCCTTCAACCGGATATCCACGCTGGATGCACCGATCATAATCTCATACTCGGCTTCTTCAATTTCCCATTTGTTTGTTTTTACATTGAAATAACGGAAGGTCTTATCGTCAAAAGGGATCAGCACGGTTCTTGTCTCGCCCGCTTGTAACGATACCTTGGCGAATCCTTTTAATTCTTTCCTTGGTCTGAAAATGTCAGCCGAGTTGCAGCCGACGTAAAGCTGCGCTACCTCCGACCCGGCCCTAGTTCCGGTGTTCGTAATCTTGAACGCTACGCCTTCAGGAATGATTTGCATTTCCGAATACTCAAAGGTGGAATAACTGAGCCCATAGCCGAACGGGAAAAGAACCTCCACATTCGCCGTATCATAATACCGATAACCGATATACGGCCCTTCCCTGTACTCCACGCTCACTTCCTTGCCCGGGAAATAACGGTAGGCCGGCGTATCTTCATAGCGGAGGGGATACGTTTCCGCCAATTTGCCGGAAGGATTCACCTCGCCGGACAATACCCGAAGAATGGCTCTTGCGCCTGCCTGACCGCTTAAATAACCGTGAATAAGTCCCTTCACCTTATCTATCCATGGCATTTCTACCGCAGAGCCGCAGGAGAGAATGACCACAATATTCGAGTTCACATGATGCAGGGCGTGAAGTAGATCGATCTGGTTCTGCGGGATTTTCATGCTCTGCCTGTCGAGCCCCTCCGCCTCCGTTACTTCATCCAAGCCCATATACAGCAGAACAACTTCCGCCTTCTCGGCGAGGGCGCACGCTTTATCGATCTTTCGCTGGTTTTTCTTTCCGTAACGCTCAAATCCAGGCTCAAAACCAACGCTGACGATGCCCGATTCCCCCAGGCAATCTAGAGTATGATCCAGAATCGTCGGGTTGACGATCGATGACCCGGCTCCCTGATATCTCGCTTTTTGCGCGAAATCGCCAATGACCGCTACTTTTACGCCCGTCTCCAGCGGCAATATATTTCCTTCATTCTTGAGCAGCACAATCGATTCCTCGGCTGCCTCCTGGGCTGCCCTGTGATGCTCTTTCATATTAAATCCTCTTCTAGCGGATTTCTTATAGATTTCTTCCGTAGAAAAAATAAGCTCAAGCAGCCGGTCGACGCATTCGTCCAATACTTCTTCTTTCAGCTTCCCAGTGCGCACGGCCTGAATGATATCTTCATTCGTCTCTCCCGCCGTCGTCGGCATTTCAAGCTCATTGCCGGCGATCAATCCTGCTACGCGATCGTTGCTTCCGCCCCAATCGGTGACGACAATCCCCTGGAAACTCCATTCGTCGCGGAGGATTTCCCGCATTAAGTGCAGATTCTCATTTGTATATTCGCCATTCAGCTTATTGTAAGAAGACATGACCGTCTGCGTCTTGCCTTCTGTAACCGCGATCTCAAAGGCCGTCAAATAAATTTCCCTTAGCGTCCTCTCATCCACGATCGTATCGATCGACATCCGTCTTTCTTCCTGGTTGTTCGCGGCAAAGTGCTTTACGCAAGCCGAAATGCCTTGCGATTGAATTCCCCGGATATACCCCGCAGCCATTTTGCCGGCATGGTAGGGATCTTCGCTAAAATATTCAAAGTTTCTCCCGCACAAGGGGCTGCGCTTCATATTGACCCCCGGGCCAAGCAGCACGTTGACCTTCTGGGCAACCGCCTCTTTCCCTAAGTGCTCTCCGAGACGCTCTCCTAATTCTACATTCCAGCTATTAGCAACTGCCGCCGCCGTCGGGAAGCATGTCGCAGGAATACTCTCATTCAACCCTAAATGATCGGCTGCGGCCTGCTGCTTGCGAATGCCATGCGGGCCGTCTGCAAGGAATATGCTAGGAATGCCCAGTCGATCAATATTCTGCGTCTGCCAGAAATCTTTGCCCGACATCAAAGATGCCTTCTCTTCCAGCGTCATTTTCTTTATAAGTTCAGTATGTTTCATCGTCTCTTCCTTTTATTTTTGGCGGTACCCTCTGTAGAGTACCGCCAAAATGTTTTCAAATTGAATTTTAATTTAAGCTGCTGCTGTAACAGCAGGTTTCCGTCTGCGGAATAAGAAGTAGAAGCCAGCGCCAACACCAATCACGATAAGGATATCTACTGCAATCGTAATCTTCACCCAATCCGCTAAATCCGTACTCATTCCATTCTCCATCCCGTTGCTGTTCGCTACGGTGTACAGCACATTGTGAGCGTTATCTCTCATTGCCCATAATGTATCATTGCTCTTGGCATTGACTTCCGGAACACCGTACGGTGCAACCCCGGTAAGAAGAATATCGTTGCCTGCACGGAAGGCAAGTTCAGCCGTCATATAAGGATAAGCAGGACCAATAAAGAAGTCCGTATTAACGATCCCTTTGAAACCCCATTCGTGGCGGAGCACTTCTTTCATGAGAGCCGGACTTGCACCTGCCCATGTATGTCCAATGCTGTTGAATGAAGACATCGCACCTTTAGCGTCACCTTCCTTCACCGCATATTCAAATGCTTTCAGGTAGATTTCACGGATCGCTTGTTCGTTGCTCCAGGTTAGAATGCCTAGGGTACGATTCTTCTCCTGATCGTTAAGTGCAAAGTGCTTCATGTAGACAAATCCGCCATGGCTTTGGTAGCCCTTTGTAACAGCGGCGGACATCTTACCGGAAAGAAGAGCGTCCTCGGAATAATACTCGAAGTTTCTTCCGGAAAATGCGGTGCGATGAATGTTAACGCCTGGTGCATACCAGCCGCTTACTCCGTATGCTTTCGCTTCTGCGCCTACGGCATCGCCCATTTTCTCGACGAGTTCAATGTTCCAGGTTTGTCCGAGCATCGTCTCCGAAGGGAAGGCGATTCCGGACATCGGATTCTTGGACAAGAGAGCGCTAATGCCCGCTGGTCCATCGTAGTCTGTCGTTGCCGGTTTGCCGACGGATGCCACTTCGACAGTCCGGTAACCGCCAAGCGTCCCGATCGAAACAAGGTCATGAACAGATAGCTGGTCTAGCAGCTCGTTCCAGCTTGCATCGTCATAATCGACACCCACGTAATCCTTTAACGTCTTTCCATTCTTCGCTCCAGTCGCCGGTGGACTCTGCTGCTCGTCCGCAGGAATGTCGTAACGCTTGCTGTTAATATAGTCGACGAATGCAGCGTTCACGACCGTGCCTCTTACTTCCTCAACAGCGCCTTCAGCGTTCTTTACCTGGAGGTTTTCATTCGTGTTCAGAACATCCATATTCGCAAAACCATTTGCTCTAGAAAGATATGTCTGAATGCTGCCTTCCCCAGTCACGAGATCATCAAACTGATTGACAGCCACTTGCTGATCCGAAGAACGGCCATTCTGGTCAAATACCACTTGCGTCAAGCTTTTCGAACCAACATCGGCGATTTTGTCATGCGAGTTGTTCATGAGCAAGAGTTTATATTCGCCGGCTTCAAGAACATAAGAACCGGTTTGGCTGAATACTTTAGCGTAATCATAAGAAGCCATATCTTCTACTTTAAACGTAAGGGTCACCGTCTCTGAATCGCCTGGCTTAATCACGCCCGTTTTGGCAAAAGCGGCCAGCTCGACGGAGGACTTCTCAATTTTACCTGTGTAAGGCGCGGAATAATAAAGCTGTACAACCTCTTTACCTTCCATGGATCCTGTATTCGTCACTTTAACGTCGACCGAAATGTCTGTATCATTCCAGTTTAAGCTGTTTGCAACAACCTCTTGTTCGAATGTCGTGTAGCTTAACCCATGCCCGAACGGGAACATGACTTTCTCGTCATAGTTGATCGCACCTTCTGCTGCTGCAGTCTCGTAGTAGCGGTAGCCTACATAAATCCCCTCGGTGTAATTCACGTAAGTCAAAGGAACATTCGTTTTATCTACGGCTACAGCATATGTACCGTCACCGTTATCCAACACATAACGCAAATCGCCAAAGTTCTTCATCGCTGGCGCATCAAGCATATCTGTCGCGAACAAGTCCACCGTTTTTCCCGACGGATTGAGCTGTCCCGCTAGAATTTTACCCAGCGAAGCAAAACCTTTTTGTCCTGGTCCAGCGACCGTCACGATGCTCTTGATTTGGTCGTATTTCTTAACCCAATCCAGTTCAAACGTATTCGAACCGTTCACGATGACGATGATTTTGTCAAAATGCTTCGTAACCGCATCGATCATGCCAAGCTCCCGTTTGGACAGCTCCAGGTAATGTTTATTAGGATCCAAATCGTCAGGATTACCGAAGCGTTCTCCGCTTGGCCCCATCGTGGTTCCGTTCGGATCATAGGTATCCGGACCGTCCAATACCGCCGGAAGGTCTGTCCCTTCTCCGCCCGCACGGGCAAGGAAGATAATCGCTGTGTCCGAAAACTCGGTTGCTTGCTTCATTCTTTCCTCGGTGTAGAACTCGGAAGCCACAGGTTCTGGAATCGTCCAGTCATATCCCTCAATTCCTGATACTGGTCTTTCAAGGCCGGTTGCTACGTAATCGTTGTATAATTGCTCGTTGACCTCAAAACCAGCTGCTTCCAGACCAGCCTTTGGCGTTACAGCCGTGGAAGAGTCTGCCGCACCGGAGCCAGAGCCCAAGTATACAGGCGCCGTAAAGCTCCATCCAAACACATTGACCTTTTTGTCTGCCGTCATCGGCAGCATGCCATCATGATTCTGGAGAAGCACGATCCCTTCATCCGTAATCAGCTCCGACACCACTTCAGAATTAGCCCGCGCTTTCTGCGCTTCTGGCGTTGTGATATCGATCTTTGAAAAATACGCCGTGATAACATCCGAGTAGTAGGCTAGTGCAATGTTAGCCCCTGTGCCGATAAGCAATACGAATACCAGCAGAGAACTCATGATAATACGGAACTTTTTCTTAGACTTACCAGACATAGAATTTCTTGCCCCCATCTAGTTATTTTGAAACGCTTTCATGAGTTATAAATCATGGATAAGCGTTCTTGTTGATTGCAATGTAAGCTTAACGTATACAGGATGAATATAGAATCAACCAAACGTTAGGGGGTGGCAACTTTTAGTTGACTACTAAAAAAAGCCGTCCTGACGGAAGGCTCCTCCCATCAAAACGACTTGCACCGATCCTTGACGTATCTTTGAAATAAGGCCACGGCTTTAGACTGAATGCCTCTCTTTCTAGAGACCATATAAATATCCTGAGGAATCTTCTCCTTCAGTCTAATCAGCTTTAAGTTATCATTATTGAGCGACTCTTCCACAAAGTCAATAGAAATGGCCACCGCTCCATTTCTCTCGCATAATCTATGGGCGGATATGATATTGCCGAATTCATGCATGACATGGGGCGAGAATCCCTGCTCGAGGCATTTCTCAATAAAGCTGTTTTCCTTCCCCTCGCCTGCCGTTTTAACGACCAGAGTTTCGCTGGCCAGTTCGGTAACGGATATCTCATCTTTGCTGGCTAATGGGTGGTTTCGCGAGACGATGACTACGACCTGACCTTCCGCAATCAATTCAAATTCGCAATTCTCGATGTCTTCCGTGCCGATCACCAGGCCGACATCCACTTCCTCTTGGAATATCTGGGTTAAGGGATACTCATCGGGATACTCTTTAAGCTTGATTTGAATATCAGGGAATTCCTTAGAGAAATGATATAAAAGGTCCACGGGTAAAATCGATGTTATGGAATATGTAATCACCACGTTCAAGCTGCCTTTTTTTCCGCTAATGATGCTGATTTCCTTCTTGATGTCCTCAATCAAATAATGTATATGTTTAGCCCGGGCATATAGGAGCTCGCCAGCTTTGGTCGCTTCCATCCCGCGGGAGCTTCTGTAGAATAATTCGGCTTCCAGCTCCATCTCCAGCTGCCTGATGGTCTTGCTTACTCCCTGAGGGGTAATAAACAGGTCTTTCGCTGCCGCTGTAACACTATTTTTCTCATATACCTTGATGAAATACTCCAATGCCTCTGTGTTCAATTCGGCTAACCCCCTATTTCCGGTCGCTCCTTAGCCAATGGTAGCTGTGCTGAATTTCGCCCTGTATGCCAGGGTCATTCTACCTAACCCGATTGCATTGATAGTATAGCATACTTCACTTTATGGCAATCCCTTACCTTCTTCGGACAAGCTGTAGTTCACGGCCTTCAATTTATGCTAAGATGTGAAATAACGATCGATCAAGGGAGTATGGACATGTATGATTATTTAGTGGTTGGCGCGGGTCTGTTCGGAGCGGTCTTCGCCTATGAAGCGAACAAGAAGGGCAAGAAATGCCTAGTCATCGACAAAAGAAACCACATCGGCGGAAACGTGTATACGGAAGAAATCGAGGGCATCCACGTACACATGTACGGGGCTCATATTTTTCACACGAACAGCAAGGCCATATGGGATTATGTGAACCAATTCGCCGAATTCAACCGGTACACCAATTCACCCATCGCCAATTATAAAGGGGAGTTATATAATCTGCCCTTCAACATGAACACCTTCAATAAGCTGTGGGGGGTCGTCACCCCGGACGAAGCCAAGCTCAAAATTGAGGAGCAAAGGCAGGCCGCCGGCATCACCGAGCCGAGAAACTTGGAGGAACAAGCGATTTCGCTCGTCGGAACCGATATATACGAAAAACTGATCAAAGGCTATACCGAGAAGCAATGGGGAAGATCGGCCAAGGACTTGCCTTCCTTCATCATCAAACGGCTCCCCGTCCGCTTCACTTATGACAACAACTACTTCAATGACCGCTACCAGGGTATTCCGATCGGCGGTTATGGGACGATCATCGAAAAGATGCTGGAGGGTATCGAGGTCAAGCTGAATGTCGATTTTTTTGATCGCAAAGAAGACTGGCTCCAATGCGCCCATAAAGTCGTGTATACCGGTATGATCGACCAATATTACGATTACGAATACGGCGTACTCGAATACCGGAGCCTGCAGTTCGAAACGAAGGTGCTGCACGATACGGCCAACTACCAAGGCAATGCCGTCGTCAATTACACGGACCCGGAGACGCCGTATACGCGGATCATCGAGCATAAGCATTTTGAGTTCGGCACGCAGGACAAAACGGTCATCACGGAGGAATACCCGACCGAGTGGAAGCCGGGCGACGAGCCCTATTATCCGATCAATGACGATAAAAACAATGAAATCTACAGGAAATACAAAGCGCTAGCCGACAGCGAGCAACGCATCATTTTTGGGGGACGCCTTGCCACCTACAAATACTACGACATGCACCAAGTCATTGGAGCGGCTTTGGCCGAGGTGAGCAGGGAGTTTGAGAAGTGAGGAGATAAATGTGATAAGTAACATCAAATTTGTGAGCAATTGGATTCCATTTTTTAAAATTGTTGCTAAATATGCCTTTTAAAAATTAATTTCTCTCTAACTCGCAGAAGAAAAAGGAGAAGTTTTATGATTAGTATTATCACAATATTTGGATCCTTCATTCTTGCTCTTCTATTATTTACTCTGATTGACTTTTCAAATTTTAAATGGGTTCATCTAAATCTTAGGAGACCATCCAATAAATTTATTAAAGGACTATCTACTTCCAAGATAGAGTTCACATTATCTACAACTAACAAGAGGTTTCTACAATATTACTATGGATTTAACTTGAGTTCCCTAAAAGATCTCGAGACAGAAATATCTATAAAACGTACAAGATATACTGAAAACAATCAATTTTCAAACTATTTGTCTAATTTACTCACACTATTCAGTTTATTAATTGCTGTTTTCGCTATAACTTCTAGTTTATACCCCGCAGATAATGTTCCAGACATGGTTTTTTTCACCATGATTTTTATCGTTATTATATTAGGCTATTTTATTGCAGATTTAACGATCAAAACTTTCAATGCGAACTTAATGGATAGACATTTGTTTGCAATCCGAAGAACCATTGATAAGAAAGAAGCTTTTATAAAAAAAGATAGAAGACCAAGAAACATAAAATAAAATTCCTAGTTATATATAAAAAGAGTGGCCCCTCAGGCCACTCTTGATGCTGCATTTAAAATTCCGCTTTGATGAACCGCGTCAACCGCCTGCATCATGTTCTCTTCATATTGAACCAACGCCCTTCGTATCCTTCGCCCGAACGGCCAAAGACGCTTCCCGGCGTGACAATGACCCCAGCTTTGGGGAACATGGCCATGACAAAATGCTCTGATGTCTAAAGATCTACTACTGGCTGTACGAGATCATTCAACACTTTTTTTCAATGTCAGAATCCTCCTTTCTGTTTTCCGCTCCAACCCAGGTTTGATCAACAAATTCGACACTGATCTTTAGTCCACATTACCTTGCTTCCGTTAATATACCAAACTAATCAAACCCTATTTAGGATATGTTGTAATTAAACCCTGTTATTACATGGTTTATTTATCCTGAACTTGTTAGAATAATGGCGGTACATATACATAATATTGAAAGGATGAAATTATTTGAAAAAAATAGCATCGTTCGTCTTGTTTAGTGTTCTGTTTCTTAGCATATATTCAAATGTATATGCAGCTTCAGTAGGAGATAAACTATCAGCTCCGGAACAAGGGTGGAATCGATTTGATGACAAGGATCCAGCAATTAATTATTCAAATGGCTGGTACAACTACAGCGGGTCGACTTATTACAATAATAGTACAAAATTAACTACAACTTCTGGAGAAACAATAAACTTCTATTTTTATGGTTCCAAAATCAGACTGATTACAAGTGGTACTACCAGCCATACTGAGAATCTAAATATCAAGATAGATAATGTTTCCGAAAACATAAGCCTCAAAAGACCTACAGGAACCCAATATCTAGTTTACGAAAAACTAGATCTTAGCTATGGTTTACATAAAGTTGAGCTCAAAACTACTGATTCATTATACGCTGAACTGGATGCAATTGATGTTGATACATCTGGACGATTGGTTTCAGATCATATTATTGAGAATATTAAGTTAGTCCCATATATTTCTCAAATTTCTTTGTCATGGGACCACATGGGTAGAGCTACCTCATACACAATTAAGAGATCTGAAAATCCTGGAGGGCCTTATAAAACAATCGCCACTTTAAGTGACAATAAATATACAGACAAGAATTTGACTAACGATAAAACATACTATTATATGATTGAAGCTAAAGTAGGTACTGATATAATACATATTTCATCTGAAGTGAGTGAGACGCCAACCTACCCTATGATTCCGGGTATGGAAGGAGCGGTACCACCTGTTGGCACAACAGCCACAGCTAGTAGTGTATATGGTAACGCAGTAGCTAGTAGAGTGTTAGATAAAGATCTCGATACAATATGGAATGCTACAGGTAGTCCTGCTTCTATTACAATAAATTTCCCTTACGCTCTGGAGATGAGTTTCGTACAGTTAGCTGCACAAACTACCCCTGAAAGCCAAGTCGATTATACAATTTATGGGTTAAAAGATACCGAATGGATCCAAATTAGCCCAGTAACAACAAGAACGGTAAACGCAAAAACTGAGACGAGAATTTTGGAACCCATCGACGTGGAGAAAGGATTTTATGAGGGAATAAGAATCTATGTAAATGCGCAAAGATCATGGGCGTCTCTGTCTGAAGTAACTTTCGGCATTGTTGATAATTCTTCCGTGATACCTGATCCTGGAGAACCTACAGAGCCTGAAAAGCCTTCAGAGCCTGAAGAACCTACAATACCTGAGGAACCTACAATACCTGATCCGAGACCGACTGGTAATCGTGCCATTTTGGTTATAACCATGACAACCGGCCTCGAAAAAGAATATGACCTCCCTATCTCTGATGTAAACTCATTTCTTGATTGGTACGATACAAGGGACACTGGCTCAGGACCTGCTAAATTTGCAATAAATCTGTACAATAATAATATAGGCCCCTTTAGTAAGAGAACAGATTATGTGATCTTCGACAGGATTCTGCACTTTGAAGTCAATGAGTACTCGATATAGATAGACAGATCCTGAATTATTTAAAGGGCTTTGTCCAACTTATATGAGAATTTCCATAAAATCAAAAGAAATAAATGCATTTACCACCCCTATACCGTAAAGCAAGCGCTTTGGTACAGGGGTATTTTATGTTCAGTGGTCCAATGTTACTCACTACAGTTCCGGCCCTATTTTCCGTCCCGCGCTACATATCCGCACCGAAAATCGCCGGCCACCGCTTCGATTCCAGGACTCTTTCAATAGTATCGGTCTATTTTAAAGGACGCACTTTAGATAGGTTAATTATTTGTTAGAAGCTAATATAGCTGACTCTCCGCAACTGCCCAATCATTTGGTCATTTACCCACGTAACATATACAAAAAATATGCAAGGAGTGTATTCCATTGACCTTTAAACCTCAGTCGAGTTCTCAAAGATCAATCGGTCAGGCTCTGGCCCCTCCCCCCAATTATATCCCGCCAAAGCCGTATGTCTCTTATATCATTGACTGCGTATATCAATACACCTATGTCTGGCTATGGAACGGAGATAGCTTCTGGTATTATCCAACACGGGTGGAGTATGGGGAGGTTTCTGGATATCGATGGACGGGAGCATTCTGGACATTCTACGGATTTTCCCCCGATTTGATTAACGCGGTTTCATGCCCTCCAATTCCTACGCTCTACTAAAAAAAAGAGTGGCCCCTCGGGCCACTCTCGATTGCTACACGTTTAAAATCCCACTTTGGCGAACCGCATCGACCGCCTGCTTCAGGTTCTCTTCATCTTGAACCAAAGCCATTCGTACATATCCTTCACCCGAAGGGCCAAAGGCGCTGCCCGGCGTAATAATGACCCCGGCTTTGGTAACCATGTCCATGACAAAATCTTCGGATGTCTCATAATGGGAAGGAATCGCCGCCCAGACGAACATCGTTGCCTCCGGCTTATCTATTTTCCATCCGAGCGCATTCAACCCATCGCAAAGAATATCCCTTCGGTGCTCATAAGCTTTGCGCGTCGTCTCTACGCCGCTCTGATCCCCCGTTATCGCGGCAATCGCTGCTTGCTGGATTGGCAGAAACATGCCATAGTCCATGTTCGACTTCAGTATTTTCAGGCGAGAGACAACCTCCTCATTTCCCACGCAAAAGCCGATTCTTGCCCCAGCCAGCCCATAGGTTTTAGACAAGGAATTAAATTCGACGCCGACCTCTTTCGCGCCAGGGAAAGAGAGAAAGCTGCCGCAGCTTTTACCATCAAACACTAATTCACTATAAGCGTTGTCATGAAGAACGATGATATCATATTTCTTCGCAAAGGCGATCAGATCGACGTAGAAACTGTCCGGCGCCATAGCGGTGGTTGGGTTATTCGGATAGGACACCAGCATCAGCTTAGCCTGCCGCGCTACATGTTCGGGAATATCCCGCAAGTCGATCACATAGCCGTTTTCTTTTTTCTGCGGCATATAGTGAAGCTTCGCTCCCGCCAGCAACGGCCCGTCTGCGAACACCGGGTAGCAGGGATCCGGTACCAGCACGACATCTCCGTCATCCACGATGGACAATGAAATATGCGCCAGCCCTTCCTGTGAACCGAGTAGCGAGCAAATCTCCGTCTTGGGGTCCAGCTCTACCTCATATCTCTCCCGATACCAGTCGCTTACCGCCTCCAACAAAGCGCTTTGGTCGCTGAGAGCGTACACATAGTTCCTTTCATCAGCGGCGGCCGTACATAAAGCTTCGATGATATGCTTGCCCGGCGGAATATTCGGCGTGCCGATGCTCAGATCGATTACCGTTTCCCCCCGTTCCAATTTGCTGCGTTTTATATCCGATAATTTAGTGAAAATGCCTTCACCAAACCGATCCATTCTTTTCGCGAACTGCATCTTTATTTGCTCCTTTTGACTTAAACTAATTCCTAGGCCCCTCATCATCTTGCGGTAAGCCTAGCTACTAATAAAAGGTTATCATAATAGCAGAGTCGAAACTATCCGTTTTTTGATCATAGACTTCTCCTGTTCAACGAACTATAATACAAAATACATTTAAAATACGTACATTAAGGCGGTATTTATGGATAATTATATGCACATATTTCAAGGCACTGCTTTTTCCAGTAAATCCCCCAAAGAAATTCAAATCCTTAAGGATTATCTATTTTGTATTCATGCGGACGGAGTCATAGCAAAAATCGTTGCACCGGAAGATTCCGACTATCAGCCTTTGCTGGATCGTTATCAAGGCAAACCCAACTTCCATCGACTGGCTGACGGCCAGTATTTCCTGCCTGGCTTTATCGATTTGCATGTCCACGCGCCGCAATGGGCCCAGTCCGGAACCGCATTGGACATCCCGCTCTACGACTGGCTAAATACGTACACCTTCCCGCTGGAGTCTAAATTCTCGGATCTGGATTTTGCAAAAAAGATCTACGACGATGTGGTAAGCAACCTTCTCGCTAACGGAACAACAACGGCGCTTTATTTTGCAACTGTGCATAAAGAAGCCAGTTTATTGCTGGCTGAAATATGTGCCGACAAAGGCCAGCGCGGACTCGTCGGCAAAGTCGTCATGGATGATCCCGAGCAAAACCCGGAATATTATCGCGATGTCGACACCAACACGGCACTCGTAGATACGGAAGAATTCATTGTTGCTGTACAGGAGCTAGCTAAATCCACAAAACAAGGCGTTTACCCGGTAGTAACACCGCGGTTCATTCCAAGCTGTACCGACGAAGCCCTAAAAGGCCTCGGAGAGCTTGCCGCCAAATACGATGCGTACGTTCAATCGCACTGCAGCGAGAGCGACTGGGCGCACGGTTATGTACAGGATCGTTTCCAGAAGAACGATGCCTTTGCCCTGAATGATTTTGGCCTACTACGAGATAAATCCGTCATGGCTCATTGCAATTTCCTTGATGATCATGATGCAGATTTATTTGCCGAGACAGGAACGGCTATTGCCCATTGTCCCATCTCAAACGCGTATTTTGCCAATAGCGTCATCCCGATCGCTCATCTTCATTCCAAAGGCGTCGAGATCGGATTAGGCTCCGATATTTCGGGAGGCTTCTCGCCTAGCCTGTACGATAACATCAGACAAGCGGTCATCTCTTCAAGAATGCTGGAGGATGGTGTGAACATCTCCCTTCCGGCCAGTGAGCGCGGCGTGCCCGGATCACGCATTACAGTCCATGAAGCATTCTATCTGGCTACTGCCGGCGGTGGTGAGGGCTTAAGCCTGCCCATCGGCCGGATTGAAGAGAATTATGCTTGGGATGTACAAGTGATCGATACGAAGCTGCCATCCGCCAAATTGCCGATTTTTAATGAAAATGAGAACCTGGACGACGTGTTTCAGAAAATGATATATCTGGTTAGACCTGAGCATATCCGCGAGGTGTGGGTGCAGGGTGAGAAGGTGCATTCGCGTTAGGCGTGAAACCTCAGGATAATGGAAGTATGTATCACAGCTATGACCCTAG
Source organism: Paenibacillus sp. YSY-4.3 (assembly GCF_054767475.1). Taxonomy (NCBI): domain Bacteria; kingdom Bacillati; phylum Bacillota; class Bacilli; order Caryophanales; family Paenibacillaceae; genus Paenibacillus; species Paenibacillus sp. YSY-4.3. The sequence goes on along the minus strand of NZ_BAABMC010000006.1, from coordinate 153,295 downwards.
TTGTAATATGATAATAATTTGACTTTTTGTAAATTATTGTATATTTATTAATAAAGAGCATTTGTGATGGGAGAGGTGCCGATGAATTCCGCTGTGTTCAAATTGATAAGCTTTTGGATCGATAAATTGCGAAAAGAATGGAACATCCCGGGAATCGCCATATCCGTGGTGCAAAAAAATCAGGTTCTGTTTTCTTCAGGTTTTGGTGAAAGAAACATGAAAGAGAAACTTCCTGTAAATACAGAAACATTATTCCCCATTGCTTCTTCGACAAAATCATTCACAGCCATGGCTCTCTCCATATTATTAAATGAACAAAATATAGACTGGGACACCCCTATTAAGCAGTACTGGCCTTCATTCCAAATGCAAGATCCTTATGCTACAGATCATTTAACTTTACGCGATATTGCCTGTCATCGATCTGGACTGCCGAGGCATGATATGGTTCTTCACAATACAACCCTCACACGAGAAGAAATTGCCGAAAGTCTTCGATTTCTCGATCCTAATCTCCCCATCCGTTATGTGTGGCAGTATTCCAACATCATGTATGTATTAATAGGCTTTTTCATCGAACAGCAAACAGGGATGACATGGGAAGAATGGGTAAAGAAAAAGATCTTTGAACCGCTTGAAATGTCCTCCACTCTCTTCTCCGTCGAGGATTTGCAGCATATGGACAATTACGCAATGCCCTACACTGCAGTTGGTGATGAGATCATCGAGATACCATTCACCGATCTAGATACACAAGGCCCTGCCGGGTCTATTATTTCCAATGTAACTGATTTATCTGCCTGGCTGTAGTCGATAAACAAAACGATGCCCAGTTTCTGATCGAATTTAACGTCAATGAAGATGGAATATGCGATTGTTTGAACATGCCATTGGAGTCCACGCCTGGTGTTAATGATATCTCGTTTCTCTTGGTAAAAAAATAATATATTATAATTTTGGTTTATTATCGGCGCATACAGCAATAAACCTCGCCGAGGGCGAGGTTTCGTTAAGCGTGCTGTCGTCATCTTTAGTTCTAACGCCATAATTTTGGCATCTATATGCCACGCTTGGCTTTTTTGCAAACTAGCTTATAAGTTTTGCCGTATGCTTTGCCGTATCGGACAATCCGCCGGACGATGCTCTGATCCTTCAGGAGCGTAAACGGAGCCGCATCCGGCAACGTGTTCACCTCAAGAATCCATGGCTTCAGGCTGCTGTCGATAGCATAATCGAGGCCAAGCTCCTTAATTTCAGTGAATCTGCCCCGCAGCCGCTTTATGGTCCGTTGCGCAAGATCGTCCATGCGGCGATACAATTCCTTACGCTTTGCGGTTCCGGCAAATTGGCGCAATACGTCATCGGTTGCATAAATCGTGCCTCCCTGGCTTCCATTCGTCACGATTTTGCGGGGATGTGCCACTCTGGTGAAAGTACCGGTCGTTTCAAAGCCACCCCTAGGCCGCCGTTGAATCATGAGCCTGATATCGAATGGACGCCCTTTATGCTTAAGCAGCCAAATCCCCTTCTGAACGACATGCCGCTTGCCCTTCATCTCCTTGCTTATAGCTTCATAAGCCCTGTCATAGGTTGCGAATTCCCGCCTGCGCTCGCCAATCTGATAAATATATCTCCGCTTTCCGACTTTGCTCAACTCCACCCTCATGACGCCCTTTCCCTGCGTCCCGCCATCTGGCTTCACGTAGACCATTCCGTGCTTCAAAAGCATGTCATGCAGTTGCTCCTTCGTGGCGATTCTTGTCGGCGGCATATGCTTCCGCAGCATTTCCTCCTTTCGCATAATCACGTCCTTGGTCCATTTATCCTTCTTACGAAACCTCATGCTATCCCTCCATTTCCCTTTTACTCCAGCATACGTTCCGAACAAAAAAAATGGTGTAGGCCGCTGTCGGCACGGGATGAAAGGATTTTTCATATGCTTAATTGACTAGCAGTTGGAAGAGCTGCATCCACTACTATGTTTAGGAGGCTTAATAGCGATATGGCGCTTACCCCTTCGCTTCAACAGCATTTGGCTCGCATCATTCAGTTGCATCCCGCCTATGGCGATCTGCTTGCAGAGCTGGGCATCCAGCCTCATACTGCAGTTTTGTCCGAACTCCCGCTCCTTACCGAGGAACTTCTGAATACAATCTATTACAAGCAGGAGCCGCGCACAGAGACTGGCCTTACCGTCTACCGGACATCTGGAACCTCAACCGGCATACGTAAATCGATCTATTATTCACCAGAAGACGAAGAGCATTACCGGATTGCCAAAATGACCTGCTATCGTACGTGGCTAGCATCCAGCCCTTTGCAGATACAAAGAGCTTTTTCTGATGTAGGCACCGGTCATGCGGCAAGCACGGCCAATTCGATTTTTCACGAGCTTGGCCTGCAGACAGAGTCGATTTCCTTCTCCAGACCCATTGAAGAGCATATCGCCCGAATTAACGCATTCAAGCCCGAGCTGCTCTACACGATGCCTTCCATTCTGGAAGCCATTGCCCGAGCCGCCGGGGATCCCGCGTCACTTGGCATCCGTAGAATCATTCTCGTCGGAGAATTAGCTTCACCCGCCTGGCAGGCCAATATGGCAGCGCGATTCGGCATAGATGCACAGGATATTCTCGATACGGTTGGCTCCATCGAGATAGGTGCGATTGCCTCCTATTCCCACCAGCATGGCGTCTATCTGTTCGCTGACGGGATCCACGCGGAGACGGTCCGCGCCGAGCAGCTTGATCCTCGCTTCGAGCCGCTGGCAGACAACGAGGGAGTGCTCGTACTAACCTCCAGCGAACGCAGCCTGTTCCCTGTCATCCGTTATGTTACCTACGATGTTGTGCGAGATTTCCGCACCGTAGAGATTGACGGGACGATGCGGCAGGCGTTCACTTGCATCTCCAAGCGAATCGGCAGCGAACTCAAGCATGGCGAGAAAATCAGCTTGTACGACATCGAGAATGTTGTGCATACCTTCGTCAAGGATGCCGAGCTGCGCGTCAGCGTAGACGACAACAAGCTAACCGTCCGCATTCGCAGCGATTCGCTCAATAACGAGCTGCTGAGCTCCATCCGGTATGCGATCGAGCATACGATTGAAGCTATCGGACAAATGATCGACAGCCGTATACTCAATCGTATTGAGGTTATTCATGTGAAAAAAAGTGAGTCTTTTCACCAAGGGCAAGGCTCCGTGAAGTCCAAAAAACTATATAACTAGGAGGCGTAATGTCATCCATGACCAAAGATTGGCTTTCTTGCATCGGCAACACCCCACTTGTTCGGCTCTCCCGCCTCTTCGCCAACGATCGCGGCATTGCCGTCCACGCCAAGCTTGAAATGCTAAATCCGAACGGAAGCGCGAAGGATCGCCCCGCTATGCGTATTATTTCGGCAGCGCTGGAGCAAGGCTTAATCGGTCCCGGCTCGGTCATTATCGAATCCAGCTCGGGCAATATGGCGATCAGCCTGGCAGCCATCTGCTCCCGACTGGGTATGCGCTTCATTAGCGTTGTCGATCCAAAAACAGCACCCCAAAACATTCGCATCATGCGTGCTTATGGGGCCGATGTCGAGCTTGTGCAGCAGCCTGACCCTGAAACCGGCGAGTTCCTTCCAGCCAGGCTGAACAGGGTCAGACAGCTCGTTCAGAGCATCCCGAACAGCTTCTGGCCCAACCAGTATGAGAATGAAAACAACTATTTGTCTCATAAAGACGGGACAATGCGGGAAATTATCGCCGAGCTGGGTCATGTCGATTATGTTATAGGCGGTGTCAGCACCTGCGGGACGATGCTGGGCTGCGCCACCTTCGTCAAGGAGCAGCAGCTGGATACTACAATCGTCGCTGTCGACGCCGTTGGCAGTGTCATTCTTGGCGGAACGAAAGGCAAGCGCTTCTTCCCCGGCCTTGGCGCCGGCATCGTTCCCCCATTTAACCAAAGCAAATTTACGGACAACACCATTCAGGTCAAAGAAGCCGATATGGTAACGGGCTGCCGCATGCTGGTGCAGCATGAAGCCATCCTCGCTGGTCCTTCTTCAGGCGCAGTCGTTTATGCCCTTAAAGAAGCTTTGCTCCACGAAATACCGGATAATTCGGTATGCGTCGTAATCCTCCATGATCGCGGCGAGCGTTATATGGATACGGTGTACAATGATGAATGGGTAGCGCAACATCTAAACGCCGGTTCTCTGTAAAGTGATCTCTGTAAATAGAAAGGAGCAGACCCATGCTTTATTTGGACAATAACCATCTGCAGGCTATCGGGTTGTGCTGGGAGGAGCTGGAGAGCTGCATCGTGGAGGCGCTACGGCTATTGGGTTCGGGCGATTATGCGCAGCCCATCAAGCCTTACCTCCGCTACGGCAATCCGGCTAACCGCATTATCGCGATGCCCGCTTATGTTGGGGGTACCGTGCAAGCGGCGGGCCTGAAATGGATCGCCAGTTTTCCCGGCAATACGTTAAGCGGACTGCCGAGAGCGCATAGCGTGCTGCTGCTTAATAAGGTCGATACAGGCGTGCCTTACGCCATTCTGAACTCGCCACTGCCGAGTGTGGCCAGGACGGTTGCCGTAAGTGCAGTCATGCTGCGCCATTATTTGCAGGCGCGCCCTGCCGAAGGGCGGATACGGGTTGGCATCATTGGTTTTGGACCGGTTGGACAGCATCATTATGACATGTGCGGCAAGCTGTTCGGGGAATGTATTGAAGAGGTTCTTATCTACGATATTAGAGGAGCCAAGCTGGGGACGCATGTTATAGACGAAGCAGATGCAGACTATCGCGGCCGTACACGGTTCGCTGAGAGCTGGCAGGAGCTGTACAGCAGCTGCAATGTCATCATAACGTGCACCGTTAGCGATCACCGTTACATCGACCAGCCGCCTCTTGCCGGCAGCCTGCTGCTTGATGTGTCCCTGCGCGACTATAAAGTATCGGCTCTGGAGCAAATACAGGGCATCGTCGTCGATGATTGGGATGAGGTATGCCGTGAAAACACCGATATCGAGCTGCTGCACCTGGAGCGGGGACTTACGAAGAATGATACATGTTCGCTGGCCGATGTCGTCTGCAGGGACGCTCTGGGGAAATTTGCAGAGGGTGAGTCTATTTTATTTTGCCCAATGGGAATGGCCGTGTTCGATATAGCAACAGCAGCCTACTGGGTGGAGAAAGCCCAGTCGCTCGGGGTGGGACTGGATTTAGCGGATAGATATAACGGAAATCATTCGAGTAAAGCTTAAAGCCGCTTCCCCTCTGTAAGAGGGGAGGCGGCTTTTCACGTGTTGAACAAATCCGTTTTGTAACGGTTACTTGGATAGCTCAAGGAAGCCTTCCCCAAAGACATCGCGAACATCCTGGATGGTAATAAATGCATTCATATCCTCGGCGCGTACGATTTCTTTGAGCATAGAAACTTCTTTCTTGCTGATAATAATATACAGAATTTCTTTGGAATCCTTCGTATAATAGCCGTAGCCAGACAGCACGGTTACCCCGCGATCCATCTTCTCAACCACATGGCGCGCAATATGATCCTGCTTGGTAGAAATGATGGTAACTGCCTTTTTGGGATTGAGTCCTTCAATGATAAATTCCATCACTTTGGTGGCGGTAAATAGCAATATAATCGTACACATCAAACCTTTGGCCCCAATAATGAAAAAAGACGAGCAGGCTACAATCAGGTCAAAAAACAATAGCCCGTAGCTGATGTTCCAATCCAGATATTTATTAGTGATCCGAGCCAGAATGACGCTCCCCGCCGTTGTACCGCCCACGCGAACAATCATGCCGATCCCAGCCCCGGCAAATACGCCGCCGAAGATCGTGTTGATCCATAATTCATTGGAATCAATGCTCCAACCCTCCGTCAAATGCAGAAAAATCGAATTAAGCACCACAGCAATAATCGTATAGCCCATTGTTTTCTTATCCAGGAACTTGTAGCCAACAACGAGCAGAATCCCGTTCAGGATCAGGTTCATCAGCCCTGGCGACCAACCGAACAAATAGTAGAAAATAATCGTAAGCCCCGTAACCCCGCCTTCGCCCAGATCATTGGGGATGACAAATAAATTCACTGCCAGTGCAAACAAGAAAGCCCCCACAATAAGTGAGGACATGTCAATAATTCTTTGTTTCATCCATTACTCCGTCCAATCTCTCTAAGAATCAACCCATGCTGCCTTATCGTATCAACAGGTTGTACATTACCTGATTCTATCATGCAGATCATGAATTGAGTATATGGTAAATCATAGTACCAGCTACTTCCCAGATTCATTCCCTTACTCTTCCATGCGTTAACGTGATTGCTAAAATTGAACCGGGAGCTTCTCCAAAAAATAGAAGAGTCAACCAAGTTGAAATTAGAGGACAAGAAGGTATTTCCGTTTTGGAAATCCCTCTAGTTCTAAATGATGACGAAGTAAAGGAAGCACTTGAGCTTCTGAAGTCAAAGGGAGTTACTCTCAAGGACATTCAAATAGCATATGAGCATCAGCCTGTTCCTCGTCCCCTTACTTTTTATTCGAATCAGGGCGCCGCGGATTGACCGTGCCAAAGATATGATACGGTGTTATCCCATTTGCAAATAGGCTATCTACCAACTTGACCAATTCTTCCGACGATAGATCTTTGCCGTTGCGTATCCAAAGGCGAAACATAGATATTAATGTTGATATGTAAAACTCAATTATGTATGGTGCTAAGACATCATTTGTTGGAAAGTCCACAATCAATCTCTCAAAGGGAATTTCTCTTTTCAGGCGTTCAACAAAATGAACAGAACCATAGTCGCCCAAGAGGGCTTTAAGAACTGAAATTTCCTCTGCATTTTCCAAGCATTGAAGTGCATCTTGGAAAGTATGTGTAGAAAACTCTCTGCTTGCCATTTCCTCGTTAATGGATTTCAAGACACGCTCTTCAACGCAGTCCAACAACGCATAGATATCCGTAAAGTATTGATAAAATGTACTGCGATTATATCCTGATTGGTTAGCAATCTCTTGAACGGATATTTTTTCAATTGGTTTTTGGCTATATAAATCACAGAATACATTTATAAATGTTTGCCTTGTTTTGTCCGTAATTTCAGGTTGCTTATTCATTATTGCCTCCATTTTCTGTTCAATCGATTATACGACAGATATTAAAAATCTGATGGTTGATGACCGTATAGTGAATCTATACTATAACATTATACAACACGTTGTTTGATCATCAACAAGGATTAATTTCTATTCTTAGGAGGCTAATATGAGAATTTTATTCTTCGGCAGAGGTGTAATATCGACCCAATATGCTTGGGCTTTTAAAAAGGCAGGGCATACAGTTGAGTTTTACGTTAGAAAAGGGAGAAAAGAAACCTTCGGAAGCCATATAGAGCTTGAACTGTGGGACGCGCGAAAAGGGAAACAGCTAATAAAAGAAAGCTGGAACGTCAAACTGCATGAGGAGATAAGCCCAAATTACGATCTCATTATTGCGAGTGTCAACACGGAGCAACTTCCCAAAGCAGCAGAACTACTATCGACTGCCGCTGGAAACACCCCTATCCTAATATTCAATAATGTTTGGCAAGATTTAAAATCATCGATCTCGCCATTGTCTATGAACAATGTTGTCTTTGGGTTCCCAGGAGCAGGGGGCGGCATCGCGGACAATAAGCTTAGGGGCGGCTTTTTGAAAATGGTATTTCTGGAAAAACCACGGGTAGGCACGGAACAGATTAACAACAAGGTCAAAGAACTATTTGAAAGTGCCCATTTTAAAATTAGTTGGATAAAGGATATGCAAAACTGGCTATGGAATCACTTTGCCGTGAATGCGGCTATGGAGGCCGAGGTTTTAAAACGGGGAAGCTTTCCAGCACTCATGAATCATAGTGACTCATTCGCAAATGTCGGTAAGAATATGAGGGAAATGATCCCTGTACTTAAAGCAAGAGGCGCAAAGATCGATGCGATTTCTCTACTGTTGACCAAGATTCCACCGGCACTTCTCGGCACGCTTTTTAACAAGGTTATTTTTGCAAAGGACAGCTTACCACGACTTTTCATCGAATACAACAATAGTAAAGCAGGTTTTGCGGTACTTGAAGTTGTGAGAGAAGCAAAAAAGTTAGGTATACCTTTACCACGTCTTACTGTGGCATTTGAAAACAATGAACAACACAAAGCTATTGAAAATTCCATATCATAAAATTTTGCAGGGTTGTCATCTGAAGAACATGAAGCGGCAGGATACCGGCCTTCTCCAACTCGTCAAATTCCTGGTGGAGCGAATAGCCTGCCGTGTTCCAGTTGTCTCCGGACCCCCCGTCTGTGCCCGTCATCCTTGATGTTTATCATCAAATAGAAATAAGGAACTCCTACGCTTCGGCGCCTCACACGAAGCGCTGGCTCCCGGGCTCCGAAGACTGAACGTGGAGAATCGGAACTGATCGTCCGCGCGCCAGACCCTGACGACCGTCGGGCAACGTTCCTGCAGCTCTCAATGGATAGTAGAATGCCCTATTCCAATGTATAAATCATCAATACATTATGCCACCCTTAGCTGCATTCTTGGGGGCGGCATCGTTTGCGATTATCCGATATTTTAGTTTACCAGCCAAGTTAGGAAAAGCCCCGACATTTGTTTTATCAAGAATGTGCTTTAGAAACATTTGGACACTTCACCACAAAGGGCCATCCCCACAGTCATCGACGTATGACTAGGAGACGGCCCTCTTTAAAATGGTATTAACACCTTATATCAAGCGATTATCGGCCCATTTTGTCATTCGTTGATTCATGCGCCTGCAAACTGTCAAACGATTCTATATCGTCTCTGTACTGAGCGTAAATCCTTCGATGACGGCATCTTCGTCAACCTCAATCAGGATACATCGTCTTCCTTGATAATTCACCTGCTTCACATACTTTAAATCCTGCGGGCTAACCGAAATTGTGGCAACCTTAGTATCGATCTTAATGGACTTTGACGTAAATTTCGGCATAACGCTGCTCGCCTTCAGTTCATAGTTCCTATCATCGACGATCGTTTCAAACGCCCGTTCCACTTTTTCAGTCGTCACGTTCTCTACACCACTTACCGTTAGCACTTGCTCCACATCTTTATAATCCAGCTTCGGAGGCTCTTCCTCCTCCTCGTTGGTTTCAATCACTCGATGAATTTCCTCATACACATTTGCAAGGGTAGTCGCGTCCAGTTGTTCACCCGCCACTTCCTTCACGATATCTTCGAAGATGGCTCTCTCTTCCCGTGCCGTCACGGATCTTTCGGCATTCAAGACCTGTTCGATGAAATGAGGATTCGGTTCATTCGCTTTCCCCGTACAATACAGTATGCGGTTTACATCGGAATAGTTGTCCGTCACACTGGGATAGAAGAACCCTTGCTCCGGCGAACCGAGCTTGATGATCGGGTCTACATTGACGTTGTATTTAAATTCTCTTTCTACATAATCAAACAAAAGAGTTTTCCGCTGCTGCTCCGTGGAATTCACGCTGCACAGAATGAACGGATGCGCGAACACTTCATTTTTCTCGCTCTCCTCGGTCTCTTCATTTCTGCCCTTGGTTGGCTGATAGTATTGTCCGCGAACGAACGTGACCACCGTATCCCGTTCATATTTGACATCCACTAGCATTTTGTCCACCAACAGCAGCAGCAGGTCCTGCCATTCCTCCGGATCACCAGTCACCAAAGCCTGGTGAAGCAGCACCCGCGTCGGCTCCTCCGCTTCTTCCTCCTGAAACTTCAACTCGAACAACTTTTGATCCAATTCACCCGTCAGCAGTTTCTTGAAATTACCCATATACAGCTCTTGCTTCTCTCTGTCCAGTAAGGCAAACGCCTGCCGCTCCCAATGATAGATTTCGTTGCTTTCCTTCATAATATACACATTGAGAATGTCGTAAATGTTCAGCAAATCGTGATCCAGCTTAAATTGCTTGCGTATATGCATGATTTCTTTCTTTATCATAGTTGTTAGACAACTCCCTAAGAAGTAAATTGATCTTATCAGTATAAACGATATAAAAACCCTTCGCTAGAATGCTTTTAAGTTACTCGAAGGCTGCCTTCTAAATACATTTAATACTTTTTTTAAATCGTATTATTATATCATGGGAATCGATTTTTGGAGCTATAAATGTCGATATGCTATATAATATTGTATTGCTTGTTGTTCATAAATTTTATCAATGTCACGGTGGATCAATAACGAGCTTCACTGTCAGGATCTGTGAAAGAAATGAGTGACAAGCGGTGGTTAACTGTTACAATGATTATTATGCCTTTTGTTAGGCTGAGAATTTCGAATCATTGGAGGCAATATAGATGAACAAATATAGTGCAGAATATTATATATCCAAACTTGGGCTGCTTCCTCATCCAGAGGGTGGGTATTATAAAAGAACATTTGAATCCGAAGAACAAACTTCAGATCAAGAATTATCCGTCGAATTTGAAGGGAAAAGAAAGCTTTATACGAGCATCTACTTTTTATTAGGCTCAGATGACATTTCTCATTTCCATCGTTTGAAATCCGATGAATTATGGTATTATCACGCTGGAAGTCCTTTAACCGTACATGTTATTGATGAAGATGGAGTATATAAGGAGTATAAATTAGGAATAGACTTAGAGAATGGGGAAGTCCCTCAAGTACTCGTTCCAAAAAACTCGATCTTTGGTTCATCGGTCAAGGATGAAGATACCTTCTCTCTGGTTGGATGCATGGTTTCGCCTGGTTTTGAATTTCAGGATTTTGAATTGTTTACACAGGATGAACTTTTGTCTAAATACCCGCAGCATCAAGATATTATCATGAAGTTGGCCTACGATTTAGTTCCAGCATAGTTGTATAATTTAGAGCAATCAGAGCAATCAATGTAAACACCTTCCGTTGAATAACAGGAATGACCTACCTGCTCATTCAGTGCGAGGGTGTTTTTTATATATCGTATTTTCTTTTCTAACGGTTGCCACAACGGTTAATCAGTTGAAAATGAGCACTTCGATGTTCTAACGGTTGTAATCCACGTTATTTATGCCGAATTCGTCGCAACATACTCAAAACGTTAGAATAGCCGCATATACAATCGTTAGAATTTCAAAAAAACAAATAAGCCGCGAATTAACGGCGATGGCAACCGTTAGAACTAAAGGGTCTTATCCACTTTGTCATACTGCGCGCGATCTGGCCTCGGAGCTCGCCTTGGCTACCTAATCGATCTCCAAAAACGTAAAGAATACTACTATTCGGTGAAAATATCTACTTTTAGTCGTGGCTAGGAACTTTTAAGCGCTGTAGTTGACGTAAGAACATAGTGTAAAAATTAAATTAGAGGTTTCGCCCCGTAATGTATGCAAAAGGCGCCACAACCTAATGGTTGCAGTGCTTCTTTATTATGGTGCCTAACAGCACCTCTTGTTAAGCAAGTTATTTACGACGCATATGCAGGTTCGAGAACTGATAACGATATGCAATCACTCAACATGAAAGAAGAATTTTCAACAAGTATTACACGTCTTCCAAGCCCTCGTTCACGTCCATATAGATCATTCTGCTGACTCTGCTTTGTTCTCATTGCTATTCTTAATATGTATTCGATATTTCGAATATAATAAGCCGATTTACCGCTAGACGGTAAAATAAATATGAATTTTCATATATATTTACAGATTTTCTCTTCTTGAGCGAGTTTATATATGAATATTCGAGTAGAATTGTTGGAGAGGCATTCTTCCCTTTGTGTAAATGGGGTGAAGCCCAAGCCCTCTACAATAGAGGCTAGGCTTTATCCTACATTAATTTCTGCGCACCAAAAAAGATGCACAATGGCATCTCTTTTTGGAATAAGTAAAAAGCGTGCGGGATAATCCCAAGCGACCTATGGCGACAGAGAAGCCAGATGATCTTGAGATTGCAATTGAACGAATCGTCTTTCCTCTGAAGTAAGAAGCGGGAATGCAATTTCGATCAGGCCGATGAAGCAGCATGATTCGTCGTTCGAGTTCTACCTAAAAGTTACGATTCCTTACAAGAACAGACCCGCAATCGTGGCCGATAGCACGCTGACCAACGTGGCCCCGTACAGCAAGCGAATGCCGAAGCGGGCGACTGTATTCCCCTGCTCTTCATGCAGCCCCTTCACAGCCCCGGAAATGATGCCGATCGACGAAAAGTTCGCGAACGAGACCAAGAAGACGGATACGATACCAATCGTTCGTGCAGATAATGCACCTTCCTTCGTCATGGTCGACAGATCAAGCATCGCCACGAATTCATTGGCCACCATTTTCGTTGCCATGATGTTGCCGGCTTCGACGGCTTCCTTCCAAGGCACACCCATAAGGAATGCGAACGGTGAAAAAATATAACCCAAAATTTGCTGGAACGTAATACCGAACAAACTCCCGAACAAGCCGTTAATTAAGGCAATTAGGGCGACAAAGCCGATTAGCATCGCGGCGACCGTAATCGCCACCCTGAACCCGTCCATAATATATTCGCCCAACATCTCGAAGAAGGATTGCTTACGCTCTTTCTGAACCTCAAGAATGTCCTCTTCCTTCGATACCCTATACGGATTCAGAATCGATGCGATAATAAAACCGCCAAACAGGTTCAATACAAGCGCCGTGACGACATATCTCGGCTCGATCATCGTCATGTACGCCCCAACTATGGACATGGAGACCGTCGACATAGCGGAAGCGCACAGCGTATACAGACGACGCTCCGGCAACATCCCAATCTGCTTCTTCACAGAAATAAATACTTCAGATTGCCCCAAAATCGCGGAAGCAACCGCATTATACGATTCCAGCTTGCCCATGCCGTTCACGTAGCTAAGCGCAAGTCCGATATATCTAATGATAAACGGTAAGATCCTCAGATATTGCAAAATGCCTATCAACGCTGAAATAACCACAATCGGCATCAGAACCATCAGAAAAAACTGCGAGGTCGTGCCCTCATTCATGATTCCGCCAAATACAAAATTAACCCCTTCTGCCGCGTAGGCCAGCAGCGCTTCGAACACAGAAGTAAATCCCCGGATCAATGTCTCGCCCAGCGTCGTGTTCAACAATAAAAACGCCAGGACAATCTGTAAAATAATCATTTGCGCCAGCGGCCGATAGCGGATACGGCTCCGGTCATTACTCGCAAAATAGGTCATTGCGAATACGGCCAGCAATCCGGCAATAGCAATTATATATTTCATCTCAAGTCCCTCCTTGCTCTGCTTCTGAGCCCTTCCTATATGCTTTGCATTTTCAACGCGATTAATGGCACATCGTTATTATTAGCTTGTCCATTCCATCTATATTCGATCAGGTTTGAAAAAATTTCACAAATTTGCCTATGACTCCGCAGCTAAGGCCTCGCCAATCCGGCGGAGTCCATGTCTTTTATAATATGCCTATCCGTAACGATAAATAACATTACCCTTCCCCCTACCTTCTCAGACAGTTTTAATGTCAAAACATAAAGTGGATAATACATTGATTGTTTTTCAATGAAAAAGTATATAAAAAAGAACGCCAAGTTAAAGGCGCTCCCTAAATTTCATTATATGTCCGCACAGTTTGCTCTCTGTATCGGATGTTACCCTCCTAGCATTGTCTTCGGTTTGTCGGTAGCGGAAATAGGATCGTCTAACAATGCAAAAGCAAGCTGTACTCCGTCTCTCAGCCCCTGTATATATAAGTGCTCATTTTCTACTCCCCGTTTGAAGTGATGCTTGTCTTCCCAATTCATAAACCCCGGAATCTTCGTTCGATCCACACCAGAAAACATAGCCTCAAGGGCCGATCTTTCCTCGGAACGTAGCTTGCACAGCTCAGGATGACGTTCAATTTGAGTCATAACCTGCTCCAGCTTTTCCTGAATCGCATTTTGAAACCATGACGGCAAATCCACCGTTGATTAACCCCCTCTAAATATTTGAGCTTATCTTGAACGCCGTTTAAATCCAGCCCTTTTGTGCATCTTGACAATCAGCTCATCCACTCTTCGGCTTTGATCTTGCAGCGCATCGTTTTCGTGCAGCGGAATTCCATCCGCCAAAGATTCGTTCCCTAGTTGATTTAACTTTTGTTTTTCCATTTCAAATAATTTAATCCACTCTTTCATCCATTCATCTCCTTATTTAAATCAAGACGATGATTATAACAGTTTGTGCGAACCCTTAGTTCTTATTATGGAGGAGTTTATAGTTGATTTTAATGAGTTTTAGGGGTATTTTTTTAGCTAGTTTTAAGGGTATGTTCTATAATATTTCCGAATAAAATCTAAAGACGCTCAGATCCGACCGCCGAGCGTCTTTATTATTTTACCGATATCAACATATGTTCTTCTCACTTACTCGCTGCGAACTACGCGGAAACCTTGATCCGGGCCAAAGCCATTGGCCTCAAACTTGCCTCGAAAAGATATCTCGTTGTTCCTGACGTCGCCAATCCAACCGCCGCCCTTCACGACCCGGAAAGCACCGCCGCTTATACTACTATCCAAGTCTTCCCCATACCAGTCCCAGCACCATTCTCTTACATTACCTGACATATCGTAAAGTCCTAGCTCGTTAGGTTTCTGGGCACCGACGGATTTTGTTGTATTACGGTTGCTTTCGATTTTAGGCCAGTTCCAATCTCCGGATAAGTATTTCTCCCCAGCATTCCTCCAATACCATGCAACCTCATCTGCGTCATTGTTTCCGCTGTAGGTGTAGCCCTTGCTCTCCTGGCCGCCACTTGCAGCGTATTCCCACTCGGCTTCGGTCGGCAATCGGTATCCATTAGCTCCCTCATTAATCGTTACTGTCCATTTTAAATTATCGTGCTCGCTCTCATTATTCCGATCTTTCTTATTTTTGTTTATATTGTAGTACGGCTTTAAGCCTTCTTTGATACTGCGTTGATTACAGTACTCGACAGCGTCATACCAGCTTATCGTCTCTACCGGCAAATCATCGCCTCGGAATCCCGAGGGATTGCTTCCCATAACCTCCATCCACTCTTTTTGAGTTACCTCATATTTACCGATATAAAAGTTCGATATAGTTACACTTTTTCCGTAATAGTTAGAGTTTTTGTTCATCATCGTCCCACCCTGGACGAACACAAGGTTTTCGTTCTTTACAGGCATTGCGCTTTGTACAGGCTTTTCCTGCGAACAAGCGCTGACAACAAATATATTGGCCATTAATAGTAATATTAATAATTTTCTCATGGATATATCTCCTTCAGAGTACGTATGTTAATTCTTGAAAGATCATATTTCAGCAGTACATAGGTAAGTATCCTGTATTGGAAATATATAAGGCCGCCGGTTGGTGTGACCGGCGGGCCTTAGCATTATTCAATGATAAGAAGACTTTCTCAATATTCTGGAAGTTTGGCGCTTACTAGTTTTTGATTTGTTACCACACTGCTATTACCACACCGTTACGTTAGAGCTTCCGCTGCTTTGATAGCCTTCTGTCGCTAGCACCTGGTAAGACCAGTTGCTTCCCAGATTCATTCCGTATTTCTTCCATGCGTTAACATGGTTGCTAAACGTGATAGCAACGTTGCTTCCAGTCGGTCTCTTCGACTGTCTTACACTCCAGAACTGCTGGAAGGTTTGCGTGCCATCGATGGAAGGTGCGTTGTATCGCATAGACGTGTATACGTCATATGTGCCTCCATCGCTAGTCACGGTACCTTTATACGTTCCGGTAGGTCGATAAGTCCCCCAACTATCCACAACGTAGTATTCGATAAGCGAGTTTCTTGTCCATCCATACAACGTCAAGTAGCCATTGCCAGACGGCGCCCAGACACCGGCATTGTAGTTGATTACCCTATTTGCTGACCCCGTATTCCAGCCTTTGCCGACAACAAAATTCCCGGTGTTCGACCATGTCACACTGTAATTACCGCCGGATCCATTGACCGCATTTACTGTTCCGCCGCCATCGGTCCAATTTTGCCAATAGTCCGTCGCTGCATTTGAAATTGCTGCAAACATCCCGAAACTCATGGAAGCCGCAAGAACTGCCGTCAATACTTTCTTCTTGAACTTAAACATCATACCTACCTCCCAATATATTTTTTGTCACTACTTACCTACACACTACTTGTCCGTTGTTTTTCCTTGCTGCACATAACTTAACTGTGCCCAATATTCTGCTAAACTTCTTTCTATCACCTCCTGACTAGTAAATTATAGAATGTAAGCGTATACATAACTATTACGAAATTAAAGGTTTATCCTTGCTTTTTTTACATATTTTTGGGTGTGTAGGGAGGTAGGTTATTATGGGGAACCCCTGTAGTAACTCTATAACGCAAAAAAAGCCGCCCCATATAGGGCGGCATTGCTATTATACTTGATTACGATTCGGTTCTTTGAGTTCAATCCCAATCCCACTATAAGCTTAGAAATAAGAAGTAATCCCATGCACCAGCTTGTTTCTCATTACTAGGAATAAATCTAGCGCCATTTTCACCTCGGATTCGATATCAAAAGCTTCTTGCATTGCAGAGAACAGTCCCCCTAATGTCTTCTTCTCCCAGCCTTTGAAACAATGCAACTGCGTTTGAACAATATTACATACAGATGGAGAAAATAATTATAGTTATAAATTATCTTTGATAGTTATTGAAGGTATGTTACCGTGGATGGTAATAAAATCCAAGGGGAACTCGCATATCTAGCCCATTAAACTGCGAAGTCCCCCTACTCTGAGAGGGGTATTATTTTGAGCCAATCATCAACAGAAACTTTCATTCGTAACTTCGAAAATAGAGACATGCCTTTGCTTGGCGAGTTGTACCAATCAGTAATAGTAAAAGAAAATGCAATATTTTGGTGGATAGGGGACGAAGATAATTGGGGAAATGTTTACTGTGCATTTGAAGATGGGAAAATGGTTGCCAAGGGGCAAGTTAGCATTATTAACGTTGTACCTCCCGGTCGTTCAAAAGAGAACAATCACTCCATATACGTCAATCTTAAAACTATTCCCGAAAGAGAAAATGACATTGTTTTACTCGACAATGTCTATCAGTATCTTTTCATAAGAGCAAATCAATTAAAGGAAACATTGCCTAAAGAATATGGAACAATGCTTTGTGTTGGTAACGATTCAGCGGAAACAGCAAACAATCAGTTTTTTATTCAAAAAGGATACCTTCATCTGAATAGTTTGTATCGTATGAATCGAGATTTGAATGAACCGATTCCTGAGTTAAAGCCACAAGAAGAGTTTCAATTCTCATACTGGAAGATGGAGACATCTGACGAAGAAAAGGATTACCTTGATATAGATGCTGAAATTTGGCCTGACACCCCAATAGGTCTTAATCGGCTATCTGAAAACAAAAATAACAAGCTATGGACGTCCATGATCATATGTCAATCAGACACTATTATTGGCGGACTGATGACATGGCAAGAAGCAGAGCACGGTGTAATAGAGGATGTTTTTGTCCGCGAACCATGGAGAAAACGCGGCATTGCCAAGTATTTACTTACACAAGCTCTGAAATATCTCAAAGCTAATCAGTTGCAATCCGCTAGCCTCATGGTTTTAACAACAAATAAATCCGCCTTGGCTTTATACGAATCGGTTGGCTTCTGCGCGGATAAAGAAGAAGTAAGGTACTTTACAGAGCTAAATTAGGCGACACAAAAAGAGGGGTTGGAGTTCTAGGCCCCTCTTCTCCAGCGAGGATATCACGCACCCTGTTCGATTGTACTCCCCTTCCTATAACCACCTACTCGGAAAACATGGGTTCTCACCGTCCACGTCCAGAAAAAATAGATTATTCTGCTAGATACGCTCATTTTTCGTTGCTCTTGTGGATATGTATTCGATATTTCGATCATAATAAGCCTAATTACCGCTAAGTGATCGAATAAATATGAATTTTCATATATATTTACCGATTTTCTCTTCCTGAGCGAGTTTATATATCAATATTCGAATAGAATAAGCTGCACTATGAACGATTTCCTATTGTGCAGTCCTCTTTTCATCATTTCACATATTCTTCTTTTAAAATACTGTATATTTCTAAATCGACAATTCCCTTTCCTGCCCATAATGCAGCTTGTCTAAGCATTCCTTCTTTGATGAAGCCGTTTTTCAATAGTACCTTCTTAGAATTTTCATTGAGAGGCATCACTTCTGCCTGAACTCTGTTGACGTTGACTTCCACGAACAAGAAATTGAGCAAAATTTTCACCGCTTCCGAAGCGATACCTTTTCCCCAATGGGATTCAGCTAAAAAGTAGCCAATCGTCACCATGTTCACTTTTTGATTAAAGTCGGCAGCTTCAATTATTCCAAGCAAACGATCCGGTTGAGGATTGGCGAATATCCCCCACTTCACCCTTGACCTTTTATTATAATCTCTCTCAAAATGGCCAATCATATTTTTTACAGTCTTTTTATTGTGTTTGGGTAGAATGCCGCAGTAATTAAACACCTTGTCATTGTCATAGATTTCAAATACTTCGTCTAAATGATCATCTTCAATCTTTTTCAACATGAAACCATCTGATTTCAGGTTAGGAAACTGTTCAAAAACTGCTTCTATGTTCATTCCGTCACCGCTCCATGTATTCTTTTTTTATTGAAAGTCTTTAAACTCCAGCTCATCCCCAGTCCACAATGCCTATTGGGGTCCCAATAATAATCACGTTCCTTCCATACGGTTCATCCTAGTTTATCCCAAGCAACACGAGTATCCTAACAGCTTCCGACATGTCTATGTACGCCACTTCATGTTCATGGAAGTTGCTTAGTAGTTATCCTATTTTCTTTCTATTGTAACCCTGCAGAGAAGATAACTCTTCTTGCTTATTGCTGAAGTGTAATGAGAAATTGCTATTTTCCATAGGCTATTTCTATTATCCAATTACAATTGCAACTGGAGTCACCGACTATAGACGCCAGCCAATATATCTAAACTACCAAAATTATACACCAAAGATGGAAAGTATAGATTATATTTTAATTCCCGAACCCTTCTGCTTAGACTTAAAAAAGCACAACCCCATTGGATTGTGCTGAACTCGTATCCCAAATGCTTGTTATATTTAGCGAACCAATGTCTTTACGAATGTAACTCTATGGTAATCAGAAATAAAGAAATCCTTTTCGTAGTTAACCATATCAAAACCAATATTTTGATAGAACGATAAGGTTGTTCCGTTGTCCACATGACCCAAAGTATAAAGCATAACCTCATTACTGCCTAAATCCGTAATTTTATTGCATATTGTATGGATTAATTGTTGTCCGATTCCTTGTCGTTGATAGCCCTTCTTCACAGCCACTCCGACGATTTCAAAACGACCTGCATCCTCATGATATATATAACCTGCATGACCTATAACTTTATCTTTACCGTCAACGGCTACATAATAACCATCATTCTGAGTTTCTTCCTTCGATTTTAAAAATTTCGACCAACGTGCAGGGTATTTCTCAATAATGAACTTAGGAAACTGTAGAGGATGACCTGCCATAATTTCTTCAACATCAGTTTGGTCTTTTTGTTCCAACGATCGAATATGCACCTTTAAGTTCCCCCAAATATCCAATTATCTTTAAACAATATGGTCTGAATCTAATTTACCTGATGGATAGTACGGATAATCCATCTTCTCTTGAACTTGTCGAACCACTTCCTCGTTTGTGAGCGATTCAATGACATACAGTCCCAGGTCAATTGAAGCGGATACTCCGCCGCCTGTAAAGATGTTTCCATCCCGTACAAAACGCTCCTTAACAACTTCGGAGCAATAAGGGGCCAATAGCTCGTAAGCAGATGGGTTCGTTGTTGCTTTTTTGCCATTTAGAAATCCTGCCGCCCCCAGAATCAAAGCCCCCGTACAAACGGACACTTTGTATTCTACATCTCGGGCAGTCTGAATCCATGATATAAAATCCGTATCATATCTTAGTTGCCTTGTAGATAACCCTCCGGGGATAAATATCAAATCATAGCCTGATAGGTCAGGGGAAACATGATTTACTTTTACAGTTAATCCTCGGTCATCTTTAATTTCTTCCTTATTCGAACAAAAATCCCATGTCACATTTTCTTTAGTTTGCAGAATCCCCATCCATGTTACTGCTTCATAAAAACCGACAAAATCAAGTGTGGTCATCTTGTCAAACAGAATAAAAGCCATTTTCATCATTACGCACCTGACCTTTCATCATGAAATAAAAAAAGCATCTGGTCTACAGACCAAATACTTTGCCCAGGCGTACGGCTTATGATCATATGTGCTCCCTCGTGGTACCCCACGTTTACGCCAGTCACACATACCAATTAATTCCTACTCAATATATATCAAATATTTCTGAATGTTACAACAGTAATTTCCAAGTGTGATTTTTTTGACTGCTCCGATACTTTTTAATATTAAATGAATTATGATACGTTTCACGGCTTTGGAGCTAGAACAATATTGCACTATCCCCACAACTAGACAATAAAGAAAGAGGGTCATGCACCGTGGGCGATTGCACTCCCCTCCCTATGACCTGTTAATTCACTCTGGAAACATGATTTCCATCCCCTCTGATTCTTGTCCAACTAGATCACATTCTGCTGACCGTGCGTGACCTTGTTGCGCTCCTAAGAGTGTATTCGATATTTCGAGTATAATAAGCCGAATTACGGTTAAATGAGCCAATATATATGAATTTTCATATACATATACAGCTTTTCTCTTCCTGGGCGAGTTTATATATGAAAATTCGAATAGAATAAGGTACACAACAAACGACTCCCTACTGTCCCTGGCTTAATCGCATCTTATATGCGGGCATCAGTAAGCATCCGCCCAGGAAGTTGAAAGTTATGGCTGTTCACCTGCGGGCAAAGCTCATGTTCATCAAAGCAGGATAATTAGTTGGAGGTCAACTTTAACCATTTCGCTGTCAATGTTTTTGCATGCAACATCTCTTCTGGTATTCCTTCGAATATAATATGTCCCCCTTGTTTCCCTCCTCCTGGACCCAGTTCGATGACCCAGTCGCTCGCCGCTATAAAATCTAGATTATGTTCGATGATGATCACGGAATTGCCTCTGTTTACAAGCGTTTGAAATACGTCTAGAAGTTTTCCATTATCTTTCGTGTGCAGTCCTAAGGATGGCTCGTCCAATAGGTAGATCTGGCCTTCTTTTTGCAAGTGGCTGGCAAGTTTCAGACGTTGGATTTCCCCTCCGCTTAGCGAGCTTGTCGTCTGTCCTAAGGTTAGATACCCTAATCCTACGTCTCTTAGCGTATTCACTCTTTTTATGATCTTTGGCATCTGAAAGTAGGTCATAGCCTCATCGATCGTTAAACCTAAAATTTCTACAATATTTTTATCTTGATATCGATATGACAGTGCCTCGTCTGAATATCTCGTACCGGCACATGCTTCACAAGGGATCGTCACCGGATCTGCAAATGCAACGTCTGGCGTGATCACTCCTTTTCCTTCGCAGACAGGACATGCTCCTAAGGAATTAAAGCTGAATAAACCGGCTGGTCGTCCTGTTTCCTTCGAAAATATGGAGCGAATATCATCCATGATTCCCATATAGGTAGCTAGTGTCGAACGGCTAGAAATTCCTATACTACCTTGCCCTACCATGATCGTTTCTGGATAACTTTCCGCGAATGCTTCCAGCATTAAGGAGCTTTTACCTGATCCAGATACTCCACATATAGCGACCAAGACATTTTTAGGAATGTTTACGCTTATATTTTTTAAGTTATTGTGACTTGCATTTTTTATTGTAAAATGACCTTTTATATCTCTTGGATTTTTGTTTATGTTTAGGCTGTAATTTAGGATGGTAGCAGCGGGAGAGTTTTTTAGTCCTTCTAATT
The DNA here is from genome assembly GCF_054767475.1 of Paenibacillus sp. YSY-4.3. Classification (NCBI taxonomy): domain Bacteria; kingdom Bacillati; phylum Bacillota; class Bacilli; order Caryophanales; family Paenibacillaceae; genus Paenibacillus; species Paenibacillus sp. YSY-4.3. The sequence goes on along the minus strand of NZ_BAABMC010000006.1, from coordinate 131,375 downwards.
CCCCTTGATAGATCACTTCTCCTCCATGTACACCTGCTCCTGGTCCCATCTCTATGATTTCATCTGCTGCTTTAATTACGGATAGATCGTGCTCAATGACGATTACAGTATTATGTTGTTCTTTAAGACTTTGCAGCATCTGTATTAACATGTCCACTTCTTCTGGATGAAGTCCTGCACTCGGTTCGTCGAATATGTATGTGATATTGTTCAGACTGCTCCCTAAATGTCGAGCGATTTTTACTCTTTGCGCTTCGCCGCCGGACAGAGTGCCCATTTTTCTGGAAAGGCTCAAATAACCTAATCCCATGTCTACTAGTTGTTGGATCAGTGGAATCGCTTGGAGTGCGATCGATGCTCCCATAGGTCCCTTGATGTTCTTTAGTTCCTCAAGTAATTCTGTCAGCTCTAATTGGTCGTATTCTGCTATATTTAAACCTTTTATTTTACATTCCAACACCTTTGGGTTCAGGCCAGAACCTTGGCAGGTTGGGCACAATGCATGTGTGGATACAGCCAAGACGTCATCTTGGGACACTTCTTTTAACTTTGTGACATCTCTATTAATATAAAGCCGCATAAATCTGGGCAATAGCCCGTCCCACTCATGAGGTTGAGGTCCGTTCTTCGTGTGAAACGGTGCGAAGACTTTTTCGCCTTCCGGGGGACCGTATAATAGCAGGCGGAGTTCTTCTTCGGAGTAGTCCTTAATGGGTTTATCCGGATCGAACAATCCGCCGGTCATCATCCATCTGCCTTGCCAACCGGAAGGTGATAATGGCTTAAATTTCACGGCATAATCTCGAAGCGACTTATCGTAATCGATCATCTTATTGATGTCGGGTGTAATGACCTCCCCGAATCCACCACATTGCGGACATCTGCCAAAGGAGCTTTGACTTGAAAAATCACTAGCAGAGCCTATGGCTGGCTCTCCTATTCTTGAGAACAAAAGTCTAATCAATGGATGGATATCCATAAAGGTGCCGACGGTTGAGCGTGAATTGCCCCCTATAGGCCTTTGTTCCACAACTACAACCGGGCTTAAGTTTTGCATCAGATCGGCTTGAGGTCTTTCATACCTTGGCATTTGATTTCTGACATAGAGGGGATAGTTCAAGGTCATTTGTCTTCTGCTTTCCGTTGCTAATGTATCAAATACAACAGAACTCTTGCCTGAGCCTGACAGACCCGTAAATACGGTGATTTTTTCTTTTGGAATGTTTAAATCTATATTTTTCAGATTATTTTCTTTAAGCCCTCTTAAAATGATCTCATCTTTTATTTCTGACATTTTACCATCCCTTCTATGCCGTATATATTTCACCCATTGTCCTTCTGATCAGTATGAACCTCCACATTCTTTTTCAAAGTTATCAAGCAGTGCCCGCACTTCATCCGTTGACTTGGTGCTCATCATTTGATGCCTTAATTCACTAGCCCCGCGAAAGCCCTTGACATATACTTTGAAGAAACGCTGAAGCCCTGACATGGCACGTGGCAGCTCTTCGATATATTGATCATGAAGATCCAAATGCAGCTTTAGAAGGTCCAGGTATTCTTTCGGGCTATGCTCTTTGGGTTCTTTTTCAAAAGCGAACGGATTGCTGAATATTCCCCGCCCAATCATAACGCCATCTACACCGTATTGCTCCGCAAGCTTCAGCCCTGTTTCACGGTCAGGAATATCTCCGTTAATGGTTAGAAGGGTATTGGGTGCTACTTCATCGCGTAATGCTTTAATTTCCGGAATCAGCTCCCAATGCGCATCCACTTGGCTCATTTCTTTCCTTGTTCGCAAATGAATAGAAAGGTTCGCAATATCCTGTTTTAATATATGCGTTAGCCACTCACGCCACTCGTCTACCTCCTCGAATCCAAGCCTTGTTTTCACACTTACAGGCAGTCCTCCCGCTTTTGCTGCTTGGATAATTTCTGCGGCAACATCAGGGCGAAGAATAAGGCCGCTGCCCTTCCCTCTCGATGCCACATTTGGAACAGGGCAGCCCATATTGATGTCTATGCCTTTAAACCCCATCTCTGCCATCCCGATACTCATTTGACGGAAATATTCGGGCTTATCTCCCCAAATATGTGCAACCATAGGCTGTTCATCTTCTGTAAATATCAAACGTCCACGCACACTTTTGTGCCCATCTGGGTGACAATAACTCTCCGTGTTTGCAAACTCTGTAAAAAAAACATCAGGTCTGCCTGCTTTACTCACCACATGACGAAACACTACATCGGTCACATCTTCCATTGGAGCAAGCACAAAAAAGGGTCGTGGTAAATCACGCCAAAAGTTATTTATCAAATCAAATTCAAATCCTTTCATTATATAGAAACGACATCAAACTCTCGTCCATTATTCTTAAGTATACTGTTCCACATCTTTTACACTTATAACATGCCTCATCACTTATGATCAACCAGAAGTGCTCAGGGATACATTATGGAATGTATTTTTTAACATTGACTCGATCTCAGCTTATCGTTTATAGTACCTACGTGCTTCAATGCGAAAAAGCCCAAAAGCATAAAAGTAAAAAGGCGATAAAAGGCGGATGGGGACACATATCTTCAACCGCTAACCTCATTTATAAGGAGCTCCAGCATCATGGACCGACGGCTTAGTTTTTTACAAAGTATTAGTCTTATCGTTTTCATTCTTGCATTTCTGTTTGTTTCGATCTTTATATTCAAGGCAGAGCCTCATATCCCGCTTCTGGGCGCAACGATCGGCACTGCCGCCATATTACACTTATACGGATTTTCCTGGAGGAAGCTTGAATCCTCTATCATTCAAGGCATACAATCCGCGATTATGCCGATCTTGATTCTTTCGCTTATTGGAATATTAATTGCCGTTTGGATGATGAGCGGAACCGTGCCGACCATACTGTATTATGGACTGGATTATATTGAACCGCATTATTTTGCAGTGAGCGCGTTATATGTCACCATCATTGTATCGATGTTCACCGGCAGCTCGTTCACCACAGTCAGCACGGTCGGTGTCGCCTTGATGGGAATTGCCATGACAACGGGAATTTCACTTCCTCTGGCAGCGGGGGCAATTGTCTCAGGCGCCTGTTTTGGGGATAAAATGTCTCCGCTGTCCGATACGACGAATTTTGCACCTGCAGTAGCCGGGATCTCTTTATATACACATATTCGTAATATGATGTATACAACGGTGCCCGCGTTAATTTTCACAACGATATTATTTCTTCTGATCCCGACAACCGGGTCTATTGATTTGAGCTCTATTCAGTCCATCAAGGAATCATTGCAAAGGGGGTTTCATCTTCACTGGTTAACGCTGCTGTCACCCCTTGCGGTCATTGCATGTTCCGCAAAGCGTATACCGATCCTTCCCACATTAATAGTAGGCATTGTTACTGGACTTTTGATAACGGCATTTGTTCAACAGCAAACCTCGATAGGTAGCTGGTTCAGTGTGATGCAGGGCGGTTACAAGAGTACCATCATGAATGAGACTGTAGCTGAGATCGTGAACCGAGGCGGCCTGCAATCGATGATGTGGTCGGTGTCCCTGATCCTGATTGCTTTATCATTAGGCGGATTGCTGCAGCACTGTGGAGTCATCGAAGCCTTGTTCCGTAAATGGATTGAGCCACTAAAACGGCGCAGCAGCATTGTTCTTATGACGGGCGCATCATCGATCGCCGTTAACGGCATGACAGGGGAGCAGTATTTATCCATTCTGCTGCCGGGCCAAATGTTTAAGGATGAGTATACCCGTAGACAAATTCCGGCCAAAACCCTGTCACGAACCCTGGAGGATTGCGGAACACTCGTCAACCCTCTGATTCCATGGGGCGTCAGCGGAGCTTTTTTCGCTGCGACCCTTGGAGTTCCGGTTCTTGAATATGCCCCATTCGCTGCATTCCTGTGGTTAAGTCCGATATTCACTTTCGGCTTTGCCTTGATTCCGCAATTACAGCGGAACTCGCTGGGAACAAGTAAGTGATACCAATGAACTGCCCCTGCTGGAGTAGAATAAAAGAAAGAGGGTGCTTAATCACAAGCCCCTCTTTCTTTTTATTGATTTAAAGCTCTCTATAGGCTGGCTGCATGAACTCCGGAGTGGGTTGATCCACCGGGTGTTCAAAATATTGCAACTGAACTGATGCTTGTGTTTGATCTTGCAAAGGCATTGCCGGCTGTGTTCTTTGATAGGGCTCATCTACAAACATGATTCTGCGCTGAACTTGCATGAGCCCATTCACAACGCGAAGCGCGATCCAAAAAAGTACAACTCCCACGCCTACGTAAAACATATATTGCTGATTATAGGTCCAATCGATATGAAAATAACTGAACAAACTATTTTCCAAAATATCAAGCTGCATTTCATTCATCAAAATGATATGCACGACGGGAAGGGCTATAAATCCAAGCCCTAGTGAAATCACAGTTATCATAATGACAAAGAATACAATGCCTGTTACAAATCTCATGGTTACGAGCAGCAGATTTCGAATAAATAACCCACCGTCAAAACCTCTCACCATTCGCATAAACCAGTTCTGCCCAGCATTAGACTGTGGATTGTAGGTATACGAAGCAGGAGCAGCCGGTAAACCTAAAATTTGTCTAATTATGCTTTGTTCAAAACTCACAATCCCATCCAACAGCTTGGCTACTCCAAAAAATAAGGGTATCCCGATAAATAGGGGAATCAAAGCAATTGAAAGAGCGAGCCCCGTTATCGCTACTGTAAAATAGATAATTCCTAAAGGGAGAGATAGCAATAAATAGAGGATCGTTGCATAGGTTTTTGGATTAAAAAGCACCCAATTCACTTTACCTGTCGGCGTTTTGGCATTCACTTCAGTTGCCTTCATATCAAACACTTCCTTTGATTCATAAGTTCACGTTCTAAGTTATGAATCCTATTATAACCGCCTGATTCGCTTGTCATAACCGTCTCAGGGAGTATCTGAACCTAGTCTTTAGGCTAGGATCGATATCTGCTTATATCATCTCATTTATTCTTTGCGAACCGTCAACGTCACTGACTTCAAATAGGATGAGTGCTGCCTATCTAAGATGTGGCTATATTCACCCTTTAAACAAGATCGAAGTAGTCAAAAACAAATATACTTAAACATTACATAATTCCAACAAATAGATGTGTTATCATAATTTTATACAGTTGTAACAAGGAGAGATTTGGAATTGAATAATAATTTGAGTATCGCAAAGGAAGCATTAAATAACTACTCAATAACATGTAGATCAATTGACTTTATTGGACAGAGTGCAAATATTATCTATAAAATAACTGACCTAGAAAACAACTGCTATAGTCTCCGCTTACATATATCAAACAGCGAAACCATCGAAAGTTATTGGACTAAACAAGAAGTAATTCGTTCAGAAATGGTTTGGCTTCACTCCTTAACTTTGGATACAGATTTAACTCTACCTTCACCAATTAAGAATATTCACGGGGAATTCATTACAGATGTAAACAGCACAAAATGCACTTTACTAAAATGGGTGGAAGGTGAGCAGAAACCATTCATTACTACATTAGATGATGCTGGATACGTAGGCGAGATGATAGGTAAATTACATAGACAATCATCGGATTGGAACCCCCCCAGTTTATTTGAACGTCCTACATTTGATGGCTCTCGAATATTGCAATCACTTGAAAAGCTTAAAGAGCAGTCTAATGCAGGATTGCTTAAAGTAGGTGATACTGAGCTACTTCAGAATGCAGGTCAACGTGTAATTAATATGATGAACTCTATCGAGAGAACATCCAGCAATTGGGGCATGATTCATGCGGATTTGATTCCAAGTAATTTTGTGTTTCATGGCAAAGAAGCGAGACCTATCGATTTTGGTGCTTGTGGCTTTGGCTTTTATTTATTTGATCTTGGCTGGACTTTTTCATATATTCATCCTTCATTCAGAAACCAGTTACTTAAATCATATTCTAATTATTATTCGTTACCAGAAAACCATATTGAACTATTAGAAGGTTTTTTTATTGCAGGGCAACTTGAAACAATGAATTTTTGGCTGGGGCTACCAGACTCTCATGAATGGTTACCAAACCATATTGGTAAATTAGCCAATAGAGAAATTAATTGCTATGTAAAGAATGAATCGTTTCTTTTCAATGGTATACCTTATTGGGAATAAAAATTTCTTACACTGTAAAACGCTATTAATCTCTAAGATTAGTAAGTACACAAAAGAGCCATTTAGAGAGGTCTAAATGGCTCTTACGCCTTTACTCTCACCTGTTAAACTGTGCTGAAGAATACCCCTATCATAACCCATTAGCACTAACATTTCTTTTACTTAAGAATGGAAATCATTTACGAAACATAATGAATTAATACAACAAACGATAGAATGGTTAAGAAGATAATCATTGCTGTATCTTTAAAGGAATCCTTAACGCGAATATGTGAAAAGATGCCGCCTACACCTGTAATAGCAAATATAAGTGCACCTGCCGTTGCAAAAGTTGATGCCCAATATCCAGCAATTAAAAGTGCTGCCCCTGCTAGTTCAACAATTCCAGTTACAAATCGAAACCATTGGGGCAATCTTAAATGATTAAATGCTTCCACATGCATTTTGATACCCGTAACTTTTCCAAATCCTGCAAATAGAAACATGATTACAAGGATTCCTTGTAAGATATAAGTTAATATTTCCACGTCACGTCTCACTTCCTTCTTCAATTTCGTGTTACTATACGTTACTTAGATAAAGCCCTGCGTACCATTGGTGCTACTTTGTTCGCCAGTAGATCCATTGCTTTTTCTACCCGAGATAATGGCTGACCCCCCAGATCAAATTGTCCCATGAAGCGTGAATGCCCGAATAGCTTATGCTGATACAAGATTTTCTCTGCTAATTCTTCTGCACTACCGACTGCCAATATTTGTCCTGCTGCTCTCTGGGGCATCAATTCCTCTTCCGTCGTTCGAAATTGTTGACCACGCTCCTTTAAAAAATATCCGAAATATTGATTATAGTGCGAAACAAATTCGGTAATCGCTTGTTCTCCAGTTTGCGCGATATACGAATGCCCCGTCACTGAAACCCTTAGATTGCTTAAATCATGACCTGCTTCTCTTGCAGCTTGCCAATAAAGGTCTACTAATGGCTTGCTGGATTCTGGACGACCGCTTAGCAAGGCAAGTGCCATATTTACTCCAAGTCTTCCTGCACGAATGGCACTTGCAGGTGTGCCTCCCACCCCAATCCAAAGGGGAAGTTTCTTCTGAACGGGTCTAGGTGCTATTTGTGCATTTTGAAGAGAAGAACGAAACTTTCCTTGCCAGCTAACCACTTCCTGCTCTTGCAATTTCATAAACAGATGCAGCTTTTCATCAAACAATTCATCATAATCATCTAGACTTTCTCCAAAGAGAGAGAATGATTCTAAAAATGCCCCACGTCCTACAATAATTTCAGTTCGTCCGTTAGATAATAAATCAAGCGTTGCAAAATCTTCATAGACACGTACTGGATCCGCTGTGCTAATAACGGATAGGGTACTGGTTAGTTTAATATTCTTCGTCTCGCGTGCAATCGCTGCGAGCAGCATGGCATAGGAAGATGTTACAAAATCCAGACGATGATGTTCGCCAACACCAAATATATCGAGGCCTGCTTCATCCGCCATTTTTGCCATTTGAATAATAGCTTCGACTCTGGATTGTGCATTAGGGCTGTTTCCACTTGCATCAGGTATTCGTTCTCCTAATGAATATACTCCGAATTCAAATTCGACCATCCTCTTACCTCCTAGTCAATTTTAAATAATGTGTCCCGAATCATGATTTTTCCTACCCAACAACTTTCGCTTATACAACACTTGTAGTAAAATTAATGTAACAATTTGGATAACTATAAGCAATCGACAGTATTTCAGATCTATCGCTTAACCAACATAATGGTAAAAATGTCAAAAAGGCAGGTGAGAATGTTATGGAAAAACAAATCGACCCCCGTATTCTTCGCACTCGTAAGTTCATTATGGACGCATTTATTGAGTTAACTAAGAAAAAAGATTTTAATAACATCACCATCGGGGATATTACATCTGCTGCAACGGTTAATCGTGCAACATTTTATAATCATTTCATTGACAAATATGACTTGCTTGAGAAAGTGTTAAGTGAAAGCGTGATGAGAGAAGTCCTTCAAGAAGTAAGTATGCATGAGGTCATTAACGAAGAGACGATAACGTCGATTTTCACCTCGATTATTAAGTTCCACACATCGGTTGGCAACCAGTGTCAGCGAAGTTATGAAGCTTTTACACCCCAAATAGAAACGATCTTTAAAAAGGAACTCCAAGCCTTTTTTTCAGAGTGGGCGCAAAGACAATGGTCTAACCAAAATCGAATAGAAATCGAGACTTTTGCGGTGATGTTAAGCTGGTCACTTTATGGGGCTGCAATGTATTGGATGCAAAACCGCACGACAAAACCAGAAGATTACGTAAAGCAAGTATTGCATAACATAAAACTAGAATAATGTAGATGAAGAAAATGCAAATTTATTTATTTGCATGAAAAAAGCATCTACAGCGGCGGTGGCTGTAGATGCTTTTAAGCTAATGATCTGGTTACACACCTTCTATAAAACACTAACATTTCTTTTGCTTAATTTCTTAAATGCGGAGTAATCCTTACCGGACTTAATAAAACTTAATATCTTTTCGGCACATTCTGTTGGATTCAATTCTTCCGTATTTACCTCAAGGTCATATTCATTAAAGCTATATACTTTGTCAAACTGGGAACTTGCTAGTCCAATCTGTCGATCTCCTCTTATTTGTTCTCTTCTAATGAGTTCTTCTTTCGAGCATATGACACCTACAAACAATGTAGGATAATCAAAAAGTACATCAAGATAATCATTAAACCGCTTGTCATTGTCGATTACCGTATCTGCGATTACATTCAACCCCATTTCTGAAAACAGTTTAATTGTCGAATTGTACATTGAGATTATGGGATCAAAAATGATTTGTGCAATAACTTGATCATCTACTTCTCTTGCAGGTTTAAAATCCGGAAATTTTTTATCAATAAAATCATTCAAGTTATGAAAAAAATCATCAATTGATAAATGATGAAAAAGAATCTCTTTCTGATTGATCAGTTCCATAGAAATACTAGTCTTTCCTGAACTTGAAGTTCCGTTCAACAACACAATGAGTCCTTGCTCCAGTCGAATCACCTCACCTATAAGATTTGCGTATTTTCAGATAACGTTATTTTCACAAAATTCACAAAATTACCCAACCCCAGAAGTATTCGATAAACGATTGCAATATCCTGCCAGTTAGTTTAGCGGAAAAATCAACACTAAATGTTAGCAGAGCCTAACTCAAAAAAGCCTGTGGAGAATTAGACCACAGACTTTCACTCGTTAAGCTCTATTTTTAGCCAATACACCCCCGAATTAAGTCCCGCTCCAGACTAATAGTGAGCAGCTCTGGTTACTCCTGCAACTTGAAAAACCTTTTCAATCTTTTTTGAAAACTATCCTTTTCTTCTATTACTTTAGTTTCCCAACCATCATACTCTCCATCATATTCTTGTTTGGTAGTAACTCCATCTTCATTCGGGTCATTTAGTGTAACGCTTAGCCTGTACAAATAGACATACTGTTCGTTTTCACCATTTTTCCAAGGTTCCAAATCCAATAAGAAGGAAGCTGGTTTATTATCTATGACAGAAAAATAAGTATTCCAATTGTCCGACATCTCTGTACCACCTTCTTTTTCATATTATGATGATCTGTTTCGACAAATACCCACCATTTTCCTGCAGAACTGCCAAACCAGAAAATTACGTAAAGCAAATATCTAATCATATTCTACCTAGCAAACGCGGAATAATACCATTAATATAAAGACAGTCGATTTTGAGGATTATGGGGGGGAGAATGCAATGCAGGAGTTTACGAAGGATTATAAAAACAATGAACCTCTTAGAAAGAGTTTTTTCGAACTTGCTACCAACACTTTTGGTTTAAGTTTTGAAAATTGGTATCAAAAAGGGGGTTGGAGCGAACGTTACATTCCTTTTTCATTTGTTGAGGGAGAGAAGGTTATTGCAAATGTTTCAGTAAACATTCTTGAGTTAATTATTAATGGAGAGAAGAAAAAAGCTATACAAATTGGAACAGTTATGACACATCCTGAATATCGAAGAAGAGGATTATCTACATGTTTAATGAACAAAGTTTTAGAGGAATATGAGAACAAATATGATTTCATGTATCTCTTTGCCAACAATACGGTTCTTGATTTTTATCCCAAGTTTGGGTTTAAAGCAGTAGAAGAGCATCTATTTTCAATGGACTTTACATCAAGCGAATTTGAGCATACAGGCATTAGAAAACTAAATGTAAGTCAAGCAGATGATTTTCGTCTTATTTACAAATTTGCATTAGAAAGATTGCCCGTTTCTCAACGTTTTGGAACTGATTGCACTCAAGGAATTTTAATGTATTATTGCCTGAACGTTTTTTGTAATGATATTTATTACTTGGAACACGAGAACGCTATTGCTATTTATAAAAAAGAAAACAATCACATGGACATCTTCGATATTATCAGCATAAAGGAAGTCAAAATCCAAGATATTTTGACTAAGATTGCGGGTAGGGATACTGAAAAAATAACTTTCCATTTCACTCCAGATTATAAAGATATCGATATAAAAAGTAATATTTCTGATGGTGGTTTATTTGTAAGAACAAATGGTGAAAACCTCTATCCTGTACACGTAAAACACCCAATTACATCAATAGCTTAAAGCTAGGTCGGTATACGATGAGCCCCTACCGACTAAAAGCCCTGACTGTGATTGTCAGGGCTTTAGGCTTTATTGGAACCGTAAATGATGCAGCTAGGTCAAATTCAAGATTTAGACTATTGGTAGCAATCTACTCTAGAGTATCGCTCCATTTTGACGAAGAAGTTCCGCTACGTTATTGTTACCTTGCTTGATAGCAAGAGACAATGCTGTTTCTCCACCTTCAATTCTAGCGTTAACATCGGTTCCATAATCTAGAAATATCCCGCCAACAAAACGCCTTTAAGTGGTACTCTGGAGAATTACTCACACATTATCACGACTGGCTAGTTAAGAATAGTTCGGAAATTGTTTTCGACTGCAATTCATCAGGTATTCCTCACAAGCATGCCATGACTAAAATGATTGCACAAAAGATATCCTCATTAGGCTAAAGTTACTACTATATTTACTAGTCCACTGTATTCACTCACGAAGATGGTTCTATCGAAATCAGTACGGGAAGATTCAGATTTAACCATTCTTTACTACCGATACACGGGAGTAATATGGTAACTTACAGTTGTGATCAGTTCAGTTTTTTATTATCAGTTGATTTCGATTTATAAGGGGCGTGGCAGAATAATGGACTTGTATATCTCAAGTGAATTAAATAATACTGACAAAAACTATGTAAGTAACAAGATGATTGAGTTTAATTTAATGCATTTTCCTGATGATTTAAAAGGTAGGTATCAAGAGGTAAATCTGTATTTAAAAAACGCTGAAGGTCAAATTTTTGGTGGAATCGTCAGTGAAATATGTTGGAACTGGATGGAAGTTCAATATCTGTTTGTTGATGAACAGCTTCGTAAGTTAGGGTATGGGAAAAAGCTTTTATATGAGGCTGAAAAAATCGCTAAAGAAAAAGCGTGCGATTTCATAAAACTTGATACATTAAGCTTTCAAGCATTAGATTTTTATAAAAAGCAAGGTTTCGAAGTTTATGGGGAAATTCAAAATGCAGGCAGGCATACACATTATTATTTAAAAAAGGACATATGAACTGACTTATAATCACCTGCCCCCCCCTTATTGCAGTCATAGATTAATTCAAGAACCAACATTAGTTCAACAAAAAAGAGGGGGTTCGCCCCTCTTTGCTATTTCCGCCAATACATCTCCGATTTACTTGTCATTCCGCACTAACAGTGCCACACTCTCCACATGCACCGTATGCGGGAACATATCCACCGGCTGCACCTCAACGGTGCGGTAGCCACCATCCTCCAGAATCCGTAGATCCCTGGCCAATGTCGACGGATTACAGCTTACATATACCACCCGTTCCGGCTTCATTTCCAGGATTGTCTCCAGCAAGCGAGGATCGCAGCCTTTACGCGGAGGATCGACCACGATGACATCTGCTTCGATGCCTTGCTCCTTCCAGCGGGGAATGACGTCCTCCGAAGCTCCCACCTCAAACGTCACATGCTTCATCCTGTTCAACTCGGCATTGCTGCGGGCGTCGTCGATCGCTTCCTTGACGATTTCTACCCCGTATACGCGTTCGGCGTGCTGCGCCAGGAACAAGGAAATCGTTCCGATGCCGCAGTAGGCGTCGATGACAGTCTCTCTTCCGGTCAGCCCCGCATATTCCACCGTCTTACTGTACAACACTTCAGTTTGCACCGGATTCACTTGGTAAAAAGAGCGCGCCGAGATCGCAAACTGTACGTCTCCGATATAATCATAAATGACGTCGCGTCCCCAGAGGACGCGGGTTTCGTCGCCAAAGATGACGTTGGTCTGCTTCGTGTTAATGTTCTGGCAAATGCTGACCACCTGCGGGAGTTGTTCCCGGATCAGGCCTACCCAGGCCTCGACGTGCGGAATGTCCTGCCCGTTGGTGACAAGGACAAGCATCATTTCTCCGGTACGAAAAGCCTTCTTCACGACGACATGGCGCAAGAGGCCTCGCCCCGTCTCTTCGTTGTAGGCGGTGATGCCGAGCTCGCGCCCGATTGCCTTCACGCGGGTGACGACATCGTCGTTATGCTCATGCTGGATCAGGCAGGTCTCCATATCGACGATGCGGTGGCTGCCGCGCGCATAGAAGCCGCCGACCAGGCCGCCGTCGGTCACACCAATCGGCACCTGGGCCTTATTGCGGTAGCGCCAAGGCTCCGCCATGCCGAGCGTCGGCAGCACAACGACGCCACCAAGCGCTGCTCCCTCGTTAGCCCCATCGCCGCCCAGCACCGCGCCAGCATCGCCTTCTGACGCCACACGCAGCTTGCCGATGCGCTCCAGCGCATCGACCACGTGCTGGCGCTTCCAGGCCAGCTGGCCCGCGTAGCTCAAGTGCTGCAGCTGGCAGCCGCCGCACTTGTCGTAGATGCCGCACGGCGGGGCTACGCGATCCGGGCTAGACTCCCGCAGCTCAAGCAGTTTGGCATAGCCGTACTGCTTTTTCGTCTTCAGCACCTTCACGAGCACCTTCTCGCCCGGAAGCGCTCCAGCTACAAACAGCGTGTAGCCGTCCGCCCGGCCCACGCCCTCGCCGTCATGGTTCATACCGATGATATCGATAACAACTTCATCGTTTTTGCCGACAGGCAATCCGGCGATCTCTAGATCCTGCTGCTTTCTAGCGCCACGCGAATTACCTGAACTTCCATTTCTGCTTCGCTTACTAGAGCTGCGGATACCGGTCTCTTGCTCCGCTGATCCATAGACATGGCCAGCCGATTCCTTCCTGCCCGCTGCCCCATTACTTCGCTGCCTCTTCATTGCTGGTACTTCACTTCTTTCTTGTAAGGTAATTCCTCATAATTAAAATAGCTGCCAGAGTTTCTGGGGTTTCCGGATAATCAGATCCGCCACCGCCAGGTCTCCAGATCTGTCAGTTCTCCTACTCTCCAGGCCCTTCAAGCCTTCCTGCCATTCCCGATCCACTATATCTCATACAAGCATAACCCATAACAGCTTGTCCGCTCTTCCCTCATGCCACCTTCATGAAGCCGGGGCTGTTCCCCGCATCCTGCATGCTTCGGAAACAGCCCCTCTATATCCATCAACATATCGACTCTTCACTATCCTATTACCCTGCAATCCGCTTAATCCGACACCTACGCAAAAATCCGCAAATGCGACGGTAAAATCTCGAACACGCCGGGCAGTTCCCCGCCCAGTTCACCGTCCAGATTTAGCTGGACTAGCCCTGGCGAAGTGACCTCCATCCGCTTCGTCTTGAAATAGACGACGCGCGGATCGCTGAAATGATCGCCGCGCAGCGCCATCGTCAGCAGGCGGATAAATTCGGCCAGATTGCATTTGCGCACCGCGATCACGTCCAGCAGGCCATCATCGATTCGCGCATCAGGCGCCAGCTTCTCAAAGCCGCCGACGGAATTGCTGTTCGCGATCAGGAACAGCATGAACTCGCCTTCCAGTACCCCATGGCCCTCGGCGCTAATGATCAGCTCCGTTGGCGACAGACTGGCAACCTTCTCGATGCCCTTCATATAATAAGCCAACTGGCCGATCATCGTCTTGAGCTTGCTGGGCACCTCATACGTCAGCTCCGTAAGCGAGCCGCCGCCAGCGATATTAATAAAGTGGCGGCCATTCACCTTACCGATATCGATCGGCCGCGTCTTGTTCTCGATCACCAAATCGCAATAATCCTCCCAGCGCTTGGGAATTCCCATAGCGCGGGCGAAGTCGTTCGTCGTTCCCATCGGGAAGATGCCGAGCGGCGGCAAATTCTCAAGCCCTGCCATACCGTTCACCACTTCATTCAACGTGCCGTCGCCGCCGGCCGCAATAATGATATCGTAGCCGCGCCGCACTGCTTCCGCCGCTTCTCGCGTAGCATCACCTTCGCCCGTCGTCGCATGGCATGACGTCTCGATGCCGGCAAGGTCCAAGCGATCCAGCACATCGGGAAGCAAGCGCCGCATCTCCTCCCGTCCAGAGGACGGGTTATAAATCAACCTAGCTTTTTTCATGATATGAACGCCACCCGTTTATCATAATTTCATTGACCTCATTATATGCAATATTTGATCCAACATCCAGTGAGGCAAAAGCGAGTGGGGAAGCAGCGCCTCTCCCGAGTAGCGGTATGTCAATCCTTCCAGCCTGGAAGGGATTTCTTTCTTCGTGAAATAACCTGCGCTTAAAAATAACGGGGCAATTGCCACCTCATATCCCCGTTCTTGCCAATAACTTACCTTCTTATGCACGCTATCCGGATTTAATAGCGCATAGTCGGTCACGGCAATGCCGCCGAGCTCTTTCACCCGCGCAGCCAGCGAAGAGATGCCTTGCTCCCACCGCTGGCGGAAACCCTCATGCCTGCTGCCATGACCGATTAGCAGCAGCGCTTCCCGTTCCGGCTCACGGGATAATAGCTTGGACTTATCCCAGATCATTTGGGCAACCAATGGATGGTCGTCTACAGGCTCGCCAAAAAACACGCGTGCAGAGAGGCGAAAACGTTCCAAATCCGTCTCCTTCTCCGGCGTGTCTTTGACCCCAAGCGCATACGC
Organism: Paenibacillus sp. YSY-4.3; assembly: GCF_054767475.1. Lineage (NCBI taxonomy): Bacteria > Bacillati > Bacillota > Bacilli > Caryophanales > Paenibacillaceae > Paenibacillus > Paenibacillus sp. YSY-4.3. The sequence goes on along the minus strand of NZ_BAABMC010000006.1, from coordinate 116,002 downwards.
GATCTCATCCACATGCGTGCTTCCCGAGGACATGAACAGAGGAATAACGATCATATCGGTGACGCCTTGCTGCTCCAGCCGATCGATCCCGTCCTGAATAAGGCGGCCTTCCACGATTTCAAGGAAAGAGGCTTCCACTGGAAGCCCCTCCGGTAATTGTGCTTGGACTGCCGCAACCGCATCATCCACCAGCTTCACCCAATGGCCGTCCGGCGAACCGTGGCTGATCACGAGCACGCCGGGCCGCTGCGGTCCGTCCGCCGAAAGCGTCTTCTCCGCAAATTCCAAACCATCGCTAACGAGCCCTTGTCCTTGTCCATGCTCCTGCCCCGAGGCTTCGCTTCGCCCATGCAGCATATCCAAGCTTTGCTTCATCCTTAACGTCCCAGGCGTTCAAGCGTCATCTTGTACCCGTCGTTGCCGTAATTCAAACAGCGCTTGACGCGGGAAATCGTCGCCGTGCTGGCTCCAGTCTCCGCCTCGATTTGATTATAGGTATTTCCTTTGCCGAGCATGCGCGCTACTTCCAAGCGCTGAGACAAAGATTGTATTTCGTTAACTGTACATAAATCATCGAAAAAGATGTAACATTCCTCGATATTCTTCAATGTAAGAATAGCTTCAAATAATTGGTCGATCGTTTTATCATTCAACTTCTTAAGTTGCACTGATTAATCATCCCCTACGGTTACTATAAACACACCTACATTGTACCTGAGCTATGGCCTTCATTTCAAGCGTTAACGATTTCACGCAGCACAGAAATAACGCCCAAAATACGCAAAAGCCCACCGCACCCGGGACATTCGTCTATACACTCGATACGCAAGGCACATACAGTGTAGTATACAAACGCCTAATCTTCACCCTAAATATTTAAAAAGGAAAGTGATACTATGCCTCATTACTATCCTCCCCATCGAAGCATATCGCCCTCCCCCTATACGAACTATTATCCCGGGGTCATTCCGTACGAGACGACGCTTACGAATACAGCGGAAGCTTCCGCGCTTGTTCCTTATGCACCGCCAGCCGCAGCAGGCGAGACCACCGTACTGCCGGCTGCTTCAGCCGGAGCCGGAGCCGGAGCTGGAGCCGCAAAATCGGGCGGAGGCTTCTCCCTCCCGAACATGGGCGATCTCAAAGGCATAGTCGACAAGCTCGGCGGGATCGACGGCATACTAGCAACGATGGGTAAAGTGCAAAAGGCCATGCAGACCGTCCAGCAGTTTGCGCCCATGGCCAAACTGATCACAGGCCTTCTCCCCGGCGGCAAAGGAGCCAAAGGGGGAGGCAACAAGCTGGACGAATACAGGCCGCGACGCCGGCGGCGGAGCAAAGGGAGCGGCCGGAAAAGCAGCAGAAAGGGCAGTAAGCGCCCCACTTCTCGTACACGCAGCGGAAAAACCAAACGCCGCCGCTAATTCCACAATCCCGCAGATGAATATATTCGGGCTGCAGAGCTGTCGAGAAGTCTCGGCAGCTATTTTTTTCCCAATCATAGTTACAAAATAGAGGCACCGATAAACTGTGCTAATTTCTGCGCGTTTCCATATGCACAATCGTCCTTCTCTACCCGTTCTTGGTCCGGGAATGTACCGTCTTTGAAGCGGGTTTGGTAACCATTCTTCGCCGAGGTACTTCGGCCAGCCCACTCCTTCCCGGAAGCATAACTTTACCTGGATAGAAACTCCGCACTCTTCTTTTACTCTTCAATCGGTATTTCCGCTGCACCGGTGCTGCCTGATATTGTCGCGAAGGCTTGAGCGTTCGGGCGGAGCCGGCCTGTCTCTTCAATGACTTCTGCTTCGGCCATCTCCTGAACTTCTTCAATCTCGATTGCCGCTTCATCCCCACCCTCTTCATAGGATGAGTATGCCGTTGCATAGAATCCTCCGGCAGCTCTGGCACTTCATGTTCCAATCGAGGCATGAGCGACCACTGATCCACCTTTATCTCAGGCGGCAGTTCAAAGTGCGGCTCAGGCAATATCCACGGTGTCAGATTAAGATATTCCTGATACAGCGCGAAATCTGGAGACGCTGGATCCCACCACTTCGTCTCGCCAGCAAAGTGCACAATTTTATGATTGAAGTCTAGATCCGGATTGCTGAAGCTAAAGGTGTTAAATTCCCCACCAAGTTGTAAGTAGTTTCCACCGTAAACGTGATTGAGTGTATCCTGGTCCGGTAGGGTCGTGCTGGGATACTGCCGGAGAAAATCCTTCATCTTCTCATACCACTCCGAGTTTTGGCGGATATTGTCCAGTCCAAACACGATAACACCCGAATTGAAGTAATTATCCGGATTTAAACCTAACGGTAAAAGAATGTCGGTGAGTGCTGCGACGCCTAGATCTCGGGCCGCGGCCAGATAGCAACCGTTCAAATCGATATCCCACAACTCTTGAATATCCAGATTTACCAGCACATCGCAGTCCAGATAAATGACTTTGCCCACATTATGCAGAAATGGCAGGAGCAGACGGTACATGCTCCCCAGGGTCCACGTATTAACCGATTGGGCCCCCTCAACAACTTCGGCCAAGTCATGAGGCAAGACTATAGAGTAGAATTTGACAGTATGATTATAATAGGTAACCAGTTGTTTAATTCTTAGCTTGTTCTCTTCGGTCAACGACTCGTCATGAAGGATATGAACGTTAACTTGTGAACCTGTATGGAGGAAGACGGATGTAAGAACGACAGCCGCATGTTCTGCATAACTTCCATCCTTATCAGTAAATGCTAAAGCCAATTCAACCATTTACGATTAACACCTCTCCCTGCTTTTTAGAAAATAACGCAGCCCATGATTGCCATACTCATTATTCTCACGGCCTCTTGGAACCTGCGTTTCTAGTGATTAAACGTAGATAGTTATTGCTCGGAACTAGGGATATCATCGTCAGCTTGCAGCAGCCCGTTTATCTCTTCTTGCAGATCATTCTTCAGATTTCCACGATGCCTTGTAATAGCGAGAATGGCCTTAAGATAGCCTATCGGGTCTCCAACATCATGCCAGCGGCCGTTGATCTCGCAAGTATAGACAGCTTCCTTGGTCAGGAGCCTGTTCAACGCGTCGGTGAGCTGAATTTCACCTCCTAAGCCGGGTGGCTGATTCTCCAGAATATCAAAGATCGATGGTGTGAGAATATAGCGCCCTACCATAGCCAGACGCGAAGGAGCCGCACCTGCCTGGGGCTTCTCGATTAATTGATTAACATAGGCGAATGCATCAATTAATGGCTTGGCATCCACAATCCCGTATTTGGATACTTTATCTTCGGGTACCGTCTGAACCCCCAGAATGGAAGTCTGGAATCTGCCAAAGCCTTCGATCAACTGCCCCAGTGCCGGAGGCTCTGACTCGAAGAAGGTATCTCCAAGCAGAACGGCAAAAGGCTCTCTCCCAATAAACTTTCTGCCCACATGAATCGCGTGGCCCAGCCCTTTGGGCTCGGATTGGCGGATATAATGAATGTCTGCCAGACCAGTAAACTCTCTCACCTTGCGAAGTTCCTCGAACTTTCCCTTCTGTTCCAGGAAGTATTCCAGCTCATGTGCAGAGTCAAAATGGTCCTCGATGACCTTCTTCCCTTTGCCGGTGACAACCAGAATCTCCTCAATTCCGGCTGCTGCTGCTTCCTCGATAATAAATTGAATCGTTGGTTTATCAATAATCGGAAGCATTTCCTTGGGCATTGCTTTGGTTGCTGGAAGAAGCCGTGTTCCGAAACCTGCTGCTGGTATGATCGCCTTACGAATTTTCAAGTGGTCCTCCTCCTTCATGATGCAGTTGTATATGATGTCATCGTATGCCAGCGAAGCCATTGTATAGTGGACATCTATCTAATCCGGCAAAAAATAATTGAATGCCCGTCCAGCGCAACAAAAAAAAGCGGTCACTTCCCGCCTTAGATTGGGAAATGACCGTCTTTATTACTTGAACCAGCCCCGCCGCATGAAGCTGAGAATCATCCAGATGCTGAGCACGCCCATTAGGACAAGTACACCGAAATACCCATACTTCCACTCCAATTCAGGCATGTTCACGAAGTTCATTCCGTAAATCCCGGCAATCAGCGTGAGCGGCATGAACACCGTCGTAATGACCGTCAGCGTCTTCATGATTCCGTTCATCCGGTTGGAATTCAGCGAAATATAGGAATCCCTCAGATCGGCAGTCATCTCACGATTGCTGTCAATCATTTCAGACAGCTTCAGCAGATGGTCATAGATGTCTGAGAAGTGCACTCTCGGCTCCTTCTCTCCCTGGATATGCTGGGAATTCAGGATGCGATACATCAAATCCCGCATTGGAACGATCGTGCGCCGCAGTTTGAGCAAGCGGCTCCTCAGCGCAAACACTTGATTCAACAGAACCTCCACCGACTCGCGGCTCCCCTGCTTTTCCAATTCATCCAGATCGTCCTCGACCGAATATACGCATGGAAAATAATTATCCACCAAGCTATCGATAATCATATATGCGGCGGCATAAGGGCCCTGGGTCCAAATCTTGCGGTTATGCGTCCGGCTCAGCATGTTCTCCCACGCCTGATCCACCTCGTTCAGCGGCTTCTTGTGGTAGGACACGAGATAACTGCTGCCGATGAACAAATCGACCTCCACCGTGCTCAAGGTGTCCGGCTTCATCGCATGCAGAACAAGAAATTGATAATCCTCATAATAATCCAACTTCGGCCGCTGCAGGACGTGCAGGCAATCTTCAATGGCCAGAGGATGAAATCCAAAGAAGGAAGCGAGCAGCTCCGATTCCTCTTCCGACGGTTCATTGAAATCGACCCAGCACCAAACATATTGTCCCAGGCGAACATCTTCCAACGATAGATCGGTTTTTACTTTATGATCTCGCGTAACGCCCATGATTCGCAGCATGATCCATCCTCCTCGCCCGCTACATAAGATCCTGACACATTTAAAAAAAGCCAACCCTCGGCATTAATCCTAAGTGATTGGCTTTTTCGTTACGATCTAAAACAGTATTATATATATTAATCCGGCAAGAACTGCTACAATCGGAATCGTAATCACCCAAGCGATGACGATTCGTCCGGCAACTCCCCATTTGACAGCAGAGAAGCGTTTGGCCGATCCAACACCCAGTATCGCGGATGTAATAGCATGCGTCGTACTTACCGGCAAGTGGAACAGCGTTGCGCCAAAAATAACAGATGCCGCAGAAATATCTGCCGCAAAACCGTTAACAGGCTCGATCTTGAATATTTTCGTCCCCATGGTTTTGATGATCTTCCAGCCGCCGATCGATGTACCAAGTGCCATCGCCGTTGCTGCTGCGATCTTAACCCATAGAGGAACATCCATATTGTCCTGGTACTTAGCCGTTACAAGAGCAAAAGTGATAATCCCCATTGCCTTCTGAGCGTCGTTGGTACCGTGCGTGAAAGATTGAATGGCCGCCGTAATGACCTGCATCGAGCGGAACCCTTTATTGACCGTATGCGGGCTGCGCTTCGCAAAAACCCATTTCAGGATGATCATCACGACATAACCGATCGCAAAGGCAATCAACGGAGAAAATATCAGTCCTTGAAGAATCGTAGTAAACCCGCTCCAGTTCAAATTCTCAGAGCCAGCTCCAACGAATACTGCACCAGCCAGAGCACCGATCAAAGCATGCGAAGATGAGGAAGGGATACCGAACCACCAGGTAACCAAATTCCATATAATCGCGGCAAGCAATGTTGCGACAAGGATCTCCAGACCGTTATCCAGCTTGGCCGGATCAGCTACACTGCCGCCGATCGTCTTCGCGACGCCCGTGAACATCATGGCTCCGACAAAGTTCATGACCGCAGCGAGCAAGATCGCAGTACGCGGCTTCAACGCGCGGGTCGATACCGAGGTCGCTATCGCATTGGCGGTATCATGAAACCCATTGATGAAGTCGAAAGCCAGCGCCAGAAAGATGACAATCAGTATGATGATTAAACTCGTATCCATAGTCTCATTTATTGCACAGATCGTTGTATTTGTATATCATCCGCGCAATTCCAACCTCCCGAAAATTGAATGATAAAGCGAAGTTTTCTTATGAATTGCGCATGATAATGGATTCCAGCATATTGGCAACGTGCTCGCACGCATCTGTCGTCGTTTCGAGACGTTCATAAATTTCCTTTTTCTTGATCAGAACGATCGGGTCGGTTACTTTAGCGAACAGCTCTTTAATGCAAATACGCAGCAGCTCGTCCCCCTGGTTCTCGAGATCGTTCAAACGAATCGTATGCTCGCGAATCGCAAGCAGCTTCTTCTGGGATAGCAAATGAACTGCCTTTTGGATTTCATAAGCAGAGGTACGCAGTATTTCTGCAAACTGAACAATATGCTCGTCCGGCTCGCTCAAATGGTACATGAAGAATCGGGAGGTCGTCGCCTCCAGGCCGTCCATCACATCGTCGAGTGTCGTCGTCAGGTTCATGATGTCATCACGTTCAATCGGTGTAATAAACGTTTTGTTCAGTTCGACAATAATCGTGTGTGTAAAACCGTCACATTTCGACTCGAATTCCTTCATTTGCTTCGCGAATTGCTCAACATCCTTAAGCTCCGATACCTGCTGGGCGAAATAATCTGCCGAATGCACGATCGTATCCGCCATATTTTCTAACGTCTGGAAAAAGATATCTTTCTTTTTCGCTCGCATCTCTTATCCCCTTTTCTCTGCATGTGTTTCTGATACACTCGGATGACATAACCCTGAATATCTTAACACAATTAGCGACAACGTGAACACTATTGTTACAAACATTTCACGTCTTCAATTTATAATACCCTTTTGGTAGCGGTTCCTATCCCTTATATTGCATGGTGATGAAATAATTCCCTATTTTTCGACTCATTCAACCGTAAAACGACTGTCAAATCCGGGTTCATTTGGCACAACGTTAACGTATGTAATCCCAGGGTAAAACGGAATCTCTTCATTGTCCTTCACAAAACGGATAATATCGCCGGATTTGCGTATCCATTGGCCGCGAATCATGTTCCCCCGCTGAAAAACAACCGCTTCTCCGCCCGTTTCCAGGTTCACAGCCAACCGTCCAACCTCGTCCAGCACTTTATGATCCGCTCCCATAATGACAACATTCGCGGCAGTCAACTGGCTGCCTGTATCGAGATCATTATGCGGCGCATCATTGATGAATCGCTTATACAATTTCGTAGCGGAATCATATTCATAAGTTACCCGATAATTGTTAAGTTGAAATTTAACCTCCACCTGACCGGCTGGGATTCCTTCCCCAGGGTCTTCCTCGTTACGGAAAGGATAGGCCGGAACGTCCTCAGCCTCGGTTCCATAACCTCGCTTGGCTGCCCCCTCCAGCAGCTTCTCCAAATTGGTGTAAAGGTTATGAGGCGCCTTCCGTGTTTTATCCCGCCAGAAATACGCGCCGGCATTCGTAATCTCGTCGAGATCCTCCTTACGCTGCTGCTGAAGTATAGCAAACGCGTCATTGCTCGCACCCGCATGGACAGTCACAGCGTGATGGCTTTCGCCAAGATCGATCATATAAGGGCGTATGCTGCGCACCGGACCGATCCGGGTCGTCTCGTCACCGCTTTGATAGATGGCGATCATCCGGGTAACCCCGCCTTCCGCCAGAACTTCATACACGATATCCGCTTGTCCCAATCCGGATTGCGGCCTGGCTGCCGGGGCATTGTTAATCATCACCGCAAGCGGCCTCCGGGTAACCGGCTCCTCCACCGGCAGACCGGTCAGCGGCGCTTTCGAAGTTACCGACGGTTCCTCAATAGTCGGCTCCTCTATCTGCACCGGGATGTCCTGAGCCTCGTTCTCGCCAATTACAGCAGCCTTCCCTTGCCCGCAAGCGGGTATAATAAATAAGCTAAGCAACAATAAGAGCAACAGCACATGTTTTGATCGTTTCGATCCATTTGAGCATTTCAAAATAATATCCTCCGAAGACCATGTTTTTCCTCATATTATACGCTGATTGTCCGCATCACGAAAAGACTTCAACAAAAGAAAACGCAGTGCCAATTTCCACGGCACTGCGCTTGGGAGTCCTGCTGATATGAAATTTCGATTTTTCCTTCATTTACGTCCACTATATCATCCAATGCTGCCAATCGCTTTGAACGGTTTCCAGATGGTTGAGCCACTCCTTCGTCTTCAGCAGCAGTTGATTGCGATGCTCGCCGGAGGAGTACGTATGGTCCCCCTGAAAAATAATTTCCTTATCGCAGCGGCCTTCCGGACGCATCCAGAATACCTTCTGGAACAGGAACGCATAATCGACGGGTATCGCATCATCCGAAGTGCCATGAATAACCAGCACGTCCCCGCTAAACTTAATGGCTTCCTGGAATGGCTGATAGGTGCCAAGCGAGTCGAAGAACACCGGGCTGAATCCGTAACCGAGATAATCGGCGACGCCTTTCTCCTGCGCTTCATCGTAGACGTGACGTCCCGTAATTTTAACGATGTCATTGAACGGATAGCCGACGGAGGACCACAAAATGAGCTTCTTGACACGGCGGTCACGTACCGCGGTAAGAAGAGCAATCGCGCCTCCGAGACTGTGCCCGATAAGAATGACCCGCGTTGGATCAATATCCCCGCAGCTCAATCCGTAATCCAGCACTGTGCGCGTCTGAGCGATCATGGATTCGATGCCTTCCTGCCCGTATTCTCCGCTGCTCTCCCCGCAGCCGATATAATCAAACCGGACGACAAGATTGCCCTCGGCAGCCAGTTCCCGGGCGGCCTTCACGAACAAGCGGTCCACGCCAATCCGGCTGCCAACGAATCCATGGCAGATGATGATCAGCGGCACGCGGTCTTTGCAGCGCCCCTCTCTCTTGACTGTCTCGCCTGGGTAATGAATACTGGCCGTTATTTTCTCTTCTCCATGGTTAATGACGATTTGCCGTTCCATCCGCTCAAGCCTCCCTTTATGCCATGCAATATATCTATTAATCCGATAAGTTTAATATGAATTATAAACTTATCTTAGCATCTCAGGAGGCTGAGTGTCAATAGGCAGAGTGTCAATCGTTTCCTGAATTAATCATAATACTGGCGAAAATAACTTTGGGTCAACTCCTGGCCTTCGCTGGAGCCGCCCCCCGGAATGTCCCCGGCAAGCCATGGCTCAGCGTCCTGCAACGGCTGCTCCTGCGCCGCGAATTCTGCCTCGGCATCGATCTCCGTCACCTCTTCAAGACTGCCCCTCGAATGGCTGTTAAGCAAATATTTCCGAGTCAGCTCCGAGTGGAACTTTCCCATGGCTGTGCACCTCACTTCTTAATGATCCTGGAAGAATGCTGCTCATTTCTTCCTGCCCTATAGTGTTGGAGGGATGCCGTATTTTTATTCCAGTTCCTCGATGATTCTCCAGACTCACTCCGGCGACACTTCCGAGGACCCTTGCGGGAGACGTGAAATATGCAGTATACTACTGGAGAAAATCGGTAATTCACACACAGAATTGGGAGATTGCATAATTAGCCAATCCGCCTGGAAGGAGAGATTCATGTACATTCACGAAATGATCAGAGAGACGAATCAATTAAGAGGGCAGATGTCCCCGGCTAATGAGGCTTATTTCGGAGAAATGGTGATGTATTTCCGCTCCGGTTCCAGTTCGCTGACGGAGGCGAAGGGTGAAGAAGTTCTTCTAGAGCTTGCCCGGCGCATCATCAAAAATCAAGAGAAGAATATTTCCGCCGCCGAATTATTCGGCGATGATCCGAGAGCTTACTGCGAGCAGCTTGCGGATGACGTCATGATGAAAAAGCCGCGAACCTTAAAGGAAAAAATCAAATATTATACGATGATTCCCTGGGTCGCTTTGACTTGGGTATTCTTTATTTACATGCTCACTGGCTTCTTTAGCAAATGGTTCGGCGGAGAACTGGAATATACCCGGATCAGTACGGCTTCGCTGCTTGTCATCGCCGTTCTCTCGATCGCTCTTGTCGAAGGGGTTACCCGGTATCTCGGCCCGGGAACGAAGCGCAAAGCCGAACAAGAACAGGCGCATTCCCAGCCCCAGTCATCGAAGTTCGACCCTAAAGCGTTGGGGGTTTATATCGGAATTGCTGTCGCCGTAGCTGTAGTCGGCCTAGGATTGAACTGGCTGCTGCCCGCCTTCACCGTCTCGCCTTGGGACAGTCTTATTATTTTTATTGTAGGAATTATCGGCCATAAGCTGATCTTTAGCCGAAAGAGCAAGTCTTAACACCATTCTATTAACGCAGTACACAGAAGGGCCAAGCAGCATAACCTGCTTGGCCCTTTAAGCTGCATATGCCAAAATAAAATATTGACAAAGCGATTACCGTTTAGATACATTTGCAATTCCTGCATCATGTATACTACTCAATGAGATTTCTAATCGAAGGAGTTGCTTATTTTGCTTATTAAATATTTAAATAAATGCATATTACTTACGATTATCGCCTTTACGCTTGCAGCTTGCGGCCATACCAGCGATAACGCTGCCAGCACCTCTCCATCCTCCGTGCCAAATGATAGCCTAATCCATTTGGTCAAAGCAAACGACGTCATTATTTCCGCTTCGAAGCATACGGATTCGGATGTTTTCAAGGGGCTTATCGTTCAGGTCGACCAGCTCAGCGAACATTTCGATTGGACCAACGTAACGAACAAGACCTATTACCCCGTCGTTCATATCGCAGACATTAACGGCGACGATCAGAATGAAATCGTCATTATCCTGACCACGGGCTACGGAACAGGGATGAACGAACAGGAAATCCACGTGTTGAACAAGGAGGACTTGACTGAGCTATCGCTGGAGGACCCCCTCCTGGCCATTAAAGACGAGGTAACCTCGGAAATCTTGCACGAGCAGGATCAAGTTAAAGTCGTCGTGAAGACAGACACCGATAATGTAGAACAAAACTACCTTGAATCGGATGCGGTACTCTGGAATGAGGAAGTTTCATTCGGATCGGTCATCGGATACAGTGCTGCTGACGGCGTGATTACCGCTACTGTCCCGGGTAGCGTCTCCCCCGCAGCGTTTACCGTAAATGCCATCCTGGAATACGGATCTGATCTCAAAGTCAGATCGATCAGCCTGGAGCCCATCGAGTAAATGCGATTGGGCTCTTCTATATTTCAACCTTTTTGCTCAATAAATAGTTGATCAGCAGCAGCATCAAGGCAAACATGGCTGCATCAAACAGCAGCTGCCCTGCCTGCAGCAGCGGCGCGCTCGACATGACCTGGGCGTTAATGGAGTCATTGGAGGATTCTATAACACCTATGCTAAACAGCTTCGCGTCAAATCCGCCGAACAGTGCGCTCTCCACCAGGCTTAATACATATTGAATCACGAAAAATGCTATGATCCCAACCCATGTGCCGGCTTTGCCGCGCAGACTGACGCTGGCCCCGATCGTCATGGACAAGAGGATCATCAGCATCAGATAGGTGAGCGTCCAGAAGATGGCAAAGATGAATTTAAACAATTCCAGCAGGCTGGTTACCGTCATTTCCTCCGGCCACACCGGGGTCGAATGGACCAAACTAACATAAATATAATAGTGGAGCAAGGCGATTCCCGCTAACACCGCAGTAAACAGCCACCATAGCACGATGCTGGACACGGCCGTCCAGACCGGACGAACCGGCAGCAGCCTGCGGCTATAAGCCTTTATATTATTCTCGAATGTCTTGGAGGCGATGATGATTAGAATGATCCCGGTCATCGTATACAGCATGAAGGAGAGGACAATTATGATCGACTGCTCCCAGCCCCTGGCATTGCCTACGACCCCGATGACGATTTGCAGAAAAACCAGCACAGCGAGCAGCCCCAGCGACAAATTCGCATTTCGCTTCCAATCGTACTTAAGCAGCTTCAACATTACGCATACACCTCTTTGAACATGTCATCTACGCTTTTTCCATACTTCATCCGCAGCTCCTCTACCTCCCGCTGCATCACGATTTCACCCTCGCGGATAAAAATCACTTCATCAAAAATCCGTTCGATATCCCGCACGAGATGGGTAGAGATCAGCAGACTGCTGTCTTCGTTATAGAACTCCACGATGGCATCGAGAATTTTATCCCGGGCCACCGGGTCCACCCCGCCGATCGGCTCATCCAGCAAGTACAGCTTGGCATTTCTAGACAAAGACAAGGTCAGATGCAGCCGCTCGTTCATCCCTTTGGACAAGGAGCTGATTCGCTCCTTTTCGTTCAGGTTCATGAAGTCGAGCATCCGGTGCGCCTTCTCTTCGTCAAAATCATCGTAGAAATCCTGGTAAAACCTTACCGCATCACGGACCTTCATCCAGGATTCCGTCAGCGGCTGATCCGGCATAAAGGACACGTCCGATTTCGTCTTAAGGCCGACAGGAGTCCCGAGCACCGCAGCCGTTCCCTGAGACGGCTGGATCAGACCGGCCGCAACTTTCATGATCGTGCTCTTGCCGCTGCCGTTCGTTCCCAAGAGGCCAACGATTTTACCTGCCCCGACGGTGAATGACACCTCGCGCAATGCTTTCTTGGAACCATATGATTTGGATACACTTTGAAATTCCAGTATATTTTCCACTATACTCGTTCCCCTTCTCATACTGATGATTCAATACTGATGATCCCTGCCTAGTTACTAACCGTTTGATCGATTTGATTTGTTTGCCCCGTCTTGAACTGCTTCTGCAACAATCGAAGCGATATCCTCACTCGAGAATCCGAGCTCCTGCATTCCATGAATGAACCGTTCCAGCAAATCTCCCGCCATTTCTTTTTTGATCATCATAATTTTCGATTCCTCACTTGTCACGTATCTTCCTAATCCTCTTCTAGTCTCCACAATTGCTTCCCGCTCCAGCTCCTGGAACGTCCGCTGCACGGTGTTCGGGTTGATTTGCAGCTCTACAGCAAGCTCGCGGACTGACGGGATCTTGTCTCCCGCCTTCAGCTTGCCCGTCACAATTTCTCTCTTGATATAGTCCATGATTTGCAAATAAATCGGCAAATTATTATCAAATTCAATACTCACAATGTGTCGTACCCCTTTCCGCCCTTTCCCATGGGGCTATGCCCCTTAGGCGACATCACGCTTCTTAAACGTAACAAAGCTGGCCCCGAGAAACAAGAACATGTAGACAGCCAATACGATGAGCGAAAAAGCCATAGTCATCCCCTCAAATGGCGGCCGGCCATTTGCATATACCGACAAATCAGCATTAGTGAACAGCAGATATTTAACGAACGAATATTTGGACAGCAGGGCAACGATGAGCCCTTCCAGCATCAGCAGCGTCATGCCGATGCCAATCGTCGCTCCGCTTGATCTGGTAAGCGTCCCGATCATGAACGCGGCGCTCACATAGATCGCCATGTATACGACGTGGTACAGTGTGGCGCTAAGCAGATTGCCTAACCCGGTCATGTCTGAGAAGCCGAACATTACACTGCCTATGACCCAGCCAACGATTAATGCAAACAGCGTTAGCGATAACGAGTACAACAGCACGATCGCATATTTGGAAGCCAGGATTTTACTGCGGCTTACGGACCGGATCAACAGCAGCTTGATCGTTCCGCCGCTGAATTCCTTGGAGACGACGCCCGCCGTACAGATGATACTCAGCATCACGAGGAATTGTCCGAGGCCATTCTTCGCGATGACCACCTCCGCGATCTGCGGAGCCGTCAGGACGCTTTGCAGCCCGCCCATGAATTGAGTCATATAGGCCAAAAAGATAATGAAGGCCGCAATGATCGCATATGGTACAAAGAAACTGCGTTTTTTGAACAATTTGAGCCATTCATTCCACACTAAGTTAACAAAACTACGCAATGTAATTCCCTCCCGTCCATTTAAGGAATTCGTCTTCCAGTGAATCCCGGGTCTCTTCCATCCGGTACAGCCCGATCCGCTCCTCGCCCAGCGACTGTACAATCCGAGGTATATGACATTCTCGAACGTTAACCGTGATTTCCTTGCTCTCCGGCGCTATGCCGGCGATGGAGACCTCCTCCATCCGCTGCAGCCGTTCCTTAGCCCGCAGGGCATCATCCACCCGGAGCTTCAGCTTCACGTATTCCGTTTCACTTTGCTGTTCTTCCAGGCTTCGCTCCGTCACGAGCTCTCCTTGCTGGATAACGATAACCCGGCTGCACATCAGCTCCATCTCCGACAGCAAATGGCTGGAGACAAGAATCGCGATCCCCTCATCCCGGGCGATCTGCTTCAAATAATCCCGCATCTCCCGAATGCCTGCCGGATCAAGGCCGTTCGTCGGCTCATCCAGGATCAGGATCGATGGCCGATGCAGCAGCGCCTGGGCAATGCCGAGCCGCTGACGCATGCCGAGCGAATACGCCTTTACTCTCTTATGCAGCGCCTGTTCGAGCCCTACGAGCTTCGCGACCTCCATGATCCGCTCTTCCGGAATTCCCTCTGTCATCCGCTGATACTGCTTCAAATTATCATAGCCGCTCATATACCCATAAAACTCTGGATTCTCAATGATCCCACCGATATGGGCAACCGCCTCGGTGAAATTCCGGCGAATACTCTTATCCTTAACGAAAATATCACCTTCGCTCATGGAGATTAACCCGACGATCATCCGAATCGTCGTCGTCTTGCCCGCTCCGTTAGGGCCTAGCAGTCCGACGATCTCCCCTTTATGAATATCGAAGGACAAGCGATTCACAAGAGCCTTGCCTCCGATTTTCTTGCTCACCTGATTCACCGAAAGCACGGTAGGATATGTCCCTAGTTCAAGTACGCTCATTATCCCACTCCTTTGTACTAGTGTTATAGTTGAATAGTACACTAGTGATGAATTACTGTAAAGCCCTAATTTCTTGTACAAAGCTCAGTTAAACAATCATGTTGGTATTTGAGACAAAAAAAAAGACCATCATTCTGATGGCCTTACGCTATCTGACAATCTTTTGTTTTGGCGTCCCCGATTACAGCTTCGGATAAATCATGACCTTGATGCTCGTTTCCTTCTCGGTACGTGCAACTTCGACCGCTTCCTGAATATCCTTGAGCGCATATTTATGCGTAATGACCTGCTCGATGTCGATATCGGACTTGCTTAAAGCCTGAATGGCCGACGGATACGTGTTGGCGTAACGGAACAATCCGTATACATCGATCTCACCGTCGATGATTGTGTTGATATCGACCGGGATTTCCGATGCTGCCGGCATGCCGACCAGCACGACGCGCCCGCCGCGGTTGACGGCACCGAATGCATCCGCGATGGCCCGTCCGTTTCCTGACGATTCCACGACGACGGTCACGCCTTGTCCGCCGGTCAGCTCGGCAAGCCGCTCCTTCAAGTTCTCTTTCGATGGATCGATGATGGCGGTAGCGCCCATCTTTAACGCGAGATCCTGGCGGAACGGAACGACATCCGTCGCGTAAATTTCCGTGACGCCATAAATTTTCGCAGCCTGGATCGCCAGGAGTCCGATCGGGCCGAGCCCCGTCACGAGCATCCGGTCCGCCGGGCTGACCTTGCCGCGAATCATCGCGTGCATGCCCACGGACAACGGCTCCAGCAAAGCCCCCTGCTCATAGCTCATCTCGTCCGGCAGCCGGAACAGGAAGTCGCTGCGCACGGCCACGTATTCCGCCCATGCTCCATCTACCGGCGGAGTAGCCATAAAGACGACGTCCGGGCATAAATTATAACGCCCCGACTTGCAGTATTCACAGCGTCCGCAAGCCACTCCCGGCTCTACGGCGACCCGGTCGCCTACCGAGACGTTGGCCACCTTCGCTCCGACCTGCACTACTTCCCCAGCCAGCTCGTGGCCGAGAATGATCGGCTTCTCCACGACATAGCGGCCGATCCGCCCATGCTCGTAATAATGAACATCGGAGCCGCAAACCCCGATGCAATACACTTTAATCAGAGCTTCATCCTCTTTGATGCTTGGAACGGGCACCTGCTTGATTTCGATATCCATCGGTTTGTTCAATACAGCTGCATCCATAACACTTGGTATATTGTTCGACATAGTCAGTCAGCTCTCCCTTAGCCTAAAATTGTGTCTATCCGGTTCTTTAACAGTTACAATCTATGTTTCGTTTATTTTGACTAGCCGACCGCAGCTTGTATCTATTCATCCAGCTCGCGGTACGTAAAATAATCGAAATCGGCATGCAGCTGGCGGCCGCTCAAATCCTGAGCACTTATGCCGATAAATGCTCCGGTAAAGCCCTGATCGAGGGCGATTCCATCCTTAACCAGCTCCGCGTTTTCATCCGAGAGCTTGGTCGCGTCCATTTCCCCGCCGATCGCCAGCCACTCCTTCCCGTCCCGGGAATAGTAGAACCGCAGCGACTCGTGGCGAATGACTGCTTTCATGTAGCAGCGCTCCCAGCCATCGATCGAGACCGGGGTCTCCAGTGGCTCGTCATAGACGCCGCGGTCACTCAACATGATGCCTAGGCATTTGCCCAATTCCTCATCCCAGCTGATCCGCAAATAATAATAATTTTTCGTATTGTAGTAATAAATCAGGCCGGCCATCTGCTGGTAAGTGTCAGGAGCAAATTCAACGACCGTCTCCGCTTCCACGAGAAAAGACTGCTGCCGGCGCGCCACCAAACTTTGCCGATGATGCGAATACAGCGACTCCCGCCCTCTCAGCCGGAGATAACCAGGGCGTTCCTTTAGCGACGCCCATGCTTCGGCGAGCGGCTCGCGCAGCGTGCTGAAGTGGCGGCTGATCTCCCCGCCGTCGAAATGCTCCGTCTCCGGATCCGGCGCAAAAGGATGCTCCGGCAAGCTCGGCCCCGCCACATGCACCTGCGGCTCATGATCGCCCGACGTCAAGCGCAGCCAGCCGTCCTCCGACCATTCCACTTTCTGAATGGCCGTCTCTCGGCCGAGTGTGCAGCACATCGATGGCCGCAGCGGCCGTCCGCACAGATGCACGACGTACAGCTCACCATGCTGCGTCTCCACCAGGCAGCCGTGGCCTGCCCGCTGCAGCGCCGCTTCCGGGCGATCCGCCGAGGTCAGCAGCGGACCGTCCGGGTCAGCCTCGTATGCGCCGAGCAGCGTGGTCGAACGCGCCATCGTAATGGCATGACCGTACCGGGTCCCGCCTTCCGCCGTCATCAGATGATAATAGCCGTTGGCTTTATAAATATGCGGCCCTTCCGTCAACCCCAGCGGCGTCCCCCGGAAGATATTATGGATCGGCCCGACTAGTCGCTGCTCCTCTTCCGAGTACTGCTGGATGACGATGCCGCCGAAATGGTTTTTCCCCTTACGGTGATCCCAGACCATGTTCAGTACCCATTTCGTGCCGTCTTCTTCATGGTACATCGATGGATCGAAGCCGCTGCTGTTCAGGTAGACCGGCTCCGACCACGGGCCGCGGATATCCTTCGCTGTAACGAGGTAGTTATGCGTATCCTTGAACGGCCCCATATGGCTTTTGACATCGGTATATATTAAATAATAAGTTCCTTCATGATAGCTCAGGCAAGGTGCCCACACTCCGCCGGAGTCGGGATTCCCCATCATATCTAGCTGGCTCGTCCGGCTCAGCGGATGGCCGATGAGCTGCCAGTTTTTCAAATCCCGGGAATGATGAATCTGGACCCCCGGGAACCATTCAAACGTTGAAGTCGCGATATAATAATCATCGCCCACTCGAATGATCGATGGATCCGGGTTAAAGCCTCTCAAAATCGGATTGATAATTTCAGACACCGCATATTCCTCCACTTCTGTTCTAGTTTGTCTGCATCGCTGCCGTCTTTACTGCACAACTTTCTCCTTTGAAAAATATAAGTTGGACAATTGAAATGAATGTAGGGCAAGTACGTAAAATGTTCCTGCGCTCGCTGTTGCTCTCAGATTTTTTGGATTATTTAGGTTCATAATAGGATAAAATCCGGCCAAAAGGCGACCACAAGCTGATGTTTTCGAAGCAGCTCTCTTCCAGATAGCTTTCTGTTTCTTCAGAATCATTTTCTCCCCATGCCTACATCCATTCTTTAGTTCATCTTATATAAGCCACGTGCCACTAAGCTGTTGTATACTAAGCTGCGTCGTACACTAAATGGAAATCATGTATCTAATTATGCTCTCGACGAATGTTTCAAGGGATTAGATGGATTTTATGCACCTAAAATCAAGAATCCAGCCCATGTTGGCCGTTTCCTTTCTTCTAATGACATGAAATACACTTAAATCTGCTTTCCCTTCCTTGACTCAGAAACTAACTGCTAAAAATCCATTTATATAGGTTGAACTATGGAAATGAATCCAGATTTCTTGAATTTAGATTCATAATAGGAGAATTCCGGTCACAAAGGCGACCACAAGCTTATGCTCTAGAAGCAGCTTTCTTCCTGATAGCTTTCTGTTTCTTCGGAATCATTTTTCTCCCTTGCCTGCATCTCATTTATTAATTCAACTTATACAATTCCCCGCCCTTACTTGATCTTCGCCAGTTCTTCCTTCACATCATTGTTGTTCTGGCCGACGTTAGCGCCCACCAGATCCAGGACTGGTCTGCCCATCTCGCATCAAGCATCTGGTCGAAGTAGCCGAAGAAGCTTTCCTAGATTGTCGCTGACCCGAGCTAAAGAATCCGTTTACATAACCACTTCTGTCATCATTCAGCTCTCTAAGCATCCCTCCGGCCTGCACGAAGCTGTCCTACGTGAAATCGGCTTCATGATTTCCCGCCTTCTCGAACGGCTTCGCTCAGCTGACCACCATACTTAAAAGTTCATCATGTGAGTCAAGCCGTTCTGAGTGAAGATTTCTTTATTATACCAGAGCGATACGCCGCTGGATAAGACGAAAATCGAATAAGTTTTGTCCTCATAGGTGAAGGTATCCCGTCCGCCCAGGGGCATGTTATCCTGAATTCCGCATCCTGGGGCAGCTTGTCCGTAATATCGCCCAACATATGCGTGGACACCAGAGACGCTATCTGTGACAAAACTGCAAATAACCATGTCTAGCGGACACAGAAGACGCTATTCGCTGTGAATCACCCTCCAGTGCTCTTTTTTAGCTGAATAAGGTTCCAAAGATCCGTTAGCTTATGTTGTTTGCTCCATTTTGCGAAAATAGCGGATCCTTAGTCCGTTAGCAGCTTGCTGGCAACCAAAAAAAGCAGCCCATCCAGCTCATTGAACTATGACCCATTCCATAAGTCGGGTCACAGCTCAATGGCGCTGTAGGCTGCTTTTAATATGCATTTTTTTCAAACTGGTTGCTGCTTCATTCTAATCAACAATTACCGGTTTATCCGGGTTGTTCAGAAATTGGAACATCATTTTGATCTGTTCCTCGGTGTTTCTTTGGAGGGATAGTTTCGGAAGATGAGCCTCCTCAAAGAAGGCAACGTCACTCGTCTCAAGCCCCTCCGCGGCTTCACCGCCGACAATTTCGCATTGAATGAAAAATTTATAGACGTGATACGGCTCAGGAGGGTGATGATGAAACTTTTTATCCAGAACAGCGAGCAGACGAACCGGCTTCGCCTCGTAGCCGGACTCCTCCTTGATTTCCTTCACCACTACTTCGGATGGAGACAACCCGATATCTCCCCAGCCCCCGGGCAATGCCCAGTCACCGTCAAGCTTCTCCTGTACGAGCAAGATCCTGTTATCCTTGAAAACAACGCCGCGAATATCCACCTTAGGTGTTGCATACCCGCGCTCATTGGCGAATGACAGCTCAATAATCTCCCGGTCCACCGTTGTATAGCTGTTCATAATATCAATGCTGATTTCCCGGAGTGCCTCATAACGCTCCGCATCGTAGACATCCTTCGTATAGGCAAGCCCGGTCTGAGCAAGCGCCTGAATTTGCTTCGCCCACTCTAACCATTTTGGATCCATGCTCATCTGCACCGACCTCCGTTCCTACAACCAGATTATTCTGACGACGATTTAAACTCGCCAACTCAAGCTCTACTCAAGCCCAACTTCAGGCTCAAATCAACAAATTAAACAAATTCAAATCCCGGTTCAGCTCCGTATAGGTAATCCCTTTTGCTTTCATGCGGCCGATCAAGGCTTCATAATCCGCCGGATCGCTCAGCTCGATGCCCACCAGTGCCGGCCCGTTCTCCTTATTATGCTTCTTCGTATACTCGAACCGGGTAATATCATCGTTCGGCCCCAGCACGTCCTGCAGGAACTCGCGCAGCGCCCCGGCACGCTGAGGGAAATTAACCATGAAATAATGCTTCAATCCTTCATAAATGAGCGAACGCTCCTTCATTTCCTGCATGCGGTCGATATCATTATTGCCGCCGCTGATGACGCAAACGACCGTTTTCCCGCGGATCTCATCCTTATACATATCAAGAGCGGACACCGCAAGCGCCCCGGCAGGCTCTACCACGATAGCACTATCATTATATAAATCGAGAATTGTCGTGCAGGCTTTGCCCTCCGGCACCTTTACGATATCGTCCAGCAGCTCTGCGCAAATGTGATAGTTCAGATCACCGACCCGTTTCACGGCGGCACCGTCTACGAACTTATCAATCGTCTCTAGCGTCACCACCTGCTCCTGCTTGAACGATTCGCTCATGGAGGCAGCCCCCAGCGGCTCAACCCCAATTAATTTTGTCCCCGGACTCATCGCCTTGATATACGAGCCGACGCCTGAAGCCAATCCGCCGCCGCCAATCGTTACAAACACATAGTCCGCCGGCGCATCCAGGTTCTCCATAATCTCCATGCCGATCGTTCCGTTGCCTGCCACAATCTTCGCATCGTCGAACGGATGGATGAATGTCATGCCGCGGTCCCGGCACGCCTTCATCGCTTCCTCATAAGCGTCGTCATACGTATCACCCGTCAAAATAACCTCCACATGCGAGCCGCCAAACCGTTTAACCTGCTTCACTTTCTGATTCGGCGTCGTGCTTGGCATATAGATTGCGCCTGGAATCCCCAGCGCATTGCAGGAGAAGGCCACGCCCTGCGCATGGTTGCCCGCGCTTGAACAGACTATCCCCTTCTCCAGCTCCTCCGGACTCAGGCTGCGAATTTTATTGTAGGCCCCACGGATTTTGAAAGAACGGACAACCTGAAGATCCTCCCGCTTCAAAAACACCCGGCATCCGTATTTCGCCGACAATGTCGCATCCAGCTGCAGCGGCGTGCGCACGACGACTTCCTTAAGCACATGATGGGCCCGAACGATCTCTTCCATCCCTACCGTACGTTGTTCTGTCTCTTGTTCCGTTTGATTCATCTTTTCTCCCCACTTCTTATACACAAAATTAGATTCATCTATATGAAAATATAATGCAGTCCTGATTGCCCTCTTATCATTTTATAGCGCAAATGCCTGTCTGAACCAGACAGCAGCAGCGTCAATCTCCGTTCCGGTCAAGCTATGTCCCGCATTTTCCCAGTGCACCGTCAGCTTGGCCCCCGCTCCTTCCAGCAGGCTGCTCAGCTCCTCCGTCTCGGCTGGGGGACACATCCGGTCATTTCGTCCGGCCCCGATGAACACAGGAACATCCTTCAGATCCGGCAGCACCACGCTGCGCAATGGAACCATCGGGTGATGCAGCACGGCGCCACGAAGCGCATCGTTATAATGAAACAACAGACTCGCCGCGATATTGGCCCCGTTCGAATATCCTACAGCAACATAATTGCGCCGATCAAGCCCATATTTCACGGCCGACTCATCGAGAAAATCATACAGCTCACGGGTCCGCAGCGCCAAATCCTCCTCATCGAACACCCCTTCGGCCAACCGGCGGAAAAAACGCGACATCCCGTTTTCAAGCACATTCCCGCGAATGCCTAGAACCGAAGATTCCGGTGACAGAGACGCGGCAATCGGCAGCAAATCACTCTCCGTCCCGCCCGTGCCATGCAGAAGCACCAGTACTGGCGCTGATTCATCCTTGCCTTCGTGAAATAAATGCCTCATTCTTCTGCCTCCTCTTCGAATTCTTCCAAAGATCGCACCTGAAAGCTGCTCAAATGGGAATGTATCGCGCTGCGATGCGGTTCGTACCGGGCCGGCAGCATTAGATTCTCACCGAGCTGCATCAGCGGCTCGTCGATCGTGAATCCCGGCGGATCTGTAGCGATCTCGAACAAAATGCCGCCAGGCTCGCGGAAATACAGAGCCTTGAAATACTCGCGATCCACGATCGGTGTTGGACGGAGACCACACTGCTCGATCATCTGCCGCCACTCTTCCTGCTCCACATTATCCTTGGCTCGCCAAGCGATATGGTGAACAGTTCCGGCGCCGCCGCCGCAGCGCGGAATATCCTCCGCATTCAAATCGATCCAGTTCCCAAGCTCGCCTGTTGCTTGATACCGAATCAGCCCTTCTTCCTCGCCCACCCGCTTCATATCAAGAATCAGCTCCAGCACCCTTGCCGTGTTTTCGCTATCGCTGCTGAACAGCAATGCGCCGCCAAATCCTTTAATCGCGGATTGCAGCGGTACCCCGCTGAAAGACCATGTGCTTGCCGGACCTTCCGCACGCTCCACCAGATCGATCAGCAAACCGGAATTATCCGTGAACCGCACATAATCCTCGCCGAAACGAACAATGTCCATGAAGGGAATCCCAAACTTTTTCAAGCGTTTGCGCCAGAACAACAGACTCCCAGGCGGAACGGCATACACCGTTACCCCGACTTGCCCTCCCCCGATCATTCCGCTCTCTGCGCCATCCTGCGGAAAGAAGGTAATGATTGTTCCCGGATCGCCAGCCTCGTTCCCAAAATATAAATGATACACTTCCGGTGCATCGAAATTTACCGTCTTCTTGACCAATCTCAAACCGAGGACGCCTGCGTAGAAATCCACGTTTCCCTGAACATCTCCCACAAACGCCGTTATATGATGTATTCCTGCCGTGGTTGGCATGGCTCGTCCTCCCGAAAAAACTTCTTCTCGTTATTATACGTAACCTGAGCCAACAATTCATCTTCTATCGCAAAATAAGGGCCGAAAAAAAATGCAAACAGCGCCAGATTTTATCTGACGCTGTAGCTGACACGGTCTGCTCTAGAATACTGTTATTGCTGTATGATCACTCCACTTGCCCGCTGCGGCGTTTCCCCGAATGCCCTGTGTTCTCGAAGTCATCCGCAATATCGTGTTCAGCGGGATCGTCCGCCAGCTCCGTGAGCTTCCATTCCGTTGAACCCATAATGAGATCCGCCGGAAACTCCTGCCCGCGGTACAAATATTCCGAGCGCCCCATTTCATCCGTGTAAAGCCCTTCCACTTCCACCCTCTCGCGCGAGATGGGGAGCATATCCTTCTTTTCCTTACTCATAATCGATTCGACGCCTCCATTCAACAATAAATCACAAATGATCTTATCGTTAAGATGCGTCAGAATCGGGCTGCTTATCCGGAAATTCCGGATTGTATTATTCAGAAAACAGCTCCTCAACAGATACTTTAAGCACTTTGGCGATGTTTATAGCCAACTAACCTTACACATACTGCTAAATCAAAGGTAGAAAACCGCGTAAACGTGGCGGTTTTGCAAAGAAACGGGGTCTAAGCAACGAACAAGGTATGTGTTTTAGTCGCAAGGGACCGTGATAGTGTAACTCTGCCCTCAAAAACGTGGTAAAATATTAATAAATTAATAAATACGGGAGAGAAAAAATGACAAGAAAACTTACTTTTTTATTATCAATGCTTATTTTTTCAATAGTTTTATTGCCTACACAAACTCAATCTGCTACACAGGAAATTACAGTTATTATTAATGGAGAAAAACAACAATATGATCAACCACCAGTTTTACAGAATGGAAGAACATTAGTCCCGTTACGCGGCATTTTTGAAACATTAGGCGCAAAAGTAAATTGGAACCAAGTCGAGAAAAAGGTGAGCGCAACTAAAGACAATCAAATGATTGAACTAACCATTGGTTCTAATCATGCTAAAATCAATAGCAAACTACATAAATTAGACGTAGAAGCAAAAACAATCAGCAATCGCACAATGGTTCCATTGCGTTTTATCGGAGAAGCGTTAGGAGAAGACGTTCAGTGGGAACAATCAACAAAAACAGTATTTATCGGTGGGAAGATTGAAATAAAACCTAATGAGTCGAATAGCGTGCTTGCGGAAGTACAGAGTATTTATGAAAATACGGGTGCTAAATTTGAAGGAGACATTAACGAATACTTTGCCGGAGGCAGTGGCATTAGCCAATCTTATGTTAATAATACATTAGTTGTTCTCAATACTGGTAGTTTTGATAATTACACTGTTGCCGCAGAGGTTGCAAATAAATTAGGTGGAAGTGGGGATGTTAGCCAAATAGCCTCTTCTATTGATAAAATTTTTAAAGGTGAAGCTAGTGGAGCGATTACTGTAGGCGATATAACAATAGCATCTGGTGGAAGATCTGTTCATTTAAGTTGGTAAATAAGTTTACAATTCATGGGATAAAAAAAGGGCCGTTCCAATTGCTTGGACAGCCCTTTTCTATTTAGTTCAATATTTTATCGCAGCGCTTTAGCCGCAATGTCGGAGCGCTGATGCTTGTCCTCGAAGGTAATGCGTTCTGCAGTCGCATAGGCCTTATCGCGAGCTTCGGCGATGTCCTGTCCCAGCCCAACGACTCCCAGCACACGACCTCCGTTCGTTATCCACTCTCCGGCTTCATTTTTCGCTGTTCCAGCATGGAATACAAGCGCATCCCCGGCTGCGTCAAGCCCGGAGATCGGCAGTCCCTTCGGATAAGATGCAGGATAACCGCCGGAAGCAAGCACGACGCATACAGCGGCTTCATTGCTCCATTCGATTTCTACCTTGTCCAATGTGCCGTTAACGGCAGCCAGGAAAATCTCCAGCAAATCGCTCTTCAGCCGCGGCAGCACGACCTGAGTCTCCGGATCTCCGAACCGGGCGTTGAACTCGATCGTCTTCGGTTTGCCGTCCGGCGAGATCATCAATCCGGCGAATAGCACGCCGCGGAAAGGACGGCCTTCTGCGACCATTGCTTTGGCCGTCGGCTTAATGATCGTTTCAACCGCTTCCTCAATGATGGAATCCGCGATGTGAGGCAGCGGTGAATACGTGCCCATGCCGCCCGTGTTCGGTCCTTTGTCATTATCATAGACTTGCTTATGATCCTGCGCAGCCGACATCGGACGTACGACTTCCCCATCCACAAATGCCAGGATCGACATTTCCTGCCCTTCGAGGAATTCCTCGATGACCACCTGACTGCCCGCGTTGCCGAATACTTTGCCCACCATAATGTCCTTCAAGGCCGCGTCCGCTTCCTCACGGGTGAAGGCTACCGTTACCCCTTTGCCCGCAGCAAGTCCGTCCGCCTTAATGACGATTGGCAGCTTCTGCTGATCGAGATACGCCTTAGCCTCCTCGTAATTGTCAAACTTCTCATAAGCGGCTGTCGGAATGTTGTATTTTTTCAGCAAATCCTTCATGAACGTCTTGCTGCCTTCGATATGAGCCGCATTTTTGCGCGGCCCGAACACCGGAATGCTCTTCGCCTCAAATGCATCCACGATGCCATCCGCCAGCGGGTCATCCGGTCCGACAACCACCAGGCCTACTTGCTTCTCCTGAGCGAACGCCGTCAGCTTATCAAATTCGTTCACCGCAATTGGAACGATCTCCGCTACTTGACCGATTCCTGCGTTGCCCGGCGCGCAATAAATTTTGCCTGCCTTCGGGCTCTTGGCCAGCGCCCAGCAAATCGTATGCTCCCGGCCGCCGCCGCCAATCACTAAAATGTCCATACCGTTGCTCCTCTCATATCCAAACAGCAAACGGCAGGCCGCCGCCGCGGTCCACCGTCCCTGTCCATCTGCATTGTTTATATAAAGGTTACATCGTGATCAAAAGCCGACTTTCAAAACTACCTCTTACAATGAAGGTTTTAAAAGTCGGGTTTTCAGCACCGAGAAACTTGAATGAAGCCAGGGGCTGAGGAGCGCAGCATAGGCAGAACCTATGTGAGCACCGAAAGCCCCGGCTGAATTCAAGATTCGACGCCGACTATGCTCCTTGGAATTACATCGTGATCAAAAGCTAACTTTTAAAACTACCCCTCTAGTGTTTGAAGTGGCGGATGCCGGTGAAGACCATAGCGACCCCATACTTGTTCGCCATCTGGATCGATTCTTCGTCCTTGACCGAGCCGCCAGGCTGAATGATCGCCGTCACGCCAGCTTTAGCCGCAGCTTCTACCGTATCGCCCATCGGGAAGAACGCATCGGAAGACAGCACGCTACCCTTTACTTTGTCGCCAGCCTGCTCGATGGCGATTTTCGCCGAGCCGACCCGGTTCATTTGTCCAGCGCCTACGCCGATCGTTATGTTGTCATTCGCCAATACGATCGCATTAGATTTAACGTGCTTAACTACTTTCCAGGCAAACAGCAGCTGCTTCAGCTCTTCCTCGGAAGGAGCGCGATCGGTAACAACCTTCAAATCGGACTCCTGCAAGGAATGAACGTCGCTATCCTGAACGATCATGCCGCCGTCGATCGAAGTGACCACGAGCTGGCTCTTACGATTGGCTCCAAGCTCCAATCCGTTCACCTTCAACAGGCGGATGTTCTTCTTCTGTGTCAGCACGGCCAGGGCTTCATCCGTAAAGCCTGGAGCAAGGATAATTTCCAGGAAGATCTCCTTCAGCAGCAGTGCTGTCGCTTCGTCAACAATACGGTTGGCCGCAACGATCCCGCCGAAAATCGATACCGGGTCAGCCTCATGCGCTTTGCGGAACGCCTCGTAAATGCTTTCCCCAATGCCAACGCCACAAGGATTCATATGCTTAACGACGACAACCGCAGGCTCTTCGAATTCCTTCACGATTTGCAGAGCTGCATTCGCGTCATTGATGTTATTGTAGGATAGCTCTTTGCCATGCAGCTGCTCAGCCGAGGTGAGCGTATCCGCCGCAGCCAGCGGCTTGCGATAAAATGCTGCCTTCTGATGCGGATTTTCGCCATAACGAAGATCCTGAATTTTCTCGTAAGTAACTGTAAGGCGTTCAGGAAGCGGATCACCGTTCACGTTCGACAAATAATCGGAAATCAAGGCATCGTAAGCCGCCGTATGGCGGAAAACTTTGGCCGCAAGCTGTTTGCGCGTATCCAGGGTCGTATCCCCGTCAGCCGCGATCTCATCCAATACCTTGCTGTAATCGCCGGAATCCACGACTACCGAGACAAAGGCATGGTTTTTGGCAGCAGAACGCAGCATGGTCGGCCCGCCGATGTCGATATTTTCAATCGCATCCTCATATGTGACATCCGGCTTCGCAATCGTTTCCTGGAACGGATACAGATTAACGACAACCAGATCGATGTAGTCCAGGCCAAGCTCCTTCATTTGCGCTTGATGCTCTGCGCTGTCCCGTACCGCCAGCAGCCCGCTGTGAACAGCAGGATGCAGCGTCTTCACGCGGCCGTCAAGCACTTCCGGGAATCCCGTTACATCGGAAATACCGATGACTGGGATACCTTCCTTCGACAACAGGCTTTTCGTGCCCCCCGTTGAAATGATTTCTACTCCTAATTGCGACAGCCCGCGGCAAAAATCCACGATACCCGTTTTATCCGAAACGCTAACCAGCGCTCTTTTGATACTCACGATTGGCTTCCTCCTCTATATTATGGCAAGAATAACGCCACGGCTTAGGCCGGACTGGCTAATAGCAATAATACTCCTCTATTCGCTCGGATCCATGACCCGATATTTCTCGGGAAATATCGAAAACGATACTATAACTTCAACAAGAAAAACGGCAATCGACATCCACGCTAAGAAAATCGTCCGCTATTCGCGGCAGTACCCGCAAAACGACAACGTAATTTCGCTAAAACATGTTCGGAATCCGCAACTAAGCTCGTTCTTAGCATGCAGCGAAACACCTGCCTGTCATAATCAGCATGATGATCTAGCTTCATCCTATTGTGATGCGCCGCTCATCGATCTGGACCTTGCCCGCGGCAAACCAGCTTACTACCTGCGGATACAAATCCCGTTCAGCGGCGTGAATCTTATCCTCCAGAGATTCGACTGTATCCTCCGGCGCGATTTCTACGGCCTTTTGGGCAATAACCGCCCCCGTATCCATGCCGCCGTCAACCAGATGCACCGTCACCCCGGTGATCTTGACGCCGTATTCCCAAGCCTGCCCAATCGCGTCTTTCCCCGGAAAAGAAGGGAGCAAGGACGGATGGATATTGATCATGCGCCCTTGATAAGCCTCAACCAGAACCGGGGTCAGCAGCAGCATATATCCAGCTAGCACAATCAGGTCAACGCCTCTGCGCTCCAACTCCTGAGCGATTTCTGTTTCGTAATCCTCGCGGCGGGCATAGGCTTTCTTCTCGAACAGGAAGCATTCCACGCCAGCGCGGCGCGCCCGTTCGACAACGGGTGCCTCCGGCTTGTTGCAGACGAGCAGCACGATTTCCGCTCCAAGCTTGCCCTCGCGGGAGGAGTCCAGCAGCGTCTGGAAATTGCTGCCCTGCCCCGAAGCGAAAACCGCGATCCGGTATGGCCTTCGGCTCCCCACAGTTTTGTCCGTCATTATACGTCCGCTCCCGTAAATTTCACTTCCCGGCTGCCTTCCGTAATCCGGCCGATCACATAAGGAGTTTCTCCAGCCGCACGCAGCGCCTCAACCGTCTTCTCGGCATCTTCCTTCGCCACGACGATGACCAGTCCGATTCCCATATTAAAGGTAGTGAACATGTCGCGGTTGCTGACATCGCCCTTCTGCTGAAGAAGCTCGAAGATCGGCAGGATCGGCCATGTGCCATGATCGATTTCGGCGTTGACGTTGTCAGGCAGTACGCGAGGAATATTCTCAATGAATCCGCCGCCCGTAATATGCGCCATTCCTTTAACCTTTACTTCTTCCAGCAGGGACAGAACCGGTTTCACATACAGCTTCGTCGGCGTAAGCAGCACATCGCCAAGACGGGCTCCGTCAAGCTCAGGCAGCGTATCATGAAGGCTGTAGCCGCATTGTTCAAGCAGAAGCTTGCGAACGAGCGAGAAGCCGTTGCTGTGCACGCCGCTCGAAGCCAGGCCGATTACCGTATCGCCTGCCGCAATCGTGCTTCCGTTGATGATCTTGCTCTTATCGACCACGCCTACCGTAAAGCCGGCGATATCATACTCGCCTTCAGCGTACATGCCCGGCATTTCCGCCGTTTCTCCGCCGATCAGGGCGCATCCAGACTGGCTGCAGCCATCTGCGATACCCGACACGATCGCTTCAATCTTAGCAGGAATGACCTTGTCGCAAGCGAGATAGTCCAGGAAGAAGAGCGGCTCCGCGCCTTGAACGACAATGTCGTTGACGCACATCGCCACCGCATCGATTCCGATCGTATCGTGCTTATCCATTGCGAACGCGATTTTCAGCTTTGTTCCCACGCCATCGGTGCCCGATACCAGGACAGGCTCCTCATATTTATCTTTGTTCAAACCGAACAAAGCTCCAAAGCCGCCCAAATCCGTTAACACTTCAGGGCGGAACGTCCGCTTGACGTGACTCTTCATCCGCTCTACCGCTTCATTGCCCGCTGCGATATCCACACCGGCATTTTTATAGGCTTCAGACACGAAGGACACTCTCCTTAAACAATCATTTTATTTAATCATATTAATTTAATCACATTAGCTTAACAGCTGCAGCCGGACTTCTCTTCCCCCGCAAAATCCTTCCGCGTCGGGTAATCATTATCGAAGCAGGCCATGCACAGGCCGCCTTTATAATCTTTCGCGTTATCCCCTTCCACCGCGCTGATCAATCCTTCGGCGCTTAAAAATTCCAGCGAGTCCGCATTGATTTCCTTACGGATTTCTTCAATGGATTTCGAGGAAGCGATCAGTTCGGCCCGGCTCGGCGTATCGATGCCGTAGAAACAGGGGTTCTTGAACGGCGGCGAGGTAATCCGCACATGCACCTCCGTCGCTCCGGCTTCGCGCAGCAGATTGACGATGCGGCGCGATGTCGTTCCGCGGACGATCGAATCGTCGATCATAACGACGCGCTTGCCTTCGACGACCCGGCGCACAGCGCTTAGCTTCATCTTCACGCCCTGCTCGCGCAGCTCCTGGCTCGGCTGAATGAAGGTGCGTCCCGTATATTTATTTTTGATCAAACCAAGCTCGTAAGGAATACCCGTCTGCTCGGCATAACCAATGGCCGCGGAAATACTGGAATCCGGCACGCCAGTAACGACGTCTGCATCGACGAACGATTCCTGGGCCATGACCTGACCCATCCGTTTGCGGGCCGCATGCATATTGGAGCCGTTCATGTCGCTGTCCGGACGGGAGAAGTAGATATACTCCATGGCGCATAACGCCTTGCGCTGAGGCTCTGCATAACGATCCTCATGCACGCCTTCCGCATCCAGCACCAGCATTTCACCCGGTAAAATATCGCGGATCGACTCCGCCCCAACCACCTCGAACGCGCAAGTCTCGGAAGAGAACAGATAGGCGTCGCCGAGACGGCCCATCGTCAGCGGGCGAAGCCCGTGCGGATCGCTGGCGATGATCATTTTATCGTTCGTCAGCAGCATGAACGCAAATCCTCCGACTAATTGTGCGAGCGCATCTCTTGCCGCTTCGACGAAATCCTTCGGCGAGCGGGCGATTAGATGCGCGATCACTTCGGTATCGCTCGTCGTCTGGAAGATGGAACCGCTCTGCTCCAACTGATGACGGATTTGCGGAGCATTGACGATGTTGCCGTTCGTGGCTACCGCGAGGTCCCCGTCCCGGTATTTGAAAATGAGCGGCTGTGCGTTCATCAGGCTGCTGTCGCCATTCGTGGAATAGCGGACATGGCCGATGGAACGGCTGCCATGCAGCGAAGCGAGCAGGTCCCGGTCGAACACTTCCTTCACCAGTCCCATGCCGCGATGGTAATTGAACTCATCGCCGTTCGTGACGCAAATTCCCGCGCTCTCTTCCCCCCGGTGCTGCAGCGCATGCAGCCCGTAATAGGACAAAGAGGCGGCTTCGGGGTGACCGAACACCCCGAAAACGCCGCATTCCTCTTTTAATGTGTCAAAAATATCGCTCTTGCCTGTTCCTTGATTATAATAGTCTCCTGTCCAAAGCCCTTGCGGTATTATTGCATCAGACATGGAATTACATCCTCCCAGACCTGCTTCAGCTCGCTTACTGGTCTAGCCAGCACGGAGCGGGCATTCACAGAAATCTCCAGTTTGTCGCCTGTGACTTGACCGATCTTTTGAACCGGAACGCCATAGGACGCGATCAATTGCTCGAGCTCAGCAGCCTTGTCCGGCGTTGCCGACAACAGGATGCGGGATTGCGATTCGCTGAATAGAGCAAAGTCAGAACGAAGGTCTGTCGCAAAATCGACTTTCGCGCCAAGGCCGCCACTGATGCTGGATTCAGCCAAAGCTACGGCCAAACCGCCTTCGGACAAGTCGTGAGCCGATTGTACAAGGCCTTTCTGAATCGCGGCCAGCACGCCGTCCAGCAACTTTTTCTCCACATTCAGATCCAGCGCCGGCGGACGTCCTTCCGTCACACCATGAACTACCGCCTGGAACTCGCTGCCGCCCAGTTCAGCGAAAGTCTCGCCGAGCAGGAATACGACATCGCCCTCGGCTTTGAAGCCTTGCGTCGTAATGTGATCCGTATCATGCACGAGACCGACCATGCCGACTACAGGCGTCGGGTAAATCGCGCCTTTAGCATTCTCGTTGTACAAGCTGACGTTACCGCCGATTACCGGCGCATTCAGCACGCGGCAGGCTTCAGCCATACCGTCAACCGCTTTTTCCATCTGCCAGAAAATATCCGGCTTCTCCGGGCTTCCGAAGTTCAGGTTGTCCGTAATCGCCAGCGGCTCGGCGCCCGAGCAAACGACGTTGCGCGCCGCTTCGCTGACTGCGATGCGTCCGCCGACTTCCGGATCCAGGTAAACGAACCGTCCGTTACAATCCGTCGTCATTGCCAGCCCTTTGCGCGTACCGCGAATCGTCACGACCGCCGCGTCGGAGCCTGGCTGAACCGCCGTACTAGTGCGAACCATGTAATCGTATTGGTTATATACCCACGCTTTGCTCGCTACGGAAGGGGAGGACAATACTTTGTCCAGCGCACCGTTCAAATCCGTAACTTCGTCATAGCGCTGCGTATCTACATTCGCGTTTTCTTCATAATAAGCCGGTACTGCGGATGGCTTGTTATAGATTGGACATTCGTCAACGAGAGCCGTTACCGGCATGTCGCCAACGACTTCCCCTTTGTGGATCAGTTTGAGGCGTCCGTCGTCGGTCACTTTACCGACTTTGGCACAGATAACGCCCCAACGCTCGAAAATTTCCATCGCCTGAGCTTCATCCTTCGGCTCGACGACAAACAGCATGCGTTCTTGGGATTCGGAGAGCATCATTTCATAAGCCGTCATGCCTTCTTCGCGCTGAGGAACCTCATCCAGATACAGCTCTAGACCGTTCCCAGCCTTACTTGCCATCTCCGCGCTTGAGCAAGTCAGTCCTGCCGCGCCCATATCTTGGATACCAAGGACAATGCCGGAATCGATCAGCTCGAGACAAGCTTCCATGACAAGCTTCTCCATAAATGGATCGCCGACCTGTACCGCCGTCCGCTTCGATTCGGACTCCTCCGTCAGCTCCTCGGATGCGAAGGTTGCCCCGTGGATGCCGTCGCGGCCTGTCGGAGGCCCCACATAGAATACCGGGTTGCCTACGCCTTTTGCTACGCCGCGCTGGATTTTGTCATGATCGATCAGGCCTACGCACATCGCGTTAACGAGCGGGTTACCTTCATAAGCTTCATCGAATACCACTTCGCCGCCGACGGTCGGAATGCCGATGCAGTTGCCGTAGCCTGCGATACCGGAAACGACATGCTCGAACAAGTATTTCACGCGATCGCTCTCCAGCTTGCCGAAACGCAGGGAGTTCAGAAGTGCCACCGGTCTTGCACCCATCGAGAAAATATCACGGATAATGCCGCCCACGCCTGTCGCCGCGCCTTGGTAAGGCTCAACCGCGGAAGGGTGATTATGGCTTTCGATTTTGAAGACGACCGCCTGGTTGTCGCCAATATCCACGATGCCGGCGCCTTCGCCTGGCCCCATCAGGACGCGCGGTCCGTCGGTCGGGAATCTGCGAAGCAGCGGTTTGGAATTTTTATAGGCACAGTGCTCGGACCACATGACGCTGAATACGCCGATTTCCGTGTAGTTCGGTTTACGCCCTAGAAATCCGCAGATCAGCTCGTACTCACTGTCGGACACGCCCATTTGTTTGTAAATTTGCTGTTCAGCGATTTGCTCTGCATTCGGTTCCTTAGCGGACACTTGCTGACTCATGCCGATCCCTCCAAGCCTTTAATATCGATGTAAACATACGTTTGCCGTCTTCAGACCCCAGCAGGCTGTCCACCGCACGCTCAGGGTGCGGCATCATGCCGACGACGTTGCCGCGCTCATTGGAGACACCGGCGATATCGTCTAGGGAGCCGTTCGGATTGTTCACATATGTGAAAATAATTTGATTGTTCGCTTTAAGCTGCGCGAGCGTCTCTTCATCGCAGTAGTAGTTCCCTTCGCCATGAGCGATCGGAATATGAATCTCTTCGCCCTTCTGGTATTGGGTCGTGAATGGATTATCGTTGTTCTCTACGCGAAGCACAGTATCGTGGCAGCGGAATTTCAGCGACGTGTTGCGGCGCAGCGTGCCTGGCAGCAGCCCCGCCTCGGTCAGAATCTGGAATCCGTTGCAGATGCCAAGAATATATTTGCCTTGTTCGGCGGCTTTGGCGACTTCGGCCATCACCGGAGCAAATCTCGCGATCGCTCCGCAGCGCAGATAGTCGCCGTAAGAGAATCCGCCCGGAACTAGGATGCAATCATAAGCGGAAAGATCTGTGGCTGTGTGCCACACATAATCGACTGGCTCGCCTAACGCGTCTTCAACGGCTTTGTAGCAGTCGATGTCACAGTTGGAACCGGGAAATACGAGTACTGCGAATTTCATGGATTAGCCCTCCAATTCAAAGCGGTAATCTTCAACGACCGTATTGGCCAGCAACTTCTCGCACATTTCTTTGACACGGGCTTCCGCCTCGTTGCGATCATTGGTATCGAGCTGCAGCTCCAGATATTTACCGATGCGGACACTTTCAACCTCTGCAAATCCCATGGAATGCAGTGCACCTTGTACGGCAACCCCCTGCGGATCAAGTACGCTTTGCTTGATGGTGACATAAACGGACGCTTTAATCATATTCCTCGTGTTCCTCCTAAAAAATAATAATGAATGATCATTGTTATGGTGCTGCTAGTGTTGCTAGTATTGCTAGTGTTGCTATATATAGTAAAAGCATTGCTGCTTTACTCTCGTTAAAAATGCTTCAAGATAACCGTTCGCCCGTCAGTCGGGCATATATGTCAAGGTATCGCCGGGCCGTCTCTTCAACGACGAAAGGGGGCAATGGCGCCGGTTTGCTGTTCTTGCCCCAGCCGGAACCGGCCAAATAAGTCCGCACGGGCTCTTTATCCATGCTGTCGATATCCGTATCGAGCGCGTAATTTTCCTTGGCCCAAAAGCGCGCGGCATCCGGGGTGAACATTTCGTCTATCAGGATGAGTTCGCCGTCCACGGAGCCGAATTCCAGCTTGCAGTCCGCGAGGATGATCCCCCGCTCATCGCAATGCCGCCGTGCGAACTCGTACAATTCGAGACTCCGGTTACGCAGCTGCTCCGCCAAGTCCGCACCGACCAGCTCCGCCATCCGTTCAAAGGAAATATCCTCATCATGGCCGACGTCGTTTTTCGCCGCTGGCGTAAAAATCGGTTCTGGCAGCTTGGCGTTCTTCCGCAGACCTCCCGGCAGCTTCGTGCCGTTGATCTCGCCGGTCGCTTCATACTGCCGCCAGCCGCTGCCCGTTACGTAACCGCGCACGACACATTCGATGGAAATGCGCTCCGCTCTACGAGCGACCATAATCCGATCCTTCAAGAGGTGCCTGTACTCTAGGTTGATCACCTCGCCAAGACGCTCAATGTCGGTATGGATGACATGATTGTCAATCAATCCGCTGGTCAACGAGAACCAGTGAGCGCTTAAGCGATTGAGCACATTGCCCTTGTCCGGCACGGCCGGCTCGAGCACGTAGTCGAAAGCGGAAATGCGGTCCGTCACCACGATCAGGTAGTGCTCTCCCAAATCGTACAGCTCGCGGACTTTGCCTTTATACAGCAGCGGCGCATTCACCAGATCCACTGCGGTTGAAATTGCATGTGATGCCATTGTTTCAGCCCCCTCCCGCTTCGTAGTTATTCAGACAATCCGAGCTTGCGGAAAATCGTGTCTACATGCTTCAAATGCCAGGAAGGATTAAAGGCATCCTCGATATCTTCTTTGCTTAGGACGCCCGTAATTTCCGGCGTCTCCTCGATCAGCTCGCGGAACTGGCGCTGCGTCTCCCAGGCCTGCATCGCCCGGGGCTGAACCGTATCGTAAGCCTGCTCGCGGCTGAAGCCCTTGTCGATCAGCTTCGTCATGACGCGCCCGGAGAACGGAACGCCGAACGTGCGGCTCATGTTGCGCTTCATGTTCTCCGGGAAGACCGTCAGGTTCTTCACGATGTTGCCGAAGCGGTTCAGCATGTAGTTGAGCAGCATCGTCGCATCCGGCAGAATAACGCGTTCGACCGAGGAATGCGAGATGTCGCGCTCATGCCACAGCGTCACGTTCTCGTAAGCGGACACCATATGTCCGCGAATGACGCGGGACAAGCCGGAAATATTCTCGCTGCCGATCGGGTTGCGCTTATGCGGCATGGCCGAGGAGCCTTTTTGGCCTTTGGCGAAGGCTTCCTCGACTTCCCGGAACTCGCTCTTCTGCAGGGCGCGGATTTCGGTTGCGAATTTATCGAGCGATGTCGCGATCAGCGCCAGGGTCGCCATGTATTCGGCATGGCGGTCACGCTGCAGCGTCTGCGTCGAGATCGGAGCCGGCTTCGTGCCCAGCTTCGTGCAGACATATTCCTCGACGAACGGGTCGATGTTCGCGTAGGTGCCGACAGCACCGGAGATTTTGCCGAACTGGACGCCGTCCGCTGCCCGGCGGAACCGCTCCAGGTTCCGTTTCATTTCCTCGTGCCACAAAGCCATCTTCAGGCCGAACGTCGTCGGCTCCGCGTGCACGCCATGGGTACGGCCCATCATCGGCGTGTCCTTGTAGGCGATGGCTTTGTCGCGCAAAATTTGGATGAAGTTCACAATGTCTTGTTCCAGAATCTCATTCGCTTGTTTCAGCAGATAACCTAGAGCGGTATCGACGACGTCCGTGGAGGTCAGGCCGTAATGCACCCATTTGCGCTCCGCTCCCAGGCTTTCCGATACGGCACGGGTAAACGCGATCACATCATGGCGGGTTTCCTGCTCGATTTCGTAGATGCGGTCCATATCGAAGGATGCATTCCGGCGAAGCAGCGCTACGTCCTCTTTCGGGATAATCCCAAGTTCAGCCCAAGCCTCGCACGCGCAGATTTCCACTTCCAGCCACGCTTTGAACTTGTTCTCCTCAGTCCAGATCGCTCTCATTTCGGGTCTGCTGTAACGTTCGATCATATGAGTTGATTCCTCCAAATTGTAGTTTGCTGTATAAAATCAACCGCGTCCTGAACATCGCTGCACAGCACGTTAACATGTCCCATTTTGCGTTTGGCGGCCGATCCGGCCTTGCCGTACAAATGCACCTTCGGCACAACGTTCGCCGCTGCGGTGCTGCCTGCTTCAACCTCGCCCCATCGTCCCGTCGCCACGGCTTCCGTTACGGCTTCGACATGCTCGCCGAGCACGTTCACCATGACGACCGGCGTGAGCAGCTTCGCCTCGCCAAGCGGCAAATTGCAAACCGCCCGGACATGCTGCTCGAATTGCGACGTCGTGCAGGCCTCCATTGTATAATGCCCCGAATTATGCGGACGCGGCGCAAGTTCATTCACGTAGATCCGTCCGTCCCCGGTCAGGAACATCTCGACGGCGAGGAGGCCGACGGCTTCCATCGATTCCGCAATCTGCGAAGCTAGCCGTTCCGCTTCACGCTGTACTTCCTGATCGATTCTCGCCGGCACGATGGATGCATGCAGAATATTATCGACATGAATGTTCTCGGCAACCGGGAACGTTCGGATTTCGCCGCGCGGGCTGCGGGCCGCAATGACGGACACTTCCTTCACAAAGGGAATGAATTGCTCCAGCACGAGCTCGGTGCCCGCTTTGCTTAGCTCAGCATAAGCAGGGCCAATCTCCGCTTCCGAGCGGATCACCCACTGCCCTTTGCCGTCGTATCCGCCCGTCGCCGTCTTCAGCACGCTGGGAATGCCCAGCCGTGCAACGGCCTCGCGCAGCTCCTGCTCGCTGCCGATCTCCGCGTAGGGAGCCACCGTAGCTCCCGCCGCTTCAACGGCCCGCTTCTCGCGCAGGCGATGCTGCGTCGTATAGAGCAGCCTGCTGCCTTGCGGCACATGCGACAGCTCCTCAAGCAGCGCCGCCACCCCGGCGTCCACATTCTCGAATTCGTACGTGATTACATCCGAGCGCTCGGCCAGCTTCTTCGCCGCCTCCTGATCGTCGTACCCTGCAACGATTTGCTCGGCCACCTGGCCGCATGGCGATGACGGCGTCGGATCGAGGGTAACGAACCGATAGCCGAGGTTCGTTCCGGCCAGCGTCATCATCCGCCCAAGCTGTCCGCCGCCAAGCACGCCGATCGTCGATCCTGGCGGGATCACTTTATATATAGAGGATTGATTCATTTACTTGATCTCCCCCAGATCGGCTGAGCTAGCCAGCACTTCTTCGCGAATCCGATCGCGGCGCTCCTGCACTCGGGACGCCACTTCAGGATCGAATGCTCCGATCATTTGCGCCGCCAGCAGTCCGGCGTTAATCGCGCCAGCCTTGCCGATAGCCACCGTCGCCACCGGAATTCCGCCCGGCATTTGCACGATGGAGAGCAAGGAGTCGAGTCCGTTCAAGGCCGCCGATTTCACCGGCACGCCAATCACGGGAAGCACCGTCTTCGACGCGACCATGCCCGGCAAATGCGCGGCTCCTCCAGCACCGGCGATAATGACCTTTAGCCCGCGGTCTGCCGCTTGCTCCGCAAACTCAAACATCAAATCCGGCGTGCGGTGCGCGGATACCACCTGCTTCTCATAAGGTACTTGAAGCTCCTCCAAAACGGCGCAAGCATGGGACATCGTCTCCCAATCTGACGTGCTGCCCATGATCACTGCCACCTGTGCCTGTGCTGACATGCCTCAACCCACTCCTCTTAATCTAAGTATTTGATTGCTCCGGCCAAGCCCATCAAAAAAGTCCGGAGCATTCTGGAAATAACGAGTATTTTCAGATTCCCGGACCAGAGAGAACACATCTCATTACAGATTTACAAACAGCTTGCTCTATACGTTGTTATATAGATAACCCAGCCGCCTGCGGTACTGTAAGTGTCTGATGACAGAATGAATGTAATTTCGGCGCGACCACGTAAATATCCGAATCAGGGGACTGATCAGCCATAACATTCTGCAATCAAACGAAAAAAGATGTATCCGCTCGTAGTCCGAAAATTTACGGTTTTCAGGTAGAGACTTCCGGGCCATATCCCCGGGTTTATACGAGTTCAAAACATATTGGCGGGTTCCCGCCGTCCTCTATCAGTGTAACAACCCGGGATAGCTCATGTCAACTCAAACCCGAACATTAATAAACTCAATAAAGGGAATGTTCGTTTTTTTGGTTACTCAGCAAGTTGGGTTGGCGAATAGACGGGTTTGCTTGTCCCACTTTGATCATCACGTTCCGGGATTCGCGTATTAAGCCCCTTTGAACATCGCTGACGGACAAGAGATCCGCTATTTGCCCATTTTGACCAAAATAAACTTGCTTACGGACACAGGGGACCTTATTAACCGAAAACCCATACAAAACTTGAGCTTTTTAACCATATAGCGTCTCCTGTGTCCGTTAATCCCGCAAATCCCTGCATTTTTTCCAAATAGCGCCTTCTGTGTCCGTTAGCACCGAGCAAGCCGGGCAAACTGCAAGCCTTTTATCCACTAATATTCCATATTCCATATTCCACTAAGCATCAAAGCATCAACTAATCGAGCTTCAAAGTAACAAGACTCTAACTTACTCCCACCAGCGCACTGTTCCCAGAACGCCATACAAGCTGCATCATGCCGATCAGCCCACCACCTAGACATCACAACGCTCTTCCTGCCCCTCCAAAGTTAGCTAAAACAAAAAGAGTGCCCCTAAACTCTAAGGACACTCTCCATGTATACTTATTTAACTACCAGCACAGGCACCCGGGCATGCTGAACAACGTTATGGCTGACGCTGCCAAGCACGAACTCGCGGATTCCTCCGAGGCCGCGGCTGCCGATAATAATGACGTCGTTATTGTGTTTCTTCGCGTAGTCCAGAATAACTTCTGCCGGCGCTCCCTGGATCAGTTCGACGTTGCCTCTCACGCCTGCAGCTTGCAAGCGGCTTCTTGCTTCCTCTGCCGTCTTCTCCGCCAGATCATAGAAATCCTGGTTCACCGAAGCCGGTACAGGGGCGTATCCCTCTGCAACGTAGAAACGCGGAAAGTCAAAAACATGCACTACTTCAAGACTAGCATCCGGCGATAATTTTACCAGTTCAATCGCTTTATCCAGCGCCTTAGTAGCTGCCTTTGAACCATCATAAGCTGCAACAATTTTGTTAAATAACATAAGTCAGCACCTCTCCTTGTCTATTTTATGAATACAAGTGAAGCGTGAACGTGCACAATAAAACTCTACTTAAATTAAATAACCATTAGAACAAAAAATAACCCAGCAGTACCGCATTCAACAATAGCAACAGCGGAATCCCGACCAGGAAGCTGGCATGCTTCGTTTTGTGCCGCTTCACGTTCATGGCCGTCAGCACACCGAGCGAACCCCCGATGGCTGCCAAGAGAAACAATGTCCGCTCAGGAATCCGATCGCGCCTCTGACGGGCACGGCGTTTATCGTCGGCCATCACCAGGTACGATACTATATTAATGATTAGAAACCAGAGCAGCAGCCCGGATTTCATGCTTACCGCCCCCATCTTCGTCCGACTTTGGCAATTTGTTTCCCTTAGCTCTATTATAACTCTAACCGAATAAATTCAAAAGGCTCCCTCAACGGGAGCCCGGCTTAGGCTTAAGCTGCCTCTGCTTAATTAGGAAACTGCTTCGATTGAAAAATGCATCGCGTTTTCACGAGACAATCCGCTTCTCATCAGCTTTACATCTTCGGAACTTCGTTCAAGCTGGGCGGCTTCTTGGCCTGCTTCTCCGTCTTCGGCTCTATCGTTTCTTCCATAATGCTGGATTTATTCTGCCGATCTCTAATCTTGGTTGATTTGTGATGGGGCATGCTCATCACCTCCTATTCATAGGTTTCCGAGCATGCCCCTATTTTATGCGAACTCTTATTTTACTTGTCCTTGTTCTCCATGGCCGCCTTCAATAATTCTCCCAAGTTGGAGCCGATGGATTCCTGCTTCTGCGTATATTGGCTTACGAGCCTTTTCTCCTCCCGCTTGTTCATGCGTTTAGGATCGTTATTGCTCATTGTTTCCGTAATGCCGCAAGGCAGACATTGCACGTACCGGCCCGCCTTGCCTTCCTTCATCTCCATTTTTTTATGGCACTGCGGACAACGGCGGTTCGACAGGCGTTTCTCGCCGGAACGGCGATAGCCACAATCCTCGCTTGGGCAGACGAGCATCAGCCCGCGCCCCGTCTTTTTCTCCAGGAGACGGGTTCCGCAATCCGGGCAATGGCTGTTGGATACGTTATGCGGCTTGTAGGTCGCTTCGCTTTTCTTCACACCGGACACGAGCCCCTGAGCCATGTCCCGGATTCCTTCCAGGAACGGCCCTGGCTTACCCTGCCCGCGAGCGATTCGCTCCAGCTCAGCCTCCCATTTCGCTGTCAGATCCGGCGAGCGCAGATCGCTCGGAGCCAGCTCGATCAACTGCTTGCCTTTGCCGGTCGGATGCAGCAGGTTGCCCTGCCGCTCGATCGTATCCGAGCTGACCAGCTTCTCGATAATATCGGCGCGGGTCGCCGGCGTGCCTAGACCGTGCTTCTCCATTTGCGTCAGCAAAGCCGCTTCGCTGTACCGCTTCGGCGGCAGCGTGCGGCCGCCCTGAATGCGGCAGCGCTTCACGGTTACGCTCTCGCCTTCCTTCAGCTCTGGAAGCAAGGCACCGCTGCCTTCAAGCGAATCCTCGTCCTCATCGTCTTCGTCGACCGCCTGCCCGTCGTACACAGCGCGCCAGCCGCTATCCTTCATCGTCGTGCCTTTGGCGTGCAGAGTCTCCCCGGCCACATCCAAAGTAACGGCAACTTGGTCGAAGCGGGCCGCCGGATAGAACAGACTAATAAACCGCCGGACGATCAGATCGTATAACCTACGTTCCTCTGTGGTGAGCGTATTCAACAGCACCGTCTGCTCCGTCGGAATGATCGCGTGATGATCGGTGACCTTGCTGTCATCGATGATCCGTTTACTCAAAGGAAGCGGTTTGCGCAGCAGCGCTCTTGCCAGCGGAGCGTATGGGCCGATAGCCACGCTCGTCAATCTCTCCTTGAGCGTATCCTGCATATCGGACGTCAAATAACGCGAGTCCGTTCGCGGGTAGGTCACGAGCTTATGCTGCTCGTACAGCCGCTGCAGTACATTGGACGTCTGCTTGGCGGAAAACCCGAGCAGACGGTTCGCATCCCGCTGCAGCTCCGTCAAATCATAAGCCAGAGGGTGCGGAACGTTCTTCTCGCTCTTCTTCAGCTTCACGATTTTACCGCTGCGGCCATCGAGCTTCCCTTGAAGCTGCTTCACCTTCTCCGGATCAAAAATCCGCGAGTCGTTATTCGCGCCACGCCATACCGCCTCGAACGAGCCCAGGTCAACGCGCAGCGTGCTGTATTCCTCCGAGCGGAAGGACAGAATTTCCCTCTCCCGCTGCATAATCATGCCCAGCGTCGGTGTCTGGACCCGTCCCGCGGATAACGGTGATCCGAATTTGGTGGTAAGCGCCCGGGTCACGTTCAGCCCGATCATCCAGTCCGCTTCCGCCCGGCATCTTGCCGAGTGATACAGCCGATCGTATTGATTTCCCGGCTTAAGCGACGCAAAGCCCTCCTTAATCGCCTTATCTGTCTGCGAAGAAATCCACAGCCGCTGAAACGGCTTATTCCATTTCGCCATGTCCATGATCCATCTGGCGAGCAATTCTCCCTCGCGCGCAGCATCCGTCGCAATGATCAGGGAATTGATATCCTGCCTTCTCATCAGCTGCTGTACCGCCTTGTACTGATGGCTGCTCTCCCGCAGCACCTTCAGCTTCATTTTGTCAGGCAAAATCGGCAGATCTTCCAAGGCCCAAGTTCGAAATTTCGCGTCATAGTCCTCCGGCTCGGCTAATCCGACCAGATGACCAAGCGCCCAGGTCACAACGTATTTAGGTCCTTCCAAATGGCTCTTATGCTTATCGCGGCAGCCCATCACTCGCGCGATTTCCCGCGCTACGGACGGCTTTTCCGCCAATACTAATGTTTTCATGAGTTCACTGATGCACTCCTTTCAGAGTTCATTATAACATCCGCAGGAGTAGGGGACGAAATCATTAAGCTAACAATTTAATAACCTAACAAGCTCTTCGTCTTCTGGAAAACCTCATTCGCCATGTCCGTATACCGCGTGCTGCCATTCGCTTCAACCTGAGCCGTATACTTGCTCCAATGATCAAAGCTCTCCTGACCGATAATGAATTTTAAGGTCATCGTCTTGACGAAATCCATCAGCGGCGTTGAGATCAATTGCATCTGCTCGGTTTCCTCCGGCGTGGCCATGATCGGCGGCGCCAGCTTGCGCGGCACTCGCGTCGCCTGGATCCGGTTCACAAAGTCCTTCTCTCCGTCGGTCATCTTGGACATTCTCAGCTTTTCAGAGCCCCCATATGCGAACATCCCTCCGGCAAAGCCAAAATCGACGTTCAGCTGCTTCGACGCTCCTTCATTGATTCCATTGTAATAAATATCCGGATGAAGCACGACGTTTCCATCGGCATCAAGGGTATACGTCTCGCCCTCTACGCCCCACAAACTGAGCATCTGACCTTCGTTGGAATACCAGAACCAGTCGATGAACCGCAGCATCTTAATAAACCCTTCTTCTCCCAATTCATCGAGCGCGTTCTTGCTGATCATAACCCCGTTCTCCAAACGCGAGCTCTCGACCTGAAGCTTCCCTTTTGGTCCGCCAGGCTGTGTGATCATGTACAGCTCGCTATCCGGAACTTGCATTTTGCTCTTGAAATCCGCCAGCACCTGATAAATTCCGCTGATTACATACGTATCGCCTTTGAAGAACTTGGCCCTTGCTGCTTCATCTTCTTGCGTGAAGGATTCGGGATCCATAATGCCTTCTGTAATCAGCTTATTGAAATAGCCCAAATAGTCTTTGAAATCTTCCGACGCGTCGGCAAATAAAAACTGCTGCTTATCATGGTCGAAAACCAGACCGTTGGACAGTCCCCATCCTCCGGTGACACCGTATTGAACGGCGGTTATGTTCAAAGCAGATTCACCCTTGAACTGATCCGAGATGACGTATTTTGCACCGGTATGATCTTTGACTTTCTTCATCGCTGAGTAGAAGTCCTCATAGGTCCAATCCCCTTGCTGGCCCTCAACGTCCACGCCTGCCGCTTCAAACACATCCTTGCGTATAATGTAGGAATAACCGCCGCCAGCGATCTCCCACATGCCCGGGAGAACGTAATATTTACCGTCTTCCTTCAGCTTCGCTTTTAAATCCTCTTCCATGCCCCAATCTTTCACGGCTTTCATATAATTCGGCATGTACTGTACCCAGTCACTGACAGCCACAATTTGCCCCGTTGCCACAAATGCGGACTCATCATATGTCTTGGGAATAATGTAAGGCGCATCGCCGCTGTTAACTAGCAACGACTTTTGATTTTCGTATTCTGTTCGGGCTGTAATAGACAAATCAAAGGTCACGTTCGTTTTTTCTTGAATGGCGCTCCAGAGTCTCCAGTCTTTTTTATAAGGATAATTCTCATGATCACTGTACATCATCGAATAGATTACCGGTTCATTGGAATGGAACGTCTGGTCTTCCCCAAAGGTGTAGTCCGCCGCTTCAGCAGCTGCTGGATCCTTTGGATTTGCTGCATCCGATGGAGCGGGTGAGGAGCCTTTGTTCCCCGACCCCGACGTGCATGCCGCTGTCAACACGAGCAATAACGTCAGCATTATCATTGCCAATGATTTACT
The DNA here is from genome assembly GCF_054767475.1 of Paenibacillus sp. YSY-4.3. NCBI lineage: Bacteria > Bacillati > Bacillota > Bacilli > Caryophanales > Paenibacillaceae > Paenibacillus > Paenibacillus sp. YSY-4.3. The sequence goes on along the minus strand of NZ_BAABMC010000006.1, from coordinate 71,553 downwards.
GAATCTCATCGTTCTGCCTCCCTTTTTTGGTTCGAGCTTTATATTTATATAACGGAAACAGCTGCAGCCTCTCCGATTATATCAATTAACCCTTGACGGCCCCGATCATCATCCCTTGCACGAAATACTTTTGGATAAAAGGATAGATGCATATAATAGGCAGCGCAGTAAGTACCATAGCCGCCGATTTGACGCTTGCTGCGATTTGGCTGGTCTGATCGGACGCGGCCCCGATTTCGGTGGGACTGACCGCGTTATCGATAATTTGTTTCAAATACAGAGCCACGGGCCATTTCTCTTTCGACTGTAAATAAAGGGAAGGTCCGAACCAGTTGTTCCACATGCCAACCATGACGAACAACATAATCGTTACGAGGATCGGCTTCGATAAAGGAACAATAATTCTTGTAAAAATCCCGAACACACCCAGACCATCGACGCGCCCCGCTTCTTCCAATTCTTGCGGCAAGCTGGCGAAGAAGGTCTTCATCAAGATGACATTGAATGCGCTAATCGCACCCGGGATAATGATGGCCCAAATCGTATCTCTCATGCCTAATGCCTTTGCAATCAGAATGTAGTTCGGAATGAGTCCGCCGCCGAAGTACATCGTAAACAGCACGAAGGGGATAAAAAACTTATTGAGGCGCAGCTTATCCTTTGAAAGCGGATAGGCCATAACCGCCGTTGCGGCCACCGCGATAAACGTGCCTGCCACGGAATAAACAATCGTATTCCCGTAATAACGGAAGAAGTCAGGTTTGCTCAATATGACTTCGTAAGTCTTAGTCGTAAATTCCACGGGAAAGATAGTTACCTTGCCGGCATAGATAGCAGCTTCCGAGCTGAAGGACTGCGCCACCAGATATACAAACGGGTATAAGGTAAATAAGACGACCAGAATCATAATTAAACCGTTTACAATATTAAAAGTGCTAAAAGATGAAGTCCTCTTCACTGAATCGCTCCTTTCTACCACAAACCGGCTTTCGTCGTCTTCTTTGATGCGGTGTTCGCAATCGTCACCAAAATCAGTCCAATGATACCTTCGAACAGCCCTACCGCCGTCGCATAACTAAAGTTGCCGCCAGTGATACCCATCCGGTAAACGTATGTAGAAATAACGTCTGCCGTTTCATAAGTTAGAGGATTGTACAAGAGCAGGATTTTCTCGAAATTCGATCCCAGGATGCTGCCGATATCCAAAATTAAGAGCACCATGACCGTGGGCAGAATGCCGGGAATCGTCACATGCATCGCCAGTCGCAACCGGCTGGCGCCATCGATCTTCGCGGCTTCATAGAGTGCCGTATTGATGCCGGTCATCGCCGCCAAATACAGAATCGTTCCCCAGCCTAGACTTTGCCAGACGCCGGAAGTAACGTAAATCGCCGGAAACCATTGCGGCAATGAAATAAATGAGATTTTGCCTATGCCGAGCGAGGCTAATAAATTGTTGATTGGTCCCGTTAAGGAAAGCATTTCTTTCACCGTTCCCGCCACGATGACCATGGATATAAAATGGGGCAGGTACGATACCGTCTGCACAAACTTCTTCCACTTGATTCTCCGCAGTTCGTTCAACAGCAGCGCAAATATTAAGGTAATGGGGAATTTGACCACGAGATAGCTCACACTTAAGTTTAGATCGTTGAAGAAGGCTCTCCAGAACGTCTGATCCTTCATAAACATCCCGAAGTATGTGAACCCAACCCATTCTGATCCAAAGATATTGGGACCTCCTCTATACTTCCGGAAAGCAATAATGTTTCCGACCATCGGCGCATACTTGAAGATGATGAAGTAGATTACGGGTACGACTAGGAATGAATACAGCTTCCATTCCTTCTTAACGTGTCTCCAAAGGGAATTTGTATCTGCCGCCTTGACTTGTGTACGAGCTGCCACCTGCGCCATCACATCCTTACGAAAAATTAACCCTGACAGGACTTGACCCTGCCGCGCTGTTACTCCATCAATGTATCGGAGACGTCCCTGGCCCTCAATGTTCAATATCGAAAAGAATGTGCAATAACGAGAAAATGACGATTGACAATTTGAAACGGATCAACCGATTCGTGAATGAGAGGCGCGGTTAGTTGGCCTGTATAAATTTACAGAAAAGCTATACAACGGAGCTAAAGTCATATATATTATAACCAGGTACTAATACCTGATAATAGCACCAGACTACATTCCAGATTTTCATAAAAGGTATAACAGCTTGTTTTTTTCACAAAACTATTTCGCATATGAAGGAGTGATTGTTTTGACGCTTGTATCCAAATCACGGATTACCGCCATCGGCACCTATGTTCCAGAGAAAATTTTAACGAATGAAGATCTCGAGAAAATGGTCGAGACAAGCGACGAGTGGATCGTCCAGCGGACAGGAATTCAGAAACGGCACATTACCGCTGATCATGAATTCACCTCGCACCTATGTATTCGGGCTGTCGAGAAGCTGCGCGATACTTACAACAAAACATTGGATGACGTCGATCTGATTCTCGTGGCCACGACGACGCCCGATTACTCTTTTCCCAGCGTAGCGTGCCGAATTCAGGAGCATTTCGGAATGGCCAGTACTGGAGCGGTCGACTTGAATGCAACATGCGCTGGCTTCTCCTATGCTCTTCATTTCGCCAATGCCCTGATTACGGCAGGACTGCATCAGAAGGTGCTGGTCGTCGCAGGCGAGACCATGAGCAAAATTACGGATTACACGGATCGCAGCACGTGTATCCTGTTTGGCGACGGCGCAGGAGCAGTTCTCGTTGAGCGCGATGATGCGGATTCTGGCAGCTTTGAAGCCGTCGTCATGGGGACGCAGGGAAGCGGGGGAATCAGCGTATATCGTTCCGGACTTTCTGAGACGATGAACGGCCAGCCTTTGGAAGGCCGTGGAAGGATAGTCCAGAACGGGCAAGAAGTGTTCAAATGGGCCGTACGCACCGTAACCGCCGGCATTGAGGAACTGCTGGGGCAGGCTGACCTAAGCCGGGAGGAAATCGATTGGTTCATCCCGCATAGTGCCAATTTGCGCATGGTCGAATCGATCTGCGAGAAAGCGAATATCCCTTTGGGCAAAACATTGCAAAGCGTGCAGCTTATGGGCAACACCTCATCTGCCTCCATCCCGCTCGCCCTGCAGGCGGGAATCGACGCCGGCCAATTGAAGACCGGTGACCGGCTGCTCATTTATGGCTTCGGCAGCGGCCTGACTCATGCCGGACTCATTGTGCGATGGGACGTGCCCGCGATATAATTAACGGCATGATCCAACAAGAGAAGGAGCGCAGTGATGGCACAGCTATTTTTTAAGTACGGGGCGATGAACAGCGGCAAATCGATCGAGATTCTGAAGGTGGCCCATAATTACGAGGAACAGAGCAAACCGGTGATGATCTTCACTTCGGCGCTCGATAACCGGGACGAGGCAGGCTATATTTCCTCACGCATTGGCCTGCGCAAGCCAGCGATCCCGATCAAGGACGATACCGACATCTTCAGCATGGTCAGCCATCAGGAACCGCGGCCCTATTGCGTGCTCGTGGACGAGTGCCAATTTTTGAACAAGAACAGCATCGAACAGCTTGTCCGTATCGTGGATGAGTTAAATGTCCCGGTGATGGGCTTCGGCCTCAAGAACGATTTCCAGAATCAGCTGTTCGAGGGCAGCAGGCTCATGCTTATTTATGCGGATAAAATAGAAGAAATGAAGACGATCTGCTGGTTCTGCGAGCGCAAAGCCACAATGAACCTGCGCGTCGAGAACGGGAAACCTGTTTATACGGGAGAGCAAATCCAGATCGGCGGCAATGAATCGTATTATCCGGTATGCCGGAAATGTCACCGCAATCCTCCGTTATAGAAAAAATAAGGCGCATGCTTCTGCATGCGCTCTTTTTTTTAGATAAGGGTTCTACTCTAGTGCTTCGCTCTCACTCTTCGGCTAATTTCCTTGTAACTCTCCTTCATCGCCTTCTCCGCTTAAAAAATCTATCGCGAAATAACAAGTTCCGATACTTGAATTTGCTGAACGGATATTTGAAGGATAAGGCGATACCCTCATCCTCTATTTTGACCGCCTTCAAAGCCGCCGTATGCACCCTGCTGCGCACAAGCAGATTCACGAGCCGTCGATTGCCGCGCCGAATCGCGATGGCCAGCTTGCAAGCAAAGGTTCTGTCGCAGGCAAGTCTGCGGTATAACGGCAGCATGGCCCGGGCTATCGCCTGATGGACCTTCGGATCGAACACGAATTGCACGGTTCCCGGCGGAATTGTCGTGCCGTTCGTATACACCAGTTTTGGGAAGCTAAAATCTACAAAATAGCCGATTCCGTTCGTTCCAAGGCCCTGCCTGGCCGCGTGCGGGGCTGCCGAGGCGAGCAGCCTTTTCATCAATTTCAAGTTCGCCGTGACGACCGCCCTGCTCCATAGGGTCGCAAACTTTTTGTTTGTCGCGACGGCGCTATAGAATGGCAGCATGCTGGCCGCTGTCTTTTGCAATACGCTCGCATTAACCTTGGATTTGTTGAAACTGGCGCATCTGCACCCGCATCCACACTCGCAGCCTCCGCTTCTTCCCCGCCATCTTGCCCTTCCCATACCCCTTCCTCCTTATACTTTTCTATAATATATGGAGTAGTCGCTTGTCATGGCTGGGCTGTTGTCTCTACAATAGAGAAGTCAAAAGAAATATGTAAAAGTGAATGAGCAGATCACTCTGCTTGAAGGAGGTTGGAATCCGTATGCCAACGGTTAGACGTCTTATTACTGAGCATGATTTGCAAATGGCCCTGGAGCAAGGGCTCCGTATCCGCGTCTTTCGCGACAGCCACCTCGTCGAATCGGGGTCGATCATTATCCGCCTCACCGAAGATACCGTGATTACGCAATCCAGCGTCAGCGATCTTGCTTATCATAACCGCAGCAACTGCCAGTTCTTTGAGTTGAGAAAATAAATCGTTTGAAGGGAGCGCAATACTATGTCAAACCCACTCGTATCTAAAAAATGGCTTCTCGCCCGCATGTACGAGCCTAATATGGTCATCGTCGATTGCCGGTTTCAACTCGGAGCGCCAGAGGCCGGCAGGACAGCTTACGCCGAGTCCCATATCCCCGGCGCAATCTACCTCGATTTGGAGAGCGACCTTTCCGCTCCCATTGGCGAACATGGGGGCCGGCATCCGCTGCCAGACCCGGACATTCTCGCGAAGCGCCTCGGCCGGGCCGGCATCAACAACGACAGTGTCGTCGTTGCTTATGACGACCAGGGAGGACTGAACGCCTCCAGGCTCTGGATGCTGCTACGCTGGCTCGGCCATGATCAGGTGTATGTTATGGATGAGGGATTCGCGGCATGGCAACAAGACGGCTATCCCGTAACTGCCGATCAACCAGTTGTTATCCCTTCGTCCTTCCAGCCTGCGGTACGTGATGAATTGATCGCCGATATGGAGGATGTCCGCAGTGCGATCGGCAGTCCTGATGTTCTATTGGTCGATTCCCGCGAAGCGCCCCGGTATCTTGGACAGACCGAGCCGATCGACGCCAAGGCAGGACATATCCCCAGCGCGGTCAACGCTTTCTGGAAGAACAACCTGGACGCTGATGGAAAATGGACGTCTGTAGAACAGCGCCGAGCCGGTTTATCCGAAGTGATCGATGCTCTGGATGCCGGTCGCGAGGTTATCGTCTATTGCGGCTCCGGCGTTAGTGCTTGTCCGAACATCGTGGCGCTTCACTCGCTTGGGTATTCCAATGTTCGGTTGTATGCGGGGAGCTGGAGCGATTGGATTTCGTATCCGGATAATCCCGTTGCCACGGCCGGGGAGTGACAGCTTACGCCGGGATACAGGTGTACCCCGGCAACCTTGCCGCTCGGAGCGAAGGGGCTTCCAGCGGCATTTTTCCATGCCCGCAGAGTCAGCAGGCTCAAGCCACCTGCTTCGAAAAAGTGGGGATTCACCGGGTATCCTCGTTTGGTCCTGATAGAGAGAAGAAATTATAAATATTTACATGATTTGCTAAATATAGTAAAATCATAATAAGAGCGCTTACATTATAACCATGCGAGACTTGCTTCCTGAAGCATTGGCGCTGGTCTCGAAAGGGGGAGCCGCCACAGTTTTTGAGAGGAGTTACATTTCAATAGTAGTAAGGAGATTAGCTGCTAAGAGAGTAACAGAACTGAAGCATTCATAACTCACTCCAATGTGCAAGGCCAGAACATCTAAAAACAAGGAGGACAAGTGAAATGAAAAAACTTTTTACTCTCGTTGTGCTCATTGCGCTGCTCGTCCCATCGATGTCCTATGCCCAGTCTCCAACGCAAAATACAATCGGTGCTGCCGCCTCTCCCGGTGGAACCATAATTCCGGCACCCCAGGGATACGACGCTTACCGTCATAATATTCCTCGCGGAAATGTGCAGCAAATTTCCTATTATTCTACAACAGTTGGCAAAACACGGAATGCAATGGTTTATACTCCTCCGGGCTATACAACGTCGAAAACCTATAATGTCCTCTACTTGCTGCACGGCATTGGCGGGGATCAATATGAATGGCTCAATCAGATGAACCCTAGAAATATTTTAGACAACCTGTACGCCGACAACAAGCTGGAGCCGATGATTGTTGTTTTCCCGAACGGCCGCGCCATGAAGGATGATCGTCCAATCGGCGATATTTTTGCACCAGACAAGGTAGCTGCCTTCGAAACCTTCGAGTTTGATCTGATCAACGACCTCGTCCCTTACATTGACACTCATTTTCCGGTATATGCCAATGCTCAGCATCGAGCTTTGGCTGGTCTGTCGATGGGCGGCGGACAATCGCTGAACTTCGGGTTAAAGCATTTGGACAAATTCTCCTGGATTGGCGCATTTTCATCCGCACCTAATACAAAGTCGGCGTCGCAGCTCATCACCAACCCGTCCCAGACGGCCAGTAAACTAAACCTGCTATGGCTGTCTTGCGGCGCGTCGGACAATCTACTGTGGGTAAGTCAAAACTTTCATAACAGCTTGAACTCCATGAATATTCCCCACATGTGGTATCTGGATGTCGGCGGGCATGAAGGTAAAGTGTGGAGCAGCGGGCTCTATCAATTCTCTCAGCGTATCTTCAAATAGAGTCATAGCCACTTCATTAAATAACCCCAGGAATGCTGCCGCATTCCTGGGGTTATTGCTTTGCTCGGCCACCGGATTCAGCAAAAGGGAGCAGCCCGAAAGCCACTCCCCACCGGTCTCATTTCTTCCAATTTTCTACAAAATGATCTACCGCTGCCTGCTCAATTGCCAGCCCTTCCGTGTAACGCTCCATAAACAAGGCAAAGCCATTTACATCTGCGCTGTCAGGATAAACCTCTTGTCCTTCTGCACCCTTGAACACTTTAGTGGCAAGATAATCAGCCAAGCCCTCGTGCTGCTCCTTATTAACCATATAGGATGCCAATATGGCCATCCCCCATGCGCCGCCCTCACCAGCCGTAGACATGACCGAAACAGGAACATTCAGTGCTGCGGCACATATTTTTTGACCGACTAGTGGTGTTTTGAACAATCCGCCATGCGCCAAAATACGGTCAATCGTTACATGCTCCTTCTGTGTCAAAATATCCATCCCCAGCCTTAGTGCAGCAAACGCGGTAAACAGATGTACCCTCATAAAATTCGCCAGATTGAAGCGGCTTTCTGGAGAACGCACGAACAGCGGACGACCTTTGGCAAGCCCGGTAATGTTCTCGCCTGAATAGTAGCCATAGCTCAGCAAGCCGCCGCCATCAGCGTCTGCTTCCAACGCTTTATGGAACAGGACGCTGAATAATTGGTTCATATCGGGCTTCAGCCCCATTGCTTCAGAGAATTCACGGAACAAGCCGAGCCATGCATTAATATCGCTGGAGCAGTTGTTAGCAAGAACCATGCCGACAGGGCTGCCATCAGGTGTAGCCACGATGTCAATCTCAGGGTACACCTTGGACAAATCCTTTTCCAGTACAAACATGGCAAAAATCGACGTTCCTACGGAAATGTTGCCGGTACGCTTCTTGACACTATTCGTAGCGACCATGCCTGTCCCGGCATCACCTTCTGGAGGACATAGCGGAATACCTGCTAGTAGGCTGCCTGATGGATCTAATAGTCGGGCACCAGCTTCATGGAGATATCCAGTATGTTCGCCTGCAGTATAAACTTTAGGCAAAATATTTTTAAGACTCCACGGGTAGCCCTTATCGGCAATTAAATCGTCAAACTTCTTCATCATATCTTCATTATATTGCTGCGCAGATTCATCGATTGGGAACATACCGGAGGCATCCCCCAAACCAAGAGCCTTGCTGCCCGTCAACACCCAATGAACGTAACCCGATAAGGTCGTAATATAATCTATGTTGGCGACATGCTCTTCATCGTTCAAAATCGCTTGATACAAATGTGCGATGCTCCAGCGCTCTGGAATCTTAAACTGGAATTTCTCGGTTAGCTCCGATGCAGCAGTACCCGTTATGGCATTGCGCCATGTACGGAACGGAACCAATAGCTCCCCTGCTTGATCAAGAGCAATATAGCCCTGCATCATGGCAGAACATCCGATTGATCCGATTTTTTGCAATGTTACGCCATAATTATTCTCAACCTCTTGCTTTAATTGGCGATAGGTTTCTTGCAACCCGTTAATCACTTCATTGAGATCGTAGGTCCAATAACCGTCGATCAATTGATTTTCCCACTCATAGCTGCTGGAACCGATTGTTTCAAATTTATAATCAATCAGTACAGCCTTGATTCGTGTGGATCCAAATTCGATGCCAAGCGAGGTTTCTCCCCTGGCTATCGCTTGTTTCATATTTTGATCCAAGATGGCGTTGCTCCTCTCTGAATTTTAAATTGAGCCGAATATGCATAAGGACATGAAGGTGTACGGCGAACCATACCATTTTCCATTTTGATTGATAGATCCTAAAATAAGATTAAATGGAACGTATTTCCACATTCTACACTAGAGAGCAAGTATACCTCTGTCAATAGAGTAGGCACAAAGAATCGAGAGAATTATGCGGCAAGCAGGTTACCGAGTGGCGGTCTGCGCGGCCTTCTTTGGGCTTATCTGTCAACAGCTTGCCATTTCAGTTTATCATGCGTGACCTCCCAAGCCAGAACTGTTTTTTAATCGCCTGTTTGTCTATTTTGCCTACGGATGTTCTAGCAAGGGTTTCGACGGTCTCCAAGCGAGTAGGCATCTTGTATTCGGCTATGTGCTGGCGGCAGAAGTGTTTTATATCATCCAGGGTAAGTGAGAATTGTTTTTTTAGTACGACCACCGCAGTGACCTCTTCACCATCATCTGACATAGGAGTTCCTATTACAGCAATCTCAATGATTGCAGGGTGCTTACCTAATCTTGTTATGAGGACGCAGATGAAAAGTTGGTTTTCACGAAACTTCCCAGTAAATATTTGTTTGTTACCTCAACATAATTGGTGGCTTTAATTGTTGTTTTCAACCAACTGCCAACAGGCTGTTGCAGCGATTGCATCTCGTATATGAAGAATCGGATTGCGAAGGGAGATTCCGGTCTTAACCAGCCTCTTTGGAAATGCCTCGTAGAACCGAGATTTTCTAACGGTTGCCACAACCGCTAATCAGTCGAAAATGAGCACTTCGATGTTCTTGCGGTTATAATCCACGTTATTTGTGCAGAAATACGTCGCAGCATAATAAAATCGTTAGAATAACCGCATATACAACCGTTAGATTCTCAAAAAGTGAAAAATCCGCGAATTAACGGCAATAGCAATCGTTAGGCGCCGACCCTGGCCCTAGCAACTGTTAGAATAACAGCAGTCGTAAACTAAAGCGTCCCGTCCACTTTGATATTCTGCGTGCGATCTGGCCCTCGGGGCTCGCGCGGACTACCTATTCGATCACCAAAAACATAACGGACACGGACGCTACTGTTTGGTGAAATAAGTACTTTTAGCGGGGTTAGGAACAACGCGTAAGAGCCTCATTTTTTCCTTGGAACCTGTTCTTTGCGGGTGTATTCGCTTATTTTTTTCACATATGAATTTTTGCCGATAAAAGGTTACGTCGGAGCAGCTTTCATTCTACTGAGCATTATTTGTCACGGAAATAAAACGGTTGAATACCTAATCTTCAATGAATTTACCTCCCTTTTCGAAAAACTAACGGCGGCGCTTATTTTTCATTGATTTCTCGCTCCAATCCATGTATCTTAAGTTCAACAAATTCAGTATCCAGGAGAAGATGATCCTATGAATCGGGAAATTAGCATATTCAAATCTGGAGAAACTACGTTAGAATATTCGGTTATCGGAAAGGGACTCCCTGTATTGCTGTTCCATGGCGGCCATTCGAGTTGTCATGAGGAGTTCGGCTACCAGAGGTTGCTTGACGAGGGCTATTCCATCATCACCCCTTCCCGCGCGGGATACGGCCATTCTTCCCCTATTACGGACTTGGAGCAAGCCACTCGCCTTTATAAATCATTATTGGATCATCTGGCCATCGACAAAGTTCATGTTATCGCGGTATCCGCAGGGGGCCCTACCGGAATCGTGTTTTGTTCCATGTTCCCTGAGCGGGTTTCCAGTTTCACGCTTCAATGTGCGGTTACGAAGCCGTGGCTTACACCAGAGGATAGAGAGTACAGAATGGCAAGTCGTCTTTTCAAACCGGAAACGGAAAATAGAACTTGGAACATCCTTGCGGCGATGAATAATCTATTTCCGAAGCTAACCTTCAGGATGATGGCATCTTCTTTCTCTAAATTACCTTATTCTGAGGTTCGGATACGGCTTGACGATCACTACGCTGATGCGTTCCGAAGAATGAACAACCGGCAGCGCTCCTACTCGGGCTTCTTTATTGACTTGGAACAGACCCAATGCGATTATTCTAAGGAACTGGCGGCCATTCAAGCGCCAACGTTAATCATGCACAGTCAAAACGATAGCTCGGTCTCCCTAAGTCATCCGGAAAACGCAAAATCGCTAATCCCCCATTCGGAAGTATGCCTGCTTGATTCATGGGGGCATCTTTTATGGATCGGGAAGCACTCTGCCGAGTATGATCAAGCACTTGTTTCTTTTTTATCGCGGCAGCATAACTAAGTCGCCCCCTTCACCTGACGGTTGGGGGTGAAATCATTTGATCGATTTGGCAAAAAAATAGTTGCAATAGCATCCTATTGAGCATATACTGCCATTAGTTGCAATAGCATCCTATATAAAGGAGGAGCTAAACTGAGCGAGCATTGGGAAACACATTCGAATGGCAAGAACACCACGGAATCGCATGGTCATTACATCTCCGCTATCTATCGTCATATGCAGGTGTTGATTTCGAGAGAGCTGGAGCCGTACCGGATCGGGGCCGGACAGTATATTTTTCTCATGGCGATCGCGTCCCGGCAGCCGATTACGCAGAAGGCGCTTAGCGAGAAGCTGCTCATTGACAAGACGACGACTGCAAAGGCAATTGCTAAGTTGGAATCGGAAGGGTATGTGCGGAGAGAAGTCGATCCTGCCGATAATCGCTACCACCTGCTATATCTGACAGATTCAGGGCGCAAGGTGGTGCCGAAAGTGCAGGAAGCACTGGGACGCGTTAAGAGCAAAACCAGTAAGGGCATTACCGACGAGGATTATGACTTATTGTTAGACCTGCTGAAGATCGTGCTTGGCAATCTTAGCGAGCAGGGAGAGATACCGGAATGAGCACTTACGGTGGGGAGCGGTTAACCGAGGAACTGCTTTCTTGGGCGGGGGTAACATCCATCCCCATCGAGCTGGATATCGCTCATGCGATTGAAATCGCGCGTTCCACCAAATGATTCTGAGGAGGGTGTAAATTATGCTAGCATTACCGTTTATCGCAGTGGAAAACTGCAAGGACGAAATCAAGCACTATCAAAGCGTTTTTGGCGGCGAAATTGAAATTTTGCGCAAGCAAGGAGAAGAGGTGCTTAATGCGGATTTACATGTAGAGGGGGCTACACTGAAGTTCGCCGACATACAAGCGGCAAAGCCGGAACAGAAAGGTGATTTCGTAAGGGTATTTCTAAAAATAGAAACGGAAGAGAAATTCCGTAGAATCTATGACGGATTGGCTGTCGGCGGAACGATCATTGCGGAAGTATACGAAGCACCGTTTAACGGACTCCTGACCATCGTGAACGACCGGAACGGGGTATGCTGGGTGTTGTCCTACTATCGAAGCTAACAGGAACGGTGGTTTACGGGAAAAAGATAGACGCTGCCCCAGCAAAGCAATCTGCTGTTTGCGCAGCGTCTATCGTTGAAAAAATTATAAGTGTGATCCTCCACTTGCGTCGATGCATTGGCCGGTGATCCAACGGCTTTCCAGGGAGGCTAAAAATACTGCAACATCTGCAATATCTAACGGTTCTCCCCATCTTCCGAAGATCGAATACTCGGCACTGAATTGATTAGCAGAAGGATCCTGCAGCATTGCAGAGTTCATGTCTGTGGCAACGAATCCAGGTTGGATGGCATTGATTGTAATCCCGCGAGGTCCTAATTGATTGGATAATGCTAGTGTGAGTGTGTTAATTGCTCCCTTGCTCATGCTGTACGCAGGGATGCCGGGCAGGGAAATTCTGGTTACAGCGGATGACAGATTAATAATTCGCCCTTCGTCCCGCAAACGCTGAAGAGCTCCTTGTATCAGAAAAAACGGTACTTTCACATTGATCCGCATGACTTCATCAAAGGCTTCTTCCGTAGTCTCTTCAAGGGATTCTACTAGACCGATCCCAGCGTTATTTACTAGTATGTCAAAATGATTGTTCCCCGTGCGATTATATAACGCATCATCCAATGTTTCATACAGAGCCGTTACACTATTTGCTAAACCCAGCTCCCTGCCCAGGGTGAATGCTTCTCCTCCACTGTGCTCAATCTCGCGAACGACTTCTTCTGCGTAATCCCGATTCTTGCCATAATGAACGGCTACTAAAGCGCCTTCCTGCCCCAAACGCAGCGCGATGGCACGTCCAATCCCCCGACTCGCACCTGTAACGAGAGCAACCTTCCCACTAAGTTTTTTCATATTTTATCAACTCCTCCTCTTATTTCAATTTCAGTTATAGCACAGCAGGGATTTTGAAATGTTGCTCCTATATTCCCATGTTCTGGTGCAGAAAGAGGAGGTTTGACGGGCACAACGTGTATAGTAAATACCGGGAATCTGCGTCTGGTGGGAGATTTAACGCTGTGACAAGTTGCCGATGAGCAGGCTGTTGCGGCCCTTTTATGGAACTTTCGGTCAACGCCTGCACACCTATTGATCTGTATGATTTTCCGTATAGAATTATCGAAATAACCGCTAAATGATAAATTCTATTTGATTTTTCATACAGATTCATCCATTTTGCCTGCTCAACGTAAAATCTATATGATTATTCATACACAATCGTGCGAAGGAACAATCGAGTTCTTCGAATCCGTGCAATCCAGCGAATCCAGCGAATCCAGCGAATCCGCCGAACCAACCTAACCCATCACATCAAGCGCTCAAACCAAATCCGGACTTTGGATGGAACCCACATATTCGTAATAGATGACCCGCCCAGAGACTCCTCTTGCTACAGCTCTAAACTTTCCCTTATCCACCAGCAAGCGACAGTATTTAATGACCGTCATCGTGTGCAGTTCCAGCTCCCTTGCCGCCGCGGTTGGGCGAATGACACGATTGTGGCGAATTGCTGCCCGCATCAAGTCTCGTTCGATTTTGGAATAAGGTCTAGCTACTGTTCTTCTAGCACCAAACTCTGCCGCCAGATTTGGGGATAGAGCGTTTCGCAATGCGGAAAGAATGAACGAAGGATTCTCCTTCAACTCATCCAGAGAGATGTAGTAGACCGTGCAGTCTTGTGCCTGGAGAAAAAGCCCCCGATTCAAGTCCCTTCTATACTTGGTTCGGTCTGTACCGTGGGAGCCAAAATCCATGACCTCAAAAATAATACGTATCGCTCCTATAACCCACATAAAATCCACAAAGTAGGACCGCCCCTCCAGTCCTTTACTTCATATTCAGGATGCAATCCATGAAAATGTCCGGCAAGCGGCCACCATATTGTTTCAACGAACAAACGATTCCCGTAGCCATGACCGCGTTTTAGAGCATCGAGACGCTCCCCTCTTCTTCGTCTAAGATGATCACTTATCCATTTATCATGTTCCATTTGGAAACTCATTTCCTGCCTTCCTCCTTCTCTTTTTCCTCCTAACAAACATAAAAAAACCGACCCCTTTCGCATTGAAAGGTAGTCGGCATTCTTTACCGCTAGACGGCTGAATTTCAACAAGAATTAATTTCAACTATTTAAGGCGTCGTACCCCATACCAAAGTTCCATTCTGATACAACGTTACACGATTCCAATCCGCAAAAGCGGTTTTTGCCCCATCGTAAGAATAGTCGTTTGATTCGTTGAAATTCGACCAATCGGCTTTGGACATCCGCAGCTGGATGTCGCCCGTTTGTCCGCCTGCCGGGATCGAACCTGCCGCTGTGCTGAAGCTTAGCTCAACGTACGTGTCCGTGTTAGTACCGGAAGAGCTCACGAATGTCGTGCTGATGTTCCCCCCGCCAATTTGCGCCCAGTCGATCGATGCGTTCATGTCCGCAGTACCGTCTTTCGTGAAGTAATAACGAAGCTTGAGGCCGCTCAGGTTAACGGGGGTCGTACCGTTGTTCTTGATGTTGAAGTACGGCCTGATTTGGTTATCCGTAGCACTCGTGTCGCCGACTTTATATTGGACAACCAGATTCCCCGTACTGGTGCCGCCGCCAGCTGGCGTTGCGCTCGCTTGCGCGGAGTTCGCGCTGCTGCCCGCGTTATTAGATGCGCTGACGACATAATAATACGTCGTGCCGTTCGTCAGACCGGTGTTCGTGTAGCTCGTCGCCGTGACGCCGGTCGCCACGTTCGTGTACGGACCGCCGCTCGTCGTTGCTCGCTTCACGGTATAGCTCGTTGCACCGCTAACTGCGTTCCAGGTCAAAGATACCTGGGCGTTGCCGGCTGTTGCCGTAAAGCTGGTCGGGGCAGCTGGAACAGTCGGATTGCCGCTGCCTCCTCCGGTTGCTAGCAGGATTTGATCGCGAACCCATTTTCCTGATGCGGACAACTCGGCATCGGTCCAGCCGCCAGTAGGCGATGCACCTGGCAGAAGAGCAGCGGACGATTCTACTTTATCAGCAAGCGACCAGTTCACCCAACTGATTTTGCGGGCGTTCAGGAAGTCGATCCACTCTTTGGATGGAGTTAAATATGGACCGCCGTTCCCAGAAGCATCGCTGGTGCCCCACTCGGTAACGAAGATTGCCGCTCCTTTGTTCATCGCATAGGTGATTCGGTCTCTCAAAAACTGTCCGTGCGTGCCTGCATAAAAATGAAGCGCATACATGACATTGTTGTGTGAGACCGGATTGTCGGCCGCCAGATGAATATCCTGGCTCCAGGTCGGACTGCCGACGATGACCACTCCGTCCGGATCAATCGCGCGGATGGCCGTGATCACTTCTTCTGCATACGACTTGACATCTCCCCAGGACACATTCCCATTGGGCTCGTTCGCGATTTCATAGATTACATTCGGCGTGTTGCCGTACAATGTAGCCATCTCCTGGAAGAACGCTTTCGCCTGCGTTTTGTACGTATTCGGATTGCCATCAGACAAGATATGCCAATCAATAATGACGTACAAGCCCAGGTCGATGGATGCCTGAACCGCTTCCTTCACCTTGTCCTTGACGGACGGATTCGTAATGTATCCTTTTTCGGCCGTATACATGGCGGTACGGAAGACGTTGATGCCCCAGTTATCTCTCATATATTGCAACGACGACTTGTTGACGAAGTTGCCATACCACTGCAATCCGTGTGAGCTCATGCCTACCAGTTGAACAGCTTGCCCGGACTGTCCTACCAATTGATTGCCCTGAACTTTTAATTGACCAAAAGGAACAGCCGGAGCGGCATAGCCTCTGGGAGCGCCCATAGGCAACAGGAGACCACACATCAAAACCAGTGTCAATAACAGGCGGCAAGATTGCCGAATCGCATGAATCTGCATTATATATCCTCCTGATTTATCTTTTTGGTTCATGCGAGAGATTCGCATGACGCAGATCTCTCGCACAAATTATTAATCAACCGACTGATTTACGGCTCATTCCCCCATACAGCCGTGCCATTCTGATACAGAACGACTCGGTTCCAGTCGGCAAACGCGGTCTTCGTTCCATCGAACGAGTAGTCGTTCGCCTCGTTGAAGTTCGACCAGTCTGCCTTGGACAAGCGCAGCTGGATTTCGCCGGATTGGCCGCCCGCTGCGATCGTGCCTGCGCCGGACGAGAAGCTTAGCTCCACATACGTATCCGAGTTCGTACCGGTATGGTTGCCGAACGAAACCTGAATGTTGCTGCTGCCGAGCTGCGCCCAGTCGATCGAGCCGTTCATCGCCGCAGAACCTTCTTTGGTGAAATAGTAGCGGATTTTGAGCGTGCTCAGATCGACAGCCGATGTGCCGTTATTTTTAATGTTAAAGTGAGGCTTAATCTGGTTGTCGGTTGCATTCGTATCAGCTGCTTTGTACTGCAGCACGAGGTTCGAAGCGATTGGAACGCCCGCCGGCGTCGCGCTCACCTGCGCAGAGTTCGAACTTTGGCCCGCGCTATTTGAAGCGCTAACGACGTAATAGTACGTCGTGCCGTTCGTCAGACCCGTGTTCGTGTAGCTCGGCGTCGTTAGGCCGGTCGCCACGTTTGTGTACGGACCACCGCTCGTCGTCGAACGCTTCACCGTGTAGCTGCTTGCACCGCTCACCGCGTTCCAGGTCAAGGACACCTGGGCATTGGCCGCTGTCGCAGCCAGCCCGGCAGGTGCTGCCGGAACGGTCGGATTGCCGCTGCCGCTGGTCGGCGTCGCGCTCACTTGCGCGGAATTCGGACTTTGGCCCGCGCTATTTGAAGCGCTAACGACGTAATAGTACGTCGTGCCGTTCGTCAGACCCGTGTTCGTGTAGCTCGGCGTCGTTAGGCCAGTGGCCACGTTCGTGTACGGACCGCCGCTCGTCGTCGCACGCTTCACCGTATAACTCGTCGCACCGCTCACCGCGTTCCAAGTCAAGTTGATCTGCGCATTGCCCGCCGTCGCCGTCAGGCCCGCCGGTGCCGCAGGTACGGTCGGATTGCCTGTAGACGGACCGATCTGCTGCCAGACTTCGTGCACACCGGGTTCCTGTCCTTGCGTCCACCATCTTGCTTGCCAAGTATTTCCTTTGTGAGCGACTTTCTCACCTGGATCGTAAGGACGGATCGGGCTCCAGTCGCGGATACTCCCGAAACGGTTCGGATCACCAGGATGCCCAGGAGCCGGCGTAGTCGGTTGCGAAGGATCGATCGTCAGATTCACGTCCATGACTTGATAGAAAGCATTCACAGTATCAAAGATATCCCATACCCCGACTATGACATAATAGCCGCTCCGATCGTTTGGAATGAAGCAGTCATGCTCCACGGCCATCGGCGGTATCGCGCCATTATCCTCGTATCTGCAGAACAGCTCGAGATCCGCACGCTTCAGCGGAGAATTCGGATCCCAGCCTTTTTTCGTAATATAGTAATCCCAATAGTTGGTACTATGGTTCGCTACCATATCCCAATGGAAAGTAAAAGGTCCGCCTTTCATATTGATTTTGTTCCAGCGGTTTTGGGTCTGAACATCAAGCTCCGGGTATTTGCTTCCTCCCGCAATCTGGCCGTCGGGTACGCCGATTTCCGGAAAGTCGCCGCGACCCTCAATACTCCATGGCTCATACATAACTGCACCGCAGCCTGTATTGATCTTGTCATAACACAAGTCGGAACGACTGTTCTCTATCCAACCGTGCGCAGAAGCGCGATCGGTAAACAGCAATGAACATACGATCAACGTTATTGCTGCACCTGCAGCCATGATCAGCAATCTGAGTGTTGACTGTTTATGATGCATGAGTAGCTGATTTGCCATATAACCCCCCCATTCATTTGTTCATTTGAATGTTATTCCGGAGCGCTGTTAAGCGCTCCGGTCATCATGAATTCACTTAAGGCTCGATCCCCCATACAACTGTTCCGTTCTGATACAGCACGACTCGGTTCCAGTCAGCGAACGCTGTCTTCGTCCCATCGAACGAGTAGTCGTTCGCCTCGTCGAAGTTCGACCAGTCCGTCTTGGACATGCGCAGCTGGATGTCGCCGGATTGACCGCCCGCCGCGATCGAGCCTGCGCCGGACGAGAAGCTCAGCTCCACGTACGTATCCGAATTCGTACCGGTATGGTTACCGAAGGAAATCTGAATGTTGCTTCCGCCGAGCTGCGCCCAGTCGATCCAGCCGTTCACCGCCGCAGAACCGTCTTTGGTGAAGTAGTAGCGGATTTTGAGCGTGCTCAGATCGACAGCCGAAGTGCCGTTATTTTTAATGTTGAATTGAGGCTTGATCTGGTTGTCGGTTGCATTCGTATCACCTGCTTTATACTGCAGCACGAGGTTCGAGGCGATTGGATCGCCCGCCGGCGTTGCGCTCACCTGAGCGGAGTTCGGGCTCTGACCCGCGCTGTTCGTCGCACTGACGACGTAATAATACGTCGTGCCATTCGTCAAGCCAGTGTTCGTATAGCTCGGCGTCGTCAGGTCGGTCGCCACGTTCGTGTACGGACCGCCGCTTGTCGTCGCCCGCTTCACCGTGTAGCTGGTTGCACCGCTCACCGCGCTCCAAGTCAAGGACACCTGTGCGTTGCCGGCTGTCACCGTCAGCCCGGCAGGTGCTGCCGGAACGGTCGGAGTACCGCCACCGCTGGTTGGCGTCGCGCTCACTTGCGCGGAATTCGGGCTCTGGCCCGCGCTGTTAGACGCGCTGACGACGTAATAGTACGTCGTACCGTTCGTCAGACCCGTGTTCGTGTAGCTCGCCGTCGTCAGGTCGGTCGCCACGTTCGTATACGGACCGCCGCTTGTCGTCGCGCGCTTCACCGTATAGCTCGTTGCGCCGCTGACCGCGCTCCAGGTCAAGGATACTTGTGCGTTGCCAGCTGTCGCCGTCAGCCCGGCAGGTGCTGCCGGAACGGTCGGATTGCCGCCACCGCTGGTCGGCGTCGCGCTCACTTGCGCGGAGTTCGGGCTTTGACCTACGCTGTTCGAAGCACTTACGACGTAATAATACGTCGTACCGTTCGTCAGACCCGTGTTCGTGTAGCTCGCCGTCGTCAGGCCAGTCGCCACGTTTGTGTACGGACCGCCGCTCGTTGTCGCGCGCTTCACCGTATAGCTCGTTGCACCGCTTACCGCGTTCCAAGTCAAGGACACCTGCGCATTGCCCGCTGTCGCCGTCAGCCCGGCAGGTGCTGCCGGAACAGTCGGATCACCGCCACCGCTGGTCGGTACGGCGGGATATGCATTCTGAACCAGTTGCACGAACTGCTCATGGAACCAGTGACCGGATACCGGCGCATTCGCCAGCGCGCCCGACAGTGTGCCGTCTACCGTTGTATAAGTCGGATCGCACATTCTGTCGAAGCCTTTGCCTTCATCGTTCGGAATGGCGGAGCTTGATCCATCCGACTCGCCCGGCGGTTTCACCCACACATATGCATCGATATGGGAATAACCCGCTGGAGCTACTGTGGGAGGCACACCCATGCCGGCGCCCGACTGATTGCACCAGTTGCCGCGATGCAGACGCTTGTCGACTCTTCCCGAATTCACGTAATCGTTAATATTGGATCCGGTTGCGCCGGTCGGCCGATTTGGGCCTCCCCAGCCGTTACGCGAAGTATCGATCAGGAAACCGGTGTTCGGCGACCAGCCTTTGGCCACGAATCCGGCATACAAGGCAGCGGTAAAGTCGAGTTCATCGAAATACGGGTTCCACTCATAGTACTTGGAAGACCTGATCGGTTGACCGCCAATATTCAAATCCGGATTCGGCAAGTTTGGTTCTTCGAGCGGCGTATTGTTGGCCGTATTCGAGATAAATCCGTCAACGCTCGCAAGTCCGGCTGCCGTACCTGCAACGACGGAAGTAAACAAATCGATTGTAGGTTGGCGGTTTGTATCCCAGCCAAGCCAGCCGGAATGACCGATATCCATATAGGTGTACACGTTAGAGATTGCATGCAGCTTGTCCAACGCATAGCGAGTCGCATCGCGATAGATGTTCGTCGAATTGGCTTGCGCGCATCTCTGATCGCTAAGGTTCGTTACCAGATTCGGCAGAGAGTCCGGTTCAATGACCGTCACAATCCGAATATCCTGGTATTTGGGTTTGGAGAGAATGCCAGCAATGACATCGATGTATTCTGTCTTGTAGCGCTGCAGCCCTGCCGCCGTCAGCGGCAGTTCGCCGTTCGAAGCCAAGGCGTGACAGTCGCGGCCCGGCAAGTTATAAATAACAAGCGTTACCACGATCGGCGTGTTGCCTTGTTTCTGAGCGAGCACATTGTCCATCGTCTCTTCAAGGCTTCTTCTGCCGCCATTTGCCTCTCCGCCGTGTATCGCCGCAATGCGGTCCAGCCATACAGCGGTAGGGTAGCTTTTCACAGTTTGCATCTTCGCTTTCAGCGTGCTGTCACTGACACGGGCAATCGACGTGTCGATCAAGGCCGCGTAATCTGGATTCACATATTGTGTCGCCCCGACAAACGGATTGTTTACATGAGGCTCTGCAGCATAAGTTCTGGCACTGCCTAACGGCAACAAGCTAATAATCAGTGCGGTGGTCATCAATAGCAATCCGAATCGCTTTTGAATCGCATTATTCATTAATTTCATCCCCTTTGCTATTATTGTTTGATCGGACCAAGGTCAAGACAACCATTGCGGCGGGCCGCGCCCCAGCGAAAAATATTGTCTAATCATCTTCTACGGTTCGATTCCCCATATGAGTTGTCCATCTTGGTATAACGTCACGCGATCCCAATCCATATAGACCGTCTTCGCCGGATCGAACGAATAATCGTTCGCCTCATTGAAGTTCGACCAATCAACCTTGGACATTCTGAGCTGAATTTCTCCGCTGTCGCCGCCCGCCGGTATCGAGCCCGCATCCGATGTAAAGCTGAGCTCGACGTACGTATCCGCGTTATGACCGGAAGCGCTCGCGAAGGTCCTGTTGATGTTGTGTCCTCCGATCCGGGCGTGATCGATCCACGAGTTCATCGCCGCAGAGCTGTCTTTGGTAAAATAGTAACGCAGGGTAAGAGAACTCATCTCTACCGGGGTGGTCCCTTTATTTTGAATATTGAAATGTGGCTTGATCTGGTTGTCGGATGCATTGTTGCGGTCACCGTCCTTATACTGCACGACGAGGTCGGATCTGATCGGCTCGGTGCTATCCGCTTTTAGAACAATGTGGTAAGCAGACAATGGAGGGAGCGTATACGTAAATTGATTGTTGTTGATATTCGGTACAGCTGCTTTTTCCGTAATGCCGGACCCTGCTTGATCGAAGCCCCATACTCTCCCCGATGTGTAGGTTTTGCCGCCAGACAGCTGGAAAGTAGCGTTGATAGGATCATCGAAATTTTTATTCAGCACGATCAGATGGAGTTCGGAATTTTCCTCGTCAGTGACCGAAGCGTATACCGAGCTGTTCTCCGTATCGGACGTAACGGAGTTCACTTTGATCGAGCCGAATCCCGATTTGTTGCCATCGTAGTTTCGATACAGCTTGTAAGCAGCGCTTGTGTAGTCGGTATTGTCCTCCGTCTGCCAGTAATTCGCGGCATAAACGCCATATTTTCCGAATATACCGAGCACGTCTGCCGTAGCAATGCCTCCCGAAATGTGATTGTCTCCGCCGTAGCTGAACTCTGTTATCGCCAGCTTCGTGCCCGGATAATACGTCTGAATTGAAGATTGCAGCTTCGGAATTAATGGCAAGTAACTCGAGAACCACGTGCCGATCCAGCTGTCTTCCTGGTAAGTCGGATCCCATAGCGATCTTGGCGCTTGTACGCGGGCTTTCTGCGTATCGATATTGCCCGCTCCGCCAAAGACGATTCGCTGCCCTCCGCCCTGTGCTTCGGGATACCAGTGGACATCCAGCACATCAAGCAATCTTGTGCCGTTCTGCGTATGGGCATTCTTCATCTGATCCAAATAGTAATCGATAAACCAACTGTAGTTGCCTTGCAAACTCGGCCAGTCTGGAGCGTCCTGCAGAGACAAATATGCGCCGAAACCGTAAAGGGCAGGTCCGAATATTTCAGCATGCGGATCGACGTTCTTCACCGCCTTTGACAAGTCGATGCTCTTGGCGACGAGCTCCGATGCTTGTACCTGCTCTGGATGAATCCTCGGATGCGTATTGGACCACAGCGCTGGCTCGTTATCCAGCGAATACGCTTTGATGCCCGTCGAGGTTGAAGCGCTTCCATAACGGTTGACCAGGAAGTTGACCTCTTCATCCATATATACTTGTCCGTCGTTCAGATCAGGCTGAAGGGTGAACGGCGCATTCTTGGCAAACTCGACCTTATCCCAGCGCGGTGACGGGGCCGTCTCATTCTCAGCGACCGGACCGTTCTTGTCCCGGGACACATAGCCCGCCATTTGCAGCGTTACAATGGAGTAAGCTCCATTCTGCAAAGATTTGTCGTGGAACGCGGTAACAACCTCGCCCGGCTTGTCGCAGTCGATGGCCGGAACCCCGCCGTTACTGCAGAGAAAATCATCGTTGTAATGAAGCCAATCACTTCCGGCACTGGATGCGTTGTTCTCCCAGTTGTAACCCGTCAGCCGATTGCCTCCGAGCCTGCGAGAAGCCCAGTTCTCCGTCCCGCTCAAATCCTGATTTGTCCCGTAAATATTAGGGCTAATCGCCGCTCGCTCCGACTGCGTATTAATCGTGAAAGTGACGTTGCTCTCAGCTGCATATACGGAAGCGGGCATCGGTACGAGCATTGTTAAGGAAACTGCCAGCGCCGCAGAGACGAACAGCTGTTTTCTTTGTCTTGTCCTCATTATTGATCCCTCCCAGGAATATTCATTTTAGCAAGGGATACCTCCGATCCGCCCTGCATGAGAGCGGGACCGACATATTCCCCTGTGTCGGTTTATGGAGCGGTTCCCCACACCGGCTGGCCGTTCTGGTACAATACGACCCGATCCCAGTCGGCGAACGCCGTCTTCGCCCCATCGAACGAGTAGTCATTCGCCTCGTTGAAGTTCGACCAGTCCGTCTTGGACATGCGCAGCTGGATTTCGCCGGATTGGCCGCCCGCCGCGATCGAGCCTGCGCCGGACGAGAAGCTCAGCTCCACGTACGTATCCGAATTTGTACCGGTATGGTTGCCGAACGAAATCTGAATGTTGCTGCCGCCGAGCTGCGCCCAGTCAATCCAGCCGTTCATCTCCGCAGAACCGTCTTTGGTGAAGAAGTAGCGGATTTTGAGCGTGCTCAAATCAACAACCGAAGTGCCGTTATTTTTGATGTTGAAGGATGGCTTGATCTGGTTGTCCGTTGCATTCGTATCGGCTGCTTTGTACTGCAGCACGAGATTCGAGGCGATTGGACCGCTCGTCGGCGTCGCGCTCACCTGCGCGGAATTCGGGCTCTGACCCGCGCTGTTCGACGCGCTGACAACGTAATAGTACGTCGTGCCGTTCGTCAGGCCGGTGTTCGTATAGCTAGGCGTCGTCAGACCGGTCGCCACGTTCGTGTACGGACCGCCGCTCGTCGTCGAACGCTTCACCGTATAGCTCGCCGCGCCGCTCACCGCGTTCCAGCTCAAGGACACCTGTGCGTTGCCGGATGTCGCCGTCAGACCAGCAGGTGCTACCGGTACGGTCGGATTGCCGCCACCGCTGGTCGGAGCCGCGCTCACTTGCACGGAGTTCGGGCTCTGACCCGCGCTGTTCGTCGCGCTGACGACGTAATAGTACGTCGTGCCATTCGTCAAGCCGGTGTTCGTATAGCTAGGCGTTGTTAAGCCAGTCGCTACGTTCGTGTACGGACCGCCGCTCGTCGTCGCGCGCTTCACCGTGTAGCTGGTTGCGCCGCTGACTGCGCTCCAAGTCAAGGATACTTGTGCGTTCCCGGCTGTCGCAGTCAAGCCGGTCGGTGCGACAGGAGGCTGCTGCGTCGATTTGCCGTCCACAATAGCCCAATATGCCGGTTTGGACTGCAGACGTTCATCGAACAGCAACGGCCAGTTGTTGCGGTTGACCGGGAACGACCGCAGCCAGCTGTTTCCGTCGTCTTTGCCCCAGATGGTCACATTGTCGATCTTATCCTTATGTTTGAGCAAAACATCAAACAATTGCTTGTACCGGGTCGCCTGCGTTTGTGCCAAGCTGTCCGGCAACGTATCGTACTTCGTGGAATCGTCACTGTAAATATCGATGTCCATCTCCGTTATTTCCTGCTTGATGTTCAGAGCCGCAAACTTGGTTATAGAAGAATCGATCTCACTCATCGTCGGATAATTGATCTTGAGATGGGTTTGGTGTCCGACGCCATGCACCGGGATGCCCTTCGCTTTCAACCGGCTGATCAGGTTGTAGAGCGCCTGGCTTTTGGCTGATTCGTGCGTATTGTAGTCGTTAATGAACAGCAGGGCGTTAGGATCCGCTGCGTGGGCGTATTCGAACGCTTTCTCGATAAATTCTTCGCCTGCGATCTGATACCACAGACTGCGGCGTAAACCGTCAGGCTGTGAAGCGTCAATTACCTCATTGACCACGTCCCAAGCATAAATCTCGCCTTTGTACCGCCCGACTACCGCATTAATGTGAGCTTGCATGCGCTGATACAGCAGCTGCTTGCTAGCCAGATTGCCGTTGCTGTCGCGGAATACCCAATCAGGCGTTTGATTGTGCCAGACCAAAGTATGGCCGCGAACCTGCTGTCCGTTGTCAAGTGCGAACTGTACAGCCTCATCGGAAGGGTCAAAGTTAAACTCGCCCTCCTGAGGCTGCGTGCTGTCCCATTTCAGCACATTGCCTGGTGTTAGGCTGTTAAAGTGTTTCGCCAATAATTGTCGGTCGGCCGCCTCGATTAACTCAAAATTCTCAAAGGCTGCCCCGAACAGGAAATCTCCCGCGAACACGTCCTTCAAGGATGGAATATTGGGCTCGATCGTAATTGGCCCACGATCCGGGAGCTGCTCCAGACGGAAGTCGTCCAAATAAAAATCGACGGTCGGGTTGTTCGGAACCTCAAAATAAACGGATACATTCTCCAGCGGTTCGCGGTATTTGTATTCCGCCTTGAATTCTACCCAGCCGCCGGACGTTGCCGTTGCTGAGTATAGCTGGCTGTACGATCTTGTCCCGCTTTTGGTTGTATCCAGCGACATATACACCGTACCCGACCCGGACGCCAGCTTGATCCAGCCGGCGAACAAATACGTTTGTCCAACCTGCATTTGGGAAGTAACATCCAGGGATGCTCCATTCCACGATTCGGTACGGCCGCTGACGTGCAGCCCCCTGGTTCCGGTTCGCGCAGCCGTTCCGGTCGCGGATGACAGCATTTCATTTTCTCCCCGCGGGGCCCAGCCCTGTGTTGTACTGTCCTCAAAGCCATGTTGAAGGAGAACGGTGTTAGCTGCTGCAGGAACCGCGGCATACAGGGGACCGATAAGGCAAAGGACAAGGAGCATCGTCATTGCCCTGAACGATAACTTTTTCATAAAAGCTCATCTCCTCTCTTGTGTAAATCCGTATTCTTGGCATATCGGTTATGGTTGAACTCCCCATACCAAAGTTCCGTTTTGATGCAGCGTTACACGATTCCAATCCGCATAAGCGGTTTTTGTCGGATCATAAGAATAGTCATTTGCTTCGTTGAAGTTCGACCAGTCGGCTTTGGACATCCGCAGTTGGATATCGCCCGTTTGTCCGCCTGCCGGGATCGAATCTGCCGCTGCGCTAAAGCTTAGCTCTACGTAAGTGTCCGTATTACTGCCGGTAAAGTTAGCGAATGCCGCGCTAATATTGCTGCTGCCGATTTGCGCCCAATCAATCCAGCCGTTCATGTCCGCGGTACCATCTTTCGTAAAGTAGTAGCGAATCTTGAGGCCGCTCAGGTTAACGGGGGTCGTACCGTTGTTCTTGATGTTGAAGTACGGCTTGATTTGGTTATCGGTGGCATTCGTGTCGCCAGCTTTATATTGGAGAACCAGGTTCCCCGTACTGGTGCCGCCACTAGCCGGCGTTGCGCTCGCTTGCGCGGAATTCACGCTGCTGCCCGCGCTATTGGATGCGCTTACAACATAGTAGTATGTTGTTCCGTTCGTCAGCCCGGTGTTCGTGTAGCTCGTCGTCGTGACTCCGGTTGCCACATCCGTGTAAGGACCACCACTCGTTGTGGCGCGTTTTACAGTATAGCTGGTAGCACCCGGTGAAGCCGCCCAGCTTAAGGATACGCTGGCGTTGCCCGCTGCGGCCGTCAAACTTGCCGGAGCTGCCGGTACCGTCGGGCTGCCCCCGCTGCCGCTGCTGTTCAGGCCGAGGAAGGCGATCGCATAGGCGGGCATCCCCGCTAGGGACATGTCATGACCAGTGCCCTGCACGCTGATCGCTTCGACCGGAGGCTGAGCGGTAGTGTTGCCATAGCGAGTACGGGTCCAGTTCGACTTCGGGCTGTCGGTCACGGCCGGGGTGGCAGAGACGCCGTGCAGGTTGGTCCACTGCTTGATTTCCTCTGCAAAATTGTTATAGCTGAGCACGCTGTCGGTACTGCCGTGCCAGAGCTGGATGCGCGGGTAGCTGCCCTTGTAGCCTGGATACATGGCACGGGCGGCGTCGCCCCACTGCTGCGCGGTCTTGGATATTTGACCATTCGAACACTGGCTATTCCAGAAGTTAGTAGCGCTGCCGGTCGCGAAACAAGTCGCTGGCACGCCCATAAACGCCGCACCGGCGGCAAAGACGTCCGGATACTCAGCGAGCAGGACGTTGGTCATCATCGCGCCGGAGGATACGCCCATCGCGTAGATACGGCTGCTGTCGATGTTGTAGTTAGCTGTGGTCCACGATACCATTGACATGATGCCGACCGGGTCGCTGCCCCCGCCGCGTGTGAGCGCTTGCGGGCTCCACACGTCGAAACAGTTGCTGTATTCACTGTGCGTGGACTCCGGGAAGACGATGATGTAACCGTACTGCTCGGCGGCCGCAACGTAGTCGTACGAACCGTTGTAGAATGCCGTCGCTGAGCCCGAGCAGTAGTGCACGGCCACTAGCAGTGCGGGGTTTGCAGCCAGATTGCGCGGTACATAGATGTACATTTTCAAGCCGCTCGGGTTGTTGCCGAACGACGCGACTTGCGACAGCGTCCCTGGCGTTACACCCGCCGGAGCCGCACGGACTGACTGCGTCGCTGAGGGCCACAGCAAACCGCTTACCAGCAGCAACAACGCGCCGAACAAGCTTACCAATCTTGACTGTAGTAGCATCATAATACCCTCCTTAAAATTTAGGATGAATGATACTGCTCCGTTTTTTTGGAACGCGCCCCCTTTCTTTTGTCAATTATTGTAAGCGCCTACATTCGATTATATCATTTGCCAAAATATGTGTATACTAGAGAATTAAAGAAGTTTACGAGAAAATCAT
The DNA here is from genome assembly GCF_054767475.1 of Paenibacillus sp. YSY-4.3. Lineage (NCBI taxonomy): Bacteria > Bacillati > Bacillota > Bacilli > Caryophanales > Paenibacillaceae > Paenibacillus > Paenibacillus sp. YSY-4.3. Next base: position 43,884 of record NZ_BAABMC010000006.1, on the reverse strand, counting down.
TGATCTTCCACAAAAAAACGCGGCCCCTGAAAGGGGCCGCGTTCTCTATTATAGTCAAGCCGAATATTGTTCAGCCTTATTTCTTGATTAGGATGAAGTCGTCAATAGCTGCCCAGTTGTTGGCATTGGCATCGGACCATACGCCAAATTCGATTTGCCCGTTAGTCACGTTAATGTTGTCAATGTCATAGCGCGTCCAGGAAGCAACCGAGGCTGACCCCAAGTTCGCCTGCAGTTCGGTTGTACCGCCGAAGTTTTTAGCGAACAAGCGAAGCTCCTTTTGTCCTCCGTTGGAACTAAACCAAGCGGACAGCTTGTACGATCCGTTAGGTAAGGTCTGTATCTGCGAAGTCAGCTGCTTATAGGAAGCCGAATGTTGATGCACCAGTTTATAGCTGCCGGTATATTGTCCGCCGTATTCTACCCTTTGTGCGAGCCCGGCGTCATGCCACTCCATCCAGCCCGAAGTGTCCGCAGTTTCAAAACCGGGGTTGTTGACATAGTTCCGGGTGAGGTAGAAATCATCGAAAGCGGCCCAATTGTTCGCATTTGCGTTAGAGTATACACCGATTTCGATCTGCCCGTTCGTCACCGGGATATTCGGAATAACATACTCCGTCCAGGAAGATAACGTTGTCGAACCTACGTTAGCCTGCAGTTCCACTGTGCTTCCGTAATTTTTAGCGAACAGGCGGAGCGCGTTATGGCCGCCCGTCGATTTTACCCAGACCGATAACGTGTAATTTCCATTCGGAACGGTCTTCACCTGGGACGTTATCACTTGGTAAGCAGCATTGTTGTTGTTGTTATGGGTCAACCTGTAGTTGCCAGAACGGGTGTCGCCGTATTCGACCCGAAATGGTGTTCCGCTATTGCTCCAATAGGTCCATCCCGTCGTGTCGCCCGTCTCGAATCCGGGATTATCAGCCAAATTCCCGTTTACAGCTGCGGTCCCTGGTACAGGCTTCCACCAGTTGCCTGAGATGAACAACATGTTCAGCAGATTATACGTATCGCTGTAATAGCTTTCTTTGGCGTTCTTCATCCAATCCCAGCCGGCATTCACCCAAGCCTGATTGGCGGAGTTCGAAGTGCCTGCTGCAATGAAGGGCGCTACGAATACAGCGGTGGCATAGCTTCCGATCGCGTTTCCGTTCAATTGATAGCCGTCCCTTACGTTGGCAGGGTTACCGCCGGTTTTGCTTTTGATCCATCCTGCGATTTTATCGGAAATCGTTTTACTTCTTGCTTCGCCATACAGGGCATAGTCCATGACGACCCGCAGCGGTACGCGGGCAGCGTTCCAATAATACTCGTCCGTCTCTTTGAATTCATTAAGATACCATTCGGGAGCCGGGACTGCCGGATTGCCAACGACGAAATCAGAGATTAGTCCCGCAGTCGGAGAATAAGTGTTACTCACCTGGGAATACACATCGTATAAATTATTGATCACATTCAGCCACGTCTGGTCGCCCGTGAAATCATAGAAGGCTCTCAAGTGGCTGAGCATCCAGTCGGAGGGCCGCGTGTTCAGCGCGGATTTGGAGTCCCAATCCCCCAGATTTAATCGGTTGTTCGACGTGACATAGCTGGCTTTGATACCGTCTGTAATCATTTTTTTGGCTTCCGCCAGGTAATTGACGGCACCGTTTGATCCCCACTGCCGATCGGCTAGCAGAAGTGAGTAGGCGATGTCCAGGTCACCGTCTGTAGCAGATCCGAAATGCCCTTGCGCCCTAACGTTATCGGCCACCACCCAGCCCATCAGATTCGGGTTCGATGAGCTGCGGTAAGCTCTAGCCGTTTTGAACAGGCCGTCATAAATCGTTTGTGCATTCGGATCGTACCCAGCCATCAACACCGTGATGACCATGCCGAATCCCTGCCCTTCGGAAGAACCCAGCGGAATAAATCCATCCGGGCTTCCGGTAATTTCTCCTTTGACATAGTAGCCGCCAGGGAGTGAGGCCAGATTGTTTTTTAAATATTTGCCTTTCCAATAGTCATAGTAGGCTGTTACAGAAGAGTTCATGGCAGCTTGGCTGACATGGTTTGGCTTAGTGATACCGGGATAACTGACCTGCTGCGGAAACGGTTTCATCTCTCCTGCTGCATGAGCAGTACGCATATCCGAAGCCGGGAAGCTTATCGGAGCGGCCAATACCGAGATGCACAGGAACGCGATTAGAGCAAAACGCAAACTAGAAGACCAAACGAATTTCATAATGAATGACTCCTCCTTTGTCATAAATAATAAATAATGAAGTTTAACCTCTTTCCATATATTCCATATATTCCCTACATCGTAGAGCAGGAAAAAAAATACGTCAAGGTTATTCCTATAGCGAATCAAAATATCCAGCATTATCCTTCTCCGTTCACTGCAAATGAGATACGATAAAACTTGAATAATTAAAAATTGAAATCACGAGGAGATGATGAAATGGCGATCAAAGAGGAACTTAAAGGTAAAAACATCATTGTTCCTGAAAATCCGGTATCTAATTTTCTGTTTAGCAACACAAGATCGGCGTCCATCTGGTTAATCATTCGCTTATATCTAGGCTACGCCTGGTTAAGTGCGGGATGGGGTAAGGTAACTAGCGATCAATGGGTTGGTAGCAATGCAGGCGCAGGACTGACGGGATTCATAAAAGGAGCGCTTGGCAAAGCTGCCGAAGGCAAAGACGTAACGGGATGGTATGCGTCATTTCTGGAAAATATGGTGCTGCCGAATGCCACACTGTTCTCTTACTTCGTTGCTTTCGGCGAGCTGCTCGTAGGGCTTGGCCTCATCCTTGGCTTATTGACGGGAATCGCCGCCTTCTTCGGCGCTTTCATGAATGCAAGTTTCCTCTTTGCAGGCACCTTGAGTACGAATCCGCTGTTGTTTATACTCGCTACGTGGATTGTGCTGGCCTGGAAGGTAGCCGGATGGTACGGGTTAGACCGCTGGGCTCTCCCGCTTCTGGGAACGCCATGGAGCGGCCGAGGACGCAATAAGAGTGATCGATCCGCTACATCGTAACAAAATATATAAGTTTAAGGGGCTGCCATCAGCCTGCCAAATGGCGGGGCTGGGCAGCCCTTTTGATTAGATAAATACATTTTGAAACAATTGCCAATGCATTAACGTAATAACAGAAACAGGATCATTAAGGTATCTTAATGATTAGGAAATAATTGGAGCAACTGCAGTTAATCTCTGATAAAATTATCACTATGATCCATCGTATCCCCCTAGCATCAGCAGAGGAGGTGTGTATTTTGAATAGTTCGAACATGTTTAAGCTGGCGGGGCTTATTATCGGAATCGTATTCCTGAATATTGTAGTGTTGTCCCCGGGTTTATTAGGGGTGCAGATCAGGGGGGCAAGCGCTGTCCAGACAGCAACAGGCATTACACTGTTAGTCATTAGCATCCTTGTCGTGCTTTACGGGAGTTATATCTGGATTATTAAAGTTCCTGTTGTAACGCCTGTACGAGACATACAAACACATGAAGACTACATAATCGCTCTTAGCCATTACAAAAATGAAAAAGCGCTTAAAAAGGATATTCTCCTCGCTCTAGATCAACTGGAACGCATGGAGAAAAAAAAGGAAACCTTTGCCGATGTTCTTAGTCAAAGATTTGATCCGGCTGAACTAAGCTATAAGAGGTTCAATTCGGTGATTTATGAGGTTGAGCAGTTGTTCTACCTCAATATCAAAGGCATTCTGAATAAGCTAAGCGTATTCAATGCGTCGGAGTTCTCTATTTTTACCGGTCAACAAACCGCTATGCATTTTTCAGAGAAATTAGTCCAGGAAAAAACAAAGCTATACCACGAATATTTAGCTTATGTGGCAGGGTACCTTGAAGCGAATGAAGAAATCCTGCTCAAGCTTGATAAGCTGCTATTAGAAATATCCCTGCTAGGAAGCACGGATTATCGTGAAATCGAAGAGATGCCCTGCATGAAGGAAATAGATGCTCTAATCAATCAGACCAAATACTATAAGTAGGAAAGGAAGATGTGAATGGCTAGCAAAGGCAAGGCATTTTTAACTTTAGCGATCATTGCCGTAGTTGTTTTCGCTCTTATTTATTTCGGCATTAACTTAACGTCTAATTTGGGCAAATCCCAGACGCAAATATCCTCGGAGGATGCAAATAAACGCCTGGAGAAGCTTTACAAAGATATTAGGGTTACTAGCGCGGAGGCCATTAAGGGGCAAATCGATCTTGATCCCGTATCCGTTGGCGACTCCCTTCCCGACATCTCTAAATTTACGGTATCCGTAGACAACACCACAGACAGCTTTGTAGAGATTTTCTCCTCCACGGAGAAATCCGGCACGGGTGTCGATGGATGGCTAAATGAAGTCGCTGAGGATTTCAATAGCTCTAATGTCACCGTAAACGGAAAAACGGTTTCCGTAAAAATCCGCAACATCGCCTCAGGTACAGCTGCAGATTACATAAGATCAGGCAAGTATATACCGGACGCTTTTACGCCTTCAAATGAGCTTTGGGGAGAAATGGTTGCAGCGCAAGGCATCAAAACTCAGCTTATCTCCAATCGTCTTACAGGAAACGTGGCAGGCATTGTATCCAGCAAGGCTAAGTATGACGAACTGGTAGACAAATACGGGGCTTTAAACGTCAAGACGATCACGGAGGCTATTGTAGATAACGAGCTGTCCATGGGGTACACGGATCCTTTCGCCAGTTCCACGGGCATCAACTTTCTAGTAACGGCGCTCAAGACTTTCGACAGCTCCAATTTACTTGGTGAAAAAGCAGTTCAAGGGTTTGAGAAATTCCAGGCTAATGTCCCTTTTACCGCCTCTACCACACTGCAAATGCGTGAGGCTGCAAGTACAGGCATGCTGGATGCTTTCGTACTGGAATATCAAATTTACGCGAATTCCCAAGATCTGAAGGGCGGCTATGTCTTTACGCCTTTTGGCGTCCGGCATGACAGCCCGCTCTATGCCCTAGGCGATTTGCCTCAGGAGAAATTGGAGATCATCAAGAAGTTTGCAGAGTTTACTCAGCAGGATAAGTATCAGAGCTTAGCCAAGAAAAAAGGCTTCAATGGCCTTGATGATTATCGTGCAGAGCTGGATGTGGTCGATGGAAATACTTTAGCGGCTGCGCAAAAGCTATGGAAGGAGAAAAAGGACGGCAACAAACCGATTGCCGCCGTGTTCGTAGCTGATGTATCCGGCAGTATGGCTGGCGAGCCTTTAAATCGTTTGAAGGAATCGCTATTAACCGGTCAAAAATATCTGGGCCGGAACAACAGCATCGGCTTCGTTTCTTATTCCGATAACGTAACCATCAATCTGCCGATCGGAAAATACGATACAAACCACCAATCTATGTTTGTCGGTGCAATAAACAGTCTTCAGGCTAGCGGAGGAACGGCAACATTCGACGGCATTGTGGTCGCGATGAAATTGCTTCAAGACGAGTTGGCTGCTAATCCCGACGTTAAACCGCTGATTTTTGTATTAAGCGACGGGGAAACCAATGAAGGCCACTCCCTTAAAGATATCAGAGGCCTGATCGAAACCTACAAAATCCCGATTTACACAATTGGCTACAATGCAAACATTAAGGCGCTCGAAAGCATTTCCAGCATTAATGAAGCAGCTAGCATCAATGCAGACACCGACGATGTAGTATATAAAATCAGCAACTTGCTGAACGTGCAAATGTAAATTCATATTCAAGAGGAGGAATGGCATGTCATTTTCAATGGAAGTAATCAACCCGGAAGAGATAAAGTCTGCTATTGAAGAGCAGGTAAAGCCTGATAACGAGGAAGTCTCGCAGCTCAAAGAGCTGGCCTTGAACAATGTCACGGCGATTTTGGATTTAGATATCGAGTCGTTGGAGAAACGGAAAGCCATATTACAGTCGATTGACAGCTTCGGCATGAGCACCATGAGGGTGTCCTCGGAAAAAAACAACTTGCTGCATGTATCTGTCGGAAATTTATCAAAAACAGGCGATGACGGCGGTGAGGTAGCCAGAGGCTTAACAGAACTGCATATCCAGTTGAAAGATTTGGATCCAAGCGTCGTAGATTTCGCCAAGAGCGGTATTCTGGGCAAATTCTTTAATCCGCTGCGGTATTACTTTGCCAAATTCGAAAAAGCCGACGCCGTCATTTCCGGCATTATAAGCTCGCTCGATAAAGGCAAGTCCGTGCTAAAAAATGATAATACAACGCTAGAGTTTGAACAGCAAGCGCTCCGAGATCTCACGAAAAAGCTGCAAAAGGAAATCCAATTAGGCATGCTGATGGACGAAGAAATCGAATCCCAGCTTGGTGCAGCAAAGCTTCGCCAGGAATCCGAAGAAAAAATAAGATTCATTACCGAAGAAGTGTTATTCCCTTTACGTCAGCGCGTAATGGATCTGCAGCAAATGCTGGTCGTCAATCAACAGGGAATCATGGCCATTGAAGTCGTCATGCGAAATAATAAAGAGCTGATTAGAGGAGTGGACAGAGCCAGAAACGTTACGGTTTCAGCCCTGAAAATTTCGGTTACCGTAGCAAGCGCCCTTTACAATCAAAAAATTGTCCTGCAAAAGATCGAACTGCTAAATCAAACCACGAACAATTTAATAAGCAGTACCTCCAGAATGTTAAAAGATCAAGGTGCGGCCATTCATAAACAATCTCTTGAAACGAGCATTTCGGTGGACACGCTGAAACAAGCGTTTACCGACGTGCTGTCGGCTCTGGACTCCATTAGCACTTACAAGCAGGATGCGCTCCCTAAAATGCGGGAAACCATTAATCAGTTCAGAGAATTGGCCGAAAACAGCGAGGTGCAAATCCAACGTTTGGAGAAGGGGCATAAATTAGGCTTATAGTATAAAGTGATTGGTGCAGATATTAAAATAGCGCATGCTGAACGCATGCGCTATTTTTGCATCATTGTACCGTCAAAATAATCTATTCACTATAAATGTATCAATATGTATGTATGGTTCCATCCCTTATGAGGTCCGCTTCATGCTGAACTCATGCCAAATCGAACCTTGTTCCCCCAGCAGTTCTTTGCCATTCCAGAGAATATCGTAAATATCACCTTCGTAAGCAATAGCCCGACCCAATGCGAAAGAAATGAAATAGTCTTTCCAGGAATCAAAGATAAGGCTTGCAGCATCAGCCGCTCTCCCGATATACTCCCAGGCCTGTTCTTCCGTTATGTATCCGACGATGAAGCTCCACCTTGCGATGTTTACAGCCCGGTCATAATCCCAGGCAGCAATCGTCTCCACCCGGGTAAAATCGGATTCCGCAAAAGAAAGCTTCTTAATCAACTCTTTTTTGGCAGATTCGTAGCACTCCTGTGATTTGCCCACTTCCTCTGCGGTAAAGCTCTGCCCGGCATGAAGCGCCGCCAGCAGTTCATCGTAATCGGCACGATGTCCTTCTGTCAGAAGCCACTCGAGGGTTTCAACAGCTTCCTCTGAATTACTAATGTCCCAGGCAGACGCAAGCCCCTGCCTCAAAGTGTCCAGCTCGGTCTTCACCGGCAGAATTCTTGGCGACTCAGAACGGTATAGAGCAAGATTAGCCCCGTAGGCCAACAAATGCTGCTTCTCGTTAGGCAAACGGTGTGACTGCTCCATTTCAAGCCGCTGTTTCTTATTTTGCTTATCTAGTCGCTTGCTTGATACAATCAAACCCACGATAAGCAGTACTACAATTGCTACAATAACGCCTACTACAATCAATAAAATCTTCAAAACGCCACTTTCCTCTCTCCTTAATCCAATTCCAACTCAAATACGTGGAAATTGTCTTTTAGCTATATCGGCATGATAAGAAATAAATTTTAGTTTTTAAATATCCGCCAACTCCAGAACCACGGGGCAATGGTCGCTGCCCATCACATGGCAATCGATCTGCGCATCCACCAGGCTTTCGCCCAGCTTGGCCGAAGCCAGGAAGTAGTCGATTCTCCAGCCGATGTTGCGCTCCCTGACCTTCGGCATGTAAGACCACCAGCTGTAGACATCCGTCCGGTCCGGATAAAAATAACGGAACGTATCGATAAACCCGGCATCCAGCAGCTGCGTCATTTTCTCCCGCTCCTCGTGTGTGAAGCCGGAATTGCCAACATTCGACTTGGCGTTCTTGATGTCGATCTCGCTGTGCGCCACGTTCATATCCCCGGTTGCGATAACCGGCTTATGGCGATCCAACTCCACCAAATAGCTACGAAATCGTTCCTCCCACTCCAGCCTGTACGGCAGCCTGGTTAAGTCCCGCTTCGCGTTCGGTGTGTACACGTTTACCAAATAAAAGGACTCGAACTCCAGCGTAATGATCCGCCCTTCCGGCTCCGAATCCTCCTCGATCCCGTACCGCACGGACAACGGTTTGATTCTAGTAAATACGGCCGTGCCCGAATAGCCCTTCTTCTCTGCGTAATTCCAGTACTGCTCGTATTCCTCGCCCAGTTCGAGATCGATTTGCCCTGCCTGTAGCTTCGTTTCTTGCACGCAAAATATATCGGCATCCGCTGCCCGGAAATACTCATAAAACCCTTTGTTGACACATGCTCTAAGCCCATTGACATTCCATGAAACCAGCTTCATTTCTTTCGTCTCCCTCTGCCTATTTCATTGCTTCATCCCTAATTTATCTTTCATTTTGAAGCTTTCTATCAAAATTTACAATGATTATTCAAATTTTACGCTTGTTTACCCGATAAATAGGTATAGGACTATATTTTTTTGCATGAAAGGCAGTAAGGGGGGTCACACATCATGTCCGGTAAAAAAGTTGCATCTCAGCAGCCGTCCTCAAAATCAGCCGCCGTCTTTACATCGAAATCGCATTTTGAACAAATTCTGCAGAGCAACAAATCACTGATTACTATATTTCAGGATTGCATCGCCCACATAAAAGAGCATATGTCAGGCGCCTATCTGTTTCTATTAACCGACGCAGAAGGTGTGCTGATCGCTATGGACTATTGTGAAAGCCTGAAAGAAGTCGTACGCCAATCCGAAATTCGGGTAGGCATGTATTTTACGGAGAAGAGCTGTGGGGTAAACGCCATTTCGGAAGCCATGGCCAAGCAGGGCCCGATCTATTTGCCTCCTGAAGAGCATGAAAGTCCCTTTTTCCAGAACTGGCACTGTTTCTCCACGCCGTTGAATCTGGGGTCAAAAACGATAGGATATTTAGACGTCTCGACCATTAACGCGAATATGAAAGGCGAATTGATCGCTATCGCCAAGCTGATCCCTGGCAACATGCTGAGCAGTATGCAGAACCTGCCCGAATCTCCGCCGGCGGAAGAACGCCTAGTACAGCTCACCGAGCGCCAGCTTCATGTGCTCAGACTCATTGCCCAAGGACAGACGGTAAAGTCCATTGCCATTAAGTTAAACATTAAAGAATGTACTGTGAACCACCACAAAAAAATCATCTTCGAGAAATTCGGCGTTCAATCCAGTACGGAAGCAGTATCGATCGCCAGTCGAATGTCCTATTTATAGACAATTTTTACAATTCTTTTGCCCTATACTTTCTTATAGGTGAAGTATGTCATAGTCTATGTTAATCTGTTTAACAGATACCTGAAACAAAGCAATACCCTAATTCTCGACAAAACATAGTCCTGATCCTCTCGCGATGGGATCTGATGCACGGGAACGGCAAGATGATCGGTAAATCGGGTTCACTGATCATCCTGCCAGACCAGCTGCATCTGAACGGACGCATACCCAAAAAAGGAGGCAGCGATCGACGCTGCCTCCTTTTTTGTATCCCACAGCCAGCTTGCTGTGCCGAACTAGGTCAACTCGCCCTCGGGCCTGGCCCTACCCAACTTGCCTTTGCTCCTAATCTCGTCTGAGCTCCTGCCCCAGATCCGCCTCATCAGCAGCGTTATCCCGCCAATCAGCGCGACAAATCCCAGGCTAATCCACAGTCCCGGCCGGCTCTTGTCATGGAACATCGTGCCGCTTACCGCCAGCAGAATAATGACCATACTGCCCCAACGCTTGGCCTGTCCCCATCCGCTTAATCTCAACAGCTTGCCTGACGTGAAGAGAATGAAAATCCAGTTGTACACCAGCATAAGCCCGGCTGCAGTCGTTACGTATTCATACATCTTCTCCGGCAGGAGCAGGGCTAGCAGAATAGATCCGCCCAGTCCCAGGGCTGTAATCCCGATCGCGTAATAAGGCGTTTTCTTCCGCCCGCGGCTTACCTTGGCGAACAGTGGAGGAGCGTCCTTGTTTTTGGCCAACGTTACAAGAATTGTTATGACGGCGAACAGCGATGCAACCATCGTGGAGAATCCGGCAATAATGAAGATCCCGTTAAAAAAGTGAGGGACAAAGCTTAAGCCGTACCCTTTCAGGGCTACCACAAACGGGCTTTCCTTCGCCCCCATCGTCTTCCAGGGTGCCAGACTTAAAGCCGCTACCAGGGAAGCTATATACAGGATGACCAGAGTTCCGATCATCCACCGACCTGCCTTTGGAGCATCCTCTGGATTCTTTAGACGAATCGCTATCATCCCCATAACCTCGATGCCGCCGAAAGCGTAAAAGGCATAAATCAGGCTGGACCACCCGCCGATGGCTCCCGTCGGAAAGAGAGGTACCGGCCAGCTTGGCGCATGCTTGCCACCGCCGAGCCAGCCCAGAAGCGCGGCACCGGCCAACCCCAGGAATGCAACGATCGCCGCAAGCTTGATCACCGCAAACAAATGCTCCGCCCGCTCAAAACCTTTTGTCCCCAGAATGATAATAATTAAGCCAAGCACCGCATAAACCGAAGCGAATATCCACATCGGCATTCCCGGGAACCATAGCCGGGTGAACAGGGACAAAGCCGCCATTTGGCTCCCCATAATGAGAATCTCCGAAGAGAAATACACCCAACCGCTGCTGAAGCCAGCCCAGCGTCCAAAGGCATTGCGTGCATATACGCAAAACGAGCCTTCCTGAGGGTCTTTCGAGGACATCTTGGCGAGCACGTCAAACACGACGAACGTTCCGGCCGCAGCCAAAATAAACGCCGGAATGATAGCCGGACCGCCGATTTGGATGCCAACGCCCGTCCCGAGAAAGTAACCCGTCCCAATCGTGCAAGCAACCCCCATCAAGGAAAGCTGCCACCACGACAACAGCTTGTCCTTCGTATCTTTGCTTGTTTCACCCAACGCACCGTGACTCCCTTATCCATATATTTGCATTCGCATAAAGTCATGACTTATTGTGCTGACAAGGGAGCTTAAATATTCAGGCGGCAGCCTGTCGCAGTGGCGGCACGTCAAAAAGGCTCCGCAATGCGGAGCCCCTAACATCCATCTGCGATCTGCTATTTTTGCTCGATTTTATCGAAATAGTTCTCTTGCACAAACTTCGCAGCGACATCGAGCTGTTTCTGGGAATCTGTTCCTTTCTTCGAGAACGATTCCTGCACGACATTGGACATCGTGGCATAGTAATCCTGTGTGCCAAACTGCGCTTCGGGCTTGCCTTCCAGCAGCTTGAACAGCTCTGGATCATATTTGTATACATTGTCGTATTTTTCGTAAATCGCCTTTACTTTAGACGCATACTCGGAATCATCGCTGAAATACTCCAGCGGTGTCGGAACGAAATATTTGCCCTCCGCTTTGCGGGCCTGTATCGTATCTTCCACGGACTTCAGCGCTTCATCGGTAAAGTAGTCGAACGTGATGTAACGGAAAGCCATCTCCTGTTCATCCTTTGTTGCATTCGGGTTGATCACGAGATAATTACCGCCAAGAATCCCGTAATGCTTACCGCCCTTCTCTGCGGCAGGCATCGGATATGCCACGACGTCCTCCGGCTTCATGCCGCCCTCGTTCAATGCCGCCTGCAGCACGTCGAACGCCCCGGCAATGACCATTGCTGTACGGCCCTGCTGGAAGGAACTGATCGCATCACCCCAGCCCAGCGCCCAATCCTGCGGAATGGCATTCGCTTCCCATCTCAGCTTCTTGTAGAAGTCCAGCGCCTTTACACCGGCCTCGGAATTAAAAACTGCCTTGACCTTGCCGTCCTCCACTGTCTCGATATCTCCACCTGCTTCAAACAGGAAATTCGTCCAGTTCCAGCCGGCCTCATTTCCTTTACCCATCGGCGCGATGCCGGAAATGCCTTTCTTCGGATCAGCAGCCGCCTTGGCCACGTCATACATATCGTCCCAGGTCCAGTCCAACGCAGGAAGCGTGATGCCTTTGTCTGCCACCAGCTTTTTATTTACAACTGTTGACGTAATATAACCGTTCTGTGTCACGCCGTAAATTTTGCCATCGACATTAAACTGGCTCTGCAATACCTCATTCATCTGATCCTTGTATTCCCAGCTGTTCCACAGATCCGTAATATCAGCGACCCAGCCGCGTTCAACGAGGAAGTTCGCTTCGGTGGCCCAGGTATTGTAGAAGGTCGGAGCCTCGTTGGCAGCCATTTTCACGCCGATTTCATTCACGTCATAGGCCCAGTCGTCTTTAATAATTGTCACGTTCGGATATTTTGCCTGGAACCGGGCGATTTTATCGTCCTCCTGCTGTCTGAGCGTCGTTTCGTCCGGCAGCGGATAATGGACTTTAATCGTGATTTTCCGTGAGGCGATGTCGTCGGCCGGCGCTTCGGCCTGCCCGGAATTATTGCCGCCGCCCCCATTGCTGGCCGCCCCCCCCTCTTCCTTGACCTTCGTATTGCCGCCGCCGCTGCATGCCGCTAACAGCGAACCAAACAGCAGAAGGCATATCAGTACTGCTGAGAACTTGCGCATCGATACTCCCCTTTTCCTATTTGTTGTTGGTTGCATCTTTATCATAGAACGACGGCCGTTCCATGCACGATGTGCATTCATATGGCGATCATGTGCAAGGCTACGGATTCGCGCACGCTATCCCTTAACTGCTGACAGGCTGACACTGCGCATAATAAATTTCTGAAAGACTAGGAAGACGAATATGGGCGGAACCATGACCATAAACAATATATTGAATTTAACGCTGCTATCCAGCGATCTCGCGTTGATGACGTATTTGTAGATCGCGGTGGCTAATGTGTATTTGTCCTCTGTATGCATGACCAGCGAGGGCCAGAACCAGTCGTTCCAGGCGGTAGAGAAAATAAAGATCGCTAACGTAGCGAAGATGGGTACGGACAGCGGCAGTGCTATTCGCGCAAAGCTGGTCAGCTCCGAGGCGCCGTCGATCCGCGCCGCTTCAAAGATTTCCGGGTGAATGCCGTCGAAGAAATTTTTTATGAGCAGAAAATAGTACGCGCTCGCCCCTGCCGGAAGCCAGAATGCCCAATATGTATTCAGCAGCCCAAGCTCCTTGAGGTTAACGAAATTCGGAATCATGTAGCTGGCCGCCGGAATGAACAGCGTCATCAGGATGAAAAAATATATCGCCCGGCTGTACGGCACGCGAATCCGCGAAATGCTAAAGGCAGCGAGCCCCAGCACCAGAACCGTCATCATCAGGTTGCCGCCAAAGATCAGCAGCGTATTTTTCAAAAACACCGGGAGCTTGATGTAGTTCCAGCCCTTCGTGAAATTCTCCCAATGCCATTCCGTCGGGAAGAAGCGCGGAGGAAACGTATTGATCTCCTGATTCGTCTTTAGCCCATTGAACATCGTCATGGCGATCGGATACAGCATCGTGAACGCCATGACCGCAATACACAGCACCATCAGACCGTATACGGCTTTATTGAGCGGCTTCCGCAAATCGGCTGCCGATAGAATACCTCTCTCTTCCATCCTAATAATCCTCCCTGTTCAGCTTGTATTGCATAATTCCGAGCACGCTCAGCACTAGGAACATCAGCACGCCCAGCGCGGTGCCCGCTCCGTAGTCGAGCTGCGTAAAGGCGTATTTTACTGTAAGCAGCGCATAGGTCAGTGTAGCCTTGTTCGGTCCGCCGTCCAGCATGGCCAACTGCGATTGATAAGCCTGAGAGGTACCGATGAGCTGCAAAATCAGCATCAATACGATCAAATTCCGCATCGAGGGCAGCGTGATGTATTTTATCCGGTTCCAGACGCCAGCACCGTCGATTTCCGCCGCTTCGTACCAGTCCTTTGGAATGCTCAGCACTCCGGCCAAGTAAATCAGCATCGCCGAACCGAATTGCTGCCAGGTCTCCATGACGACCAGCGACACCATGGACCAGCTGCCATCGGAAATAAACGATACCGGCTCCGCTCCAAACCAGCCCAGCAGCGCATTGATTGGACCAACCGGATCATACATCCATCTCCACATCCCATATAGCACGACGCCGGGCACGACGAACGGCAAATAAGCGGCGATCCGCGCAAACCCTTGAAAGAATCTCAGCTCGGATATCGCGATCGAGGCAGCAATCGGTACCCAGAAGCCAATGACCAAAGTTAATAACATGAAATATAGTGTGTTTCGGACCGACAGCAGCACATCGGGATTATTGAATATTTTGATATAGTTGTCGAAGCCGACAAACGTATTCCCTTTCACGAAATCGATATTATAGAAGCTGTACACGATGCCTTTCACGATCGGCACCCATAAGAAAACGATAAACACAGCTATCGCCGGTACGAGAAATAAATACCCCCACATATATTTTTTCACGCGACTCCCTCATTCCTCTGTAGTGTCTAGCCTGGAACCTTCTTTTATCTTAAAAAAACGAGGGAGCGCCGAACATGTGCAAAACTATGCGAACTATAGCCGATCTTACTTCTTCAGCTCGCTCGGGCTGACGCCGAAGTATTTTTTGAAAATTTTGCTGAAATGCTCTGGAGATTCGTAACCGACGCGTTCCGCGATTTCGTAGCGGCGAAGATCGGTATTTTGAAGGAGGGATTTACTCTCCTCCATACGCAGCTTGATCACGTATTCCCATAAATTGTGGCCGGTGTTCTTTTTGAATAAATAGCTGAGATAGTTGGGACTGACATGGTTTTTCTTCGCGACCTCATGGATGGTTAGCCCCTTCTGATTGTAATTCGCTTCAATGTAAAGCCTTGCGCTTTCTACGATCCGGTTACTTTGGGTCGTCAGTTCCTCGGCTGAGGGGACCTGAGTATAGTTATGCCAATTGAAATCGCCGTAATAGAACACATGATAATCTGCAAGCCCTCCTCCCCACTTCATCGCCTTCTCGGCCTGCTGCCCCAGCACGGGCAGGAACTCCGCTCCCTTCAGAATTTGGCTGACTCCAATCCGTGCAGCCACACCCAAATATTTATGAACATGATGGTGCAGGCTGCGGCCGATCATCTCCAGCTGATTGATTTTGTTGACGTCCAGTTCGGCGTATTCCTGCTCATTCCATTGGAGCACAATACTGATTTCCCGCTCTGCAGAGCAGCAGGACAATGCGTTCCATTCCCCGTAGAGCAGCTCCTTGGCCACATTTAAAGCCGCATATTCGAGCAATCGGCGATCCTGGGATGTATAGACTCCATCGCCTTTGACCGCCAGCTCCAGCTTCAATTTCATCACGGCAAAATAAGGCCCCCGCAGCCCTAGCTTGCCTTGCTGCACCACGGCCTTATCCAATGCTATGCCGGCAGCAGCAGAGACTGGGCCAGCCAGCAAGAGCTTCAGCCCTTCGCTCTGCTCCGGCTCCAGCTCCTCCATTTGAAAATGCTCCGCCTCCGGCGTCAAAAACTCACGGATCGGCGGAACCGGCTTATCCATTTTGAGCAGGGCGTTCCGCACCGAATCGAGGAATTGTTCACTGTTCAGCGGCTTGATCAGATAATCCTTCGCCCCCAGTCGAAGCGCCATCTGCGCATATTGAAACGTTTCATGGGCCGAAATAATGACCGTCTGCACCCAGGGCTTGATCAGCTTGGCCTGCTGCATCAGCTCAATACCGCTCATTTCTCCCATTTGAATGTCCGTCACAAGCAAATCGATCTCTTCCATGCGAATGTAATCGAGCGCCTCCTGGCCGCTGTATGCGGTATGCACCAAGTCCAGATCAAGCCCAGATTCCTCCAGCAATCCGGCCAAGCCTTTGCAAATCAACGGTTCATCATCAACGAGCAAAATATTGTACACATGCACTCCCCCTGTCTGTTATGTCGCTTGTTATGCTTGCCTGTCATGTTGTTGTTACGTTTAGCTTGTTACCACTTGTTTGTTACGTCTGTTGTTACCTTTGTTTGCTACGTCTGCATGCCATGTCGCTTGTTACGTCTATTTGCTACGTCTGTTTGTTACCTCAGCTTGCTATCTTGGCCCGGTTCCTGCTGCTCCCAGCCTTGGAAAGTCTTCGGCAGATGCAGTGTCACCCTGGTTCCGCCCTCCGGACGCCCGGCATAGCTCAATCCGTAAGCCGCTCCGAAGTGCAGTTTGATGCGCTGGTTAATATTACGGATCCCGTAACCAAACGCCGGATCAGGATTCTCTTCATGCAGCAGACGATTGATCCTTTCATAATCAACGGCCTTATAGCCGTTATCCTCAATGTGAATGAACATATGCTCATCGTCTCCGGAAGCGCTGATCCATATTTCGCCGTCTTCCCCCATATGCTTCACCCCGTGAATGATCGCATTCTCGATAATCGGCTGCAGCGTGATTTTGGGAATGGCTGCCGGAAGCAGCTCCACCGGAATATCTATGCCAACGCGAAACTGATATTCGTACCGGTGCTGCTGGAGCTTGATATAGGCCGAGGCATGCTCCAGTTCTTCCTCCAGCGTAATCAACTCCCTACCCCGGCTCAGGCTGATTTTCATCAGCTTGGACAGTTCCTTGATCATTTCAGCGGAAGCCGTATTGCCCTCCAGCGCGCTTTTCCAATAAATGCTCTCCAACGTGTTGTACAGCAAATGAGGATTGATCTGCTGATACAGAAGCTGCAGCTGGCTTTCCTTCTGCTTCAAATCCATCGCGTATTTATAATGCACAAGCGAGTTTAGGCGGCGCGCCATGTCGTATATCGTATAAATCAGCACACTGATTTCGTCGTTCCTCCCTAGCCTCGGTGTTTCCGGAACGACGTTTCCGGGTTCGTATTTCCTCACGAAGTACACCAGCCGCTGCAGCGGCGTCATCAGCGAACGCCAGAAATACAGCAATATAAACAGGCCAACCGCAAAATAAACGATCGAGATAAGCTGGATCACCTGCTTGATTTCGTTTTGCTGCTGGAGCAGTGCCTGCAAAGGCACCTTATATACGAGCTTCTGCTGAAGAACGTAGTTGTAATTAATGACATAAATAAACTTGTCGGTAATAACATCCATCACTCCGATCATTGCTTCGCCGGAATCTGCCTCTGCAGGCAGGTTCAGCACGGCCTCGTGCTCGGGCGTACTCGCGGCTAGAATCCGATTGTCCCCATCCGTGAAAAACAGCTCCCCCTCTGGCAGCGATACCGTCCGCAGTGATTCACCGATCCGGGCATCCAAATTCGTCACGACCAAGACCCCGATCGTACCATTGGAGTAAATGCTGTTAATGGCCCGGATATAAGCCAGTGTTTTTTGGCTGCTCTGCCCTCTTGTGGGCGGAGACAAATGCTCCACCAGCCGCAAATATCCGCGCCCCTTTTTCCCGATCGCCTCATCGAACCATTCCGGTTTCTCCGCGTCGGCAAAGAAATATACGCCTGATTTGCGAGGTCCCGGATAGAAGGGGGCAAAGCTGTATGTATTGTCAGGATCGTAAACGTACAGCGAATAATAGAGCGGTTCGCGCTCATCGCTGTCCTGGGAATAAGAGGCCAGAACTTTCTCCAGGTTTTCGTAGTTTTTTACCCGTTCCAGCACCGTCTCCTCCATTGAAACCGGATTCAATTTTTGCAGCAGCGCATTCTGGAATACCGTGGAACTCACCTTGTTGATCGCTTCAATATCGCGGCTGATCAGCTTGAAATTTTGCTTATTCAGCTCGATGTATGCATTCGTCACATGCTGCTTCAAAATTTGCCCCGTCCGGTAGTTGCCGTAAGCGTTCAGGACAAATAACGGAATAATAACGACCAGAAACAGCAAAATGAGCTGCTGTTTTACATTCATTCTGTAGAGCGGATTTTTCATTCTCATCTTCACCTGCCATGCACCCCCGGCACTTCAACTATATCAATTGCAAAAACGAGCAAGTATGCGCATTTCTACGCACATCATTGGCATTTCTTTGATTTCGCTACTCGGTCCATGTAATAGCACACGGGTTTGTCCGAATGATGCAAAAGTCCAGAAATATCGCCTGCTCTCCATCAAATTAGCCTTGCACCGGAAAAATTCCTGCACATTGGCAGCAATAGTTTGCATAAACGGCCTATTTCTCACGGCCCCTAATAAAGAAGTCTTGCTCTCCAATAAATTAGACAACAGATTTAACTGTTCCTAGTTGGCTAGATGTATTTCCTGCAGTTAGTTCATCGGTTTTGGTCGTGTTAGAGGGAACTAACTGCAAAACCTACATTTAGTTTTAAGCTATTTCGACGAATGAGCTCCATTCCAGCAAACTAACTGCATGTTTTACATTTAGCGCATGTATTTTTTATTAAAAGAGCTTAACTAGATGTATAAAATGCATTTCGATTTAAAATGACCTAGTAAAGATATGGGCTCGATGCACCATCAACGATCTAACAATCTCTATCAATCTCTATCAATCTCTATCAAAACACCGTCCCAACAATCGAAGTGCCAACAACTACTGATTTATCTACACGCCCCCTGAATTAAACGGGAGTTTATTAAAGGGGGGATTCGGTATGGCTATGTGCCAGGGTGGGTACCACTCACAGCGGAGCATCCCGCCCAGGGAACGCAGCACCCCGTCCTGGCTGCGAAGGACCCGGGGATTGTCCTCTTCCCCTTTTCTATGCTTCACGCCAAAAAAACGACCCTGCAAAAAAGCAGGATCGCTAAAACCAATAGATTTAATTTTGCTTGGTGTGATTAAATCAGTTCATATAGTCCGGCGATCACGCGGTCTGCCTCATGCAAAATGCCGGGGCTGCCGATCCCTACCACCTTGCAGCCGGCTGCCTTTCCCGCCTGTACGCCCGCTGCGGCGTCCTCAAAAACGACGCACTCGGACGGCTTAAGCCCCAGCTCCTCGCTGGCTGCTAGAAACACCTCAGGATCGGGCTTCGCTTGCGACACTTTCGTACCGTCGATCACAGCGTCGAACAACTCGGTGATACCGAGCCGCGATAATATAGTGGCTGCATTTTTGCTGGCTGAGCCTAAAGCGATTTTAACGCCTTTTCCCCTTAATAATTCCAGGTAGTCCTTCGTACCTGGCAATATTTCAGAGGGATCGAGCTTGGAGATATAGTTCAAGTACTCCCTGTTCTTCGTCTCTGCCATTTCCAGACGCTCCGTCTCCCCGACCTCTATGCCTCCGACCTCAAGGAGTATGCGCAGCGACTCCATGCGGCTAACTCCTTTTAGCCGTTCGTTGTCTTCTTCTGTAAAATCGAATCCGAGCCGCTCGGCCAACACTCGCCAGGCTAAGTAGTGATATTTCGCCGTATCCACGATCACGCCGTCCAGATCGAATATCGCGCCTTTCATCGTATCCAGCATGATGCTCCTCCTTTGATGATCCATGTCCGTCCCCGTTATTTCAAATTTCTTATTTCATTCCTTTAACGATCCATATGTTAGACTAACCATCTCACCCGGCTGGACAAATACGATTTGCTCCCCCAATTGGAATTGTAGGCCGCGAACGTTATCCGCATGCGCCTCGACGGTAACCTTCGCTTGATCGACATGGACCCGAAAGATTTGATTCAGCAGGCAAAGCGGAAACTCTGCCCCCTGCCACTTGCTCGGCAAAGACGGTCTGATCCGTACCACCCCTCCGTCCATGCGCAGCCCTGCAAAGCCGAGCACCGCCGCCATCCAGGCTCCACCGTTGGCCGCCGGGTGCGTCCCGCCGATATACAAATCGCCGACATACTGCTTCGAGTCCCCTGTCAGGTCGATCGTGGCCGTCCGCATGAAATAAGGGTAAGCCCAGTCGGGAATACCGATATCGGCAGCAACGAGGGCATAAATGCAGGAGCTCAGGCTTGAACCGTGCTCGGTACGGGACTCATAGTATTCCCAGTTAGCCCGCTTCGTGTCCCTGTCATAATCCTCCCCGAACAAGTGCAGCAGGAGCACCACGTCTGCCTGCTTCAATATTTGCGTCGTCGCAGCCAGTCCGTTTCCCCCGCCAAGATACTCATGCGGATTCAGCATTCTCGATTTCAGCTCTGCGAGGGACATATCCTCCAGCGTATAATATTTGTCAAACTGCTCAATGAGCCGGCTGTTCGCATCCGGCAGCGGAACGTACAAGCGATCATGCATTTCCCGCAGCTGCTCAGGAGTGACTGCGCTCCCGGACATCAGCGCTTCGTATCGCCAAGGATGCTCCTCCCGCAAATAAGCCAGCGCCTCCAGCGCGATGGACAGGCACTTTTTGACCATAACATTGGTAAAAGCATTGTTGTGTACCCGCTCATGATATTCGTCAGGGCCGGTGACATCGAGAATTTCATAGCGCTGTTTCCCCGGATTAAAATACGCGTAAGAATAATAGAATCGCGCACATTCCCACGCAACCTCGGCTCCCCCCTCGAGCAGAATGCTGTCATCACCGGTAAAAAGATAGTACTGCCAAATGCCATAGGCGACATCCGCACTAATGTGAACCTGTTTGTCACGAAAGTAAGTCCGCATCGGACGGCCAGTAAACACGTCGTTGACATTGAACAGCGTGCAGGCATCGTCGCCCGTCTCCTGGCTTTCCCAGGCATAAAACGCGCCTTCATAGCCATACTCGGCTGCTTTTCGCCGTGCCCCGTCCAGCGTATGCACCCGGTACATCAGCAGATTGCGCGCTATCTCCGGCTGCGTATGCAGGTAGAACGGCAGCATGAACATCTCCGTATCCCAGAATACCGCCCCTTTATAGACCTGACCGGATAAGCCGCGCGCCGGGATGGACAGCTTCTCGGAATGCCCCGGCGCGATGATATGCAGCTGATACAAGCTGTACCGCAAAGCAAGCTGGGCCTCATCATCGCCATGAATGACTACGTCCGAGCGCTCCCATTTCCGCTCCCAGCTCTCAGCATGCTCCTTCAGCAGGGCCTCGTATCCGAGTGCGGCCGCCTCCTGGCTGTACTTCAGCGCCGCTTCCCCGGCCTCGCCACCCTCATCCAAACCTGTAAATACGGACACATACTTATAGAACGTGTAAGTCTCCCCAGCTTTGCAGCGCAGCCGGATTTCACGGAAGGCAAAGCCTGCTCCAAGCTTCGTTTCGGCCTTCCACGGCAGCTGTTCCTGTATCACGGCTGCTTCCGGCAATTCGCCGGGAACGTCAATCCTAGCCGCTGCGGACATTCTCCCAGCCGCTCCAACATCCGCCTTCTCCCCAGATAGATCTCTAGACTCCCCAGCACCGTCCCAAGCCCATGTCTCTGCTGCAGCGACTGGCACCAGCAGCTCTTGCGTCCGCCCAGAGACCAGCAGGCTGCCTTCCACGTCCGCGCCCATCAGCCCCTCCAAATGAGGGCCGTTGAAATCCCACACATCTCCGTCTATGCCCGTCCGGATCACCAGCTCGCAATCCTCGCTGCACTGCACGGAGGTTTGGCTCGCGAGCAGATGCAGCCGCACCGCGCTGCAGAACCGCTCCGTCCTCACCGTAACCCGGCCGCCAGCCGAGCCCGGCATGCGATACACCGTCCGGCGGCGATGCACCGCATGCCGGATGTTCAGCTCTTGGACATGCTCCACCGGCTCCCCGGCCAACACACCGAGTAGTTCTCCCTCGCAGTAAATTTGGGTGAACAAGCCGTTCGGAGCATTGACCGGCTCTCTCCACTGATCTCCTGCCCGGTCATAGAGGCCGGCGAGCGTCACTGCCGTTAGCTCCGTCCGGCCATACTCCTCCAGTGTACCCCGGTAACCCATATAACCGTTGCCGATCATGAATTTATTCCCGTTCGCCGTTATCCGCCGTCGATCAAAACCGCTTTCCCGCACAATCCAGCTCATCCCGTTACCCCACCTTCGCCTGTTCCAACTCGACCTTTACCCCGGCGGCAGCAACGCGATAACCCCTGCCGTAAATATCAACCTCTACGTCAGGACCGTAGGTAACGCGCAAAGTCGCATATTCCTGGTTGACTTCGACCATCAGCCTGGTTCCCCGATAGAACACCTGGAAGCTGTACCGCTTCCAGCGATCCGGAATGCCCGGATGGAAGACCAGTTTCTCCCCGTCGGAGCGCATGCCCCCAAAACCGTACACGATGTTCATCCAGGCCGCAGCGATCGAGGTCGTATGCAGCCCCTCCCGCGTGTTGCGGTTATAATTGTCCAGATCAAGCCGGGAAGCGAATTCGAAGAACTTATAAGCTTCCTCTGGCCGACCGATCTCGGCGGCAAGAATCGAATGAATCGACGGCGAGAGGGAGGACTCGTGAATGCATCTCGGTTCGTAATAATCATAATTAGCCCGCTTAGCCGCGAGGTTGAATTCGCTGCTGTATAGGAACATGAACATCAGCACATCCGGCTGCTTGATCATGTCGTAGCGATACAGCCGGTCATACGACCAGTGCGAGTATAACGGAAATTCCGCCACCGGAATCGAATGGATATCCAAATGCGGCATATCGAAAAATCCATCATGCTCTTCATAAATTCCCGTCTCTTGATCTTGGGGAATTTTCATGCGGGCGGCCTTTTCCCGCCAATCCGCCTGCTCTTCCTCCGTCAAGGCAAGACGCTCCGCCAGCGCAGCAAATGCCCCGAAATCGGCCTCACGCATTTCACCGATCACTTCCAGCGTGTATTCGAACAGCTTTTTAGCCATCCAGTTAATATAGCAATTGTTGTTGACCATCAGTTGGAATTCGTCAGGCCCCATCACGCCGAAATAACCGAATTCGCCCGTCTTTTGCCCGAATTGCCCACGAGTGGCGTAAAACCGGCAAATCTGAATCAGCATTTCCGCGCCTTTTTCATGTAAAAAGCTCGTATCCCCCGTAATGTTCACATAATGCCGAATTCCATAAGCCACCGCTGTGCCTACGTGCAGTTGCAGGTTCGAATGCTGCCACAAATCGCAGCTCTCCGTCCCATCGATCGTGGCGATCGGGTAGAACGCCCCCTCGCAGTCGAGCTCTTTCGCTCTTTCCAGAGCATGAGGCAGGGACCTGTAGCGGAACTCCAGCAAGCTCCGGGCCGCCTTCGGATTGTTGAATATATAAAAGGGCAGACAATACGACTCCGTATCCCAAAAGGCAAGCCCGCGGTAGGCTTCGCCTGTCAACCCCTTTGCCCCGATGTTAAAGCCCGGATTATCGCCATGATACGTCTGTTGCAGCTGAAAAATACAAAACCGGATTCCCTGCTGATTCTCTGGATCGCCGTCGATGACAATGTCGGACGTCTCCCACACATGCGCCCAATACTCCCGCTGCTGCGCAGCGGCCGTGTCATAGTCGAGGTCCGCGTAGCGCAAGGCCAGTCCCAGCCCATCGTTCCATACTTCCTCATCCGGACGGCTGGTGTCCTTTTCCGCCAGATTTATCGTCAACTTGTCCATGGTCGTTCTTTGACCCTGTTCCACCCCTAACAGCAGCTCACGGCCGATAAAGCGCCGGTCCTCCCCCGTCAACGCCACGTTCTCTATCTCATTGGAAGCCTCCAACCGAAACCCGGAGAACAGGCGGTTCTTCGTCTGTACCGTCCGTCCGAGCATGCCGGTGATCCCGTTCTCTGCCCCTCGCCGCAGCACTTCCCAATATGTGCGCCCCTGATCCTCATGCAGCACGGCAAAGTCCAGGCCTGCCACAACCCGGACAGTACCGGAGAAATTCAGCGGTTCGAAGCTAATACGCTGACAGCCCAGGCTCGATATGCGCATGCTGACAAAACGCTCGAACGTCAATTTAAGCCTCTTGCCGCTAGCCAAATGCCATACCAATTCACGTTTGTATATTCCGCTCCTGAAATCAAGCTCGCGCCGATAATCCGAGAACGCGCTAGTCGACATGTCAAAGGCTTCGCCATCCGCCGTAATCCGCGTGTACAGCCAATCCACCGCATTGACCATGAAGCGCAGCGATTTAATGATCCCTTTGTAATGCGCATCCACCTTGTTTTCCTCGAACAGCCCGTTAAAGTAACTGCCGAGCAGAGTATCCCCGCCGTATCCTTCCTCTGGATAACCTCTGACCCCCATATATTCGTTGCCCAATGAAAAAATCGATTCCGACACCCGGTTCCGCTCCGAGTCAAAACCTTCCTCCACGACCTTCCACGGGTCTACCGCCAAATATTTGTCCGCGATCTTTGGCATGCTCTCCCACTCCTTTGTGCTAATCTGTACAATATCCAGATTATCCAAAGAAGCCACAACGCCAAATGTCCAGCTCTAAGCAGCTTATGTGCGTTTTTACGATGTTACCCCAGCAGTTCAAGACAGGCCTGCCACCCGAAATAAAAGCCGAAGGCAATGAGCGACAGCCCGGAAAGCACGGAAATTCCCGTTAAGAGGCGCGGGGTTAGCAGCCGGCGAAACCCGCTGGACATGACCGCCATGGCCAAATCCCAAATAACGAGACCCATAACAACCGCCGAGGTATACAAGACAAGCTCCCTCATGCCGTAGGTTTGAGCTGCCTTCGCCAGGAGCGAGCCGTAAATCCCCAGCCAGAACATGATCGACAGTGGATTGGAGATCGACAGAACGAAGCCTGCGCCAAAGGATTTATATAACGACTCCTGCCTGGCGTTCCGATATTCCGCTGCCTCCCTCGCTCCCCTGAGCCCCTCCCAGCCGCTGTATAGGAGCACGAAGCTGCCGAACAGCCATAGAAAGGTTTTTACGAAAGGTACCTGCAGGAAGTGAACCGTGCCGAAATATACGAGACCGATAAATATAAAATCAGCGCACAAAGACCCGAGTCCCAGCAGCCAGGAATTCCAGAACCCGCCGCGAATCCCCCGGTCCATCTGCGCGGCATTGATCGGGCCGATCGGCGCAGCCAGCGACAGCCCCAACAAAATATAACTTACAAATAAGCTCATGCCTCATCCTCTCCTCCCGTAGCACAAATCAGCGCCCGAACTTGTACCATTTTATTCCCGGAGGAAGGATTGTACGACTAACGAATTTAATTTTTGTTCAAATGGATATTAGCAAAGGGACACCGCGAAGCCGATGGAGCCGAATCATCCCCGAGAAAATACTGTTTCCATTCGAAATTATCACCGCTTCCATAGCTGTTCAGATCGGGATGAATGCTGGCCGCATCATACGCAAGGATTCGCTCCCTGATTTTATTCCTGATATGGGCTGCTGCTTCGCCGGACGCATTAAATTCCTCGAGCACCCAACGGGGCGTAATCGCCATGATGAAATAAGGAAAATACCGGCTTTGCCGCAGGCGATGGGCCGGAGTTGCGCAATACACGAAATATTGCTCCTGGCCAAAGCAGTATTCCCAGAGCGGATCATGGGGATCTGCCGGAACATGCACAGGCCAATCCCGGTCATCCAGCTCCCTAACTTTAAGAAGCAGCCTCCAGAAAATATCCTTGTATTCCGCCACGGTACAGCTCTGGATCAGCTCCTGCGGCGTCTCGAAGAAGAGAACCAAAGAAGCATACTTCCCGAAGCTTCGCGATTCCTCTCCGAAGCACCCCAGCAGCCCGGCCAGTTCCGCCGCAGCCCGATCTGTGCGAGGGTCGCTGACGAATCCGTACCTGAATTGTCTCCGTTTAAATCCGATAGTTGCCGGGATGCAAGGAAATAAATACTCCGTATCGGCCAACTTAAGCGCAAACTGCCGATAAGCATCATATTTCCAGCCGTCTTCTTTGAGCGACAACCCATTCAAAAGAGCTTGATCGTAAAGCATGAATTCCCCATCCCCCTTTGTAGTACACAGTATTGAAGGAGCCTAGGATGTGTGAATGTCCCACCCGCTTACTTTTGCATTGACATTTGGATAATTCAAGCCTATAATTCAATAAAATCTAGCGGATAAGTATGATTTAAGCAAAGGAGAGATCTGCAATGTCTGCTGTACAAACCTTCAAAGCAACTGCGCACCTGCAAAACGGCGTACAAGTCAAGACGTCTTCCCGCCAATTTGAACTGATCATCGATGAGCCCAAGAGCCTGGGTGGAACGGATACCGGCATGAATCCGGTCGAGGCGCTGCTGGCCTCCCTCGGCGCATGCCAGGCGATTGTCGCCCGGGTATACGCGCCGAAATTCGATGTTAAACTTGAGGATTTCCGGGTGGAAGTGGAAGGCGATATCGATTTGGACGGCTTCTTCAATCGGTCGGAAGTTCGCCCGGGATACTCCGATATACGGTATACGTTCTATGTCAAAACCAGCTCCCCTCGTGAAAAAGTAGAGGAATTCGTACATTTTCTGGAGAGCAAGTGCCCGGTAGGCGATACGATCGCCAACCCGGTTAATTTAAAGCTCGATCGGATCGTCATCGAGAACTAAACCTAAAAGAGGTACGGCTTGTCACTGCGGACAAGCTGTACCTCTTTTCCATAAATATGATATTTTATTTCCTGCCGCCTGCGCTCCTCCTGCTGCTCCATGGCCGCAAACGGTATGTAAATACGCAGACCAAGCTTTAAACGCCCACCCGATAAAAAAGGGGCCCCTGGTAACTTCATACCATAGGCTCCCTTGTTGTCATTGTTCTTCTTTTATCTTCATTTTCATCTGGATGACCGATATGGAGCCTTGATCGCTCTGCTCCGCTTTGACCAGCTCTCCATCGAACTTCTCTCCGTTAGCCCCATAAGCTTCTTTCGCCGCCTTCGGCATATCCTCGTCCGGAACGACCTTCAAGATGATATAGAACGTATCCACTTTGTCCGGCTTCTTCATTTGCAGACTGAACGAACCGTCCGGCATGACCCGGGCGCTCTCACCGTACCCGAAATGCCAATGGTCTGGGATGTCCACGTCAGCCTTTACCTTTACCCCTTCAAGCAGATTGCTTGTGGCCTTGATCTGATAGCGGGTGCCGTCAAACGAAATTACCGGGGTCATCCATACGGTCGGGCTGCCGTAGTCCTCCGGCCTCTCTCCGGGAATTTCCGTTTCCCACTCCCTGTCGGCTTTCTCCGGGTCCGCGCTTACGCGAATGAAGGCTAACACCTTCTGATATACCTGATCCGACTCCTCATACTGGTGAATATATGAACCGGTCAGCTTACTGCCGTCCTTGCCGTAAGACTCCATTTCGCCCGCTTGCTCCTTGGGTACGAAGCTGATCGTAATGTCCAGCGTCCCTTCCTTGATATTCGGCTGCTTGATATCGAACTTGAAAGTGCCGTCGCGTCCCACGTCCGCCTCATCGTTGTATCCCCACATATTGTAGCCGGCAGCAGTGAGATCGGCTTTCATTTTTGCGCCCGGCAGTAGATTCGTCGTACCCGAAATCACGACTCTCTCGTTTTCCAGCTTGGCTATTGCTTTAATCCATACGTTTGGATCGCCTTGGTCATCCGGAGCATCTTCGGATTTCCCGCTCGTCTCGATTTCAAAGTTCACATTGGAGCCGTCTCCATCGTTTGCCGCCGCATCGATTTCAGGCGGGGCACTGGAAGCATTGCCCCCATCCATCGCTGAAGCAGGCGGGACATTCTCCGCCTTCACGGCGTCCCCTTCCTTTCCGCAGCCGGCTACGACCATAGCCATCAGAGCCATAATCGAGCCGATGAGAAATAAGTGCCGCAGCCCCTTATTTTTATCCCATTTCTGCGTGTGTGTCCTTGTCTTCTTCATCTGGTTCCATGCCATCTTCGTCTTACGTTCCTTTCCCTGTTTGATAATAAGCGACTATGTATAATATCCAAATTATTCATTACCCGAATTTAATATATCGAAACATATTTTAACTTTCAGTTGACATTCAGTTTACATTAAGTGAGAAATCAGGAACGGTTGTTAGGATGTATCTTGAGCTCACACAGCGAGTATGAACCAGCTATGAACGATATAGCAAATTCCCCAGGAAAAGAGGTGTACAAGCATTCATGAACACGAAACTCAACTTTCGGCACGAACTCAAATTTTTAATCAACCGGCAGCAATACTTCCTTTTGCGGCAGCGATTGACTAACCTGATGGATCATGATCAGCATGCAGGCTCTAACGGGGAGTACCACATCCGCAGCCTCTACTTCGACGACATTGATAATACGGCGCTGCACGAGAAGCTGGGGGGAATCCGCCAGCGCTGCAAATACCGCATCCGTATCTACAATATGCAGGACGACGTGATCCATTTTGAGAAAAAAATTAAACTGAACGACTACATCGCCAAGGTGAAGGAGCCAATCACCCGCGATATGTACCATTCCATACTTGACGGCGACTTTCAGGTTCTTAACGTACCGGAGAAGCCGCTTCTAATGGAGCTCTACCAGCAGATGAACCACCGGCTGCTCAGACCGAAGGTTATCGTGGATTACGTGCGCGAGCCGTTCGTCTTTGCAAACGGCAACGTCCGGATTACGTTTGACAAGGATTTAAGAACGGGGCTGCATGCGGTCGATATTTTCGATCACCAATTGCAGCCGGTATCCGCGATCGACGATAAGCTCATCATTCTAGAAGTCAAATACGATGAATTCATCCCCGAGACAATCCGGGCCGCGCTCCAGTTTGATGGGCTTAGCCGCCAATCCGCATCGAAATACGTCATTTGCTGCAAATATCTTAAAGAAAACTCATGGGAGGATTATTGATCACTATGGAAACGACAACTAATGCATCATCCACAACCTTTAGCGACATTATCAAAAAATCGGTGCTAAGCAACTTTACATCCGATATCAGCCTGTCCAAAATTCTCATCACGCTAGGCATCGCGTTCATCATCGGCCTCTTTATTTTTATTCTATACAAAAGAGTATTCAGCGGCGTACTGTACTCGAAAAGCTTCAACGTCTCGTTGATCGGCATGACCTTGGTGACGGCGATGGTCATCATCGCGATCAATTCCAACCTGATCCTGTCGCTCGGCATGGTCGGCGCCCTGTCGATCGTCCGCTTCAGAACACCGATCAAAGATCCTACCGATCTGATCTTCCTGTTCTGGGCCGCTGCCGCAGGCATCGTCACCGGTGCAGGCTTCTACACTCTGGCGGCCATCGGCTCCGTCATTATCGGGCTGGTACTATTCCTGTTCATTAAGAACTCCACATTGGAGACACCTTATCTGCTCGTGATCAACTGCAGCGGCGATGAGAGCGAGCAGGCGATTCACCGGGCCATATCCGGACTTGTCAAACGCTATAATGTGAAGCAAAAAACCGTATCTCCCGGCAACATCGAGATAACGCTGGAGGTTCGCCTCCGCGACAGCGAAGGCGTGTTCGTCAACCGGATCTCCGAGCTGGACGGAGTGAGAAACGCCGTGCTGATCAGCTATAACGGGGATTATGTATCATGATCTTTAGGCTGAAGAGCGCTCTGAAGGTGCTGTTCCTTGTACTTATGTGCATTGGGCTCGCCGCGTGCTCCGCTGCCAATGCGCCGGCCTCCTTGTCTTCCAGCAATCATGGCACGGCTGCCACCAGCACTTATAACCCTACATCCGGGTCGGCTGCGGCCCAATTTCTCGACGAGGTTGTTTTCCCCAAAGAAAAAGTCGTCGACGTAAAAATTACGATCGATCCGGACGATTTCCAGGACATGCTGGACAATGCCAGCGCCGAAGAATATAAACCCGCCTCCGTAAATTATAACGGACAGCAGATCGACAATATCGGCATCCGCACGAAAGGCAACTTAACTCTGCGCAGCGTGGTACAAATGAGCGATTCGGACAGGTACAGCTTTAAGCTGTCTTTTAACGAATACGTCAATCAAACCTTGGGCGGGCTTGAAAAAATCAATCTGAACAACAATTACAGCGATGCCTCTTATATGCGGGAGTATCTCGCTTACGAGCTGGCGGAAACGATGGGGCTGCCGACACCGAAATATTCATTCGTCAACATTTATATCAACGACGAGCTGTGGGGCTTCTACCTGGCCGTCGAGCAAATCGGGACCGCGTACTTGGAGCGTCATTTCGATAATGCTTACGGAGCCTTGTACAAAGGCGTCATGACGGGCAGCGGCAGCGATCTGCTCTGGATTGACGATAACCCGGAATCATACACCGGGCTGGAATTGAAGTCCAATTCCCATAACGGAAACGTGCTGACTGCTATGCTGGACGAATTGAATCATGGCACTGACTATGAAAGTGTGCTCTTTGTCGAGGAGGCTTTGAAGTATATTGCCTTGAACGTAGTCACGAACAATACCGACAGCTATATCGGCGGCAACAAGCAAAACTATTATTTGTACGAAGAAGACGGTGTGTTCTCCATTCTGCCTTGGGACTACAACATGGCCTTCGGCGGATTGGGCGGCGGCATGGGAATGGGCATGGGACGCGGCGGCCAGTGGCGCAACCCTACAGCGGGGAACGCAGCGGACGAGGCAATTACCGATGTCGGCAGCAATGCTGACGGCAATGCGGGAAATAATGCAGCTGCTCCGCCGCAATTGCCAAACGGCGACGCCTGGCAGCCTGCTGTAAACAACGAGGGTCAAGCAGCAGATGCGATGCCGGGACAAACCGGCGCAGCGCTGCTGATCGACGAGCCTACCCAAGGGGCGCTAGCCGATCGCCCTCTCATTGCCAAGCTGCTAGCGGTGGATGCTTATAAAGATAATTACCACGACATCATTAGAGAGGCGATCGAAGGCTATTTATCGGAGGATAGTTTCTCGTCACGCGTGGAGCAATTGAAGCAGATGATCTCCGAATACGTTGAGCAGGACCCTACTGCATTCTATACGTATGAAGAATATCAACAAGGCGTATCGGATTTACTAGCGACCAATGCGAAGCAGGTCGACAACATTGCCCGGCAGCTCGCCGGAACGATTCCTTCCTCCGGGGACGGATCGGGCAGCGGCGGCATGGGTGGCGGCATGGGCGGCAGATTCGGAGCGGGCGCAGCTCCGGGCATCCGCAATAATGTCGATGCCCCCGCAGCCGCTGGAGAGCAAGGCGCTTCCGCAGATCAGCAAGCGCCGAATCAGCTGGGGGTAGAAGCAGCCCAAACGGGACAAGACCTTACGGCACTGCAAGGCGCTAACTCACCACAATCAGAGCAAGGAGCACCGGCAGAGCAAGGGGCAGCCCCTGCTCTCGGCAATCAGGCAGCTGCTCCTAATGGGCAAGCGCCCCAAGATGGGGTCCAAGGCGGAAGACGTGCCCCGGACGGTATGGGCTTTGCCCCTCCAGATGGCTTTGGCGATCCCGGCGAATTTTGGGGGGCCGGACAGCAAGGCCGGCAGCAGCAGGGCAGTACGTCAGAGGCCATGACAGCGGGCATATCGCTGCTTGCCTTGCTCGCTGCCTGTGTATTCGTATTTTATTTCCGGCGAAAGCGGCTTTAGCATATTAGAAACCTCGCCCCAACTTCTATAGCTTGGCCATATGCAAGAATGCCCCGGTATCACAGATGCCCGGGGCATTCTCTATTTGATTTTCTATTAATAATTGCCTGCTTATTTTAAGCAGCCTCCGCACCTTCCTGCGGAGCTTCTTCCAGCGAGAATTCCTCCTCTGCCGGTTGAGAACTCTCTGCCCCTGGCACAAGATACAATACATTCGCAGACCCTGCAGCTGCCGGAGCGCCCGCTACGATTTGTCCATTCCCGTTGTACGTCCACGTTCCAGTTGCAAAGAAATAGTTATTCATATTGTTGCTGTCCCAGTTGCCTTTGCCATCCGTGAAGCAGGCTTCGAGACGGGAAGCCGTTCCGATATCTACGGTGTATTTGCTGTAGCCCGCCGCCCCGGAGGCTTCCATCGCCACGCCCGGAACCGCCGTCCATGTTCCTCCTTCGGGACGATAATGGATATACGGCGCGGTGAAGCCATGCTTATAGTAGACAGTCACCTTGTTTCCACCCGTTCCAGGACTGCCCGTCCCGTCCGGATTCGAGTCATGCCACTGCTGACCGTCATACCAGCCATCCGAGGTGCGGACGAATCCCGGTTGGTTCTGACCCGGGTTCTGTTTGCCCGAACTGTCTTTAAATATGACCGTTGCACTGTCCACGCCTGCGATTTTATAGGAATACCAATCCCCCGAAACCTTCGTCATCGCCGGAGATGCGGCCCATGTCGGCTCGCTTACCTTTGGCGAGGTGTTATAGTAGTACAGGTAAGGTGCTCCCCAATCTGCTGGCTTCTTGAAGTAAATGGTCAGCCCGGCATCGGGATTCTTCTTCGTAAAACTGTATTGCTGTGCAGAAGAACCCTCCCCGTTCGCGGCATACAGCCTCAACGTGATGGATTCGTCAAATCCGATAGTGTTCCCGATCGTAATTACCGTACCGTCTGTATACGGAATGCCCTGCGATGGGTCGCTGCCATCCAGCGTGTATTTTCCAGATTCCGCTTTTTTGACATGGAGCGTAACGGTTAAGCTATTTGTTTTGAAGCTTCCTCCCGCAGGCGATGCAGACACCGCAGGCAGGTTCGACTCGGCCGTCTGTTCGATCAAGATCAAACCATTTGCATGCGGTGTAAACGTAGCCAACCCGCCGGTTACAACGGTCTCATTTCCCGTGTAAGCATCGCGCACCGTGCTGCCGTCAGAGAACACCGATGATACATTTACCTTCGTCGTACCTGATGCCCCCATCACGACCACGACTCGATCTTCGCTGCCGTTCTTCGAATACGTCCGTTTGAAGGTATAAGGAGCATCCGCGATCTTGGCATGGCTGCCAGCCCCTATGGCAAGATGCCGGCTGCGGAATTGTCCGACCTTCTGCCAATGCGACAGGACATCCTGATTCAGGCTGCTCCAATTCATGGAGGAACGGGTCCCTTGCTGCGGATCCGAGCCCGTATCGCCGAACGCTCTCGCCGCCTCATCCCCGTAGAACGTTTGTACTGCTCCCGGCAGCAGCAGCAGGGCGCTGCCCGCCTGGATCAGCCGACTGCGGTCATATAAACGGGTGTCATGCGATGAAATGTAGCTCAGCACATTGAAATTCGGATCGCTGTTGATTTTGGAGGCATAATCAGCATAAGTGCCTTCCAAGGCATTCAGATTGCTGTCCTGGAAGCTGAAATTAATGACCGAATCGAAGCCGTAATTGAAATATTCGCTTTTGCCGACGCCATGTCCCCAGACCTCTCCGGTCATCCAGAAGCCGTCCTTCCAATCCGCTCCCGGCTTGCTCGGGTTGTTCTGTCTCCATCTTTGCAGCGCTGCATTGCTCTCGTTCTTCAGCTGCTGCCAGCGGCTAAGCTCCACATGTTTTGCCGTGTCGGCCCGAAAGCCGTCAATTCCGAACTCTTCCACCCAAGCAGCCAGCATTTTCACAATATGATCAGCCGGAGCGATACCCAGATCCTTGCGCAAACCAGAGGCTGCCGGCACAATCCAAGCATCATGCCCGGCCGTTTCCTTCGCCCATTTCGTCTTCAAAATAGGAGCAAGCCCCACATTGCTGGTCACATTCGTCCGGAAATCAGGCAGGTTGCCCACGCACTGGGTCAAGTCACTGCCGCCGCAATTCTCATACCCCGCGATGCCTGCCCGAACCCAACTGCCCCACCAGCTTGACCATGCGGACGCATTATTATAATCGATCAGGTCATGAAAGCTATGCCAGGTTTGGCCGCTGCCCGGCGTCCAGCTGGCACCGATGCCGTTTCTTGCCCCGAAGCCGTATTCCTCCATATCCTTCAGAGTGGAATATCCCGGATGATTCAGAACGACGTCCAATACGACACGGATGCCCTGGGTATGCGCCAAATCCACAAACTCCCGCATATCGCTGACCGTCCCCATGTTGCGATCCATCATCGTATAATCAAGCGCGTAGTATCCGTGATAGCCGTAATGGGCAAAGTCTCCGCCGTTTCCTCCCCCGACCCAGCCATGCATTTGCTCATAGGGAGCAGAGATCCAGATCACATTCGTGCCCAAATCGGTAAAATAACCCTCCCGGAGCTTCTGCGTCATGCCCTTCAAATCCCCGCCGTGAAACGTGCCGATATTTTTCCCGGTGGCGTCCCTTTGCGGGCGCCCATAGGAATTGTTATTGCTGGAATCTCCGTCCAGGAACCGATCCATCAGCACAAAGTAAACGTTTGCATTATCCCAGCTAAAAATCCCGTTTTGTGGTTCCGCGGCACTTGCCTGAGCGGCGGCGTTTGCAGCGGCCAGCTGCACAAGCGGCTCATTGACAGCTTGGGGTTGTGGAAATTCCTGGGTGTTCTCAGCCTTTACAGCCCCCAAAGGATTCATTAAGAGCGAAGTTGCCACAAAAATAATACTCAACCATAAGGCAATAAACTTTTGAGCTTGCTTATACATGACTTCTCCTCCTCAATCTTATAAACTTAACTTTCAGCACCAGTCCTCAGCTCTTTCACCCTCTTTGTGCAAATGTTTGCACAAAAGGCAAAACTTCCCCAATTCACCTCTAACAGCCGTAATTCCATAATTAGTGCAAACGTTTGTATTTTAGGCTAAAAAAATCATTACCTCCCTTCACTCCACATCAACTCCACTACAAAACGCCTTGATGTAAGTGCTTTCAATAAGATTAATGTAAGTTTTGCTTATTTTTGGTAGTTGTTGTGTTGGATTTTACCAGATCAGCTGCCTATTAAACAACCCTTTTTAACAAAAAAATTATTTTTTTAAAAATATCATTATATGACCAACTCAAATTCACGTCAAAAGGAGGGTCATTATGTTTAAAATCGATGGAGGTGGTTAATAGTAGACAGACAAGCTAATCCAAAGATAGAGGTGATAAGAATGGGTTTCTTATGGTCATTAATTATCGGTGGAGTGATTGGCTGGCTCGCAGGATTGATTATGGGCAGAGATGTCCCTGGCGGTGTGATCGGCAACATTATTGCCGGATTCATCGGGGCATGGCTAGGCAGCCTCATTCTTGGCAATTGGGGGCCGGTGATCGGCAACTTCTATTTTGTCCCGGCGTTGATAGGGGCGATCCTCCTTGTTTTCATCGTCAGTCTGATCATGGGTTCCATGCAGAGAAATCGCTAATCGAGCATAGCTAAGTTAATAGTAGTATAAGGACGGCCGGAATTTCCGGCCGTCCTTGTCTAAATGATCCTTACCTGTAATAATCTTAACCGGCCTCCTCCCGATATTCAGAAGGGGTTTTCCCCGTTATTTTCTTGAACACCTGACTGAAATACCGGGGATCCTGGTATCCGACCAGCGGAGCCACCTGATACACCTTTACGTTCGTATTCTGTAAAATGAACTTGGCTTTATCGATGCGGCACTTCGTCAAATATTCCAGGAAAGTATACCCGGTCTCCTGCTTGAACAACATACAGAAATGGCTTATGCTCAGCTCGGCCACTTCGCAGACCTCTTCAATGCTGAGATCTTTATGATAATTGTGAGTAATGTACGAGGTCGCCTTGGCAATGACGGCCTGAACATCTCCCCGCGAATAATTGTCCTTGCCTTGCAATATCCACTCTCCAAAGCAGTCTTTCAAGACGGCAATCATCTCGCTTAGCGTAGGTAGAGCGTGAATCTCCTGCAGCAATCCTTCCAATGACCACTCCAGCAGCAAATTCATCGCTTCGAACTGCCGGTACAGCACGACAGTCAGCTCAACGATCATACGCTCCGCCTGATCCTTCGTTAACGCTTGATTCTCAAATTCGCTCTTCGTCTCGTCAAAGAGCTGCAGCATCCGTTGGCGGTCTAGTTTACGAACGCATTCCAGCAGCGACTCTTCGAGCTTCTTCGGATACTTCACTTCAGAGGCTATAGCAGTCTCGTCGCTGTCTGAGTATACGTATACACCCTCCTCACCGGAATAGAAACGCTGGTACAAGGCCTTCGCCGCCATTTGGTAAGCTTCGTTCAAATGATCGATGCCGACCAGGCTCGGACTGAAGCCCGCAGAGCATGACAGCTTCGTATTCGCTTTGATTTGACGGATCAAATCATTACCTAAGCTCGTCTTTCGCTCGCTCAGCTTATCGGGAAACAA
The DNA here is from genome assembly GCF_054767475.1 of Paenibacillus sp. YSY-4.3. NCBI lineage: Bacteria > Bacillati > Bacillota > Bacilli > Caryophanales > Paenibacillaceae > Paenibacillus > Paenibacillus sp. YSY-4.3. The sequence goes on along the minus strand of NZ_BAABMC010000006.1, from coordinate 7,752 downwards.
GATCACCCATTCACCACTATGAAAAGGAAAGGCGGTAAGCCCTCCCTGATTCAGCGACCATTCGCTAACGATGTTCCGTATTGCGAACAGCCAAAGGCGCTTTTCTTCGATGCTCCACTGCTCATTAAGCTTCACAAAATGATCCAGCTGAACGACGGCCATGAAATATCCCTGCTCCAGCTCGCTGTTCTCCAGCCAGCGCATATGCTGCAGCGGACTCTGATTTCCTTCGATAAACTCGGCAAACAGCCTCTCCCTGGCAAGCAAAGACAGCACCTGAACCGAGTGGAGCAGCTTATCGTTCTCTTGCTGCTTGTTGAGATGCTTCTTGGCCCGCATAATCATTTCAATCAATTCATCATGATCAATCGGCTTCAGCAAATAGTCAAAAGCCCCTTCACGCAGTGCCTCTCTTGCATACTCAAATTCGCCATAACCGCTAATGAAGATGAACAATCTCTGCGGGTTCTCGGCCAATACTTCCTTCATCAGAGCGATTCCGTCTTTACCCGGCATCCGGATGTCGCTAATAATCATATGCGGTGCCGTCTCGCGCACCAGTTGAAGGGCTTGCTCTCCGTTTCTGGCTTCCCCGGCAATTTCCAATCGAAGCTCCTCCCACGGTATAGCCGCTTTCAAACTGCGCAAAATAATAGGCTCATCATCGACCAGAATCACTCTGTATTTCTCTTCCGTCGACCCCATTTGTGGCACCTCCCGAATTCTTAAAGGGTAAAGAACTTCTTCGCTGATTCCAATAAAGCGTGGAGCTCAGCTGCAATTCTTTCAGCGCTTCCTCTGCATCCAGTTGGCCGCCGATCATTTCCATTACGCCCTTGAGAAAGGATCTCTTGACCTCCGGCGACAAAATGTTGTCATAAGGTACGAAGCTCTGTGTACTCTGCTCCATCAAAGTAATGACCTGGGCAAACACCGGCCCCGTCTTCTCGGGATCAAAGTTGAGTTTGATCGACGGCAAACGCAACCCTTCATAAACGATGCGGCTCTGCACTTCCTTCGTATAGAAACCTTCCAGCAAATCCAGCGCAGCCTCCTTCTTCGCATCATCCAAATTGGACGATAGCCCGATGCCGATCGTATACCCGCCGGCAATCGATCTCGTTGCTCCAAGCCGCATCGCTGGAAATGGGATGACGCCGACCTCATCTTGAAAACTCGATGCAGAACCGTCAACCGCGTCGCTGCGGCGAAACAGATTGATATCCCAATTCCCGTTCAAATACATGGCTGCCCTGCCTATTGTAAACTGGGTGATCGCTTCTTCCGTGGTATAGCTGTTTGCCGAGGAGGCAAACGCTCCTGCCTCGACCCAGTTGGCCAGGTGTTCATAGGCTTTCAAGTATTTTTCGTTTCGGAAATCAAATCCCTCTTCGCCCTGCGACAGCGACTGGATCAGTTCGGATCCCGCATACCGATCCATAAGGTAATGAGCGAAAATGGCCGCCGGCCAGCGGTCTTCATTGCCCAGTGCAAACGGAATATAACCGTTATCCCTCAGCACCTGAATGACACGGTCCAATTCAGCCAGCGTGCTTGGCGCCTCAAGACCAAGCGAGTCAAAAATCGTCTTATTGTAATACAAAGGCTCCGCATTGCCTTCAATCGGCAGCCCGTAAACATGGTTGTCGAAGGTCCATAACTTCAGATCGTGAAATTGACCCTGAAGCCCCCGGTCCTTCACGAACTGACTCAAATCCATCAACCGGTTCGCCCGTGCATAGGGCTCGATTTCAGCTCCTCCGAACAAGACGAACATATCCGGAGGAGTTCCTGTCACCATCTCGCTCTTCAACTGCTGCTCGCGATGCGTGGTCTGGTCCATCCCTTCGAAATTCACTTTAACGTTCGGGTGAAGTTTCTGGTAGTCCGCGACTACGTCCTCAAAAATACTCAGCATTGGCCGATCATGCTCCTTCGTCCAAAAATGGCGGAAGGTAAGCGTAATCTTATCGGTCTGACTCTCCTCGATCGGATCGCGATTGCCCGCCGTAATTAGAAGAACCGATACGGCGAGAACGATAACATATAGCAGCATCCAACCCCAATTTAGCAGCCATTTCATCATGATCCCCCCTGTTTACCTATCGTTATTTTATGAAACAATCTTAGGTATCCGAATTCGAATCGTAGATCCGAATCCCGGGGAGGAACATATCATGATGCCGTAATGTCCGCCAAACCGGATACGCAGCCGTTCATACACATTTTTAAGGCCTACGCCGTTTTCCCGGTATTTTCTCAGCTTGCCCCAGTCCTTATTCCACATCTTCTGCAGCGTTTCCGGATCAAACCCAAGCCCGTTATCCATAACATAGATGAAAATATCACTGCCTTGCTCCTCCGCCCGGATCGTGATCAATCCACTGTCTTCCATCGGCTCGATCGCATGGTATAACGCGTTCTCGACAATGGGTTGAACGATCAGCTTTTGCGTCTTATAATATTTCAACTCATCCGATATTTGCATGTCATAAGCAAACTTATCCTCAAAGCGGAATTTTTGAATATCCATGTAATGCCGGACATGCTCCATCTCCATCTGCAGCGGAATCAGCTCCTGATTCTCGCTGATGCTGATCCGCAACAGCTTGCCGAGAGAGACGACCATCTTGCTGATGCTCTTGTTCCCCTGCAGCACAGCCATGGAATTGATGGATTCCAGGGAGTTATAAATAAAATGCGGGTTGATTTGCGCTACGAGCGCCTGCAGCTCTGCCTCTTTCTTGCGGTTCTGCTCGGTCTCGACCTGCTCGATCAGCTCGTCGATTTGCGTGCTCATCCGGTTGAATCCGTCCACCAGCAAATCCCGCTCGTCATCCGCCGGAAGCCCAGCAGTAATAGGCACAAATATCCCCTGCTGCACTCGCTTCATTCCGTTCACGACGCTAATGATGCTGCCGACCAGCCTGCGTACAAAGAAGCGGTCAAACAGGAACGCCGATACCAGGGACACCAGCACAAGAATCACGGCGATGTTGCGGATCGACATAGACTCCGATGCGATCAGCTTAAATGGTGTAATCGCTACCAATACCCAATCTTTATTATGCGAGGGCAGATAGGTGATCAGCGATTTCTCTCCAAGATACTTATCCACATAATATCCTTTACTGTTGGAATACCCAGCCGAAAGAAAGGGAAATGAAGTCTGTTCCCCGATATGCTCACCAGACTTGTCAAACACGATATTCCCCTGGGTATTCACCAGCAGTATATCTCCTTGCTTCAGCGTTGCTGCTTCCCAGAACACCTGATCCAGAATGTCCGGCTTGATATATATTACGAGAGCCCCAATATCCTCTAATGAATAGTAATCTTTGATCGAACGGGCCTGAATGAGTACCGGTTTCCCCGTTGCGACCGAACCGTTCTCCCCGGGTCCGATCCACACCGGTCTTCCTTCGGCCAATTTCATCTTGTCGTACCAGCTCTGCTGATCCAGCTCTTGGAATGCCATAGAGTCATTAGAACTGTAGAGCAATTGATGTTCAGTGTACAATGCAAACGAAGTAATCATCGGATGATTGAATAGTTTGCTTATCTCTTGCTTGTTCTCGTAGCTTACTCCCGCCTCCGGCACCTTCAGCGTCTGCTGAATAACATCCTGAGTAATCGCTGAGTTCGAAATGGTCGTTATTTCATTTAGCGCAAATTTCAGCTTCCGGTCGCTCTCCTGCAAAGAGATCCAATAGAAGTGACTCGACTTCTTCTCCATGGCATTCGCGAAGCTGAAATACGACACCCCGCCCATCAGGATAACCGGAATGAACACGAGAAGTATAATCGCCAGTAAGATTTTTCGACGGAGCTTCATAACGTTTGCTGCCTCCCCACCATCTTCTAACTGTATTATTCTTCATCGTGTTCAATATTCCTTGCTAGCTTTTGATCGCTCCCGAAGTAAGTCCGGCGATGACCCAGCGGCTAAACAGCAGAAACACGATTAGGAGCGGAAGCGTCGCCGTAAAGGTTGCTGACATGATCATCCCGAAATCAAGGCCGTCCCGGTTCGTGAACAGCTGCTGTAGTGCAAGCTGAATCGTGTAGTTTTCTTTGTTCTTCAGCACGACGAGCGGCCAGAAAAAGTCGTTCCAGACGTTCATGAAATTCAAAATGGCGAGCGTAGCCATTGCTGGCGTAACGACAGGTATCGCAATATTCCAGAATATCCGAAAATGGCCGCCGCCATCGATCCGCCCAGCCTCAATCAACTCAGAATGAACGGCTGAGGATATATACTGCCTCATCCAGAATATGCCGAAGGCGTTAACCATAGCCGGAACAATCAGCGCCTTATAGCTGTCAATCCAGTGCAGCTTTGCCATGATGACGTATTGCGGCAGAACCCCGAGTTGAACGGGTACCAGCATGGTGGCAATAACGAAGACAAACAGTACTTTTTTTAACGGAAACTCATATTTCGCGAAAGCATAACCCGCCAACGTACACAGAAATACGACGGATACCGTCACTGTTGATGCTACGACGACAGAATTCATCAAAGCTCTGAAAAACTCCGTCCGTTCCAAGACGCGTCCGAAATTATTAAAGAACTCCGTTCCAGGCACAAGCAGCGGCGGAATATGGAATGCGGCGGACTTGTCATTTGTCGCGATCACGAACATCCAGTAGAACGGGAATATGGAAGCGAGGGCGCCTACCACCATGAAGATATAGAATAATACTTTGACTGCGATCCCGGCATCGTCCGGTTTTCTTCTTTTCACGTTCATTGCGGCTGTGCTCATGCCTTTGTCCCTCCTGTATCTCCGCCCATGCGGCTGGATATCATCATATTGAGGACGGAGAAAACAATGGTGAAAATAAACAGCATGACCGCCGTTGCGGCCGCTGTACCGAAAAAGCCGTTACGGAACGCCTCACTGTACAAATAAGTGACCATCGTAACCCCTTCCTGACGAGTAGAACCTGTTCCCGTTTGGCCCAGGAAAACGTAAGGCTCGGTAAACAATTGAAGCGCCCCGATCGTGGAAATCAGCGTTACGAAAATGATAAACGGCCGCAGGAGTGGCAGCGTAATGTAGATCATTTGCTGTCCTCGACTTGCCCCGTCAATTTTCGCAGCTTCATAAATATCCGTAGGAATACTCTGCAGACCGGAGAGGAAGATGATGGCGTTATAGCCCATCCAGCGCCACATGACCATTGTAGAGATCGCGATCTTTACGCCCCACCATCCCGAGTTGAAGGCTACGTTTTCCAGCCCCATGCTGTTTAACAGCCAATTGACCATCCCGTTGTTGCCGAACATCGTGCTGAAGACGAGCGTCACGGCGACAATGGAAGTAATATTCGGCATGAAGAACAATATCCGGGACGTATTCTTAAACTTGTTCAAAGCCGAATTTAGCATAATAGCGACAAATAACGCCAAAATGAGCTGCGGAACAGTCCCCATTAACGCCATAATTAGCGTATTGCTGAAAGAAATCCAAAACGTCGGATCGCTGGTGATCAGCTCGTAATTTTTGAATCCGACAAATTTCATCGGTCCGAGAGCATCCCACTTAAAAAATGACAAATAAATCGTAAAGAAGATCGGGTATAGCCCAAAAATGCTAAACAGAATAAAGAAAGGGGAAATAAACGTATACGCCGTCAAGCGGCTTCGCCTTGTCTCTGTCCAAAACGGCTTTTTACTTGCATTTTGAATCGGTTTGGCAGTAGCTATGTCAGCCATCGATGCACCTCCAGGGCAGTTTTTAATAAATCCAAATTCGCAAGAAGATACCATCTTCTTGCGAATTTGGGTGACAAGCTATAAAGAAACGACCATTTATTAGCTGCGTTCTGCCAATGTCTTAGCTTGCTTAATTGCGCTTTCCCACTCTTTGGCCGGATCCGCTTTTCTCTCAAGCACGTTCTTGAGCGCATCCTTGAACATCGTGTCTACTTGGTCGTGAAGCGGACCATAGTATACCGGTTTTACACGTTCAGCCGATTTGGCGTAAGCTTCGGAAATGACTTGTCCGCTAAAGAATTCGTCCTTATCTTCTTTGAATGCCGGCTCCGAGTAGACTGCCGGAATCGAAGGGAACAATCCTTTGCTTTTGAAGGATTTCAGTTGGTTATCCTTGTTTACGAGCCAGGAGATGAACTCATAAGCTTCTTTTGAATGCTTGCCTTCTTTAGGCAGGGTCAAGAATGAACCGCCCCAGTTGCCTGCACCTTCAGGAAGCTGAGCGATGGCCCATTTGCCTGCGGAATCCTGTGCGTTGCGAATCGTACCAGCCATCCACGCAGGGCCTAACATGACGCCGAAATCACCGTCATTAATCGCCTTGTTCCATTCAGGAGACCATAGCAGCGTATTGCCGATCCAGCCTTCTTGAATGCCTTTTACCGTGAAGTCATAAGCTTTCTTCACTTGCGGATTCTTATCTCCAATGAAGGAGCCGTCAGCCTTACTGAAATAAATTTCACCGTCCGCTTGGTCTCGCACCCCGTGATAAACCAAATCCGTCAAATCAGCAAATGGTTTGCCCGTCTTCTCTTTGAATTGCTTTGCTACAGTCGCGAACTTATCCCATGTATCGATCGCTGCACTTAATTCATCCGGGTCTTTTGGCAATCCGGCTTGTTCAATCAGATCTGTGCGGTAATATACAACCGTTGGCCCAATGTCCGTTGGCAGCCCCAATTGGAAGGAGCCGTCCAAAGAAGTTGCCTGCTTCCACTTCCAATCCAGGTAATCGCCTTCAATATCTTTGGCGCCCAGATCATATAGATTGTAGAACTTATCCTGAGCATTGATATAGCGCTCCATAAATGCGATTTCCAACATAAAGATGTCTGGTGCTCCAGAATTAGCGGATAAAGCTGTCGTTAAATTGTTATGATGTGCGGTTTGGTCAGACGTATTTTGAAACTTCACAGTAATATTCGGATGCTCTTTTGTATACTCTTTAGCCAGTTCCTCATAATTTGTCGTTCCAAGCGACCAGAACGTAAGCTCAATTTTCTCACCAGAATCCGTTTTTGCACCTTCACTAGCATTGTCCGTAGCAGCAGGCGTATTTTCTGCATTACCGTTTGCCGTATTCTTGTTACCGCCACCGCCGCATGCCGCTAATGAAGCAACCAGCAGGACTGCAACCAGAACGACCGCCAAGCGTTTCATTCTATCCATTTCAAGACCCCTTTCGAATGTGTAAATCTTTACATCGTAAGTCTATCGAATTCAGGGAATGATTTTGAGATGGCGATATTGCGATTTATGGTTGATATTTTTCTGATTCTTCATCAATAAAGTTGCAACGTATCCCCCCTGTCGCATCAATATGCGAGTTTAGTACCGTTGAAAAGCGTGAAAAGGGATTCTACGGAATGAAAGGTTGGTAGGGTTCTGTACACAGTGCGTGGGGGGCGTGGTGTGTGGAGGGCGTGGTGTGTGGGGGCGTCGACTATTAACGAGTAACTGGGTTGCTGCCTCTGTATTTAGTTCTGTTGATCTCCTACGGACCCTGGTTCCGCTATTTCGCATAAATGCTGCTTTTTCTGGAACTAATGGACACAGCAGACCTTATTCGTGCAAAATCGATGGCTTCGATGTTCATATTCACTAAATAGCGACTTCTGTGTCCGTTAGCTTGCCGATTTCGCGAAAATACAGTAAATAGCGAATCTCTTGTCCGTTAGACCGCGTGTCTTATGCAAATCACACTAAAAAACACAAAGAAGCACTGCTGATACAAAGATCAGCAGTGCTTC
>NZ_BAABMC010000005.1:0-339559 GCF_054767475.1 Paenibacillus sp. YSY-4.3 | reverse complement strand
TCGAACCCCTGACCGACGGCTTAGAAGGCCGTTGCTCTATCCAGCTGAGCTACTGGGACATAAAAAGGTATGTATAAAAAGGATGCGTTATTTATTATAACGCATCCTTTTCTATTTTCAAAGTACTATTTTACCTGCCGCTCAATGTTGCGTGTCTTCGCCTTTCAATTTATCACTAAGCTTGTCGGCGATGTCGCCGTAAGCAAGCAGCTGCTCCTTGAAATCCACACGCTGCTTCGCAGGCTCAGGCCACCCGGTATCGCCAAAGTTCTCTTCCGCGATCTCGGCATAAGCCTGGTGATGGCTGTTATCATACCAATCGATCTCGAAATCAGCATCGCTGCGAATCATCCGGATGATCTCGTAATCCTCATTCCCATCCTGGGACCGGGCTACGTACACATACAGCTCTGGATCACCGGCCGCCCCGGGCCATACTTGTACTTCGGCGCATTCCCGGCCGTCATGTTCAGCCAAGCGACGAAATTTGGCTTCCTTGATATAGTACATATTCATTCACACCTCATTCTACTGTAGTTATTGTTCGTGTTCGTCTTCCCCGGCTCCATAACCGCTTCGGTCCAGCTGCCGCCTGGTCTCTTCCGTGCCCAGCCGGTAAATCTCCCGGTACACCTTGTCTATCTGACTCTGGAACCCGCTGTTAGTCTCATCTTCCGGCGTATCCGGCCAAGGAAACATATAAGCCACAAAGGAGCTATCCTCCTTCTCTCCAATCCGCTCCAGCATATATCTCAAGTTGATTGCCTCTTCAGAAGACGCTTCAATCGTCCATTCATAAGCTGTGGCGCCCTGCTCTTCCAGAACCGACCGTCCCGGTATGGACACATAGTAACGCTTACCCAACGTCACCCCTCCTCTTAAAAATGCTTACGTCATAAACCGTCATTTGCAGAAACTCTCCATAACTTTGGCCAAATGAACTTGCCTGTTCATCCGGCTGGGCTGGAGCTTGCCATAGTTACCATTGTGTACAAAGTAAAAAAAAACATGCACGAGGATAGGAGGTCAGCACGATAAAAACAAAATTACCAGCCTGAGAACTTTCAGACTGGTAATTTATTAGATCCCTGCATATTTATTTCACTTCTGTAGGCTTGCGCATGGTCAACCCGACGCGTCCCTTCTTAATGTCAACGGTAAGCACCCATACCGTCACATTATCGCCAACCGAAACCACGTCCATCGGGTGCTTCACGTAGCCATTGCTGAGTTGGGATATATGCACCAAGCCATCGTTCTTAATGCCGATATCGACAAACGCGCCGAAATCAATGACATTACGAACGGTGCCCTGAAGCTCCATCCCTGGGGATAAATCCTCGATTTTCAGAACATCTGTGCGGAAAATCAGGGGTGGAAGCTCTTCACGCGGGTCGCGGCCCGGACGCTGCAGACTGTCGAGAATATCCCGCAACGTCGGAACCCCTACGCCGAGCTGTACGGCCAAGTTTTCCGGCTCCAGCGTGGAGAGCATCTCGGCCAATTCCTTGGTCCCGAGCTGGTTCAGCTCTACACGCAGCTCCTTGAACAATTCAGTGACCACGCCATAGGACTCAGGATGGATCGGCGTGCGGTCGAGCGGATGCTCTCCATCATTGATCCGCATGAACCCGATACACTGCTCGTACGTTTTTGCGCCGAGACGTGGAACCTTCTGAAGCTGCTTGCGGCTCGTGAATTTTCCATTCTCCTCCCTGTACTTAACGATGTTCTTGGCAGTGGTTGCGTTAACGCCGGAAACATAGGACAAGAGGGAAGGAGATGCCGTATTCACGTCTACGCCGACATGGTTAACCGCGGACTCTACTACCGCCGTAAGGCTCTCGTCCAGATGCTTCTGGGATACGTCGTGCTGATATTGGCCAACGCCGATTGCTTTAGGTTCGATTTTCACGAGCTCAGCCAGCGGATCCTGCAGTCTTCTCGCTATCGAGACTGCGCTGCGTTCAGCGACGTCCAGATCAGGGAACTCCTGCTGCGCCAGCTTTGAGGCCGAGTAGACGCTGGCCCCCGCCTCGTTCACGATCAGATAGGCCAGGTTAGAATCATTACGTTCCGCAATAATCTCAGCCACGAATTGTTCCGTCTCGCGGGAAGCCGTGCCATTACCGATAACAATAAGCTCTGCACCGTATTTATCCATAAGTTCATTGAATTTAAGCGCCGCTTCCCGCTTTTTGTTGTTTGGCGGCGTCGGGTAAGTTACGGCGACTTCCAGCAGCTTGCCCGTCTCATCCACGACGGCGAGCTTGCAGCCTGTACGGTAAGCCGGATCTACGCCAAGCACGATTTTCCCCTTTATCGGCGGCTGAAGCAGCAGACTGCGCAAATTCGCCGAGAAAATAGAGATCGCCTGCCGTTCGGCCTTTTCCGTCAGCTCCGCGCGCACTTCCCGTTCAATCGAAGGGGCGATCAGCCTTTTATAAGCATCCTCGATCACGTTTTGAAGAATGCTCCCGGTCACGGAACGACCTTTAATCGTCCGCCCGGCAATATGGCGATGGATCGCTTCGGCATCCAGTTCCAGCGAAATTTTAAGAATATTCTCGCGTTCGCCCCGGTTAATCGCCAATATGCGATGGGGCGGCATTTTCTTGGCAGGCTCGCGGTAGTCGTAGTACATTTCGTATACGGATTCTTCCTCAGGATTCTTCGCTTCCGACACAATCACGCCATGATCTATGCTGTACTTCCGCACCCAGGCTCTGATTGCCGCCTCATCCGCAATCTCCTCGGCTACGATGTCCATAGCGCCCTGCAGCGCCTCTTCTGCCGTCTCAACTGCAAGTTCCGCATTTACATACTTGGCAGCCTCCTCCAGAGGCTCGCCGTCTTTAGGTTGCGTTAACAGCCATTTTGCCAAAGGCTCGAGGCCTTTTTCCTTTGCGACGCTGGCTCTGGTCTTGCGTTTTTGCCGGTATGGACGATACAAATCCTCAACCTCTTGCAGTTTCACCGCTTGAACGATGGCAGACTCCAGCTCCGGGGTCAATTTGCCTTGCTCGCCAATGATGCGGATCACTTCCCGCTTGCGAACCTCCAAATTCCGCAAATATTGTACCCGATCCTCGATATCGCGAAGCTGGTTTTCGTCCAGTTCTCCAGTCATCTCTTTGCGGTAGCGGGCCACAAAGGGGATCGTATTACCTTCATCCAACAGCTGGACGGTTGTCCGCACTCCCTTTAAAGGCAGCCCTAATTCTTTGGCCGCCTGAGCCACGATTCGCTCCTGAACCTTAACCTCGATTTGCGCCTCGTTCGTATTCGTTTCCGGATTGATTTCAGTTTGTGACAAAGTCATCCCTCTTTCATCCTCAGATTGCACTGCTCCTATTATCACAAAATTTTCGGCCGAGTGCCAGTCAGGACCATTTCTCAAGGGCCAATGAACAACAAAAACACCGTACACGAGGTACGGTGTCTGATCGTCGAATTAGAAGTTCGAGTAGTTCCAGTAATTATCCGGTGTAGATACGGCAGCGATAAATACGATGATAAGGAACAAGATAATAAGCGCGTAAATAGCGGTACCGATAATGCCGCAAATCAATCCTGCTTGGGCGAAGCCATGCCCTTTCTCATTCGTTCGCTTGATTTCCTTAAAGGAAATAGAAGCAATAATGATCGCCACAATCCCTAGAAAAAATCCAATGTAGGGAATAGCGATAGCCAATATTCCCAAAACCAGCGCCGTAACCGACTTGCCATTCGTGCTCTGCTCTGCAGGTGGTGCAGGCGGCTGGGGTGGTGCGGGCGGATAATTGTAGTTGTATTGCCCAGAAGAATTATAATCCATTAAAAACGGTCCTCCTCAGAGATGTAGATATGTTTATTATACCAGATTAAGCCAGCGAAGCTATGCGAATTCGAAAAATTCATCCTAACTTTAAATAGAAGCCGACTTACAACATTACACAAGATCGGTAGCTTAAATACGACATTAGAAAAAGACGCCCCTATGGCGGGACGCCTTATAAGGAGAAATTTTCTCCTCTTCTCATCAAAAATCGATTAATCCCAGACTAATAAGCAGCGAATCGTTAACCTTTTTCATCGTCTCATCATCCAAATGGGTAATTTTGTCCGTCAGTCTTTGCTTATCAATCGTACGTATCTGTTCAAGCAAAATGACAGAATCCCTATCAAATCCATGCGTAGCCGCTTCAATCTCAACATGCGTCGGCAGCTTAGCTTTTTGGATTTGAGCGGTAATGGCAGCAACGATTACCGTTGGGCTGAATCGGTTGCCGATATCATTCTGGATGATAAGCACAGGTCTTACCCCGCCCTGTTCAGAACCGACAACAGGGGAAAGGTCTGCAAAAAATACGTCGCCGCGCTTTACAATCAATGGTCACACCCCGCTAACTAGGCGGTCCAGAGTGCTGTCTGCATCTTCCTCCGCGTGGAAAGCTTCAGAGGCCATGGTTAAGTTAATCTTGGCCATTTCCATGTAGCCACGCTGCATAGACTCCCGGATGAAGCGTTTCTTCCGTTCGTTCAAATACAGTTTCATGGCTTGCCTAATAAGCTCGCTGCGATTGGAATTCTCCATAGCTACGATTCCATCCACTTCCTGCAATAGATGATCCGGTAAGCTGATCATAATCCTTTTGGTGTTCTGCATATTGGCCATCTTTAAACATCCACCCCCAAAACCTTCTCGACCCAGATCCTTGTGACTCAGTATAGCAATATTCAAGGATATTTATACAAAAGAATATATGCTAAGTGTATATCAAGTATGCTGCATTTCATTATAACCAAAATTGGCATGAGCGTACATACCTTGATCATTTCCATCTTTATGATTCGAGCATAATGTATATCATTCGATGGACCTAGCATAAAATCCTTCCATTAGGAAGATAGTTTTGTAGTTTTTTGTCTGCCTTTTTAGGCAAACAACGGGTTTACCAAAACTTGCGGTCTATTTGTGCCTATGTATAGACGGGGCACACGATGAGCCAACATACAGATCAACTCGTAGTTAATGGTACCGAGCATGGAGGCCAGTTCGTCCGCTGTAATCATTGCACCGGACTGCCGGCCGATGAGAACAACCTCCTCACCGACTTGGATTTCTTCAGCTTCTTCAGCTAAAGATTGTAGCGAAACCATACATTGGTCCATGCAGATCGTTCCCACGACAGGAACGCGCCGGCCGCGAATGAGCATCTGCGCTTTACCGCTTAGCATCCGTGAATATCCGTCGGCATAGCCTATCGGCAGCGTTGCGATAACCTCTTCCCGATCCGTTACGTATTTCGCTCCGTAGCTTACGGAGGAATGCGGCGGCAAAGTCTTCACCTGCACCGTTTCTGTCTTAAGAGATAGAACCGGAAGAAGCGAAACCTGCTCTTTATGAACCTCATCGGAGGGGTAGAGGCCATACAATGCGATGCCGATCCGCACCATCTGGCACGAAATCTCCGGTAAATCAATTGCAATCGCGCTGTTGCCTGTATGTATAATCGGGATATCCAAATCATAATGCTTCAGCGCATGAACCACATTCTGAAAACGCCGGTACTGTTCCAATGTATAGCTCTTATCTTGCTCATCCGCTGTTGCAAAGTGGGTAAATAAGCCCTCCACTTCCAAATGCTGCAGGCTCATTGCATTGCGGATGAAATCCAGCGCCTCATCTCCGGGCAGGAGTCCGAGGCGCCCCATACCAGAATCGATTTTGATATGGACTTTCAGTTTGCCGGTATACTCGCTGGGATCAATAGCTTTGATCTCGTCAAGCGCTTCTGCGCTAAACAAAGTAAGGGTAATCCCATTCTCCCATGCCGTACGTATTCCGTTCGGAGGGGTATAGCCCAGAACCAGAATAGGAATGGTCAGACCGGCTTGGCGCAGCTCCAGGGCTTCGTCTAGAAAGGCTACGCTAAGATAATCGGCCCCGTAGCGTTCAAGTTCCTTGGCGACGGGCACAGCTCCATGTCCATATGCATTTGCTTTAACGCATGCTAACAGCTTCATGTCCGCTGGTATTCTTCTCCGTAGAGCAGTATAGTTGGCATAAAGCGCGTCCAAATCGATTTCTGCACGGGTAGGTCGATACTTCACTTGCACTTTGTAGGTCACCTTCTCTAATGAGTGAAAATCCATCATCAAACAATACATTAATCGTAATGTTCCAGAAGGCCGCTGTCAATTAAACAGAATAAACCATATTGTGCATACGAAGTCATTTTAACCCATAATGCGGTTTATTCCAAATAAAAAGAAGAGACAGACTGACGGGTTCGATAGCTCCTACAGCCTATCAGAAGTACCGCAAGTCCGCCAGCCTCTTCTTATTTACCCGTTTGTTCCTCCATAGACGCGGCTATTTTTGCCATTTCGCTCACGGGAAGATTGTCGCTTGTAATACGGAATTCCAGTCCATCCATGGTCCAGGTTAAAGTCTGCAGCTCATCTCCTGTCAGCAGGCCCGCAGTGAAACCGAGATCGATAACTGTTCCGGTTGCCAGCGAAACCGTACGATCCGGTGAACGGGATTCGGTTAACGTAAATTGATATGTACCGTCATATCGGAGCAGTACGCTGCTTCTATCACTATCATCTACGACTTTATCATCTTTATACGCTACACCTTCAGGCAAGTACGTCGGAATAATGACGCCGAACGGCTCACTCAGCGCCGGAGCTGCCAAGCCCTGCCCTTCTACACCTTGATCCGTTGCACTCGCACCTGTTTCGGAAGCCTCCGTGCTTTCGACGAGCATCCCGTTCTCATCCACTTCAAGAAGCGTTCCCTTGGACTTTTGGCCTGCCGTATCTAGATTATGCTGCATATCAAATGATTTATCGTCAAATTTGGCATTAAAGTTAAATTTCTCGAACTTCACTTCAACCACGACCTTCGCTTCAGCGTCCGAGACCTGTACCTGCCTCGGCGCATAGTCGTCTTTGTCGAGCCAAATTTTTTGACGCACAAGCGCGTGGGTATTGTAGTTCGCGGCTACATCGAACACATAGCTATCCTTATCGCTTACGAATTGACGAGTGTTGTCGCTAAGGATGCTTCGCACGAGCGTCTGATACAAGTAGACCTGACCCTGGTTCTCCGGCCAATCGCTTTGGAAGCGGAAGCTCTTGTTCAGACTCGGCGTCAACACATAGACGCCCTGATCGTTCTTAAGGACGATCTGCGTAATGTCCTTCTGGGCATTCGTCAGAGCAATCCGATAAAAAGACGGATTCTGATACCATACCTCAACCTTGTATTCTTGGGGTTTATCCCCCGTATGGAGCGTCATCGTTCCCGAACCCTGGTAGCTCTCCAGCTTCGTAACGATTTTGTCCAAATCCTTGACGACTCCGTCAGCATCTTTCTTGCCGCAACCGCCCAATACAGCACTCAAGCATATCACAATGACTAACGCCCAAGTGATCCGTCGCATGAGATCATCCCCTCTGCAGATTGATTTCCTAAACTGATAACATGTCTATGAGGGAACTTGGCCGATTATGCGGACTAGTTTGACAAGCAGGAACTTGGCTAGGATTACAAAGGTATGCATGGCTATTTATAACATATAATAAAACCGGCGCCAAGAATATTTGCATAGATACTTCCAGAATCCGCTAGCATTAAGCTGCCAGATTAGAAGCTGATTGTGCAAAATATTCCCGAACGCCGGTACGCTATCTTACGATTTCTAGAATTTGGTCAATGATTTGATTGGAGCCGATCGGCGCAATTCCGCGGTTCCATAATTGCTGCTCAACGATGTAAACCTGGTCCTCCTGAACCGCCTTTATGTTTTTCCATATGGCTGAGTTCTTTAATTCGTCTAGCCTGCTCTTCGCCGTATCCTCTACATTCTCCATCAGAAAAATATGATCCGGATTAAGATTCGGCAGCTCTTCCAGCGAAATTGTCTGCATCGCTTTACCCTCGGCAAGCTTCAAGCCGTTTAGACCTAGCTCCTGATGAATGATGCGGCCGATCCGGATATCGTCCACTCCGTACACTCTCAATTCCTTCGGCATCACTCGCATAACGACAAACACTTCTTCGCCAACCCTGCGACCCAGCTCCTCTTTTGCGCTCTCAGCTTTAGTCAAATAGTCGTTAAGCTTCTGCTGCGCTAGTTCCTCTTGCCCGACGATTCTTCCCAGCTCCAGGAGCAGCTGGCGCCAATCGCTCATTAATTCTCCGTCAAGCATGAGCGTCGGAGCTATCTTCCGCAAACTATCTTCGATTTCTTGATGAGAGGGGGCGTAAGCAAGAATTAAATCGGGCTCAGCCTCCAACAACGCCTCCAGGTTCGGAGATTCCGATGCGCCTAACGGGATTACACCTTCCATTTGATTTGCTATATATGGTAGGAACTGATGATTGACAAGCGACGTCGTCGAGGCATGAGGCTTGATTCCAAGCTCCAGCAAATGATCCGAATAGTAATCCAGCAATACAGCAATTTTCTGTGGTGCAGCTGGAATTTCCACATCGCCGCTCACATCCTTGACCATACGCGTAACAGGGGAGAGAACTTCCGTTTCTGCGGGAACATTATTCTGTCCTGTTACTGATCCGGCAGAGCCGCATCCCGAAATCAACGCAACAGCTAAAATAAAAACAATGATAAAAGAAGATCTCAATTGATTTTTAAAACGATATGTATAAGGCACAGTATTTCCTCCGATTGTTTTATTGATAATGATTATCATTATCGTTAATGATTATATGACCATCTTCATGTATTGTCAATACAATGAAATCATTTCGTACGGACACGGACAACAAAAAAAGAACCCCTTCGGGTTCCTTGCGTTGAACGGATCAGCTCCATATTTGCTTAGGTCATATCGGCTGTTCCAGCCAGTAAGGACATATCCTGCTGTTTTGTCATATGCATCACTTCCAGACTTTCCCTTAGATTGATGCACCAAGGATAGTCTCTATCCTGATATAAGGAACCTGCATATAGGTTTTGCAAGAGCTGGAGCTGACCTGCCGTCAACTTCTCCTGCCCTGACAGTTCCCGGTAATCGTATAGATCCACACTGATCGCCCCGTCGACTGCTTCAAGAACATACCCCTCATTGATCACTCTGATCGATAAAGGCAGGGAGAACTCCTCAAATGTCCTCTTCAACCGGTAGATCGTATTGTATACATTGTGAACCGCTCTCGCACCATCCATCTCCGGCCATAGACTATCTGCAAGGATCCATTTGTTTAAAATTTGCCCCTCGTTCACGATAAAATAAGCGAACATTTCTTCCGTTTTTTTCGTTGGCCATTTCACGATAACTCCATCTTGATTGGTCGTTCGGAATGAACCAAAGCATTTTACCGTCATGACAGACGCCTTGAACTTCAAAGCCTCCATGGCGAGCAAACGCTTTATTCGCTCTAATTTGGCGGCAATCGCATCGACTGCCCTGCGCGTAACCGGCTTCAGCAAATAATCCACCGCATCGACGCGAAAGGCATCGGCCGCATATTCCCGATGTGCCGTCGTAAACACGATTTGCATGGAATCCTGCTTTACCCGCTCCGCCAGCTCCAATCCATTTAAGCCAGGCATGCCGATATCAGTAAAAAGCACGTCAACCTGCAAGCGGGGGATGTCTTTCAACGCCTCGAACGGATCGGAATAAGCCCCGATGAGCTCATATTCCGGATGCTCATCAATGTATCTTTTCATCATATTCAAAGAAAGCCTTTCATCCTCAACGATAACTGTTCTTAGCAATGACATCCCCCTACCCTCAGCCTGATTTATGACGCAAATGACAAGTACTATGCATGTTGTGAGATTTCTGTGAGTTCAGCGATATATGATGTACATTATGCCAAAATAACGAGTCGCCGAACCCGTTCCTTCGTCTGAAGGATTTGATTACATTTTCGGCGAGGAAGAGGCGTTAATGAATAGCTTCACATATTTGTAATGAAATTTTTATAAAGGCAGGTTGGAAACGAAAGATGAAGTTAAAGCATTTGCAAAAAAATTCAATGATGCTCATTTTGTCCGGAATCTCGCTGTTGCTATCTGTAGGAACGCATGCCGTGCACAGATATACATCTCTGTTCGAAGTTCATAGAGCGATGAGCGGGATCGGCCAGTTATCGCAGGGGCTATCCCTTTTCAAAAATTTGCTCTTTTTTATTCCGATTGTCCTAATGATATTAAGCCTCCTCATTTATAGGAAGAGTACCAGTTCCCCGGCTCTGCCATGGCTGAACAGCACAACGCTGACATTCAGCAGTATTTCCATTATGGCTGGCGGCGACGGATTCGTGGAGTATCACTTCTCCATATTTATGACGATCGCGATTATTGCTTACTATGAAAATATTAGAATACTCATCTACAGCACCGCTATATTCGCAGTTCAGCATTTAGCCGGTTATTTCTGGTTCCCACAGCTGCTCTGCGGCATGTCCGATTACCGTTTCTCACTGCTGCTCATTCATGCCCTCTATTTAATTCTTACAAGCGGAGCAACGATCTGGTTCGTCTATTCCAAACAAATACATACTAGTGAATACGAGAAAAAAGTAGCTTCCCAGCAGCAGGCTTTAGACAAAGTTCTCCAAAACATGAATGATTCCAGCGAGTCGGTGTTGAATGCCGTCACCCAGCTCTTGTCCGGCGCCAGCCAGTCCGCCAAGGCCAGTCAAGAAATCGTCACCTCCATTGAAACGATCTCTATGGGGGCTTACGAGCAGACGAATAAGCTAGGCTTAGGTGTCGAGAGCATTCAAAGCATGGTGGATCAGGTCGGGCATATTAACGAGAACGCTAATGTAGTCACCGAGAGTTCCCTGGCAACCTCGAAACAGGTCGTTTATGGGCAAGAGAGGATTCATTTACTGGCAAGCCAGATTCACGTAATTACCTCTTCCGTTAACAATGTGAACGAGATCATCCATCAGTTGGCCGATAGCTCCCAGGAAATCGAAAAGCTCGTGGATCTCATTTCGTCCATCGCAGATCAGACTAATTTGCTGGCTCTCAATGCCTCGATCGAAGCGGCCCGGGCTGGAGAACACGGAAGCGGATTCGCCGTAGTCGCGGCGGAAGTCCGCAAGCTGGCCGGCCAATCCAATGACTCTGCTGCCGAAATCCACAGGAACGTTCAATCCTTCCAAAGCCGTATTGATCAGGTGCTCAGCGAAATGAACGTCAGCTTAAGCGAAGTGCAGAAAGGTCTGGAGCAAATTACCGAGACGCAGCGCGTCTTTGCTGAAATTTCCGAATCTTCGAACACCGTGGATCAGCAAATCAAGGACATATCCGGTACGACCGATTTACTGCTCCAGCATTCCAAACAGACCCATGATATGATGATTCAGGTGTCCGAAATAACATCGGCATTTTTCTCGAATATCGAGAAAATATTATCCGCCGCAGAGGAGCAATCTGCATCCTCCGACGCAGTCAATGATATCGCGTTGAACCTGGAATCTCTCGTTGCCGAGTTAGGCGGTATTATCGGCAGCGTTGAGAGGAGCTTATCGGCGGGTAGACCATAACTGGACAGCAAAAAGAAGGGGCTGTCGCAAAAGTCATCATAGATGACCGAGGGGCGCCCCTTTCTTTCAGAAAGCTTTCCATTTCTGCGGAATCAATTTTCTCTCTTGCCTGCATCTCATTCTTAGCTCATCATTAATAAGTTGTCGAACACTAAGCTGTCAAACACTAAATGGAATCCATGTATCTAATTATGCTCTAAACGCATACTTCAGAGGATTAAATGGATTTTATGCACTTAAAATCAAGAATCCAGCCCGTGATGGCCTTCTCCCTTCTTCTAACGACATGAATTACATTTAAATCTACTTTCCTTTCTTTGCCGCAGAAACTAACTACTACAAATCCATTTAGATAAGCTGAATGACCGTTTAGTTGCCCGAATGGCCGGTACGTTCGCTTTACCAGACGAGAAACTTGAACCATGCTCGGCGTAAAGTGAAGATGGAGAGGGTGTTTGGTCACATCATGGGCAACCGGTCGTTCCGCCGTTTCTCTTTGCGGGGCCTAAAAAGGTTCACGTTGAATTTGGAATCGTGGCTTTGTCCCACAATCTACTGAAGGTGACAGGCATCCGCCTTGCTGCTTTCCCGCTCAAAAGCTCAGTACAAAAAAGTTGGATGGAAAATAGGTTATTTTCACATCCAACACAAAACATACTATTCAAATTGCCTGATTAGCTTCAGCAATACGACAGCTGCTTCGGCTCTTGTCGTGTGCACTTGCGGCTGAAACCTGTTGCCGGGCAGGCCGATCATCATCTGCTGCTCCATTGCCCACTGAACAGCAATCCGCGCCCACATAGAAATATCACCAGCGTCCTCGTATAGCAGATTGCCTGATTCAATCGCAGTGGAATCGGTAGCCGCTTCTACTCTCAAGCCATAGGCCTTGGCTGCGATCACGGCCATTTGTTCGCGCGTAATCAGCTCATCCGGAGCGAATACGCGGTCGCTATAGCCGTGAATCAGCCCATAGTGCTGTGCTGCGGCTATAGTCTTCTGTGCCCAATGTCCCTGCACATCGTCAAACACAGGGGCATACGCAGTGAATTCCTGACCCTTCAATTCAAGAGCCCGAACCAATAAAGTGATGAACTCGGCTCTGGTTACCTTGCGATTCGGCTGAAAGGTTCCATCTGGATAACCTTTAACGCAACCCCTTCTTACCAGCTCCCGAATCGCTTCACTAGCCCAGTGTCCTTCAATGTCGCTCAAGAATACCTGGCTATCATTAGCGCTGCATGCAGCCCCCGCTGAGCATTCACTTTCATCCGGCTTGGAGCCATCTCCGGTCTCCTTGGCAGGAGCCGTGTTATCCCCTCCGGGCGGATTTCCGCTGCCACTGGATGAGTTTCCCCCGGAAGGGCTGCCTCCACTGGAAGGCGACCCTCCGCCACCGCTGTTATTGCCCCCGCCTCCTTGCCCATTGTCATCAATAATAGGCCGAGGAGTTATTTTCACGGTCCGTATAACCTCTTCCGCTGCATTCCCCGCTGCATCAGAGACGTTATACCGCAGTATATACTCGCCGACAGCTCCAGTATCAACTTGGCCTGACACCCTGATCGTATGCGAAATATCTCCATCCACATCGTCCATGCCTTTAGCCCCCGGGTCTTGGAAGGCGGTGCCCTGTACAAGAACAATGATCGAATCGCCCGTTAACGTAATGACTGGCCGATTGCGGTCAATGTTCGTAATTTCGATTTGCTTCACCGTTTCATTGCCGGCCTCATCCTTCGCATAGAAGCTGATCCAGCCATTATCCACGGCGACCACTTCCGGCAATAACGGATCTCCATTATGCTCGAAATAGGCAGCATCCTGGAGCCCGAACGTCATTTTGGCTGCGACCAAGTTCACTGGCGAGTAAACAGATGTAGTCACAGTGACGTTCTGGTTCGTAGATACCGTCGGAAATACCGTAAGCTTAATGATCGGCACATCCCTATGGATATTTGTTATCTCGATCGTTTGTACGGCAGCATTGCCGGCGCGATCCTTCGCGTAAACTGTATAGATATCATTCAGCTCAGCTTCAAAAGAGCTTGATCCGCCAAAGTCCGTACCGGCCAGCTCAAAATAACTGACAGGCTGGTCTCCAGCCTCCCACTTCACCTCGCTGATCCCGCTTAAACGGTCATATACGTCGGCGGTTACCGTCACGCTCTGGTTGGTCGGCAGGGCGTTCCCAATGCTGAGATGAATCGTAGGCTCTGCTCCGTCATAATTGCTTACCACAATCGCCTCTACGACCCCATTCCCTGCGTGATCCTCAGCGTAGACCGTATACTCTCCATTTTGGCTGACTTGAAAAGAATTCTGGAATGAAACTCCTCCGCCATTTTGAAAAAATGAGACGGGCTGTCGTCCCGCATTCCATTTCAAAGCCACCTGGTCATCCGTATCATCGTTAGCGGCAGCGGTGATTGTGATAGGCTGATTCGTCCAATCCACTGGATCCAAGCTCACATCCAGCTGCGGAGCCTCTATGTCGATACGGCTCACCTCAATATCGGCACTTACCTCGAACCCGGCTTTGTCCTTAGCATAGACCGTATAAATCCCGTTCTCTTGAACGAGGAATTGGACAGCATCCACATTCAAGGGAGCCCGCTGCCCATTCGGCCCCTGCTTGGCCCACTCCAGCTCGGCAATCCCACTCCCGTTGTCGATATAGTTGATATTTACGGCAACAGGCTGATTGCTCCAGCTCGTTGAAGACAAAGCGAGGGAGAGGCTTGGACCCGTCTTGAAAATATTCGTCACGGAAATCGTCCGTACAGTTTCATTCCCTGCTCTGTCCTTGGCAAAGACCGTATATATGCCATTCTCGGACACAGGAAAGCTGCCGGTAAACACGCTGCCCCCCTGAGCGAAAGCGGCGGCATTCAGGTCTCCCTTGGCCCATTTCTGCTCAGCTATTCCGCTCTCTTGATCAAGCGCACTGACATCAATGATCACATCTTGACTTGTTGGCGCCCCCGTAGAAGGCGTTAACGTGATGTTTGGTGGAATGAGGTCGATTTGATCGATGGTGATGGTCTGGAACGTCTCATTGCCAATCTGGTCCACAGCATAGACGGTATACTTGCCATTGCTATCGGCAAGGAAAGTATTATTCACGATTAAGGTACCGCCTGTAAGGAAATAACCGGCTGTCTGCTGTCCTGCAGCCCATTTGAATTGCCCCGAATTCAAGCCGCTCTGATAATCGACGGCATTGGCCGTAACCGGGATCGGCTGGTTCGTCCATCCCTGCTGCTTCGTGAGGACCTCTAGCGTCGGTGCCACGCGGTCAATATTCTTAACTTCAGTGACGGCGACGATTTCATTGCCGACCTGATCTTTCGCGTACCATGTATACTTGCCGTTGTTAGTAGCCACGAAGTAATTTCCAGGCACTGTGGTTCCATAATTCCGCATGACTGAGGCGTCATGTTCGCCCAGCAGCCATTTTTGTGCAGCAACACCAGATGCATCATCTCTCACGGTACCTACGACATACACATTCTGCTGTGTCCAAACTGATGGTGAATGACTAAGTTCAATAATGATTGGCGGAGTTTTATCGACGTGAACCTTGCTCCCGTCCGTAGTGGCGTCAAGCTGGCCGCGCCTATTTCCTGTTTCATCTTCATATTCGAGCATAAACGGGATAGGGCCTTCAGGAACGGAAGAGTCCAGTGTCAAGGCAGCCTTCCAGTTTTTACGATTTCCATTTTGCACCACCTGAACCTCCTGCCCGGCAATTCGCACGACGGGGGGCTTCAGATAAAATGCAGAAGAAATGGATAGCGTGACCGTATCTCCGGCCTGCGCGTACTTCGGAGCGTTCTGATTGCTCGATGAGATACTCACTTTCTGTATCGTATCGACGTTTAACGTATAGGTGCCTGAGGATCTGCCGAAATCAAGCGTTTTAGTCTCGCCGTCCCAAGTGGTCTCATAATAACTTAAGGTCGCCCATATCGCTTCTGCAGGAACCGAATCCCCTTCCAATACAGTGACACCGTCCAGGCTGTATCTGTATTTTTGGTTGTGAATAGGATTCCCTTGGCCAAATCCGCCGTCGAAATTGCTGACCGTGATCCATCTAGCATCAGTAGGAAGTCCGTACCAATAATCGCTGATGAATCGTTTCTCGGTTGTTATTCCGTCACGACTGTAATAGATTTCTATCCCATTGCTCAAACCTCGGATCGGCATAAACGTTGCCCACTTCGCGTTGGAAGGCAGCTGACTAAAGTTTAAATCAATATAGGATATATCCTTTCCATCACTATAGCGATGTGACATCGTTGCGAATCCGCTCGGACTGTAATTAATGATATTAATCGTCTCGGCTTGTATCTGCTCGGCAGAAGCTCTGTTTGCAGGGCCGGCAAATAAGAGCGTCGCCGTAAAACAGATCATCGATAACAAACAAATAATTTTTTTTCTATCTGGGTATTTAATAGTACACTCCCCTTTCTGGATCCGCCCATCACTTCAAATTGTAAATTGTAAAAAATAAAATAAATATCCCCCGACCGAGGGATATTTATGGATACTTTCTATATCGCTTAACTATAGCTTACCTGCGCTCTTCCTCATCCAGCAATCCAATCGTCTTGGCTATAGCCGCTGCCTTCATGCGCCGATCTACCTTTAGCTTCTCAAATATGTTTTTGAGATGCGTTTTAACCGTTTCACTCGTAACGGTTAATGCTGCGGCAATTTCTTTATTGGATAGCCCTTCAGATACGAGCTTTAGCACTTCCTGCTCCCTTGTAGTTAATGAACGCCTGACTTCAGTCAGTCCATCCAGCTCTATGACTTGCTCTTCATCATGTCGATCTCCAGTAGAAATGGCTAATAACCTAGACTTTAATGCAAATAAAGCCTGTGAGGCTAAATTTTTGATCACATGGAATCGTTCGGCTGCAAAATGCTTTGATGTAAGCATATTCTCCATATACAGCAAACCGTGAACTTCCTCGTGGATGACGATAGGCATACAAAGAATAATCCCGCTGACTTTACTTCTTGCAGCCAGCGCTGTCTCCCGAAATGCTTCCCGCGTCGCTGCTTGCATAACCATTTTCTCCTGAAGAGCGCCGGCCACAAGCTCTCTTCTTATTTCCGGGTATGTATCTAAAGGAATGTGCTGAAGCGAAGAGACTTTTGCCTGACCTTCAAGCTTGGCTTCTATACTCACATACCATTGATTATGGCTGGGAATGATAAGTAATCCGCGCTGCGCTCCTGCGTTCTTTATTATAAGCTGCATTAATTGCTCTGCGATTTGTTCCCCGCTCATATTCTCTGCGAAGATTTCTGACGCTTGAACGATAGCGGCCAAATCCAGTACTTGAGGATAACTGACAATATTATCGGTTACAACCAGTGTAGTGCGATGAGCTTGGACGTGATGATCTCCAGAAGAAAAAGCCGTAGCATTCGTATGCCAGGGTAATCCAGTATTTCGCGGATCGTCCCCCCCGTTCGCGCTCATCTCCCATTTAGCCCGAGCAAAACTGTTTTTCCCATTCACTACTAAGGTATGCTCCCCTAGCTGCTCCAAAATGGCTTTCATGCTTGGATAACGACTTTCCGGGTTTTTGGCCAGCATTTTCATCACAATATCCGAGATGATCGAAGGTATCGTCGGGTTTGCTTGATCTAATGGCACAGGCTGCAGGGCCAGATGGGCATGCGCCCAATCCAGTGCTCCCTTTGCAGTGAAAGGAAGCCTCCGGGCAAATAATTCATAGAAAGCCATCCCCAAAGAATAAATATCCGCGCGATCGTCAACCGGATAATCCATTCGCCCCGTTTGCTCTGGCGACATATATATTGGATTTCCTTCCAAGCTGCTCTGGCCTTGCTCCTTCCGCTCATTCATTTGCACCGCATACCCAAACCCAGTTAGGAACACTTCATCCGTATGGCGCTGGATGAGCAGTGTGTCGGGCCTGATATTTAAATGAAGTATTTGGTGCTCATGAAGCTCCTGTAAGCGCGTCACTACACTCTTCATTATTTGCACATATGTATCAGGTGTCACAGTCGCCTTTGACCAATAATCCCGTAAGGTTAACGCGTGAACCGGTTCGTACTCCAGCACCATCATATTTTTAAAATTCAAATAGGAACTAGGCTTGAGAAGACCCTTCATATCCAGTTCGCTCAAAAAATTAAACTCATGAATAAGCTTGGCGTTTTCAATCGTTACGCTTCTTCCGCTTTTAACGATTTTTAACAACACCTGCTTAGACGTTTGTTCTATAGAGGCGAATGCAACTAGAAGATAAGAGTCTTCGTAAACCGTCCGTGTGATAGAGTAACCGGGAATATTTATCATTACGCTACAATCCTTTTTAACCGTGATATGTTATCATTCTTGGCTCAAGTGAATATGTGCTGGTTTTACCCCATTATAAACTAAAACTACCATCCTAAAAGATGCTAAGCGTAAAAAATCCCCATCAACTTCGGGCAAAAAAGGAGCCTCCCCAGGCTCCCCAAAATAATGACTATGTTCTTCTTACAGCGTTACAATTCTGCGCCGCCGTCTTCTCCGTCTTTCCAGCAGCAAGATGGCAAGCAAATCAAACAGCACGAGCGGAATAATGAACGGAGCGAACGTAGCATGGGTCTTGCTGCCCCGCTCATGGACGGAGGACACTTGAAGGTATAGCTTATTCCCGCTTACCTTGACGATTTTTCCGTACAGCACCGCCCCGGTCTTTGTCTTGATTTTGACCCTCTTACTCAGGTACTTCTTCGCCTGATCACTGATCTTTACCAAGCTTATCACCTCCCCAGGCTCATGACACAATATACGCGTCATTTGCCGGGAGAGTGTGGACGATTGCCTAATATATAAATTGTATAATCCTCAAGAGGAAATGGTTTGCTGACCTTCGCGATGGGTACGAGCCTTCTCCAACTGCCGCAAGCTCCGGTGAGCCAAATACAAAAACGGAACGCCGATAAAGGTCGTCAATCCGATGAGCGCAAAAATAAGCTGTGACGAAGCGACCCCCAGCCCCTCAAGCAGAAAACCGCCCAGCAAAGGCGCCAATACCGTTCCCAAGTTATTAAAACCAAACATACCGAAGTATGCTCCCCGCAGCTCAGGCTCGGCTATGCGATCGACAAGAACATCCGTTGCTGTGAAAATCAGCACCTCGCCAACAGTAAATATAACGACGCATATCATTAAAAAAGGGAGTGTATCGGACATCCCGAATAAAACAAGGCTAGTACCCGTGAACAAGTTACCGGCAATGATCGGCAGAGCCGGCGCAAAGCGGGCGGAGAGCCGTACGAGAGGATATTGAACCGCCAGCACGACTACCGCATTGAGCGATATCAGGTAACTGAACCATTTGACTCCCTCTTCAATCCGCGGACTCATCTCCATATACTGGGCCAGCGTGGAGTCGAAATGTCCATAACCGAGCACGCAGAAAATCATTCCGATCAGCACCAGCATAAATGTCCGGTTTCCGCCTGTCGCTTTCAAAGCCCCGCCGAGGCCAAGCCGCTGCTCATTTTCTTTGTTTGCCTGTCCAAGCTCATGATAGCGCCAAAACTGCACGACCAGACAGATGCCATAACAGGCGTAAACTACGGCCGCTATTAGAAACACGCTATTGGAATTGGTAGCCCCTACCTGCAGTCCGAGCAGCGGCCCGATGACGACCCCGATATTAATGGCCGCATATCGTAGATTGAATACGAGCAGCTTGCTCTCCTTCGGAGTAATGTCGGCAAGAAGCGCTCGGGAAGTAGGTTCGAACGTCGCCCTGCACAGACCGTTTAAAGCATTCATAATGAAGAAAATCCATATTTTATTCGCAAATGCAAACCCGGTAAATACGAGTACCCAGCCGAAGATCGCAATGAAGAGCACCTTTTTGCGGCCGATGACATCGGATACATAACCGCCATAGAAGCTGGCAAATACGCCGATCAGCGAGCTGACGGCTACGACGATCCCCGTCTCAGCTGGCGTGGCGCCCATGGAGCGGATCAGGTAAATCGACAAAAACGGGATGCTCATCGAAATCGCGGTGCGGCCAAAAATCGTGCCGATGATGATCGTCCAGGACAACGGGTGAATTTGTTTCAAATGAGCGTTCATTTATGCGCCTTCTTTATTTACAATTTATTCAAAACTATTCAACCATTTAACGCTTAATTTTTTAAACTGTCAAGATCTATTGCTAGACTGCGGATATGGTAAAATGAAATCCAACACATGGCCCAATTCCTGGGAAACGGGAGAATAGGAGGTAACCGCAATGAATCAAAGCATACTGCTTGTTGAAGACGACCTTTCGATCAGCGAAATGGTTATCAATTGCTTGTCCAAAGAAGGCTTCTCCATTACGCTCGCCCGCGATGGGGAGGAGGCCCTGCGCTTATTCGGCGAGCAAAGCTACGCACTTGTACTGCTGGATCTCATGCTGCCTTACTTAAACGGCATGGATTTCCTCAAAAAAATTAGGGAGCACAGCCGCGTTCCCGTGCTCATTGTGTCGGCGAAGGATAGTGAAGTGGATAAAGCGCTTGGACTTGGTTTTGGAGCTGACGACTATATCGCCAAGCCCTTCTCCTTGATTGAGTTGACCGCTCGCGTCAAATCCGCGATTCGGCGGGCGACGGAATATTCAGCAGCGGGAGGTCTCGCTTCAAGCAGTTCGAACATCATTACCGTTCAGGACATGAGCATGGATATCGACAATATCCGGCTAAGCAAGCATGGGCGTGAGATTCACCTGACCGCCAAAGAATGGAGCATTTTGAAGCTGCTGTTCACCTATCCGAAAAAGATATTTACCAAAGAGCAGATATACCGCTCCGTTTGGGGAGACGAATACTACGGCGACGAGAATATTATTAACGTTCATATGAGCAGGCTGCGCGACAAGATCGAGGACAATCCTTCCTCCCCGCAATATATCAAAACCGTCTGGGGCATAGGCTACAAATTAGGGGATTTTCAGTGATGACCGCCTTACTGTATATGTTGACCGTCCTTCTCGCTGGATCATTCAGTTGGAACCTCATTCAATATGCTGCGCAAAAGAAGCGTGATTCAAGCCTATCAGAGATATCCAGGAAGTTAAACCGCATTATCGGTAACGAAACCTCTGAACGGCTGCTGCTCTTTACCGATGATAAATATTTGCAAGACTTGGTCATGGACATCGAGGGGGTATTGGCCAGCAGCCAGAAAATGGCCGTTCGCTATGCAAGAACAGAGCAATCCATGAGAAAAATGCTGGCGAATATTTCGCATGATTTAAAGACGCCGCTGACCGTCATTCTGGGATACGTCGAAATGATCCAAGCCGATCCTGCCATGGATGAAGCCGAACGAAGCCGCCTGTTTCGTCATATTCAGCACAAAACGTCGGAAATCATTGCGTTGATCAATTCTTTTTTTGACCTGGCAAAATTGGAGTCCGGGGACCGGCAGATTGAGATAAAGAAAGTACATATCAATGAAATTTGCCGACAAAACATGGTAGCTTTTTACGAGTGGGTTCAATCCAGCGGCATGGAGACCGTCATCGAAATTCCCGACCACCCGATATATGCCTACGGAAATGAGGAAGCACTAGAGAGGGTATTAACCAATCTGCTCTCTAACGCGATCCGCTATGGACACGACGGAGGAACACTCGGCCTGGCCCTTGCTGCGGATGAAACCCACGTGACGATAGAAGTATGGGATCGTGGCAAAGGCATTCAGGAGCAAAATCTGGAGCGTGTATTTGAGCGCATGTTTACGCTCGAGGAATCGAGGAATCGTTCCTTTCAGGGCAGCGGACTGGGTCTAACGATTACCAAAAGGCTGGTGGAGGCGATGGACGGATCGATTACGCTGCACAGCCAACCTTTCCACAAGACGGCATTCACGATTAAGCTGCGCCTGGCGGCCGGTGCAAACGTAAGATTTTTGTAAGATTTATATCACAAATAAGATAATTTCCGCAGCTAGAATGAGGTCGTAACATAACGGAAGGAGCCATGCCAATGGAATATATCATTCAGACCCACGGGCTGAGCAAGGCCTACAACGGGAAAGAAACCATCAGCAATGTAAACATGAAGGTCCGAAAGGGAGAAATTTATGGTTTCCTCGGGCCAAACGGCGCCGGCAAAACAACCATCATGAAGATGCTGACCAATCTCGTGAAGCCCACGACCGGGGAGATTCTGCTGTTCAGCGAGCGATTGACGGCTGCTTCTTACGCAGTGTTGGGACGGCTCGGCAGCATCATCGAGTACCCGATATTTTATGAGAAAATGACGGCTGCACAAAACTTGGAGCTGCATGGCGAATATATGGGTTACCATAACAAACATGCCATTCAAGAAGCTCTGGATATGGTCAATTTAAGGAATACCGATCAGAAACCGGTGAAGGAATTCTCCCTTGGCATGAAGCAGCGGCTTGGCATTGCCAGGGCGATCATGACCAGACCCGAACTGCTCATTCTAGATGAGCCGATAAACGGGCTTGATCCGTTAGGAATTCAGGAAATGCGCCAATTATTCCAGACCTTGAGCAAGGAGTACGGGATTACCCTGTTAATCTCAACTCATCTGCTGGGTGAGATCGAGCAGATTGCAGATACAATCGGAGTAATCAGCGATGGCAGACTAATCGATGAAGTGTCTATGGAGAGCATTCGGGGACAAAATACGGAGTTTATTGAACTAACTACAGGGGAACCCAGCCGGGCTGCAGCCATTCTGGACCACCAGCTGCAGATTTCCAATTTCAAAGTACTGCATGATCGGGTCATCCGCATTTATGATGCATCGATCAGTCAGGGGGAGATTTTTCGGGCGTTAGTTCAACAGAACATCGAGATCGAGGCCATCAACAAGAAATCGATGTCCCTGGAGGAATATTTCCTGGATCTTATTCAACGCAACAACAAAAATATGAAGGGGGCATCGTAAATGATCAAGCTTATGAAGCTGGAGCTGAAGAAACATTCGCTGGGGTGGTATTTCAGCAGTGCGTTTATCGCCAGCCTGTGCATCATAGCAATACTCATATTGGTTAATTATGTAGAAGCTCCCCATGAAGTTCCCCTAAGAGATTTAGATGAAGCCTTGGTTGTCGTCGGGGCTGTTGCAAGAGTGACCTGCGTCATTCTAGGCGGGGTGCTAGTAGCTAAACTCATAGTTGAAGAATACAAAAACAAAACTATCTTTATCCTCTTCTCTTATCCCATCAGCCGTAAAAAATTGATCGGCGCGAAGCTGCTGTTCATTATGATCTTAACTTTTATAACCGTCTTTGTTACCAATTTGTTCTCGGCAGGCTTGCTTGTGCTGCTGAATTCTTATCTACATTTCATTCCCGGTAACGTAGACACAGAATTCTTGCTTAAACAGGTGTTATCCATATTCACCTTCTCGGTCGCCACGGCGGGCACCAGTTTGATCCCCTTGTATTTCGGCATGCGCAAGCAATCCGTACCTGCGACGATCGTATCTGCCATTTTTATCGTCGCGTTGATCGGCTCGCACAATCCGGGG
The DNA here is from genome assembly GCF_054767475.1 of Paenibacillus sp. YSY-4.3. NCBI lineage: Bacteria > Bacillati > Bacillota > Bacilli > Caryophanales > Paenibacillaceae > Paenibacillus > Paenibacillus sp. YSY-4.3. The sequence continues at coordinate 316,476 of NZ_BAABMC010000005.1, read as the reverse complement.
TTCTCGATCGCCTCAATCGTTTATGTCCCGTTGGCCCTGGCTGTTGTTGGCGTAGCTATAGCCGGCTGGACGATTCGCAACGTGGAGAGGACCGATGTCGGGTAGATCACCTGAATACTGGTTAACGCTTCTGCTTGTCGCGGTTAGTCTTCATCTTCTCGTGAAGCACGTCTTTGAACCGGACGGACTTGCGCGTGTCGTCACTTTTCCTGGAAAGATGCATAATCGGTGATCTTGGATGCTGAGAGTAATAAGGCAATGCACTGTGAACGATAATGTCCATCGCTGTCTCGCTCCTTTCCTCACTTTTGTGTTATTTAACCAGTTACCGCACGCTTTAAACTTATTACGATATAAAAGGGAATAAAGTTGCAGTTAGGGCGGACATGAATAATTCATTGTTCCGCCTTAACTGTATTGTAGGTACATTGTGGAACATGGTACATTAGACTTATCTAGTTAACTAATGGAGCATTGGATGTGACCTGAAATGTCGAAAATGGAGATTCGTCCGATTCAGAGCCGTATCGAGCTGGAGGAGGTCTACGAACTGCTGGACCATTGCTTTCCGGTAGGCAAATCTTATTTTCAATCCCGGCTTGACCACAGTACCGCTTACCGCTTTGATACCACTTGGGTAGCTGTCGTGGATGGAGCCATCGCCTCCACCGTCCAAGTTTTCCCTTATATTTGCCGCGTAGAGGAGGTAACGCTCAAGGTTGCCGGCATCGGCAGCGTAGCAACGAAACCCGAATACCGCGGACAAGGACTAGGTCTGCAAATCTTGCAAAAACTAACGGAATGGATGGCGCAGGAAGGTTACGATTTATCGTTGCTTCTCGCGAGCATCCATCCTTTTTATGAAAAATTGGGCTGGACCATCGTCCCGGAAACGGAATATTGGCTGCCTGCAGATCAATTCTCTGATCGGATAAGCCTAGCTTTGGCGGATTCGGATGCAGCAGCAGCGAATGCTCCTTATTCGGTCAAGCCTCTCGAGCCGTCAGCCCATCTGGAGCAAATCGCTGCAATTTTTGAGCAAAACAATCAAAGGCGTACTTTATCACGGGTACGCAATCACGTCTATTGGCAGGAGATGCTGCAGTCGGACGAATGGCGGGAAGGCACGTGGTCCGTTGCCCTGCTGGGTGAGGCCATCATCGCTTACGGCCGCCTGGGGCGGCGGAATCCGTGGAATAACGAAGCCATTACCCTTGAGGAGCTCTGCTACTTGCCGGGACATGAGTCCGCAATTCTGCCGATTCTGTCCCATTTGACTGCACAGCATCCGAATATAGAGACATTGCAATTCAGGCTGCCGACTGATCACGCTTTACTGCCGCTCCTGAAGGATTGGAATGCGGAGCAAGCAGTATCGGACCTGATGATGTGGAAAATGATCCGGCTGGCCGAAACGCTGCAGATTATAAAGCCGGTTTTGGAGCGTAGGCTGCGTAACGAGTCGACTGTCAATTTCAGACTTGCCTTAAGCTGCGAAGAACAGTCCGCCCTGCTCATATATGAAGAGGAACATTTAACGGTTGTTGTGGATTACGATTCCAGCAGGGTTGCCACCCTGGAGTTCCGGCAGCCGGAGCTTGTGACAATGCTGCTTCATGGGTACAACAACGAAATGACGGTCGAGCTTCGCTCTGAAGCGCGGCATCAGCCGCATCCTCCGATGGTTGAATTGCTGCAGGTCATGTTTCCGATTCAAAACTCCGTGTTTTATTTAACGGATAAATTCTGATTCCGAGCCATCGGATATAAAACAGGCTCTTACCTGGATATCCTGCTGTTGAAAAAGGTTACAATATAATTGTAGACATAAGGAGAGGTGGAAGAATCATGCCAAACAACTCATTCCGAATCGAAAAGGACTTTCTCGGTTCTTTGGAAGTTCCGAAAGAGGCTTACTACGGCGTCCAAACGATGCGTGCGGTAGAGAATTTTCCCATTACCGGATACAAAATAAATACCGAGCTTATCCATGCGCTTGCCCTGGTGAAGAAAGCGGCCGCCCAGGCGAACATGGACATCGGCCAGCTCGACACTGCGGTCGGTAAAGCGATCATCCAAGCAGCGGACGAAATTATGCGCGGACATTATCACGATCAATTCATTACCGATCCGATCCAAGGCGGCGCAGGCACTTCGATCAACATGAATGCCAACGAAGTGATCGCGAACCGTGCACTGGAGATTCTCGGCAAAGAGAAGGGCGATTATGCCGCAGTCAGCCCGAACAACCACGTTAACATGTCCCAATCGACGAATGACGCATTCCCCACAGCGAATCATATAGCTATCCTGAACCTGCTCGACGGGCTAATTAAGACTACTCGCTCACTGGCCGATACGTTTAAGAAGAAGGCGCAGGAGTTCGACAGCGTGATCAAGATGGGACGGACTCATTTGCAGGATGCCGTGCCGATCCGTCTCGGACAAGAGTTCGAAGCCTACCGGCGCGTGCTGGAAAGGGACATTCGCAGAATGGACCAGACGAGACAAGCTTTGTTTGAAATCAATATGGGCGCTACGGCAGTCGGCACCGGACTAAACGCGGACCCGAAGTATATCAAACGGGTCGTCAAGCTGCTGGCCGAGCTAAGCGGTTATCCGATGTTCTCGGCGGCCCAGCTCGTCGACGCCACGCAGAACTGCGACGCGTATACGGAGACGTCGGCTGCGCTTAAGCTTTGCATGATCAACATGTCCAAAATCGCCAACGATTTGCGGCTGATGGCTTCCGGACCTAGAACGGGGTTCAAGGAAATTACCCTGCCGGCCCGACAGCCCGGCTCCTCGATCATGCCGGGCAAGGTCAATCCTGTCATGTGCGAGCTCATTAACCAGGTTGCCTTCCAGGTTATCGGCAATGACACCACCATAAGCATGGCTGCCGAGGCGGGACAATTCGAGCTGAACGTCATGGAGCCCGTGCTCGTGTTCAACCTGATGCAGTCCATCAGCATCATGAAACAGGCCTTCCAATCGTTCCAGAAATACTGTCTGGAAGGAATCACAGCGAACGTGGAGCAATGCAAATCCTACGTGGACCAGAGCGTCGGCATCATTACCGCGCTCAACCCGCATCTGGGCTACGAAACGGTCAGCAAAATCGCCGCCGAAGCTATTGCCACGGGCCGCTCCGTGCGTGAGCTATGCCTCGAATATAAAGTGTTAACCCCGGAGGAGCTCGATGAAATCCTCGATCCCCACGAGATGACCTCGCCGGGAATTGCCGGGGCCAAATTCCTGCATCATACCCCTTCCTCCGGGAAGTAAGGGGTGGCGGGGATGACGATCTGCACTGTCGTTCCCATCCCCGGCCTGCTGCCAATCGTTACGCCGTATTCAGCGCCAAAATGGAGCTGAATGCGGCTATTTACGTTGCGGATGCCGAAGCCGACGTTCTGGCCTTCCACCGGGTCGAAGATGCGGCGAATGAACGCAAGAGACATACCAAGGCCGTTATCGATCACCTTGAAGACGATATTGTCGCCGATCTTCTTCGCCTCAATCCGAATATGGAGGGCATCGCCAAACCAGGCATGCTCCAGCGCATTTTCAATGAAAGGCTGTAAAATCAATTTAATGGTTACATATCGCACGATCTCCGGATCGAGGTCGTAGGAAATCGTCACCTTGTCCCCGTATTTCGTCCTCTGGATATTGAGATAGGCTTCAGCCTGCTCCAGCTCATGGCGAATCGGGATCACCGTTCTTCCTTCATTTAAAGAGAGACGATAGAACTTAGCGAGATCAAGCACCATTTTCTGCAGCTTGTCGATTTCGCCAAATTTGGCCAACCGGCTGATGGAGGACAGCGTATTATACAGAAAATGCGGATTAATCTGCGCCTGCAGAGATTCCAGTTCCGCCTCCTTCTTCTCGATTTGCGTCAGATACACTTGTTCGATGAGATGATCGATGTTCTGACCCATCTCATTCAGCGCAGAGGCGATTTGAGAGAATTCATCCTTCCCCTTGTAACGCATCCGTTTGTGCAGGTCGCCTTCGCGGAAAGCGTTCAATACGGATACGATCTTCATGACGCGCACCGAGAAATACCGCGAAATGAATATGCCCGCGATCGAAAATACGATCAGTAAAATAACACATGTCCCCAATATAAACATGCTAACCCGTGCAGAATCCCGCTCCATAATCGTCATTGGCACATAGGCATGAAGCTTCCAATTCCCTTCATTCAACGTTTCAGTGATGGTTAAATAATCCTTCTCGGACAGTTCTTCCGTTCTCCAGCCTGCGGGGACTTCGCCCGATTGATATAAGACCCTACCCTGCTCATCCCTAAGAAGCAGTACGCTGCCCTCTCCGATTTTCAAATAATCCATCGCTTCAAACAGCTCCTGAATTCTAGCGCTAAAACGCATAAACCCAACTTCCTTGACTTCCAGCGGAAATACATCAACCATGCGCCGTAACAGGGATATCCGTCCGAATTCCTCGTCGCGCTGCACTTTTCTCCAGACCATCGTTTTCCCGTATTCCTCTTCGGGATGGGCCCTGTACCACTCTTGATCAACTAATCGTTCCGCATGATATATGTTGTATTTGCGTTCCAGCGTATCCAGGTTCTCTTGCTCGAAGGAGCCATAATAGGATTCGTTAAAATGCTGATTCTGCAAAAAAATAAACATGGCAATATTAATCCGTGTCGCCTGCATCGCGTTCTGAAACTTGGGCCTGAGGATCGTCATCGTCCTGTCATAAGTATCCCAGCCGTTCTCGAAATGGCGCAGCTGCCAGACCAGGGAATAATCATCATATATAATAGAAGAAACTCGTTCCACATCCTCCAGCTTGTATTCGATATTATCCCGAATTTGCAGCAGTGTTGCCTGCGTATTCGTTCGGGCATGCTTGCGGATCGACTCCTGATACATGGCATTCGAGAAATAGCCGATGGCGATGACAGGAATGACGATAAAGAACATATATGTAAGCATCAGCTTATAGCCGAACGGGATATACGGCCTCTGTCGTTTTTTTTCCTTCATAGGGATCAACATGTCTTCCCTCCAGTATTATTCTCGTTTGCGAAACTCCATTGGCGTCATCCCGTAGGTTTCTTTAAATTGCCTGCTGAAATATGGGATATAACGATATCCAACCTGATCGGCTACCTCATAAATTTTGAGCTTCGGATTTCGCAGCAGTTCGCAGGCTTGTTCCATTCTGAGCTGAACCAGCATTTCGCTGAAGGTCTTTCCCACTTCTTCCTTAAATAGATGGCCCAAGTAATTCGGCGAGAAGGAAAATTTGTGAGCAATATCCTTCAACGTAATATTCTCATGCATCTGCTCCTGCATCGTGCTCAATATATCGCGGATCAACCTGCTGCACTGGGAACTCTCCCTCCGCCGCAAGGTTTCAGAAATTTCGAAGGCTTTACGTACGAGCCAGGAACGAATATCGTCCATCATATCGAATTTCAATACAATATCCAGATTAGAAAGTTCGAAGCCAAGCATTTTGGACAGATCCTCATCCAGCGTGCTCAAATAGTGCTCCAGCTTGAAGACGATGTAAATCGCCAGGTTGTAGATCGTAAACTTGGAGCGAAGGGTCGATACCGATTGGAATAAATTATCGATTTCATCATGTATTTTAACGAGCTCATAATTGGACATCGCCTTGAACAAAGCATCAAGACGAATATCCAATGTTCTCGCATCCTTCATTTCCGGGGTACGGCGAACTTCTTCATATTTAATGATATGCCCTCGGCCAATAAACATTTTGCCATCCAGCGCTTCAAGCGCCTGCTTATAGGATTGCGGGAGCAGGGATATTTCCTGAACCGGCTCTCCAAGACCTATCGTCATGGGGATAGCCAGTTTCGAGTTTACTGCATCATATAAGGCAGCAAAACATTCATTTACTCTGTCTCCCTGGATGATGACGGCTAATCGCCGTTTGGACAGCTTACAGGCATGCTGCATGCCGCACTCCAGCAGCAGCTTATTCATTTCTTGCAGCAAATCGTCAGATTGTCCAGCCTCTTCTGGCCTGCTCTGATTTCTCCAATTCAAATCATCCATTTCAATGACGGCCGCCCGCAGCGGTCCTTGAAGCGCAAATAACCCATTGGCTGCAGCTAGCTTGGTCAAAACCTCAGACTCATCTCCCTGCAGCTCGCCTTCCAGCAAGCGAATGAGCAGCTCATTTTTTGCCATGGGAATCATACTTTGGTAATGCTCCTCGGCTTCCTTTCGTTTACCTTCGAGCTCAAGCTCTTGCCTGATCGTTTGAAGGGATGCGATCAGCTCATCGTCATCCACCGGCTTAAGTACATAGCTGCAAGCCTTCATGGATAACGCCTGCTTCACATAATGAAAATCCTGGTAACCGCTTACAAATACGATGCGAATGTCGGGCTTCTTTTCGATTGCCTTTCGTGCCAGCTCCAGCCCTGACATATTGGGCATATTGATATCCGTCACCAATATATCAACCGGCCGATGCTTGATAACTTCGCAGGCAGCGAATCCATTACTCACAGCATCAATCACTTCAAGCCCCAGCTCAGACCAAGGAATGAACCGCTTCAATCCTTCGAGGTCCAGCATTTCGTCATCGGCTAACAGTACTTTATACACGGTACCCCTCCTCCCGAGTCATCTTCTTGAATTTTAATGATCCTCACAGTTTGCAGCCAACACAATGAGGGGTCCCGTAGGCCCCCTCAAATTACAATTATTGGTTTCTATTAATCATGGCCTTATTCTCTTCCCACTTCGTTGTATAATAGTCGAGCACCTTTTGGAATCCAGCTCTCATTGAATCTTCATGGGCCTTATCCAATAATGCTAATGCTTCTGCATCAGATTTAGCATACATGGACTGCGGTCTTACTTTCAGCCATATATCCTTAACCCGCTGGAAGGCGATTCCCTCCTCGGAATCTGGCATCGGGTGCATATTTACAAACTCCGTATAGTCGCCTTGAGTTCTCCAAGTGATCTTATACTGCCAGTAAGTGGCCCAGTTCCGATCCTCTTCCTTCAAGGTCTCTTCATATTTTCCTTTCATATCATCCAAGTATACGGTATTACCCACCCACTGGAACGGATCCGTGCTCTTTTGATACTCGGCCAGCTGATCTCTTTGCGTTACATATTTCTCGGTGAATATCGGCGTCGTTCCATCCTCCTGCCAACCTTGCCAGTACTCTCCCTCAACTCCGTAGTATTGCAAGACCATACCCTCTGGTCCCGTCCACCAATCAAGGAATGCAAATACAGCCTCGGGGTCCTTCGCGCTGGTTGTAATTACCCCCACGTTCCAGCCCAGTTTATTATAAGTACCTGGGAAAATTTTGTTCTTATCCAGACCTTCCTTGTGGATCGGCCAAATCATGAAGTAACCATCATTCGGATCTTTCTTTCTTAACGCTACGTCAGCTTCCATAGCAAATACCGTTGGGTTCCCGGAAGCATACACAGCTACCCGGCCAGATACAAGCTTCTCTAGAACCTGATCACGGGTTTGCGTCATGGCATCCTGTGTGATCAGACCTTCACGGAACAATTTGGCTGTATACACCACAGATTCACGGAACGCCTCGTCTTTATAAATCGATTCCATCTTGCCGTCGACAGGTACTGCATAATATCTTTCGGCACTTAAATTATTCTCCTTAAATGCGGAGAAAATCTGGCTAATACCGTGTCCCTCAGAAGCTATGTCTGTTTCCAGAGGAGTGACTTTCGGATATTTCTCTTTAACCATTTTCAAATAACTGTACAAATCGTCGGTTGTTTCAAGCTTAGGCGAACCGAGTTCCTCGTACATTTTTTTGTTCACTACCCAGCCTGCGTTACCGTTCGGGCGGTTCGTGTACCAGTTCGGGAATTGATACAGTTTACCGTCAGGTGAACGCAGCATATTCAATGCTATAGGGTCAAGCCACTTTTTCAGATTCGGATATTTATCAAGGTAACCATCAAGCGGCACAAGAAGACCGGCTTCCCGGAGGCGCTCTACGTCTGCCCCGCGCTCTCCCCAGACGATGTCCGGCAAGTCACCTGAAGCAATCATGGTGTTGAGCTTTGAAGCGTTATTACCACCGTTCGGAATTTCCTTAATTGTAACCTTTTTGTTGTCCTGAACCCATTTCGTCATAGGATCTGCTCCCCATTTCGGCATGGTGTACCACTCGTAATTACCGAAGATGGAAATTTCAAGCGGTTCTTTGCCAAGCTGATACAGGTTGGACTCCTGAGGTGCTTCCTCCCCCTGTTGTTCTCCTCCGTTGTTGCTCGGTGCGGCTGCTTTGTTGCCGCCATTTCCGGATGAGCAACCCATCATGAGCGAGAAGATCATTACCACAGACAAGATACTGATTAACCAGCTTCTTTTTTTCATCCTGCTGCTTTCCCCTTTCAAATTCTTATTTATGTTTAAAGCATAATGCTCCAAACTCAGTCCATTTCGAGCAGTTATGGTCTATCTACTCTTTCAGTGAACCAACAAGAACTCCTTTAACGAAATGCTTCTGGACAAATGGGTATACCGTGATAATCGGAAGTGTGGCTACCATCATCGTTGCCATGGACAAAGATTTGCTTGTGATCGTTCTTACCCTGTCCATATGTGCCAGTGCCGAGGAATCAAGCCCTCCTTGATCTGAAACAATATTCGAAAGCAGAATCTGCCTGAGGATCGTCTGAATCGGATATTTTTCCACGTCAGAAATATAAATCCCCGCCAAGAACCATTCATTCCAATGCGCTACCGCCGTAAATAAAGACAATGTCGCGATGACCGGGCCTGACAGCGGAATCACGATACGAAAAAAAGTCCCCCAATTCCCGCAACCATCTATTTTAGCCGATTCCTCCAGTCCTGTCGGAAGCCCCTGAAAGAAAGTACGGAATATAATCATGTTCCAGACGCCGACCAGGGAAGGGATGATAAATACCCAGAAGGAATTCATCAGTCCAAGATTACGGATGAGCAGGAATGTGGGAATCAAGCCACCCGCGAAATACAACGTAATAATACACATAATCATGTAATATTTGCGGCCGATCAATTCCTTTTTGGACATGCCATATGCAAATATGGCTGTACATAATATCGATGAGAATGTACCGATCACTGTACGGAGGATCGAGATAATAAAGCCGTTGATCAGCCTTTCGTCTTTAAACACTACGTTATAATTTTCCAGTGTGAATACTCTGGGCCAAAGCGTAATTCCGCCTCTTGAGGTATCCATTCCCTCGTTAAAGGAAATGGCCAGCGCATTCAGGAATGGATACAAGGTTGAAAGCGCCAGTAGAGTCAAGAAAACATAAATGATAACTACCATAATTCGATCGCCATAGCTGTCACGCACCATTTCCGCATTCCTCCAATTGTGTCACGATTACCATAGACTATTGCCAGATCTTCTGGCTACAAAGTTAGCCAAGGTCAAAAGTCCAACACTTACCACTGCTTTGAACAAACCTACCGCTGTAGCGTAGGAGTAACGGTAGTTTTCAATCCCCACCCGCACGACATACGTGTCGATAACATCGGAGACATCCCTAATTGCCTTATCTGCAGCAAGGATGAGAATATCTTCAAAGCCTGCACTGAGCAAATTGCCGATCGCCAAAATCATGAAGATCGTAACAACTGGCATAATTGAAGGAAGCGTTATCAAATAAATTTGTTTAAAACGGCTTGCCCCATCGATGGAGGCTGCCTCATAGGTATGCGGATCAACTCCAGCAATCGCCGCCAAGTAAACGATGGAGCCGAACCCAATCTCTTTCCACACATTTGTAGTGATGAGAATTCCCCAAAAGTATTCAGGTAAGGACAAGAAAGTAATCGGCTGGGAGATCAGGTTCAATCGCTCTAACAGCATATTTACGGCACCGCTGTCTGCGGACAGCAAGGAGCTCACCAGACCGCCAACAATAACCCAGGACATAAAGTACGGCAAGTAAGTCACGGTTTGGACGGTTCTTTTAAATGCCATTTTCCGGACTTCATTCAGCATTAAGGCCAGGATGACTGGCGCTGGAAATCCAATAAGAAATTTAAGAAAACTGATGACGATGGTGTTGCGCATCACCAGACCGAATTCCGGCGAATTGAAAAAATAATTGAAATGCTTGAATCCCACCCAAGGACTGCTCGTGAAGCTGCTGCCGATTTTATAATCCTGAAAAGAGATTAAAATTCCGTACATCGGAATGTACGAAAAAACAAAAATGAGCGCCAGCGCCGGGATGACCATTAATTGCAAATCCCATTGTTTTAAAAATCGCGTCAGCCCGCTTTTTATTTTCGTCTGCGGCGGGCTTGGCTGCATATTTTTCTCAATGGAAAGCTGTGACATATGTTGTTCCCTCCTACTCCGTTTTCCAACGTCACTGAAGTAATCCACACTTATATCTTAAAAAAAGTCGGAGGGTATTAACTACTTGCCTAATCAACTAAATCTGATAAAAATCACCGTCTTTTATAAATTCTGTAATCACAAAAAAAGAGATGCCCCTGTTGTCATCGTTGATGACTGTCAGGACACCCTCTAATTTTCCTAAGGTTTAGGAAAAAAAGTTCGGCAGATACTCGCGATGCGCCTCCAGCATTTCATCCAGGAGTATTTTAGCCGTCGAGACGGAAGGGACGAGCGGATGATGCGCCAAGGCTTGAAGTGCCAGCCCCCGATCACCGCTAACGGCAGCATCGATCGTCAAGCTCTCGTACGTCTTCACCGCGTGCAGCAGCCCCTTGATATGCGGCGGTACCTGTCCCGGAACGAGCGGAATCGGCCCGCCGGAGGTCACAACGCAATTTACCTCGATGGAGGCATCTTCAGGCAAAAAATCATAGATTCCCCCATTGGCCACGTTTAGTGTCTGAATATCATTGCGTCCCAGATACAGAGACTGCATCAGCCTTACAGCTGCCTCGGAATAATAAGCTCCGCCGCGCTGCTCCAACTGCTTCGGCTTCTCCTCCAGCGTCTCGTCCTCGTACAGCTCGAACAATTCCTTCTCCACCCGGCTGACGATATCGGCCCGCGTTCCGTTCTGCTGCAGTGATTCCTTCATTTCCGCAAACATCTCGTTTTGCATATAAAAATATTTAAGGTAATAGGTCGGCACGGCCGCCAGCGATTGCAGGAACTCAGGGTCCCAGCCAAAGGTAGGAACGTTCGACGCGGTATACTCGCCGCCCTCCCCCGCGAGGAGCTCGGGCAGCACCTCCTTGCCGTTCACAAGGGCGGAGGTTACCCAGTGCAGATGGTTAATACCGACGAACTCCGGCAGCACCTTCTCCTCCGGCACGCTATAGGCCGAGGCCAGGGACTTCTTGAAATTGATCGGCGAATTGCACAGCCCGATCGTCCGGACGCGCGAATATTTCTGAACGGCCTCGGTGACCATGCCAGCCGGATTCGTGAAGTTCAGCATCCATGCATGCGGAGCCAGCTCCTCGATATCGCGGCAAATGTCCAATATGACAGGGATGGTCCGCAGTGCCTTGAACATGCCTCCGGGACCGGTCGTTTCCTGGCCGATCACCCCATGCTTAATCGGGATATGCTCATCGAGCTTTCTGGCTTCCAGCATGCCTACGCGCATCTGTGTCGATACAAAATCTGCGTCTTTAATCGCTTCTCTCCGATTCAGGGTCAGATGCACCTGAATAGGCAGCCCAGCCTTGCGGACCATCCGCTTGGCGAGATTGCCTACGATATCCAGCTTACGCTTCCCTGCCTCGATATCGACCAGCCAGATTTCAGCAACTGGCATTTCCTCATAACCGTGGATCAGCCCTTCCACCAACTCGGGGGTATACGAGGAACCCCCGCCGATTACGGCTATTTTGAGACCGCGTCTGTCACTCATCCTTTGCCTCTCCCTTCAAATCGCTAAAGCTTATGCCGCGCAAGCGCTCCATGATTTCCCCGTTCGCCATATGTCCGGCTGCGTCCATGGCGCTTAACACCGCGCCGGCTACCGGCTCCATCGTAATACGCGCGACTTTCGCCCGCGGAGCTGTCAGGCTGACGGTTCTGGCCAGCGCGTCAGTCATAATCGTGCTCCGGCCTTTGGCAAGGATGCTGCCGCCGAGCACGACATCAAAATCTTCCTTCTCCATGCCGAGCCGGCGAATTAGCGCTGCAGCTGCATTTCCTAGCTCGCTGCCCTGCTCTGCCAAATGGCTGGCAGCAACCTCATCGCCTTGCTCAGCGGCAGCAAATACTACCTCCGCCAGAGATAGCGGAGGGACATAGCCTTGGTCCAGCGCCGCGTCGAGCATTTGCGGGACACTTTGGAACCCCGCAGTCTTCAAGACAAGGTCATGAAGGAGTGTGGGCTTCCCCCGCAAATCCCAGGCGCGCACCGCTGACCGGAACGCGAAATTCGCGAGATCCCGCCCCGAACCATGGCCATCGCCATAAATATATCCAAACCCGCCATACTGCAGCTCCTCGCCGGCCGGGTTGCGGGCGGCGGCATTGAATCCTGTACCGCTAATGACGACGGCTCCGTATGAACGAGCCGTGCCCGACCGCATGGCGATCATCGTATCACAGGCGATGGAATGCTGTGGAAAGCCCAATCTTCGGATCATCGGACGAAGCACCGCATAATCGGGCTCGCGGTCCGCTCCGGCTAGGCCGAAATAAGCATGCGTAATATTATCTTTGGACAAGCCTGCTTCCCGAAGCGCCTGATCGCAAACTGAAGCAATATTATTCTCCGCATGAGCGGGGTTGGTCTGATGATTTCCATTGCCGCTTGCACCGCGGCCGAGTGTCTCGCCCTTCTCGTTGACGATGAGGCTGTAGGTCTTGCTGCCGCCAGCGTCGACACCCAAAAAGAAGTTCATAGGTCATCTCTCCTTCTCCTTTAGGATACGAGGATAACCTGCCGATTTCTTCTGTAATCAAGCTCAAAGCTGATACAATCTTACTGTTTTGGATCACTCACAGCAGATTTAGCCGCTTATTCCCCCTGCAGCCGCCTTCTCATTGCGGTCGGAGTTACCCCCAGATAATTCAAGAATATCCGGTTAAAGTTCGAGAGATTTCTGAATCCGCACCGCTCAGCGATTTCTAGTACGCTCAGTTCTCCCTGCTCCAGCAGCTCGACCGCATGATCAAGCCGAAGCTGAACGAGATAGTGCAGCGGCGAAGTTCCTACCACCTGGTTAAACAGTGCGCTGAAACGGGATGGGCTCAAGTGAGCGATTTCTGCCATCTCCTTCAGCGTCCATGGGTGGGATACTTCGGCCTCCAGCGCCAAAATAACCGCTCTCATCTGCTCTAATTGTCTTCGGCCGGAGACAGAGCGCCGTGTACTTGTGCTGCTTATGACCTCTCTTTTGCCTCCGCCAGGGATGATGTCCTCATGCTTGAAGCTTCGGTTCACCTCGCCAAGCAGTTGCAACAGCAAACCGCGAATGATCGAGACATGCGACGGCTTCTTGGCCGCGAACTCGGCATCAATGGCCTCGATGTATCCGGCCAGACGCTCGCTTCCAGGCTGCTCATGCGAAATATGATTCGAGAAATAAGACCCGATGTCACGGAACGGCAGCAAAATTTCCGGATCATATCTTTGCTCGGTGGCAAGCAGGGACGGCTCTATCATCAGGATGACCATCTCCAGGCCAATGCCCTCGTAGGCGCGATGCAGGTCATTTGAGCCGATTAGGAAGATGTCGCCTGCCTCGAATGGATACTCTTGCCCGTTGATGACGTAAATCCCGCTTCCACGAGTGATCCAGTTGATCTCGAGAGCCCGATGCCAATGGAGCCGCTGGAATAATGGGGATACCCCTTCTGTTCTTGAGACATGCAGCGGAAATTGCGGGGGCAGTTCAATCTGATCCCGCTGAATGGATATTGTCGACTCCTTCAATTTTTTCGCCTCCTAAACGCCTTGTTCTTATCACAAATTTACCTGGAATTGGCATGTCCGCCAAATCAGCTGCAAAAAAATAAGCTTGACGAGCAGCAGCGGAGGACGATAGTATGTTACTTAAATTTCTTAATGATTTGTCATTTTTGTTGGTATTAGGTATTAAACCCATTATCAACCATGGCAAATTTTGAAGTTTTTTTACCGATATTTGTCGTTTGATTGCCTCTTAAAACACGGTATGAACTCCGTCAAAGGCTGTTGCAGCTATGGAGCTCCAGGAACAGTATCTCGATCGGAGTTGATATAAATACACACTAGAGGAGGTGATATAGTCAAGACGACCTGCAAGTTCATTGTATAAGGAGGATGTCCTACATTGTCAATCCATGTGAAGCTAGGCTCCACAGGCGGTCCATCCAAATTCAAAAGGGGGTTATCCTAATGCCAGCAATTCGTTTATCTCAACCGGCTATCTTAAAAGTGATCACTTCTTTAGGCCTAATGATTCTGTTGTCTTTATTCATGGTTTTATTTGCCGACCAAGCATCCGCGCACGGTTATGTAGACAGTCCGGGCAGCCGGGCAATTTTGTGTAAAAATGGGCAAAACACCGACTGCGGTGCAATTGTTTATGAGCCACAGAGCCTGGAAGCACCCAAAGGCTTCCCTCAGGCTGGCCCTGCGGACGGCAAGATCGCCAGCGCAAACGGAGCTTTTCCTAAACTCGACGAGCAGTCCGCTACACGCTGGACGAAGGTGAACATAAATGCAGGTACGAATACGTTCAATTGGAAGCTGACGGCCGCTCATGCTACCGCTAGCTGGAAATACTATATCACGAAAGATAATTGGGATCCGAATGCACCCCTTTCCAGAAACTCCTTTGATTTGACTCCTTTCTGCTCTGTAGACTACGGCGGTGCACGCCCTCCATTCGAATATTCGAATACATGCAATGTCCCGCAGCGCAGCGGGTACCATGTCATTCTGGCAGTTTGGGAAGTCGCTGATACGGCGAATGCCTTCTACAATGTCATCGATGTCAATTTCAGCGGCAGCAATCCTCCTGCCGATACGATTGCGCCAAGTGCGCCTTCGGCTTTGACTTCCACCGGCTCCACTGCCACGAGCGTCTCTTTGGCTTGGAATGCCTCAACGGATAACGTCGGCGTAACCGGCTATCAAATTTTTAACGGTGGCTCACTTGCAGCCACGGTCTCCGGCTCTACCTTGAGCCACACCGTTTCGGGTTTAACCGCAAATACATCGTATACGTTCACTGTAAAAGCCAGGGATGCCGCCGGTAATGTGTCAAACGCGAGCAATCCGGTTACAGTGAAAACGAAAGAGGTCAGTGTCGACAATGAAGCACCATCGGTACCCGGCAATCTGCATGTCATGGGTACGCCTACCTCCTCCAGCGTCTCTTTGATGTGGAGTCCTTCCACGGACAACGTGGGCGTAGCAGGCTACCGCATTTACAACGGTTCGACGCTGGTTGCGACAGTCTCCGGAACGACCACCGATCATGTCGTCACAGGACTTAGCGCAAATTCGACATATACCTTCACCGTTCGGGCTTTTGATACCGCTGGCAATCAATCGGCGGCGAGCAATTCTGTCAGCGCCAAGACAGCGGAAGCACCGGAATCGCCGTCTGCCCAGCCATGGGCGGCGAATACGGCTTACGCGGTGGGAACGCTGGTAACCTATAACGGTTCGGTATATGAATGCCGTCAGGCCCATACTTCCCTACAAGGATGGGAGCCGACTAATACGCCGGCCTTATGGCTTTTGAAATAGAACCGCATGACTAACCCGATATAATTTAACCTAAGCAGCCCTGCCCCTTTAACCTGTCTATGAAACAACCCATCGGTTGATCCATCGGCAGGTAAAGGGGCTTTACGCCGTTCAAATTCAACATTTTAATAGGGCACCCGGTTCATTCCAGCCACTACTAGCTTTTCAGCTGCCCGAAGCATGTTACAATAAATAAAGATCAATAACCGGGTGGGAGAAACCATGGAACTTCAACAGCTTCAAACCGAATATATTCCCTTAAAGCCGCCGCTGCGCGAACGGCTTGGCCGCAGAATCCGCGAAACGTATCGCTATGATACCGCTTTTTGGCGAATGGCCGTCGTCGGTCCCTGGGGAGCGTCGATGTTCGTCTTTACTTTGGCTGCGCTGGGCATGCCTACCGGCTTCGGCGCTTTGGCAGATATTCTGGCCTTCGTCTCCGTGGGGACGACAGGGCTGTTTATCGTTGCCCATTTGGCTGCCGTGCTGCTGGCGCTAATCGGCCTGCCGCTTCCCCGGCTGTATACCGGCTCAGTGCTATATGCGCTCACAGTCATTTTCTTTATTTTTTTGCAGGATCATGATGCGGCAATCTCCGCTGTTACCGCGGGTGTCCTCATGCTGATAGGCATCGCGACGGGAATCGGCGCCGGACTGCTGCGTACCCGATTTAGCCGACGGCTGAGATTCTATGCCACTTCCGCACTTGTACTCTTATGCGTGTCCGCGGCGGTATGGCCTGCAGACAGCCCGGCTGCATATCCGGGCATAGCGAAACACGCAGCGCCCATTGAAGCGAAGAACCCTGCCGAACCGGGAAATTACGACTATTTTTCGTTCGACTACGGAAGTGGAAGCGATTATTGGCGACCGGAATACGGCAAGAAGGCCGATCTTATTTCGACCTCGGTAGACGCCTCCGCATATATCGAAAAATGGCCTGCTCTCCGTACCAGCTACTGGGGATTTGATCAAAGCTCGCTTCCCCTGAACGGCAGGGTTTGGATGCCCGAGGGGGACGGTCCCTTTCCGCTGGTGCTCATGGTGCACGGCAACCATCTCATGGAGGATTTCTCTGATGAAGGCTACAGCTATTTAGGCGAGCTCCTGGCCAGTAGGGGCTTCATCGCCGTATCCGTCGATGAGAATTATTTGAATTACTCGGCCTGGACGGGCATTCCGGACAACGATATGAAGGTTCGGGCCTGGGTCTTGCTGAAGCATCTGCAGCAGATCAACGGCTTTGCGGGCGACTCAGTAACCCCTTTTTATCAGAAGGTGAACTTTGAGCAAGTCGGATTAATCGGACATTCCCGAGGCGGGCAGGCAGTAGCCATGGCGAAGGATGCAGGCCGCTGGTTCAGCGCGGACGAGACGCTAGATGACTTAGAACATTACAACATCCAAGCCATCATCGCGATTTCACCCACGGACAAGAAGGTGGATGGGGAGTTTGCCAGAATCAAGGACGTCAGCTATTTAGCTATGCAAGGGGCTCGGGACGCGGATGTGAACGATTTTGACGGCGACCGGCAGTATATCAGGACCTCTTTCACGCAGCCATCCGCTCATTTCAAGTCTTCCATATACATCGGTGACGCCAATCACAGCCAATTCAACACGGAATGGGGCTTTCGGGATATCAGCTATCCGAAGGGAATTTTCTTGAACCAGCAAGCGATCATCGGGCCCAAGGAACAGCGGGATATTGCCAGAATATACATCTCAGCCTTCTTGGAATCAGCGCTTCACGGGGATGAGAGCTACTTGCCCTTATTCCGCGATTACAGGACAGGGCTTCACTGGCTTCCGGCGGATACCGGATATTTCAACCGCTTTGAGAGCGCCAATTTCAACAAAATAGCCTGGTACGATGAGGATTTGAACCGGGTCACACTTCCAAGCGGCGGCTCAGCCCAAGGAAATCATTTGACTTGGGTGGAGGAAGAAGCCAAGAATCGCAAGGGCGTAAACAAAGGGACCCGAAGCATAACCTTGGAATGGGGGGCGAAGAAAAGTGACGGTGGTTCTGCTTCCTATTCGCTGGCATGGAACTCGTCTTTCCAGCCAAGGAAGATGACTAAACCGCCGGAAATCCTCTCCTTTTCGATATCCAACCGCAGCTTTGAGCTCACCGAACCGCCTGCATCTTCTGCCGGGCTGCAGGCTGAGGTGGAATTGCACAGCACGAACGGCGAATCGGCCCGCATTTCGCTAGCCGACTATATCGAGATCGCATCTGCGCCAGAAGTTGCTTTCACGATCCTTCCTTGGGTGGAGAAGCGCCTGTCAGACGGCAAATACAAGTACCCGCAGGAGGCGGTATTTCAGACGGTGATGCTTAACTTGTCGGAGTTCGCCAAGGTCAATCCACGGCTAGATTTATCCGCGCTTAAGGGAATCACCTTCTACTTTCCCCAAGGGCCGGGCAAAATCATGCTCGATGATATCGGCATATATTAAGAAACAACGCAGCAAAAACCGCCATCCCTGCAGCACCGGTGCCTGGGATGGCGGTTTTGTTGCGGCTATATAGCCGACTTGACTATGGCCTACTCTTTCGGAACAAGCTGGTATATTTCACCGCTTTCCAACGCATCGATCAAACGATCAAGCCACTCATAGTATTTAACGGCATCAATCATTTTCTTGCAGTCCTCCTGAAGAATAGTCGCTATGGCACCTTCCGGCTCAGTGGCCAGCCATTTATTCATCTCCTCAATCGATCTGCGCAGGATGAGGATGTTGGATTCTACCGCTTTTCTCCACTTGATTGCGAAATAATCCGTAAACGTCTGATGCCAGTCGTACTCAACCTCATATAAATCCTTGCGAGAGCCTTTCTCCCACACTTTGTTCACCATTTTAAGATCAAGCAGAGTCCGCACGCCCGTGCTCATGCTTGTCTTACTCATCTTCATCTCCAAACCCATTTCATCCAGCGTCATCGGTTTATCTGCAAAAAAAAGCAAACCATAAAGATGACCTGTCGACAACGAAATCCCGTATAAATCCATGTTTCTGCCAATGGCTTCAATCACGCGCTTGCGCACTTTCATTATATCCGCCTGCTGCTCTGGTGTGAGCTGGTCCAAGCCCATGCTTGCAACCTCCTATCACGATACTTCTTATATCTTAAAAAAAGGCCAGATAAAAGTAAAGTGGCGGCTTAGCGAGCATTTATAAGGATAAAGGAGCATAGGTATCATTCACCTTGTACAGTTTTTTCTGTACGTTCTATACGAACCGTATTAACGGTTGTTTAGATTCCCTTTTTTTTGTTAGACTAAGTAGCAAGTGAGGCTACAGGCCCGTGCAGCCTTAGAATTCCATTAGAAAAGGAGTGGATAATTTGGAAGAACCCATTCTAGAAGTAAAGCAAGTTACTAAACTGTTTGGCTCGAATGCGGAGCAGGGACTTCAGCTGCTCCAGCAGGGACAAACGAAGGAACAGTTGGCCGATCGTGGCATAACCGTTGGCGTGAACCGGGTCAGCCTGGACATCCGTCAGGGGGAAATTTTCGTCATCATGGGACTATCCGGAAGCGGCAAATCGACCCTCGTCCGGATGCTGAATCGGCTGATCGAGCCGACCTCAGGTCAAATTCTCATTCACGGCCAGGATTTGCTGAAAATGAACAAAACCCAGCTGCGAAAAATACGTCAAAAGAGCATCAGCATGGTGTTTCAGAAATTTGCGCTGTTTCCACATAGGACGGTGCTGCAAAATGTCGAGTATGGCTTGGAAATCCAAAAAATCGACGCTAACACTCGGAAAATGAAAGCAGAACAAGCCCTGGAACTTGTCGGGCTAAAGGGCTGGGGCGACAAGATGCCGGATGAGCTCAGCGGCGGCATGCAGCAAAGGGTTGGCCTCGCCAGAGCCTTAGCGAATGATCCGGAGGTGCTGTTGATGGATGAAGCATTCAGCGCACTCGACCCCTTAATTCGCCGGGATATGCAGGATGAACTGATCGAGCTGCAGGAAAAAATGAAGAAGACGATCGTCTTTATTACGCATGACCTTGATGAGGCCTTGCGTATCGGGGACCGGATCGCCTTGATGAAAGATGGCTCGCTCATCCAGATTGGAACACCTGAAGAAATGCTCACTCAGCCAGCTAACCATTATGTCGAACGATTTATTGAAGATGTGGATCTCTCGAAGGTGCTGACCGCTTCGCATGTTATGCGCAGACCCGAGACGATTACGCTGGATCGCGGCCCCCGGGTTGCTTTGCAGTTAATGCGGGAACGGGGAATCTCGAATCTCTTCGTCGTCGATCGGTCTATGCGCTTGCTTGGCGTCATTACGGCGGAAGATGCGTCCGACGCGAACAAGACAGGCAAAACGCTATCGGATATCTTGATCACCGATGGTCCGCAGGTATCGCCGGATACGGTGCTGAGCGACCTGTTTGAAGCAACCAGCTCTGCTAAGGTGCCGCTGGCCGTTGTCGATGAGCAAAGACGACTGCTGGGCGTAATCGTACGCGGCGCTGTATTGGGCGCGCTTGCGGGAGACGTGCGCGAGATGGAGGTGAACAAGCATGAGCTTCATACCTAAAATACCTCTCGCAGATTGGATCGAGGTTTTAGTCGATTGGATGGAATCGAACCTTGGGGGCTTTTTTGAAGGGCTGTCCAAGATCATTGAAAGTGTCGTCGGTTTCTTCTCATGGTTGTTTCTTTTACCGCATCCGCTACTATTCATCGCGATTTTCGGTATCCTCGCCTTCCTGATCGGAAGAATTCCGCTCACGTTATTTACGGTAATCGGATTCCTGCTGATCGATAATCTCGGCTATTGGACAGAAACGATGAATACGCTTGGCCTCGTAGTTACTTCCGGCATTATTTCAGTGGTCTTGGGCATCCCTATCGGAATATGGAGCGCCTATAGCAGAACTACCCACCGCATCATATCGCCTTTGCTAGACTTCATGCAGACGATGCCTGCGTTCGTGTATCTCCTGCCAGCCGTTACCTTCTTTAGTCTCGGCGTCGTACCGGGAGTGATCGCTTCTGTCATCTTCTCCATACCACCTACGATCCGCTTGACCTATCTCGGAATCAAGCAGGTATCCGGTGAGCTCACGGAGGCCGCAGATGCCTTCGGCTCAACTTCGTGGCAGAAGCTGTTCAAAGTGGAGCTGCCTCTGGCGATGCCTACGATGATGGCCGGCATCAACCAGACGATTATGCTGTCCCTGTCCATGGTCGTCATCGCTTCGATGATCGGCGCACAGGGAATTGGTGCAACGGTATACCGCGCGGTAACCCAGCTCAAGATCGGTCAGGGGTTCGAAGCCGGACTCGCTGTCGTCGTACTAGCGATCGTACTTGACCGGTTTACGCAAAATCTATTGAAATCCAAAAAAAGAGGTGCATAATTCATGAGGAATAAAAAAACGAAACTATGGATGATGTTAAGCTTGACTGCCGTACTGCTGCTAGCAGCTTGCGGGAATTCAGGAAATGCTGGAGGGAATGCCGGCAATCCAGCAGGCAATGCTGGAGGCAAGTCACTGGGTGAGCAAGTGAAGCATGAAATTATCGGAATTGATCCCGGTGCCGGCATTATGAAAGCAGCTAGCGCGGCCATTGAGGAATATGGCCTTTCCGATTGGAAGCTGATCGAAGGCTCCGGTGCGGCCATGACGGCTACGCTGGCGAAGGCGATGAAATCCGAGAAGCCGATCATTATTACAGGCTGGACGCCGCACTGGATGTTCGCCAAGTATGATCTGAAGTTCTTGGAGGATCCGAAGAACGTATTCGGAGAGGCGGAGGAAATCCATACCGTCGTCCGCAAAGGGCTGAAGGAAGATCATCCAGCAGCCTATGAGTTCCTGGACCGCTTCGAGTGGACATCCGACGAGATGGGTGAAGTCATGACAGCCATCCAGGACGGACAGGATCCAGCGGAAGCGGCCAAAGCCTGGGCTGAAAGCCATAGCGATCGCATCGATACTTGGACCGCGGATATTGAGCCGGTGAGCGGCGAGGCCTTAAAGCTCAGTTATGTCGCTTGGGATTCCGAAATCGCCAGCACGAATCTGCTTCAATACGTTCTGGAGAGCCGCCTTGGATATAAGGTAGAAGCGCTCCAGGTGGAAGCAGGTCCGATGTGGACAGGCGTAGCCAGCGGCGATGTGGACGCGATGGCTGCTGCTTGGCTGCCGTTGACCCACGCCGATTACTGGGATAAGTATAAGGATCAAGTAGAGGATCTCGGCGCGAATATGACCGGCGTCCGTACCGGGCTTGTCGTTCCGGCATATGTAGAGGCCAACTCCATCGAAGACTTGAAATAGTTCGTAAATTCAAAACTACAAATCAATTATGGAGCCGTTCCATATGGCCAAACGGCATAGAACCCATCCCGCTGAAGCGGGATGGGTTCCTTTATAAAAAAGGGAGTATCCTTACTTTAACTGCCCTTCCTTAATGCCACATTACCGTAACCTGAAAAAGAAATTAAAATTGGAAATTCTTCAGCTTGTTGAGCGTAACCTGCTCGAACTCGCCTAGCCTCCATAAGACGATATTATGATACCCCGCCTGCTGGGCTGTGCGAATCCATTGCAATATCGTCTCCCCATCCGCATACCAAACGGTATGCTTCCGGCCCTCTTCATCCTTGTAAGTGAAATACACGCTTCCGCTGGCCTTATCCCTCATCGGTACAGCCGTGCTGCTCTGCCGCAAAAGCTCTGCCGCCTGCTTCTCCGTCAAGGAAGTCACCTTTCCGTCACCCGCCCAGTCAAAGCCGCCCACGGACAAAGCGATCGCCGCTTCACCGGGCAGCACTTTCATGCGGGATGCCAGCTTCTTTATAAACGCATGATCCGCTTTCGGACCAGGGCCGCTGTGGCTGCCATACAAATTGTAAGCCATCATCACATACACCGGGCCCTCTGGCAGCGCCAGCCGTTCAATAGGGGTACGCGGCTCCAATATGACGCGAAGCGCCTTCTCTTTGGCCTGCAAGCGTTCATACAATTTTTCATAGAAAATGCAAAGCTTCTCCCAGTCCGCTTCCCCGACCTTCTCAAAATCCATCTCGACGCCGTCAAATCCGTACCGTTCCACCGTGTCGATAATTTCCTCGATATGCTTCTCCTGACTTTCCTTGGTGGCTAAAATACGCGAAACAATGCCCGGGTCTTTCTGCACTGCCGTTCCATCGGGGTTCCAGCGGTCATTGACGATCGTCAAATCCACGTACTTCACGCCGCCTTTGCGCGCTGTCTCGAAAATACGCGGGAGAGCGTTATGCATATCATCGGTGAAATAGAGACGGTTATCGCTATCGAAATAAGCGGCAAATGCCTGCAGCCGGTCGAGGCTTCTGCTCATCTGCTGCAAATCGGCCACACCGGATTCCCATTTCCAATCTACAACCCAGGCGGACATTTCCAGGTTCTGCTCCACGGTAACCGCCCGGATCGTCTGCTCCTCATTCTCCTGCCTGTTAAACCATACAATGCCCGCGATAATGACTATAATTACAGCAGCCATAATATATACCCATCTTCTCGTCATCTATTCTCTGACACCTTTCTCTTCTTTCTATTCTAATATTAGAAGGTGTCCATCACCCAATTTAAGGAGGCGTCCAACCCTTTTTTGAAGCCGTGAACGATACCCTGAAAGCCTTTGATATTATGGCTATACACGACGTTAGGCTTGCCGTCCTCCTTTGTCATCAGCGATACTTCGAGATCCTCGAATACGCCGTCATAAATATCGTCTTTCTTATTTTGCTCGCTGTATTCCGCTTCAAGGGCAATGCCGCCGCTTTTCACCAAACCGTCAAGCGCCACTCCGTCAGCAATGCGATCGCCATCGACTGTGATTGTAAGCTGATCTCCGCTCAGTTCGACCTGCAGCTGTCTTGTCTGTCGAATATTAATGGGATACTCCTCTTCCTCCTTCGGCCCGGCACTCGCGGCAATTTGCTCCTTCGTGTATACCGAAGCCTTAGAGAAAGCGAGATCCTTTTCACTCCAAGCAATCGCCTGCAGCGGGCTGGAGAATACGCGCTCAGCCTCGCCGCCAGCTTTCTGCTGTTCAATGTGCAGCTCATTGTTCTCAGCGACCACCCTTAGAAAGGCTCCTGTCGGCCGGTCATAGCGGACATAAACGGTCTGCTTGCCAACCACGTTCCCCGCTAATTTGTAGGAGATCACGGTATCCTCACTGCTCTCGCTATTGTTCAAGTACAGCATACCCGGATCTGTCGGAGGAGAAGTCAGAATAATGCGGTTATCGGCAAACTGCGCCGCTCCGCTAACGAGCTGCCAACGAGCAGCAAGCTGATCGTCGCCACGGACAAACTGCATCTCCTCTCCCGTATCCTTCTGTACTTTCATCAGCAAGTGATTGGTGTACCAGTACGGTGCCGCCTGCACCCTGGTCAAATCATACACATCTCCATCAGCAGAATTGAAGGCCTCGCCTTCCCGATTGAAATGGATGCTGAACAACTGCTCGATGTTCGTATTGTTCGCATGGGCGACCAGGGGGTTCATGCCATTGTTCAAGGCATTTGCGTGCATGATCATGTACACTTGGGGCACGAATCCCAGCTTGCTGGAATAGACGTCCTTCATCACCGCGTAATCGCTATGTATCCGCGCTTCCATCTCCGATCGATTTTCCGCCGGAATCATGTTCTCGTCCCGGATGAAATCCATCAAATAATGGTTATAGTACTCGATATGCTCCTTATTAGTTAATTCGTTCTCTTCCTTCATTCCAATAAACTTGCCCTGATCATCAAATATATTAATGTATGTCAGGCGGTTTCCATTGGTCCCCAGCTCCCAGTAGCCCGACTTCATCATGTTCAGCATTTCCTTCGGCTGCACGAATTTGCGCTCGCTCTTCCCCATCTTATTCGCATAAGAGAAGAACGTCGCCTTATAATTATATTTCTCGAGCAACGGTTGGGAGAACAGACTGGAGTCGTTTCGCCCGTCTTCAAACGATAAGAACAGCGCCTTGTCCGGCAGCGGTTTATGATACATATAGAAATCCAAAACATCCTGCTGCGATATCGTAACATAGCCTTGATCATAAAGAGCCTTCAGTTGCTGATCGAGCTCGCTCTTGGCCACCAATTTAGGCGAAGCTGAACGCCCTACGCCGAAATAGGATATGGCAATAAAGCCTTTATTGTTGCGCCATTCGGATTTGTCAGGCTCCTCATATCGCCGGATTCCGAACAAAGCGTTGAACAGCAGCACACCTACGGCCAGCAAAATCGCACCTTGCACGAAGGTCCTGATCACTTTCCTGCGATTTTTCTTGCGATAATCCAGGGCAGAGTTTCGCTTCTTCTTTAACATTTCTGCCATCCTCACTCTATGAATCTTCAGGCGATTGCTTTAGAACGGCAATCCGATTCTTTTTTTATTTTTTTGTCTTCGCGCTTCTTTTTTCTCTCTAGCTTCTATATCTTGCGGCGTCTCCCTCGTCCCCCAGGTGGATTTCCAGAACGTCACCCAGGCGACTGGCATCTGCCACAGCAGCACTGCCTCGTAAAATAAGCAGAATATCAGTCCATATACCCACAGCCTGCTCTTGCGGAACAATAAATGGGCCAGACTCATCAGAAGTCCCATCAGAAGCAGTCCCATCAGAAACGTACCCGGGAAAATCTGATAGGCCAGCGGGACATAAACGAGGTTGTACAGCACGACGATCGGCGCAGCGATCGGCACGATAACCCCGACGTAGAAAAAGAGCGACATAAAAGGCTCCTTCTGCCAAATAAAACCGGAAGCCCGCAGCGACTCGCGCAGCCAAGAACGCTTCCACCGCATTTGCTGCTTCAGGAACACACTCATTTTCGACGGCACGATCGTCGAGCAAATTGCGGTATCCTGATAACCGGTACGATGCGTCTTTAAAATAAAATTCGTCATGCTCCGGTCATCGCCAAATGTCGCCGGCTGTCCCAGGAACTTCTGGTTCAACCACGCCTCGGAATGCTTCAGCACAAGGTCCTTGCGATAACAGGACAGCGGACCAGACAGGCAGGTAACGCTATCGAAATACGATTCCGCCGCCTTCATAATGCGGAACGCAATATAATAACGCACGGTTTGCAGCTTCGTGATCGAATTCGTATATTTATTTTCAACATCCGTACGCCCGGCGACGCCGCCCATGCGTGGATCCTGGAACGGCTGCACCAAATGCTTGATGGCCGTGGGCTCCAGGAAGCTGTCGGAATCCACGAAGACGACGAGATCATGCTTGGCCATTTCCACGCCCTTCACTAAAGCAACCCGCTTGCCCCCGTTCTCCGGCAGTACGACCATCTTCAATCTTTCCTTGGTAGCGTATCGCTCCGCTTCTTGATGAACCATCTCTATCGTCTTGCGGATTTCCTCAGCGGAATTATCGGTAGACCGGTCATCGACAACGATGACCTCCAGCTTATCCACCGGATAATCCTGGTTGATGCAGCTTAATATCGTTCGGTGAATCCACTCTGCTTCATTGAAGCACGGAATAATGATGCTTACGCCCGGCGTATAATCGGGATTGACCGGCACGTCCCGGTAAAATGCCCCAAACAAATACCGGCTCAGTAAAAAGATAGCCGCAATCAAGCTGTATAAATACAGGAAGAAATTGTATTTGAAATAAATGACGCTCTCTACGCGCATCAGCATAATGACAGCGACAGCGACGAACATCAATCCGCTTGCCGTATAAATCGAATATCCCCAGCGTTTCTTCTGGAAATACTCAGTCAACGGTTGTACGAATTGCAGGGCCACCATCTGCTTGACCTGCCCATCTGTCTCCCGTGTAAACAAACGAATGATGTCTGCGCCAAGCTTAACCAAAGATTCAAAGCCCTCGGGCATCGTTCCCGGTGGGATATGGCAGCGAAGCTGATAGCGATCGCCCACCTCGAACTTGCTTGCTTCAGGACTTATCTCCAGCAAAATACCCGTGGACGATATATCGACGGCCCGAGCCTGGATCCCCGACTTCTTCTTTCCCCCTTCGGGAATTAGCAGAACGTCGAAATCTGCGATGTAACGAAGGCTGAGCAGCCGCAGCTTCTCGCGGGAATCCGGATCGTTATCGTCCGGATCCGGTCCCAGGCCGTCGCCACGCAGTCCCCTGCGGTCGAGCCGTCCCCGAATATTCTCGGGATCGGGCACATGCGATAGGGTTCGCCGGTCTATTCTAGGCACGGTCAGTACTTCTTCTATATTTTTCTTCTTACTTTTAATCACTATCTGCGTCCCCAATCATATTGGTATACACTACAACCTCCAGTAATAGAAACCGCTGCGTTCATATTCCGCTTTGGAGTATATCCCTTTGACGTCAATCATAATTTTCGTCTGGTTGCCGTTGTACATTTTCTTATAATCTTCGATCCCCATTTCAGCAAAAGGCGTATGCGGAACCGCAACAATGACGACATTCAAGTCCCGGAACGAGGACATATCCGACAATTCGATGCCATATTCCTCGTAAGCCTCCTGCGGATCTACCAGCGGGTCGGCAACTAATGTCGTCACCCCGTAATCCTTCAGCTCATTAATAATGTCCGTAACTTTCGTGTTCCGGATATCGGCGCAGTTTTCCTTGAAAGCTAGGCCAAGCAGGCCAATTCTCGTATTCCGGATATCGAGCTGCTTGCGGACCAATATTTTGATTATGCTATCCGCAATGTAGGCCCCCATGCTGTCATTGATATGCCGCCCGGCCAGAATGATCTTCGAATGATAGCCGGTGTCCTCCGCTTTATAAGTCAAATAATAGGGGTCTATGCCGATGCAATGCCCGCCTACCAAGCCCGGCGTGAAATGCAAGAAATTCCACTTTGTCCCCGCCGCCTCCAGCACGGACTTCGTATCGATGCCCATCCGGTGGAACACCATCGACAGCTCGTTCATGAACGCGATATTAATGTCCCGCTGGGCATTCTCAATGACCTTGGCTGCCTCGGCGACCTTGATGCTTTCCGCACGGTATACGCCAGCTTCAATCACAAGCTCATATACCTGTGCGATCACGTCCCGCGCTTCATCGTCGATGCCGGATACGATTTTCACGATGTTTTCCAGGCGATGCACCTTATCTCCCGGATTGATCCGCTCCGGCGAGTAGCCCACCTTGAAATCCTCTCCGCACCGCAATCCCGACTCCTCTTCGAGAATAGGAATACATACGTCCTCCGTCACGCCGGGATACACCGTAGATTCATATACGACGACCGCCCCTTTGGTTAGCTGCTTGCCGACAACCCGGCTGGCGCTCTGCACATACTTCAAGTCCGGCACATTTCCGCTTTGAATCGGAGTCGGCACAGCAACGAGAAAGAAGCGAATACCTTCGAGCCGCTCTTCGTCGGAGGTGAATTCCACGCCGCACGTCTGAATGACGTCGTTGCCCACATCTCCCGTCGCATCGATTCCCGCCAAATAACCCTCTATTTTCTTCCGGTTCACGTCAAAGCCGACCACTCTGGTCTTTCTCGAAAAAGCGACCGCAATCGGCAGGCCGACATACCCAAGGCCGATGACGGCAATTCCTTCGCGCCGGTCAACGATATCTTCATATAATCCCATTTGTTCCATCCCCGTCCGTCAAAATATTCCGCCTCTTTATTGAATCAAATCCTTCATCATCACGAAGGTGTAGCCCTTCTTCTTCAATCGTTCCAGTACGGTCGGCAGCGCCTCTGCCGTATGAATGCCGTCAAGAATATGAAGCAGAATGACGCTCCCGTTCCCCGTCTGTCTCAAGACACCGTTCACGATATCATCCGCGCTATTCTTGACATCCCAATCGAGCGTAGTCACGTCATACATCGCAATTCGCGGATAACCTGTAGCCGCGATAATTTCCGCGGTCTTATTGTCTACAACGCCTGTCGGCGGCCTGTACAGCATTAGCGGCTGCTGCTGGATCGCTTCCGTAATCACTTGATGGGCTTTGACGACATCTTCCTGCAGTTCCTCCGGAGTCAGCGTAGTCACAATCTGATGGGCATAGGAATGGTTGGCCACGTCGTGTCCCTCTTCAATCATAGCTCTCGCCAGATTCGGATTTTGCTCCACACCCTGTGCCCGCAAGAAAAACGTTGCCTTGACATCATGCTCGGCCAATATGTCCAATATTCTCGTAACTGTCTTGTCTGTCGCCCAATCGTCGAAGGTAAGGGCGATTTCCTTCTTCCTCGTATTCGCCTTATAGACGAGCTCATAAGGAGTACCTTTGTAATCGGGTTTCAGCTTCGCAGCATCAAACCCGGGAATTTCCTCCAGCGGCTTGCGCACCCCGCCGTTCTTCGCCAGCTCGTTCAGCGTAATCAGGTTATAGCCGATCTCCTTCGCTGCTCCAGCGATAAAAGCGATCGCCGGCACGACTTCGGGATTAATGTCGGTATTCAGCGAGATGACCGCGCCCCTCGACATGTATCTGGCTACATAATCGCCGATTTCCTTCGCGTTCTTCATATCGCGATCCTTCGGGTTGATGTTGTAGCTGACGACTGCCTCCATTCCCAGCTGCGCGGCTGCAAGCTGAACATCGTCGGAGTAGTCGCCTGATTTCGTTCGTATGTATTTTGGCGTAACGCCCGTCTCTTTCTCGATGACCTCGTTGGCCAGCTGGATTTCCTTATAGATTTGCTCATAATCCAATTTTGTTAGATCCAGGTGATTCAGTGTATTATTCTCGATTTCATGGCCGCGTTCGAGAATGTTTTTCGCAATATCCGGCTCCTCCGCTACCCGTATTCCCGGAAGAAAGAACGTCGCTTTGATGCCATACTTGTCCAGCTCGTTCAGCAGCCGCTCCATCGTCTCTGCATCCCCCATGCCGTTAAAGGTAAGGCTCAGCTCTTTCCTCGCTGTATAAACGGAGGATATTAGCCTGCTCTTCTCCCCCGTATAGCGTTCGATGGTCTGCTGGTCTTGCCCCTGGCTCTCCGCGGGATCGGCAGGGCCGCCGCCGGAACCGAATATTCCGCAGCTGGTCAATAAGACCAGGCTCATGAACAGAGCCGTAAATCGAATCAACGCTTGTCCCCTCTTAAATCTGTTATTGCTCTTCATGCTATAGCCCCTTTTTACCAAATAATAGAATTGTTGATTGTTTAATTCCTGAATCGTCCAATAATATATCAAGCCGTTCTGTACATTTTCTAAACAATTTTGCCCAGTCTATCTATTACGAGGAAGTAACTTGTAATTACTTATAGGTATTATAACCTACTAAATATCCGTGAAGGAATCATTAGATTGAAGCAATTTCAGGATATTTTCCCCATTAAAAAAGACTCCTTCCGGAGCCAGCATAAAATACAACAGCCCCAGTGCCTGCAAGGCACTGGGGCTTATTTCACTGATATTAAAAATTCTAGATTAAATCATGCGCCTTATGCTCATACTTCACATTGGAAGGCACATCGATCGATTCGGTCACTTTGTCTTCGGCGACATGAACCTGATAGGTTCTGCCGCTGCAGACAAATTTAAACATGCCGTTGTTAAAATCCGTACCGATCTCTTTATAGAATATTCCTTCATAGCTAGTGTTCTTCTGGCAGGAGAAGCATAGTCTATAACTATCCCCTTCCTTCAGAAGATAACCGCGGACGCCAGCCTCATACTCGATTTCGTCCTCGCTTTTGATGGTGCGATCCAGCGATACGATATGAAGGTCAACGAAAGTGATTTCGCGAAGAAGCACGTTGATGAAGGAGCCCTTCGTGATCTCCTCCCAGCGGTTCTGGGCGGTTTGTCCGATGATGATTTGCGTGACGTTGTATTTATGGGCAACCTCCGCAATCATTTTGGCTGTGGGCCTCTTTTCATTGTCCAGGAGAATAAACTCCTCAACATCGCATTCCTCGGCCAGCTCCTTCCAGCGCTCGATGTATCCCGATTTCTCGGCATCAAACTCATCATACGGGAGCGGATCCACCGTCAAGATATATAGCGGGCAATTCAACATACTCGCCATTTTATGGCCGCGTCTGATCAACCGCTCACCATTTGGACCGTAATATACGCAAACGAGAATGCTCTCATCCATACGACCCTTTACGTTCTTCATGACGAAAATTCACCTCATTAATTGATTTCATAGTATTTACAAATTCTCTATAAGAAAATCTTATACATGGAATGTATTTGTTGTACATCGGCACTATCTTTATTGTATAATTAGATTATTATTATAATTTTTCCTTATCGTTTGGCCGACATTCTCCATTCGTCGACTGGTTGTTTCGAACAGCCTGCTTTAAAGCTGCCGGCTGCTTTTCCAGAACTCCCAATTCACTTCCTGAGCGAAGTCCTCGCTTCTTTTGCCATAGGCGATCACAAGACTTATGGTTTCCTATTATCCCGCTTATTGACATAGGAGTCAAGCCCTGCGGGAATCCTTCTTTATAAGGCTGCTTTTTTGCTCAAAATAAAGAAGATCATCATCATGAAAATGGAGGTTAGACTTTGTTATCCGTGAACTTAGCCATAATGATCCCTTTTCTTGCCGCTATATTCGTTCCATTCTTATACGCCAAAGTTTCACGCAAACATATCGGCTGGTTCGTCCTGATCGTGCCGGTTGTCCTGTTTGTATCTCTGGCTCGCTACATTCCGTCGGTGGCCGGGGGCGAGACTTACTTGAGCACGATCGCGTGGATTCCCTCCTACGGCATCCATTTTACCACGTATCTTGACGGGCTGAGCATCATTTTCGGCCTATTGATTACCGGGATCGGCAGCCTGGTCATCATTTATTCCATTTATTATTTATCTGCAGAAGAATCGCTGGGCCACTTCTATATTTACCTTCTTTTGTTTATGGGAGCCATGCTTGGTGTTGTCTTCTCCGATAATTTGATGGTGTTCTATGCATTCTGGGAATTGACGAGCATCTCGTCGTTCCTCTTGATCGCTTTCTGGTACCACCGGAAGAGATCCCGATACGGTGCAAAAAAAGCTCTACTAACCACAGTTACAGGCGGTATCGCCATGCTGGCCAGCTTCATTATGATCTATTCGATGACCGGCACTATGAGCATCCGGGACATTATCACAACCATCGATCACAATCATATGCTATTTATTCCAGCACTACTGCTGCTGCTGCTCGGGGCTTTTACGAAGTCCGCCCAATTTCCGTTCCATATTTGGCTGCCTGACGCGATGGAAGCACCCACACCGGTGAGCGCATACCTCCACTCGGCAACGATGGTCAAAGCGGGCATTTATTTAGTCGCCCGGTTCACGCCAATCTTCGGCAGCCACGAAACCTGGTTCTGGCTTGTCAGCAGCGTTGGCCTCATCACGCTTTTCTGGGGCTCCTTCAACGCGGTTCGCCAGACGGATCTTAAAGCGCTGCTCGCCTACTCGACCATTAGCCAGCTCGGTCTCATCATGACCCTGTTCGGTATCGGTTCGGCAGCGCTGTCCATGGGGGCAGGCGTGGAGACCGTGATTTATACCCAAGCGACCTTTGCAGCGCTGTTCCATTTGGTCAATCATTCCACGTTCAAAGGCGCTTTGTTTATGGTCATCGGTATTGTCAACCACGGGGCAGGCACCCGTGACATTCGCCGCCTTGGCGGGTTGATGTCGTTTATGCCCATTTCCTTCACCATTGCGCTGATCGGCAGCTTTTCCATGGCTGGCTTGCCGCCTTTCAATGGCTTCCTGAGCAAGGAGATGTTCTTTGAAGCCGTAGTCAGCGTAAGCCAATCCGGGATATTCTCCCTGCATGTATCGAAGTTATTGTTTCCTGTCGTCGCCTGGGTTGCCAGCGTGTTCACCTTTATATACTGCATGATCATTGTCTTCAAGACGTTCCTGGGGCCATATCAGCGGGAGAAGCTGGACCATGAAGCCCATGAGGGTTCGGCTGGCATGTTGATTTCCCCGATCATTCTGGCGGTTCTGGTTGTTGGGATCTTCTTCTTTCCAAACGTGCTGGGCGACTATCTATTGCGTCCGGCGATGGCCAGCATCCTCCCCTCCCTTGAGCTCGAGGGCATGATTGAACCTATTTCAGCCTGGCATGGATTCAGTCCCGCTTTATGGATGACGCTCGGGGTCATTGCGATCGGCACCTTGCTATACTTGTCAATCCGGCGATGGAAAGGAATCTATTCCCTGCTGCCTGAGAAATGGACGCTGGATAACCTGTACAACAACAGCTTGATCCAAATGGAGAAAATCTCGAACCGGATAACCTCCTTCTATATGACAGGCTACTTGCGAAGCTATTCGATATATATTTTCCTGTTCTTCATCGCTGCAGTGGGAGGTACGCTGCTGTTCACGGGCGCCTACGCCTTCGACTTTACAGGCGATGCTCCGATTAGTGTGTATGAATTCGTTCTGGTTCTCGTCATGGCCGCCGCTGCGCTTGCCATTCCTTTGGCTAAATCGCGCGTCAACGCCGTGCTCCTTAACGGAACGCTTGGTTATTCTATGGCCCTGTTCTTCGTCGTGTTCCGTGCGCCTGACTTGGCGCTGACCCAGCTCGTCGTAGAAACGGTATCGACGGCGTTGTTCCTGCTCTGCTTTTATTTTCTGCCTAAATGGAAAAAAGAGGAAGCGCCTCGCCGAACGAAACGTACCAACCTGGCCATTTCGATAGCTGTAGGCATCGTATTCGTATTGGTTGCTCTCTCGGTAAGGGGCGGCAAACTGTTCGATACCATTTCCGGCTACTTTGAAGACGCGTATGAGTTGGCCGGCGGCAAAAATATCGTCAATGCGATTCTTGGGGATTTCCGGGCGTTTGATACGATGCTTGAGGTCATCGTCCTCTTCATCGGCGGATTGAGCGTATACACGCTCATTAAATTAAAAACGACGAAGGAGGAACAGAACCTTGAAGATCAATGACGTCATTCTACAAACCGTTACGAAGATCGTAGTATTCATCATTTTGACGATGGCCGTCTATCTGTTCGTAACCGGGCATAACAGCCCCGGCGGCGGTTTTATTGGAGGGCTCGTGCTCGCCTCCGCACTGGTGCTGTTATTTCTCGCCTTCGATACGGAAACCATCATGAAAAGGATTCCTTTGGACTTTAAATTAGTCGCTGCCCTAGGCGCCTTCATTGCAGTTGCGACGGGAGCCGCTTCCTTGTTCTTGGATATTCCTTTTTTGAGCCATGCTTATTCTTATTTCAATCTTCCTGTATTCGGAAAAACGGGCCTAGCTACGGTCACGATCTTTGAGCTCGGCGTAGCCCTTGGCGTAGTCGGTGTCGTCGTCACGATTATTCTAAGTATTAGCGAGGATGTGTAAGTGTATGGAAACGTTGATCATCATCCTGATGGGAGTGCTGGTGTCGGTTGCGACTTACTTGTTCCTCTCCAGGAATGTTATTCGAATTATTCTAGGTACGTCTGTGCTGACGCATGCGGTACATTTACTCATTATGACGATGGGCGGGCTGAAGACCGGCGGTGTGCCCGTACTCGGTGAAGAAACGACTACCTTTACCGATGCTCTGCCGCAAGCTCTGATCCTGACCTCCATTGTAATCAGCTTTGCGGTCACCGCCTTTCTTCTCGTACTCGCTTACCGGTTGTACCAGGAAAGTAGAAGCGATAATTTATACGAGCTAAGGAGCATAGTGAATGAATAATATCCTTGTGCTCCCCGTCGTCATTCCGGTACTTGCCGGCATTCTGCTTGTATTTTTCCGGTCGCAAATTCAGATTCAAAGATGGCTTAGTCTGGCTGCTGTATTGTCGGTTACGGGCATCAGCTTGTATATTCTGAACATGATTCAAAATACGGGAATCATCCGCCTAGACTTTGGGAATTGGCAGCCCCCGTTCGGCATTCTATTTGTCGGCGATTCCTTCTCCCTGTTGTTGGTGCTAACGACAAGCCTCGTTGCTGCCATTTGCTTGATTTACGCCTTCTACTCTATCGGGGAGCAGCGGGAGCGGATGTTCTTCTATCCGTTTGTCCTGCTCATGGTTGCAGGCGTAAACGGCTCTTTCCTGACCGGGGATTTGTTCAACCTATATGTGTGCTTCGAAGTCATGCTATTAGCTTCTTATGCGCTCATTACGCTTGGGGGCACGAAGCCCCAATTGAAAGAATCCATTAAATACGTAACGATTAACGTGCTCTCTTCCTGGTTCTTTCTTGTAGCCATCGCTTATCTGTACGGAACGGTTGGCACGTTGAACATGGCTCATTTATCCGAACGGATCGCCGAATCGGGACAAACTCCGCTGCTTACCGTTATCAGCATTTTGTTCTTGCTTGTGTTCGGCTTAAAGGCAGGCCTGCTGCTCTATTTCTGGCTGCCTGGCTCATACAGCGTGCCGCCGACGGCTGTAGCGGCCTTATTCGGGGGGCTCCTGACGAAGGTCGGCATCTACGCCATGTTTCGTATGTTCACCTTGCTCTTCTATCATGAGCCTTCAATCACGCATACGATCATTGGCATCATGGCCGGCATTACGCTGATCGGGGGCTCCTTCGGGGCGATTGCATATCGGGATATCCGCCAAATCGTATCCTTTAACGTAGTCATCGCAGTAGGCTTTATCCTGGTCGGTCTAGCCGTCGCTACTCCGGCAGCTATCGAAGGATCTATTTATTACCTGGTTCATGACATGCTTGTCAAAGCAGCCTTGTTCCTCATCGCTGGTTCCATGGTGGCTCTTACCGGTACGACGATGATCGACCGGATGAGCGGATTGATTCGCCACTATCCGATATTAGGCTGGTCGTTTTTCATCATTATGCTGGCCCTTGCCGGCATTCCGCCACTAAGCGGGTTTATGGGGAAAATCCTTATCGGTCAAGGGGCGATTGAGAGCGGTGCGTATATCCTGCTCGCCCTTTCCCTGATCTCCAGCATATTCGTGCTATATTCCCTGCTGCGTATTTTCCTAAACTGCTTCTGGGGAGAATCCACGACAAGCGAGGAAGATGTGGCTCCTCTAAGCAATGGCTGGATCATCCCTTGCGCTCTGCTAACGGCTGCCTCTATCGCTCTTGGGTTCGGAGCGGAATATATTTCGCCTTACATCGCTGACGCAGCGGCAACTTTAACGAATCCCTACATCTATATTGATGCGGTCCTAAGCAAATAATGAAATTAGAATGCACGATATGAAAAAAGGGGGGATGTAAAGTGCCTGCTCAGTTTCTGCTGAATTTATTTATTGCCTTTCTATGGATGGTTCTCAATGATGAAGACGAGCTGAGATTTACGACGTTTTTTGCCGGCTTCCTGGTCGGGGTCGCAATCATTTTCGTTATGCAGCGCTTCTTCGGGAAACAATTTTATTTGCATCGGTTCTACCGGGTCGTTAAGCTCATCCTGATCTTCATTTCCGAGCTGTTCATGTCGGCCTTTGTCGTTATGAAGCATATTATCAGTCCGAAAATAGATATCAAGCCTGGTATATTTACTTATCAAACCGCCCTGAAAAGCGATTGGGAAGTAACCACACTGGCGCTGCTGCTCACACTCACTCCGGGTTCAGTGGTTATGGAAGTTTCTCCCGAAGGAGATACATTTTATATCCATGCCCTCGACATTGAACGTTACAAGAAGGATCTAATCCGTTCTTTAGGCCGATTTGAAAAAGCAATCATGGAGGTGACTCGATAATGATCAATATTATGCTAGGGGTTTCCCTAAGCCTGTTCGGCGTAGCGATTGCCATTTCCCTGTATCGCATTATTAGGGGGCCATCCCTGCCCGATCGCGTTATCGCGATGGACATGATCGGCGTCAACCTGATCTCCGGAATCGCCGCGGTATCTATACTGCTGAGAACTAAAGCCTATTTGGAGGTTATACTCGTCTTGGGCTTACTGGCTTTCATCAGTACGATTTCGCTCTCCAGATTTATCGAGAGAGGTGTTATTATTGAACGTAAACGCAGTGGGTGAATTCGTTGGAGTCGCCTTAATCCTGATCGGCAGCATTATTAGCGTGATCAGCGCCATCGGTATTATTCGTTTTCCGGATGTGTATACGCGGGCGCACGCAGCCACTAAAAGTTCTACGCTTGCCGTTCTATTAACCCTTATCGGAACCTTCCTGTATATATGGTTCAGCGATGCTTACATCAGCGTAAGGGTTATCCTAGGTATACTATTCGTATTCATAACAGCCCCCGTATCCGGCCACCTTATTATCCGGGCGGCCTATCGCTCCAACGTCAAGCTGGCGGATTCGACGGTCGAAGATGAATTAAAGCCTGTCCTGCAAGGAAGCAGTCAGAAGAAGAAACAGGATAAAGAACATGAGCAAGGGCTAGAACAGCCGCAAGGCAGCACTGTAAATTAGTTGGAATTTGAAAGGCCGGGCAAGGGAATTCAATCGATCCCCTTCCCGGCCTTTTTCGTTTCATTCATAACCAGATTTGGATTAATTCCTTAAATCGACATATTTTACATTTCAATTGCGGCCTACTACCCATTAGGTTATACTTAATCAACGGCAGATATCGTTGGCGCTATCATGCCTTATTACCTGAATTATGGACAACTAGAAGCGAATCAATATATAAGCATTACCTTATTCACGTTTTCAAAAAAGGGAGGGATGCATCTATATGAGCGATCAAATCCTAACGCAAATTCTCGATGAGCTCAAATCACTGAACAATCGCATGGGCAATTTGGAAGGCAGGCAAGAGGCGCTGGAATCTAGGCAAATTAGTTTCGAGGCCGAACTGAAGGAGATCAAAGCGAACACCGCAGATATTCCGTTAATTAGACAAGCTGTTCTGGAGACACTGGAAATTACCAAGCGCCTTGTTTGTCCCAAAAATCTTTTGAGAGAAAAGTGACCAACCAGCTCAACACCCATGAATACAGCATTGATATTATTAATCGCCGCCAGCTTAAACTGGAAGCTGATATAGAAAGCATAAAGAACAAATGACATGCCCTTAGAAGAGCCTCGCCTTACGGCGAGGCTTTCGTATGTCATCTGAAATTAGCAATTTAACTCCGCAAACATGGTATAATAACACTGCTTACTCATTCAGATTTCACTATTCAGAAGGAAGTTGGACAACAAGATGATTATAGAAATCGTGGTGGATGTGGTCCTGCCCATCTTTGTGCTGATTGGACTTGGGGCGCTGATGCACCGTGTTTTTCAGCTAAATTTATATACCTTGGCAAAGCTTAATTTCTATTATATTACCCCAGCTGTTGTGTTCTTGAGCATGTACAATTCGGAAATGTCTCCACTCTTATTGGGAAGCGTCACCTTGTTCTATATTTTATATATTGCGCTTCAGTATGTCGTCAGCTCTATTGTCAGCTGGCGGAGGGGATTCACGCCGAGCATGAAAGCAGCCTTCACGAATAGCCTCATTCTGGACAACTCGGGCAACTACGGACTTCCTATCAATCAGCTTGCATTCAAGGGCGATCCGCTCGCCACTTCGATTCAGGCGCTGGTCATGACCTTTCAGAGCCTCGTCACCTTTACCTATGGCGTCATCTCGGTTCAACGGGCTAAATCGGGAGGAACATTAAAAGCGTCGTTAATCGGATTTCTAAAAATGCCGGTTCCATACGCGCTCGTGCTTGGCCTTGTTTTTCACGTCTTCCGCTGGCCGCTGCCGGATTTCGCAGCAAAGCCGCTGGGCTATATCGCGGATTCTATGGTCAGCATTGCTCTGTTGACCCTGGGAGCGCAAATTATTCAATATCCGCTCCGCCTTGACCGGGCAGATGTTTACATCAGCGCCTTCTTAAGGCTGCTGGTCGGCCCGGCAATCGGGCTGCTCCTTATTCTCGTGCTCGGCCTCAAAGGCATTCCGGCTCAAGCGCTGCTTATCGCCTCTGGCATGCCAACAGGCGTTAACAGTACGATTCTCGCTGAAGAATATAATAATGAGCCCGACTTCGCTTCCCAGACCGTGCTTATTTCAACGCTTCTGAACGTCATAACCATAACTGCACTGATCTCGCTATCTAAATTCGTAGGTTAATTCATCACGAAGCATATTAAATTAAATTGGAGCTGTTCGAAACAGCTCTTTTTTTATTCTCGCCATCCGATGAACCATACCAGTGAAAACCTTGACTGCCGTGCCGGTAACAAGGACATGGATATGCATGGATGAGATACTTGTGCTTTAGCACATAATACATTTGAACATTTAGTATTTATAGAGGGGCTGATAAAAATGACTCAAGAAATGGAATACGGAGATGACTACAAATTTATTCCAACAACTTCGTTAGGAAGTGGTGTAGGAATTGAGGTACTGCCCGATCTATTTTGTTACACAGTCCAGATTGTCAACATCTGTCTAGTGGGACATTCGGAATCCGAGGATTTTGTGTTAGTAGATGCAGGAATGCCGGAATCAGCTAATGAGATCATTTCTGTCGTCGAAAAAAGATTTGGCGTAAACAGCCGGCCGAAAGCGATCATTTTGACCCATGGCCATTTTGATCATGTCGGGGCTGTAGTAGAACTGGTCAAGCATTGGGCTGTTCCAGTCTATGCCCATCCAATGGAACTCCCATTCCTAACAGGCCAGAAAAGCTACCCGGAACCAGATCCAACCGTTGAAGGCGGTATGGTGGCAAAAATGTCTCCTATGTTCCCTAATGAGCCGATAAACTTAGGAAGTAACGTACATACGTTGCCATCTGATGGAACGGTCCCCCATATGCCTGGGTTTAGGTGGATCCATACACCAGGACATGCTCCTGGCCATATTTCGTTATTTAGAGAGAAAGACCGGGCGTTAATAGCTGGAGATGCTTTCGTTACAGTGAAACAGGAATATCTGTATAAAGTGTTCACACAGGAACAGGAAATTAGCGGTCCTCCTCGTTATCTTACAACAGATTGGAAGGCTGCCAAGGATTCGGTTGTTAAACTAGCTGTGCTGAAGCCCGCAGTTGCTGTTACTGGACATGGGTTGCCAATGTCAGGTGAGGTGCTGACAACAAGCCTGGAGAAACTTGTTAACGAATTTGATCAGATTGCTGTACCTGAGTACGGAAAGTATGTAAATTGAAAGAGAACTTCGCCAAAGCCTTTGCCAAGCAAAAAGACGTGACTGGACTGGTCGTTCACAGCGACCATGGATTTCAGTACACGTCCTATGCTTACCACGACATGCTGCCAAAGGTTGGAGCCCAAATCAGCATATCTCGTCTGGGCAATTATCTAGAAGGATAAATGATATTATAAGTTGACCTAAGAACTCCGTTCGAATATTGTTTCATATCAACTAATTCCAAATTCAAACGAGGTTTAACACCGCCAAATAGTGGTATCCCCGTGCCAATCATTACAGGATTAACTTTTAAAACTAATTGATCAATAAGTTTATGTTGAATTAATGACCCCGCCAATTGACCGCCCCCACAGAGCCAAAGCTTTCCATCTTCCTTCATTTTGAGATCTTGTATAAAGCCTACCGCGTTATTTTTAATTAATTTCACTTCATCGTTTGATTCAAACTGCATTGTGTTTGAGAAAATATAATGCTTCAACTTAAAAGGGCTAGGCTCACCGGGTTTAAGACCGAATTGAAAACCGTATTCATAGGTCTTCCCCCCCATTAATACCGCATCATATTGCTGAGTATCGGATATGAAATCTGTAACATGGTCACCCTCGTTTAAAAATATAGATTCGTCAGATACTCCATTCGAATCTGCAATAAAATTGTCAAGTGTAACTGCAACATGATATATCAATTTTGCCATTCAGAAATCCCTCCCTTTAAAAAAGAACATTCAAAATATATTCGATAAAACTCTCAAATTTTCCTTTAAATTACTTTCTATTCTCCTTTCACTTGTATCCAAAATGGTGTACTTACCCTAACTGGCGTTTAAATTGTTTACTGGCGAAGATGTAAGCGATGACCATAATGCCGGCACACCAGGCTAGAGCGATC
Organism: Paenibacillus sp. YSY-4.3; assembly: GCF_054767475.1. NCBI lineage: Bacteria > Bacillati > Bacillota > Bacilli > Caryophanales > Paenibacillaceae > Paenibacillus > Paenibacillus sp. YSY-4.3. The sequence continues at coordinate 275,825 of NZ_BAABMC010000005.1, read as the reverse complement.
CAGATATCATGGTTAGCAGACCCTCCAAACAAGAGAGCACGGATCGTATTCACGATTGAAGTCACGGGTTGGTTCTCAGCAAAAGCACGGACAATTGTAGGCATGGTTTCGGTGGGGACAAAGGCCGAACTGATAAACGGCAGGAAAACCAGTGGATACGAGTAGGCCGTCGCGCCTTCCATAGTTTTCGCTGTCAATCCGGGAATGACCGCCAGCCATGTCAGCGCCAGCGTAAACAGCCCGAGTATCCCCGCAACCGCGAGCCAATCCAAAATATCAGCGCCGGAACGAAAGCCCATCAAGAGTGCAACGAGGATTACCACCAGGACAGTTAGTGCGTTGGAAACCAGTGAGGTCATTACGTGTGCCCACAATACCGACGATCGCTTGATCGGCATCGTAATGAAACGCGCCATCAGCCCGCTTTTTACATCCGTAAACAGCCGTAGGGAAGTGTAAGCGACGCCGGATGCGATAGCCATCAGCAATATTCCCGGTAACAAATAATTGACATAGTTGTCCGTACCTGTCTCTATGGCACCGCCAAATACGTAGACAAACAGCAGCATCATCATGATCGGTGTAATTGCCACCGTGATTATCGTATCCGGGCTGCGCATGATATTGCGCATTAAACGCCCTAGTAACACCCCTGTTTTATTTTTCATTTATATCTCCTCCTTTTTACCGATCATCGCAAGGAAAATTTCTTCCAATGTCGGCTGCTTCTCGATATACTCTACTTTCGCTGGCGGGAACATCTCCTTGAGTTCAGTAAGGGTACCGGTCGTGATGATTTTGCCGCCATGCAGAATGGCTATACGGTCCGCCAGTTGTTCGGCTTCCTCCAGGTACTGGGTCGTTAGCAAGATGGTCGTGCCGTTGCTGGCAAGTTCCTTGATGGTATCCCAGACTTCAATCCGAGCTTCGGGGTCAAGCCCTGTCGTCGGTTCGTCGAGAAAAATGACGGCTGGCGCCCCAAGCAGGCTCATGGCGATATCGAGCCGGCGTTTCATCCCACCGGAATACTGGTCTGCCCGACGGCCCGCCGCATCGGTCAGGCTGAATCTTGCAAGCAGATTATCGGCGACTTGAGCGGGATTGGAAACACCACGCAACTTGGCAATCATGGTCAGGTTTTCCCGCCCAGTGAGCATGCCATCCAAAGCTGCGAACTGCCCTGTAAGGCTGATGCTCTGGCGAACATGATCCGGTTGACGCTGGACGTCAAAGCCGCAAATACCTACTTCGCCGCCATCAGGCTTCATTAGCGTCGAGAGGATGTTGACCATCGTCGTCTTGCCCGCTCCATTGGAACCCAGCAGTGCGAAAATCTCCCCACGCCGCACCTCAAAATCCACTCCCTTTAAGACTTCCTTGTCTTGATAGGATTTTTTTAACCCCTTTACAGAAATCGCTACATGGCTCATCTTATTTTCTCCTCCTTATAAATAGCACAGCAGGGCCTCTTAGAAATCCGAAATTACGATTTAGCGCTTACTTAGTAAGATTACCTATAGTTATCTACTTAGTATGACAGATAATCTGTATTACTTACTACTGGGGTAAAAATATAACTGAATAGCGAAGACGGAAGTTCATCGTTTGTCACTAGCTAATCAGTTGGTATTATTTATTGAATTTATTGTTTTCCAAATTTATCCTTAATACTCTGATTCAAATCTTCACGATACTTGGCGACATAGGTTTTAGCGTTTGCGACTAGTTCGTCGGCAAAGGACGCCACGTCGTCACCCGTGATCTCCAGCACTTGTCTGCCATCCGCCGCACCGGTTTCGAACAACTCGATTAATTCATACTGCATGTGCAGCATATCCATCCCATTACCCGACGCGAAATTCCACATGTAGTTTTGAATTTTCTTAAATACAAATTGGTAGTCCTCTGGCAAGGCTTCAACCCGTGCCATCATCATCTTGTACTCTTTTTTATCACCCATCAATTTTTTGAACATTTCCATCATGTTATTTTTTTCCTCCTTATTTATAAGCTACACAAGACACTCCAAAGAAAACGGACGGATTATCTTATGAAGTTAGTTTGATTTTAAGACATTGATTTTTGATGATACAAAATCCCACTTTTTCCAAAACAGCTCAAGTTCCTCACCTCCAGCCTCATTAAGTGAGTAAAACTTGCGGGGAGGTCCCATGTCTGACGGTTTCTTTTCAATGTTCACCAGGTTTTTCTTTTCTAATCGCACGAGAATGGTGTAGACCGTCCCTTCCACGACTTCGGTAAATCCAAGCTCGTTTAGTCGGCGGGTAATTTCGTAGCCATAGGTTTCATGGCGACTGATGATTTCCAACACGCAGCCTTCCAGTACACCCTTCAGCATTTCAGTTAAATTTTCCATGATCTGAGCAACCTCTATTCTGTATGACTTATATTCTGTATAACATAGTACAGTAGTAAATTTTTACTGAATAGCTTTTGGCAACCACGCTATTCAGTAGTACTTATTACACCTATAATGTAGTACTTATTAGTGCGGATGTCAACTATTTTTGCAACGAAGAATGAATAAAAGTAAATTAGACCCTGTTAGAGCCTCGTGAACGTGATGTAATCGACTTGGGCAGGCTCTGCTGAATCGATCCGAAGTGCCCGGTTGATCTGTCCCCGGTGATATTGCCCATGCAAGAGGACTTGTGACAGGATGTCCCGGACGCCGAAGCCGCAAAGAGTGTCCAGGTGCACGACACGGTATTTGCAGTACTACAGTCTCGGAGATCCTTTCGCCATTGCCGGCGGTCAGAGGGCGTCGATCCACGTGGTCAGCGCGGCGTTCACGTCGTCGGGCCGATCCTGCATGATCCAGTGGCCGGCGTTTGGCCAGACGTCGACTTTCGAACGGGGATCGGTGAACCAGGTCCGCATCCTTTCCGCCTGGGCCGGATCCCGGCTCATGTGGTAGACGGGAACGCGCAGCTGCCGGAGGAACCGCTCGCTCGCCTCTCCCATGCCGACTTGGTCAGCGCCGAGAAACAGGGGGGCGAAGGATTCGCGCACCACCTGCTCGGGCAGGCCGACCGCCCGGCGGGCATGCCAGCGCCTGAGCGCGGGGGACGTCGCCGGATCGTAGAACTGCTCGAACACGGCCGATGCGGCTGCCCCAGGTTCGTCGCCTTGCAGCGCATCGGCCGCCTTCCGGAAGACCGGCTCTAGTTCGGCCGCGAAGCCTAGCGAGCCGTCCACGGATATGACCGCTTCCACGAGGTCCGGCCGCTTGAGCGCCAGCCGTGCAGCGAGCTGTCCCCCCATCGAGTGGCCGATGATCACGAACTTTCCGCCCCCGGACTTGGATTCGAGCAGCGCCTCCAGATCGCGGACGTAATCCGATGGAGCGTAACCACCGGCGGGCACGACCTCGGACCGGCCGTGTCCACGCAGGTCGACGTTGAGCGTCCGATATCGCTGTTCGAGGACCGGCAGCTGCCAGATCCAGTCGTTGGAGTCGGCCGTCCATCCATGGAGCAGCACGACGTTCCGCCCGTGGCCGACGTCGGTGAAGAAAAGATTGGCGGTTTTTGTAATTTTTTCGGCGGCTTTATTATCCTGATTATTTGCCATGCAGCCCGTTAATACCAATGCGAGGCATACAAGTAAAATCGCCGCCGTTTTTAAACGCATTCTGAACATTTTAAAGAACCAACTCCTTCTGTTTTATTTACCAGGAACGAAGAGAAAATTTGCCATAGTTATCCTCTACTCCTTTTCAAAATTTACCGTATAGTAGGGAATCCCAATATGATCACATACTCTGCGAACATCTTCATAATCTTGCTCTGCGGAACAATGCCCGAAATCATCCGTATCATCCCAATTTTTCATAAAAACACCGATGACATCGTACCCCTGTTCCTTTATCTTCCAATAATAAAATGTAATGATTTTTGTTACATTTAAACTAAAAAGCTTATAAATATTTCCGGATTTGGTTTAACAGCTGCTCTTTTGGTTGAAAGCCAACGATTTTTTCAACCACTTGCCCTTCTTTAAACAGTAACAAAGTGGGTATAATACAGTCCCTGCTGTAATGTCACTTTGAAACGTTTGATCCTTTAGTTCTACAATAGCCATTTTGTTTACCTCCTATTGAAATTTATTTTTTTATTCCTGATTGGCCCAATCGGTTTACAGGAGAAAAATGTGACCTCTCCTTCTGATTTGTTCGTTTTAAGCCTGACCTCAATGTGTTTAATTGGGTTGACAGCTGGTTAAACCATTCTACGTCATGCGTTTCTAATGCAAGGTCAACTAAATAATGGATTTGCTCTTCTTGGACAGTCTCTGAAACCGAACATTTTATCACCCAATTATTTAGCGTTTCAATGGTTCTTCCGATGGTTTTCTCCTGATCACACGCGACTACATACACATTCACAGTCCCCTGCGAAAAATCGATCGCTTCAATAAACCCACGGATCAATTCTCCATCCTTCGATTTTCCCTTGACCCAATCCCCGATTTCAAATGGCGTCACGTAGGCCACCTCCGTATGTTACAAATAAAGTTACAGTTAAATGAAAAAAATTATAAGTTATCTGTAATAAATAATGTTACAGTATGCTTAAAAAAAGAGAGACCATATTACTGATACTGCTTAACTTTTTCCAGCACCGATTGAAGGGTGATCCGCTCCAAATATTTTTCAAAATAGACTTCAGCTTCATTGAAAATGAGATCCATCACCGGCTGAATGTTAGCGGATATGAGACAATTTTGCTTCGGGTCCCCTGTGCACCAGTGTGGTTTAAATGTCCCGCATGAAACCGTACGATAAACCTGGGCTAAGGTGATTTCCTGGGGATCACAATTCAGGATATACCCTCCTCCGATCCCTTGTTTTGTTTTCACGAAACCGTTCTTGCGTAAACAGCCCATGATCTTCCGAATTCTTGCTGGGTTGGTGGAAACATTCTTTGCGATCAAGTCGCTGCTTGCCATATGATCAGGTAAATAGGCCAAAAAGACTAAGCTGTGTACTGCAATCGTAAATTCGCTGTTCACTTATACCATTCACTTATCCCGGTTTCCATCATTAGGTTGATTTGCTTTTCCAAACGGACTTGCAACTCATCCAATGCCTTTTTTTTCCGTATTACTTCATTCAGCTTGGTTTCATATATTTGCAGCAATTCTTCACAATACTCGTCTTTTTTGTCGTACCCTTGATCTTCAGGGCAATGCAGAATATCTTTAATCTGATCGGTTGTTAGACCTAAATTAAGATATAGTTGGATCGTATTAATAGCTTCGATAATCGAATCATCGAATTCACGATAATTATTGTCAAGACGAGAAACAGTTATCAACCCTTTTTTCTCATAATGCCGTAAGGATCGAGAACTGATCCCGGTCATTTTAGCTATTTGACTTATTTTCAAAGCTCCACCTCCCTTCTTTTAAAATTATTAATTTCATCATAAAGTATGACACTAGTGTTAAAGTCAAGTTTTTTAGATATTAAAATAACATTTGGTGATAAAGGTATTACCTGCATATCTGGTAAACCATTATGAATCATTGTTCATCCTCCTCTACGGGTACCCACTTATCCCGGTTTTCCATCATTAGGTTGATTTGCTTTTCCAAACGGACTTGCGCCTCATCCAATGCCTTTTTTTGCCGTATCACTTCATTCATATGCGCATATGACCGACAACATAGAAGAAAAGGCCTCCCAACAGTTTAGTAAACTGATGGAAGACCTTCATCTATAGCCTATTTTATTCTCTTAGGTGAGCAAATAGGTGAGCATTTATTTAAAAACACTCCTAAACCCCTTACATATCAAGGGTTTTGGGCGATGATTACATCATACCGCCCATGCCGCCCATATCTGGCATAGCTGCTTTTTCCGGTTCTGGTTTGTCTGCGATTACCACTTCAGTAGTCAGGAACAATCCAGCTACGGATGCAGCGTGCTGCAGCGCAGAACGAGTAACCTTAGCAGGGTCAACGATACCTGCTTCGATCATGTTCACCCATTCGCCGGTAGCCGCGTTGAAGCCGATACCTGCTTGTTCTTTCTTCAGGCGCTCAACAATAACGGAGCCTTCTTCGCCTGCGTTTGCGGAAATCGTACGGATTGGCTCTTCCAGAGCACGCAGCACGATGTTCACGCCAGTTTTCTCGTCGCCTTCCACTGCAAGCGCAGCTACGGCGCTGTATACGTTCACGAGGGCTACGCCGCCGCCGGATACGATACCTTCTTCAACAGCCGCACGAGTAGCGTTCAATGCGTCTTCGATGCGCAGTTTGCGTTCTTTCAATTCAGTCTCGGTAGCTGCACCAACTTTAACTACGGCTACGCCGCCAGCCAGTTTAGCCAGACGCTCTTGCAGCTTCTCTTTGTCGAATTCGGAAGTGGTTTCTTCCAATTGCGTACGGATTTGGTTTACACGAGCTGTAATGTCAGCTTTATCTCCGCTTCCGTCAACGATTGTTGTGTTCTCTTTTGTAACGATGACTTGGCGAGCGTTACCCAGTTGCTCTACGCTGGTGCCCTTCAGATCCAGTCCGAGCTTCTCGGTAATCACTTGTCCGCCAGTCAACGCAGCGATATCCTGCAGCATTGCTTCGCGACGGTCGCCGAAGCCTGGTGCTTTCACTGCAACAGCGTTGAATGTACCGCGCAGCTTGTTCAAGATCAGCATCGCTTGCGCTTCGCCTTCGATGTCTTCAGCAATGATCAGAAGCGGTCTGCTTTGTTGTACGATTTTCTCCAGGATTGGCAGAATCTCTTGCGTGCTGCTGATTTTCTTATCTGTAATCAAGATGTACGGGTTATCCAGAACCGCTTCCATCTTATCTGTATCCGTAATCATGTACGGGGAAATATACCCACGGTCGAACTGCATTCCTTCTACAACCTCAAGCTCAGTAAAGAAGCCACGGGACTCTTCAACAGTGATTACGCCGTCTTTGCCGACTTTCTCCATAGCTTCAGCGATCAATTCGCCTACTTCTTCATCGCCAGCCGAAATTGCCGCAACTTGAGCGATGGATTGCTTGCCTTCGATTGATTTGGAAATCTTCTGCAGCTCTTCTACCGCAGCGCGAACCGCTTTGTCGATCCCTTTACGCAGACCGATTGGGCTTGCACCAGCTGTAACGTTCTTCAATCCTTCACGGATCAACGCTTGAGCCAATACAGTAGCTGTTGTTGTACCGTCTCCGGCTACATCGTTCGTCTTCGTTGCAACTTCCTTAACCAGTTGAGCACCCATGTTCTCGAATGCATCTTCCAGTTCGATTTCTTTGGCAATCGTTACGCCATCGTTAGTAATCAGCGGGCTGCCGAATTTTTTCTCCAGCACCACGTTGCGGCCTTTTGGTCCGAGAGTAACTTTTACTGCGTCTGCCAAAGCATCTACCCCGCGCAGCATCGCACGGCGAGCGTCTTCATTGAATTTAATCTCTTTTGCCATAATTCAATTACCTCCCTGAATGATTGTTAATTTGCTCTTTATTCATAAGGTCAGGCTGATGTACGCTTAACCCACAATCGCGTGGATGTCGCTTTCCTTCATAATTAAGTATTCTTTGCCTTCATATTTAACTTCAGTTCCCGCATATTTGGAGAACAGTACGCGGTCGCCTTCCTTCACTTCCAATGGAACACGTACCCCGTCCTTCAGTGTTCCGCTGCCAACAGCAACGACTTTACCTTCTTGCGGCTTCTCCTTCGCATTATCTGGAAGTACGATGCCAAATGCAGTCGTTTCCTCTTGCTCAATCGGTTCTACCAATACGCGCTCACCTAAAGGTTTGATCATGAAAATGTCCTCCTTTAAATATGTTTTGTTGAATTTAATAACGTTATCTATGCGTTAGCACTCGATACACATTAGTGCTAACAACCACTTTTTATGATACTCAAAATGAATCCAGATTTCAAGTTCCCCGCTGCATTTTTTTCGTAAGTTTGGCGGAATCGTTCCATGCGCCCTTTTCATGATATCCTCATATATCTATAAATATTCCAATTTGCTCTTTCAAATCTATGGATTTCTTCCAGTTTCCTAAACGTTCCCCAAATGAAACAAACACATCTTCCCGCTAGAAGATGTGTTTATCATGGCAGAATGCCTCTATGAATTAAATTTGGCTTCCCGTTCCGCATCCGCGGCCATCAGCTTGCGATGTACGCGCGCTGAAAGGAGCACGCTGATCTCATATAAAATAATGAGTGGAATAAGCACCAGAAATGCGGAGAGAAAATCCGCAGGCGTAATCATGACGGAAATCACCACAAGGGCAAAATACGCCACTCTTCTCATTTTCCGCAGCAGTTTTGGAGTCAGAATTCTAAGCTGAGTGAGAAACAAAATGACGATCGGCAGCTCGAAGAGCAGCGATATCGGGATGATAATATTAAACAAGAACTTGAAATAATCAGCCATTCCATAGGTTTCGATAAGTCCAAGCTCCGCATTAAGCTCCCCCGTAAACGTCATAGCCAGCGGAAACACGACATAATAACCGAATGAAATCCCGATCAAGAAGCACAGGAACACATAAGGAATGTATTTAAGCGTTGCCTTTCGTTCAGTAGGCCGAAGTCCAGGACTCACGAATGCCCAGACCTGATACAGCGTAAAGGGAAGGGTTACACCCAGCGCTACCATCATTGCTATTTTCATATATACGCCAACGCCGTCCCAGAAAGAGAAGGCATTGAGATTAATCTTCACGCCAGAGAGGGCATTTACCGTTACATAATCATAAATGGGTTTGACTGCAAAGAAAGCGGCAACCAGCACAAACACAAATACGAGCAGTACCCAAAATAACCGGCGGCGAAGTTCCGTTAAATGTTCGACCACGCTTTGCTGCGTCTCTTCAGCCATTTGCCGTCCTCCCCGACTCCTAAATTACTCGTAAGCATACAAACTACCAAATCGTATTACTCCGGAAGCCGTTTCTCGTCAGTTTTGGACGATTCTTGGGCAGATACCGAGATCTCCGGGGGCTGAGGCTTATCGCCCTGAGGGCGGTCCTCCATAATGTCCTGCGTTGCATCCTTGAATTCTTTGAAGGTCCGGCCTACGACGCGGCCAAGCTCCGGCAGTTTATTGGGTCCGAATATTAATAGCGCTGCGATGATAATCAATAACAATCCGCCTGCACTCATGTTGATTCCCCTTCCAAATGCACTTAAAAAATTTAGGCTTGCACAATACGCCCGTTTCATTCATACGCCCACATCATACCATAACTAAAATCACAGTAACAGTGCCGCTCTAAGACATCTTAGCGGCACTCATCCCGTTCCTTTCGACTATAGCCGAAATTGCCCCGTAACCATCAGCAGCGCTTCAGGCAGCTGATCCATAATGGCAGCCAAGTTTTCGTGAACCCCTTTTGGCGTGCCGGGCAGATTCACGATCAGCGTCCGGCCGCGAATACCGACGATGCCGCGAAACAGCATGCCTGCGGGATTCTTCTGCATAACCGAATAACGCATCGCTTCCGCCATACCTGGCACTTCGCGTTCAATCACTCGCCGCGTCGCCTCTGGGGTCACGTCCCGGATAGCCAACTCCGTACCTCCGGTTGTAAGGACTAGATCCGCCTGAAAATAATCTGTCATTTCAATTAAAGCCGCGATAATTTCATCCGGTTCATCGGGAACAATGCGGTATTCTACAATTTCCCCGCCGAGCTCTTCCTCTACAAGTTCCCGGATAACCTGGGCACTCGTATCCTCGCGTTCTCCCCGGGAGCCTTTATCGCTTGCCGTCAGGATCGCCGTTTTCCAAACCATGAAGTCACCCTCCTCATCCACATAGGAACTCCGTTTTTAATGTCTGAATTAAATCCTTTTAGATTGACGACTTATATTCATTATTATAGAAGCAATAATCAAAACCCAGATAAATAGTCCCCGCTTTTTCCACCCGTTTTGCTGCGGAGCAGGGTCGGGCCGATAACCATATCCTTTTGCAGCGCTTTGCACATGTCGTACACGGTTAATGCCGCGGCCGAAACGGCGGTGAGCGCCTCCATTTCCACGCCCGTCTTGCCTTCCGTCTTCACGGTTACCTCTATATACAGCTCGTTATGCCCATTATCCGCAAAAATGATGTTAACCCCGGTTAACGGCAACGGGTGACACATGGGAATCCAGTCAGAGGTCTTTTTGGCCCCTTGGATTCCGGCAATTTGCGCCACAGCAAGCACGTCCCCTTTGCCAACCTGGCCTTCCTTGATGGCCCGAAGCGTATCCGGATGCATCGTAATCGTCGATATGGCAACCGCGGTGCGGGCTGTGGCCTGCTTTCCTGAAATATCGACCATATTCGCTCTGCCCTGTTCATTAAAATGAGTCAATTTCCCTTCCCGGGATTCCGAAGACATAGACTTTCACTACTTTCATTGATATATATCGTACCGGAGGCTGTAAACAGCAGATCCACCCTGAAATCATGGGGCTCCATTGGAATACAGTCCGTCAATATTTGCTCTTGAAAAGCGAGCGCCGCAATTATAACGCCTGCCCCGCCGCCCTCTGAACACTGCAAAGCATCCATGAAGCGGTCGTAAAATCCTCCCCCGAAGCCGATTCGGCCTCCTGCCCTGTCGTAGGCAAGACCAGGAACCACCACGAGATCGATTTCATGCCAGCGCCTCTCGGGCCAAATGCCCGTATGCTCAGCTGGCTCGGGAATGCCCCAAACGCCAGGCAGCAATTCATCGGCTTCCTTCAATTCGTGCAAAAGAAACCGCCCACCCCCGGTGACCTTCGGGACCAATACACGGTCGCCCTGCCTCCAGCAGTTATTCATCAGCTCGCTTGTATCGGGCTCATCCCGAAAGGAAGCATAAATGAATACCGTAAGCGGTCTATCAAGCTCACGCCGCAGTGGCCCCAGAACTTCCCGTTCTGCCAGCAAGCTGCCCGCCAGCGACTGCTCTCGCCGCGATAGCTCCGGGATTTGAGACCGGCGTTCTCTCATCGCACGGCGCAAATGATGTTTAAGATCCGGGATATCTGTCATATAATTCCCTCATAGAATGATATATTCTCATCTAGTTTATCATTGTTGAAGCAAAATGAAAACTAAAGCGATTTCTGAAAAAATATCATAAATCCATGTATTTTCATAGCCCCGAAAATTCTAACATTTCATAAGACAAGGGACTTGCATAAAGAGCGATGCAATGCGCTGCCGTTTCATGTACACTAAATGTAGAAAGAATAAGCGGAGGATTCAGATGTTATGCTACTTCAAGCGACTAATATTACGAAACGATATGGTGTTACCGAAATACTTCACGGCATTAACCTGCAAGTTTTAGAGCGGGACCGCATCGGCCTGGTTGGCGTCAACGGGGCCGGAAAGTCGACGCTATTGCAAATATTAGCTCAGGAATTGTCATATGATGAAGGGCAAATTTTTAAAGCGAAGGAAACCACGATCGGGTATCTCGCCCAAAACAGCGGGCTGCAATCAGAGCTCACGATCTGGGAGGAAATGCTGAATGTCTTCGCTTCATTGCTGGATGCGGAACGCGAGCTTCGCAGCATGGAGCAAGAAATCGCGGCTTTGTCCGAGCATCATGATGATGACAAGGCGTACCAGGATTTGCTGGAGCGGTACGCCCGAAAACAAGACTGGTTCAAAGATAACGGCGGTTACGAGATCGAAACTCGCATTCGCAGCGTGCTTCACGGCATGGGCTTCGGCAGCTTCCCGCCGGATACAATCATTTCCACGCTGAGCGGCGGGCAGAGAACCCGGCTCGCTTTAGCCCGAATTTTGCTCCAGGCCCCCGATCTGCTCATGCTTGACGAACCGACGAACCATTTGGACATTGAGACGTTAACCTGGCTGGAGGATTACCTCCGCAATTATTCCGGAGCGCTGCTGATCGTATCGCATGACCGTTATTTCCTGGATCGGCTCGTCACGGCCATCGTCGAAATCGAGCGCCATCAATCAAAAAGGTATACGGGCAATTACACGCGTTACATCGCACTAAAGGCAGCTGAATACGAAAGCCAGATGAAATTGTACGAAAAACAGCTGGATGAAATTTCTCGTATGGAAACTTTCATCCAGCGCAACATTGTGCGGGCATCGACGACCAAACGGGCGCAAAGCCGCCGTAAAGCGCTAGAGAAGATGGATATCATGGATAGGCCGACCGGGGATCTGAAGCGAGCGAGCTTTTCCTTTGAAGCAGAGTACATGACCGGCAAGGATGTGCTGCAGGTTGACGGCCTGTCCTATTCCTTTGCCGACAATAAGAACCCGCTGTTTCGCAACGTATCATTCTATTTGCGGCGCGGCGAGACGGTTGCTCTAATCGGTCCTAACGGAATAGGCAAGTCGACCTTGCTCAAAATCTTGACTGGAGATTTCAAAGCTTCCTCCGGATCGATAGCATGGGGCAGCAAAGTAAAAGTCGGATACTATGATCAGGAGCAGACCCACCTCAATGTGGCAAACACCGTGCTGGAGGAAGTGTGGAGCGCATTTCCGCATATGGAAGAGGCAAGAATCCGCACGGTACTGGGCAACTTTCTGTTCAGCGGTGAGGACGTCCAGAAGAAAATCGCGGCACTTAGCGGCGGCGAGAAAGCAAGGGTCGCGCTAGCCAAGCTGATGCTCCAAAAAGCCAACGTCCTCATTCTCGACGAGCCGACCAACCACCTGGATTTATTCAGCAAAGAGGTACTTGAGTCCGCTCTACTCGATTATGACGGGACATTGCTGTTCATTTCTCACGACCGTTATTTCCTTAATAAAATGGCGGAACGGATCGTCGAACTCCACCCCGACAGCGCCCATCATTTCCTGGGGAATTATGACGACTACTTAGCGAAATTACAAGAGCTTGAGGAACTTGCGGCTGAAAACGCCACGGTGCAAGCACCCAAGCCAGCTGCGGCTCATGGCGGTCCTTCCGGAGCCGACGCTTCTGCGGCCAAGAATGGGGCCGCAACATTCGAAGCGGAAAAACAAGCGAAGCGCGAGGAGCGCTTGCGGCAGCGTCGGCTGGAGCAGCTCGAACAGTCGATTTCCGAATTGGAAGAGCAAATCACGGCCATTGAAGCGGAATTAACGTTACCCGAGGTCTATCAGGACTATACGGCTGTACAGGAGCGGCAGCTTCTGATCGACGAGCGCAAGCAACAATTAACGGCTGCCTATGAGGAATGGGAGTCGCTGGCGGAAGCTTAAAAAATATTTTTTACATGGACTTAACAATTGACATCAGTTACGCACAAACTTATCCACAAACTCACTTTCAACTAACAATGAAAAACGGCCTCTCAGGCCGTTTTTTTCCTTTAAAAACAATGTTTTTACGAAATAAGGCTGATTATCCACCGAATTATCCACATTATCCACAGTTTTCAGAAAAAATCATTCCTTCTTTTCGTAAAACGGTCAACCTCTTGGTGCGCAAGCTTTCATTCTTCTTTCATTAAGTTAGTCTACAATCTGTGGATAACTTTGTCCACATCTTGACAAAGGACGTTGGCTTAAAGTACGGAGTTCATTTTGTCTAGTGCTTCGTTCCCTAATTCCACGGTTACTCCCCTCCGTTCCAGTCCTGCGAATTCCAAATTGAATTTCAGAAAATCTATGCTCGACATAAATGCCGATTTATCAATAAAAACTGACACCTCAGCTCGTCCCGAGCCAAACGTTGCGCTAGCGACATAATAACCTTCGTTCCTACTTCTCTCTACCTAATCTAGCGGTGCACAGGTATTCCTAGCAAATACTAAACCCATCTAACAGCCTATTGCTAGAACCGAACGACACTCTTTATCATCTTAACTAGCCTTTGCATCCTTTTTTTTCGACATCAATTGTCGTAGTATGGCAGCTTAGAATTAAAATAGAGAGAGAACAAAACAAATTGGACGGGATCATGATCTATTGTTAATCATGAAAGGAGAGAGTCAAATGAAAACCTTAAAAACCGCCGCACTCTTCATTTTAAGTCTAAGTTTGATTTATTTAGGGGGCTGCCAGAGCAGCAGCGCTTCCAAACAAGCCTCCTCAGGGGCACAAGCCCCACAATTCCAAACCTCTACGCTTCCGGGGGGTGGCATCGCTTTTCCGCATAACGAACGGATACATCTTTCGACCGATCAGAAATGGGTCGCGAGTGAAGGACATTTATCCGACCTGATCCGCTTGCAGTGGACAGCTGAGCGGGCCAAACCAGCGATCGCCTGGGCCGATGAGAAGGGAATGGACAAGACGGCCATCGTCTCCCATGACAAAGCCAACAATCCTGAGCAGCATGACCATAAACATATTTCGATCGAAACTACGATGTCCCCGGATGGGGAGCATAAGGACGAGCTATTCACGCGCTTTGAAATTCCTTACGATACTGACGTATCGGAAATCCGCACCCATTCCTCCAACTTCAATGTGATGGATGGCATATTAAGAGTGGCGGGCGAGGGAAACCGGGATTTGCAATTTGCCAAGACAGGAAAAGAGAACGAAACGACTCCGCTCTGGAGCCTGAGAGCCGACAGCTCCGATCTTGCGGGCAATAATGCGGGAGGGGACTTCAATTTAGTTCGCTATTCGGACGAAGGGGAAGCGATCGATAGTTCCCTGTTCGTGCAAAGAAGCGACGGAAATGTCGGCGTGGGCACGAGTGAACCGCAGAGCAAGCTGGATGTGAACGGGGACGGCATATCGATTCGCGAAGCAAAGACCCCTGCCTCCTCCAGCGCTCCGGGAAATAAAGGTGACATCGCCTGGGACGAAAATTACATTTACGTCTGCGTCGCCAAAGATACCTGGAAACGGACAGAGCTCTCTTCCTGGTAACTTTGCTCCCGAATTTAATAAAAACAGCAATCCGAACCTTGGCAAAAGGACGCTCAATGCCTCTCGCCAAGGTTCTTCCTATTGTCCGATAACTTGAAGTCGGCCTATCCAAGCGATAAAATATATTGTCATACAGGGCTAAAGAAAGGTGATGCGCCATGACCCGCAAAGTCGTTAACAACATCTCCGAGCTCGTCGGAGATACCCCAGCCGTGAAGCTGAACCGTCTTGTCAGCGAGCAGGACGCCGAGGTCTATGTCAAGCTGGAATACTTCAATCCGAGCGGCAGCGTCAAGGACCGCGCGGCTTCCCATATGATCCGCGAAGCGGAAAAGGCAGGCAAGCTGAAGCCCGGCGCGACGATCATCGAGCCGACCAGCGGCAATACCGGCATCGGACTCGCGATGAACGCCGCAGCCAAGGGCTACAAGACAATCCTTGTCATGCCCGATAACATGACCAAAGAGCGTATTAACATTTTGAAGGCTTACGGTGCGCAGGTAGTGCTCACGCCCGCAGCCAAACGGATGCCTGGGGCCATCGAAAAAGCGAAGCAACTCCTTGCCGAAATCCCCGGCAGCTTCATGCCGCAACAATTCCAGAACGAAGCGAACCCGGAGATCCACCGCCTGACCACCGGGCCCGAGATCGTGCAACAAATGGAAGGCAGGCTCGATGCATTCGTCGCCACCTCTGGAACAGGAGGAACAATTACGGGAACTGGCGAGTATTTGCGAGAGCATATTCCCGGCATCCGAATCGCCGTCGTCGAACCGAAGGGTTCCCCGGTGCTGTCCGGCGGAGAGCCGGGTCCGCATAAGCTCGTTGGCACCAGTCCGGGTTTTGTTCCGCCTATTCTTAATACCAGCGTCTATGACGAGATCGTTCAGGTGTCCGACGAGGATGCGCTGGAGACAACCCGTCGTCTAGCGGCCTTGGAAGGCATTCTGGTCGGCCCCTCCGCAGGAGCCTCCGTCTGGACAGCGCTTCAATTCGCGCGCCAGCTTGGAGCAGGCAAGCGTATTTTATGCATTGCACCGGATACGGGCGAACGATATTTAAGCATGGACATCTTCTCTTAAAGAGATATAATAAACCAAGTACAATAAATGAGGTGCCCGACCATGAGCGAAATCATTCAGGGAGTTTCCCATATCGACACGACAGAGTTAAGCGATATACTAAAGGACCCCGGCAATCGAACCATTATTATCGACGTCAGAGAACCGGAGGAGTACATCCAGGCCCACATTCCAGGCGTTCCGCTCATTCCCATGGGGGAGATTATCGGCTATATGGACGATTTGGACCCGGAGCGGGAATACGTATTCATATGCCGAAGCGGGCAGCGAAGCTTCGGCGTAGCCAGATACTTTCAGCAGAACGGATTCGACGCAGTGCATAACTATGCCGGCGGCATGCTCGATTGGGACGGGGAAATGGCCACTGGCCTCGAGAACGTCATTGAGCAGCCTTTAGATCCCAAGAAACTGGAAAGATAACGCCACTGCCCACGAAATGGGCAGACAAAAAAATCTCTCCTTCCGATCACGGACATTTGCCTAATGCCCTGCGATCGAAGGAGAGATTTTCTTTCTATTCTATTCCGCCTGATATTGGAAATAGTCAAAATACGCCGGAGCCTCGGAATTCCGGCCGTTCCCGGTCGCATACATCCCGATCAAGGCCCCGGTAAAGCCGCCGTTGCCCTCTGGAGACAATCCGCGGGCCGGCGCGGATCCCGCTTCATGCCACGCCTCCCCATCCAAGGAGTACATCAGTGCATATTCTCTTTCCTTGGCAACTATGCGCAGCCATACATGCTCAGCAGAAATCGGCTTCTCCGCCAGGATGGTCGTCAGTCCCCGATCCGTCATCACAGCGGTCAAAACCTGAACTCCCTCCCTCAAGCGGATGCCGAGCGTCAAATTTCCCTGCTCGTTCAGCCTAACGGCGATGCCCGCTTCTTCTCCTTCCTGCTGCGGAGCGAATTGAAGCTCGGTCGTCACGGTGACGATCCGATGCTGCTGGCGGACGCCGAGGAACAAGGCCGGGCCTATATCCCGCAGTGCAAGGGCATTCCCCTTTAACGCAACGTACCCGTGCCGCATGCCCAGCAGCGCCTGTTCCTCCTGTGCGGCCAGAAGGAATGTCCAGCGGTTCCCTAACTGTGCATCCGCGAAATCATCCCGCCAATACGGCTCAACCGCCGACGCCGAAGACGGCAACGGGATGACCGCACCTTCCGCTGCCATCTCCAGCCTCACCGTTCCTTCATTATTGTCCACCACCGGCCAGCCATCCTCCGTCCATTGCACGGGAGCCAGGAAGGTTTCTCGGCCGAGTACGCTGTACTGACCGTCCACCGGACGAACACCAAGAAACATCGCCCACCATCTTCCTGCCATGTCCTCGACCAAATCGGCATGACCGACGTTTTGAATCGGATCATTAGCAAGGCGGTTATGGGTCAGCATCGGATGAGGCATCATCTCAAACGGACCGTAAGGCGCATCGCCCCGGTAGACCAAGACGCGATGATCTCGGCCTGTGCCTCCGCAGGCACAAGTCAAATAGTAGCGGCCGTTGATTTTGTAGAGATGCGGCCCTTCCGTCCATACTCCTCCATCGCCCCGGGCCACGACCACTGGCTCGCTTAGCGCCGTACCTGTCTTAATATCAATCTCATACTGAATAATATGGGATTCCTTGTCCGCCCCCATTTGCGCAGTCACGTACACCTTGCCATCATCGTCGAACATCAGCGACGGATCGATGTTCCCGTATGGGATCTGGATCGGATCGCTCCACGGTCCGACAGGATCGGAAGCCGTCATGTAGAAATTACCAATGCCCATTACGTCCGTTGTAATGATATAGAAGACGCCCTCATGATATCTTAAAGTAGGCGCATAAATGCCCTCCGAGCTTCTGCGGCCGGACAGATCGATCTGGCTCGTCCGCGTTAGCGCATGCCCGATCTGCCGCCAATGAATCAGATCCTTACTGTGGAAAATCGGCAAGCCGGGAACATATTCAAACGAGCTCGCCGCCATGTAATAATCGCTGCCTACTCTAATTACGCTAGGATCGGGATAAAAGCCCGGCAATACCGGGTTGCTGTATGTCATCTTCATATTCATCCTTCTGCTCCTCTCAGCTTATGTATATAACACTGCCGAGCGATCGGCCGTAATTTTACCATTCTCGTAAAAAATCGAATTTCCTGCATATATGCTCCATGAGTCGATTCCTCCTTATCGGGTTATTGGCTCCAAATAGCATACGAGACCAGGGAATGCCTCCCTGATCTCTTCATTTCGTTCTATTAAACTCTACTAGCCCTATTGACCCTGATGTTCTCGTTCTATGAACCAGCTATCTCTGCCAGGCGATAATAAGCCGGCTTCGGCTGATGCTGGCCATCGAATAGGAACGGCCAATTTTTGCGCCCGCGCACCGGGAAATTATCAAGCCACGTATAATCGTCGGCCGCTCCCCAGAACGTCACCGCGCCGATTACGTCCTTATACTCCTTAAGCAGTTTGAACATCTGCTCATACCTCTGCTCTTGAAGCTCGATGAGCTCGGCCGGCGCCTCCTTCAAATCCGTTCGCTTGTCGTCGAAGGCGAACATCGATACATCGAGCTCGGTCAACTGCAGCTGCAGCCCCAGCGAAGCGTACTTTTCGATCGCTGCACGGATGTCATCCAGCGATGGACCGTACAGATTCCAGTGCGCCTGCAGGCCGATGCCATGGATAGGGACGCCTTGCTCCACCAGTAGCTGGACGAGCCTGTAGATCTTTTCTCTTTTTAGCGGATTCGATTCATTGTAGTCATTGTAAAATAACAGGGCATTTGGATCTGCCTCATGCGCAAGCTCAAACGCTTTGGCGATGAAATCGATCCCGGCGATTTCCGTCCATTTCGATTCCCGGAGCAGTTCCTGCCCTTCATCGGCAATGACCTCGTTCACGACGTCCCAAGCATAGATATGCTCTTTATATCGCCCTACCACCGTATGAATATGCTCCTTCATCCGTGCGTACAGCGTCTCTTTGCTGACCAGGCTCCCGCTGCCGTTCTCGAACAGCCAATCCGTCGTCTGGTTATGCCAGACCAGTGTATGCCCTCTGACCTGCATGCCGTAGCGCTTGGCGAAATCCACGATAGTATCCGCGTCCGCGAACGTGAAGTTGCCTTCCTCCGGCTGGAGGTTCATGAACTTCATCTCATTTTCGGCGGTAATGCTGTTGAAGTGATAAGCGAGCAACTCCTCCTGCGTTTGAATCGTCCGCGGATTCACGGCGGCTCCAATCTGGAAGCAATCAGCGAAGATCTCCTTCAGCTTCGGCTCATTTCGTTTCATAACGCTGCTCATCATCCTTTGACCCCTCCTAACGTCATCCCTTGAACGAAGTATTTTTGCAGGAATGGATATACCAAAATAATAGGCACGCTCGCCACGATCGTCATCGTTGCGCGGATCGACGTCGGCGTTACCCGGTTGATGGCTGCTTCCGAGCCGGAGAACATGCTCGCATAGTCGTTGCCGCTGTTCATGGATGTATTCGAGTTCTGCAGTATTTTCATAAGCTCATACTGAAGGGTGCTCAGGTTCACATTCGATGAATTGTACAAGAACACATCGAACCAGGAGTTCCACTGGGATACGGCAGAGAACAGGGAGACGGTAGCAATTACCGGCAAACAGAGCGGCAGGACTACCCGGAGGAATGTCGTGAATTCGCCTGCGCCGTCGATGCGGGCAGACTCCAGAATGCCTTCCGGAAGCTTCTCGATAAAAGACCGGATTATGATGACGTTAAATACGCCGATCAGGCCCGGAATGATATAGACCCAGAAGCTGTTCATCAAGCCAAGCTCCCGGATAAGCAGGAAGTTCGGGATCAGCCCCCCGCTGAAATACATCGTCAAAATAAACGCGATCGAAATAAACTTGCGGAGCACGTATTCCGGCCGGGCGATCGTGTATGCGACCATCGTACAGCAGAAAACGGACAGTATCGTGCCAATCACGGTACGCAGCGCCGAAATCAGCGTCGCATGGAAAATCGTTGCTTCCTCAAATACGTATTTGTAGTTCTCCCACGTAAACACCCGCGGCCATAAATAAATGCCGCCCTTAATGGAATCATTGGCCGTATTCAATGATACGGCGAGCGTGTTGAGAAACGGATAAAGCGTGACGATCATAAGGCAAATCATGAAGATGATATTGAATGTATCGAACAGCCGGTCCGATGGCGATTTGAACCGGGCATGCACTTTAGGCGCTTTAGATAGCGACTTAGCCATATTGAATCCTCCTTAAGAAGTACGACCTCAGAACAGCCGGTCCTCGCCCAGTCTCTTCGCGATATGGTTAGCTGTAAACAAGAGAATGAAGCTGATCACCGTCTTGAACATACCCGCCGCAATCGAGAGAGAGAAGTTCCCCATCTGAATCCCGTACTTAAGCACGAAGATATCCAGGTTCTCGGAGTAGTCGACGTTCATGCCGTTTCCAAGCAGGTATTGCGGTTCAAAGCCGGTCTCCAGCAGGTTTCCGATGTTCATAATGAGCAATATGACGACAACAGACTTAATGCCCGGGAACGTAATGTTCCAAATGCGCTGGAACCGTCCAGCTCCGTCGATTTCTGCAGCTTCATACTGAGACGGATCAATACTGGTCATCGCTGCCAAATATATAATGGTGTTCCAACCTACGTTTTTCCAGACTTCCGAAACACCGAGTATTCCCCAGAAATATTTCCCTTCCCCGAGCCAAAGAATCGGCTCTTTGATAATGCCGAGCCACATCAGCACATCGTTAATGATGCCGCCGTCCGCAGACAACGCCGTCGCAATGATGCTTGAGGCTACAACCCATGAAATAAAGTGCGGTAAATAACTGATCGTTTGCACAACGCGCTTGAAGGCGACTTTACGAAGCTCATTGAGAAGAATCGCCAAAGTAATCGCTGTAACAAAACCTAGAACAAGATTGATAAAGCTCATCGCAAGCGTATTGCGCATAACCCGGACGAAATGCTCGTCCTGAAACAGGAACTTGAAGTGCTTCAGACCGGCCCAGGTCTGGTCAAACATCCCTTTTGCCGGTTTATAGTCCTGGAACGCGATGCTCCAGCCCCATAGGGGCAAATATTTGAAGATAATCAGCCAAATCAGAAAAGGCACCGACATAAAGACGAGCGCTCTTTGCTTGCTTAGTTTGTGGAAGAAACCTTTCAAGCCGCCGTCCAGTTTATTAACCTCGGGCTCGGGCGACTCTGCCGGTCTTAATTGTGTCACATTGTCCACGGTTTCTTCTCCTCCCTATCCAGTAATGGGGAATTTAGATAACAGAAAGGCCGGAAATCCTCTCATTGCCCAGATCAGCCGGCCTTTCCATTTCAAATTCTCGGTTTATTATTTTCCTTGAACCAGATCGACTTTCTTAGCCACTTCGTCTGTAATCAGCTGCTCATAATCTTTCACGCCAAGTTTGTTGAAATCTGTTACGTATTCATCCCAGATTTTGTCGAACTCCGCCGGATTGGCAAGAACGAGTTTAGGGAAGTATTTGCGCTGCAAATCGCTTTTCTTCTGCGTAAAGATTTGCGCCGGCGAACCTTGCTCAATCTGAATACTCCAAGCCGGGTACCAAGGACGCTCTTCAGGTGCTGCGAACAATTGCGAGAATGACTGGATGCCGTATGCTTCCAACAGCTTCTTGTCGCTTTCAGAGTAAGACATTTGCGCTACCTCAGGTTGACGGCCCGCCCCTACGGAGTTCCCGTCCGGCAGCGAAGAACCGTTACCGTAACGCGGCCAGTTGTATTCAAAGTACTTGAAGCCAAATGACTCGCGGAAGGCTTCCGCATTCGTCTGCTTGATTTGTTCCTCTGTACGATAGAAACGGCCGTTCTCATCTACCGAATAAGTCTCGCCTTCAATTCCCCAGTTCGATAAGATTTGATTCTCATCGGTAAGCAGGTTATCGAAGTATTTGATAATACGCTCAGGGTCTTTCGCGCTAACCGAGATACCTACTCCACGGTTGTTAACAAAGGAAGGCGGATCGAGGTACTGGTCTTTGGTGTTTTCGTCAAATACGATCGGCAATGCCATATACTCCAAATCATCGTTGCCAGTTTGCTGCGCCGCTTCACGCAGGTTGTTCATCGATTGGCCTACCTGCCATCTGTAGTCGAAGAAGCCAAGCACTTTACCTGACGCGATTTTGGCCAAATATTGGTCACGATTGTCAACAAAGGACGACTTATCAAATAATCCGTCCGCATTCAGCTTGTTCAGCTCCTGCAAATAACGTTTGGTAAAATCGTCATCAGCATAGTCATTCGCTTCATGAGTTTCCATGTCGATGATGACGCCTCCGTCATTCGGATACCCTGCAAGGTGCATAGGCGGATTCGTTAAAGCAAAAAATTGGTCTTGTGTAGTCAATGCAATATATCCCGTCAAGTCTTCACCCGGATGCTTACTCACATATTCGCGGATAAGATTTAAGTAATCATCAAACGTCTTGATCGTTGGATAGCCCGCTTCCTTCAGCACGCGGCGCTGAATCCAGAAGGCTCCCTGCTCGATATTCGGAGCGGAAATGTACTCGCCCACTACGGCACTCATCGGCAAGAAATAGATGTTGCCATCCTCTGCCTTCATCAAGTTGTAGTAAGGCTCATATACCCGTTTGATATTCGGGCCGTATTGATCGATTAAATCGTTTAGCGGAATAAAAGAGCCCGAACTCAACAGCTTATCGATCGAGCCGCCTGGCACAAGCACGTCCGGGTAACTGTTGCTTGCGATGAACGTGCCTACCTTCGTATTCTCATCGCCAACAAGATGCTCGATTTTAAAGTTCACACCAGTTTGATCTTCAAATATTTTTCCAATTTTCGTTTCATTCGTATTAACGTCCTTGCCTGCCACTGCATTAAAGTAAGTAAAAGTTACTTTATCCAGCTTCTCTTCCTGGGCGCCACCTGTTGATGCGCTGTTCGCTGCCTTGTTATTGTCTTTGCCGCCGGAGCATGCGGACAACAGCGATGCCAGCATTACGATGGTCAGACAACTTAGCCAAAACCGTCTTTTCTTCATGTTTTTGACTTCCCCTTTCAGGCCTTCATTTTTGTAAGCACTTTCATTATAAGAGAGGCAGGCGACGACTTTTACCCGTCAATCTAAAGTTGATACTTTGAAAACTATAGGAGCCCGGTATAGATTTCTACATTAACCGCTTCTCCGCCGGAATGATAAAGAGAACCTCCGTTCCCTCGCCAAGCTTGCTGCGAATGTTCAATGTCAACCGGTCTTTGTAAAACATTCTGAGGCGATAGATGACATTCTGAATGCCGATGCGTTCCCCCATCTCTTCTTCGCCCTCCAGGTAGCGGTATAATTTCTCCACCTTCTCGCTGGACATGCCGACACCGTTATCCCGTATCATGCAGATCAACTCGTCGCCGGACTGCTTGATCTCTACCTCGATTTTTCCGCCTTGCTTCAAAGGTTCGATGCCATGGATGCTTGCGTTCTCTACGAAGGTAACGATGGACATTTTGGGAATTAGAATCGAAGTATCGGCTTCGCTCGCCAGGACCGTGTATTCAATCTTTTCCCCAAACCGGTATTTCTGGATTTCCAGGAAGCAATAAATGAATTCCAGCTCTTCCTTCAAAGTGACCATATCCTTCCGCCAGACGAGGGAATTGCGGAAAATCTTCGCCATATTGTGAATGATTCTCGCGGTCTCCTCCTCGTCCTTCATCAAACTCCGCATGCGGATCGTTTCCAGGGCATTAAATAAAAAATGCGGATTAATCTGGCTTTGCAGCGCATTCAATTGAGCATGACGGCGCTCCAGCTCCAGATTCTTCTTCTGGATGTCGGCTACATACACGTTATTGATCAGGCTCTGGATCTGCAGCGTCATCCGATTGAATTCGCCCGTTAATTGTCCGATTTCATCGCTGGAGCCTTCATCCTGTATTGTCTCGAAATGCTGGTTTTTGACCTTCTTCATATATTTCAAAATACGGATCAGCCTTACGTTCAGCGAACGGGTGATCCAGACGATGATCAAGGTCGGCAGCAGAATATTGAGGCAAGTTAGCAGCACGATGAAATTGCGGTTTTGCCTGACCTCCTGGAACACTTCATCCTCGGAAATTCTCCCCACGACGCTCCAGCCGTTCAAATTATTGCTCTGCCCGTAATCTTTGTGAAATTCGATCGTTCTCTCCGGGGCAACTATCTGGTCAAAAGCGACAGCTCCTGCATGCAAATCGAGGTCGGCATCGTTCGAGTACTCGATCTCCCCCCGGTCATTCAACAGGTAAATACGGCCCTGCAAATTCAAATTGTTGAATATTTGCCGGATCACCGGCATGCGCAAATCGATTTTCAGGAAATGCCCGTTCTCTTGCCGCGAATAATAATAGTAATCCATGCGGCGAATGACGCTGAACGTATCCAGCTGGCCATCTTGGCCTGTACGCATAAATATCGGCGCGGACAGCTTGGCCGAGGATATTTTCTTGTACCAATCCTGCTGCTTGATGTTCTGATCAATGTAGACAATGCCGCCTGAATATAGCAGTGTCGGATTATCGACATATACGGTGATGGCATCCACAGAATTATAAGCCGGGCTGGATGTGTTAATAATCCGCCGCAAATAAGAGTCGTAGGCCTCCACATAGTCGATGGGATGCTCGTATTCTGTCTCGATGATCTCATTCAGGAGATGATCGGTATAAAAAACGGAAGATACCTGCAGGGTATCTTCCACTTCTTGAAGAAACTCGTTCTTGACTTGCTCTAAAGCCCGGGAAATGTCCTGCATCCGCTGATTTCTTACACTTGTTGTGGTTACGTTATAGAAAATGAAATTCGTAAGCAGTATCGGAACGAGCACGCATAGAAAATAGAGCAGCAGCATCTTGTCCCGCAGCCGAACATTATTCAAATTAGGTATCATCGGCTCGTCCTTGAGGACGCCCCTCCCTTCACCAGCTGCGAACGGTATTCGCTTGGCGTCAGCTTCTCCAGCTTCTCGAATTGCGTCACGAAATAATCGGGATTGCTGAAGCCCACGCGATCGGCGACCTCATATATGCGCATATCCGTCTGGCGGAGCAGTCGCTTGGCCTCGCTTATTCTTAATTGCAGCAGGAAATCATTAAAATATACGCCGTAGGTTTTGCGGAACAATTGGCCAAGGTAAACGGGGTTCATATAAAATTTAGCAGCAATGGACTTTAAGCTAATGTTCTCGTGATAATGCTCTTCGATATAGGCGCGGATTTTATGGATGCCGCCCTTTTGCTGCTCCTTGCGCAGGACGCTGATATACTGGCCGCTCTCCGCCGCAAAGGCGGCGAAGAGACGCTGCAGCTCCTGCAGGGACAAATTCAAGTCATGCCAGCCGATAACCGGGTCCAACGAACCGAGCGTACGCTCGTCCCCTTCCATGCCCCGGACAATATCAACCACGCCAAGCACGCATTGGTGAATGCTCATCTTCACGGCCTCTGGGGCATAGCGCTTCCCTTGGAAACGCTGAAACATCTGCTTGATCGAACGCCCAAGCTCCTCAAGGCGATATTCCTCGATCTGCTCGATCAAACGATGGTATAGCTCCTGATCGACCGGCATATACTGGACGGCGCATTCGCTCGTTTGGCTATGAACCACAATGCCCTCATGGTCATGAACATATTTATATAACAACGCCTCTTTGGCACTTTCGTACGCGCCTCGAAGGCCGGCCAATCCTTGAACTGGGCATCCCGCATAAATAAAGACGCGCCCCTCCCGAACCTTTATCCTGGTCTGAAGCGATTCCGCGAACGAACGGATGTTGTTATGAAACGGCTTCAGCAGACGTTCAGGCACAATCACCCCGATGCGGTTGCGATGCTCATAAATGTAGAGCGGCTGTTCTCCGCCTACGATCTCCTGCAGCGCTTGCTCCACCTGCTCCTTGAACCGGTGAAGAGGAAGCTCTTCCTCTTCCTCTACCTGCCGCCACGGGTGCAGATCATTCAGTTCCACGAGCATATAATACAGGCTATCGCCGTTCGTCAGGTTCAACTGCTCCTCCCAGGTCGAAATGAACTGCTCCTCGGCTTCATTCCTGATGATCGATTCGATCATCGCCTGATTCTCCAGACGCTTCTCCCGCTCCTTCTCTTCGCGTTCCTCGCGGAGCCGGCCGCTCAGCCTGCACAGCATTTCGGTGAATTCACCTTCATCGATCGGCTTGAGAATGAAATCATGAACTCCGTAGCGAACGGCCTGTTGCGCATAACTGAAATCATCATAGCCGCTAATAATGACAAACACGGGCGGCTGCTCATCCTCTTCGATCAACTGTCGGATTAGCCCCAGTCCATCCAAAACCGGCATGCGAATATCGGTGATGACCAGATCGGGACGTGCGGACCGGATCAACTCCAGCGCGTCCTCTCCGTTGTCAGCCTCGCCGGATATTTGGAAGCCGCAAGCTCCCCAGTCGATCAACTTGATTAATCCCTTCCGCGTAAACAGCTCATCATCTACAAGAATAACACTGTGAAGTTCCATCGGTATGCCTCCTCCCAGCCTGCTGCCCGGAATGCAGCCGGCACATGATGTTGGTGATGCCCGTAAACGTTAAGACAAGGAAATTCCGAAATAACGGACCGCGTTATGATAGCAAATGTCCTGCACGATGCTTCCAATATAATCGTAATCCGCCGGCAGCTCTCCTTCTTCGATCCACTCCCCGAACAATCGGCATAGGACACGCCGGAAATATTCATGTCTTGGCAGGGACATAAAGCTGCGCGAATCCGTCAGCATGCCGACAAAGGTACTGATAACCCCGATTGAGGATAACGCTTTCAACTGCTGCAGCATTCCCTCCTTCTGGTCATTGAACCACCAAGCCGAGCCAAGCTGGAGCTTGCCAGCGCTCTCTCCGGATTGGAAATTGCCGATCGTTGTCGCAAGCATTTCATAATGATAGGGATAAAGACTGTATACGATCGTCTTAGGCAGGCGGCTGCCCATTTCCAATTCATTCAGGAAAGTGTTCAAGGACGCCGCCAAATGATAATCGAGGATGGAATCGTACCCGCTATCCTTGCCGATCGTCTTCAGCATGCGGTCGTTATTGTTGCGGATGGCGCCAATATGCAGCTGCATCGCCCAACCTCGGTCATAATACATTTCACCCAAACGAAGCAGGGTAAACGTCCGATAGCGGTTTTCTTCCGAATCCGTCAGCATTTCCCCACGGAGCGCTTTGGCAAAAATTAGCTCTGTCTCCCGTTCCGTCGCCCGCTCAAAAGGGAAGGTCCCGAAACCATGATCCGACAAGCGGCAGCCCATCGCATGAAAATAATCGATTCTATTCTTCAACGCTTCCAATAGATCCTCGTAATTCCCAATCGCGCAGCCGGCCGCCTGACCAAGCTCCGCCATGTATTCCTGGAATCCCGGGGCCGTAATATTCAAAGCCCGGTCCGGTCTAAAGGTCGGCAGAACCCGGGCTGAAATCTCCTTGTTGTCTGCAATTCGTCCATGAGCCGCCAATTCGTCGGCCGGATCATCCGTCGTGCACGCGACCCGTACATCGAACTGCTGCAATATGCCTGCAGCGCGAAGCGACTTCTCCTGCAGACGTTCGTTGCAGCGATGCCAGATTTCCTCGGCATTGTCTTCGCTCAGCCGCTCCTCAATGCCGAAATAACGGGCTAGCTCCAAATGGCTCCAATGGTAGAGCGGATTGCCGACTAGCCGCGGAACGGCACGGGCCCAAGCCATGAACTTCTCCTGGTCTCCGGCCTTTCCCGTAATGAGCGATTCATCGATGCCCAGCCAGCGCATCGCCCGCCATTTGTAATGATCCCCATCCAGCCATAGCTCCGTCAAATTGCGAAACTGCCTATTCGCCGCCACATCCGCCGGATTCAAATGATTGTGATAATCGTAAATCGGCATTCCTGCTGCATATTCGAAGTACAGCTTTTTCGCGCTATTGCTCGTAAGCAGCAAATTTTCCGTGTAAAAATGTTTCATCTCCATCCCCCTGACAGCATATATTCGTTGCTTCCTAGCCGCTATGATATTTATTGATTATTGCCAGTTCCATACTACCATACAAGTGTGGTAGTATGGAAGAAGTAAGGAGGTGATCGATTGAGAGGATGGAACCCCCCTATGCAAGAATCGGCTGGGAATACCGTGTACAACGAATTAAAGAAGCAAATCGTCAATATGGAGCTGGCTCCGGGAACTACGTTATCCGAAAAGGAAATGTCGATCACTTTCAATGTAAGCCGTACTCCTGTAAGGGAGAGCTTTGTCCGGCTTGCCCAGGAAGGACTGGTGGTAGTGCTTCCGCAGCGCGGCACGCGGGTGTCCCTGATTGAACCGGATCTCGTTCTGGAAGCCCAATTCATGCGCGAGCAGTTGGAGCGGGCCGTCGTCCGTCTAGCATGCAAGCAATTCCCCGAGAAGCTGCTCGAAGAGCTTGGCAACAACTTGTCCCTTCAGCGGGAATCCCTAATGAAGCACGATGGGATGGCGATGTTCGAACTGGATGAGCAATTTCACCGTATCTTGTTCGAAGGGGTGAATAAGCTCGGGACCTGGGGCGTCATTCAACAAATGAATGCTCATTTGAACCGGAGCCGCATCCTGTGGATGAGAACCGATCCCCATTGGAATCATTTGTTCGAGCAGCACCGCGATGTGTATGAAGCGATTTGCCAAAAGGATGAAGCTTTGGCGGATCGCCTGATGCAGACCCATTTGGCTCTCAGCATTTATAATCTTGGACTGCTGCAGGAGAAGTTTCCCGATTATTTCAATAACCAAACAAAAATTTATTAGGCGGTGAAGGTTATGCGTATGGTATTTCGCTGGTTCGGCGAGAACAACGACACAGTTACGCTGGATCAAATCAGACAAATCCCTGGAACAGAGGGTATCGTGTGGGCACTTCATGATGTGCCCGCTGGAGAAGTATGGCCACTCGAACGGATTAAGGAAATCCGCGACTTAGCCAGCAAGCACGGCTTGCATACGGAAGTCGTCGAGAGCGTGAACATCCATGAGGATATTAAGCTCGGGCTTCCTACCCGGGATCAATATATCGAAAATTACATTCGCACGATCGAGAATCTGGCTCAAATCGGCGTTAAGGTCATTTGTTACAATTTCATGCCGGTATTCGACTGGGCGAGAACGGATTTGTTCAAAGAGTTGGAAGACGGCTCGACCGCTCTATTCTTTGAGAAGGAAAAAATTGACGGAGTAGATCCGTTCGATCTTGTAAAAATCATCAATCAGAACAGCGATCTCACAATGCCAGGCTGGGAGCCTGAGCGTCTCGCACATCTCACCACTTTATTCGAAGCATATCGGGAAGTTACGGAAGAGGATCTGTGGGATAATCTCAAGTATTTCCTTGACAGAATCGTACCCGTTGCCGAGAAGAACGGCATCCTGATGGCTGTCCATCCGGACGATCCACCATTTGCGATCTTCGGATTGCCGCGAATCCTGAACGACCAGGCCGGCTTCCGCCGACTGCTGTCGCTCCATGACAGCCCGGCTAACGGCATTACGCTGTGCACCGGATCGCTCGGAGCCAAGCCAAGCAACGACATCATCTCTATGATCCACGAATTCCAGGGGCGGATTCCGTTTACACATATCCGTAACGTTCGCGTTATGGATAATGGGGATTTCATCGAGACCTCTCATAAAACATCTGACGGCACGGTTGACATCAGCGGCGTTGTGAAAGCGTATTATGATACCGATTTCACGGGCTACTGCCGCCCTGACCACGGCAGACATATTTGGGGCGAGCAATGCCGTCCGGGATATGGGCTGTATGACCGCGGCCTCGGAATCATGTACTTATGGGGATTATGGGACGCCTATTCGAGACAACAGGCACAATCCGCTAACGTAAGCGCTGGGGAGGGGAATTAATATGTGTGCATTGCCTAAGCATTCTTCCCTTGAGGGTAAAACCGCCGTCATTACCGGCGGTTCCGGCGTGCTGTGCCGGGCCATGGCGCAGGAGCTCGCCGGGCAGGGAGTCAAGGTTGCCATTCTTAACCGGACGAAAGAGAAGGGGGACGAGGTGGCCGCGGCAATTGAAGCTAGCGGCGGCCAGGCGATCGCGGTCGCCTGCGACGTTACCGACGTGGCCAGCGTCACCCAAGCGGAGAAGATCGTACGGGAGCAGTTGGGCCCTTGCGACATTCTGATCAACGGCGCTGGCGGCAATCAGCCTAGCGCCAATACGACAAATGAAATTTTCCGCTCCGAGGATTTAACGAATCCTGACATCACCACCTTCTTTGACCTGAGCATTCCCGGAGTAAGAACGGTATTCGACTTGAACTTCGTCGGCACCCTTATTCCTACGCAGGTGTTCGCCAAAACGATGCTCGGCCGTCCAGGAGCAGTCGTGCTGAATATTTCCTCGATGAGCGCGCCGTGTCCGATGACCAAAGTGCCGGCTTATAGCGCGGCAAAAGCGGCGATCAACAACTTTACGCAGTGGCTCGCCGTCCATTTGGCGGAATCCGGCATCCGCGTCAACGCGATTGCACCCGGCTTCTTCCTGACGGAGCAGAACCGCAACCTGCTCACCAATGAGGACGGCTCGTTGACGGAGCGTTCTCACAAAATCATTACGCACACGCCAATGCGGCGCTTCGGCGTACCGGAGGATCTGCTTGGTACGCTGCTCTGGCTCGCCGATGCGGATACGTCCGGCTTCGTTACCGGAACGGTCATTCCGGTGGACGGCGGATTCATGGCTTACTCGGGAGTATGATCAAGCTTTGAAAACTTTAGCACTTTCCCCATGCAATTAAACATGTTGTTCTCGAACCTCCCGGACCAATGCGGGGATCTTATATACTGAATCACATTCCGTATTCGGATGAATACCATTTTGTATGCAGGGGGAGTATCATGTTCAGCGAAAATTATGTTGTTCAGCAAACTAGCGGCGAAGGCGCCGTCCATTGGGCGGAGCAGCAATTCGGCGCTAAGTATGGCGAAGCGGTAGCGGAGATTTTGATGGGCTATGCCAAGTTCAACAGCAGAATAAAGCCCGAGCTGTTGAACGCTGTAGAGCTGTACAGCCTGACGGATTACAAGGAAGCCGAGCTGGTGGTTTCAGAGCTGAAGGCCATCTCCAGCCAGGCAGAGCGGCTGTATAAGGATCTGCCGGAACCGCTGCGGAATGCCTTTTTCCAATTGGCCCTCTATCCGGCCCAGGCTTCCGCACAAATGTGGGAGCTGCATATGCAGGCTGCGCGAAGCCGCTTGTATGCACGACAAGGAAGAAGTGCGGCGAACATCGCCGCCCGAGAGGCGGAGCTGATCTTTGAAGCCGATCGCGAACTGACTTTGGCCTACAATAAAATGCTCTCACAGGGCAAATTGGATCACCTGATGGATCAGACCCATATCGGGTACACCAACTGGAACCAGCCACCTGTGAACGCTATGCCGGAGACGGGCACGGTTGCCACTAAGGACTACTTCGAGATGGGCATCGCCGTGGAGGGCACAGCCGACGTATGGCCAGAGGCCAAAACGGTATGCCGGCTGCCTGCATTCGACGGTTTTACCCAGGAAGCAAGATATATCGATGTCTTTAATAAAGGCTCGGAACCATTCGCTTTTCGCGCAACGGCAGGAGCTCCCTGGATCAAGCTGTCCCTATTCGCAGGAGAGGTCATCTCGCAGAAGCGGATTTGGGTTGATATCGACTGGACTGCTGCGCCAGTCGGCAATGATGTTCAAAGCGAAATCATGATCAGCGGCCCAACGGGGGATGAAATCGCGGTGCAAATCGCTGTCTTCCATCCTGCCGAGCCAACCCGCGACTCACTCGCCGGTCATATCGAGACGGGCGGCGTCATCGCCATTGAGGCGGAGCATTACTCCGCATGCCGCGGTGCAAACGGCAAGGAGTGGCAACCTATTGCAGGCTACGGCCACACCTTATCCTCAGTCGCCGTATTCCCGGTTACCGGGCCTAGCGCGGAGCAGCCGGATGCCGGAAACTCGCCGAGCCTGGAATATCCCGTATACATGACGAGTACGGGCGAGGTTAGCGTCACGTTGTCCGCTGTTCCATCCAACGATTTTGTACCTGGGCAAGGGCTGCGGATCGGCGTCTCCTTCGATGACGGGCCGGTGCAAATTGCCGAGCTGATCGCGAAGCTGCCTGACGAGGGATTCGATGGACGCGATTGGGAGCAAAGCGTCATTATTAACATCCGTACCGGAGTAACGCGGCACCATATCGAGCATCCGGGCTATCATACGCTCCGAGTTTGGATGGTCGATCCGTTCGTCGTCCTGCAGAAGCTCGTTATCGACACCGGCGGTCAGAAGCCAAGCCTGCTCGGCCCGCCGGAGAGCTATTACAACGGATTGCCCGCCGGAACGGCGCCATGGTCCGCGCAGGAGATCGACCGGGATTGCTTCGATCCGTTCGTTGTGCCCGGCGTTCTGGGCGGCTGCTGCACCTCTCCCGAAGAGAAGCTGGATATTTTCGTGCAGCAGAGCGGCCTGTACACGCTGAAGCTTGCAGCCATCGTAAAGCAGGGTGACAAACCGATGCTCCGGCTCAGTATCGACGGGTGCGAACTGCCAGGGCCGATCTCCCTGACGCCGGCCGAGAACGGAAGCGGATCCCTGCGCTATATCGCGGAGAATATCCCGCTCGAGGCGGGCCGGCATTCGCTGCAGTTTACGGCCGAGCGCTGCCGCGCCCTAAACGGGGAGATGCAGCTGGAGCTCGCTGCGCCGGATCGGCTGAGCATTCGGCCATCGCTGCAGCGCGGCGGGCTGCTGCCGGAGAAGCCGCTTGTCGCCCAGATCGGCCTGCTCAGCATCGACGAGCGCCACAGCTGCCGCTATGCGCTGACCGTCTCGCTCCACAGCGAGGACGATCACCTGCTGGACGAGGCGACCGTAACCGGCATTGTTCCGCGCGGCGGCGAAGAGGTGCAGCGCATCTGCCTTTCCGATCATAGGCTGGGAATCGAAACCTCTGGCTTTGGTCAGGCTGCCGGCAACGGCGAATCTTCCTCTTCCAATTACAGTGAGGCTTCCGACAGTGACGATACCGGGGACTGCCATGCAGCTGCCCGCTACAAGCTGAAGCTGGCCGTAACCTATGACGGCATCACACGTATGCATTGCTCGAGCTGGATTCTTTAATATTTTTATAAGTTTACAGACGAAATAGCTGCCGGTTATCCTGGCAGCTATTTGTCATTGATATCGCATCTTATATGACAACGCCCTTTTTCAAAATGATGTTTGCGTATAGTGCTCTCTCCCCGGTAGACACAATCGCATAAGCCTGCTTCGACCTCTCGTAGAAGGCGAACCGCTCCATTTCCTCGAAGGCGTCGGACCCGGAATGATACTGCTCCACGATTTTCCGGTACCTGTCCCAAATCGGCGTCTTTACGCCGTCGCCCGGCGTTACGGCCATCAGCGTCACGGGCCGATCCACGTATACATCCAGCGGAAACAGCGGCAGTATCGCCTCCAGCAGCTCAGCAATGCCATGACCGTCGCAGCGAACCAGACGTCGGGCATGGCTCGCTGCCGGAAAATTGGCGTCGGCAAATACAATTTCATCCGAATGCCCCATCTCCATCAGCACTTTGATCAGATCCGGCGAGATCAGGCTCGAAATTCCTTTTAACATACCAGCCCTCCCAGCTTCATTAATGATTTCATGGACCCCATTCCATAATTAGCGTACTTGACGGGCAGCTAGCCCGCAATATGTCTCGTAAGCATCTTCCCATTCAATTCCGTCTTCGGATTCGTAGACCCGCAGCGGGAATGAAGCCTTCACCGCTTCAAGCCCCTCCTCCATACTCCGTATGAGGCCGCCGGCCAGCAGCTGTACGAGCATGTTCCCGATCGCGCTGGCTTCAACCGGCCCGGTCCATACCGGACGCTGAAGAGCATTGGCCGTAAACTGGCACAGCAGCGCATTTTGGATGCCGCCCCCTACCATATGCAGCCCCTCGAACCGCGCCCCGGTCAGCTGCTCAGCCTGCTCCAGCACTTGGCGGTAACGCAGCGCGAGACTTTCCATAATACAGCGAATGATCGCGCTGATGCTGCTGGGCTCGGCCTGCCCGGTCTCCCTGCAGTAGCCGAGAATTTCCTTAGGCATATCTGCCGGATTCATGAAGCGGAGATCGTCCGGGTCGATGAAGCTGCGCAATGGAGGTGCCGCCTCCGCCAGCAAAGCGAGTTCGGGGTAGGAATAGGAGGTCCCCGACTGCTCCCATTTGCGCTTGCACTCCTGAAGGATCCATAATCCCATAATATTTTTTAATAAATGATAGCTGCCGCCGACTCCGCCCTCATTTGAAAATTGCAGCTCTAGCACCGCAGGGTCCAACAGCGGCCTTTCCAGCGGAGTGCCGAGCAGCGACCACGTACCGCTGACCAGATAGGCAAAGTGCGGCGATACGGAAGGCACGGCGGCGGCCGCCGATTCCGTATCATGCGATGCCACGGCCACGACTTTGAGCGGAGGCACGTCCAGTTCAGCGCATAGTGCTTCAGTCAGCTCTCCAATAACTGTTCCCGGGTAGACCGGCTCCGGGAAGATATCCGCGGGCAGGCCAAGCTGCTCCAGCAAAGGCGCATTCCACGCTCCCTTTGCCGGATCGTACAGCTGCGTAGTTGTAGCCATGGTGAATTCGCAAGCTTTGCGCCCCGTCAAAAAATAGTTAAGCAAATCCGGGGTCAGCAGCAGCGTGTCCGCCATCTCCAGCTTGGGAGAGTTTGCTTTTTTCATCGCATATAGCTGATATAACGTATTAAAGGGCATGAACTGCAACCCGCTCTCCCGAAACAGCCGCTCCTCCCCGATAAGCGCCGACACTTCCTCCACCAGCCCTTCGGTCTGGCGATCCCGGTAATGATAAGGGATGCCCAGCAGCTCGCCATTCCGGTCAAGCAGTCCGAAATCGACGCCCCACGTATCGATTCCGCAGCTCACCGGCTTATATCCTGCCTGGTACGCTTGGCGAATAGCGTGCTTGATCTCCTGCAGCAGCATCGCGATATTCCAATGCAAGTGCTCGCCGATCTGTATGGGCATGTTGGCAAAACGATGGATTTCTGTAATTTGCAGCCTACCGGGGTGGTCAGGCTGATCGCTTTCATCCCTGACAAGCTCGCCGATGAGGGCCCTGCCGCTGCCGGCCCCTAGATCAAAGGCTAGAACGCAAGGGGATATGTTCATCTTGATCACCACCCGCTCACTTCATTTTTTGCAGCAGCTGAATCCGGTAGTCCTCGCTTTCCAGCGCGGCGATATCCGCAACTTCCTGAAGGGTAAGCGGAACCGGGCTGCCTGCGGCTTTTGCGCTCAAATAAATTTTTGCGCTTTCCTCCACCACTTGAGTGCGGTAGTAAGCCTCGCGCAAATTGCGCCCAGTCGTGACCAGCCCGTGGTTGCCCAGAAGGATCGAACTGGCTTCGTTCACCTTGGCGGCCACAGCTTCCGCAAGCACTTCCGTCGTCGGGATTAGATAAGGAATATACACCGTGCTGCCGACCAGTGCCGCTTGATCGGGGAACATGATCGGGAGCTCCCGTTCGATCAAGGTAAAAGCGATGCAGTAGGAGGGATGGGTATGAACCATCGCCCCCATATCAGGCTTTTGCCGGTAACCGTACAGATGCATCAGCACTTCCGAGGACGGGCGCAGGCCGATATCGGTTATTTCCCCCGAGGAAATATCAACCTCGATCCACTGCTCCGGCTCGATTTCCTCCAAGGCAAAGCCGCTGGGAGACAAGTACATTTTGTCTCCTGCCCGCGCGCTAATATTGCCACCGGGTCCGACGACGAGCCCGTGATCTACGATTTTGCGCGCGTATTTGCACAGCTCGTTTCGCGTATCCATATTTCGCATGCTGCTTCTCCTTTCCGGTAAATTACTATTTATACAGCGGCCCGAAATTCGCGCAAGCCCGGTAATCGGCGTTCTCGGCGCTCTCTGTGCCGAACAGCCCCCACGCCCGCGGGCGGAATATTTGCTCTGCCGGGACATTGTGCATGCTCACCGGAATCCGCAGGATCGAGGCGAGTGTAATCAAATCGGCACCGATATGGCCGTAGCTGATTACCCCGTGATTGGCCCCCCAATGGTCCATCACGCTATATACGGTCGTAAAAGCGCCGCTCCCCGTCAAATTCGGCGCAAACCAGGTCGTCGGCCAAGTTGGGTCCGTCCGGTTATCGAGCGTGTCATGCACATGCTGCGGTAGATCGACGGAATACCCCTCGGCAATTTGCAGCACCGGCCCCTGCCCTTTGACGAGATTGATCCGGGCCATCGTCATCGGCATGCCGCCGCGCGTCAAATAGTCGGTAGAGAAGCCGCCTCCCCGGAAGTATTCCAGCGATGCCGGGCGCCACTCGGTCGCTGCAAGCATTTTCTCCACTTCTTCATCGCTGATTTCCCAGTACGGCTTGATGACAGGCCGCCCTTCCTTCATCTGTTCCCCCGTTCCGTCCAAGGCGGCCGAGCCCGAATTGATCAAATGAAGAATGCCGTTCTCTGCGCGGCCCTCAAGCTTGTAGCCCGTAACCCGCTCCACCGAAGCCGGGCTCCAATATGTTCTGACATCAGCAAAAATCTGAGCCGTATTCGTTAGCAAATATCCGAACAGCATGCCGGCTCCGTTCAAGCTGTCGTTCTCGGTAGCGACGATATAAGGGGAGCGTCTGCCATTCCAATCGAACGAGGAATTGAGCAGCGTCTCCATGAAGTCGCCGTTCGGACAATGGTCCGTCCACTGCCGCTGCCCCTGGAATCCGGAAGCAATCGCATGGTGCCCCTGAGCCTCTTCTTCGAAGCCCAGCTCGGCCAGCCGCGGATTGCCGATCATCAGGTCGCGGGCAATGAGCGTCATTTTGACTACCGTCTCCCATTCCTGATCCTTGCGCTCGCGGGGCGATTGCAGATGCTCCGGATTATTGTCCGCTCCCTCCTTGCAATGCTTCTTCGTCCAGGCTAGCGCTTGGTCATATTCCTCAGGATCGAAGATCCCTTCATTCATCCGCCGCGTGAACTCGCTCATATCGATATATTCATTGCGCATGCCCAGGTATTCCTGGAAGAAGCGGTCATCCACCATGGAGCCCGCAATGCCCATGGATACCGAGCCCATCGATAAATACGCCCTATCTTTCATCATCGCAACCGTGAGCCCCGCCCTTGCGAAGCGCAGCAGTTTCTCCTGCACATCCGCCGGAATGGTTCCGTCTCCTTCGTCCTGGACATCCTCCCCGTAAATGCCGAAGGCCGGAAGCCCCTTTTGGGCATGCGCAGACAGGACCGCAGCCAAGTACACCGCTCCGGGACGGCCCGTTCCATTAAAACCCCATACCGCCTTAGGCAGTGTCGGGTCAGTATCCATCGTCTCCGTTCCATAACACCAGCAAGGGGTAACCGTAATCGTCAACCCGACCTCGGCGTTTTTGAACTTTTTTGCAGCCGCAGCCGCCTCGGCCACTCCCCCAATACAGGTATCAGCAATGACGCATTTCACCGGATCGCCGTTCGGGTACCGCAGCTGCTCCGACAGCAGGGCCGCTACCGCTTCGGCCAGATTCATCGTCTGCTCCTCCAGCGACTCGCGAACTCCTCTTCTTCTTCCGTCGATCGTCGGACGAATCCCAATAGCCGGGAAGCCATCCCGCCATCTGTAATCGCTTTCAAATGATGTCATCGTTCTCCCTCCAATGGTTAAAATTTGAGCATACCCTTATTCTAATGAGGGGCGCAGGTGAAGATAACCTACTATTTTGTTCTTTTACCGGCCATACCGGTCAATAATGTGTACCTCCTCGCACCCTGGTTATATAATTAAAGGTAAAGTTCGGTTTGGGAGGGACTGCAAATGCCGAAAATTGAAATCCCTTACAACAAGAGCGACCGATTCCGTTTCAAAAAAATTCCCGAGCTCCTTTACGCCGGACAAGTCGTGGACGAGACCGCCTTCTACGCGCCGATGCAAATTCACGATTTCTGCGAAATCATTTATATCGTCGAAGGTTCGGGAGAGTTTAAAATCGGCGGCAAGAGCTACGCCCTGCAGCAGGGGGACGTGGCCATCTACAATCCCGGCGTACTGCATGAGGAACGCTCTACGAGCCAAAATGGCGAAACGTTCAAGGTAGTTTATTGCGGATTGGACAATTTGCATATCGATGGCGTGCTGGGCGGCTTGCTGCTGCCTCCGTATGTCGATCCTGTCATTTCCTGCGGACAGTATGCCAGCCGAGTTGAAGCCTACTTATCGGAAATGCTCCGGGAATGCGATTCCCAAGCCTTGGGCTATGAGACGCTGAGCAGCAATCTGCTGATGTCTCTGATCACACTCATATACCGGATCGTTGATGCGGATCACCAGTTCCAATCGCTTAAGGGTAAAAGCGAGCTGACGATGCGCACGAAGGAGTTCATCGATAATAATTTTACGCAGAGCATCACGCTGAAAGAGATCGCCGATACCCTCTATGTCAGTCAGCATTACTTGTCCCGTTTGTTCAAAAAAGACTTGGGCGACTCCCCGGTGAACTACCTCATTACCCGCCGGATCGAAGAAGCCAAGCGCCTGCTCGCTGAGAGCGAGGCCCCCGTCCATGAAGTAGCCGCCGCCGTCGGCTACAATAACGATAAATATTTCTCCATGCTCTTCAAAAAAGTCACCGGTCAGACCCCAAGCGGTTACCGTGAAGCGCAGCGTTCGAAGCGGTAGTCACTTTAAGTGCGGATGGCTCGGATAACGTGGTGCGTGAGTGGTTTGGTTCAGAATGTGGCGGCTAGTGCGTTGAGTAATTAGGTTGCTTTAAATACGGTAGATTCGGGTACGTGGTGCGTGAGCGGTGTAGTGCTGAGTGTATGGCTAGTGCGTTAAGTAATTAGGTTGCTTTAAATGCGGTAGATAGATTCGGGTACGTCGTGCGTGAATAGTGTGGTGCTGGGGGTGGCGGCTAGTGCGTTGGGTTGGGCAATGATCCAGCAAATTTCTAACGGACACAGAAGGCGCTATTTCGATAATTCCGGCGACTTTCCGATTGTTACGGACACAGGGGACGTTATTAGGCAATAATCGGCTATATTTTGATTGTTTATAAGCAGATAAGGTCCTCTGTGTCCGTTAATTCTTTATTTAGAGCAATTTCATCGAAATAGCGGAACCAGTGTCCATTAGCTACCCGCTGCTAGCACAGAATGCGCACTGATTGGTGCCATGCCGCACATTGCTCAACGGCCCGCGACAGGCCCTCCAAGCATGTGTGCCCTGCTCATCAGCCTAAAATCGCCGCCTCAGCAAACATCGGCCACGCGCTTCCGCCCCATAGGAACTAGCTCCACCATTACCATTACTCCACGAACTCCCTGCAGCCTGCAGCTCGCAGCAAGCTTGCCTTCCCGCTAGCAGCGATGCTGCTCCAGCCACTGAACCCCGTAGTCCACAAGCTCTCTCTGCGGCATTAGCATCACGCTAGCGCCAGCGATTTGCCCACGGATGACTCGCCCGCCCGAGCGCTCGAAATCTACACCCAACCGATCAAAGTCGGCCGATTCGTAATCCAGATCCATGTAGCTGATCCATTGTCTTACGCCTTCCTTCATTACCGGAGCGTTGCATTCCACTGTCTTCTTGCCGGAATAACTCGCCCGATGCTCCGAGAGATGAAGAGATGTGTTGCTTCCATGTCCGACACCTAGCAGCAGTACCCAGCCATGGCGATCATATATCCTGGCTAGCGGTGATTGCTCGCCAAGTCCATTGTCGAGATCATGCCCCGTCACAATATCGCCAGCATTTGCTCCCCAGGCCGCAAAAGAAACTTGAGGATGGCTGCTGCGCATGACGCCCTTTTGCTTGCGAAAGGTATCCGGGATTACGCCCATCCATTCGCATGGTGTCATGTCCTTGTCAAAAGGAGGCATTTCTGCCCGAATCGCCTCCCACCAAGATTCCGAGACCGGCGGATTCTCCCAGCCTGACGGATCGCTTAAATCCGGAGTATGCGTCGGCATAACCAACGTGCCATCCGTCCCAACCGCCTTCTCCAGAGCGAGAATGACGGATACCGGTCCCCCGAGCACCCATTGTCCAAGAGATTTGAACGACGAATGGACGATCAGCGTCATCCCCTCCTGCACGCCAAGCTGTTTTAAATCCTGCAGCAGCGTATCAACTGTAATTAATGTTCCTTTGATTTCTTCCATCGTGTGGTCACCTTTTCCAATTCAATAGCTTATCTCCGCTGCCTATTCACGCCGGCTCCGCATCCCGTTCAGCAGCGTAATCTCATCGCCCGATTGTACGAAATGTTCGTATTCGGGCGTCTCCATACCATAGACGGCAATTCGGCCCTCCGCATCGTAATGAACGCCAAAGCCGTATTTTTTCGAAAGCTGGGAAGCCCGCAGACAGGCATGCGATTTGCTGAACAGCGCATCCCAAATTTGCTGGCGGTTCATTTCCAGCTCATCGGCTGGGATGTTTTTATGCCTAATATGAACCTCAAACAACAGCTGTTCATGCGTATACCGGTAAGGATGACGGCTCAAGAGCTCATACTGGATAACGTGAATCGGCTTATTGCTCGTTTTATGCTGCGGAACGACACTGCTAGTCACGGGACAATCCGGCGATACTTTGATGAAGGTACTTTTGTAGCTCATCGTTTTCAACCGCTCCTTTTTTGACGCTTCAGCATCAAATAGTATAGAGTAGCATCTTCCAATAGCGAATTAGCACTTCAGGCCGTCATCCTCTTTGCATTGGGAGGCATCCCCGGCTTCAAGCAGCGGCTCATACATCATCAGCGCATGGTTCTCGGTAATATAACAATCTTCGATCAGTTCGGCGTCCAAGTTGTAGACACGGCGATAGATCAAATTATGCCTAATATGGCCACCCCAGTATTCACGCGTAATCCGATGCTCCCGCTCATAGACCTCGTATCGGTACAAGGAAGGACTTGCTGCGCGAAGCTCTCCTACGAGATTCTCATCATTCAAAAATACATGCAATTGCACGGGCTCATCACCCGGATTGTAAAGCTTCAAGTCCAAATAATTGTACGAGCATGTCGCCCCGCTGCCAAACGGCTGGGTGCGGCCGGAATCCGGGAATACATCATAGCTGTGGCGATGCCGCTCCCGTATTTCGAGAGGGGAATGAAGCGCCATCCAGTACAGCAAATTCGTAAGCTGGCACAGCCCTCCGCCCACCCCATGCTTAAATTTACCATAATGGAGGACCATGCCGTCAACATAGCCTTTTCGCCGGGAAGGTTTGCCTACCCCCCTCCAAAAAGAGAACGTCTCCCCAGGCTGCAAAATCAAACCGTCAATCCGGGATACCGCCAATTTAAGATTCGTGATTTTATTGTGCTGCAGCCACATATCGACATCCTTCAGCTGTCTTAGCAAGGGGCTTCGATGCTCGGAAATGACATGCGGCAGCAAATTACAGCTGCGGGAGCCGGCTATTTTGTCTTCGCCCAAATACCATTCCATATACCGCTTAAAACGATAGTATCGTGTGCCAAGCCAGACCCGCAGTTTAGATCGCGTTACAGGCTTCAACGCTTCACTCACTCTGCCTTCCCTCCCTGTCTCTGTATGTATTCCACCGTAATCTACTCTATTAAACAGTCCTTTCACCTAAAAAGTTGCAAACCTGCTCATTTTCCAGGTTCACTCGCAACACTTTCGACAATTTTCACAGTTTCGCAAAAAAATCCGATAAAATTTTCCCCAGCGACAGGAATATTGGAATGATTTGCCGAATAGTACCTGTTGGCGAACGAAGACGATCATCTCTCGTTCTTTTAAGCTTGTATATTCATTTTATATGAAACATTCTGTATATGATTCAGGAGGAAGCTATGAAACTCGGATTTAAACGCAAGAACCAGCGTTATACCGTTCTCGTTGTTCCCGAAGGCTCACAGCCGGTTTTTCGTCTGAAAATGACTTCCACATATTTGCTTGCCGGCTTAATTGCCGCCGTCGTTCTGCTCGTTACTGCGCTCGCCCTGTTCACACTAAACCGGAGCCACGCCTTTAAGATCGCGGCTTTGGAAACCAAGCTTACGGCGTCCTCGGAGCAGCTTCAAGCGACCGTCAGCGATAAGGAACAGGAAATCGACCGCTTGCTGCTTCAACTGGTGGAACTCTCTGAGAAATCCAAAACACTGGAAACGAAAATGACGGAGCTCGAGCAGTTGGAAGCAGAGCTGAAGTCCATTACGAACGGAGAACGCACAGGGAGCGGAATCCAGTCCGCTTCGTCTTCGTCATGGCAAAATTCCGACGCCGGGTGGAGTACGGAAGGAATGGGCGGGGAGCTCATCCCTCTGAGCGAAGAGGATATCGACTCCCTTATTGAAGAGACAAGAGAGAGTATATCCGCCTCTTTAGAAGAAATGCCTTCTCTGCAGGCAAGGCTGGAACAAACCAAAAAAGCCGTAACAGAGTACAAGGAAATGATGCGCATATTGCCGACGTACTGGCCAGCGGATTCCTTGAAAACCTCCTCGCCGTTCGGCAAGCGGCTCGATCCGTTTAACGGCAAGCTGACGCTGCATAACGGCCTGGACATCAAGGGAAATATCGGCGATTTGATATACGCCGCAGCTGACGGGACTGTTACCGATGCCGGATACAGCTCATCCCGCGGCAATTACGTCACCATTAGCCACCCCTCAGGCTTATCGACGAATTACTTGCATTTAAACGAAATTTCAACAGTAAAAGGCGAAAAAGTGAAGCAAGGCGATGTCATAGGCACGCTTGGTTCGACCGGACGCAGCACAGGGCCTCATCTGCATTTTGAAGTGGTGAAGAACGGCGCAATGGTCGACCCTGAAATATATTTAATCAAACC
Organism: Paenibacillus sp. YSY-4.3; assembly: GCF_054767475.1. Classification (NCBI taxonomy): domain Bacteria; kingdom Bacillati; phylum Bacillota; class Bacilli; order Caryophanales; family Paenibacillaceae; genus Paenibacillus; species Paenibacillus sp. YSY-4.3. The sequence continues at coordinate 232,944 of NZ_BAABMC010000005.1, read as the reverse complement.
GGAAAAGGATGAGGATGAATAATGTTCAAGAGCAAGGCCGTTCCCGTGAAGCTGGATCCTGATACGACCGATACGCTGGTAGGTGAGGGCAGCAGCTTTGAAGGCAATATTAAATCGGATGCAAGCATCCGGATCGAAGGGCAAGTAACAGGCGATATTGAGTGCAAAGGCGATGTGACGATCGGAGAGAAAGGGCAAGTGAAGTCCAATATTGCCGCGCGCAACGTCATCATTGCTGGTACTGTGACCGGGGACGTTCAAACGAAGAGCAAACTTTCCATTACATCGACGGGCAAACTGTACGGCAACATTACGGTCGCCAGCCTGTCTATTGAGGAAGGCAGCATTTTTGAAGGCAGCAGCCGCATGAGCAGCCAGCCAGATACCGCACCGGCACCAAGCGCCAATAAGGAAGCCGCTGCTGCTTCGGAGAAGAAATCAGAGAAGAAAGCTTAATATTCGTTTGACCGCAAAAAAAGGGGTGTTCCATTCAAAGTGGACAGCCCTTTTGTATTCTTCATTTGTATTCGTATAAAAAAAGATCCCAAACTCCAACTGCCGTGGAATTTGAGATGCTTTCCTTCATTAAGCTAAGCACTACCCTTGTTGCTGGTGCCTACAGACCAATTCTCCAAAGAGAGTGACGGCTCACCCTTAAGCTCCCAGCCAGAGAACTCGCCGCTCTTCCATTTCAAATAGGCAGCGGCCCCGATCATAGCAGCGTTGTCCGTGCAATATTTCAGCGGCGGAATGACAAGCTCGATCCGCTCTTTCTCGCACCGCTCGGTCAGTGCCGTCCGCAGTCCCCGGTTTGCGGCTACCCCGCCGCAAAGCAATAACTGCACCGCCCCAGTCGCTCGTACCGCACGGATCGCTTTCTCTACCAGCACTTCGACGACGGACTCTTGGAAGCCGCGGGCAATAGCCGGCCCATATCCTTCCTCCCCGCGCATTTTATGCTGATTAACCGCATTCAGCACGGCCGATTTCAGCCCGCTGAAGCTGAAATCGTAGGAATCCGGCTCCAGCCAGGCCCGTGGCAGAACCTCGACGGTCTCCGACTCAAGCGCCAGCTTGTCGACATGCGGTCCGCCCGGGTAAGGAAAGCCAAGCGCTCTCGCTACCTTGTCATAAGCCTCCCCGACGGCATCGTCTCGCGTACGGCCGATGAGCTTGAAGCTGCCTTCCCGCTCCATCAACACTAATTCGGTATGCCCGCCAGACACGACAAGCGCGATCGAAGGGTAATGAATTTCCTGCACGAGCCGGTTTGCGTAAATATGCCCGGCAATGTGGTGCGTGCCGATTAGCGGCTTATCGGCAGCAAAGGCCAGGCTCTTCGCGGCCATAATCCCCACCAGCAAGGCACCAACAAGTCCGGGGCCTTCCGTTACGGCCACGGCCGATAAGTCCTGAAGGGGAATGCCCGCTTCCCTGACAGCTCCCTCCAGCATGAGCGTGATGCTCTCCACATGCTTCCGGGACGCTACTTCCGGCACGACTCCGCCGAATGCCTGATGCGTCTCGATTTGGCTCGCGATTAAATTCGAGAGCACCTCGGTCCCATTTTTAACGACGGCCACAGAAGTCTCGTCACAGCTTGTCTCGACTGCCAATATATAACAATCTTGGTTCAAATCCAATCTTCTTCGCTTCCTTCCTCTTCGCCTGCCTGCGGCTCCCGCTCGGGCAGCTCGCACCACATAATGAGCGCATCCTCCTGATTGTCGGAATAATACCCCTTGCGGGTGCCGACAGAATGAAATCCAAGCTTCCTATATAAAGACTGAGCGGAATGGTTCGTAACGCGCACCTCCAGCGTCATCCGGCGCATGCCTAGCTCGCCCGCCCAATCTATCATCCTGCGGAACAGCAGTTCGCCCAAATGATGACCGCGGTATGCCGTTCTGACGGCGATATTGGTAATATGCGCCTCGTCCAGAACCGTCCACATCCCTGCATACCCAATCGGGCTCCCCTCGTATTCCATCACTATATACTTCGCGAAATGGTTGAGTGTCATTTCACTGCGGAACGCTTCCTCGCTCCAGGGCAAGGTGAAGGATTCATGCTCGATGACCATAATATCGGGAATATCCTCAAGCGTCATCTGACGGAAAGTCACCTTGGCCATTTGTACCGACTTTGCTGACTCCATGTCCGTGCCCCCCTCCTGAATGCTAACGAAGCTTCTTCGCTTCGGCTTCCGCCAACTGGGTATAATTCGGCTCCAGCGCATGCACGTCATCATGGGCTCCTTGCAGGAACTGCTCCGAGCCGATGAGTCCGAGCCATGCTCCTTCCAATTCGTAGCCGACTAAATGCAGCGTATCTCCCAGTAAAGGCCTCAACTCCTCGATCGCCGCCGCGTGGAGCGCCGCGTCTCCGACAAACCATACGCCTGCCGGTCTTTGAGCAGAAGGCAGCCCCTGCAGCCGCTCGACAAGCTCATTCCGCCAATCGGCCACGAGCCGGATCGCATCCGCCTCCAAGCGGCGCGGAATTTGCCCTATTGCTGCGCTAAACAGCGCAGTATATGCCTGCCCGCGCCGGGCGTCGACCAGCGGCACGATCCAATGCTGGGCGGAGTAATCTGCCTCAGACGCATCTTCACCTGTCGTCGTATTCGCTTCGGCAAATTGCTCCGGAACCTGGCCTGTTCCCCCAGCAAATGCGCCAAACGCAATCGCCGCCAGGCTGGATACGGCGGACAACGGTAACCCCAGTGACCAAGCCAGCGTCTTGGCTGTCGTTACGGCGATGCGAACTCCGGTATAGGAGCCCGGGCCGACGCCGACGGCAATACCGTTCAACTGTTGTTTGCCTACTCCTGCAGCAGCAATTGCTTCCTCAATCGCCGTAATTAAATAGGCGGAATGGTTCCGCTCCGCCTTAATATTCCGCTCGGCCAGCAGCTTGCCGCCTTCCATCACGGCGACAGCCAGCGTCGACGTAGACGTATCCAACGCCAATAACCGCTGGCGCGGCTCTATCTTATGCTTCATTTAGGTGCAGCTCCATTCTGTCTCAAGGTCGTGATCCATTGCTCATAGGGTTCTCCCCGAGCCGTCAAATGCATTTTACGCTCCGAGCCCGCCCCGGCTTCTATATATATGTGCAGCAGCCGTTCCGGCATAATTTCATCGATAATGCTGGCCCACTCCACTAACGTCACACCGTTGCCGTAGAAGTATTCGTCCAGCCCCAGCTCCTCCGCTTCCTCCAGCGACAGCCGGTACACATCCATATGGTAAAAAGGCAATCTGCCCTCATATTCCTTAATTAATGTAAAAGTCGGACTGTTCACCGTGTCCCGAACTTCCAAATGTTTCGCGAACAGCTGGGAGAAAGCCGTTTTCCCCGCGCCCAAATCACCGTCCAGGGCAATGACCGTTCCCGGTGTCGCCCGGGCGGCAAGGAAAGCTGCGAGCTGCCCAGTTCCATCCAAATCTTTCGCCTCGTACACCCACTCGGCCGAAGCTTGATCCAATCCCACGAAGATACAACCACCTTTACATGCGCAAAATGTATGTCCCCATTATATCGGTCTGCCGCAAGACCCGCAACAACTTAGGCCGCAGCCGCCCGGTTATGAGAAACCAAAATGGACCATACTATGATAGAGATAGTTCGCCAGTTTCCTTGGTATCAACGCATCTTTAGCATCAAACTCGTCATCATCATACGCCAGGCAGCCAAATAATAAATATGGAACACGGAAGGGAGCAAACTGAAAATGCATACCGTTTGGAAGGGTGCGATCAGCTTCGGGCTCGTGCATGTCCCGGTCAAAATGTTCTCCGCAACGGAAGACAAAGACATTTCCATGAAGTACATTCATACCGTCTGCGGCAGCCCGATCTCTTATGTAAGACGTTGTCCGACCTGCGACAAGGATACGACCTGGGAGGAGATTTCCCGGGGCTACGAGTACGAGAAGGGCAAATACGTCCTCTTCGAAAAAGAGGAGCTTGAGCAGTTGTCGGCCCAAACCGAAAAAACGATCACGATTCTGGACTTCGTGGATTTAACCGAAATCGACCCGATCTATTTCCAGAAAACCTATTATCTCTCCCCGGATCAAGCAGGATCGAACGCCTATCAACTGCTGCTGGAAGCGATGCGCGACTCTGGCAAAATCGGCATCGCCAAAATTGCCATCCGCTCCAAGAGTAGTCTCGCTGCTATTCGCGTCATGGAGGGCTGCTTAGCCGTGGAGACAATCTTCTACCCCGACGAAATCCGGCCGATCTCGCAAGTGCCCAATTTGCCGGAAAGCATCAACGTGAACGATAAAGAACTGTCCATGGCCAAGCTGCTGATTGAACAGCTGTCCACACCTTTCGAGCCGGCGAAATATACCGATGATTACCGTGAATCCCTACTGCATCTCATCGAGCAGAAAATTGCCGGCGAAGAGATCAGCCTGGCACCAGCCAAACCGCAAAGCAATGTCATCGACCTTATGGCCGCATTGCAGGCCAGCATCGAAGCCGTCAAGCCTGTCGTCACCGATCCCGGTCCGGCCAAGCGTACCCGCAAAACGGCAGCCAAGAAACCAGCTGCAGGGACAGGCAGTACGGATGATCCGCTAAGCGGCGAGCTTGCGCCTAAGCCGAAGAAGAGAACATCCAGCAAAGCAAAGAAAACCATCTCCTGATTACTAGATGCCCTGCGTAACCGTGCAGCTCTCCGGCGGCACATCGCCCATCCCCTGCAATACCGGATGGCGCATCGTTCCGCCGGGAGTCCACTCCATGAACTGTACCTTCACCGTAAGCTCCGGCCGAATCCAGACCGCTCCCTTAATCCGCTGCGGGATGTTGTGAAAGAGGCGCTCGCTCACCGTCAGGACGGATAATTGCTCCGCCAGGCTGCGCCATGCCGGCTGATTCAGCTTGCCGCTGCCCGTATGCCCGATATATACGAATCGCCCGTTTTCATCATACAAACCCAGCAGCAAGGCATTCATAACGCCGTCCCGATAGGTCACGCCGCCGATCGCCGCATATAAATCATAGCCGAGCTTCAGCTTTTTCCAGCGTTCGTCTTTGCCGCCCAAGGCATAAGTGCTGTCCAGCCGTTTGCTGACGACTCCCTCCCAGCCCCGCTCCTTCATGACGGCAAACAGCCGCTCTCCATCGGTGTAGCTCGGAACGAGCTGAATCGTCCCGCTTGGAACAATGATCTCTTGCAGCAGCTCCTGCCGCTCGGCCAAAGAACGGCCGGTCACCCACTTCCCGTTATGATACAGCACATCAAATATCATATAAATGGCTGGGATCTGCTTGACGGCAAACCGGATTTCCGCCTCACGCCGCAGGCTGTCCCGCCTCATCACCTCATGAAAGGACGGTTTGTCCGCGGCAAGGGCGATCATCTCTCCGTCGAGAATGACCGAATCCGCTCGGCAATAGGCGGAAACATCCAGAAATTCGGGATACTGCTTGCTCCGCTCATTGCCTTTGCGGTTAATCAGCCGCGTCTCGTCTCCATCAAAATAGGTGAGCATCCGCACCCCGTCCCATTTAACCTGCGCTATCCATTCCGGCCCTGCCGGAAGGATTTCCGTACGTATCGGTTCAAAAGGGACTACCGGTTTCAATTCCACCCTTCATTCCTCCCCTTCTCTTGTCCTGCGATCCGTTGGCCGATGCCAGCCCAACGGCTGCGTGCCACCTTTTCAAGCTTCTTTTCCCAAGTCTGCCCATGCCGGGTTACTTCCATTCTTATGTAGAGGGGACTGCTTCTAGTGGTGTTAAGTTCGTTTAAAATGGGTAAGCCTAATAGAAAATGAGGAAATTCTATCATGACAAGGAGCAAGGCCATGTCCAAAGCGATGAAAGGTACGATCCTCGTAGAAGGCGAGGAAATCACCATATCCAATCCCGACAAGCTGCTGTGGCCGGAGGCGGGAATCACGAAGAAGCTCTATTTGGAAAAGCTCGCTGAAATCTCTCCCTATCTGCTCCGCTACTGCCGAAACCGCCTGCTTACGACGATCCGGTATCCGGACGGGGTGGGGCGCAAATTTTTTTACCAGAAAAATGCCCCTGAGCCGCTGCCGTCATTCGTCCGCACTTCTATGCATGAGGGAGTCGACTACGTCGTACTGGATAGCCTGCCGGTACTGTTGTGGCTCGGCAATTTGGCGTGCATCGAGTTCCATCCGTCGCTGCATTATGTTCACGAGCAGCTGCCGTGCGAATGGATGATCGATTTGGATCCCTCGCGGGAGGAGGAGCCGCGCATTATGGAGGCTGCGGCCTACGTCGGAGACATTCTGGCCTCTTTGGGGCTTCAGTCCGTGCCGAAGACCTCCGGGGCGACGGGCGTGCAAATCATCGTACCGATCGAATACGGCGTAACGTTTGACGAACTGCGGCTGATCGGACAGTTTGTTGCCCGCTATGCCACGGAGAAATACCCTGAACTGTTCACCATCGAACGGCTCAAGAAGGATCGCGGAGACAAGATTTACTTTGACTATTTGCAGCATTATGGCGGAAAGACGCTAGCCGCCCCGTATACTCCCCGGGCCCGCCCTGCGGGCAACGTATCGACGCCGTTAACCTGGGACGAAGTGCGGAGCAACCCGCTGCCCTCCGACTTCAATCTGCACAATATCGGGGAACGCCTGAAGCAAAAAGGCGATTTGCTTGCAAACGTCTCGCCGCAATCCGTTCAGCTGATCCTTCAGCATCTGAAGTAATGGCGCCTCCCGCTCTCTGGCCCCGATCAGAGCAGCGGGGAGAGCAGCCTGCACAGCAGCTCCAGCCCCTTTTGCAGCTTCGGGCGGCGGGCAAATGTCTTCAAAGTGATCTCCCTGCTCTCGCCAAGATCTTTGAGGAAATCCTCGCTTAAGCGGGATATCGGCGCCTTATCGAACAGGATCGCCGTCATTTCGAAATTGCAAAAGAAGCTGCGCATGTCCATGTTCGCCGTTCCGACCGTAGCCAACAGGTCATCCACGATCATCACCTTCGCATGAATGAACCCTTTCTCGTATTGATAGAACTTTACTCCCGATTGAAGCAGTTCCTCGACATAAGAGAGCGATGCCAGCTTGACGATTCGGCTGTCCGATTCGTACGGAATAATAATGTTCACCTCAACCCCGCTAACGGCCGCGGTCTTAATCGCATTATAGATGCTGGGGTCGGGAATGAAATAAGGCGAAGTAATCCAAATGCGGCGTTTGGCAACGGCAATCGCACCGAAGCACATTTCCTGTATCGCATCCCAATGCTGGTCAGGGCCGCTGGTCAGCACCTGCACCTGTTCAGTGCTCCGGCAGTGATGTTCTGGATACAGCTCAGGATGATTGACCCGCTGTCCCGAGGCCAGCCGCCAATCCGCCAGAAAGGCATTTTGCAAAAAATACACCGCGTCCCCGCTGATTTGCAAATGCGTATCGCGCCAATAGCCGAGCTTTCCGTCCAGCCCCAAATATTCATCCCCAACGTTGAGCCCGCCGACGAAGCCTATCGTCCCGTCGACGACAAGTATTTTACGATGATTCCGGTAATTGACCCTCCGATCAAGCGTCGCAATCAACGGCGGCAGGAAAAAAAACACTTCCACTCCACCGTCCCGAAGCTCTTCAACAAATGAGTTGTTTAATTGATAACTGCCAAGTCCGTCACAGATCAGCCTAACCTTCACGCCCTCCCCGGCCTTCCTGAGCATCGTCCTCTTGAACGAGTGTCCTATACCATCCGCGCGAAAAATATAAGACTCCATATGGATATGATCCTGCGCCTGCTCCATCGCTGCCAGCATCGCCCCGAAAGTCTTCTCGCCATCCGTCAACACCTTCGTTTCGTTGCAGCCCGTAATAGGACTTTCCGAAATATGTGTAAGCAAGCCGAATAGCCTTTCCTGATGGCGATATTCCGGATTGCTCATCTCCTCTACGCTGTCGATGACGGCGGCTTGCTGCCATAGCTTGGCCCTAATCTCCTGAAACACCCTGGACCCTCGGCGCCGCAGTTTTCGCCGCTTCTTATAATCCTGAGCCACGAAATAGTACAAGATGAAGCCGATGACTGGGAACAGAAACAGAATAACCATCCAGGCGACAGCCTTGCTGGGGTTGCGAAATTCCAGAATAAGAATCGTAGCAATTTGAAAAATAAACGCGAGCAGTACGAGCACCAGCCACCACATTCACTTCACCTTCCTCCACTCAGCATTGACAACAAACACGAACTATATGAGACAAGATGACTTTTTTGACATGTTTTAAGAGACGCGGGAATAGATAAAGTAATAGAAGCTATCAAATTTACGGGAAGGAGATGCCATGAGAAGTGCTAGTTTACCCCATCGCATGACGCTGCTTGTTCTGCGGGAAGCGAATCAGCCTGTCAAGCAAATCCAGGTATCGAAACCGTTTGTGATTGCTGTGCCGATCGCCGCCCTGCTATCCATTTCCGGCCTGATTGTCAGCCTGCAAATGCAGTCGGTGAACACCATTTCGCGCCTGGAAGATACGCTGAGGCAGCAAAATCTCAAATTCGAAGCCGTCGTCACCGACAAGAACGAAGCGATTGAGCGGCTGCAAAATCAAGTCATTACCTTATCCGGACAATCCAAAGAGCTGATGGACCGCATGGAACGGGTAAGCGAACTGGAAGCCGAGCTGCAAAGTTTTATAGATAAATATGGAAGTAAGGGCGATGCCGGCAAGCTGTCCTCGCTCTCCTCCTTGTCCTGGGACGAATCCTTGGGCAAAGGCGGCGAGTACATTGCCGTACACGATCAGGAAATTGAAGAATTGGCTCAAGAGACGAGCGACGACTTCCTGGAGATTAGCGCGATGCTGGATGAAATCGAGAAGAATGTCCCTACAACGCTGCAAAAGGCCAAGCAAACGCAGTATTCCATTTCGGGAACACCTTCGGAGTGGCCGACATTGTCTACCCGCCTTACTTCGAACTTCGGATACCGGACCGATCCGTTTACGGGAAAGGCTGCCTTTCATGCCGGAATCGATATTGCCGGCAAGATCGGAGACCCGGTCTATGCCGCGGCGGCCGGCAAAGTTGTTGCAGCGGAAAGCAACCGCTCAAGGGGCAAATACATTATAATTCAACACCCGAACGGACTGCAAAGCTGGTATATGCATCTTAACGAGATTAAGGTGTCCGAGGGAGATACGGTCAAGAAAGGACAGACTATTGCCAAGTTGGGCAACTCAGGCCGAAGCACGGGCGCCCATCTGCACTTCGAAATCGTTAAAGGGGACAAGAAAGTCAACCCGCTGTCTTATTTGCAATAATACATCCCATTCATGAACGGAGGATAAAAATATGTTGAAGGATCATAAAAAATTATCCGGTTGGCATGGCACTTTGATCGGTCAGGGCAGCGTCGCCGAAGGCAAACTGGAGTGCGAGGCCGGTCTCCGCATCGAAGGCTCGTTCCGCGGGGAAATTCACTGCCAAGGGCAGGTTGTCATCGGCGAAACCGGGGAAGCGCATTCCAATATCAATGGCGCGGACATTATCGTAGCCGGCAAAGTCGTCGGAGATATCGCCTCGCAAGGGCGGCTGACGATTACGAGCAGCGGACTGGTGGAAGGCAATGTACACGTAGCCAAGCTCGTTATTGTGGAAGGCGGCCTGTTGAACGGTTCGAGCCAAATGGAGCAGCCTGCTGCCGTGACCATTCCCGCTCCGCGCCCAAACAAAAAGTCCAAAAAAGCAGCACAGCCCGAAGCAGGGTGAATCCCCCGCTTTGGGCTGTCTTTTCATCCGATATAAGTTAAATTGCGCTTAGCGCTGTTGTATCAGCTTAAGCCTCGGCTGTCGCCATGCTCGTGGTGCTCGGCTGCTCGCGCCGCAGGAAGTACAGCAGGGTAAGGATCAGGAACACAAAACCAAAGCCCGCCAGTACACCGATATTTTGCCAAGCCACCCCGAACTCTCCGCTGGAAATAACGGCCTTGTAGCCGCTAACGCTGTAAGTCATTGGCAGCAGCGGGTTAAAGACCTTCATCCAGTCCGGAATCAGTTCTAGCGGGAATGTGCCTGCACTGGTCGTCAGTTGGAAGATCAGCATCAGAATAGCCAGGAAGCGTCCCGGATTATCTAGCCAGGTTACTAGAGCCTGAATAATGAACATGAAGCACAGGCTGGTGGCGAATGTAAAGAGATAGAACATTGGCACACTTTGCACTTCAAGCTTGAGTACGTAAAGCATAAGAGCAGCGGACAGGATCGATTGGATCAAGCTCATACCCGTAAAGGCAAGAGCCCGGCTCACGAATCGGTTCCATCCGGTCGCCTCCGACACTGAAGAACCTCTGGTCGGCACGACGAGCGTAGAGATCAATGCTCCGACGAACAGGCCGAGCGACAGGAAGTAAGGCGAGAAGCCGGTACCGTAGTTCGGAACCTCATTCATTTTATGCTCCTCGATTTCGATCGGCTTCGCGTACATATTGACCAGCTGATCGCTCTTCTTCACGCCGGAGGTTTGCTCCGCGGCCTCGTTCAGCTTACTGGCCAATTCCTCGGAGCCGGAGGCGAGTTTATCCATCCCGTCCTTCAGCTCGCCGGCGCCATTATCCAACTGTCTGGAGCCGCTCGCGATCGTGCTGACGCCACCGGACAATTGGCCGACGCCGCCCTGAAGCTTCTCGGCCCCGCCGCTAAGCTGCGCAGCGCCGCTCGCCAGGCTTTGTCCGCCGGCCGCAGCCTCCGACAGCTTCGCACCGAATTGCTTCAGCCCGCTCGTCAGCTGCTCTTGCCCGCCGGCCAGTTGGCTAGCGCCTTGTGTAAGCTGCTGCTGACCTTGCACCAGCTGCTCGCTGCCTTGCACCAGCTGGCCGTGGGCGCCATGCAATTCACGCGCTCCTTGCAGCAGCTCCTGTTGGCCGTCGGCTACCTGCTGGCTGCCTTCGGCCACCGCTTTGCTTGCCGCAATCAGCTTCTGTACCTCAGGATTGGCGGCCAAATCCGGACTCGCCTTCGCGAGCTGCTCCAAGCCTTGCTCTACGCCTTTGGCGCCTTCGGCCACTTGGCCGCTGCCTTGCAGTGAGGCTTCGAGTCCCGTTTGCAGCTGCTTGCTGCCCTGCTCGGCGGCTGTCAAGCCTGCTTGCAGCTTCTCGGCTCCTTGCAGCGAGGCCTGCAAGCCCGTTTGCAGTTGCGCCCCGCCTTCCTGCGCCTTCACCGCGCCGTCCTCCAGCTGTTTCTGCGCGGCGGACAGTTGACTCAGGCCGCTGGCCAAGCTGGAGGCTCCGCCTTTAAGATCATTGGCGCCTTTACTAAGCGTGACGGCGCCTTCCTCCAAAGGCGTTACGCCATTTTGCAGCTGGCTTGTGCCCTCGACCAGTTTGGCCAAGTTCTCTTTCAGCTTCAAGGCTCCTTCATCCAGCTGCACGGCACCATCGCTAATCGTGCTTGCTCCGGAGCCGGCATCGCTTAAGCCGCCGGAAATTTTCTCAACCTGGTCAAACAGGGTTTCCGTATAAGCTTCCGTAACTTTAGCCGACACCTTCGTTTTGATTTCCTTCACGGCGGTGCCGCCGATTTGCGAAGCCAGGAAATTATAGCCCTCATTCGGCTCGAACACGAGCTTGGCAGGCTGCGGCTGCTCATCCATTAAGGTCGTCGCCTTAGACGAAAAGTCTTCAGGAATGACGATCTTCATATAATATTCGTTATTCTTCATCCCTTTATCCGCTTGCTCATGAGTGACGAACCTCCAGGAGAAGTCATCGTTCTTCTTCAGCTCGTCAACCAAATCCTGTCCGGCCTGCAGCGACTTGCCTTCATATTCGGCCCCGGCATCCTCGTTTACTACAGCAACGGGCAGCTCGTTCATTTTACCGTAAGGATCCCAGAAAGCCGTAAGGAACATTCCGCTGTAGAGTACAGGGATGAACAGGACGACAAATATAGGAATAATCACTTTTGGTTTCTTGAAAGAAGCTCCCAAATCCTTGAAAAACACCGACATTGATTTCACTTTAGCTTCTCTCCTTTGATGTCTCTATCTATTTTTTTATATTTATCTGTCTATCGAGGCTTTATCGTTTACTCCGGAGATAGGCCTCCTGCCAGGAAAATACGGGCGAATTCCTTGATTTGCTCTTTGCTTAACGGCTCCTCCCGCTTGTTCCATTCCGAGGTGAGCGCAATATACAGCTTGAACATCACGAAGGAAACGACTTTCGGATCGAGTGCCCGAATTTCCCCGCGCTGGGCAGCGCGCGTCACTTTACTCTCCAGGTAGCGAAGAATTTCATCCTCAATCCGCTGCAAGCCCTCGCGAGCCTGCGGCGTGCCGAAATCACGCACCTCCTGGAACAGCTTGATCAGCAGCTCATGCTCCCGCCTGAATTCCAGGAGCAGATCCATAGAGTGGTACACGTTCTCGAAGAAGGATTTATCCTCACTAACCTCCGTCTCGGTGATCCGCTTCATTTCCATAATGACGGAACGGAGAATTTCATCGAAGAGCTCTTCCTTATTCGTGAAAAAAGTATAGATCGTCCCTTTCGCCACATTCGCAATCTTAGCCACTTGATCCATCGTCGTCGCCTTATAACCGAATAAGGCAAAGGATTTCTCCGCCGCCTCGATCACCTGCTGTCTGCGGTCTATTGTCATGGTCATCACCTCCTTCAAATAAATATTTTAACGGTCATCGATCAAGAACTGACCAAAAATCCATTTCGGTCAATCGGTCATTTTTCACTTTAGCACTTCGATTATTTCTTTGCAACATTTTTTTTGCACCATCATTGTTCCCCGACTTAAGTCCAGCTATCGGCCAGTCTGCGGACTCTTTTGTTTCCGGCCGCGACCTTATAAACTATAACCAGGTATTAACATTACGCGCTTTTTTAGACACGCAAATAACCGCCCCGCTAGGGACGGATCTATTCTTAAAGCAGGTGATATCATGACAAAAAAACGAGTGCTGATTCTATCGGAGGGGTTCGGAAGCGGTCATACCCAAGCCGCTCATTCGCTGGCTGCCGGCATTAGGAAGCTATGGCCGGACGCAATGACGAAGGTGATGGAGCTGGGTTCGTTCCTTAATCCGATTATCGCCCCGTGGATCTTGTCTGCTTACCGGGTTACTGTAAATACGAGTCCGGCACTGGTTGGGATGCTCTACCGGAAAAAATACGAAAAGCCAGTCGGGCGGTTAACCCGACTGGCCCTGCATAAAATGTTCTATCAGCATGCCTCTGAGGTGATTGGACAGCTTCAGCCGGATGTCATCATTTGCACGCATCCGATTCCAAATGCCGTCATCGCCAGGCTCCGCGCATCAGGCCTTCGCATACCGCTGTATACCCTGATTACAGACTATGACGCCCACGGCGCATGGATCAGTCCCGAGGTAGATCAATATCTCGTTTCCACACCGGAAGTCAAAGCATTGCTCCAGCAGCGTGGAGTCAGCCCGGACGCCATTCGGGTCACCGGAATTCCCGTTCATCCCAACTTTTGGAGCATCCAAGACAAAACGTCCGCCAGAAGAGATCTCGGCATCAAGCAGATGCCTACCGTTCTCGTCATGGGCGGCGGGTGGGGGCTGCTCTTCAAGGAAGAGCTCATCGATAAGCTCGTTGCCTGGCGCGACAAGGTACAAATTATTTGCTGCACCGGCAGCAACGGCAAGCTTGCGGAGAAACTGCGTGCTTGTCCAGCGCTGATCCATGAGAATATTACCATTATCGGCCACACCCATGAAGTCAGCAAATGGATGGACGCCTCCGATATCCTGATTACGAAGCCGGGCGGCATGACGTGCACCGAGGGACTGGCCAAGGGCATACCCATGCTATTCTTTGAATCGATCCCCGGACAGGAAGAGAAAAACCGCGAATATTTTGTCAGTCACGGATTCGGCATGGATATGTCGTCTCCAGAGCTTATCGATCAATGGTTTTCTGCGATTACCACTCCCACGCTTAGCAGCCTGCTTCATGACAAAATAAGCCCGCTTCGCCCTCAAACCTATGAGCCGGATTGCTGCGCGAAGAACGTAATCGAGCTGTTGCTGGAAAAATCCACTCAAGCCAAGCTGGAATACGCTTATTTATAAAAAGTATGATTTCCGATTTCCTTCGATTTACTCTTCGTGTGCGCAACTGTAAAATCTGTAGCTAAAGATAGCGACAGGAAATAATAAGTGTCATCTGACACTTCCTTGCGCCCATGCAAAGCTTCCGTTACAGCACGAATAGAATCCTCGTTTGGAGTAACCCGATCCATTCTTCCGTTTTGCACAGGACTAAATTGCGATTTTTGATAAATAACTTTCTTAATCGTGTCGGGGTAGTTGGCGGACCGGAGCCGGTTCAAGACAACGTTGGCAACTGCCACCTTGCCTTCGTACGGTTCGCCCTCTGCTTCTGCCATCACAATTTTGTGAAGGAGATACAGCTCTTCATCCGTCAGAACGTAGTGCCAGGTTGCCTGATCCTTGTCTGCCTGGCTAAGCAGTTCTGTCCGGGTGAAGTATATTTGGTTGGGGGGATGAGACATATCTATTGCTGCTGCTTTTGCAGCCGCCTCAGCCTTCGCCGCCTTCTCTTGCACCAGAGCCTGCTCCGCTGCAATTAAATTGCGTGTGAACAAAAGCTGATAACGCTGGCTTGCCTTGGACTCGCTTTGCTTCTTCATTGGCAGCCTGGAAATTAGCGGAACGATGGGTCGATAAATACGCCTCTCCTGCGACAGGGATGCGTCAAATTTTGCGGCAGAAAGATTTCTATTCTGCTGCTTTACGATTACGGAAATACTATTTGATGATAGTTCAATCGGACGAACGCGGTTTTGGCTATTATCCATGCGGCCCCATAATAATGAAATCGACCCCGAACATACTAGAATAGCACTAATCAAAAGCGCGACGTAACGATTCTGTCTGAAAATATACATATGGCCTCCTACAATTACAGTATCTCTGAAATGACTCCTTCAACTATGTAACCGAAAAAAGAGGTTTTGAATAATGTCTCTTTAATATTCGACATAAAGAGCCTTCCGAAAGGGAAGGCTCTCCTTATTAAAGTTCTGCAGCTAACGGAGAAACGGGGGATTCATTTCCGTAAAGAGACGATCCCTACAACCTCATACATCGGACTTACGGTTACCCTAGTACGATACAACATAATGGTGTCATTTGTCCAATCCCCAAACGATAATCCTTTATTTCCCAGCGGTTCCCGCAGCTTTTCGCTTTCTGAAAATTTGCGGGCCAACGTAATATGCGGGGCATATGGCCGTTCCTCCGGTACGTATCCCAGCTTGGCATTTGCCGTGATGACACGGCTGTGAAGAGCGCGGAGAGCCGCTATGTCGCCTTCTATGCCGCTCCACAGTACGCGGGGCTGTTCAGGACGGCCAAAGGCGCCAATGCCCACCGCCTCTAGTCGGAAAGGGGCGACTTCAGAAGCAGCCTCCCGTAAGCCTTCCAATATGGCCTGAACTTGAGTAGCCGGAGTATCTCCCAAAAATTGCAAGGTAATGTGATAGTCCGCCGGATGCACCCATTTACGGAATTTCCAGTCTTTTTGACGTTCTAAACACCAGGCGTGAAGCTGGTTCTTAACAGATTCCGGCAACGCCACAGCGACAAACATCCGCCATTTCTCCTCTTTCATGGACATGGCCCGCCCCCTTGTGAAATTATTCTTAATATTTGTTGTTGTCTCATTTGCATACTTGCCGTTATTATTCAACAAACATTTCAGAATTATAATTGCTTCGCCATTGTCGCAGCATCGGTCAGCAAACAACAAGATGACCTCTGAACAGTTCAGAGGTCATTTTGTTTGGCCATAGGGCCAATCATCGATCTATAATTATCGTATATCGTTACGACGGATTTCCAAACTATTTCCTGCGCTGGCGTGCGCGGGCTTCTCCGCCTTTACGTCCCGCTTCCTCACGGCTCATCTTCCCATCATCGTTATCGGAATCGCTGCGGGCTTCTCCGCCTTTTTGCCCGATCTCTTGATAGAATTCTCTGTCATGATTTTTAGCTGTAGCCTCGCCGCCTTTACGGCCGATCTCCTGATAGAAATCCTTATCATGGTTTTTAGCGGTAGCTTCGCCACCCTTCTTGCCGATTTCCTGATAGAACTCTTTGTCATGATTTCTGGCGGTAGCCTCCCCGCCTTTGCGGCCTGCTTCCTCTAAGCTCATCTTACCGTCACGATTGTTGTTAGCCATGTTGGTTCACTCCTTATCGTATTTGTAAGGTACCGCGCCGGGTACGGTATTGTATTACCCGCTCTAAGGAAATCAAAACATCAGCGCCGAATGATATACGATTTGGCAACCGGAACATAGGTGACATTATCAAGCAGAATATCGTAGCCTAGCGATTCTCCATTTACGGTAACCGTAATTTTTTTCAATTTATGATCCAGTTCTTTTGTTTGCAATTTATGCTTCATTTTCGCGTTCTCTCCTTATCTATCTGTACTATTTGCGTTGACGGTACAAATTAACCCGCCGAGAGATCATCGAAACAGCAAGCATGCTTAGAGCACAACAATAGCAAGCAGCAAATATTGCACAGAACCGATAATTTCTATGATTCCCACTTTCATGGGACGTAATGTTTTTCCCGCATAAGCAATAGTACGAATTAAAGGAAACAAATAGGCAATCATCATCCACGGCAAGCCTAGCAACCAAGGAATGATCAGCAAGAGTACGTGAAATACTTTGGCGCAAGCGATCCAGCGCCCATTCGTTCGCTCACGAAATACAGACTTCACAAAGAATACGCTGCCCATGAAAAAAAGCACGTTGAACACAACGACCAGCAGCATGGTGCGATCCCATCCGCCCCCGCCAAGCCAATAGGCGGCAGCCCCGCCGATGGAGAAGATCAGGACAGCGCATAGATCATTCAACACGGCCCTTTCTGATTTTCGCTTCACATGCCATATATTTACTATCAGCAGGACACACAAAATCGGCCCGAAATAGAATAGCTTTGGAAAGCTGATCAGAACGGGTATCAAGCATAATAGCGCAATGGCTCCATAAATCACACCCCAAGTGATCAAGCGTCTGCGCTCTTTTTTGCGCTTAACCAATTGTAGAAGGGGATACGATGATAAGTATAGAAATAGCCATGCCAGAAATAATGGCAGATGCATCCACTGCGGCCGTCCCGCCATCATTCCGATCACGAACGGAACGCTGACCATGGCCCAGCCCCCATGCTCATGGGGGATTATGATCCCCTGCTTCTTCACACGCTCAGACCTCTTCTCCTCAATACATTTTCATTTAGCCGCCAATATAGGACATATTGATTTTCTTGCGCTGCAGGGCCCTCTGTTCCGTTCGTTCATCCGAATAACGGTCACCCCGCTGCCCCCAGACGCTTCGAATAGCGGCAAGCAGCTCATCCTTGGACGCGCCCCCCCGCAGAAGCTCGCGAAGGTCAAACCCCTTCGAGGCGAACAGACAAGTATAGAACTTCCCTTCCGATGACAGCCTTGCACGCGTGCACGTCGAACAGAACGACTCCGACACCGAGGTAATAAAGCCGAGCTCGGCTTCGCCGTCCTTATACCGGTATCTCTGCGCTACTTCACCGAAATAATGCGGCTCCACGGCCTCCAGCTCGTATACCTCGGATAATTTATTATAAATATCCCTTTTGGTGACAACGCGCTCCAGACTCCAGGCGTTATCGTTGCCCACATCCATAAATTCGATGAAGCACAGCGTGATCCCCTTCTCTTTAAAGTAGGCGGCCATAGGGAGAATCTCCTGATCGTTTACGCCCTTTTGCACTACCATATTCACCTTGATTTGAAAGCCTATCTGTCTAGCATGCTCGATATTGTCTAGAATAGCGGCCGGTTTAATTCCCCGCCCATTCATATACGCAAACAGCTCCGGGTTCAGTGCATCTAGACTAATATTCACTCTTCGGAGACCCTGATCATATAATGATTGACCATACTGCTTCAGCAGCAGGCCATTCGTAGTCAGACCGATATCCTCGATCCCTTCTATGTTCGCCAGCCTGCCAACGAGTTCCGGTAAATCTCTACGCAACAAGGGCTCCCCGCCCGTTAAACGAATCTTCTTTACGCCAAGAGAAGCAAACAACTGCGCTAAGCAGCAGATTTCTTCCAGCGTCAGCAGCTCGCTTTTAGGCAGAAATGGATAATCGTCTCCAAAAATTTCCTTGGGCATACAGTAGGTGCAGCGAAAATTGCAGCGATCCGTCACTGAAATGCGCAAATCACGGATAGGCCGATTCAGTTGGTCGCGGATCGGTTCAGTAGTCATTTCACATTTGCCCCTCTCTATAGTCCTATATTGCCGCAGCGGTCAACCGCCGCTCACCGGAGGTATGATAGCGACCGTGTCCCCGGCCTGAATGACGTCATCTGGACGAGCATATTCTTCATTCACAGCGACAAATATGGCCTTATGCTTAAATTCCGGGTAGGCTGCTATAACCCAGTCCGTAAGCTCCCGAACCGTCCACTCCGGGCGGTCAATGAGCTCCTCCGACTTTCCTGTCAAATCGCGCAGACCTGCAAAATAGAGCACTCGTATCATTCCGTACTCCCCCCTTGTTCAGGCTTCTGCCTCTGATCTCCGATCCATTCCTCGCCGTCTTCCCATATTTCCTTCTTCCAGATCGGCACCATTTCTTTAATGCGTTCAATCGCATACTCATTTGCCTCGTAAGCTGCCTTCCGATGCGGTGACGATACCGCAATGACGACGGCAATATCGGAAATATGCAGTTCACCGATACGATGGGCTATCGCCACACGCGTACCCGGCCATTTCTCTTCAATTTCAGAGCCGATTTGCGCCAGCTTCTTTTCCGCCATTGGGATATAAGCCTCATAAGCCAAGTATATCGTTCTGACGCCGTGTGTCCATTCCCTTACATGCCCCGTAAACGTCGTTACGGCGCCTGCACCCGGATGTAGTACCATATCTATAGCATTCTGAATATTTATAGGCCCCTCGACAATCTCATACCGTTTCATGATACAGCCACCTTATACGCCAAAATAGGGAAGAGCAACCGGCCGAATGACCAGTCGCCCTTATTTCACGATACACTAATATCGCTGAACAACCCAACATAGTGGACGACTTCCCCTGAATCGTCTTTAACTGCATTGATTGTCAGAAACTCCAGGTATTCTTCTCCGTTCTTCCGACGGTTCCAAATCTCTCCTTGCCATTGGCCCGTTTCTCTAATTGTACTCCACATTTCCTCGTAAAATGGTTTAGACTGCTTTCCTGATTTTAAAATACTCGGCTTATGGCCGACAACCTCAGCCTCGGCATAACCCGTCAGCTTGGTGAAGGCAGGATTAACGCTTCTAATCGTTCCCTTGGAATCGGTAACTAGAATGCCTTGCCCTGTATAGCGGAACACTTTGCTGGACATGACAAGCCGGTCCTGATAATACATCCATATGACAAGAATCAAGCTTGCCAAAGCGACTTGGGACAATGCCATAAACCCTATGGAATACTGTCCTGTCATGGAATATATCATCGAGAGCATGAGCGGCGGGAAGAAGCCCCCTAGACCACCCATCATCGATACGATGCCATTCACTGTTCCCGCCTGCTTGTTGAAGTATTGCGGGACGAGCTTAAATATAACGCCATTCCCCAGCCCCGCGCACAACGCTATAGTTAAACTCCCTACGGTATATAGCCCGATCGAAGGCGAGAAGGCAAGTACAATTCCGGAGAGCGTCAGTCCCAGAAAAATACCCATTAATAAAATTAACGGTTTGAACTTGTCGCCAAGCCATCCGCCGACCGGACGCATAAACGTAGCCAGGGCGATAAATCCGGCCGTACGCATCCCTGCATCCACTTTCTCCAATGCAAAGTGAGAGACAAGGAAATTTGGCAAGTATACGGTGAAGGCCACAAACGAACCAAACGTAAGGAAATAAAAAAGCGAGAACAACCACAGCTTATCGCTTTTATAGACCGCCTTGATTTCATCCATAATTGGGGTCTTCACTTTGACTTCTTTGCGGTCTCCAAACACTATGTTCAAGGCGATAAATATCAATAGCAGAACAAGATAAAGCTTTACCGTCAACGACCAGCCCACTTGCGTTGCGATAACCGGCGCAGCGAACGTTGTAATCGCCGTACCCAGATTGCCAATCCCGTACACGCCGTTAACCAGCCCATGCCGCTCCTTCGGATAGTACTTCGGTAAAGACGTTACGCCCACCGAGAATACAGCGCCGCCAATCCCCAGAAACAAACCGCCGATGACTAAATCGGTAAACGAAGAAGCCGCGCTGATATAGAATACCGGGAACAGCAGCAGAACGAAGCTGACCGAGAATACGATACGCGCTCCGAATACATTGGCATAGTACCCGAAAGGGATTCTTAGAACCGATCCTAGTACAACAGGGATCGCCGTGAGAATCGCCAGCTTTTCCGCTGGAATTTGAATATCTTCTTTAATAAATGGAATGAGCGCCGAAATGATAACCCATACCATAAAGCCAAGCACTAAATTCATCGTTTGCAAGGGCAGCTGCATTTTTTTAATCATCAGATCACCTAATTCCTGTGTACTGAATTATTGATTCCCATGTCTTATTTTAAATGCAGTACGCAGAGAAAAATAATAGGGAAATCCCCTGATCCTTCGGAGGAATTCCCTATATTTGTGCGCTTCTATATAAGTTGAACTATTGAATGATGGTGGGGTAGGAGGCAAGTACGGAAAATGTTCGGATTAAAAATCGAGCAGCTTCTTCTTAAGGGCATATTCCACCAATTCCGGGCGGCTCTTTAAGCCCAGCTTCTCCATGATTTTCGCCTTATGCACTTCCACCGTCTTGACGGAAATGAACAATTTCTCCGCAATTTCTTTGTTGCCATAGCCTTTAGCGACCAGTGGCAAAACTTCTATCTCTCGCTTGGTTAACAGATTAAAAGGGTCGGAATCACTGGACTCCTGATCCTTCTTAATGAACTCTCTAACAAGGGATGTCGCCATTCTGGAATGAATATACGTTTCCCCCTGATGGACGGTGCGAATCGCTGTCAGCAGCTCCTCATCCGGAGCATTTTTCAACACATAGCCTGCGGCCCCGTTCTTGAGAACATGGAACAAGTACTCCTCATCGTCGTACATAGTGAGAATTAATATTTTCGTGTCGGGATAATCGCTGCTGATTTTGCCTGTCGCTATCAATCCGCTTTCTCCCGGCGGCATGCTCAAATCCATCAATAAGACGTCAGGGTTATGCTTGGCAACCATTTGATACGCCTCGATTCCATCCGCAGCCGTGGCCACGACCTCCATGTCGGGCTGATAATTCAGGATCATGGAGAAGCCGCTGCGAACGACGGCGTGATCGTCAGCGATGACAATTTTCATTCCTTATCCCCTCCTTGGTTTGGCGACAACGGAATACGCAGATGGATCGTCGTTCCTACGCCCATCTCCGATAAAATGATCAATTGGCCATGCACAAGCTCAGCACGCTCCCGCATACCGAACAAGCCGAGTCCGGTTCCTGCAGGGTCCCTCGTATTCAACTGAAAGCCTGAGCCTTTATCCTGCACGATAAGCTGCAGCTCTCCGGCCTCCTCAAACAATCTGACCTGTATTTCGTCCGTATTCGCGTATTTCAGCGCGTTCAGTACCGCTTCCTGACAAATCCGGTAGACGACGGTCTCTATCTCATTGCTGTACCTTGCAGCGGATAGCTCGGCCTTAAAATCAATCAGCAGCCCATAGTTTTTCTCCAGCCATTTGAAATGGGAGCGAAAAGCCGCCTCCAGTCCGAAATCGTCCAATGACGCCGGACGCAGTTCCACGGCCAGCCGCCGGATATCATCGAGCAGCCGGGTTAATGAGGCTTCTGTCTGCTGTAATTTGTTCAGGACGACTTCATCGGCATTCATATATTTGAGAACGCGCAAATCGACGAGGGAGCTTAATAGCTCCTGAGCAACACTATCATGCAGCTCGCGCGAAATCCGCTTTCGCTCATCCTCCTGCGCTTTGATTACATATTTGGTCATATTGGTCTGGTACAGCATTTCCTGAGTCCGGTATTGCTTCGTTAAGTTAAGCAGCATGAAGACGCGGATGCCTTCCGCCTCATCGATCACATGGAAGCTTGCTGCATAAGGAATGAGCCCTTTTCCCCGAGTATTCAAATAAACTTGAAAGGAGGAGAAGTCTTCCTTCGTATTTCGCAAGAAACAATTCACGCAGGAGATCATCGCCTCTTCACTCGTATAGCCTGCACAGGAATTGCAAATCGAGACCGCTTCTCCTTTATGCATCTGTTCGATCACATCCAGATCAAGGATATTCTCTGCGGCCGGATTCATACACAGGATTTCTCCCTCTGAATTGACGAAGAATATGGCCTCGCTGCTATTCTTATACATGCTCCTTAGCAGATCGGACATTGGGATATCAAGCAAAGGGCTCACTCCTCTACCAGCTCTCTGGTGAAATAGGGGCCGAATGACGGGTCTAGATATTGCCTGAATTCATCGAGCAAGGCAGAAGTTAACCGATTTCCTTCTCGAAAGCCTACTAACAAAACACCATCCACACGGCTTTCCTTCCATAGAGGGATGGCGCATACGGTTTGAAGCTGCTCCGCGACGATAATCGGATAATTGAACAAATCGTTAGGATCGAGTTCTTCGGCTATATTTTGAATGATCATCGGCTTTCCCGTCTTGAACACCATACCAGCGATCCCTTTGCCCGTATGCAGTACAATCCGCTTATAACGTTCGTTCAAATTGCCTGATGCGTACTGCCAGGTCAGCACAAATTGATCGGCTGCAGATTGAACAAGCGCAATCGAGACAAAATCAAAAGCAAATCGTTCCCGAAGGGAATCAATCGCTTGCTGACAATCAAAATTCAGTTCATCCTTCATCCTATTTACACCCCTGCTTATTGAAAAGAAAGAAGGCGTCAAGCCTTCTCTCTACATTCCTTGTTTACGGTTCTTTCTGTATAGGATATAACTTCTCCCCACATAATTCAATGGAACGCTCCAGACGTGAACCAGCCTTGTAAATGGCCACATCGCAAAGATGAAGAAGGCGGCCAACATGTGAATTTTAAACGAAATCGGCACATCTGCCATGAAGCCAGCCTCAGGACGAAGGATGAACAAATTCCGGAACCACACGGATATCGTCGAGCGGTAATCGAAGTCAGGCTGGACGGCATTGGTCACGATTGTACTGTACATGCCCATGATGACAATAAATAGCAATACCAGATTTACGATAATGTCCGAGGCGGAGCTTAATTTCCTTACACTTTTGATCGTCAGGCGCCGGGCGGTCAGCAGCAGCATTCCTCCCAATGTGATGAAGCCGAACAATCCTCCGATATACGTCGCCCCAAGGTGATACAGGTGATCACTAATCCCAAGGGACTGTATCCATTCTTTTGGAATTCCTAAACCGGCGATATGTCCGAATACAACGGGAATGATGCCAAGATGGAACATCAAGCTGCCGAGCCTCAGATGCTTCTTCTCGATAAATTCGCTGGACTTGGCTGTCCAGTGGAATTGATCATGACGATAACGGTATATGTGGCCCACAACGAATAATACGAGGCAAAGATACGGGAAAATCACCCACAGAAATTGATCCAATAAGCTCATCGCTCGTTTGGCACCTCCAGTCTGACGCAAGCCTTCAGCGTTTCCCGCAAGCCCTTGATCAGATGGCAGTAGGGATTTTCGTTTTTTTCTAGCGATTTCAGCAAATGATAGGTGCCATCCTCAATGACGCCTGCCAGCACGCTAAAATCCTTCTCCGCCTGCGCATTTCCTTCCCAGTTTGCAGCGTAGATAAACTCGCACATCAGCGGCAAATAATCGGACAGCTCATGATCCGGCATTTCCAGCGCGAACATTTGATACAGGATTTTCAGTTTGGCCAGCATCTGCCCGCGTTCTTTTGTATCTTCAAATTTGAAATAAGTCATATATAAGGTCGAATCCTTCTGAAAATCAAAGGTCTGTACGTACAGCTCTTCAAGTTGCTCCATGCTGCAGTCCTGCATCAAATCCCAGAATCGCCCGACATGCTCATAAGCCGGGTCATCCGGGGTTAGCAGTTCTTCGATAACGGACGGATGGTAATGAAGTTTCTCCGGGTACGTTAACTGCTGGGCGAAAAAACCGAATATATGCTTATATTCATACAGCTTCTCGAGATTAATCACGCCAAATTCCCCCATAGAAGTGATCTTCTTCTTTCGCACTGTTCGTTCCGCTTGATCCGCTAATTCCACAGCCCCCGCAATCCATCCCGAAGCCCGCGGAGCCTTGGGCGTGATAAGTGTCCAAATACGTTTCTTTATGTGATGTCGGGATTACGAATCGATCCTCATATTTGGCAATAGCCAGCAAGCGATAGATTTGCTCGGTCTGGTGCGTGGTTAACCCCAGGCGATTCAGCCGTCCCTCGTCGAATGCTTTGCCCGTCTGCGTAGATCTCATATACGAACGCATCATCGCCAGACGCTGCAGCGATTCTTTTACGGGTTCAGGCTCGCCGGCGGTTAGCATGTTGGCTAAATATTGGATTGGAGTTCTCATTTCTTCGATCGCCGGGAAGATCATATCCGGGTTTTGAATCGAATCCTTGCCTTCGAAATAATTCATAATCGGGCTCAGCGGCGGTACGTACCATACCATCGGCAGTGTCCGGTATTCTGGATGCAGCGGGAAAGCCAGCTTGTATTCAATCGCGAGTTTGTAAACCGGCGAATTCTGGGCTGCCTCAAGCCACTCCTCCGTTATGCCGTCTGCACGGGCCTGCGCGATAACTGCGGGATCATTCGGATCAAGGAACAAATCGCATTGAGCCTGATACAGATCCTTCTCGTCCGGCATGGAAGCCGCCTCCTGCACCCGGTCGGCATCGTACAGCAATACGCCAAGGTAGCGGATACGTCCCGTGCATGTCTCGGAGCATACCGTCGGAAGCCCAGCTTCGATCCGCGGGAAGCAGAAGGTGCACTTCTCCGCCTTATTCGTCTGCCAGTTGAAGTATACTTTCTTGTACGGGCAGCCCGTCATGCAATAACGCCAGCCGCGGCAAGCCTCCTGGTCGACAAGGACGATACCGTCCTCGTCGCGCTTGTACATCGCTCCCGACGGGCAGGACGCCACGCAGCTCGGGTTCAGGCAGTGCTCGCAAAGACGCGGCAAATACATCATGAAGGCCTGCTCGAAATTGAATTTAATCTCTTCTTCGATCTTCTCGATGTTCGGATCCTTCGGCCCCGTAACATGGGCACCCGCCAGATCGTCCTCCCAGTTCGGCCCCCATTCCAGCTCCATATTGTCGCCCGTAATCGCCGACTTCGGACGGGCAACCGGCTGGTGCTTCTTCTCGCCTGCATTCGTAAGATGTTCATAGTTGTAGTTCCATGGTTCGTAGTAGTCCTTCATCTCAGGCATATCCGGGTTGTGAAAAATTTTGCCGAGGGCAATCTTGGACAGCTTGTTCCCGGATTTCAATTCAAGCTTCCCATTCTTCAGCGTCCAGCCCCCTTTATACTGCTCCTGATCCTCCCAGCGCTTCGGATACCCGATGCCCGGCTTCGTCTCAACATTGTTGAACCACATATATTCCGCGCCTGGACGGTTCGTCCAGGTGCTCTTGCAGGTCACGCTGCAGGTATGGCACCCTATACATTTGTCCAAATTCATGACCATCGCGATTTGTGCTTTAATCTTCAAGCCAGTCAACCTCCTTCATCTTACGGACCGCAACATAGACATCCCGCTGGTTCCCGATCGGTCCGTAATAGTTGAAGCCATAGCTGAGTTGAGCATATCCGCCTACCATTTGTGTCGGCTTAACGTGAATTCTCGTCGGTGCATTGTGGCTTCCGCCGCGTTCCTTCGTAATCTCGGATCCCGGCACGTTAATATGCTTATCCTGCGCATGATACATGAACATCGTGCCTTTCGGCATACGATGGCTAACGACGGCCCGCGCTGTAACAACGCCGTTACGGTTATATACTTCAAGCCAATCATTATCTTGAATCTGATGGGCAGCGGCATCCTCGTCGTTGATCCAGACCGTCGGGCCGCCGCGGAACAAGGTCAGCATATGGAGATTATCCTGATACATGCTGTGAATATTCCATTTGCCATGCGGCGTTAAGTAGCGAAGTACAAGCGCATCCGTACCGCCGGCAATTTGCTTGTCCCGAGGGCCAAACACCATCGGCGGCAAGGTCGGCTTATAGACCGGCAATGCTTCGCCGAATTGCAGGAACAACTCATGATCGATATAGAAATGCTGTCTGCCTGTAAGCGTACGGAATGGCACGAGGCGTTCGATATTCGTTGTGAATGGGGAATAACGCCGTCCCATTTTATTGGATCCGCTGAATACCGGGGTTGGAATGACTTCCCGCGGCTGTACTGTAATGCTCTGGAACGTAATTCGCTCGGCTGCCCGGTCGGCGGAAATATCTTTAAGCGCAACACCCGTATCCTGCTCTGCCGATTCCCATGCGCGCTGAGACACTTTGCCATTCGTGGCGGACGATAGATTCAAGATCGCATCAGCAGCATGACGAGCGGTCTGGAGCTTCGGCAGCCCATTTTTGATCGAATCATCATGATAAGTGCCGTTGATGCGCTTCAACTCCTCATATTCCTCGGCCACAGAGAAGCTGACACCGTGAGCCCCCACCTTGCCTGTGCTCAAATTCGGTCCAAGGGTAATATATTTGTCATAGATCTTCGTGTAGTCACGTTCAACAATGGTCAGATTCGGCATAGTCTTGCCGGGGATCGGCTCAATTTCCCCTTTATGCCAATCCTTGATGACGCCGAAAGGCTGGGCAATTTCATTCACGGAATCATGAGCAAGCGGCGTAGTTACGACATCCTTATATACGCCGGGAAGATGCTGCTTCGCCATGTCTGAGAAGACGCTGGCAATCGTCCGGTAGATATCCCAGTCCGAACGGGATTCCCACAATGGATCGACCGCCGGGTTAAACGGGTGCACGAACGGATGCATATCCGTGGAAGACAAATCTGTCTTCTCATACCAGGTCGCCGCAGGCAATACGATATCGGCATACATCGGTGTCGATGTCATTCGGAAATCCAAGGCGATGAGCAAATCCAGCTTTCCTTCGACATCTTCGCGCCAGGTGATTTCTTCGGGTTTCTCCTCCTCATTCGGCGTAGACAACAGCCCATCGGCGGCACCGAGCAAGTGCTTCATGAAATACTCCTGCCCCTTCGCCGAGCTTGATATCAAATTCGAACGCCACACAAATAAGGAGCGAGGGAAATTTTCCGGCGCATCCGGGTCTTCAATAGCGAACTTGGTGTCCCCGGACACGATTTGATCCAAGGTGTGTTGAATAATGCTGCTGTGATCTATTTTTCCTTGCTGTATAGCTTCCTCGGCCAAGGCCAGACTGCTCTTGTTGAATTGCGGATAGGACGGCAACCAGCCCAAACGAGCCGCAAGCACGTTGTAATCTGCAGGGTGCTGGTAGCGAACTTCTCCGCCGGTGGGCGATTTTAATGAATCGGTACCCATCTCCTCGTATTTCCATTGATCTGTTGCAAAATAGAAGAACGACGTGGCATTCTGCTGGCGCGAAGAACCCTGCCAATCCTTGGCAAAGGCAACCGTGGACCAGCCTTCAATCGGACGACATTTCTCCTGACCTACATAATGCGCCCAGCCCCCGCCGTTCACCCCCTGTGACGCCGTCAATACAACCAGATTCAGAATGGAACGGTAGATCGTATCACTGTTAAACCAATGATTAATCCCGGCGCCCATAATAATCATGGAGCGTCCCCCGGTATCCAATGAATTCTGGGCGAATTCGCGGGCAATTTGAATGACGATGGAAGGCTTGACCCCTGTGATGGCTTCCTGCCATGCGGGTGTATAATGCGTAGCTGTGTCATCATACCCAGCCGCTTCATGCTCACTGCCGCTGCGCCGCACGCCATATTGACTCAGCATTAAATCGTACACAGTAACAGCGAGACGTTCTGTTCCATCGGCCAACTGGATTTTCCGAACCGGGATCGAACGCCTGAAAGTTCCGTTTCCGGTATGATCAAAAAACGGGAACACTATCTCTTCCCACTGCGCGCCGCAGGCTTCCACGGACAGCGCCGGCATGATCTTCGTACCGTCTTCGCGCTCCAGAATCAGATTCCACTTCTTGTCCTTCTCCCAACGCTGCCCCATCGTTCCATTGGGAACTGTAATCTCATCTGTGGCTTCATCGAGAATGACTGGCTTCCACTCCGCATGCTGCGATGTATCTCCTAAATCACTGGCCCGCAGGAAGCGCCCCGCTTTGTAGCTGTCTTCATGCGAATCCAGAAGAATAAGGAACGGCATATCTGTATATTGTTTGGCATAGTCAAGGAACATCGGCTCCTGACGCTCATGATAGAATTCACTCAAAATAACATGGGCCATCGCTTGGGCAATCGCGGCGTCCGTCCCCGGATTCGGCGCCAGCCAGTTGTCTGCGAACTTGACGTTTTCCGCATAATCCGGCGCTACCGACACCACTTTGGTGCCCTTATAGCGAACCTCAGTCATAAAATGGGCGTCGGGTGTGCGCGTTAGCGGCACGTTAGAGCCCCACATGATCAAGTAGCCTGCGTTGTACCAATCGCTGGACTCTGGTACATCTGTCTGCTCGCCCCAAATTTGCGGCGAAGCGGGCGGAAGGTCGGCATACCAATCATAGAAACTAAGCATTTCGCCGCCTAATAACGAGATGAACCGGGCGCCAGAAGCATAGCTGATCATCGACATCGCCGGAATCGGCGTGAAGCCGGCAATACGGTCCGGACCGTACTTGTGGATCGTATAAATGAGCTGGGCTGCGATCAACTGCGTTGCATCCTCCCAGGAGACGCGGACATGGCCCCCTTTTCCTCTGGCCTGCTTATAGGATCTCGCCTTTTCCGGATTTTCCACAATGCTTGCCCAGGCGGCTACCGGATCCGCCGTTTCCTTTAAGGCTTGCTTCCACATTCTTAAGAGACGGCCCCGCATATACGGATACTTCACTCTCAAAGGACTATACTCATACCACGAAAACGAAGCGCCGCGCGGACAGCCGCGCGGTTCAAATTCAGGCATATCCGGGCCGCATGATGGATAATCAATCTGCTGATTTTCCCAGGTAATGATTCCATTCTTCACGAATACCTTCCAGCTGCATGAGCCAGTGCAATTAACGCCATGCGTCGTGCGGACAACCTTGTCATGCGCCCAACGCCCGCGGTACATATTCTCCCAAGTACGATCCTTCTCTTCAAGAATCGACCAATTATCAGAGTAGCTTTCTGTCGGCTTAAAAAACCTCAGTCCGAATTTCCGTTTCACTGGACGAATCACTCCTTCTGCCGAATGACAAAGATTATGACGGGAATCAATAATTTGTCTATTCTTATATGTTAATTATGAAAGGGAGCCATTCTCATTCCTATAAGGGGAACTCCTAATATCGTTTCGGGGAAATCCCTCTTTCTCTTAGGAATCGCCTTTTTGGGGCAAACAGGGTTTACTTCCCAGGCCGCAACCACTTATAATGAAACGCGAATCGTCCAGCGATTCTGAATCATAACTTGAAAGGGAGTTTGTATGTATGAGAAGCTTGCGAATCTTTCTCACCTTACCCTTGTTCATATCCCTTGTGTTTACCGGTTGCAGCACAGCTTCCGATGAGCAGGTGGAGTTAACCATTTCAGCGGCAGCAAGCCTTACCGATGCTATGAAAGAAATCCAAGGCTCCTATGAAGCACAGCATCCTGCCGTTAAGCTAACGTTTAATTTCGGGGGCTCCGGCGCCTTGCAGACACAGATCGAGCAAGGGGCACCTGTCGATTTATTTCTCTCAGCAGCAGCTAAAAATATGAATCTCCTTCTAGATCAAGGCATCATTGATGCCGAGCAGCACATGAGTCTGCTGACAAATAAGCTAGTCGTTATCACACCTGATGACAAATCAGAAAAGGTTCAGGGACTGGAAGACTTGAACGATACTCGCATTAAGATGATCGCAGTAGGAATTCCGGAAAGCGTTCCAGCCGGAAGCTATGCCAAAGAAGCCTTAACGTCCGCCGGGCTATGGGACAACCTTCAGCCTAAAGTGGTTCAAGCCAAGGATGTCCGGCAGGTTCTGCAATACGTAGAGACCGGCAATGCTGATGCAGGTTTTGTCTACCAGTCTGATGCGCTGACCTCTACAAAGGCAAAGGTCGCCTTTCCCGTTGATCCCGCGACCTATACTCCTGTCGAGTACCCGATTGGCGTCATTAAATCCACGAAGCATAGCAAGGAAGCGGCGGAGCTGTATAACTATCTTCAATCCAAAGAAGCGCTGGATGTTTTTGTTAAGTACGGTTTCACTCCTGCCCAGTCCTTATGAGCATACAAATACCTTGGCATGAGTTTTGGCAGCCTATCCGCCTATCCCTGCAAGTCGCTCTGCTGTCCAGCGTACTAGTCACGATACTCGGTACAGCGATAGCCCGCTGGATGTCCAGCAGGCGATGGAAGGGTAAAATTGTCCTAGAGACTGCACTTATGCTGCCGCTCGTTCTGCCTCCTACAGTTATAGGTTTTTTGCTGCTTGTCCTTCTGGGCAGAAGGAGCGGGATCGGCCGTTTCGTCGAATGGCTATTCTCTTCACCGCTCGTATTTTCTTGGTGGGCGGCGGTCATTGCCTCCATCGTCGTCTCGTTTCCGCTCGTCTACCAGACGATGAAATCTGCGTTCGCTTCGGTAGATCGAGAGCTGGAGAATGCGGGGCGATCGAGCGGGGCTAGCGAATGGCAAGTATTCCGCTATATTACACTGCCGCTTAGCAGTCAGTCCCTGATTACGGCCTATATCCTTGGGTTTGCTCGGGGACTGGGGGAATTTGGAGCCACCGTCATGTTCGCTGGCAATATTCCAGGCAAAACCCAGACACTTCCCACCGCAATCTACGTCGCGGTAGATACTGGGAATACTGATTTAGCCTGGGCCTGGACAATTACAATCATTTTCATTTCTTTCCTGATGCTGCTGTTCACTCGGCAAAAAAATAAAAAATGGTGAACAGAGGAAACCCCTTGTTCACCATTTTTTATTTGGTACGGTCTTAAACATTTTTAGCGTAGTTTTCGTTCGGAGTCTTGGTCAATACAACATACAGGCTGGAGTTAGACTCCCCACCGCGATAAGAGAATTCCTCATCCCCGGTAATATGAAGGACATCACCTTTGGCAACCGCCGTTGGTTGTCCATTGCACGTTACTTCACCAGCACCTTCAAGAACTAATATATACACGTTTGCACCAGGATGCTTATGTGTCGGAAGCTCCGCTCCCGGAGCAAAGTTCAATACGAAAATAACATTTTCCTCTTCCTTAAAGACGATACGCTTCGTAAATTTGTTATCTACATATTCTTGATATTGAGCTAGGTTTTTCTTCTCCATGGAAGTCATCCTCCTTATAATATGAACAGCCTAGTAGGCCATATTAGAATAATATTAGAATCTCACTTCATACTCGCAGCAATCATCGCCATTGACATTGCACTTAATTTCCCTGACGGACACTCTTTTGTCCATCATTTTGCTAAGTGCTCCCTCCATAATGGCTCCTTCCAAATCACAAACCAGATTCCCTTCAATCTCGGGCAGTCCCACGCAAAAGCAATCATTCACCGCAATATGAAGCTTATTATCTTCTTCAAGAACAATTTGTGGATCGCCTACCTTTAATTCGCGGAATAGATCAAGCAGCTCCTGCATAGACTGCACGGGCAGGCTTTCGCCGATTTTTCGGCCAACCGTCAATGTCGTTCCCTTCCCTTTCATCGGAAGCCCTTGATACATGCCAATGAGACGAATAGCTCTGTAAAGCTCAATTGGCACCGCATCCCCCATTGTTGCTCTTGAAATCTTCTTCATATCGTCATAAGAGAATTCCTGTAAAGTATCCACGCTCCCCATACAAGCACCTCGTTTCTTCATTTGAACTAAACCTTACTCTTATTGTAGGGGATTTATATGTTAATCTTGTGATTTTCGTCACAAATATAAAAAATTAAAAATCCATAGCTGCATCCAGATGCTAAAACAGCGGTAGACGACTGCTAATCTACTATCACAAAACTAGATAGCTGGGTTCTATAATCGGCACCCTATACGATAGTCGGATAGTTGGTACCCTGTGTCGATACCAGATAACCGAAATCCTATAGACGGTACTCTGTATCCCTGTATCCTCCAGATTTAGTTGCATTTTATGTACTTAATTTTAGCGCATTGGATCAATATAAAGAATTAGATGGGTTTCATGCAATTAAAAACGCTTCAACCACAGCATCCGGTTTAAACCCCTTGTATTAATGACACAAATTCCAGTTAATTGTACACTTTACGTCAGATTGCATATTTTAAATACCAAAATTCCATTTAATCTTGTAAGGGCAGGATGCAGTTTGAAATCCACAAAAAACGTAAGCTTTCCATGCATCACTCTCCATGGAAAACTTACGTGTTAACGTGGCCGACCGACCACCGTCATACAATTAAGCAACGTACGCTAGAAGCTGCACGCCTACGATTATCGCATACTATAGCTATTCAAATGAAACACCGTGTCCTCAGCGTACATTTCTTTTGGCGGCGGGTCGCTGGCCGGATAACCCAATCCCAGGATGGCTACTACACGATATTTCTCCGGAATATCCAGCAAGTCTCGTGCATAGCTTTCCCGCTGAGCAGATTCTTGCTGATCCTCTGCATGATAGACCGCTCCCCAAGCTGCCCCAAGTCCAAGCGATGTCGCGGCCAGCCACAAGTATCCACCAGCGATGGAGGCGTCCTGCAGCCAATACTTGCTCAGTTCCTCGCGGCCGATAATAGCTACTCCAGCAGCAGCCTGCTCCAGCCACTGCATATAAGGCGTTGTCTTGCTCAATTGCGCCAGCAGCGGCTTATCCGTAATCAGGATAAATTCCCTTGAAGGCAAGTTGTTTCCGGTAGGAGATTGATACAAAGCCGTCTTGAGCCTGCTCAAATCTTCCTCTGAAATCGGAATTTCCTTATACGCTGTAATCTCTCTCCGTTTCTCAATTGCCGACAATACGTCCATTTGGATCACCATCCATTCCAGAAATTCGCCCATTATAGGCGGTAAATCCAATCTGCTTACTATTATAATTTAACATTATACAAAATGGAGATTTGATTGAATAAAAAATAATATCTATAATCAAAGCAAGTGGGTGGATGATATGGATTTATGAGGGGTAGAAATCCGGAAACAAAGGCGACCACTAGCTTATGCTTTCGAAGCAGCTTTCTTTCAGAAAGCTTTCGGCTTCTTCGGAATCATTTTCCTCCCTTGCTTATATCCCTTTTTAAAGTTCATCTTATATAAAAAGAAAGGAGCAACAACCATGATAAAATTGGAAGTATCGCCGTTGGCGGAACGCAGAATTCAGGAGAAATTAGGGGATCAGCCCGGTGTGATCAAGCTGTATTACGATACGGAAGGCTGCGGCTGTGACGGAATAAATACACTGCTAATCCAAAACGAGAAAGGTCAATTTGACCTTCCGATCGATGCCGGAGACTTGTCCTTTGTCATCGATCAACAGCATCAAATTTTCTACGAAGATACACTGTGGCTTGATGCGGAAGAGAACTATCCCGCCTTCAAATTAAGAAGCAAATCGGCAACTTACAGCTCGAATGTCCAGCTTCGAGACATGCGGCTTGCGGCTGCAAAATAACCTGCGGAGCATGCTTAAGATGGCCAGGGGCTGTGTGATCACTGCACATTATTGACGTTCCAGCACTTCCTGCAGCACAAGTGCATGGTTATGCTTCTGATCCTTAGCTGCGTACAGTAAAGTGACCGTTTCGCTCTTCATCCAGCAACGCAATTGCTCGATATACACTTTAACTTCTTGCGCGGCCAGCTCCTGCTCATAACGCTTGGAAAATTCGGCATAACGTTCAGGCTTGTGAGCAAACCATTTCCGCAGCTCAGTACTCGGGGCAACTTCCTTCATCCATAAGTCCAGCTGAGCTTCAGCTTTGCTGATGCCGCGAGGCCATATCCTGTCCACAAGTATGCGCTTGCCGTCCTCGGTGGCGGGACTCTCATAAATTCTTTTTATTCTATGCACGGTATTGTTCCCCCTTTACACAGCACCCGAAGAAACCTGCCCGGCTAGGAGATCCTCCTAATCGAACAGGTTCCATTTACGCGCCTATGAACTTATTTACCCAAATAAGCGTTCAGCATCCATCTGTGCTTGTCTAATGCCGACAGCATGCCAAGCAACAAATCCCCGGTCGCTTCATCTTCAGCCTGCTCTGCGGCTTCCATTCCACTTTTCAGCTCTTGGCTAATCGATTCGAAATCAACTACTACAGCCGCAACCATCTCTTCTGCGGACTGTTTGCCTGCCGCTTCGGAGATCGTCGTGTGCGCCAAAGCATCCTTCAGCGTACTAATCGGTTCGCCGCCAATGGCCAACAGCCGCTCAGCAATTTCATCGACATATCCAGCCGCTTCATTGTACAGCTCCTCGAACTTCTCATGCAGCGTAAAGAACTGAGGCCCTTTCACGTACCAGTGGAAATGATGCAGCTTCGTATACAGCACCGTCCAGTTGGCGATTTGCAGGTTCAATTGTTGATGAAGAGTTTGGTTGGTTTCAGTCAGTACTTGGTTTGACATTAGTAATTCCTCCATTCAAAATCAAAATATGATCCTCGCTAGCCTAGCCCGTAGAGTCTCATTTACTTAAATTATTTTAAATTTAGACTAGATCTAAATCTTAAATATATAATATCACGTCCCCCCATTTTATGCAATGAACAATGCATGAACTTCCTGTGAAAGGAACGGCTCTTAAGTGAAATGTTGTGCAAAGCGCGCTTTTTTTATACAAAAAAAGAACCGGCGCTCTATGCACCAGTCCCTCTTATACATCAAATTCCTTGCGGATATGCAGTTTGAATTGCTCCAGACTGCGCTCCATTTGCCGGATGCCGTCCTCTACGAGCCGGCGCTCAACAACATTGCCGGGATCGGTATTTACTTGGCGGATCGACAACGCCTTCTTCTCTTCTTCAAGATAAGCCTGACGGCGCTGGATCTCCTTATATTTATCCAACAAGTCCGTGATGATATCGTAAAATCTTTCGTAATCAACGATAATATCATCCAGGAAACGGTCTACTTCCTCTTTCTCATACCCGCGCATCTTCACATCAAAATCTTTCTCATGAATAGTCATGGCGTCCATTTTAATGCCGAGCTGCTTGAACAGGCCTTTCTGGTCCTCCAGCTTGCGCGTATATTCGTCTTGCATAATGATCCCTCCACACTAAAGGCTTGAGCTTTCGTAAATAAACAGCCATTAAATATGGTACCATATTTGCAAGCAATTATCATTATTCTACAAGCTGGAACTCTAATTGAACAATTTCTATGCCTGCCAGCAGTACAATACCGATCCCATGCGTATCATTCAGCTGCCAGTCGAGCTCTTCCTTATAGTACAGTTTATTAAATGAATACCCCGATCCGCGGCATACGCCATATACGTTGCCCTGCTTATCGATGCATGTTTCGGTTAGTCCCTCCCAGCCTCTTACAGCCGCCTCCAAATATAAGTCCGGCTCTTCCAGCCAGCCATGCCGTACCCCATGAGCAAAAGCGTATATGAACATCGCCGTACAGGAAGCCTCGGCGTATGACTTGCTGTCTGTCAGCACCTGATGCCACATTCCGTTTGCGCTTTGCAGCTTGCGGTAGCCCTCACTAAGCTTGCGATAGAATTCCAGCAGCTCCGGCCGCAGCTTATGCTCTGGCGGCATGATCGTCAGCAGCTCGGTCAGCGAGAAAATGACCCAGCCGTTCCCCCGCCCCCAAGGAACACCGTTCGGTTTGCCGAATTTATCATCAAACACATGATGCATGATTCCAAGCTCAGGGATGAATAAGCGCTCTTTATAACGCAAAAACTGTGAAGCTGCATCGTCCAGATAACGCTCGTCTCCCGTAAGTTCGTAATATTTACACAGAAATGGGGTGCTCATATACAAATCATCACACCACATCGTGCCCTTCATAAAATCAACTGTGCCGCGAGTCCGATAGAACGCTCCATCTGGCAGACGATCCTGTACGTTCGTGATGTAATGGGCGATATGGGCGGCCGCGCTCTCCACTCCCAATATAGGCCGCAGCTTATTCGCCGTCAGCATCGCAGCGCCAAAGGAACCGCAATCGTCGAGGGAATCGATCAAGCTCAGCTGATGGTTCAATCCCGGCGCCCCGTAATGTTCGCGGTCCCACTGGGCATAGTCATGCCATTTGCTGCATTGCTCGATATGCCCGGCGGCATATTCCGTATAGTGCGGTGCTGACAACGCCACTCCCGTTTTCAGCAGTCCATAGAGCGTTACCCCTAGAGGATAATTCCATCTGCCGTAAAGTGGAGTTTCCAAATAAGGCCTCACCCAGCATTCCGGCCGATCCACCCGCCAATAAGCCGCATCCTGCCCTTGCCCGAACAACCGATTCATCGCCGGTACCTCTGCAGCTGAGGGCGCATTTTCCGCTGAAAAAGCACCGAGATACAGCCAGTTATCCGTCATTCCCTCAATTCGGGTAGGCCGTGCAAACCGGAGGACAGCCTCCGGCGAAGATGCGGAAGTGATTTGAGGCTCGTTAAATTCAAACCCCCAATCTTCCCCGCCGCAAGTGGACTCTACAACGAGATCCTGCCCCCCGAATCGGATGTCCTGCAGCGAAATATCGATCCGCCCGCTCTCCTCCACACCTTGAAAAGCAAGCTTGCCGCCAACATAAACGGCAATGTCCCCTGCATACCGTCCTTCAAGCCGCAGATTGGCCCGCAATGCCCCGCGCAGCTCCAGCTTGCACCAGGCAAACGCTTTTGCTCCCGGTTTCACGCCGAATAGACGGTGGAAGCATCCGCTTCCAAGCTCCGCGGACGTCCACTGATTCTGCGGATGCCATATGGTATATTCTCCGCATTCATTTAATCGATCGGGGGAAGATTCGTAATCCGGATCAAGCCCGTGCAAATCGTGCTTGTTCTCCCTTACCAGGCAGTCTCTCCAACCTGGCAATGTACGCCAGCGCACCTGCTGTGGCTCGCTGTATACCCAGCCTTCGCAGCCCCGGCCTGCATGGGTGGGATTCAAGAAATGCATGGGCGCTCCTTTGACACTGCCCGTGCCGAAGATCCCTCCGCATCCCGTGCCAACAGCGATGAATTCCAGGACAATATCATTGCGGCCTTTCCTCGTTTTGGCGCGGAAAAAGGCTCGCCTGTCCGGGAATACGTCATCATTCAAATTCGATTGGAAGGCCAGGCTTCCATTGATATAAATTTTAACCGGGCTATAGCAGTTGACCGCAAATGGCGTCTCCCCCTCCTGCTCCGCCCACAGCATGCCCCATATATAGACAAATTGCCCGGTGGACAGCTTCGGCCAGCGCTGCTTCAAGTTCATGTCGTAGCGGCAATCCTCCAAACGGCGGAAGCCACGGCGGGAATGAACCCGGTACACCAGGGGCTCCGGCGGATGAGCGCCGATATGGCGGCTGGCCACGGCAGCGAGCACGCGCTTCGTTTGCCCTGCAGTATGCCTCGCTATTGAATCATGCGCTGGAAAATACGGCTGCATTCATTTCTCCCCCCGGATATAAAGTAGA
Organism: Paenibacillus sp. YSY-4.3; assembly: GCF_054767475.1. Taxonomy (NCBI): domain Bacteria; kingdom Bacillati; phylum Bacillota; class Bacilli; order Caryophanales; family Paenibacillaceae; genus Paenibacillus; species Paenibacillus sp. YSY-4.3. The sequence goes on along the minus strand of NZ_BAABMC010000005.1, from coordinate 195,128 downwards.
ATTGGACCAACGCTTCGGATGGGGAAGCGGTACGCCGGACGGCGGCGCGGATAAGTCAGTTCCCTCGCTGGAGTAAATCACCGCCAGCTCATCGTCATAAATGACAACCTGCTCGGTTCCAAGTCCAAGAAGGTCGCCATGAACCGCATAACCCTCATGAGGGAACTCGGCCACGATGTTCTGGTAACCGTCATACAGAGCTGGGTACACTCCTCCCCCCCGGCGATAGGCAAGAATGTAGTCCGGCGCTTCTGGACGCCAGTTGCTTAACGTTTCGGCAATGGTTAGCCAGCCGCTCGTCGTCCGCTCCTCCTTCCACAGTTCACTGCCTTCGTGATCGACTAAGAATAATGCGTCTTTTCCCTTTAGCCCCTTTCCGTCATCCTCGCGAACCATCCGGTCCAGGCCGGCGATCTGAAGCCCCGGCAAATCGGGTCTGAATCTGCCCAATGCAATATGCTGGGACTCGATCGACCCTTCATATCTCCATCGCTCATGTCCGTCTCTGTCATACATCACAGTAACGCTGCCGCCGATCACCAGCTCCGGTATGCCGTCGCCGTCCACATCTCCAACCCATATGCAATCGGCATGATCTTCAAGGCCTTGGCAGCTCCAAAGAACTTTGCCCCGATGGTCGAGCAAATCGTAACCGGCCATCACTTCGTCGAAGCCGTCACCGTTCAAGTCGCTGGCCCAAGGAAAATGCCCGACATTCCCCTCATGCGTCCAGAGCAGCTCAAAATTCCGGTTCAGCGCCCACATACGATGGTAGCGATCCTTGAGGATAATATCCGAAGCATGCCCGCCGCCGGATAAGTTGGCGATCATGATGCAGTCGTGCGCATGTGGATCCGGCAAATCATGCACCTCTTTAATCTCCCCGGTAGCGCCATCTATAATATGGAAGCGGTCATTCATGACGCACAGCACTTCTAGACGGCCGTCGCCATCGATGTCGTAAATTTGTGCCGGATAATCAGAGCCCTGGCTTCCTGCCTTCAGACTGGGCTTGCCCTGCTGCCACAGCATTTTGCCGGTTAAATCATAAGCCGTCAGACACTGCACCTGGTGGGGGATATAACGCACATCCTGACGATCATCCGGCTGAACGAGCAGCAGTTCTGCGCGTCCATCTCCGTTCAGGTCGCCGAGCAGCATTTTACATCTCGGACCGGAGGCGCTGATATCGATACGTGCCAGTTGAACAGATTGACAATTTCCTTCGGTGTGAGCTGAATGTTCCATAACATTTCTCCTTCCTTCTCGTTCCCCTCGGTATGTTGTTCTATCGCTTTGAATGCCCCGCCACAATCAGATCAAGCTCACCCGGCTTCCGCCGGGAACCTCAACAATCTTTCCGTCCACATCCAGCCAAATCGGCGTCGCCCCCGGATTATATACAAACTCCCGAGTCGCGGCGACCTTAAGCCATTGACAAGCTTTCATATAGTCCACGATTTCAATGTTCGTCGCATACCAAATATCATCCCGCCCGCCAACCATTTCACAGAACTGCTCGATTAGCTCCCAATTGTTATCGTTATCGAACTCATAGCTATGGCCCCAAACATACATTAAATAGAGATACTGCCGCTTATGCAGTCCTACAAACGTCTTGGCATGCTCCAGCAGGCGGTCGTTATGATGACAAGTGGCTCGCCATTCCAGCCAATCCTCCGGCAGCCCGAAGCCGCCGCGGGTCGTTTGCACCGTACGCGCGTATTCGATCCCGAGCCGCGGCAGCAGCTCCTTGATCTGCTCATTGTACGAACCGTTGGGATAGGACATCCCCCGCACGGTCACGTTGAACAGCCGCTCCAGGTTTTTGCGGTCTTCGAGCACTTCCTCTACGACCAGTTCCATAGGGCAGCGCGCCAAGGTCGGATGCCGTACGGTATGAACAGACGCCTCGTGGCCTTTATACAGCGCGATGGCCTCCTCCGCCGTGAGGCGGTCCTCTCCTCCCAGCAGCCCGGAGTTAAGATGAAAAGTTCCGCGCACACCGTAGCGATTAAAAATCCCGACAAGCTTCTCATCTGCTTTCCGCCCATCGTCATAACTCATCGTGAGCGCCTTGTGCTTTCCCTGCGGATAGCAAAAATAAATATTCGGCATCGCCATTATTTACTGCCTCCTTTTTCGTGCGAAGCCCCGTAAACGCTAAGCTCCGCATACTCCGCGATCAGTGGCGACATCTGCCGGAAGCCCAGCTTCCCTCCGCCAAGCCGCGGCCCATAAGCCGCGCCGTCATCCTCCCAGGACAGCACTTGCAAATTATTGATAGCGAACGTGATCGATGAACCTTTTTTCAGAACCAGCATGTGATAATAATCAGCGGCATCGAGAACTCCTGGCAAAGGATCAGCACCCTGAGCAACCATATGAAAGCCATAGCTTTTGCGTAAATTGCAAGTATGAAACTGCCGTTCCTCCGCCCACATTCGGCGAAAATACGAGATATGAAAAGCGTTTATCTTCCCATGATGGTATTGCTCGTATTCGCCCGTGCGGCGCGGCAGCGACGGATCGAATAAATCCTGCCCATCCGCTCCCATAGCGCTAAAAAACAATATAGCCAGCCCCGGTTCCCGAATCGGCCGAAAACGCCAGGAAATGGCGACATCTGCGGGCAGCTCCTTAGGACACCAAAATACCAAATTAGCCTTCTGACCCTCGGCAGCGCTGCGGTTGCTCTCCAGCCGCAGCCATCCTCTAGGAAAAGTGACGGCACCGTCCCCCTCCATCCGAAAATTCGCCACATCCTCCGCTGAATTTAGCGGATTGGAATACAACAGCTTCCACTGCTGCGGGATTAAGCCGCTCCTGTTGCTATTCACTAAACCTACCTCCCCGCCTCGTGTCTATTCCAGCTCTTGCCCCGGTATATGTGACGGCAATTTATCGGCAATCAGCTCTAAACTCATAATCGTATTGATCGACCACTGCGAAGCCTCGTTTGTATTCATCCAATCAATCTCAAACAGTTCGTCGATATGAGTAACAGACACAGCGGCCTCCTGCAGGTGAATACGCGCAAAACTGTTGCCGAGCAGAATTGCCCAGCACTGCTCCGCTGCCGCGGCATCCTGGCTGTAATATGCTCCATAAGCGGCAATCGCCACGCTGAGCACCGGATGCTCGAATCTCAGCTTATTGCGGCCGATCGCTCCATTCGTCAACGCCAGCTTCTGCTCATCGGGCAAATTGTAGAACACGCCGAATTCGGCCAGCATATCCTCCCATTCGGGATCCTCAAGCATGCCCGCAAGCTCGAACCAAATTTGCGGACCGCCCATACATATCGCCAAATGACGCCCCCAATTGTCATCTCCCATACTCGTAAGAACTCCGGATTTCGGATCGTAGCCATAAGTCGGGCCCGAGATGAGCCGAAATTTAGCGGCCTTGATACAGTTCAGGCCCGTCACAATTTTATCCCGGTACACCGTGTCCTCGAAGCGTTCCCAGCGGGTCATCCAGTTAGAGCTGAACGCCGCCCAGTCGGGACCGACCCGGATATGCGTTGGATGCTCGTCTTTTGGAAAATAGGCCCGCATCGGATCCAGCGTAACTGTGGAATAATCGGCATCCTTCACCTCATCCAGAATGTCTCCGATTCGCTCGTCACCGGTTAAATAATAGTAATAGCGGTGCAGGCCAGCCATTGCGATCCGCGCCTCCTTGCACCCGCAGCCCCAGTGCATTACGTTATGCCGCGAGCCGAGTCCCGCGTATTCACCGAAGTGATAGACGTCGACCTCGCTCGTATGCCGGGTCATCGCCTCAGCCATACGGAATACGTCGGCCCGTCCGGAGCGGAGGAACATCAGCCAGAGCCACATATTCGGGGCGAGCTCTGTATTTTGCCAAGCGCAGCCGCCCAAATCATAGTTCCATACATGCCTGACAGGGTCATAGCTATGCATAAAATCGCCATAATCCCAGAAGCCGTACCACTTCCGTTGCTCCACCTCGGCCTGATAGAAGGCGATAATGCCATCCAGCCGATCCTCTAAATAAGCCTTCGCAGGCGTGCCTCGGTCGGGCAAGCTCCAAATGCCGAATGCGCCCGCTTCATAATAATAGGCTGGCTCGCAAACAAGCCGGGCAGGCGCAGCAGTCTCCTCCGCCATGCTCCTAAGCTGAGTCAAATCCGGCGTTCCCTCCGTGCCCCAGATCATCAGCTCGCTTGTGTTCGCAATTCCGTAAGGCGTAGCCCGCAGCTCCTCAGCTCCCTCATAAGCTGATTCCACATGAGTCTTCGTATCGTAATGCCTTAGATCCATCGCCTCCGCATCGGGCGACCAGAGCCATACGATGAACCTGGCCTCATCCTCAGTCGCTGCATGAATTTCCATGCCCGTGGGGGACTTCTGCCAGAAGTCCTTCAGCCCGGCGGCAAGTCCGCCGCCCTCGCCGCCAACATAACCGAGCCCGCCAGCCCGCTGTCCCTCCGTTACCTTTACCCAACTGCAGCCTTCTGCCGTACGCTTGGAAATCCGGTAATGCTCCGAGCTGTCTTGTACGAGCTTGTAGCTGTCCCAAGCTGCCGAATCATCCAGTAAACGAAGAAAATAGGCATCCTCTTCCGGATCAAATTGAACTGTGCCGCCTTCTGTCTGGGCGGTGTACAGCTCCTTATACCGTCCCTTCGTACGGCGGGTATGAAGTGGTTTCGGCGATTCGCTGAATACGCCGCCCTTCCCGACAAACCTGACATGCCGGTTGTACAATGGCTCACGGAGCGGCACCGCAAAAGAAATGCCTAACCCCTTCACGAAATCCTGGTGCGGATTGCCATCATAAAAAAAGGTATGCACCATCCGGACCGAAGATAATCCAGCGTAAAAATACAAACGAATCGTATATGGCAGCCATTGCCTTCCCCCCGCCGCCCCGGAAAGATGTCTTCCGTCCAATTTCACCACGGCGCGTACTGGCCCGTGCTGCTCCACCTTTGCCTGCAGCGTGCAGCCAGTAAACCTCTCTTCCTTCAAGGTTCGCACGCCGGATACCAAGCTTGCCTCTTCGCGGATGCATACTAGGTCCCCGCTGCTGCATACGATGGCACCCGATTGTGACCGAACGATGCTGCGAATCAATCCCCGCCCCTGCTTATTTACCGTACAGACGATGGCACCCGTATCGACAATAAAGGCATCCTCTGTCTCTTCGACGCTAACGCGAGCACCTGATTCCGGCCCCACTTCCTCCGAAGATGTAATGGCGGCATGCGCCGTCCACTTTACGCTCCCATCCGGCCAATAGGCCGTCGCCCAGCTTTGCAGCGGTAGACTAGTAACATGATCAGCGTTGTAACCGTTATAGCCGTCAGTTTTTGCAGCGCTTACAAAACTTCCCGTACTCCCGGCTCCCGCGCCTGCGCTGCCTCCCGCGTCTACAGTGCGATCCTGCGGCTCGGCAATCCCGGTAAGTCCCTCGCCTTTGGGCTCAGTGGATCTGCTGCTCCGCACCTCCATCGCCCATCCCTCATCCCCGCGCTTCAAGATAAGCCCAGGCAGCTTTTCCCGTTCCAATACTCCCTTCGCCCAGGGAATCCCCCAAGTCACTCCGGCAGGGATGGAGGATTGCTTCAACCACCGTAATCCGACCGCTGTCCGTCCAGCCACAGGTCACCATCTCCTTCTTGTTGATGTAATACCCCCATTGTAGGCAGGCACACATTTACCGGCAATGAGACTTTCTTGCTCGCCCGGTTTGGACTTTATTGCAGACTTAGATTTTTTCGCAAAATCACAAAAAAAGAGCCCTCCCCCGAAGAGACTGGCTCTCGTTCATCATACTAGGCCTCCTTAGATCCCGTACACCTAATACCCTATCGTCAGTACAAACTGCATTACCTGCCGAGCTCCCGATAATGCGTCGGCGTCATCCCCTCCAGCTTCTTGAAAATGCGGTTGAAATAGCTATGCTGGTATCCCACTTGCTCGGCGACTTCGCTAATCCGCAATTTAGTCTCCCTCAGCAGTTCCTTCGCTTTGTCCATGCGGAGCTCTGTTAAGTAATCGATGAAATTGTTTCCTGTCACCTGCTTGAACGATTTGCTCAGAAAAAAGGAATTCGTGCCGATTTCGTCCGCACAGCTATCCAGAGACACATCCTTCATATAATTTTGCTGCAAATAGATCATCGCCTGCTCGATCATCATTTTCACTTCGGCGTTGGAGCGCTGGGAGAGCTCCTTCAAATAAGGGGCCACCACCTTCTCCTTGAACCAGATCAGCATCAGCTCCGGCTCGCGGATTTGCGACAACGCTTCGTACAGATTCACGCCCATGAACAGCCGCTTCGGATCGATTCCCGACTGCATGATCGCATGCTGCACATGGCCAAGTAGATGCAGCATTCCCTGCTGCACATCAATCGCCTTTGCCCCTTTGGCCCGGAGCGCCTCCAGAAATTCGGCCAACAGGCGGTATGCATCCTCCTCCTGTCCGGTGCGCATCGCCTGGATCAACTCCCGTTCCAAAGTGAAGGAATAGGTCGGCTCGGCCTCATCCGTCCCTTCCTGCTCCAGCCGCTCCATGTCGATGATCTGATTCTCATTGCTGAAGGGACGATAGCTGGCCGCCTGCTTCACTTCCTCGAATGCGAGCGGGATATCGGACACGCTGGATACGGGGGCGCTGTAAGCTACCGTTACCCGCATTTTCAATATAACGTTAATCGTTCGCGCCAATTCCTCGCTATAGCTGTATATCTCGGCATCGTCAGATCCGTCCTCCGGCAGGACAAGCAGTATACCTGCCGTCAAATCGTGAAAATGAATCGTATCGGCCTGGCTGAAGCGCTGCATAGCCAGCTCGCCGATGATGTTGGCAGCCGCATAAGATATGAGCCCTTCATCTCCGCTCCTGAATTTTCCCTCCAGGTTCGTCATCCCCGTCAGCTGGACGTATATGACAATAAAACGCTTGTTCTCCACCTCCCAGCGGAAACGCTCCATCCGGCGGCGCAAATCCTGCTCGGAATAAGCGTATAAATGTCCTTGCAGCAGCTGGTTCAAGAAGCTCTCCTTGACGTGAGGCAGTTGCTCCGCCAGCTTGCGCTGCAAATCATGGCTCTTCCAATGCAGGTTTTGCCATTGCCGCTCGATGAGCGCGAACTCGTCCTCCTTGCCCTCCGCCTTGATGTCATCTGACAGGAGCGTCTTGAACAGCCGTCTGATTGGCGAGTACATCCGCCTCGAGGCGATCCAGGAGAGCAAAGCCGCCAGCAGTAAAGCGCTAAAGCTGACGATCAGGATTAGCTTGGAAATGAACATCACCGGAGATGTAATGCTCGTGATCGGCGAGGCGGACACGTAGGTCCACTCGGTGGCAATCCGCGAGAATTCCCCGTATGTAACCGTGTAGGTCGCTCCGTCCCATTCGAAGAAAAAGGACGATTTCTGAGCAGGCCCCCGTTCCTTGATTTTTGCGCGCAGTTCCGTAACGAAGGGCGAATTCGAACTGCTGCCGCCCGCTGAGGCATACAAATCGCCCGTGTTCTGTACAAGAAACGTCTCTCCCACATTATAGGGAGTCATCGTCTTCAGCATATTTGCTACCTTCTGGGTATCCATCCGGATGAGCAGCGCTCCGAAGGGCTGCTGGCTGCCGCCCGGAATATGATGCACCAGCGTGAGTTCCTTAGCCTCCGGCCTATTCGGGTCAAAGGCCCATTCTGTCCAGTAAGTACTTCGTTCCCCCTCTATGAACTTGTCGTACAAGTCAGATACCGCAGAAGATTGAATTTCACCATACTCGGGGTTGAACAACAGCGGCACCGGCTCCTGCCCGGCCAAATAGAGCTCGACCTGCTTCACCATCGTATTCGAGCCTTGCATCACGACCAGCGTCTTCGTAATGTCCCTTGCCCGTTCGAAATCGCGCTTGAAATCGCGGCCGTTCAAGCTGTAGTCGAATTGGGGATCGAACGCCCAGTGGGAGAGCATCAATTCCAAATTGGACAGCTGCTCATCGATATTCCGAGCCCGCTGCGCGATTTGCTGATGATGCATCTGCAGCAGTTCGCGTTCGAGGCGCCCGCCAACCAGCCCATAAATGATCATGCCGGTAATGATGCCGGGAATCGCCGAGACGACCAGCATCATAATTAAATTATTGCGATAATATTTCCCCTTGCAGCCCAGAGACCACCATTTTGCCAAAATTTCCGTGTTCATCTCCTCACCAACCGAATCAAGATATATACAAAATGTAAACGCATTCATAGTAAATTACAAGTCCGTTTACAAAAAATGGGGCAATCGGCTTATCGCTGCTTAGGGCAAGAAGCTGCCGCGCAAAATCAGCAAATATGATTTCGCGCGGCAGCTAATACCGCCATACGGCACGTTTACATTATGGTTTCACTTGGCTGTAAAGGTCGTTCATTTCTTTAACCAGATCGTCCCCTCCGGTTTTTCTCCATACGTCGAACGCGGACATTAGACCTGCTTCATCAATCTGTCCTACGATGAACTTGATGCGCGCATCGTTGATGATATTATCGAGCTGCTGGCCTTTTTGCGAATAGACAGTGGAAATAAACGCCTCGGCCGGGTTCGTTACAATAAACTCCTCGTTGGCCTTCTGCACCTCGGCCTGCTTGACGCGAAGCGGCGTCTGCTTGACCTTCTTGGCGCGGTCCTCGGGAATGAAGCCGAGCATTTGATTCAAGCCTTCTACCTCGGACTCCAGCTTCACGGTATCCTTGATCGGTTCCACGAATTCGCCAACCGAATTGTAGTGAATGCCCTCGAGGCCGAAGTTAAGCATCGTCTGCAGCTCTGGATCATTCAGCTGATCCAGGAAGCCGAGCACCCGCATCAGCTCCTCTTCGGTCTTCACGGACGATTTAGGGATGGCCAATATGCCCGCGAAACCGGAAGTCGGCAGGGTATGCAGCTTGCCATCGGCTCCCGTCACTCCGCCAAGGACGTCAATGTAGTGGCGATCCGGCTCATCCTTTCCTTCCTTGGCAAGGGCGGCGTGAATTTTATCGTCGATCCGTGCACCGACGTCAACAACGTCGACGATGACGCCAGCTTTATTGTTGACGATCGGGTCTACCCATTTCGCGCTGTCCATGACAGCAAAGTCGGAGTTGATCAATTTCTCGTCGTATAATTTTTTCATAAATTTAAGCGCTTCCACATATTCGGGATATTGATGCTCTGGCACCAGTTTGCCATCTACGATGCCCCACTTGTTCGGCGCACCGAACCACAGCTTGATCGTATCAAATCCGCTGGCCCATTGCCCCGTCCATTTGACGAGTACCATGCCGTACGTATCGTCCTGCCCGTTCTTGTCGGGATCCTGCTCTTTGAACGCCTTCAGCATATTGTAGAAGTCATCCACAGTCTGCGGCGCTTCCAGCCCGACGTTATCGAGCCAATCCTTGCGGAAGGCAATTCCGTTGCGGCCTAACACCCGTCCGCGGTAAATTCCGTAGTTCTTGCCCTCAATCGAAGAGTTCTCCATAATGACCGGGTTGGCACCGCTCAGGTTCGGAAACTGCTGCAAATAAGGTCCTATCTCCCAGAATGCGCCGGATTTGGCGGCACTGACAAAGCTCGGTGCCTTGACGTCCCCGACATAAATGATGCTGGGCAGCTTGCCAGAAGCAAGGGTGATGTTGAACTTATCCGCATAAGAGGCGTTCGGTACCCATTCGAAATGAATGTTGCTGTTCGTTTTTTTCTCAATTTCCTCGACGACCAGCCCATCGTCCTTCGGATAATTCGTCTTAAAAATCGGCAGCATGATCGTCAGGTCTACCGGGGCTTGCTCCGTTTGCTCTTTCCCCCCATTCGCATTGCCATTGCTAGCCGAAGCGGGGTCTGCCGCCGTTTTACCGGAGCTGCCGCCTCCGCAGCCGGCGATCGCCGCTATCATGGCCGCAATCAGGCATACGGATAACCAGCGTTTCATTGTTCCCTTCCCCTTGCTTGTTTGCCTGCTCATTCACTGATAACCTCCCTTAAAGTTTCATAAGCTTTACTCGTTTTATATGGTAAAATCATCAGACTCCAGTTACTGGAGGAGCCGACGAAGTTAACCCTTGATCGAGCCCAGGAGCACTCCCTTGGCAAAATGCTTCTGCAGGAACGGATATACGCATAGAATCGGAATCGTGCCGACGACGATGACCGCCATTTTGATTGACTGCTCTGGCGGCTGCACGAAGGTCGGGTCCATGGAGCTGAGATCCCCGGCAGATTGCGATAGCATGACGATTTGCCGGAGCATGACCTGCAGCGGCCATTTGCTGGGATCATTAATGTAGAGCAGGGCTGAGAAGAAGTTATTCCAGTGTCCCACCGCGTAAAACAGCGTAAAGGTGGCGAGCACGGGCTTCGAGAGCGGGAGCACGATTTTCCACAGCAGGCTGAGTTCATTGCAGCCGTCGATTTTGGCGGCTTCCTCCAGCCCTGGAGGAAGCTCCTGGAAGAAATTCTTGACGATGATCAAATTAAACGCGCTGATCGCGCCAGGTATAATAAGCGAATTCAAAGTATCCAGCAAATGCAGCTCGCGAATGACCAGATATGTCGGAATCATCCCGCCGCCAAACAGCATCGTAAAAATAACAAGGTTTAATATCAAGTTGCGGCCCATGAGATTGCGCCGGGCCATCGGGTAAGCCATCGTCACCGTAAAGAACAGATTGACGATCGTGCCGATGACGGTCACGTAGATCGACACGCCGATACTGCGCATGATCGTATCCGTGGAAAAAATAAATTTATACGCATCCAGCGAAAATGTTTTTGGAATTAAGAATACGGCGCGTTTCGTAATTTCGGCATCCGTGGCGAATGAGCCCGAGATGACGAATATGAAAGGCAAAATCGCCAGCAGTCCGAACAGCGCAAGAAATACGTAGTTGAATGCATCGAAAATTTTCTCGCTTGTGCTTCTGTATTGCTTGCCCACAGCATCTTCTCCTCCCTAGGGTCAATGGTCAGTACAGTCCCGATTCACCGGATTTCTTCGCCAGCCAGTTGGAGCCAAGCACAAGTATTACACCGATGACCGATTTGAACAATCCAACAGCCGTACTATAGCTAAATGCCCCCTGCGTAATCCCCAGCATGTACACGTAGGTGTCGAACACCTCCGCAACCTCGCGATTCAAGGCATTCATCATTAAATAAATTTGTTCGAACCCGTTATCGAGAATCGTCCCCATCCGCAAAATAAGCAGAATAACGATCGTACTGCGAATGGAAGGCAAAGTGATATGCCACAGCTGCCTCCAGCGGCTGGCCCCGTCAACAATGGCCGCTTCGTATTGCTCCATATCGACGCCTGCCAGCGCCGCCAGGAAAATAATCGTCCCCCAACCGCATTCCTTCCAGATCGTCTGGATAATAATGAGCGGCCGGAACCACTCCGGGCTGGCGAGGAATTCAATTTTCCGGCCTGTAAACGCATACAAAAACTCATTGACCATACCGCCCTCGGTCGTCAGAAATACATAAGTCAAGCTCGCCACAATGACCATAGATATAAAGTGAGGCACGTAGATCAGCGTTTGAATCGTTCTTTTAAAGAGAGCCCGGCGTATTTCATTGAGCAGCAGTGCCAGGATGATCGGAGCCGGGAAGAAGAAAATCAAATTGTACAAAGACAGCACGAGCGTATTGCGCAGCAGCATGAAGAAATCGGGGTTCTGGAAAAAAACTTTGAAATGCTCGAAGCCTACCCATTCGCTTTTCCAAAAACCGATATAAGGCTGGTAGTTCTTGAATGCGAGCATGATTCCCCACATGGGCACATATTTAAAAATCAGAAAATAAAGGAGACCCGGCAGCAGAAGAATATACAGCCACTTATCGCGCTTCAGGCGCTTCCAGCGGGTCTCCCGCTCGGCTCTTAAAGCTTGTTTCCTCATAAGGATGTTTGGCGCAGCCGTTGGTTTCACCCTGTTCACCTCCATATTCATCGTGAAGCCGGCAGCTTGCAATCGATGTAGTCCCATTATGGGTCAGGGCTTATTTTCCGGCAATTAGACTTTCTTGAAGGCCCTTCAAACCACACGACAGACCCGTCCGCACAAAAAAGTGCAAACGCGGCAAAACATTGCTATTGCCGGGAGATTACGGCTAAGACAGACTGGTGGAAGGAGAGCTATCAACGATGGAGAGGTGGAGATGGGTTGAATAAGAAGCTGTATCACGGCGCCTGCTTGTACCCGGAGCTATGGAGCCGTGACGTGTTACTGCAGGATATCGAGATGATGAGGCAAACAGGGATCAATGTGGCGCGGATCGGGGAATTTGCGTGGTCTGTCTTTGAGCCGGAAGAAGGACGGATCGATATCAGCTCATTTGTCGAAGTGATAGAACTGCTGTATGAGCATGGGATCGACACGGTGATGTGCACGCCGACGCCTACCCCACCGATCTGGTTTAGCCACGGCCATCCGGAGCGGATGTACGTGAATGAGCATGGTATCGTGATGGATCATGGCGCACGGCAGCACGCCTGCACCAATCATCCTTATTTCCGCGAGCGGTCCGCGATCATTACTGCGCATATCGCCAGGGCCGTCGGCTCCTTGCCGGGCGTCATCGCCTGGCAGCTCGACAACGAGTTCAAGGCCCATGTAGCAGAATGCATGTGCAGCACGTGCAGGGGCTTATGGCATCGCTGGCTGGAGCAGCGCTACGGTGCGATCAGCAGGCTGAACGAGGCCTGGGGAACGAACGTCTGGAGCCAGGCTTATCAGCGGTTCGACCAAGTGCCGCAGCCGGGACCAGCTCCCTTCCTGCACAATTCATCGCTGCGGACGATGTACCAGCGGTTCTCCATGGAGAAGATCGCGGAATTCGCGGACGAACAAGCAGCGATCATTCGGCGCTACTCCGCCGCGCCGATCACACATAACAGCAGCATCGCCTTTCATGTCGACAACGAACGGCTGTTTAAGAACCTCGACTTCGCATCGTTCGATACGTATGCATCCCAAGAGAACGCGCACGCCTATTTGTTCAATTGTGATTTATGGCGGAATTTTAAACCGGGTAAGGATTTCTGGATCATGGAGACGAGCCCGTCCCATGCCGCTTCCCTGGAGAGTTACGCCGCACCGCACCCGAACGGGTATGTGAAGGCAGAAGCTGTAGCGGCCTATGCCTTGGGCGCCGAGGCCTTCTGCTACTGGCTGTGGCGGCAGCAGCGGACGGGCAGCGAGCAGCCTCACGGCTCCGTCGTGAGCGCCTGGGGCGAGCCGACAGTCGGGCACCGACAGGTGCTGGAAGTTGAGGCGGCCAGGCAGGAGCTTGAGGCGATCCTGCTGGAGACGAAGCCAGTGCAGGCCGAAGTAGCAATGACGTATTCGGACGAGGCAAAGGCTTATTTCAAAACGGAGCCGCACCGGAAGCTGGATCACCGGGGGTTGGTGAACGATTTCTATAGAAGAATATTGTCGCTAGGCATCCACCGCGATGTGGTTCCTGAAGGAGCCGATCTCGGTGGATACAAGCTGTTGTTCACTCCATTTCTTCCTTACGTATCTGCGGAATATTTACAGCGGGCGCTGGAATTCGCCGCCGGGGGCGGCATCTGGATCGCCGGCCCGCTTACCGGAGGACGTACGGAGGAGCATACGATTCCGACGGATGCAGGGCTAGGCGAACTGGAGAAACTTGCGGGCGTAAAGACAGTGTATACGTACCCTATGGACGGTACGGGATCGATCGGACGCGCTTTCGGCGTATCGGCCCCGCTCTCGCTTTGGAGCGCGGTATTCCAGCCGCTGGAAGGCGGCGCATCCGTGGTAGGCGAGATCAGCGAAGGACTGACGTCCGGCCTGGCGTTCGTGACCGAGCACCGGCATGGACTGGGGAAGATCGTTTTGCTGGGCTCGATGCCATATGGCGAGGAGGGTGATGCTTTGCTCTGCCAGCTTATCCGGCATTATGCGGCTGAGGCGAAGGTCATTTTGCGAAGCGACGTAACCCGCGGCACTATTGTCGCGCCAAGACGTGAAGCCGATGGGCGAACGGTATGGATTATCGTCAATATGGATGGCCGTGGCGGCAGCGTCACCCTGCCTTGCCAGGGTACGGATGCCTTAACCGGAGACGAGGTACTGCCAGGCCAAGTGGCTGTAGAACCCTTCGGATACATGGCGATCCGTCTGAACCTGCCGCTCTTTTAAATCCTGTTTTAATTTCTCTACATTAAAAACGTCAAGTAACCCCCAAGAAGGACACTTTGTACAAAGTGTCCTTTTTAGGGGTTGCATCTTGCACTACACATACCGTCCGCCTCATCCAAGAACTCCTTTACATATTGCGGTGCGATGTTTAAGGCAATCATTTTCCCCAGCTTCCTATTCGCCTAATTCGCGACTTCTTCAGCAGACCCAGACCTACGCTCGATTTAGATGGATTTCATGATTCTATTTTTTTCTTTTTCCCATGATTAGACGAAATAGCTGTATTTTGTGTATCTAGCTCTTCATTTTTTCCCCAACTCGGGCTTTCCGACTTATTTAGTTACACAAAATCCAGTTAAATTACATTCTGAAGGTAAGAACAACTTTTAACTGCAACAAATCCAGTTATTGCACAACACATCCCTCATATTCTAATGGCCTCGCGCCATAATCAGTACGTTTGAACAGCAAATACATCCTATACTGCAACAGAGATATTATTACTGTATAATAATAACTCTGCGGATCAACCTTACATATAGAGTTATCCATCATCTACTGTTCTTACAGTATGGATTTAGAGGAGTCTTGTTTATGAAAAATCCAAAAATCACCTTGGCCATCCTGTTAACGAATTTATTTATCGCCTTCCTCGGGATCGGACTCGTTATTCCCGTGCTGCCCACCATTATGAATGAGCTGAATATTAGCGGGAAAGTCGTAGGTTATATGGTATCGGCCTTTGCCATTACACAGTTGATCAGTTCGCCGTTTGCCGGACGCTGGGTGGACAAGTACGGACGCAAGGTTATGATTGTGCTCGGCCTGTTCATTTTCGGCTTCTCAGAGTTTCTGTTCGGATTCGGAAAAACGGTTGAAGTATTGTTCGTGTCCCGCATGCTTGGCGGAGTCAGCGCGGCGTTCATTATGCCAGCGGTAACAGCTTTTATCGCGGATATTACAACAAACGAAACCCGGCCCAAGGCGCTTGGCTATATGTCTGCTGCCATCAGCACGGGATTTATCATCGGCCCCGGATTTGGCGGATTTCTCGCGGAAATCGACACGCGCCTCCCTTTCTATACAGCCGGGCTGCTGGGTGGGCTCGCTGCGATTCTGTCTCTGGTTCTGCTGAAAGAGCCTGAACGTGCAGTTGAGGACTCCACAAAACCAGAGCAAACGAGCGGTCTGCGCCGCATCTTCATACCGATGTATTTCATCGCATTCATATTGATCTTCGTGTTGTCGTTCGGCCTGGCTGCATTTGAGTCGCTCTTCAGCCTGTTCGTTGACCATAAGTTCGGCTTCACGCCGAAGGATATTGCTATCGTCATTACTGGCGGGGCACTGGTCGGCGCGATTGCCCAGATCCTGCTGTTTGACCGCCTCACCAAGCGTTTAGGCGAAATCAATGTCATCCGTTACTGCCTGGGAATTTCCACGGTTCTTGTACTCCTGATGACATATGTAAGCACATATTTCATCATCCTGCTGACCACCTTTGTCCTCTTCACCGGCTTCGATTTGATTCGCCCGGCCATCACGTCGTACTTATCAAAGATTGCGGGGAACGAGCAAGGCTTCGTCGGTGGCATGAACTCGACTTTCACAAGCATAGGCAACATTTTCGGCCCAATCATCGGCGGCGCACTGTTCGACATCAATCTGAACTATCCGTACTATTTCGCTGCCATCGTCCTATTGATCGGAACGGTAATCGCGCTATTTTGGAAGAAGCCCGAGCTTGCCGAAGGATAGATGGGTGCATGGCAGTCACATCTTTCCTTAGTTTAATTCTCATTCCAATCATATGAAAATACATTTATATTAAATATTTAGTTAAACCTATCTTGTATTACTTTTCTATTAATAATCATATAAACAAATTTATTGTAATGGATATAATTACTATTATATAATATATTTGGTATTATACTAATTTTTGGGAGGTATTTTATGAAAAAGCTGAAGCATTGTGCCGTCCTACTCGTTTTCCTTCTAGTATTTGTTAATTCCTACAGTTTAGCTCACGCAGCCTACGGGAACACGATCACAGTCACCACGACATACAACATGCCTTCTGGCTGGATGATCAAGAGCTCTTCGACGTTTGCGGGAACTACAACCTATGTACTTGTTGATTTAAACGGAGCGCCTTATGGGGCAACACAAACGGTAACATCCACTTATAACATGCCTTACGGGTGGATGATCAAAAGCTCCTCTACCTTTGCGGGGACAACAACCTATGTCATTGTCAACCTTAACAACGGCCCTGCACGTGCAACACAGCAGGTAACTTCTACCTACAACACGCCTTCTGGCTGGATGATCAAGAGCTCCTCCACATTTGCAGGAACAACGACATACAACTTAGTGAATTTAAACGGACTTCCCGTCGGAAGTACGGAACAGGTAACCTCGATCTACAACTTGCCATCCGGCTGGATGATCCAAAGCTCCTCCACGTTTGCGGGAATAACGACATATAATTTAATCAAGGCGTATTAAAGCATACGTCAACAGCAAGATTGTTAAAAGCGGCGATCGATTTCCGGAATTCTACCGGAGAGAGATTGCCGTTTTTTTTGGGATCGTCTATACATAACTGATGGGGCTTAAAGATTGATACCACACCTCAATTTTCCTCAATATGTAAGTCCTAAAACCTTCTAAGAAATTATCGAGCTTAAGCCGATAATAATGGAGGTAGTGCTTTTGTACCATGAAATTAGAGAGTCCGATGAAGGACAATACTGGAAGAGGAGATTCGTACATGCAGAGCAAACCATCTAGAGAAAAAGCATCCGGAGTTCATGGAGGAGTTAAAACAAAGCTGGTTCATTCATTGAAGTTCAAACTTATGTTGCTAAGCGCAGTATGTCTGGTCATTATCTTGCTAATTGGCGGAATGTCGCTTACTATGCTGAATAGCAACAATCAAAACTACCAAATGACAACCCATATGAGCCAAGTTAACCGACTATCGGAACAGAATGAAACCTTGGACGTCATGTATGTCTCTTCTAAAGACAGCAATTATTTGGACGAAATCTACACTAACATCGACGAAGCTTTTAATATTATCAATACGAATCATCCAAATAGCAAATACAAAAAGGAATGGGATAATTTAAAAACGTTATTAGCTCAGAATAAATCAAACATGCAACAAATTATTGACCTATCCGATGAACGCGGATTCGATTTATCCGCTGGCATTTTTCAAAAGCTGAATGAAAATGAAAGCTCACTTCAGGAACAAAGGGATTTGTTGAGCAAGATAGCGAACTGGGTCGATATTCCTATGCTGAGTACTGCAACTTTATCACTAGGTACAGAAACTGTCGACGGAACTACCTATAGTAAATATCGCTATTTTAACAACATTCCGGATAAAGGGGATCGCGATAAGCTATTGGCCCGGATCGGCGGCGATGCTGTAGAATACAAAGGCACAGCCTATTTAACGAATATTCAACTCATCAACGAATCATCCCAAACTGTGATAGACTTTGCAAAAGTATCAGATTCTGCTCTACAGCGCAGCTATGGTTCTGCCTTCGACGGAATTGAGTTTACAACCTTTCAAGGGCAGCCAGCATTTAAAATCGCTAACAAATTTACAGCAGCAAATGCCTCATGGGAAGAGATTGCTATTGAAATAGATACGACAGACATCAATTTAAATGAATATGATCAGGTTTCTTTTGAAATATACTTTGATACTACTGTTCACTCCAGGAATATTTCAATCGGAGTCGCTTTGGATCAACGCTATGATTTCGCTAATGCCTCCAATCAGATTAATCAACTTTTGAATGAATATAATCGGGCTGTGATCGAAGGTAAAAGCGAAGAGGTTACAAAACTTTATCAAGAGATCAGTTCAATTATAAATGAAATGAAGTCAGCCTTTGGTAATTACTTCGGCAGCAACGAAACACCAACAGAAGCAATAAGTCTGATGGAAGAGAAAATGAACATCCTAAAAGAATTGCAGCCCATAGATGCATCACTGGTTCAGTTGATCAATGAGAATACAACCTTGGTTGCCGAAGTACGCAGCGTCATTGAAAGCATACATGGGAATATTTCAGACGATATGGTGACCGGTGCGATCAGTTTACGAGCGACGATTATCATTTTAGGTATTGCGGCAATTGCGATAGTTATTATCATTGTATACATCATAACTCGTAGTATCCAAAAGAACGTCGATCAATTCCGATATCTGCTGCAAGAAATGGGAAAAGGAAACCTGAGTGCACGTGCTAAAATTACCTCTAAGGATGAATTCTCGCTATTTTCGAATTACCTTAACCAATTTAGCGACCAGCTCAGTGACACTTTACAAAAAATACAGAATCTAACGTTAGAAGTGAATGAGAAAAATACAGCTGTTTATGGCGTTATCCGGTCTGTAGTAAACGGTAAGGATGACAGAGAGGGTATACTGCAACTGCAAGAACATTTCAGATTGATCGAAAATAGCGTTACAAATCAAAGTGCAAACACAGAAGAATCTTTAGCGAGCTTGCATGAAATATTGGAAACCAATAAAGGCTCAGTAAATGAAATTAGCGCTACGAAGAACATCTCTGAGAAATCTTTAGCAAGCGTCCAAGAAGGTGTCCATAATATCGAGACATTGAATAGCAATGTTCAAGGTATCTCACAAAGCGTCGATCGATCAAGCGATGAAATACAGGAACTGATCGAATATGCGAAATCGATTCAAGAGGTATTGGTAACCATACAGAACTTTGCAAACCAGACTAACTTGTTATCCTTGAACGCCTCCATTGAAGCAAGCAGAGCTGGCGATGAAGGTAGAGGGTTTGCCGTTGTAGCTCATGAAGTGAAGAAGCTATCCGAAGCTACAAGTTTAGAAACACAGAAAATTAGCGAGATTATCAATAACATCAACGGTAAAATAGCCCAAGTACAATCTGCAAATGAAGATGTTAAATTACATGTTGAGGATACGGAGAAAATTGCAACGCATTTCACTCATATTATTAACAATATGAAAGAGTCAACAGAACATAGTACGGCTTATATTACAAATCTCATGGAGCAAATCACAAGACAGATGCTAAGCACAGAGGATATTGTGAATGCCGTTGACCTCATTAGTAGCGATTCACAAGAAATTTTGGATAAAACAGTAATTACAACAGCAGTAACTGATGAATTAGCGGACACATTAGTTCAAAATCTTGAAGTGGTTGAGGAATTAATGGAAAGCATCACAAAGATTAAGGAAGATATCAGTGCCTTTAAATTAAAATAATTGGGTGGGCTGTGTATAAGTTATTTCGATGACTTATGCACAGCTTTTTTTGGGGTGAGCCACTTGTATGAAGGCAAACTCTTGGCTTCTACAGGCGATTTGTGTTTTCATGCAACAAAAAAGGCACCCTTCGGCGCCTCCATTTTCTATCATTAGGACTTGCTTGTTTCTTCGATGGACTTGATCTCCTGCGGCTTGTCTTCCTCTTCTTTGAAATCTCCGCGGGCGCCCTTCTTGAATTCCCTTAACATCGTGCCAAAACTGCGTCCAAGTTCCGGCAGTTTGCTGGGACCGAACAACAGAAGCGCGGCAATGACCAGCAACAGCAGATGCGTTGGCCGCAACAAGTTTTCAAGCACATTTATCACTCCTCAGATATATCTTATTGTAAATTATACTACTTTATACGGTAGAAAGGGAGTTTTTCTCTTCATTTTCAGCAATTTATTATGGGAGAAACCAAAACGCATCCCTGGGCATATGCTGTGAGCAAAGCGACGCAAAGGAGTGAACCTCGTTGAGTTCCTACAGTCTGTTAGCGATCATAGCGATCGGTTTGGCATCCAATCTAGACAACGCTGGGGTCGGAATTGCTTACGGTGTTCGAAAAATCCATATTCCCTGGTATTCCAACTTAACCATTGCCTTCATTTCCTTTTTGGCTACACTGGTTTCCGGCTTATTTGGGAATTTGATATCCAACTGGATGTCTCCTTGGATCGGCCAATTGATCGGAACCATCGTCATTATCGGTGTCGGTGTGTGGGTGCTGGTCCAGCCTTATATAGAAAAAAAACCCGCTCCCAAAGAGCCTTCTGCCAATTCATTAACGCGGCTGCTCCAAAATCCAGAGGAAGCGGATGCCGACAGCTCCAAGTCGCTTAGTTTGCCCGAGTCAATCCTGCTTGGAATTGCCCTGGCAATGAATGCTTTAGCCGGCGGCTTCAATGCTGGCATTACACAATTGAATGTATGGTACACTTCTCTGTCCGTTGGCTTATTCAGTTTTATTCTGCTGGCACTCTGCGCAGGATTTGGGGAGAGGTTCGCTGCCGAGAAATTGGGCCATCGGGCAACGATGATTTCCGGTTTGTTGTTGATATTCATTGGATTTCGGCAAATGTTCTAAAGAGAATAACCTTCTAATAGGCGGCATCTATTATGTATATTGCAATTATATATTTAACTAATCAAGCAGACTATGCCATGATAGAAATAGTAAAAATTTGAAAGTAAATCTGCACGCCTGTTAGGAGGATAATATTATGGGATCAATTCATGATTGGAAGCCGGAGCTGTATGATCAGAAGCTAGGATTCGTATCCGATTACGGTAAGGATGTCGTTAGCCTGCTTCAGGCGCAGCCGGGAGAGAGGGTTCTTGACCTGGGCTGTGGAACCGGCGACTTAAGCTTCGAGATTCAGAAGACTGGAGCCTACGTGCTCGGCATGGACTATTCCTCCGCCATGATTGAGCAGGCTAGGCGAAAATATCCCTGCTTTGACTTTATCGTCGGCAATGCTGCAGAGTTCTCGCTGGAGCAGACAATGGATGCCGTATTCTCCAACGCCGCTCTGCACTGGGTCAAGAATGCCGAGGCTGTGATCTCCTGCATATGGAAGGCACTTCGGCCAGGAGGACGGTTTGTTGCCGAGTTTGGCGGCCAGGGCAACGTGGATACGATTGTGCAGAGCATCTGCAAGGTGCTGTCCGAACAGTACGGCATCGCTGGAGAAAAGCGCAACCCGTGGTTCTTCCCTAGTATTGGCCAGTATAGCTCGATGCTTGAAGCACAAGGCTTTCGGGTCACCTATGCCGTGCATTTTGATCGTCCTACTCCGCTTGAAGATGGGGAGAATGGGCTCTTTCACTGGCTAAGCGGTCTAGGGGCGGATGAATTCTTTCAAGACCTTACGGATAATGAAAGAGCTAAAACATTTCACCATATTTGCGATGCTGCCAGAACCAAGCTGTACAAGGACAATGTTTGGCTCGCGGACTACAAACGTATAAGAATTGTGGCCGTTAAAGATGAACTTTGTTTTTGATTTGGATGATATACGACTTGCTTTAAAGGACAGCCCCCATCCTGGCCGGATCGGGGCTTTTCATTGTAGATCAAAAGTCACAGATTTGTATTTTTAGAACTTTTCATTTAGGCTATAATATTAGTAACCGGATTACTCTCGTCTTCTTTGCCTAACGAATTATGTTATTGGTATACCGGGCTTCCACTATGATGAGAGGTGTTAAATTTGCTCTGGCTTTCGAATTATGAAGAAGATTTGAAGGAAGCGTTCGCTACAGCGGACAAGTTGTTATCTGCCCTCCCTCCCTCTTTTAGCCAACCAGCTCGTGACTTCCTAGACAAGTTCCATGTATTGAAGGAAAACCGCTCGAAAAATTATATTTGCTACCTTCTGCCGTACTGGCTGCAGGAGAGATCGGCAGTTCCCATTGCGGATTGCCGCCAAATTGCGATAGCAAATATATTCGGGATGATGTACTACCACCTGCTCGATGATCTGATGGACAATCCTGAAGCGAGGTTCAAGCATCAGCTGCCCCTGGCTGACCTGATTCACTTTGAGTTTCTGAGCATTTACAGAAAGTATTTTCCCATCGGCTCGCCGTTCTGGTCCTACTTTCAGAAATACATCGCCGAATGGGCAGATGCCGTCACTCACGAGAACAGCAATAATTTCTTCTTAGAGAGCCCTGTAAGGGTCGCCCATAAAGCAGCGCCGGTCAAGCTGGCAGTTGCCGCCATTTGCTTGCTCTCTAATCAGGAAAAAATGATTCCTTTACTTGAAGACAGCGTGGATACCGTTCTTATTACACTGCAAATGCTGGATGATTGGATGGATTGGGAGAAGGATCTGAAGGAAGGCAGCTATAACTGTCTCATTGCGCTGATTGAAACGAAACAGCATTTGGCGGAGAACCGCCGACCTACACCGGACGAGATTAAACAAGCGATATACACGCAAGGCATTTTATCAAAGTATGCGTTGCAAGCAGAGGCTCACCACAAATCTCTACTTACTATGTGTTCTAATGCCCAACATCTTTGTGATTTCCATGAATTCCTGGTACTTAATATTCGCCAAGCCGCCGAGCAAATCGAAAAAGACAGGAAATTGCTGGAGAATGGTGGTTTAGAGTACTGGCTGTCGAAAAAAATTGCTAATTCCTAGATTAAAACTGTGACTAATGTTATAATATGTAAGTATTTAAAACCATTTTTTCTGAGAAAGGGTGATCTTTATGACAACATCAGGAGCTCTCCTTCAAACGCAAATTATTCAGAAAGCTTGGCAAGACCCTAGTTTCAAAGCAAAACTGCTAGCCGACCCAAAGGCTGCAATCCAGGAGGCACTTGGGGTTATAATCCCGGATCACATCAAGGTTAAAACAGTTGAGGAAAATTCCGACGAATTTTATCTAGTACTCCCCCCAAATCCATCGGAAGTAATTAAAAGTGACATCAAGCCGAACGCTGTGTGGATGTAAATATGTTTGAAATATGATCACGACCGAGTAGGTCCATGGCAAAAAAACTTCCCGTCAAGTATCTCTTGACGGGAAGCGAATAATTGCTTCGGTGCCTACTCCTTTTTCACTCAAAAAGGTAATTTCACCTTGCATTACTTCGATGATTCGGAACGTAACCATTAGACCGAGTCCCGTCCCCTTAGTTTTATTGGAGAAATAGGGTTCACCAAGCCGGGCCAACACATCGGAATCCATTCCCTCACCGTTATCTTTGATATGAACATAGGCCCAGCCATCTTCTTTATATCCCCAAACTTGAATATCTCCTTCACCTTGAAGTGATTCGATACTATTTTTGATGATATTAATAATGGCTTGCTTAAATTTAGAGGAATTTCCCTTAATCAATAAATTATCAGGTATATTTACGGATATTTTTCCTCCCTGCAAATTTGCCATTGGTACTAGTATTCCTTCAATATGTATAAATTCCTGAAGTAAGTTTAATGTGGCCACTTTCCCTACTTCCGGTTTGGCAAAAGTAAGAAAGTCAGTGATAATATTCGATGCACGATCAAGTTCATCAAGAGCCATATTCAAATATACCTTCTCAGTTTGCTCATGTTTTTCAGCCATTAATTGAATAAATCCTCTGGTTACCTGCAATGGATTCCGAACTTCATGAGCTACGGAAGCTGCCATTTCACTAATAATCTCCATTTTCTCCGAACGTTGCAATTCATTATTGAACATTTCGAGCTGCTTGGAGTACTCAACTACCTGTTCATGGTTTTCAGAAAATCTTCTGCCAAGTATGATAATTAAGGAGACCAGGAAGCTTATTACACCCCATTTCCATAGGAAAAGGTCATAGTATGCATTTTGAGAATAGAACCAAATCAGCTCGCCAACTCCAAGTACCGCGAAAATCAAAAATCCAGTTGTAAATATAACCGCGTCTTTATTCTTCTGGAATGTATAAACAGTAACGATGCTCAAAAGTAAGATAAACTGAGCAATCATAATGTACCCTAGAACTTCTTGTGTAACAAAGCTATACATACTGTGGTATTTTCCTGATGATAACTGATGAAAAATAACCATCACCACGCAAAACATGGAATATACAACTTGGAAGTTCCTAAACCTTCTAATAATGGAGTAATAACCAGGACCAAATACCTTCTCAAAGAAAAATGTGAATGCTGGCAACAAAATAAATAATGCTGCATCAAACAAGGTAACATATAATTTTCCTTTATCTTCAAATAGCCAATATAAAAAGGATGAGTACGTTACAACAATTACACCACTAGATAAAAAAACCACACATAGAGAGAGCCAGATAATCAAGTTATCAGATCTTAGAAATACTGTACAAGCTAACATAATAATTGCAATAAAAATAAGTGTGCTGCCTAATATAAAGTCAGCTATATTCCCCCGGACATACTCTTTGATCAGCTCATGATAGGCCCCTACTTTAATGACATCTGGAATTCCTATTCTGTTGTGAGAATAGATTCCGATATAAAGTGTTTTATTTGAATCAACTTCATCTAAAGGCAAGAGCACACTATTAATTTCATAATTATAATCACGCACTGACTCATATATTTTATTACCGTTCATAAAAGCAACGATGTGTTTACCATAAATTTTATCGATTAAAATCGTAGAGGAGCCCGGCAAAAGCTTTGGAACCGTAATTTTGATCCATTGAGATGTTGCTCCTTTAGGTCTCCCAGGCGTAGGGGCATTTAATGAAATTCGTGTCCAACCCTGGAGCACTTCCAAGTTCTCCTCGTTCATATTTGAATCAAATTCATCCGTCCAGGTAACGTCCCACTGGTCAATGATTTGACCGGATGAATTGTTATCTCCAGAGCTTTCAAGCAAATATGCACAATAGGCTGCAAATATCAATCCTAGAAAAATAACAATGGCTTTAAACAACCTTCTCATTACAGCACCCCTGCCATTAAAATAAAAAAACTTCGTTGTAATCCTTCATTATATTATTCGATATAATCCCGCTTAAACCTTCAATATTCTGGAAACACCTAAAATTTTTTATCATATATTGTCATTTACACATTGCCTTTTGCAGTTTTTCCTTCTTGTCATTTTTCGCCATTATTCAGTTAAAAAGGAATGGTTAGTTGCTAGCTCTGCAGCTATCATTTTATAGGACTGTCCAGTAGCTTTGGATAAAATGGCTTCAAAGTGTTAATATACCATGACTTGACTTCCGGGGGTAGACGCAAGAGAGTGAATAGCGAGCTTTATCCATAACAATCAAAGATTGACTAAAGGTATTCAAAACAGAAAAAGCCAAAGAAGAGGCCTTCAAAACAAAGGCTTCCCCTTGGCCTGTGCACCATAAACAGTATCACGCCAACATCATGATTCTAATAGACAGGGTTACTCTTTTACGCCTCCCAATGCTACCCCCGCAATAATATACCGAGATAACAGGAAGTAAACCACAAACAACGGTAATGCTGTCAAGGCCAGTCCCAGGTAGATCGAGCCGAACTCCGTCTTGTAAATATCACCGCGAAGCAAACTTACCATGATCGGCATCGTATACATCTCTTTTTTGGTCAGCAAAATGAGCGGCATAAACAGGTTGTTCCAGTTGGCCACAAAGGCAAAGATAGCCTGCGTTGCTACTGCTGGTATCATCAACGGCATGATGATCCGGTTAAATGTTTTAAATTCGCCAGATCCGTCTACACGCGCCGCTTCTACAATTTCTATCGATAGCGTTGCTAGCAAGTATTGGCGCATGAAGAACACCACAGCGGGCGCTGCTATCGCAGGCAGTATCAGCGGAAGGAAGTTGTTCGTCCAATGCAGTTTATACATGAACTGATAGAATCCGATCGCGCTTGCCTGAGCAGGAATCATCATCACGCACAAGATAAAAGTAAAGAACGCGTTGCGCAGCTTCCAATTATAGGTCACTAGCCCATAGGCCGCTAAAGAAGAGAAGTAGACCGTCAAGATGGTTGCTGAACTGGAGATGATGAACGAATTCAGAAATCCTTGAATAGGATCAAAGCTCTTGTCGAGCAGCACTCGCAAGTTGGTCATAAGATGAGTGGAAGGAAGCAGGGAAAGACCGCTTTGGATTTCAGCTGTAGAACGTGTGGCGTTTACAAACATGATCCAAAACGGAAAGATGCTGAGAATCGCCAGAAAAATACAGACAACATAAATGATTGCCCTGGTAATCGTTAGACCGGCAGTTCCGCTTTTCTGAGTTTTCTCCATGTTTTACACCTCTCTCTCTACTGCTGCACGGGCAGATTGTTTATATTTCTTTTCTGCTTTTCTCAACTTAGCCGCATCACGGTCACGCATTAAGTAGAATAGTAATCCAGACAAGATCGCTGCGATCACAAACAGGATCATACTCGCCGCTGCAGCGCGATTATATAAATAGCTGCCCTTAAACGCTTGCCCATAGATGAACATGGTTGTAGTGAGCGTGGAATCGTCTGGTCCACCCATAAGGAACAACTGCGGAATATCGAACATCGTTAAACCGCCGACCATGGATGTAATCAGCGTAAACAGCAATATTGTACGCAGGCTCGGCAGGGTAATGCGGAAAAAGGTTTGAACTCCGCTCGCGCCGTCGATCGCCGCAGACTCGAATAAAGCGGGATTTATACCCATAACGCCTGCGATAAGGATGATCAATGTGTTGCCGTACCACATCCAGAACTGGATGAACGACACAATGCCACGTGCTGTCGTCTTGTCCTGGAGGAAATAGATCGGAGCGTCGGCCCATCCCAGCGACTGAAATAAACTGTTGATCGGACCCATCGGATAGGCGAACATCGTGCTAAAAAGTACGGCGATCGTACTTGCAGTAATAATGTTAGGCATATAGAACAGAACCTTAAATAAGCCTTGCCCCTTCACTTTAAGGCGCTGGTTCGTGAACCATGCCGTGAGCAAAAGCGCGAGACCGATCTGAGGGATGAAGTTGACAATCCAGAGCAGGCCCGTATTGAACAGAGACTTCCTGAACGAGGGATTATCAAAAAGAAGATCTTTGAAGTTCTGAAATGGATTATCGAGAATTTGGATTGGTTTTGGAACTAATCCTTTCATATCTGTGAACCCGATAACTAAGGTGTATAAAATGGGATACAAAGAGAAAATTAGAAATGCAACCACAAACGGAAAGGTAAAATAATAACCATATTTTGAATAATTGACAACTTTCCGGCGCATGCTCTCACCTCACTAGTTGATATGAAGGGGCGGGGGAACTCCCCCGCCCCTTCCGCTCCTTCTTATTCGCTATCAATGTCAAGCTGGTCTTTGACCTGCTGTTTGAAGGTTTTAATCGCGCTTTCACGGTCCTTGTTGCCTGAGGTGTACTCACGTACTTGGTCGCGCCAGAGCATATTGATCGACTCGTCGAATTGAGTCAAGTTCTTACCAGAAGCATTAGCGTTAGCTGGAACGAACACGTCAAACATGTTCTGTCCGCCGAGCAGTTCAATTTCGCCGTTGGACTTCGACATGACGACGGAGGATGCAACGCTGTCCTTCGTACCTTGCTCACCGTCCTTCATCGTACCGTTAGCCCAGAAATGTTGAAGGCCTGTATCAGATGTATCAAGCGTAACCCATTTAATAAAGTCTGCAACTGCTGCCTTCTTGGCCTCGTCCTTAGTAACCTCATTGTTGGCTAGCAGCCATGTACCACCCCAGAAGAAACCTGTTGGCGGCTCAGTAACAGCCCAGTCGCCCTTAGTATCTTTGACTTGATCGTTCATGACGTAGTTGATGAGCCATGCTGGACCGAAGAAACCAAATACCGGTTGAGTACCAGTGCCGGACATATCCGCAAACCATGCTTCCTGCCAGTCTTGCGTATCATTATGATAGCCATTGTCTTTCAGCTTCTTGGAAAGATCAAGGAACTCTTCCCGCTTCGGGTCGATATGAAGCTTTCCATCAACAATCCAACCCTTGTCAGAACTGTTCTCGATCGCATGCCACATATCGCCGTCACCAGATACGATACCGTAGCCTTTGGCTTTTAGCTTCGCAGCTGCCTCGAAGAATTTATTCCAACCAGGGCCAATTTCATTTTTGATTGTGGCTGGATCATCTGTTCCAAAAGTATCTTTTGCAAGGGAGCGACGATAGATAAAGGCTCCGCCGGTTGCTTGATAACCAAGGCCTTTCAGTTCGCCGTCTTTGCTGCCGATATCGACGGAGTATTGAGCGATCCCAGCGTCCATAACCATTTGGTCACTCAGGCCCAGGTCCGCGTAGTTGGCGGCGTAAGTCGAAGCGTCGCCTTGTGTATATTTGAGCACGAACGCAGCTTCAGCTGCATAAATGTCCGGGGCATCTTTACCGCCAGCGGCCAAAGCCTGGTCAAGAGCCGGCTGATAAGCGCCATCGGTAGTTGCTATAATCGTAGTTTTGAATTCCACATTCGCGTCAGGATGAGTCTCCAAGTATTTCTTAGTCATGTTTGGAATCTCATCCGTGAAGCTCCAGAGATTGATAGTGACTTTCGGACTGTCTCCGCCTTTTGGAGCCGAACCATTGTTAGTTGTTGGGGCCGTATTGTTTGGTGAGTTGGGTTCCTTTGAGCTTCCGCTACCACATGCAGCGAGAACAGACGACATGACGAGCATTAAAGAAAGTCCCACTAAAACACGTTTCATTTTTTTCATACTTTGCCTCCCCTTTTGTTTTTATTCTTCGGTTATATGTAACCGCATTCATATTATAGAGCCTCTAGTCCTAAGACATAAGGGATCGCTTTTTAGGAAAGGTTCCTCCTTTTTTTGGGTTTTGGTACGGTCATGACCATAGCTTCACCATTTTAGGGGGTACCTTTGCAAGCGGTTGCAAAACTGGATGCGATTCTCATGGTAAATCCCCTTGTCGAGCCATTATTGAATTTGGGCTTCCATTCCGTTCCTCATGGATCGATACTGGCCCGGACTCATTCCTTCGTATTCCTTGAACAGCTTATTAAAATATTTGACTCTCTGATAACCGGTACGGCATGCGACTTCTACTATGGTCAGATTCGTTTTCAGCAGCAATTCCTTCGCTTTCTGCAACTTTCTGCGGGTAACGTATTCGCTAAAATTCATTTGGCATTGTTCTTTGAAAAGCGAACTGAAATAGCTCCCGTTCAAATGTACATGCGCAGCAACTTCTTGCTGGCTAATCGCCTCCTCTAGATGCATATCCACATAGTGTATCGCCTTGCGGATCGGATCGCTTAATACGGCTTCTTCATCCCTAATAGCCATCAATTTCGGATCGGCCATCTTTCGCATGTAGACGATATCATCCTGCTCTTCCACGACCTTCAGGGCATCCTCCACAGAGGCAATCAGCTTTTCCCGGCCGATCGGCTTCAATAAATAGTCCACTACGGACAAACGAAGCGCTTCCTGGGCGTACTCAAACTGGGCATAGCCGGAGACGAGAATAACAGATGGCTGACGCTGCATACTTTTCTTCCTCAGTTGGCTAACTAAAGCAAGACCACTAATTTCCGGCATACGTATGTCCGTTATCATCAGTTCCACGGGAGTCTCCTCAAGAATTTGCATAGCGGCCCCCCCGCTGCTTGCCGTGAGGATCTCATATTGGCCTGCTGCCCATACCCTTAGTATTTTCTTCATACCCTCTCTCGATCTTGGTTCGTCGTCGACGATAAGAATCGTTCGGCTCCTCATGGCGTTTTACCCCCTCGGATAGAAATTTGGATGTTTATACCAGTACTTGGTTCTACCGAATTTTGATCGCCATTACGGACTCTGCTCTTTTTTTCGGACAAAATATTGAACTCTCTCTAAGCACAACATTTACTTTTCCCTCCAATTCCTGTATTCCCCCTGACCTCTATTCATCTCATCCCAAGATACAATAAGGGTAGCCCTAATATATTCAACATTAAGACTACCCTCTAGCTGTAATAATATTGTATTATCTTGCGACTCAAGTACCTTCTTTTTATCACTGAATAATCACAAGATCAAGTTTAAATTATTCTTAAAGTCTTGTGCTAGAATCTTCTGGAGATAGCAACCCTCGATCTCAAAACCCTGTTCAAGAAAATGTATATAATCCCATAAAAGGTGCAACATAATTCCTGAGCTAGTAACAAATGAAGGAGTATTTCCATGAAGAAAGAGTCGACCTTAGAACATGTCATTTCCGAATTTGGAGACTGTGTCGATTTTGTACATCACACCTATTTAGACAATCAAATTGACCTGCTCTACTGTAGTTCCCTGATTGATGCGAACAGTCTTTATCGAAATATTGTCGAACCTCTAGAGCATATTCAAGTAAGGGATTTGCCGCGTTTATTGGATCAACCCAACTTCAGCCTAACCACAGACAATAAATTATTGGTGATCGAAATCGCATCAGGACAGGCTGCCCTATTTTTCCAAGGGGATGCTTACCTTATTAATGTTGCTGGATATCAATCTCGATCAGTATCTCAATCGGAGAACGAAAGCGTAATTACAGGTCCGCATGATGCTTTTACTGAATTGGCTGAAACTAACTTGTCGCTGATCCGAATGAGGATCAAAAGCTCACATTTAAAAGTAGTCAAAATATCTGTGGGAGAAGTAACCAAAACAGATTTCTATCTTTTATATATTAAAGATCTGGTGAACATGGATTATGTGGAGAAGATCAAGTACCGTGTATCTAATATTGAAATTGACTCCGTATTCGATACGAACATGCTGCTTCAATATATTGATGACTCCCCTTACTCCATTTTCCCGCAATTTCTTACGACAGAGCGGCCGGATGCGATCGCCTCAAAGCTCGTGGCGGGTAGAGTTGTAGGCATGCTGAATGGGAGCCCGAGCCTCTTTAGTGCCCCATCCTCCTTCTTCGAGTTTGTTTCCTCTTCCGATGATTACTACCAGCGCTGGCTGCTTGGCAGTGCAATTCGACTTTTAAGATTTTTGGCGCTTGTTATTACCCTTGTATTTACAGCGATCTATGTATCTGTGACAACATTTCATTATGAAATGATACCGGAGAATTTGCTTCTTACCTTGACGGAATCCAGAAATAAGGTGCCTTTCCCTCCTCTTTACGAAGCACTTTTCCTGGAGATTACAATTGAGTTGCTTCGAGAGGCAGGAGCCCGACTGCCTACCAAGATTGGTCAAACTATCGGTATCGTGGGGGGAATCGTAATCGGGCAAGCTGCCGTTCAGGCGGGTCTGACCAGTAATATTCTCATCATAGCAGTGGCGTCTTCTGCGATCGCTTCGTTCGTGACCCCGGTATATATCATGAGCGCTTCAGTTCGACTGCTGCGCTTCTTCCTTATTATTTTGGCAGGATTATGGGGGAATTTTGGAATTGTCGCTGGAATTGGGGCTATCGTGATTCACATGAGTGGACTTACCAGTCTAGGCACATCCTATTTGACGCCCGTCGCCCCATTCAAACTTAATGATTGGAAGGACACATTTATTATCGCTCCTTTCAGATTTTTGGTTGAGAGACCAACACAAAGCAAGTCGCCTAATCCCGTCCGGAATAAAATGAAGAAATAAGGAGAGGCGGACATGACAGAAAAACTTTCACCATTCCATGCAACCATCCTAATTTATATGACCCAAATAGGTATGGGTTTGTTCACTCTTCCCCGGTTGTTAGCTGAACAATTTGGTACCAACGGATGGTTGATGCTGCCTATTGCCTTTTTACTTTCCACCTTGAATATATTGTTAGTTGCGATGGTTTACCGTCTTGGACAAGGGAGATCAATATTCCAAATCCTGGAGCAGTCACTTTCTAAATTCATTCTATATCTCCTCTATTGGGTATTGATCGGGATATGGTCAGTAACCGGGTGCCTGATCGCAAAATATTATATTATTGTATTTCAAATGGTAGCTTATCCAACTGCGAATCCGACAATTTTCAAATTCATTGTAGATATATTACTTTTCTTTCTCATTATTAAAGGGCTATATAATATCGCAAAAGCCGCTACAATCTTCTACTGGCTAACGGTTCCGTTGCTTTTATTAATGCTATATTACTTCAAAGATTTCGAATGGGCACGTTTAACCACGTTTGTGTTTCGCGATCATCATATGTCAGCATCTGGTGCGTTAAATCTATACTTTAATTTCATTGGGTTTGAGGTTGGTTTATTGCTTTTTCCTTATATTAACCGGAAGACCAAGCTGATTAAATCCCTGTTAGTTAGCAATTCAATGGTTGTTATAGTATACATCTATGTTTGTTTTATCACTTTCGGATTTTATGGTTATAAGCATTTAAGCACCCTACAATTTCCAATCCTCAACATCCTTGCTTATATTCAGTTGCATATTTGTTCAAGGTACGGAAAATTTATTTTATGGTTTCTTCCTTTTCTCCATTTTAATCACCGCAGGTATGTATTTATGGGCAGCATTGGAAACGACGACTCACACGATGATTCGTGCTCCCAAGAATCTCTTGGCTTTATTTTTAGTTATAGCGGTCTTCGGCATCGCACTAATTCCAGATACACTCATAGAAGTTATACATTGGTCCAGCAATTTCGGGTATCTGTCAACGGGTGTCGCTATTGTGTTACCTGTTCTTTTGATTATCTTGCTGCTGACACAAAGAATAAGAGGTGAAATTACTTGAACAGGCATCAACTATGGGTACTCGTAGCTGTAGTGCTACTTTGCGGTTGTGGCTCCGATGAACGAATTATTGATAAAATCGGGTTTGTGCAATCTACCTCGCAAGACCTGTTACCCGATGGACAGCTAAAAATTGCAGTCAGTGTACCAATTGCTAACCCTGAAATCAAAGAGGGCCGGGAATTTCTGCAGACGGAGGCAATCAGCAGTAAGGTCGGCCAAATGAAACTGGCCAGACAGACGAATCTGAAGTTAGTCAGAGGACAATTACGTATCATTCTATTTGGCCGATCACAAGCAGAGCAAGGGATCTGGGATAGTATTGGTTCATTTTACCGAGACCCTACCGTGTCCGAAACGGTGAAAATTGTCATCGTGGACGGGGATGCTGCAAGCTTACTGAGCAAAAATTACGGGTCTTTTCCCCGAACGGGCAAATACATCGACGGGATTATTGCAAGAGAATCAGGCGAGCATATCATCCCGAAAACTACGCTTTATTCCTTTTTAAGAGACTATTACAATGACGGACAGGATCCAATTGCACCAACTATCAGAAGTGAAACAGACAGCATAGCTGTTCAGGGGATCGGGCTATTTCGTGATGATAAGTATGTGGGTGAAATAAATTCAGAAGAAGGAACCATATTTACTTGCCTCTATAGAAGCTTCAAAAGGGGTGAGTTCACCGTAAATTTAACTGAAGAATCAGACAAGAACGTATCGGTCTTCTTCGATTCCCTACAAAGCAAAAGAAAGGTTAAATTAGTACGTACAAATCCAGGCTCCCCCGAGATCAGGCTCCATCTTAAAGTAAAAGCATCGGTAGTTGATTATCCGGGTGAATTAGACCTTAGCAACGATGGAGATTTGCAAGATTTTGAGCGAAAGGTTTCTGAAGAAATGACCCGGCGAGGGAATCAGATTATTAAGAAACTTCAAGAGTTAAAGGCCGATAGCCTCGGCGTTGGGAATTTTGTTCGAAACAGCATGAGCTACAAAGACTGGAAGGAAATGAACTGGAGAGAGGAGTATTCGAAATTAAACATTACATGCAACTTCACATTTAAGGTAAAAGACTATGGATTCCAGCATCATCACCATAGACCGCCTCCCAAAGTTTCGGGATAAAAAGAATAAGGAACAAAAAAGCGGGCAAACGCCCGCTTTTCGCCTTTTCTATATCATTTTTTTGATTTCATCTTTAATGGATTCCGCCTGGGGGCCAAAGACAACCTGAACCGCTCCTTGACCGAGACGCATAACTCCTGATGCGCCTAGTTTTTTCAGCTCGGAGTCCTTGACCGCAGTTTCGTCCTTCACAATTAAGCGCAGGCGGGTAATACATGCGTCGATGCTTACGATGTTGTCGGCACCGCCAATATTGTCCAGCACCTTGGCTGCTTTTGATGATTTAGGGCCACCAGAGCTTTCAACTGCTACTGCTGTATCGTTACCTGTTTCAGGGGAAACCTCTGTCTCATCTTCATCCTCACGTCCCGGGGTTTTCAGATTCAACTTCGTGATTAGAATCCGGAAGAGGAAGTAGTAAACCACAGCAAAGGCCAAGCCTACCGGGATGAGCAGCAAAGCGTTCTTGGACATCTTCATATTCACCAGATAGTCGATCAAGCCGGCAGAGAACGTGAAGCCTAAATGTACGTCCAACACATACATGATCAGGCCGGAAAGACCCGTCAGAACTGCGTGAACCACATATAATACCGGGGCGACGAACATGAACGCGAACTCAAGCGGCTCGGTAATCCCCGTCAAAAATGAAGCAAGAGCCGAACCCAAAAAGATGGAAGCAACGAACTTGCGCTTGGACGGCTTAGCCGTGTGAATAATGGCCAGGGCCGCCGCAGGCATCGCAAACATCATGATCGGGAAGAAACCGGACATGAACATTCCAGCTGACGGGTCTCCAGCAAAGAAGCGCCACAGGTCACCGTGAACGACTTCGCCGGCAGCGTTGGTGTAATCACCGATCTGGAACCAGGCGATAGAATTCAGCACGTGATGCAGACCGAGTGGGATCAACAGGCGGTTGGCAGTTCCGAATATGAACGATCCGATGCCGCCTAGTCCCACAACCCAGTTGCCGAAATCGGCAATCACGTCTTGAATTGGACTCCATACCATACCGATCAGAACCGCAAGCACCATCGTGGAGGCGGCGGTGATAATCGGCACGAATCGCTTACCAGCGAAGAAACCGAGCCAATCTGGCAGCTTGATATTGTGGTATTTGTTGTACAGGAAAGCGGTCCATAAACCGACAAAGAAACCGCCCAGCACACCCATATTCAGCTTCACGTCATCCGGTATGAACGGCATTTGCAGCGGAACTTGAGCGAGCACTTTCGTGAATACCATATACCCGATAAATGCCGATAAAGCAGCAACAGCATCTCCGGCAAAACCGATCGCAACACCGATCGCAAAGATAAATGGCAAATTGTCCAGAATCGCAAGCGCGCCAGAGGTCATAAACGGTGTAACAAACTGATTGAGGAAACTTCCGACAACCCCTAACGGAATATCATTTTGATAGTCGATCATCCCAAGCCCCTGCAGAATACCTGCCGCAGGCAATGTAGCCACCGGCAGCATAAGAGACTTGCCCAGCCTTTGTAATTTAGCCAGCATTCGAATCATCCTTTCGACTCAATAATTTAGCACTGCTCTTAGCCCTAACCATGAAAACGTTTACAATATGTACCGGGTAGGCACCTGCTTTTCTTCCCTGGCCGCCAGAAATGAAAAACCGCTTCGGGGAATTCAACAAAAAAAGCCAAGAATAACAATGACTACATTAGTCATGTCTTCTTGGCTCATGCCCACATTCATGGTAACACGCCTTAAAACGTATTCATTTGATGTTGTTATATTAATTCAGCCCTATCCTATTGTCAATAACAAAAAATGTTATTTAGGAACTTAGAGTAATACTTAGAACGTAATCGCTGCCTGCAGTCACATTTCCGGTATGTCCCTCAACGGATGAGGCCAACTCAGCGGCATTGGTTACGATAACCGGCGTGACGACGGGATAACCAGCGGACTTAATAGCTTCAATATCGAATTCAATTAGCGTTTGGCCTGCTCGAACCGCATCCCCCGCCTCCACATGGCTTGTATAGCCTTCTCCTTTCAAGCCTACAGTGTTGATGCCGATATGGAACAGGTATTGGAGACCGGTCGCTGTTTCCTCCAACATAATAGCATGCTTGGTTCTAATGACATGGGCAACTGTGCCGTCAAAAGGAGCAGTCAGACGCCCTTCGGATGGCTCAATTGCGATTCCCTGGCCCATATATCCTGCGGCAAATGCCTCATCCGGTACCTCGGAAAGAGGGATGGCTTTACCTGTTAGTGGAGATTGAACCTTTACCACTTTTGTGGATTTCTTTTTAAAGCGTTCAAACATGATGATTCCTCCTTGATCCACTACTATTTATTTTGTGTGCGTCCGCGAAATAGGCGATATAGATGCATAGCCAAGAAGCATACCTCCGCCTCCGGTACGATCCTGCCCAAATCCTGCTCCATCTCGCCCGCCAGCTGTCTCGCAAGCTTGTACTCGCTGATGAATTGGCTTTTAATCTGATCCGCGAACGGATTGTCTACATTCACCGAATGATTCAGGATCCGGTCCACCGAAAATCGCAGATGCATCAGCAGCCGGACATGATCCATGCTACCGCTTTCAAAGGCAACGCCGCGTTCTCGCTCGATGATTTCGATAAGCCGTCCTACCATATTGGATGCCTTGACCAATTGTCCTACCGGAACGTGGCTGACGGCGGAATAAACGTGATACGTCAAAAATCCCACTTCATCCTCGGGTACTTCGATACCAAACGCTTGGCCGATCATGTCCGCTGCCTTCAACGCAATTTCATATTCCCTGGGAAAGCTGATCTTCGTCTCTTCGAGGAACGGGTTGATAATATCCATCCCTTTCCGAATCCGGTAAATCGTAAATTGGATATGGCTCGGAAGCGCAAGATATACCTTGTCATTCAGCTTGCCCGGAAATTCTTTGCTGATACTGTTCAAAATTTCATCGGTGATCTCCAGCACTTTTGGATCAAATTCCTCCAGCAGGCGATACTCATTTAACTGCTCCTGGTCCTCAAGCTTGAACAGCTTCTCAATGCGATGATCATCCGAGGCGATCGTCCCGCCCACTTTCGTGCCGAAGCCGATTCCTTTGCCAAGTATTACATATTCGATTTCTTTCATCCCGCCGCCGTGCACCAAAACGACGTTGTTGCCGATCACCCGAATGACCTTAAACATCTCCGGCCCACTCATGTCGAATCCCCCCTTCTTCTAAGCTTAATCTTATTTTGGCAAAAGGGTTATCAAAAAAACAGAAAAAGCCAAGAAGAGACCTCCATACAACAGAGGCTTCCCCTTGGCTCATGCCCGCAAACGGTAACACGCCACCACATCGTGGTTTATAGAAAATATAATAGTTCAAATGAAAAGGCGAGTCAACACAGGCCAAACATTGGTAAACAATAAAATACTACATAACACATGTACGCTGAGAAAATCAGCTCAAGTAAATATCGATCGCTGCCACTTGGCCATTCCGGACTTCATGCGCCAGTTCGCCGCCAATGACACCACCGGCGATGTCGGCTGTGGAACCATCCTTCTTCGTCAGCTGAATTCGCTCGACTACCGACTTATCTGCGCCGAACGTATCCGCCTTACGCGGATTATGGTAGGTCACCTGAGTGTTGCCAAGGAATTTAAATGCGACTTCCCCTTGCTCGTCGAACAACCATCCCGGCAAAGTCGGCTCAAAGGCCAGCTGCAGCCCGCCGTCCTTGACGCTGAACACCTGACTGCCCATCATCATTTTGATCCACATGCTGATAAACTCTGCGGTCGATCCGCTTAGTCGTGCTACAAAACCGCGGCCATGCACATGCGGGTCAGGGTTGACGCTCGTAGCAATAAACGACGAGTTCTCCAGCGTACTGCGGCCGTAGACCGCAGGATCCAGGAACGGAACAAGGGACGTCTTCATTTCGGCAAAAAACTGCTCATACAGCCCGCTCTTCAGCAGCGCCAGCAAATATTTATAGCTCATGTGGAGGAACACAGACTCCCGCTCCAGCCAGCCTGGCGTAAAGGCCCGAATCCGGCCGATCTCCTGGGATTCGCCATTCAGGCTCACCGAGGTTTTGTACATCTGAATCTCCTTATCGAACAGGTCGCTCTGCCGGATCAGCTCATACGCTTTCTCGGCTTGCGCCTTGTCGTCGATCGTCTTCAGCCAGCGGGCTGGCCCTTCAAGGAAGTGCGGCAAAGGCTTCGCTTCGAACTTCTTCACGATGGCCTTCGGCAGCCCATAGCCGCTAATGACAGGCTTGCCCTGTGCATCGGTAACATGCTCATATTCCACCGCTTCGAAGACGAAATACGTCGGCGTCAGGCCATCGCCCAATTCAATGGCCCGTTCAATGCCTTGATCGATTTTCCCCAGCATTTGCTTGTAAATCGAACCTAACTCGGCAAGTGAAATCTGCTTCAGTTCCCCGCTGATTCCGAAGCGAATCTCACTGCGGTACTGCTCGCGAGCCACAGCCACTTGATCCCAGTAATTGAACTGCTCAAGTTCTCCGGCAAATTGACGCTGCACTAACTGGCTTACCCGTTCAAGCAGTTGATACATCTCTTCTGGAAGCCCCACCTGCCGATCGCCGTACATCCCGCTTGCCTCGATCACCAGGTTCACGATCCGCTTCAGTTCGAATGTCTCGCTCATGCCGGAGCCGAACAATCCTGGCAGGCCGTTCATCGCATCGTTCCAGCCCGGTTTGTCGCCTTCCATTTCCACGCCCATGCCGTAAGGGTCAAGCGTCGCGAATTTGTTCAATGATAACGAGATCAGCTTGACGAACAGGTTCGTGCGGAATATCTCGCCCTCACCATGCTTCGTTTTTAACCAGTTCGTATCATTGAGGGACAGGCCGAACCTCTGCATTTTCTCCTCATCATGCTCCAATGCTCCGTATTGGCGCACCTTCGTTCCGCTGATAACGTATTTCTCGCTTCGAGGGAGCACCCGTGCAGGGCTGTCGAAGAACGTATATACCTCTTCCCCGAACAGCAGCTTCTCTTTGCGATCCGGAAAAATATCCAGATATCCCTCGACGAGATCCATATTGTACGTCCAGTGATCCGACCAGTACCCTTCGCCGAAGGCGGCTTCGATATTCTGCTCCGACAAGGACAGAATCCCCGTCAGAATCTCTTCCTCGCTGCGTCTTAGGCCTGCGCTCTTGTCCGCCAGCGTGGAAATAACTTTGCCCGGTGTAAATTTGCCCAGGCAAAGGACCTGCAGTTTCTCGGCGATCTGCGGGTTCGATACCGAAGTTACCAGCCACTCCTGCAGCCCAGCTGTTTGCTGCTCCGGCACGGTAAAACTCGTTCCCTCAACACCAAGCGGGTTGTAGCCGTCCGCCTGAATCAAACTGAAGAATGTCACGATATTGAACGTGCCGACGCGCGGATTGAAATAGATGTCATTCCTGCGATTCTGGTTGGCATCGCGGAAGTTCCCGTTCCCTTGGGAGTAATACTCCGGCGCGATCGAGAAGAAATTGTAATCCCGCTCCAAATCCCCGTGCTTGCGGGAATACAAATGGATGACGAACCCGTCCCGGCCGTTCTCAAACAGGAACGGATAGCCGCCCCGCAGGAAGTTGTCCATGTAGCTTTGACGGCAGTACGCATCAAATAGCGGTGAAGCCGTCCGGGTCGCGATATCTTCGGTCAGTTCCTCCGTCAATTGGGCGGCCTCCGCCTGCTTCGTGGCAATGTACGCAGGACTAGCGATCGATGGGGCTTTCTCATTCAAGCGCTCAATGCTCTCGATATGCCCGATCAACGTATATAGCGTAGTCGTCTCGCCAGCTGCCAATTGCGCGGATACCCCCGTGAAACCACATGGCACCTTATTCGTGCAATACTCCGGCTCCGCTGTCAGTTCGGCGAGGGAGCGCTCCGCAAATCGATCCGGGTAAGCCAAGGAAGTATTATCGCCAAAAATGATCTGGAAATCGACAATCGGCTTGACGATCTTTCCGTCCTGTCCAAACGAAAGATAGAAATGGCCGCTTTGCACCTCGCTTACCTCCGCACTGTCGCTCGTGCTGGAGCGAACGCGGTAATAAGGGATGTTATTGTCCAAATTGTATACTTCCATCCAGCTCCGCAGCAGGTTCCCGACTTCCTTATACCCGGCATTCTCCACGCCGTAAGGAAGAATTTCCGGCAGACCGTCCAGCAGTTCAAGCTTCATGGGCTCCCCAGAAATATTGGTAATCTCTACTTTTCGCACCAAAGCGGCATAGTCGTCGTTAGGCATTTGGAAGTAAGTGATCTTGATTCCGATCCCTTGCTCCTTGTTCACTTCCTCAATCCCGATCTCGTTCGGAAGTATAACCATTTTTCGCTCAGCCGCTGCATCCGGAGCCGCACTTTGGAATGGTTCATAGATTCCCTTAGCGCCTTCCCGCTTGATGAAGGTTCTGAAGCCTTTGGATGATACCGATTGGTACGTGATGCTTGCCGGAGAGAACTCCATAATCGGGCTCTTCTTGTCGCGAATGCCGAAGCTGCAGACCGCCTGGCCCCGGTTGACGTAGAACGTCCACATCGGAATCCCCTTTAAACCAGCCAGACCAGGTAAGAAGCTGGAAAAAGGCTTCGCCTTATCGAACTGCTTAATAACGAATGCGTCCTGGTCAAATGAATAGTTAGACATGCTGTTACCTCCATTTATCATTTTGTTTCTCATTCCATCTGTTTCCAAGATATTCTCCGATTAACAAAGGGTCGAAACCGGTTTCGATTTGTTTAAAAAAACAAGCCGGCCAACAAGCAGGCTATAACTACAAGGGGCGGCATGAATCGCGTACAACCAGTTCGACCGGAAGCATATCTCGCTGTAATTCTTTATGGCCTTCTATCGAATAGATTAACATGTTAGCGGCCCTGCTGCCAAGTCCGTATGTATTCTGGCGGATCGTTGTCAGGGCGGGTGTCAAATATTTCGCCATTTCAATATCGTCAAAGCCGATGACGGAGATGTCTGTGGATACGGTTACCCCGTGCTCCCTCATCGCAATCATCGCGCCGACAGCCAGATTATCCCCGGCAGCGAATACGGCCGTAGGGCGATCCTGCAGTTGAAGCAGCTGTTCCATCGCCTTCCGTCCGCTCTCGACGGTAAAGTCATAACTGCCTTGCACAATGAACTCCGGGTTAGACGGCAGGCCGCGCCGCTGCATCGCTTCGATGAAGCCCTGCATCCGCTTCTCACCGGCAAAGGAATGTCCGCCGCCGATATGAGCGATGGAGCGGTGCCCAAGCGAATATAAATAGTCAACGGCAATCTCGCTGCCCTGAATATTGTCGGAATAGATCGTGCTGGCATGCTCCGAATCGGAATCTAGCAGGACGCAAGGAATGTCCGCCTCAACCAGCTCATGGAAATATGGGTCGGTATAGTCCGGCAAAATCACGACGATACCATCGACGCCGCGTATTTTGCAATGCTCCAGATAACCGCTGGGCTTCCCTCCGATATCCTTCGTAATGAACATCAGATCGTAGCCTTTCGAGGTAGCCACCTTCTTGAAGCCTTCAATGACACCGCCGAAATAAGGGTGCAGAATACCGGCCCCTGACGATTCATTGAACAGTACGCCGATCGTCCAGGAACGCTTGGTCGTCAGCGACCGGGCATGAGCATTCGGAACATAATCCAACTGCTGCGCTGCCTCGAGGATTTTACGGCGCGTCTTCTCGCTAACGTCGGAATAGCCATTGAACACCTTGGATACCGTGGTCGGCGAGAAGCCAGTTAACTTGGCAATATCATAAATCGTAGTCAAAGCGTTTACTCATCTCCTGGTACATTCATCCGAGCATGGTCTCATACGTGGTCAAGCAAATTGTAGTCGTCCCGGCCGCATCAAGTCAACTACAAATGTGACATTTGCAATTGTTTCAACCTCTGGCATGGCGTTTAAAAATTACACAAGCAGCAAACTTTCCGATTTCGAATTTGAGAGGATAAGGAGGTAAAGTCCATGTATGAGCCTCGCGAACGCAATGAAGTGAGTAACGTAGACGTAGAAAGAAGAGACATTCAGCAGAAATCCGAGCCAAGCAGGGTTGCTTCGACGTTCATTAAATATGCGGCATATATCATTCTGTTCTTCGGCTTTCTGTACTTCCTCGTAAAATACGTTTTTCCAATGTTCTAACTCATGCCAAGAGTGTCAATTATTTTTTAAAATTCCTTTCCGTTTGAATATCGCTATTCGGGGTAAACTCCAATTAAGAGCTTAGCTTCAAGGCTGAATACTATAATGAGGAGGAATCCCCTTGGCAGAACATTCAGAGCACTCCGAGTATCCGAAGACCGAGGCTGCTGATCATGAGTATAAGCGATATCAGGTATTGAGAGAATACCGGCCGGAGAACGACATTCCTGGAGACGATTTGCTTCCGCATGATACCCGCATCACCCAAGCGCTTAGCGAGGACGACACTGCTTCTGGGGAACACGTAGAAGGTATGCGGGATAGCAGCGATTTTCCCGATGTGCCCGATGCCGATGAAATCGCCGCGAACAGTCCCGCAGATCCTGCAGCCCCTGACCCGGATATCGTACCCGGCATCGACATACTGAACGGCTATGATGGGGAAGAGTGATTCATGCCGATTACGATGAATGACATGCTCAAACCGGTTTGATGCATTCTCAAAAGAACCTCTCCCCGGATTATCTGGGGAAGAGGTTCTTTATTGGCATTGTAACTTCCGCTTAACCCTCTTGCTTCTAACGGATCATGCCCGAAAATTTTACCTGCACATCTGCCTTGACGCTGAATTCCAATTCAGGGTATATCCTTTTCCATTCCTCAATCTCCGTAGCGTTGTTCCAATTCATAGCGCTGTATCTTAACCCCCATCCGAACGGATCTAACCCGGTTCCATGGACTTTGACAAGAAGCTGCTTAATATCCTGTTCCCACTTCTCGCTGGCCGCTTTGGAAACGGCTCTGAGAATTGGCCCTGTCGTTTCAACAGCTTTGGTATTATCCTCCAGTACCGCCCTGCCTCCAACTTTATACTGCACGACCATTTTGCCCTTATTCGATTTGGTCAATTTGAATTTCGATCGGTTAGTTTCCATATTGTAGCTGTATATATTGCCATCCATTTCTACATTGAAGCTGGTTCGTAGTTGTCGCTGGGTTAGCAAGTTAAACAGTCTTGTCTCGTCGGGTGTTAATTCGGCGCGTATTCTATGATTATCCAGCAGCACCGCTTTATTAATCAGAAGGGTGTCCTCCCCTTCCTTCTCCACGATAGGAAGAATTGGATCCAGACCTTGCTCCGTCAAATGACGCCGTAAATTATAGGAGAACGTGCTGACGATGAAAGGTGATTCAGTTCCTTCCTTCCCCAAGCTTAAAATGAGGTAATATGCGGGAACCCGCTCGCTTTTCGGACGAACGCCGAGCACTTCCTTGGCAGTAGGTCTGGCTACTCCGTTATAAGCGATTAATTGAATATCCCTGCGCCTGACCATCCAGTCGATCATTTCAGAAATATCGTCCCGGGCATAACCCTCTCCGAACAATAACGTCTTGCAATGGCTGAAATCCAGCTCTTTATCCACCTTTGATTTCATCATGCGAACCGCCTCCGGAATACTGCTTGAAATTTGAGAAATAACAATGGCTTGCTGATCACGCTTTGTCGGATCTCCTTCGGGAATAGCCAGTTTGAGCGAAACCTCGACCAAATGCTTACCCTTGCCTTTGCCTTTGCTTCCCTCTCCTTCTCCTCCTCTCTCTCCGCCTTGCCCGCCCTCTTCCTCCGTTTGCACGGAATCGATACCGAAGCCCAATACGAACGCGCGCCGGTCCACATCCTTGAATAGGCACCCTGTTAGCAGCAGGGACATCGTGCATAACAGGAATACAAGCGACAGGTTTTTTCTCATGCTATCTTCTTCCTCCTCCGGTATGCGACAAAGACCGTAGCTAACAGCAGCAACTCTCCGGGCAGGCGCACATTCAGAAACCACTGTCCATACATCGTCAATTTCACCTGATCAAAATAGAATCCCATCAAGAGCGTTCCTGCCGTCATCAGACCAAGAATCCACCAATCCTTATTCGAAGCTGCTTTTGATCCCTTCGTCTTTTTCTTCATCAAAAAACCTTTGACTAATTCTAAAGCGATATGCCAATGAATAACAGCAGTAACTAGCGACAAGGCTAAGTAGCTGAAATAAAATATGAACAGCACGCGTTCCACGATAAAAAACTCACTGCGAATAGCATCTGCCGTCGAAAACCAGGTATATACCTGATGTTCTACGCCGATCGTTCCGTGATAGCCAATGGGAACAAGCAGCGTAATTAGCAGGACCATTAGTCCGGAAACCGGAATCATCCATAAATGCCTAAGCTTTAAGCTTTTAAAAGAGCGATTGAAAATGGCTAGGTTCACATAACCGGTAAAAATAAAGGAAGCGCCCGCAATAGAGTTGTATTTCGGCATAGTCCAAAGATGGGTGATGATCTGCATGACAGCATCCCAGCTGAAATGCGGATTAATCAGCGCTTTGAACAGCATATAAGCAACCAATGGACAGTTAATGATCAAGGTTGTCTCGAGCGCATACAAAATAGATTCCGTTTTTAGACGGCTGCTGATAGTAACCAGCAATAGAAAACCAATGAGTGCAAAGAACGGAGATACGTCGGGGCTTATGAAACGGAGTGTAATATCAACAAAAGACACTAGAGTGATAGCCCCGGATTCATACCAAAGGAAGGCGAAAATGCAAAGCAAAGGAATGCCTATAAACCGGGGGAGGGTGTCATTAACAATTTCAGGAAGCCCCTCCCCGGGAAAATGGCTGATGATTTTCGTAAA
Source organism: Paenibacillus sp. YSY-4.3 (assembly GCF_054767475.1). NCBI lineage: Bacteria > Bacillati > Bacillota > Bacilli > Caryophanales > Paenibacillaceae > Paenibacillus > Paenibacillus sp. YSY-4.3. The sequence continues at coordinate 150,470 of NZ_BAABMC010000005.1, read as the reverse complement.
TATGACCAACAGCGTCGTCCCCAGTAGGACCGAAACCAAGATGGACATCAGCGACCCCTCGAACCGGTTGTCGATCAAGACGCGGGGCACGAAATTAATGATGTTAATTAACGCTTGGCTCGTAAATAAATAATAGAAATACCTTTCATTAACCATGCTGCTTATCTCCCTTACCGCGATTGGAATTTACCGGGAATATTTCCAGGTACGGCTTTCCGAAGCTGCGCATACCCGACAGATACATCACGATTCCCACCGTACTTACCACGATGCCGACTAGCCCGAACGTTGCCGCGAAGAAAATGAGGAAATATTTAAGTACACGCACAGTAAAAGCCATCATATTCAAGGGGATGACAAAATTGGAGATGGCGACTGCCGAAACGATAATGATCATGATATTACTGACCAGGCCGGCCTGAGTTGCCGCTTGCCCTAATATGAGACCACCTACCGTCGTCGCCGTCGGTCCGATCGCCTTCGGAAGCCTCAAGCTCGCTTCTATAAGAAACTCCATCATAAGCAGCATCAATACGACTTCGATGAAGGACGGATACGGCACGGCAGCCCGGCTGCCCGCGATTAGAAGTGTGATTTGAATTTTTAATATTTCCGGGTTATACGATGTAAAGGCCACATAGAAAGCTGGGAGAGTAACTGTGATCAGAAGGCCGATGTAACGGATCAGCTTCAAGAAAAAGCCGACTAACGGAAGCTGGATTTTGTCATCCATCGCCGTGAAGAAGTCGTTGAACACAGATGGCGCTATCACTGCGTAACCCACCGTATTCATAAGCACAGCAACCTTGCCTTTAGTTAAGTTGAATACGACCCGGTCGGGTCTTTCCGTTACGACCGTTGTCGGGAAAATACGATATTTTCGCTCACTGAGGTACTTCTCCAGCTCACCCGCCGATTGCAAAATATCAATCTGTATATCAGAGAGACGCTTCCTCAATTCTTCTAAAACTTCCCTATCCACCCGGGAATCGTCGTACATCACAACAACCGTGGTTTGGGACAATTTGCCGATCGTTAGCGGCTCGATCTTCAATTCTTTGGATTGGTAGCGGCGGCGAATCAAATTGACGTTGATTTCGATATTCTCGGTCAGGGCATCGTTCGGTCCTTGAACGATTGCCTCCGTTATGCTGGAGGAGATCCCGCTAAACTCTATTTTCATCGCGTCAAACAAATAACTGCTGTCCTTGATTCGAATGAAAATATAGCCTTTCATGACAAACTCCATAACCTGCTGTTTATCCTTGGTTTTCTCGCACCCTGGAAAAGAAAAGATGTAGTTTTCATACTCTTGGGCATCCATCTCATAGCTGGGTACGACAATGAAGCGTTTAACCGTATCTGAATCGGTCAGGCTTTTCAAATAGATCATTTTTATGTCGTCGGAATTGCCCAAGGATCTCTCCTCGAAATCCATCAAACCGGTCAATTGTCCGGCTAACCATTCTTCCATCCTTTGATCTTTGCGCTTCGTTGGCATATCGAATACTATCCTTTCGCTTTGCAGATCTTTTACAGAACTCCACTCAGTCTGCGTTATTGTTCCAACGAAACGGATAAATCATACATTTGTCTTTCTCGCTTTCTACGTGAAGGCGGCTCCAGCAACTTAGTATTCCACAAAAAAAAAGGCCTAGCGTTCAGCACGCCAGACCTGATTCCTTCCCGATTCCTTTGCTTTATATAATGCTTGATCCGCCAAATCCAGCAGCTGCTCCTCTCCGATGTCAGGGTATGTCGCGCTGCCCGCGGAAACCGTCAAATGAATAATTAATCCCTGCGGCAGCAGGAACGGCTGTTCCTCCACATTGGTCCGCAAACGCTCAGCGATATTAGCGATCTTGTCCCTATTGCAGTCCTCCACAATAACGACGAACTCCTCTCCGCCTTTGCGGGCAATCCCATCACCGGGACGAAACGTATCACGCAGCAGGTCGGCAAATTGGGATAATACAGCATCGCCTGCTGCATGTCCGTAGGTATCATTCACCTGTTTGAAATGATCGATATCTACCATAAGCAAAGTAAAGGGGATATTATACCGCTGGAAGGATTCTATTTTTTGCTGCAGCAGCACTTCGAAGGCCCGGGCATTGTACAGCCCCGTAAGAAAATCGCGGTGAGCCGCCTCCTTCATGACGCGGAGGGAATCCCCCGACTTTTTCAAATATTGCAGCATCGAATAAGTGAAGACCCCGCCAAGGACAAATACAACACTGAATATCATAAGCGCCTCTATACGGTCATTTCCTTCCAGCGTGCAATAATAAACGAGATCCGAAGCCAAAATACATAAGCCTAATGCGGTTAGCCATCTAGTAAATGAAAGTCTCGGGATACGAAGGAGGCAAATAGCGATAAGCAGCGTGACAATGGCATTTAGGCCTCCTCCGAAAATAGATACATGACTTACCCCATGAAGAAAAAACATCCGATAAACCGAGATGATCAGGGTCGCGATCCCTCCTGAGGTTATGCCGCCTAGGTATACCGAGATCAATATCGGAAGCTGGCGAAAATCAGCGAACACATTGTCCGTAATAGGAAAAGTAAAATACATGAGCACAACGCCAAATAAACCTAATGCAAGTCCCAGCACAACGCGTCTGCTTCTTTCGTTCAGGCTGCTGTTCAGCAAATATTTGGTTCGGAACATATTCCCGAAGAATAAAAAAGTCGTTAGAGTCGTGAAATTATTGAACAAACTCTCAAACATCGAACATCCCTCGCTGGATTGAAATTGACATCCCGAGCAATGCAAAATACCCTACCCTAGATTGATGTAAGCATACCATATTATTAAGGTGTGAATGATTAATTTTCGCTAAAAATCGATATTATTCGACAAAACACTCATAGTTTACTTAAAATCGCATGATCATAAGTTCTACAGCGTAACGGACACCAAAGGCGTTATTTTCGCTTTCCCTTCCTTATTCGCAAGCCTTACGGACACAGCGGACCTTATTACCCATTTTAACCCTAAAGTTGGGCCTAATTCGCATCATTAACGGAAACTCTGTCCGTTAGCACCCAAATTTGCTGATTTTTTTGAAAATAGCGGAACCTCGGTCCGTTCGTATGGCGATGGATACAATCCCCAAATAAAAAGAGACCAGGATCGACTCCCGGTCTCTAGATTTGAGGCATTTGCCCGGCCTACTATGTTAATTCAATATCGGTGTTCCAGTCCCATTCGGCGTACTAGCGGCGGCGTAGTTACTGTAGAAGTCAATGGACATAAGAAAGTATTGTCCATCAATATCAAACCGGATTGCGGATATGGAGATCAAATCCGTTTTTTTCACCGTAATCAAAACTGCAGCTTATTCAGCCTTACTGTTCATCCATTCAGCGCACTGACCCGCAGCTGATCCAACTTTACCGGCTCACCGTCCAGATGACGAATGCGAACCGTCCGCGTCTCGCCTGGCAGCAGATCGAAGAAGTTGTCGCTGAAAGACACATGCCCTTGCGGCACATCCAGGACGACCATCCGCGCCAAATGATTCTGCGCCGTGATGCTTACCGTCTGCTCCTGCTCATCAACCTGCACCTGCAGAGCAGCAGCCGGCATGTCCAAATCCTTCTGATCGCGCAGGTAATATAAGTTGCTTGGAGCTGCAAAGCCCTCGGACGACAACTGTACAACGACCTCCTGTGCTCCCTTGCCGCCAAGCACCTCGCTCTCAGCCAAGCTGCCGAGCTGGACGGCCGCGTTGGCCGGAATCGATGCAGCGAACACACGGCTATACACCTCTGCCCCCGCAAAATCGAACACCTTCAGTGCCACCTTGCCCTCATAAGCCTGCAGTGAGTCATTGACCGCCCACACATGAAGCGGCTGCCCTGCGTCATGGTCGATCGACAGCAGCAGCGGGTGATAGAACTTCTTCATGTAGTAATACGATGCCTTCGGCAGCAGCTCATAATCGATGACGGACCAGCTCGTCCCCGGCCAGCTGTCATTGAGCTGCCAGACCAAAGAACCGCTGGTGCGATGCTTGTTGCGGCGGTAATGCTCAATGCCGTATTTTAAGCCCTCGGCCTGCGTCAGCATCGAAAATTTCATGTATTCTTCGATCGTCTGAGGAACACCCGTATATCCTTCCATCAACAAAATGCCCTTTTGATGGTTCGTATCCTTGTTCCGGTAGGCCATTTCCACACTGCCCCAATAAAACTCGCCATCAGGGATATTTTTCTCCAGCGTATAGCGATTGGCGGAAGCGTGCATGCCGAACTCGCTGCTGAACAATGTGAAATCCTTCTTGTAATTTTTAAACGTAACACCTTCCACGCTGTAATCCAGCAGCGGCGCTTCCCCGAATTTACGCGGGTACACGGAGCCGTGCCAGACCTGCCAATTATGGCGGTCCCCGATATCCGGATCATTGGCATCATTGCCGCCAAACGGCGAAGACGGCCAGTACGCTCGGCTATCATCAAGGACCTCTAGCACTTCGGGTATCAGCTCGTGGTAGATGCTCTCTCCATAGAACGGACAAGTAATGTCCCCGCCCGACGACTTCATGTCGTACAGCCAGTCGATTTCATTGTTGCCGCACCATAGCGCGAGCGAGGCCCGGTTGCGCAGACGCTTCACGTTATAGACGACTTCCGCCCGGACATTATCCATGAAATCGCGGTTGAAATCCGGGAACAACGCGTTTGCGAAGGCAAAATCTTGCCAGACCAGCACCCCGAGCCGGTCGCATTCGTCGTAGAATACATCCTTCTCATAGATTCCGCCAGCCCATACGCGAAGCATGTTCATATTGCACTCAACCGCCAGCTCGATCAGGTGACGGTACCGCAAATCCGGGGCAGACCCGATAAAATGATCGACCGGAATCCAGTTCGCTCCTTTGGCAAACAGCTTCACGCCATTCAGCCGGAATGCAAAGGACGGCTCCCCCGCCTCGTTGTGCAATTCCAGCTCAATCGTACGTACTCCAAACGACTGCCGGTGTAGATCAATCTGCTCGCCGTCCGCAAATAACCGCACTTCCAGCTCATACAAATAAGGTTCACCCAAATCATGCGTCCACCAGTAACACGGCTGAGGCACAAGCAAGTCTATCGCCCCACGCTTGCCTTCCACGGGAAAACGCGAACTGGCAGCGGTTTCGCCTTCCTTGCTGAGTAAGCGCACTTCGCATTCCATCCGGTGCATGCTGCCGTTTAACGGCTCTTCCCTTTCACGGTCGTAGGACAACTGCTTTTTACGATACGCCTTCACGTCAACATCGACCCGCACAGTCGCCTGATCCTGAGCAGCCGCAGTCGTTCTCGCATATACGCTGTCAATCTTTGCGCGGACTCTCCGCTCAATCATCACCTTGCCCCAAATGCCGACCGTAACCATGCGCGGCCCCCAGTCCCAGCCGTAATTCATCGCGGCTTTGCGAATCCACGGGCGCTCTTTCGTATAGGACGACCACTGGAACTGTTCCTTGTCCGTATGATGCAAATAAAGCGGATCGAACTTCACCGCAATACAGTTCCAGCCGCGCCGTAAGACGCGAGTAACATTGAACGTATACGCCATCAGCATATTGCGCGTCGTCCCGATTTCGTGGCCGTTGACGTAAATCGTCGCAAACGTATCTAATCCCTCGAACGTCAGCTCAAGTTGATGATCGTCCTCGCCTTCCGGCCAGGTGTAGTCAAAATGGGTGCGATACCACCATTCCTTTTGCTCGATCCAGCGGCTCTTGGCATCGTTATGCCCGAAATACGGATGTTCGATGATCTTCCGTTCAATTAACGCGGAATGAACGTCGCCCGGTACCTGTCCCGTGATCCAGAAGCGATCATCCAAGCCCGGCGCGGCGATCTCCATTGGCTTCGCTTGGCCTACGTCAAAATGCTGAAGTTTCCATAGTCCTGTAAGCTCCATGTTCCCTCTCCCCTTCCGGCAAAATATCATAATTTCAATTCCAGCGTTGGTTCATCGCGGAATTCGCTAGGGGTTTTCCCCGTATACTTTTTAAAAATTTTGCTGAAGTACTTGACGTCCTCATACCCGACTTGGGACGCTACTTCGCTTACTTTGGCCGGGGATACCGATAAAATTTCCATCGCCCGGCTCATCTTCTTGCGAATGACGAAATCGCCAAAGGTCATCCCCGTCGACTTCTTAAACACCTCGCTTAAATGATTCGGGTGCAAATGCACATACTTCGCCACCTGCTGCAGGCTGACATCATGCTCAAGCTGTTCCTCGATAAAGGCCATAGCCTTATGAACATGGGCTGTCTGCCCGTCCGCATGCTGGGTATGATAGATTTTCATGACCGCATACAAATGCTGGAACAGCGCATCCTGCGGAATCATGACATCGCTGCGCCTCCATTGGAACGGTGCCGGTGTGCCGTCCAGCAACTTCTCCCTTCCGGTTGCTGTAAGCACCCGTTCAAGCCAACGATGTGCGGCAATCGCTACCGAATGCAAACATGCGGACAGCGACTCCAGCGTAGCCTGCGGATCCTGACGCTGCTCCTTGATGAATCGCTGCACCCAGCTTTTCAAAGCAATGGGGTCGCCTTCGAGCAGTATTGCCGACAGCTCAATTTCTTCCTCGTACGTGCATACCGTTTTGCCGCCCTTGCGCTGCTTGATCTCCTCATAGCTACACATCTTACTGTCGATAATCATCTGATAGCCGAAAGCTTCATCGGCGGTTAGATATGACTCATGCAGCTTCTCCAGCTGGAATACCGGATCGCCGGAAGCTACGAAGAGCGTGCACTTCATCATCGATTCAATATGGCGAATGGCCTGGCGATATTGGGCCTCCCCGTCGTTTTTGTGCGGGTCGAGGTAAATTGCAGCCACGATTCTTTTCTTCTGGATTATCGTTGTACAAGTCAGCAGATCGCATAGCATATTTTCGACGGCAAACAGCAGCAGGCTTTCCGAATGCGAATCGTTCCAGCCGTCAGCAGCGATGATCAACACCTGCTTCTTCCAGTCCCCGATCTGCTGTTCATGAATCGATGTTGGCAGGAAGAGCGGGGCTGACGACAAACCTCTGCCTCCGCCCGGATCCCCCTCAACGACCCACTGTCCAAAGGAGCGGCTGACCTCTTCCTTTTTGTAATGATAATTTTGACTTTCCGCTGCCCAGCTCTCCTGTACGCGCCGCTTCGCCTTAAGCACCGTCTTGATGATTTCCTCGGGTCTGCTTGTCTTTAATAAATAGTCGCAAACATCCTGGCGGATCGCCTGCTGGGTATAAGCAAAATCATCATGCCCGGACAGGATGATCACTTCGATATCCGGGTTGATTCTTCTCGCCTCCTCCGCAAGTTCAAGGCCGGTCATGCCCGACATGCGGATATCGGTGAGCAGAATATGCGGCCGTTCCTGCGGTATGCGCACCAGCGCCTCTTCCGCCGATGCAGCCGGCGGCAGTAAATCGATGCCGATCTCCTGCCATCTTATAACCTTGGCAAGCCCGGTTCTTATGATCACTTCATCGTCAACTATCATAATTCTCATCGCGTTCCTCCAGAATCGGAATAGAAAAGGATATTCTCGTTCCGGCATGCAGCCTGCTCTCGATCTCAAGCCCGGCATCCGGGCCATAATGCAGGGTCAGCCGGTCATTCACGTTACGGAGCCCGTAGCTTGCAGACGTAGAACCACGCATCTCCTTCTGCTCCTCATTCGAATGCAGATTGGCCCGCACGGCGGCAAGCCGCTCCTCGGTCATGCCGATGCCGTCATCGAGCACCAGAAAGCTCATTACTCCGCGCTTTTGCTCCAGATAAACGGTAATCGTCCCAGCTCCCTCTTTTTTCTGGATGCCATGGATCAAAGCGTTTTCCACCAAAGGCTGCAGCAGCAGCTTAAGCATATATTTATCCTGTAAATTCTCATCGATGATGAAATCGATATTGAACTTGTCAGGAAAACGGATCGCCTGCACCTGGGCATAGTTCTGAATATGGGCAATTTCCTGCCGCACGGGATAGAATTCCTTGCCTTGGTTAAGACTGATCCGTAAAAAGTCACTCAGCGCCTCCACCATATCCGCTATGCGCTTCTCATCGGCCATGAGCGCAATCCAATGGATTGAGGATAAGGTGTTGTAGAGGAAATGCGGATTGATCTGGGCCTGCAGCGCCAGAATATCCGCTTCCTTCTTCCTCGCCTCATTTTGAATCAGCTCCGCCTTCAGCTTCTCAATATGCCTGCCAAGCATATTATAGCTCGCTCCCAGCTTGCCGATTTCGTCATTCGATTCCGTCGGAAACAGCGGAAGCGGGGCATCCGGATCGATCTTGGCCAGCAATCGGGTCAACAGCCGCAGCGGGTTCGTCACGCGCTGCACGACAAACAAGATTAACCCGATGCTGATCATGACCGCGAGGGCTACAGCCGCGATCGTCAGCTGCAAGATGTAGCGGTTCTGCGCACTGTATTGATCATACGGAATCATTCCGATCAGCATCCAGCCGACGCTTGGCTCGCGAAAATGCAGCATCGTCTGCTTGCCTGCCCCCTGGCCATATGTTGTACTCCCGTACAGGCTCGCGCTGATTTCACGGGTCAATTCGGGATACAGTTCCTCGAGCGGCTGCGCCAGCCAATCCTTCTCAGTCGCCGACAAAATATGCCCCTCTTCATTAACAAGCGCAACCTGTCCGTGCCCTTCACCCAGCTTGGGCTGCGACCAATATTGGGATATCGCCTTCTCGTCGATGCTGATCGCCAACCAACCGAGATCACCATAATGATGGGTGCTGCGCAGCGGACGGATAAACGTGATGACATTTTTGATGCCCGAATAGTCTTTGATCTGGTAGACGCCAGTCCACATCTTATCCGTTACCTTACGAATATCGACCTGCTGCGGCAGGTCGGAATCATACAGTGTCGCCGTCGACATCGTTGTCGGAAACTTCTGAGAAACAATCGAAATATCGGCGATGTAATTTTTTGAGCTGGCCAGGTTCATCATCATGCCCACAATGCGCGACTTCACCTTCTCATCCTCGCCCGCCGAGCTTAAGAATTGCTGCACATCGCCTTGGCTGATCAGGAATAGCGATATATTCTCCACATCCTGAATAATGAACTTGAGATTCCCGTCCATCTGCCTTAAGGTTTCGATGCCTGACAGCTTCGTCTTCTCTTCCGTAACTCTGGATGAAGTAACGAACGCAAAAGAACCCAAAAACAGCAAAGGGATCAGGATGGAAACCAGCATCAAGATTGAAAGTTTTCGCCGTAATGACATTCCATCCACCTTCCCATGTTGTAAAATATGAAAGCTGCGCTCGATCTATCCTTTAACGGCTCCCGCCGTCATGCCTTTCATAACTTGCTCCTGGAATATCAAATACATGATAACCGTTGGAATTACCGATATGGTCATTCCCGCCAGCGTCAGCCCATAATCCGTCTGATAGCCGTCGGCAAAATTCGCGATGCCTAGCGGGAGAGTTTTCAGACTCGTCTTGCTAATGAACACGAGAGCAAAAGAGAAATCATTCCATGAATGCAGGAAGCTCAATATAGTAACCGTGGACAAGGCCGGCAAAGACATCGGCAGGATGACTTTGAGGAACAGCCCCCATACCCCAGTTCCATCTATGAAAGAAGCCTCCTCAATATCTTTCGGTATCGACATCAAGTACGCGGACAGCACAAAAATAGCCGTCGGCAATGCAAAGGCCGTGTAAGGCAAAATCAGAGCCCAATACGTATTCAGTAATTTGATTTGCTTCATTAGAATAAATAGCGGAACTAGCGTACTATGAATCGGGATCAGCATTCCTACCACAAAGAAAGCCATGATCATGCCTTTCATGCGGAACTGGAACCGGGCCAATACAAAGGAGGCCAACGCCGCGATGAATAATGTAACGGCCAGCGAACCCAGCGATACGATCAGCGAGTTCATGAATGCCGTGCCTAATTTGGCGCTCTCCCAGGCCCGGGTGAAATTCTCCCACTGCCAATTCATCGGCAGGCCGAACGGCCGGCTGTAAAAATCTTCATTCGTCTTGAATGCGCTAATAATCAGCCAAAAGAAAGGATATATCGTAACGATACCATATACACTCAAAATTGCCCAAAAAATTGACGATCTTATTTTTCTTATACTAAGCATGGTACTGCTCATTTTCTCTCCCCCTCCTTATTTTTTGCCTCTTCTGCTGGTCAGCCACTGACTCGTACCGATGAGCAGCAGGCTAATCACGACGATCGTCGTCGATATGGCACTTCCGAATCCGTATCGATAGGAGGTAAAGGTAGAGTTGTACATATAGGTAGCCAGCAGCTCCGTTGCGTGCGCCGGGCCGCCTTTGGTCATAATATATACGAGGTCAAACGACTTCAAGCTGCCGGAGATGCATAGAATTATCGCTACCTGAATCGTTCCCCAAATCATAGGAATGGAAATGCTGACGAGCTTTCTGAGACCCGACGCTCCGTCGATCTTGGCGGCATCATGCACTTCGCCCGGAATATTCTGCAGCGCCGAAATGAAGATGATAAGATATAGCCCCACGAAACTCCATATCAGCGGCGGAAGAAGCGAGTAAATCGCGATTTTATTGTCCGACAGCCATTGCAGCTTCCAGCTCTCTAGTCCTAATGATTCCAGCAAAAAATTAAGGATACCGATTTGCGGATGGTAGATGTACTGCCAGATCATCCCGATAACAACGGTGGATAGCACCATAGGAAGGAAAATAGCAGAGCGCAAAAAACGCTGGATCATATTACTCTTATGCAGCAGAACCGCAAGCACGAGAGCGATCGGCACCTGACCGAATACGGCGGCAAGCACGAAGATGAAGTTGTTTTTGAGCGACCGCCAGAAGACGGGGTCTTGCAAGATTTCGATATAATTCTTAATCCCGATGAACTTCGCCTCTCCGATCCCCGACCAGTTGAAAAAGCCGTAGTACGCCGACCAGATCACAGGCACGAACACAAATAGGGCATAGATCAGTAATGCAGGCAGAAGCGCAAAAACGATAAAATTCCGGTGAGTTCTTATATTCATTGCGGGTATCACTTCCTTAAGGGTAAATATGAGCCCTCCTTAGATAGGAGGGCCGATACATCGTCTATTCGCTTATTTGCCAAGTGCGCCTGCTTGGGTATCTTGAATTTTCTTCGCGATATCCTCAGGGTTGCCGCCCATCAACAGCTCCTGCAGTCCGTTATTGATCACTTCAACCGCAGCGGAGCTCAGCTTGGAGTCGTAAACCGGGTGGATCTTCACGTTCTTCATTAGCTCATGCAGTTCTACGAACAGCGGATGAGCTTTGCTCGTATCCAGCTCGATGTTGTAGCTGACCAGCGTACTGCTGTCCAGCGTCGCTTTTTGTCCCTCTGGGCCGCCCAAAGCGTAGAACAATTCCAATGCGGCGTCTTTCTTAGCACCGGTCAATTTCTTGCTGACGCCAAGGCCTGTGCCTACAACGCCCGATGTCGAATTCGGCTCGCCTTTACCGCCTTCGATTGCTGGCAGGATCGTAATATGGGTGTGATCGAGCACTTCCTTCGGCGTATTGTTGACGAGGTTGCCCAGCGCCCAGCCGCCGTTAATGAACATCGCCGATTTGCCTTGAGAATACAGCTGCATCATTTGCGTCTCATCGATACTGTTGAACCCTTCCTGGAATGCACCAATGTTGCCGAGATTCTGCAGGACTTTTAGAGCTTCAACAAATTCGGGATCAGTAAACTTAGCGCCGTCTTGTTCAACGGCCTTGAGGAACCATTCTGTTCCAGTGACACGGTCAGCAATTGCACTGAAAATGGTGGACTGTGCTACCCAGTTCGCTTTGTTGCCCAGCGCAATCGGGATGACACCCTTCTCGTTGAATTGCTGGATCGCCGTTTCCAATTCCGCCCACGTCGTCGGAACCTTCACGCCATGCTCGTCAAAGATAGCCTGGTTGTAGTAAATGAATGAGGTTGGCGCCAGGTTCATCGGCACGGCATAAACCCCGCCGTCTACTGTAAAGCCGTCAAGCGCGTTTGGAATGAAATTGTCCTTCCACTCTGGCTTGCTGTCAATGAATTCATTGATCGGCTGCAGTAAATCACCCTTTACGAATTCCTTCGTCATTGCATCGGGCCACATGACGAACAGGTCAGGCATTTCATTCGCTGCCGCTACCGTTCTGAGCCGCGTCTTCAAACCATCCGTCGGAAGTCCTTCATCCTCCACTTCGATCTCAGGATGAGCTGCTCTGAAATCTTCCAGCAGTTGTCTCATCGTGACGGCTTTGGCATCCTGTCCAGTCCAGTTATGCCAGATGGTCAGTTTCACTTTCTCCGGCGCAGCCTGCCCGTTATTGGCTGCATTATTTGCTCCACAGCCTGCCAGTACCATCGCTAGAATGGATACTAATGCTGCAAATTTAAAAATTCTCTTCATTTCATGACCTCCCTTATTTGTATAATCCCATTGTAGTGTCAGCGTTTTCAGTTCGTAAGGGGATAATTATAAGCTGTAGGGTAGAATATGATCAGGTCGTTGGACATTTGGCCCTGAGCCGGAATATACATATCCTGTGTTTCGTTGAATCCATCATACATCCGAGCAGGAGGAATAATATATGCCCAATTACCGGATCATCGTAGATTTATCGGAACGGCAGCTGCACTTGCTTGACGGAGATACTGTCGTAAGAACTTTTCCCGTGGGAATCGGCAAAATGCTTACCCAGACTCCAACTGGGGATTACGTCATCATTAATAAACAGCCTAATCCCGGCGGGCCGTTCGGAGCATTCTGGATGGGATTGTCCAAACCCCACTATGGCATTCACGGGACTAACAATCCTTCTACGATCGGCCACGAAGTGTCCCATGGCTGCATACGTATGTATAATCAGGACGTGCTGGCCTTGTCGAAGCTTGTGCCTATAGGAACGAGAGTGACGATCCGGCCATAGGAGCGAGGGATTTGCTGATGCCGCAGTAAGACGAATCACCGTCCGACAGAGGCAATCATGGTATAATGGACGCAGTATTAACCAGGGGTGAATAAACATGAACAACGCAGATGGGCATGAAAATCAGAAAGCGGCAGATCCTTTTGTTGCAGGCGCCGCCGGACAAGGCCATATCGACCCTGCCGAGCTTTGTCTTCTGGCCGGCAAAATGATGCTGCAGAGCGGAGCGGAGACGTACAGAGTTGAGGATACGATGACCCGCATGGCCGAGGCAATGAGCCTGGGAGGCACCCACAGCTATGTCACCCCCACGGTAATCATGTTCCAGCCAGGCAGCTCGCAGTCGGCCAAGCTGATTCGCATCGTTGATCGGACGACCGATTTAGCAAAAGTCGCCGCGGTCAACGACGTATCACGCAAGCTGGCAAGCAAAGACATGACGCCAGCCGATGCCCGTGCCCGTCTGACGAAGATTGAGCGAAGCGGGAATGAGTACCCGGTCTGGCTGCAGATCGTCACGGCAGCCGCCGCCAGCGGCTGCTTTACATATATGTTCCAGGGCAGCATGGCTGACATCCTGCCCGGCGTCCTCTGCGGCGGGGCTGGCTTCGCCATATTCCTTGCGCTGAACCGCCTGGTCAAGGTGAAATTTTTTGCGGAATTCTCCGCTTCGTTTGTAATCGGGCTGCTAGCCGTCTTTTTCGTTGCGCTTGGAATCGGTCAGGAACTGGACAAGATTGTTATCGGCTCCGTTATGCCGCTCGTACCCGGGCTGCTGATCACGAACGCTGTCCGCGATTTAATGGCCGGCCATTTGGTTTCCGGCTTGTCCAGAGGTGCCGAAGCTTTCCTGACTGCCTTTGCCATCGGTGTGGGAATTGCCGTTGTCGTCACATTTTTCTAACCGGAAAGAAGGTTTGATCATAAGATGATATCGCCGCAATGGATATCGCTCAGTCTGCATCTCATTACGAGCTTCATCGCTTCCGCCGCCTTCGGCATTCTGTTTAATGCCCCGAGAAGGATGCTTCTGCAATGCGGGCTTGCCGGCATGATGGGCTGGATCGCCTATGTCCTGCTGTCCCCCCGTCTTGATACCGTCTTTGCCACCGTCGTAGCCACCTTCATCGTCGGGGGCATTAGCCAAATGCTGGCCAGAATGTACAAGAAACCGGTCATCCTATTCAGCGTCTCCGGGATCATTCCGCTCGTACCAGGGGGCTTGGCCTACGATGCCATGCGGCAATTCGTCGTAAGTGAATACAACCTTGCCGTCCAGCTCGCGGCCAAAGCATTTTTGATCTCGGGCTCCATCGCCATCGGACTCGTCCTCTCCGAAGTGCTGAATCAAATGGTCCTTAGGATTTCTAGAAAGTAGCAGCACCGGCAAAGCAGGAGCCATGTAATCGACCCAAGCCCATCATGCAACGCAATACTGATCCTGCTGGAAACTTTGCTCGGTAGGAATACCGCAAAAATACGCAACCATTCATTTATAATTTAAAACTAAATGTATTTTATACAGCAGTAAAGCTCTTTTATAAAAAATACATGTGCTAAATGTAAAACATGCAGTTAGTTTGCCTGAATGGAGCTCATTCGCCGAAATCGCTTAAAACTAAATGTAGGTTTTGCAGTTAATTCCCTCTAACACGGCCAAAACCGCTAAACTAACTGCATGAAATACATCTAGTTACTCTATCCTGACCATCTAAAAGTTTATCTATTGAAAAGAAAGACTCCAGTTCAATTAAGGAGCCGTGAGGTTTTGCAGGTTTAATCCATGCATACACTTCCATGCCCACCCTTCCATACTCAACATGCAGGCTATCATATCAATGATCCGCATCAAAAACCAATAGAGGATATGCAAAATGCATATCCTCTATGGTCGTCATAACTTCCCCATGATCATATCCAATTCAACGATTACAATGATTTGCCGCTTAGCTCGAATTCCGTCTGATGCAGCTCTTTAATCATCCGTCGGAGGAAATGACTCTCTTGATCTTTCAATCCATATTGGTTCTCCTTGATGAGCATCTCACCCACCTGTCTCCTCAATAGCTCATTACGGCGCTCCAACACTTCATCATAAGCCAAGTTCAAGTCAACTCCTCGATATTATTTGAAAAACATCTCTAATTATAGAATGCAGAGGCCCGAAGTGAAACCGCAGAGAGTCAGTATCCTCCTAGATGAGAGGGTATGACGCCAATGCTCATGAACCCGGTACCTGGCGCTCGCAAACATCCTCCCGAATGCTCTCGTATCGTCGATATTCCTCCCATTTCATGTAAACCACCATACTTATCGGTAGCGAATTGCCGCGCCAAATCCAGCTTTAATCCCGTTCCACAATGCTATGCGCAGCAAATTTGAAAAGCTTTGTTTAGTTTTTAGAAATAAAGCAAAGGGTATAAAGATAAGTAATAGCGACATGAACAGGAGGTATACAGCAAATGAATTTAAAGGGAAAAGGCTGTCTGATTCCCATCATTATCATTGCGGCGGTTGTCATTATCGGCATTGCCCTGTTCGCGGGAAATTACAATAAGTTCATGACCTCCGAAGAAACGGTAAACCAGCAATGGAGCAAAATTGACGTGCAATTGCAGCGGAGATACGATCTTATTCCCAATCTGGTCAACACCGTCAAAGGCTATGCCAAGCATGAAAAAGAAGTGATCAAAGCGGTTTCCGACGCCAGAGCCGCGCTGGGCGGAGCACGGACGCCCGACGAGCTGGCCGCGGCCGACCAACAGCTTCAAGGCGCGCTCAGCCGGCTGCTGGTTGTCGTCGAGAACTACCCGACGCTAAAGGCCGATGCCCAGTTCACCCAACTGATGGACGAACTGGCCGGAACGGAGAACCGGATCGCCGTCGCCCGCAGCGATTATAACAATGCGGTCGCGGAGTACAACAAGCTGACCCGGCGTTTCCCCGGGGTTTTTATCGCACGGATGATGGGATTCAATGAGAAGCGGTACTTCGAGACGACGCCGGAATCCAGAACGAACCCGGAGGTTGATTTCGGCACGGATGAGACTTCACGGATTCCTACCCAGCCGATAGCTCGTCCTCAGCATCTCTGGCTGCAGCCGGAAGGGGAATGGGCATGAGCCCCACGGCCTGCCGACAACGATCCATCCGGAGCTTGCTCCCGCTTCTCATTCTGACTTTAGCCTTATTTGCGGCCCTCGCTCCCAGCGTCTCTGCTGTTCCAAAGATACCCGGGCCTCGAGGGGATATTTATGTGCAAGATTTCGAGCATCTTCTAACAGCCGAGCAGTCCCAGTACCTTCTGGCGCTCGGCAGGACGCTCGAAGACCGTACGAAGGCGCAAATCGCCGTGCTGACCGTGCCTTCTTTGGGCGATGAGCCCATCGAGGAATATGCGCTTCAGGCGCTGCGAACCTATAAACTGGGCGACACCAAACTGAATAACGGCGTCCTGCTGCTCGTCTCCTTAGGCGACAATCAGCCCGGCAACCGGCAGGTCCGCATTGAGGTCGGCTACGGTCTGGAGGGTGCGCTGCCCGACGGCAAAACCGGGCGAATTCTCGACCAGGTCACGATTCCGTATATCGAAAATCAGCAGCCTGGACAAGGAATCTTCGAAACATACAAAGTTCTGTATAACGAGGTCGCCAAGGAATACGGCGTAGAACAGGAACTAAGCCCTCAGGAAGTAACCCTGCCGAAATCGGCCGCTTCTACAGGGGGTGGTGGTCTGTCCCCGTTATGGGTCATCATCATCGTGGGGTTCATCATCATTGATATCGTGTTCTTCCGCGGAACGTTCACCATGCTTCTTCTGTCCATCCTCGGCCGGGGCGGCGGATTCCGCGGCGGCGGGGGCGGAGGGGGATTTCGCGGTGGTGGCGGAGGCTCTTCCGGCGGGGGCGGAGCCAGCCGAAGATTTTAATCCCAGTTCTCTTCCGGTAGGCGGTATAATAGAAGCTAATACGAATGATCAACTACAAGGGAGAGAACTGCATTCATGACATCTATTTCGCGGCAGCGGGCCGTGTTCTTTGATCTCGACGACACGTTATACGACCACCTCATTCCTTTTCGCACTGCGTTGACCAACATCCTATCGACGCCGGAGGATTTTCCGTACGATCAAGCCTACCACCGGATGCGTTACTACAGCGACGCTCTGTCTGCTGAGCTTGGGGGAACCCCAACGCATGGCGAGGAGCTGCACCAAATGCGGCGGCAGCGCTTCCGGCTGGCCTTGGCCGAATTCGGCCTCTCGCTTACACCAGAGCAGGCGCAGGCTGTTCAGGATGAGTACCTTAGCTTGCAATATACCATCGGTCTGTTCGACGGTGCAGAGCAGCTGATCACGGAGCTGAAAGCCAGAAATTTCGTGGTCGGCGTCATTACGAACGGGCCGCCTGATCATCAAATGAACAAGGTCAATGCCTTGAACCTGACCAGGCTCATCCCGATAGAACTGATTTATGTCTCAGGAGCCGTCGGCTTTACTAAGCCGGACGCGCGCCTCTTCCGGCACGTGACCGATCAGCTCGGCCTGGCTCCCGAGAACTGCTGCTACATCGGCGACTCTTGGCGCAACGACGTCGTCGGCGCGCTCGATGCGGGCTGGAAGGTACTGTGGTTCAACCACCGCAGCGTTCAGCCGGAATCAGATCATCAGCCGCACCATCAAGTGACCGATTATCCAGAAATCGCGAAGGTGCTGCTGGAACAAATGTAGTGTCCTTATCCCATCATTTCAATAACTCAAAGAACCTGACAACTCGCTTGTCAGGTTCTTTATATCGCAGCAGCTAAAAAGCTCCGGTTCCCCCGCCGCCACCGCCGCCACCTCCCCCAGAGAAACCGCCACCGCCGCCGGAAGATGGATCCGGGGGCATGTAAGAGATCGATCTCTGGGTATAGACAAGACCTTCTATGGCAGATTGGCTTATACGCGAAATCATGGATTGCAATGCCTGGTCATCGGAACGGCGCTTCATCGCCTTCAAAAGCTGACGGCCGGCATCCAGCACAAGGGCGAACTCGGCCAGCCTGAGACTCGATTCACTGTCATAAGTGCCCGCACCAGAGTAAGTCTTTCCTCGTTTAAGCCTCCTGCGCCAATAGCGAAGTACAGAATGATACTTCCACCCTTCTAAGGTCAACGTATAAGGGCGAAGAAGAATGGCCAGCAAAAAAGTCGCCACGACCAATAAAGCATACGTACCTGTGGCAGAGCTCTCATAAAGAAAGCCGGCAGCTGCAAAGCAGCCGAAATAATACAATATCGCAATCCATTTTCGCTTCGGAAAGGCAAGAGCAAATCCGGCTGCCGTTCCAAGAATCAGGAAGGCCCAGCCCATTTCCGCGGTCGATGAGACATCAGCATAGAAGAGCGTAAGTATAATTATGAAATGCATGATGATCATAGCCGGCTTTAAAATCCGGCGGAAACGGTTCGGGTACACGTACTGATGATATTCCTCCGTACGATCAAGTAATTCGCGCCATTGTTTAAAATCGGTATGGATTCGTTCGGAAAGACGGCGATAACGTCCCTGATCGTATGGATCTTTTTTCTCCTTTCGCGTAGGCCCGGCAAATCGATCTGTCTCCAGCTTCTTGCCATAAAAGAACTTATTCAGGAAAAAAGTCTCCGCTTCGCTCAGTGAAGAACGCCTTCCCGTAAACAAGAATTCCGGCATAATGCCAGGAGCCTTGCCGTCGGCCAAGAAACGTTTGGGAGCTGGCTTCTCCTCCATCGAAACGAGCCCTTTATGCCGCATAGAGAATACCCCTGCAAAAATATCGCGCTTCTTAAGTTGACCTTTACGGTAAATATATACTGCAAGCAGAGGATCCAGTTGATCCAGCTGCTCGGGCGGCAGATTTCTGCGGAGGAACCATCCTGCGATTCTTTTCATCGGCAGTATTTGGAACAGCAGGAGCAGCAGGGCTCCATAGGACAGTATCTTCAGCACGGAATCGATCATCGCTAATTGATCCAGCCGCTTAACGAGCCGCTGCTCCCGTTCTCGCTCCTCGGCCAATGCCTGTTCCAAGGGCAGCGACTCCGAACGTGCAGCTTGTTTACTTAACCAATCTGCCGGAAACAACACTCTTAAGCGTGCTGTGCCATCTTGATCAAGAAGCTCATTGTAATAATGAATATAAGCTCCCCGACCTTCTCCTGTCTGCGCTGAAACCTTACCGCCGGAACGATCATGCAGGAAATAGTGGATGCGCTCCTCATCAAACGGCTCTCCTAGCTGCAGATCGATCGTCACGTTATGGATATCGTCATTGTTGTTCTTGAAGAAGCTCCACGTCAATTCGCCCGTGTCCGCATAACGAACGGCTGCCCCCTTGATCCTGTAACGGTAATAGACCCGCTTCGTCTCATCCGCGGAAGTCGCATAAATATAGTAAGTATCGTTATCTTTTTTAAAATCTACGGCCAGCCGCTGTAAATCTTCATATGTAAAGTCTTCGAAATGTTTTCCCTCCGGTGGAATATACGCTTCGAAAAACTCAATCCCCTCGTGCCCCTTGGGATCGACGTATCGCGTCATGCCGTTCCAGCTGCCCTCGAAACGGTAGGTGAACAGCTCCTGAATGAACAGATCCCCGTTCGGCATAATCTTCGCTACTACGTCCACATTCTCCATCGTAAACTTCTTGCTTCCCCCGCAGCCTGCCAGCATCACGATGATCAGCACTAGCAGGAGCCACAACCATCTCCTCATCATGTCACCTCAGTCATAAAATCTTCAGACTATTATAAACCATTTAAATACTAGAATAACGTTATCGACGTAAAGAAACCTCCTGATAGTTACTATCAGGAGGCTCTTCATTTATTCACTCACCATATAATTCTAAAGATTACACTTGTATGAACTCAGTCCGATATAGCTGATGCTCCTTTGTTGTGCGTCACTTTCGACAGCGACTGATAGCATCATAGCTGTAAAAATTCGTTTCTGTTTAATTATTAATTACTGACAGCTGCTCTTCGGCTATATCCGGAATTCCATATTCAACAAAATTTTTATCCTTTGTCAGGCTAAGTAAAACGATCTCATCCTTAAGTTCATAAATAACTTCTTTCTCAAGCTTTTTTACTAAGTGCCACAAGATGTTTTCAACCCAGTCATACTCATCGGATAATAATACGGGTTTAAAAATGGCACCTTAAGAGCGCGCGGCATTGCCGTACAGGCGATAGTAATTCTAATTTAGCGGCTCTCCAGCTCAAACCAGTTTTTGCGGATCAGCTTCTGGTACCAGTAATAACTCTCTTTCGGCGTGCGCACTTGCGTTCTGTAATCCACATGGATCAAGCCGAAGCGGCAGGAGTATCCGAACGCCCACTCGAAGTTGTCCATCAGCGACCAGGTGAGATAACCTTTCAAATTCACGCCGGATTCAATCGCTCTGCCCAGCTCGGCAATATGGCTCTCCAGGAACTTGATTCGGCGGACGTCGTTGACTTTTCCATCCACCACTTCGTCATTGTAGCAGGCGCCGTTCTCGGTAATGTAAATCGGAATCGGACCAAACTGCTCGGTTAGCCAGCTTAAGGTCAAATACAGGCCTTCCGGGAAAATAAACCAGCCCTTATCCGATTTGTCGTAGCCAAGATCAACATGCTCCAGGTCCAGATAGTTGTTGCCTTCCTTATGGCGCACAATATTGCCGCCGTAGAAGTTCAGGCCAAGGAAATCTATTTTTTGTGAAATGATCTCCATGTCCCCCGGCTCAATGACGGGTTCGGCGCCCTTCGTCTTGATCCACGCGGCCATCTCCTCTGGGTATTTGCCTGTAAATACCGGGGTCACGAACCAGGTGTAAATGGAAAACGCCCGGTAAGCCGCGTCGATATCCTCCTGCTTGCGGGAGAACGGCTCGTACCAGTAAATATCCGGCGCATAGCCGATCTCGCCCGCTGTCCCGAGCTCGCGGAACTTCGCTACCGTCTTGCCATGGGCTACCAGCAAGTGGTGCCCGACTTGGATGGCGGACTGCCAATTCATAATGCAGGGCGCATGCCTGCCGAGCAAATGGCCGTTAATCGCAGTGCACCAAGGCTCATTGAATGTCATCCAATGCTTGATCAAGCCGTCGAACTCGCGGAACATCGTTTCGGCGAACATGACGAAGGCGTCGATCGTCTCCCGGTTTTCCCAGCCGCCCTTCTCCTGCAGCGCCTGCGGCAGCTCCCAGTGATACAGTGTACAGAAAGGCTCGATTCCGTTCTCGAGCAGCTTTTTCACCATGCGCTTGTAATGCTCGATTCCTTGGCGATTCACCTCGCCGAAGCCATTCGGATAAATCCGCGGCCATGACACTGAGAAGCGGTAGGCTTTAACGCCAAGCTCTTTCATAAGCTGAATATCTTCCTCGTAACGATTATAGCTGTCGCAGGCAATGCTTGCGTCATCACCTTGATAGATTTTGCCGGGCGTTGCCGCCATGACGTCCCAGATGCTCGGGCCGCGGCCGTCTTTATCCAAGGAGCCTTCGATTTGATAAGCCGAGGTAGATACGCCCCAGACGAAGTTTTCCGGAAATTGTATGATAGTCACCGTAAATTCCCCCTGTTAAGTTAATAGATTAAAATTTGTATTTAAATATACTGCTGCTTCGATCATCTATCGATCAGTTCTGTACTTATACTAATTAAACCGCGATCGGCCGTAAAGGCGAATAAATCAAGATTAAGGTAGGATTCTCTTAAGCTAATGCGGCAGCTCCAATATATCGACGCCGTAAGGCTCCATGCTCAGCGTCTCCTGTCGTTTCTTGCCATAGAGGACGCTGTGATAAGATGACGGCAATGTCACTTGATGCGGCTGACGGCTCAGGTTCAGCACGAACAAATAAGTATTGGACTTGCCGCTCCGCATCGCGATCTGCACACCCTCCGGCAAACCCGGAAACATCAGCATTCCTTGTGCTCCCGCCTCTTGCTTGAACAGTTCCTGTAAATAGTCTTCCTCCAAATGCGTACCGAGGTAATAAACTCTCCCCTCGCCGAAGCTATTCACCGTCACAGCCGGCATGCCGCTGTAGAAATCCTCATCATACCAGGCGATCGCTTTCGCACCCTGCAGACTTAAAATATCGCACCATTGCGAGCAGGAGAAGGAACGTCCTTCGCTATTCACGACCCGATGCTTGTCCAGCCCAACCGGATCGTATTCCTCCACCCTGACCCCCGTGCAGTTCACGAGCAATCCGGGCAGCGGCAGCATGACCGCTTGATTGTTCATATGCTTCACGCCCGAGCGGCTTGTAATGATCACTGTTCCCCCTTCGGCGGCAAAACGCTCCAGCGAAGCAGCTGCCTCCTCGCTCAGCAGATAGAAGCTCGGAGCAACGACAATTTTATACCCGTCCAAAGGCTGGGTCCATTCGATAACATCGCAGCCAATCCCCAGCTTCGTCAGTGCACGGTGATAATCCTTCACGTTCTCATAGTAATCCATGCCCTCGACCTGAGGCTGGATGCGGAGCGCTTCCAACTGCTCATGCGACAGCAGAATCGCTGCTTCATGCTTCGGAGCTGTGCCCTGCAGCTTACCGGATAGATCGTTGACCTCTCCGCAAAGCTCGGCAAATTCGGAGAACCTCCGCCCGGGAACATTGCTGGGATCGATGAGGCCGTGCCAGAACTGCTCAGCTCCTATGGCCGCCGTGCGCCACCGGAAATGCACGACCGTGTCGGCACCTTTGGCGATCGCCTGCCAAGAGAAGGCGCGGATAAATCCCGGATACGGCGCCCGCCACGTCGGGAACCAGCAGCCCGGCGAACCGCTAAGCTGCTCCATGATCCAGAAATTCCGCCGCTTGATACCGCGTGTGACATCAAGGGCCAGCGCTCCGCTGTACGGTCCGGTCGACTGCTTGTCCGGCGCGGTGTTCGGATAATAATCAAAGGAAGCAAAGTCCAAATCGGCACCTGTCTGGTACAGATCCAGCCTCTGCGGGTACGTATGAAAATTATGAGTCACGAAGTGATTCGGGCAATTTCTGCGGATAATGTCTATCTGACTGCGCTGGAATTCCTCTATCGAATCCCACTGAAACCGGGCAAAATCCAGCAAATAGGACGGGTTCTGATGCCTGGAGCCTCCGTATGGGACGCCGACCTGCGACCAGTCGTTGTATTCCCCGCTCCAGACAACCGTGCCCCATTCCCGGTTTACGGCTTCGAGCGTGCCGTATTTCCGCTTGACCCAGTCCCGGAACTTATCATTGCAGGCATCGCAATGGCAATCGATCACCCAATACTCGTTATCCGTCTGCCAGCCAATAACCGCCGGATGACGGCCATAACGCTGCGTCATCTCTTCGATAATCCGCGAGCCGTAGACACGCAGCGATTTGCTGTTATAGCACCGATGGCCCCGTACGCCCGGATAGGTAATGCTGCCGTCCGCATTCCTCGGGAGCACGTCGGGCCGTAGCTCGGTCAGCCAGCGGGGCGGCGTATTTGTCGGCGTGCATAGCACGACGCGAATATCATATTTATGGAACAGATCGATCGCCTGATCGAGCCATTCGAAATGATATTCCCCAGAACTGCTTTCCATCCGGCTCCAGGCGAATTCGGCCAGACGGACGACCCGCACGCCCGTCGCCTTCATCAGTTGAACATCCTGCTCCCACAAGGACGGATCCCAATGCTCCGGATAATAAACGACGCCGACTTGCACGTGATTCGCATACTTGTTCATGGCAATGACTCCTTTGACCCTGAATTGACCCTGAATTAAGCGTGGCCTAAGCGAAAAGGCTGCTCCTTCGCTCATCCTTATCGAATAAGTCTCAGAAGCAGCCTATTTCACTTTCCTGTGGTCTGGCCTGATTCTCAGGCTACCTTAGTTATTTCAATTTATCCCAAGCCGCTTGCATGTTCTCCGACCAAGCTTTTACATCGCTCTTTCCGGCGATGAATTGCTGGATCACGCTGCCGAACTCTTGGGCTACGCCATCCGGATATTTACCGGCCTGATGCAGAATGATTTTATCTTCTTCGATATAGTTCCACAGATCTGCCGCGATCGCGCCCATATCCTCTGGCGTCGATTGGATACTCTTCATCGTCGGAATAAATTTGAACTTCTTCACGATGTATTCTTTACCGATGTCAGAGGTCACGAGCCAGTTCAAGAAAATTTTCGCTTCCTCTTTGGCATCGGAATCCTTGTTAACTACCAGGTTCACTGGCACCCCGATCGTTACTTTGCCCGTTTGCTCCGCGTTATCGCTTACCGGCATCGGCAAAACACCAATGTTCATGTTCGGAGTAATTCCGTCGATCATCGTTTGCGCCCAGTTGCCCTCTTGCATCATCGCTGCTTCGCCGTTGGCGAACATGGTGACTTGCGTGTTATAGTCTGTAGTCAGCGGATTCTTGTTGCCGTAGTCCACCGTAAGCTGCATCAGACGCGCCCAGTTCTCGAACTTCTCATTGCCTACGATAGAAGCCGTGCCTTGGTTAAGTCCATTGATGAAGCCGTCGATATCGTCTTGGTTCGCGAAAGCCACGCTGATGCCTTGGCTGCCGACGAGCCACCATTCCTGATAAGCGTTGGCAAACGGCGTAATGCCCGCCGCTTTCAATTTCTTAGCTGCATCCTCAAGCTCAGTATATGTTCTTGGCGGAACAGCAATCCCTACTTGTTGGAACAAATCCTTGTTATAGATGTATCCAAAGCCTTCGAGAGCCAGCGGCATGCCGTAAACTTTGCCATCCTTCGTAATCGGCTCGGCAGCCAGTGGAACCAGATCCTGTACCCATGGCTGGTCGGACAAATCCTCAACCTTGTCTAGCCACATATCCAGTTTCGAATAACCGTTGTTAGAGAAAATGTCCGGAGCATCGCCGGAAGCGAATTTCGTCTTCAGAGCCGCATCATAGTCAGCACCGCCGCCAACCGTCTGGATGTCCAGCTTGATGTTCGGATACTCTTTTTCAAATTCGACCTTCAGTTCATTGAGTCCTTCTACGATTTCCGTTTTAAATTGGAAAATGGTAACCGTTTTTTGCTCCTGCTTGCCGCTGCTTTCGCCGCTGCTGGCACTGCCACTGTTAGCAGGATTGTTGCTGCTTCCGCCGCAAGCCGACAGAATGACGGAAAAAATCATAAGCGCGGATAGTAAGACAACGTATTTTTTCATCTTCATTGCCATGTTCCCCCTTGATCTAGTCTTAATAAATATTTGGAACAGAGGAGCCGTCGTCTAGCCTTTGACGGATCCCGCTGCGATTCCCTCAACGATGTAGCGCTGAAGCATTAAGAAGAAGGCAATAATCGGCGTTATCCCCAGCACAAGCGCCGGCAGCGCGATATCCCATTGCTTGGTATATTCCCCAAAGAAGGAGAAGGTAGCCAGCGGGATGGTCCGCATATGCGGCCGCTGCAGGATAAGCGACGGAAGGAGATAGTCGTTCCAGATCCACAAGCAGTTCAGGACAACGACCGTCATAATCATTGGCCGCAGCATCGGCAGCACCATTCGGAAAAATACACCTATAGAAGTACAGCCATCTACCGTTGCAGCCTCCTCAATTTCCAGGGGAATCGATTTGACGAACCCATGGAACAGGAATAGCGACATCGGGGCTCCCAGCCCGAGATAAGTGATGATCAGACCCAGCTTGCTATTATTGACGCCCAATTCATTCACGATTCTCATGAGCGGAATCATGATCGATTGGAACGGGATAACCATCGCTGCGATGAACAGAAAGAACAATAGACGATTGAACAAAGTGTTGGCCCGAACCATTCGATAAGCGCCCATGGCACTTAATAAAGCCAGAATAATTACGCTGATCACGGTGATGACCAATGAATTCGTGAACGCTTGGGGAAACCGCGTCAGCTGCCATGCTTTCGTAAAGTTGCTCCATTGAAACGCCGTCGGCCAGCTGGCTGAGTTCGACATAATCTCGCCAAATGTCTTGACGGAGTTGACGAGCAGGAAATAGAACGGCGATAAGAAGAGCAGAGCAACGATAACCATGATAATCTCCGTTGCGAACAGGCGACCGGAATATCTTTTTTGCATTATGCCTCGACCTCCTTCTTCTTCGTCAGCGCCACCTGAACGATCGTAATGACCGCGACGATCACGAAGAACAACATGGCCTTCGCCGTACCCAGACCGTACCGGTTATTCTGGAAGGCTTCCGCATAAACGTTCATGGCAACCGATTCCGTGGATTTAAATGGTCCGCCTTTCGTAAGCGAGAGGTTAAGGTCGAACATTTTAAACGCCCAGGAAATCGCCAGGAATAAACAAATCGTAACGGCAGGCATGATGAGCGGAACAATGATGCTGCGCAGCATCTGCCAGCGATTCGCCCCATCGATTTCCGCAGCCTCCATAATCTCGGTCGGCACATTCGTCAGCGAGGAAATGTAGACGACCATGAGGTAACCCGCAGTTTGCCATACGAACACAATGGTAATGCCCCAAAAGCCAGTAACGGAATCTCCCAGCCACGGAAGGCCGAAGAACGACCAACCCGTAACATCATACATTGTGCTAAAGCCTTTGATAAAAATAAACTGCCAAATAAATCCAAGCAGCAAACCGCCGATGACGTTAGGCATAAAAAATATCGTTCGCAAAATATTGCGCAGCTTCAATGCCTTTGTCAAAAAGTAAGCGAGGAAAAATCCGACAACGTTCGTCAAAACTATACCAACCAGTGTGAATCTTGTGGTAAACCAGAACGATGACCAGAAATCAGCATCATTCGTAAATATCGTTTTGAAATTGGCCAAGCCTACCCAATTGACTGTCCCCGCCACGCCGTTCCAGTCCGTCAGCGAGTAATACATGCCAAGGAAGAACGGAATAACCATGATGACTGTGAAGAACAGCAGGACCGGTCCTACAAAAAACAACTGCAGCCCCCATCCCGACAATCTTCTCTTACTCATGGCGCAGCCCCCTTTCTTTATACCGAAAAACTAGTGTATTGTCATTATGACTTGAATTGGCTACGATAAACACCGACAGAGGTGAACACTCAGGTGCAATTTATTGATCGGGGGAAAAAATATTGAAGTGGAACAGCATACGCGCTAAACTGATCATTTTTCTACTCCTGGCAACCGTCATACCGATCGTAACGACGATGTTCGTTACTTATTCCTATACGGCCCATTCGCTCAGAACGCGGGTCGCTGAAGAGGATACGAAGCTGCTGTACCAAGGGGGAAGGCATATTGTCAATTTGGTGGAGGATTTGAACCGCAGTTCCTCCAATGTATTCTCGATCTCCAATCAGCTGAAGGCCGGATACGAGGATGTGCAGAGCGACTCTCGCGTTTACGCTGTTTTGTCCAATATCGCGACTTCCGTACCGGATATTTTCCAGGTGTATCTGTATGAGAACGGCAACCGTAAAGCGACTCTGCTTACGCTCAACACGCCGCAGAGAAACTACAACACCGACGTTTACGCCGATGTGTTGGCCGAAGACCATCCTACCGTATGGGTGCAAAAAAGCCATATGAGCCATACCTACGGACTCAAGGCTTTGCAGCCGCGCTACCCTTCACGGCCGGTATTTACGCTTCATCGGAGGATCGAGAATGTACCCTCGAGCGAGGTCATCGGGTATTTATCGATCGATGTCAGCCTGACAGCGTTGACCGACATCGTCGACCAGTTGTATAACAAGGATCGAGAGAAAATTTTCATCATTGACGAGAACGGGGATTTAATCTATTCCGATGAGCCAAGCATGCTCGGCGAGCCACTGCAAGAGAGCTGGTATTCAGAGGTGATCTCTGCCTCGGGCCGAACGAACGGAAACTTCGAGCAGGACGGCAGCTTGTTCATCTACAACCGGATGGCAGGAAAAGGCATGAACTGGACGATCGTAAAACAGATCCCCGTGTCTTATTTGGTCCGGGAAGCGAACCATGCCGCCGGAATCAACCTGCTGCTGCTCGCTGTTTCATTAATGGTCATCGCTGCGGCGACCATCATCATCTCGGTGCGTATCACAGCCCCGATCAAGCAGCTCGGCAAATATATGAACCAGATCCAATCCGGTAACTTGAATGTTGATATCCAGCCGGCCAGCAATGATGAGATCGGTGCGGTCATGCTGCGTTTCCGCAGTATGATGGACACGCTCAACAACCTGATTTTGCGCGAATACAAGCTGGAGCTGGCAAACAAAACGAATCAATTGCGGGCCATGCAGGCGCAGATCAATCCCCATTTTCTGAACAATACGCTGCAAATTATCGGCACGCTGGCGCTGGAGCTGAAGATGCCGCGCATCTATGCGCTGCTGTCGGCCTTGGCGAAGATGATGCACTACAGCATGCATTTCGAGGATAAGAACGTCACCTTGCGGGACGAGCTTGAACATGTCAAAGCCTATATCGAACTGCAGAAGGAACGCTTTGAAAGCCGCTTCCAGTTCCAATATGATGTGGATGATTCGCTGCTGGATCTTCCTATGCCGAAAATGATTCTGCAGCCGGTCGTCGAAAACTATTTTAAACACGGTTTGGACCGTACGGCTTCAGACGGGGAACTAACGCTGTCCGTAAGGAGGCTGCGCGAAGATCAGGTCGAGATCGTCGTGCGGAACAATGGAGCTCAAATTCCAGAAGGAAGACTAACGCAGCTGCAGCAGGAGCTTAGCGATTTATCCGCCGACAGAATCCCTCATCCAGTGGATGAGGGGGATGAGGCAAACCGTCCTTCGATCGGCCTAGCCAACGTTCTGGCCCGGCTGCAGCTTGTCAATAGAGACAGCGCCGCCCTGACGATCAGCAATCTGGATCCGGTCGGCGTGCAAATCACCCTGATCATTCCTGATCAGGACAGAAGCGGAGCGAGATAGATGAGAGCACTTATTGTAGACGATGAAGCCAGGGTCCGTAAGGCCGTCCGCCTTCTCGTGGATTGGGATGCCCACGGCATCGACGAAATACTGGAGGCCGGAAGCGGCAATGAAGCGATAGAACTCATCCGCGAGTCCAAGCCCGGACTTGTCATCATGGATATGATGATGGCCTCCGGCCACGGCATGGAACTGATGGAATGGATCAGCGAGTTTGCCGGTACCGTTAAATTCATCGTGGTCAGCGGGCATAACGATTTTGATTTCGTCCGCAACACTGTCCGGCACGGGGGAATCGACTATATCCTTAAACCGATTGACGCGGAAGCCATCAATGCCGCGGTTCACAAGGCGGTGACGGAATGGCGCGAGGAGGAACGGGAACGAATCGATATGCAGCGGCAAAATATCCAGTTGAATGAAATCAAACCGGTCTACGGAGAGAAACTGTTCTCCTCACTCATTGATGATCAAAACGCTGCGGAGGCTACCGTTCGCCGTCTGCGCAATGAAGGAGCTGTTCCAGCGGAGACCGATACCGTGCAGCTATCGCTGCTTCAGCTGGATGCCAGTGACGCGCAGCTCATCAAACGGTTCGGCAATGACAGCGAATTGATGCATTTTGCCATCATCAATATTTGCAATGAGTTCCTCGCCAAGGATCAGTCCGGCATCGCCTTCAAATATTGGGGAGCTCCCTGGGAAATTATCATTCTAGCCTGGGAGTGGCCCTGTGACATCCAGGAGCTGATCTCCCGCATCAACGAGGGATTGTTTCATACCTTGCAGCGCAGAATGCATTTTGGAATCGGCTCGGCCGGCCGGCTCCCGGACAGCCTTCCGGCTCAATATGCCGCAGCTAGATCGGCGCTGGCCAGACGCAACCTGCTGCGGAGCGGCAGCTTTGTACATTCGCTGAGAGATGAGAGCGACGATCCAGCTGAAAGGCATGGCCAGTTGACCTTCAGCTCGGTAAAAGAGGATTGGAAGATGGCTGTCCTGAGCGGAAGCGACGGGCAAATTTCCACCGCCGCCCAGAAATGGGTCGGCGAGCTTGGCCGAATCGGAGTTGTTACGCCGGAGCAGCTTCAGCACTGGATATCTGCCGCCATGCAGTTTCGCGCCCAGCTTCTGCGGGAGACATTGGGTGATGCCGCCGGGAATGCCCTGGCTGCTCTGGAGCAAAGCGACCAGCAGAATAAGCCTCCCTTCCCGGGCAGCTATGCTTTTACGCTGTATGCTTGGCGGGACTGGTCTTATGGCTTAATGACCGAGCTGGCCCGGGTAATCAACGAACGGCAAGCCAAAGACAAGCGGACGATCGACGACATCGTCAAATACGTCGAGCAGCATTACATGGACGATTTATCCCTGCTTGACATCGCCAGCGCTTTTTTTGTCAGCCGGGAGTATATTTCACGCAAGTTCAAACAGGAGTTCGGCATTAATTTCTCCGACTATCTGGCCACTTACCGAATCGACAAAGCGAAGCAGCTGATGCAGAATCCCCATATGAAAATTGCGCAGATTGCCGAGATGGTCGGCTTTCGCGATGTCAAGTATTTCAGCAAAGTGTTCAAGAAACAGGAAGGCGTGTCGCCAAAGGCGTACCGGAGCAAACTTGAGGTCTAAGGTGAGCTAGTACGTTCAATAATGAATTATATAGATGGATTTATAGTAGTTAGTTTCTGCGATAAGCAAGAGAAAGTAGATTTAAATGGATTTCATGTCGCTAGTAGAAGGGTAAATCCCAATCATGACCTGGATTCTTGATTTTAAGTGCATAAAATCCATCTGTTTTTTTGAAACATTCGTTTAGAGCATAATTAGATACATTAATTCCATTTAGTGTACGCATCTTAGTATTTGCATCTTAGTGTAGTGTGGGTATTAGAAGTGCCTTTACCAGTATCTCTGCAGTAATGAGTCAAAATGATTATAGGCTTTGCTGTACGCATCTAAACAGGGCTGTTCCCGGGTCATGCAACCATGACTTAGGAACAGCCCTGTAATATGGATATGGAAAGCAGTCGTCAATTAAATTAAGCCAATACCCGGTTCAGGAACGTACGCGTCCGCTCAAGCTGCGGATTCCCGAAAATTTGCTCAGGCGTGCCGGATTCGATGATCTCGCCGTCGGCCATAAACAGGACGCGGTCGGCCACCTCCCGGGCAAAGGCCATTTCATGCGTCACGACGATCATCGTGATCTGCTCTCCGGCCAAGCGCTTCATCACCTGCAGCACTTCCCCCGTCAGCTCGGGGTCGAGGGCCGAAGTCGGCTCATCGAACAGCAGGATCTCCGGGTTCATCATCAGGGCGCGGGCGATGGCTACCCGCTGCTTCTGACCTCCGGAGAGACTGGACGGGTAGACGTCCGCCTTGTCGGCCAAGCCGACCTTGTCGAGCAGTTCCAGGCTCATCCTGGACACTTCGGCTGCGGACATTGCTTTAACCAGCTTTGGCGACAGCTCCAGATTTCCCTTCACCGTCAAGTGCGGGAACAGGTTGAAGTGCTGGAACACCATGCCCATGCGGGAGGTAATTGCCTTAACCTGCTGGGCATTGGAATATACGCCGTCGCGAACGAGATATTGATCGCCGATCCGGATACTGCCGCCGTTCGCCTCTTCCAAATGAACCAGGCTGCGCAGCATCGTCGATTTTCCCGAGCCGGAAGGGCCGATAACGGCTACGACTTCGCTCGGATTCACGCTGAAAGAGATGTTTTTTAGCACCTCAAGCTGGCCGAACACTTTTTTCAAATTGTTAATTTCAATGATTGCCATAGCTAGACAGTCCTTTTACTCGAATTTGAACTTTCGCTCAAGTGCCTTGAACAACACGGTAAGCAATAAAATCATGAGCAAGTAAACAACCCCGGCAACGACGAACGGAACGATTTTGAAATCGCGGTTAACCGCCGTATAGGCGAAGTGAAGCAATTCGGGAACGGATACCGCGTAGAGCAAGGCCGTATCCTTGACGAGCGTAATCGATTCATTGGATACCGCGGGCAGCGCTACCCGGAACATCTGCGGCATAATAATCCGCGTTAATGTTTGCCAGCGGCTCAATCCCAGCACCTGCGCCGCTTCGTATTGCCCTTTATCCACAGCCAGCAGGCCTCCGCGGAAAATCTCCGCGAAATATGCGGCATAGTTGAGAATAAAAGCAAGTCCAGCCGCCACGAAACGGTCCAGTACGAGATATTCGCCAATGAACGGGAGCATCGGCAGACCGAAGCAGAAGAACAGCAGCTGCAACAAGAGCGGTGTTCCGCGCATCACGTAAACATAACCGTGAGCCAGCCAGCTAAACGGCTTCACGCGACTGTTCATCATTAACGTAACGAGGAAGCCCAGCGGAATCGAGAGCAGGATGACCAGCAAAAACAACAAAATCGTCGTTTTGGCGCCCTCCAGCATCGGTATCGTTATGTCCCATAAGTAACTTATACTCATATCATTCGTCTCCCCAAAAACAAAAACCGGATAATAAGCGATCCGGTTATCGTATGATGACTTGTCATTATCAATAGTCTATTTCAGTACCTTGTCTTCGCCAAACCATTCCGTCGAAATTTCAGCGGCTTTGCCGTTGGAGTTCAGCGTATCGATCGCTTGCTGCAGCTTCTCCAGTAAAGCTTCGTTGCCCTTCTTGACGCCGATGCCATATTGTTCTGGAGCAAGGGTTTCCTCGACCAGTCTAAAGGTTCCCTCATCCTTGGACATATAGTATCTGGCCACAACTTCGTCAATGATTACCGCATCAAGGCGCTTCGTCTTCAAATCCGTAAGAGCCAGGACGTTATCCGCGAACTCGGTAACGCTCTTCACTTCGGCGCTGATTGGATTGGCATTCAGCGCGTCCGCCGCCGAAGACAAAGATTGCAAACCTACATTTTTCCCAGCCAAATCCTTGATGGAATGAATATCGGAATCGGCCAGCGTAATGATGATCTGGCTGTTCTCCAAATAAGGCTTCGTGAATAGTACTTTGCCTTTACGTTCTTCGGTAATCGTATATCCGTTCCAGATCAGATCGATCCGTCCGCTGTTCAGCTCGGATTCCTTCGCTTTCCAGTCAATCGGCTGGAAGGTTACTTCCATGCCCATCTCTTCGCCGACGGCCTTCGCGAAATCAATATCAAAGCCGACCAATTCGTTCTTCTCGTCCCGGAATCCCATCGGCGCGAATTTATCGTCTACTCCAACAACCAGCTTACCGTTACCCTTAGCTCCGCTGCTACTGCTGCTGGTACCGGCACACCCTGCTAAAGCAACCATCAGTATCGATATAATTACCCCTAATACAACCAATCTATTTCTCTTCATGTTGACCCTCCCCGTCTAATCCGCACGATCTAAATGCTTTAGTTCGTTAATACGTTATCAAGGTTATATCATAACATATCACCATGAAAGAGTCGAGAGAATTGAGGGTCTGTAATAAACTTCCACGATGGAAGTATTGCTATTATTCGAGTACTTAAATATCGGTAATAAACTCGTTCAGCTTCTTATAAATCTCCACGATTTCAGACATCGGCATGCGCACAAGGCCGCTAGACGAAGGAGCAACGAATTCATAGATTCCTTCTACGATAGGGGTCTCCTGAAATCCCCATTCTGCCTGGGCTTTGCGGCTGTATTCCGTATACACGCCTTTGCCGACGAAGCACGCCACACTCGGACGGTATTCCTCCAGTTTTGCACGTAATTTTTCCCGACCCTCCGCATACTCTTCCCGAGTAATGTCTTCCGCCCCCTTCGTCGGGCGGGCCACGATATTCGTGAAGCCGTATCCGAGCTTCAACAGCTCCCCGTCCTCTGAGGCCTCATACAGCCTTGGCGTCAGACCGGAGCTATGCAGTATGCGCCAAAAATTGTTGCGTGGATTTGCATAATGATGGCCGACCTGGCCAGAACGGATGCTGGGATTAAAGCCGATGAACACGATGCTCAGCCCGTAATCCAAATGATCCGCGATTTCCTTTATCTCCGTGGATTCATTTGCTTCGCGCATGACTTCAGCCTCCTTTTTTAGTTGATTGCATTTATCAGTACAAACCTCTCGCTGTTACTCACGCTTATCCTGATTTAGTCATGCAAGGCCTCTCCCCTGTCCTTAAGCTGTTCGAGCACCCTCCTGCGCTGATCCGGAATCCAGAAGAACAGCACATACATAGCTATAAACATAGTGAGCGCTATCATCTCCTCCGCCAGCAAATAATATGGATAAGGCCCGAACAGATCCAAAATGGACGGCGTGCTCGGCTTGCTGCGCAGGAACATGTAATTCGCGCCAATCGCAACATTGAGCGTACCAACCGCCAAGGCCAGTACATTGAGAAACAGCATGGTCCAGCCGATAGACCTCCACGTCGGCCTGTACTGCTCGATCCAGGTCATATAAAGCGAAGCAAGAATGATCGCCCCATGCGCGATGAAAAAGTGAAAAAAACGAAAATGCGGATACCCGAAATCCAAACTAGGTGTCAGCCAGGCCTGCAGCGCCCCGCCAATCCCGGCGAAAAACAAAATTTGATACAACAGCCGATTACCAGTCAGCAGCATCACGATGGACAGCAGCAGCGACACGCTGCACAGTTCGAGCGGCAGGGTATCCCTAATATCCCACTGTCCTTCGAGTACATACCACAGGTTAAGGGCAAGTTCGGTCACCAGCAGCACGCCAAGCAGCCCATAGCGAGTCATCTTCTTGGCAAATACGCTCGAACGAATGCGGCTTCTCCATGCAAACAGCGCGGCGATCAACAGCAGGAGCATCCCTATGACTACCAAATGCGAAAGAGAATACACCGCGAAATCTGGAGCATCCTCGATGCGAAAAAAACCGGACAAGTCCATCAGCATTTTCCTTTCCTTCATTTTTCAGGCGATCAGTGTTAATGTCTATAATATGGACCGAATCAATAGAACAGGTCAAGTATGTATCCAAGGCTCTTCCCTTAGAAATTCGCCAGCTGCAAGCGCTCAGCCTTGTAATTATCAAATCCCTATTGACATTGTCGGATAAACCCCCGAACATAGTGACTAGAGGAAAAAATTACTTGTTTATATCGTTGGAGGTTATAGTGTTGAACGAGAAAAATCCCCGCCTGATTCAATCCGTGAAACGGGCGCTCGATATTGTGAATTGCTTCGATTCGCTGCATACCCAGCTGTCACTCACTGAAATCAGTGAGAAGCTGGATCTGAACATAAGCACCGTTTACGGTCTTATCAATACGCTCTGCGCGTACTCATACATCGATAAAAATCCGAACAACGGCAAATACCGGCTCGGCCTCGAGTTTCTGTTGAAGGCCAACCTGGTTTCGCAAAGCCTCGACCTCAAGGAAATCGGCCATTCGTTTCTTACGGAGCTGACCAAGAAATTTCACGAGACTTCTCATCTATACGTCTATCAGCACGAGCAAATTTTCTGCGTGGACAAGGTAGAGTCGCCGAACAACTATTTCATCGTTAGCTCGCGGGCAGGCAGCAAGCTACCGATGCATGCCTCCGCTTCGGGCAAAATATTTCTGGCCCATATGCCGGAGTTCGAGCTGCAAAGCTTTTTGCAAAATTACAAATTAACCAAACTGACGGAAAAAACGATAACTGATAAAAAGAAGCTCCTGCATAACCTTCAACAAATCCGTGAGCAAGGATACAGCGTTGAGGACGAGGAGATCGAGGCGGGCGCCTACAGCATCGCCGCACCGATAAAGGATGCCGCCGGGCAAACTATCGGCACAATCAGCATCATCGGTTCGCTGTCCCGGATCAAGGAGAACGAGAAGCAGGTTCTCGCGGAATTGCTAGCTGCGGCAGGGGGAATTTCCAGCCAATTCGGATATCCGGTCAAATCCGTTTAATCGTCAACCAAAACGCAAAGAAATAGACCGCCCGTGATAGGGTGACGGTCTATTTTTTGTACCTCATCCAGCCAACCGCTCTTATAGCGGAAGTTGTGCAAAGGGGGCCTGGTGCAACCGGCCCCTTATTTAAAGCATATCCGAGTATACACCTCAATATCGGAGGCACCGGTCTTTTGCTCATACTAAACTGGCGTCCTTCCCGCTTCCGAGCTTATCCTTCGCTCGCTAGCTCCAGCAAAGTATGATACAACACTTCCGTTCCCGCCGCGCAGTCCTCGGGAGAGCTCCATTCCTCGGGATTGTGACTGATGCCGTCACGGGAACGCACAAAGATCATCCCCAGCGGCCATAGGGAGCTGAACTGCATTCCGTCATGGCCGGCGCCGCTTACTAATCGCGGCAGGTCTGATAGTCCCGCTAATTTGCCGGCCTGAGCTACGGCCTCCTGCACCAAAGAGGAGCTAGGAGCCGGAGCAACTCTCTGCAGCAGTTCGATCCGCAGCTCGATCCCCAACTTCTCGCACACCTGCTTGCTGTAAGCATGAATACTCGCCTCCAGCCGGTCTCGCTCAGCTTCATCGATATCCCGCAAATCAAGCGAGAATTGAACCTCGCCGGGAATAACGTTTACTCCGCCAGGCAATGCACGGAGCTTCCCTACCGTAGCCACCGCGTTTGTATATTTCTTTGATTCCGCGTAAATGTAGGTTAGAATTTCTGCGGCCGCCTGCATCGGATCTCTCCGCAGATGCATCGGGGTTGCCCCGGCATGGCCGGCCTGGCCGCTCAACGTAAATTGCTGCCAGAGCGGGCCGGCAATGCCTGTCACGAGCCCTACCGGCTTATGCAAGTTTTCCAGCACCCGCCCCTGCTCAATATGCAGTTCTACATAAGCCTTCACTTTATCCGTGGACTTAGCCGCTTCCCCCACGCGCTCAGGTGCAAGGCCCGTAGTCCGCATGGCATCGGCAATCGACACGGCTTGTTCATCCCGCTGCTCCAAATCCTCCTGCCGCAGCGTTCCGGCCACGGCCCGGCTGCCAATCATCCCGAACCCGAACCTGGAACCTTCCTCATCCGTAAAAGCGATGACTTCGATCGGGTGAACATTCCGGACTCCCAGCTCATTCATGCACTGCAGCGCTTCGATGGCCGAGAGGACGCCAAGCGCCCCGTCGAACATCCCGCCGTCGGGAACTGTATCGATATGGGAACCTGTCAGGACTACGGTGGCTTCGGGATTCGTCCCTTCCCGGCGGCCGATGACGTTTCCGGCTGCATCCTCGCGTACGGCTAGCCCGGCTTCCTTCATATAGGCGATAACAAGATCCTTCGCACGGGATTCATCGAGAGTAAATGAATAGCGAGTAACTCCCCCGCTAGACTGCTTGCCGATTTCCCCCAGCTCCATCAATCTCGCCCACAAGCGATCCTTATTGATTTCCATTCTCCTCACCCCCAGGCTCCTTCTCCGATGATTTCATCTGGAACCTGAAATGGCAATTTCCATCTTTAAGCAAATACTTATCGTGCACGACCTCAAAATTAGGGTTGTAACCCTTCGCGATTGCCGGGTCGATCATTTGGCAGTAGAGGATACCGTATTCCTCCATGCCGTCTTTTTTCCACTGATCCCCGAACGCGCATCTCGTGAAGTTCTGCTCGATTTCAACCGGATGATACTCCGTTTCATATTCAAACAGATCGCTGCGGCCCATATCATAGTTCGGCAAATAGCTGTGAATGTCGTTCGGCTGTCCGGCAGCGGCCGCGCGGCGGGCGATATCCCGGCCCCGCTCCTCGCCGAAGGTACGAACTCCCTCGCGGATCGCGTCCTTTCCTTCTTCACCAAAACGGTCCACTACTGCCTTGGAGAGATGGGCAAACAGTTTCGCCATGATCGTATAAGGAGATACCGGCTCCAGGCTTTCGTCATGGTTCAGCTTTTGCTCGGATTCCTCTTGTAGTTTGTCTTGTTTTTCTTGGCTCATCTTCAGATGCCTCCTCGGTTAATCTATCTGTACTGACTTTCAATACTAAAATCATTGCCGCACAAGTTGCTGTCGTTGCCATATTATCTAACCGATGCCCAAATATACGGATCTGACCACGTCGTTATTCCTTAACTCCGCAGCCTCGCCTTCCACGACGATACTGCCCGTCTCCATCACATAGCCGCGATGGGCGGTCGCGAGCGCCATGGTGGCATTCTGTTCTACCAGCAATACGGATACGCCTTCCTCGTTCACCTTGCGGATCGCCGCGAAAATTTCCTTCACGATGAGCGGTGCAAGGCCCATCGAGGGCTCATCCAGCAGCAGCAGCTTCGGCCTCGCCATTAGAGCGCGGGCGATCGCCAGCATCTGCTGTTCCCCCCCGCTCATCGTCCCGGCGAGCTGCTTCTTGCGCTCCTCCAGCCGCGGAAACAACTGGAACATGCCCTGAATGTCATCAGCAATCCCCGCCTTGTCGTTCCGGACATAAGCGCCGAGCTTTAGATTTTCCAGCACGGTCAAATCGGGAAATACGCCCCGGCCCTCAGGAACCTGCGAGATGCCCCGCGCCACAATCTGATGGGGCTCCAACTTCGTGATCTCCTGTCCCTGAAAGAAAATTTGTCCCTGTATGCTCTTGTTCAGACCGGAAATGCTGCGCAGAGCCGAAGTTTTCCCCGATCCGTTCGTCCCGATCAGCCCCACAATTTCCCCAGGCTGAATATGAAGATTCATTTGTTTCACAGCTGATATCACGCCATAATTTACGCTTAAATCTTTAATTTCCAAAATAGCTTGGCTGTCGCTTGTCAAAACTCCTCGACCTCCCCGCCCAAATAGGCCTGAATGACATCAGGGTTGCTCTGAATTTCCTCCGCGCTGCCCTCGGCAATCTTCTCACCGTAATTCAAAACAACGATACGGTCGGAAATATCCATGATCATCCCGATATCATGTTCGATCAAAATGATCTCGATGTTGAATTCCTTAGAGAGCTGCCGAATTTTCTTTACGAGCTCAGCTTTTTCCGCCGCATTCATGCCCGCCGCCGGTTCATCCAGCAGCAGTATCTCGCAGCCTGTAGCCAGCGCCCTCGCTATTTCGAGCAGCCGCTGCTCCCCGTACGGCAAGCTTCCGGCCAGGACATCCAGCTTATGCGCCAGCCCCACGACCTCGAGCTTTTCCAGGCATTCCTGGACAATAGCGGCACGCCGTTTAGCTGTGGAGCCCAGGGCAAAAACCGATTGCAGCAAACCCTCGCCGTTGCACTCCGCATGCGCGACAAGCACATTTTCCAGCACCGTCATATTTTTTAGCAAACGTGTATTCTGAAAGGTACGGGCAATCCCTAGACCAACCCTCTTAAATGGCTTTAGCCTGTTGATAACCCGGTTCTTGTAAATGATCTTGCCAGAGGTCGGCTGATAGATGCCCGTCAGCAGATTGAACAGCGTCGTTTTCCCCGCCCCGTTTGGTCCAATGATCGATAGGATCTCGCCCCGGCGCACCGTCATATCGACGTTGTTCAATGCGACCAGCCCGCCGAATTTCACCGACACCTTCTCAAGCTCCAGTACGTTCTCCATCACTTGCCCTCACCTTTCCGCACCATGCCGTAGAAATTGTACTTGCGGTGCTTCTCTCCCCAGAACCCGGTCGGCTTGAAGATCATCATCAGGACGATCGCAAGCCCGAGCAGCATCATTCTATAATCGCTCATATACCGCAGCAGCTCAGGGGCAAGCACGAGAATGACCGCGCCGAGCACCGAGCCAGGCAGGCTGGCCGAGCCCCCTAGAATGACCATCGCCAAAATATTAACCGAATCCAAATAGCGGAAGGCGTCCGGACTGACAAAGGATATGTAGGAAGCCCAGAACGCCCCGGCGATGCCGGCGAAGAACCCTCCCACGGTAAAAGCGAGCAGCTTGTACTTGTTCGGACGAATTCCGATCGATTGCGCCAAGGTCTCGTCCTCGCGAATGGTCAGCAGGCTGAGGCCGACGCCGGAATGAACGATGCGGTGAATGACGAAGAACGTCAGCAGCACAAGCGCCAGGATTAGATAATAAAATTCCGTTTTGCCGCTAAAGGTATAGCCGAACAAAGTCGGTGCCGGGATCCCGGGCAGGCCCATAGGTCCGCGCGTTACATCCACCCAGTTGACGAAGATAAGCCGGACAATTTCTCCGAAGCCAAGCGTTACGATCCCGAGATAGTCCCCCCTGAGGCGAATGACTGGAGTTCCCAGCAAAAAGCCGAAAAATCCTGCAATCACAGCGGCAGCAGGCAGCGCGATCCAGAACGAAACTTGAAAATGTATCATGAGCAGGGCTGCGGAATAAGCGCCGATGCCATAGAAAGCAGCGTGTCCGAGTGCAAACTGCCCGGCATATCCGATAATGACGTTGAGGCTCATCGACAGAATGGAGAAAATCCCGATCATGATCACGATGTGCATCCAGTAATCGTTGACCTGCTGCAGCACCAAAGGCAGAACAATCAACACTGCAGCCGCTGCCCCTACGGCCGTTGTTTTTCTTAAGCTCAAGCTCATCACCTACACTTTGTTGATATCTTTTTTGCCGAGAATGCCAGACGGGCGGATCAGCAGCACAATAATGAGGATCGCGAACGAAATGACGCTCTTATACTGCGTGGAAATATAAGCGCCGCCCAGCGTCTCCACCAGCCCGAGCAGCACGCCGCCCAGCATCGCTCCGGGAATGCTGCCGATTCCTCCGAGAACCGCCGCCGTAAAGGCGTTGATCCCTGCCATATACCCCATCGTCGGGTATACCGCGTTATAGTAAATACCGACCATGATGCCCGCACAGGCCGCAAGCGCAGAGCCGATCCCGAAAGCCAGGCTGATCATCCGGTTCGTGTTGATGCCCATCAAAGCCGCGTTGGTCAAGCTCATAGAAGTCGCCCGCATCGCCGTACCGGTCTTCGTCTTCGTGACGAACAAATGCAGGCCAAGCATCAGAATAAAAGACAGAATCAGAATCAAGATTTGAATTTCAGAGAACGTAATGCTGCCTAGAGTATAGGTACGGCTGCCGAACGTTGTCGGAAAAGGGCGCATTTCCGTTCCCCATAATTTTTGGGCCAAGCTGATCAGGAACGTGGATACGCCCAGTGCGCTGATCAGAGGAACGATTCGGTCAGCCATGCGCAGCGGCCGGTAAGCGAATCGTTCGATCAGAATTCCGATCCCCGAAGTCACGACTGCCGACAGCAGGAATGCGAGATATAACGGCAAATCCAGTTCTTTCATGAAAAAAAGCCCCAGAAAACTGCCCATCATGAAAATATCGCCATGCGCGAAGTTCACTATTTTCAAGATGCCGTAGACCATCGTATAGCCGAGCGCAATCAGGGCGTAAATCATTCCGATCGTTAATCCGTTGGTAAGTTGTTGAAGGAGCATAATAACATCCTTTCAAAGCCAGGGAGCAGGAATGAAATTCAATCCTGCTCCAGAAGCGATTATTTATAAAGTTCGAACTTTCCGCCTTGCACCGTCAGTTTCGAAGGAATCGTCTCGACGTCGCCGTTCTCATCAAAGCTCAGCACGCCGGTCGCTCCTTTGTAATCCTTCAGGGTTTCCAGATACGTCTTGATGCTCTCTCTATCCGCGCCCTTCTCCTTGATCGCCTCGATGACTACCGAAGTAGCGACATAGGAGTAAGCTGCGTAGGTATCCGGCTGGCTGCTGTATGCCGCCTCATAATCTGCAGCAAACTTCGTTGCCTCTTCATTGTCGCCGCCTGGGAAGAAGAAACCGATCAATTTAAAGCCTTCCACGGACTCCCCGCCAAGTTCAAGCAAAGCTTCAGAATAAAGGCTGTCAACGCCGATAAAGTCAACGCTCAGGTTCAACTTCTTCGCCTGCTGCGAGATCAGAGCCGCTTCGTTATAGAAGCCGCCAATAAAGATGGCCTCCGGCTGCTTGTCCTTAATCTTCGTCAGGATTGTGCTGAAATCCTTGTCGCCAGGGTTATAAGCTTCGGCCGCCACGACCTCGATATTGTTAGCCGGAGCCGATTTTTGATAAACGTCCAGTAGTCCGAGACCAAAGTCAGATTGTTCATAAATCAAAGCAACCTTGTTGTATCCAAGCTCCTTGGACCAGTTTGCCAAATAGTCGGCCTGGAACGCATCTGTCGTAATTACCCGGAAGGTATATTCTCCTGCATTTGTTACGCCAGGCGCACTGGAGGACGGAGAAATTTCCACGATTTTATTTTTGTTGTACACGGGTGCTGTTGCCAGTGTAGCCGAGCTGTTGAAGTGGCCGACGACGGCCAGAATGCTCTTATCCGATACGAATTTGTTCGCTACGTTGACAGCCTCGTTGGAGTCGCCCTTATCGTCTTGAACGACGATCTCCACCTTCTTGCCGTCGATTCCGCCCGCTTCATTGATTTGGGCTGCGGCCAGTTCAGCGCCATTCTTGAAGGCCTGTCCATATTGTGCCTGCGTACCCGAAATCGGTGCCGCAAGGCCAATCCGAATTGTATCACTCTTAGCCGATGATCCATCGTTTGCAGCGCATCCGCCCAACAGACCGACCAGCAATCCTGCCAATATAACTACCAGAAAAGACCTCTTCATATTGCTCCCCCTCAAATACTAAAATTAATCCTATAAGTTAAGTATGGATTTAATTATAGGGCATTTTTTCGAAAAAGCAACACTTGTTTTTATATGGTCGAATCAGATTTGACATTGTCAAAATTGGGCAGCTTTTTGTGAGTAGTAAAAGTAGAGGTTTGTCTTGTACATGGAGAATAAAGCGGAGTTTTATGGTAGGAGCTTCTTAAGCAGGAGTTCCTTAGGCAGGAGTTCCCTAGGTAGGAGTTCCTCAGGCAGGAGTTCCTCAGGCAGGAGTTCCTCAGGCAGGAGTTCCTCAGGCAGGAGCTTCTTAAGCAGAAGTTGA
Source organism: Paenibacillus sp. YSY-4.3 (assembly GCF_054767475.1). Classification (NCBI taxonomy): domain Bacteria; kingdom Bacillati; phylum Bacillota; class Bacilli; order Caryophanales; family Paenibacillaceae; genus Paenibacillus; species Paenibacillus sp. YSY-4.3. Next base: position 107,803 of record NZ_BAABMC010000005.1, on the reverse strand, counting down.
AGGGGTCATAGTTTTGCTCCGGAATAAAAGAATTATAAAAAACTAAATGTATTTTATACAGCTAGTTAAGCTCTTTTATAAAAAATACATGCGTTAAATGTAAAACCTGCAGTTAGTTTGCCTGAATAGAGCTCATTCGTCGAAATAGCTTAAAACTAAATGTAGGTCTTGCAGTTAGTTTCCTCTAACACGCCCAAAACCGATGAACTAACTGCAGGAATTACATCTAGTTACCTTATCCTGACTATCTAGTAGTTTAATTTATTGGAGGGAAAGACACCAGTTCAATTTAGGGGGCGAGCCACTTTAGCATCATTCCCTTTGGATCCGCTATTTCTAACTAATATACCTGCACTTTTGCAGTTTGCCTTAGCATTTAAACAACAGCCTGCCCCCTCCCCGTTAAAAAAAGAAGCCAACTCCCCCAAAAACAAAAGGGGAAAGCTGGCTTCTCTAGATTCTGTTAATTTCGGATGCAAGACCGGTTCGCGGTTTACACGCCTAGCCAAGACTTGAACATATGCTTGGTCGTTGCTTTATTCATTTCAGCGATGGACGTCGTAAGCGGGATGCCTTTCGGGCAGGCGCGCACGCAGTTCTGCGAGTTGCCGCAGCCCTCGATTCCGCCGTCGCCCATCAACGCTTCCAGACGCTCTTCCGCGTTCATTTCGCCCGTCGGATGCGCATTGAACAGTCTTACCTGCGAGAGCGCAGCCGGGCCGATGAAATCGGTCTTCTCGTTTACGTTCGGGCATGCCTCCAGGCAGACACCGCAGGTCATGCACTTGGACAGCTCATATGCCCATTGGCGCTTCTTCTCCGCCATGCGCGGTCCTGGTCCCAAATCATACGTTCCGTCGATCGGAATCCAAGCTTTGACGCGTTTCAGCGCATTGAACATGCGGCTGCGGTCAATCACCAGGTCCCGGACAACCGGGAACGTCTTCATCGGCTCCAACCGAATCGGCTGCTCCAAATTATCGATCAAAGCAGCGCAAGCCTGACGCGGCTTGCCGTTGATCACCATTGAACAAGCACCGCATACTTCCTCCAAGCAGTTGGAATCCCAACATACCGGTGCCGTGTCCTTGCCATCCAGATTTACCGGGTTACGCTGAATTTCCATCAGGGCGCTGATGACGTTCATGCCAGGACGGTAGTTCAGCTCGAACTCTTCCGTATAGGGAGCCGCATCCGGCTTGTCTTGGCGCGTAATAATAAACTTTACCTTCTTGGCCGCTGTTTCCGCAATTGCCATGACATTCCCCTCCTATTTTTCCTTCGAATAGTCGCGAATCCGCGGTGGAATCAACGAAACATCCACTTCTTCATATGAGATTTGCGGTCCGTCCGGCGTCCATGTCGCCTTCGTCGTCTTCAGGAACTCCTCATCGTTACGATCCGGGAATTCCGGTTTGTAGTGGGCACCGCGGCTTTCATTACGAAGCAAGGCGCCTAGCGTCATCGCTTCTGCCAGCTCCAGCATATTCCACAGCTGACGGGTAAATGCCGCACCGGCGTTGTTCCAGCGTGACGTATCGTTAATGTTAATTTTTTGGTAACGATGCTTAAGCTCTTTGATTTTTCCGATTGTCGCTTCGAGCTTACTGTTGTGGCGCACAACCGTCATATTGTCGGTCATCCACTCGCCGAGCTCCTTATGGATGACATAGGCATTCTCTGTGCCGTCCATCGCCAGCAAAGCCTCGAACTTGTTCTCTTGCGCCTTGCGATTCTTCTCGAATATCGCCGGGCTAAGATCTTCTGCCGACTTCTTCAGTCCGCGGATGTATTCAACCGCCTTCGGTCCGGCGACCATACCGCCGTAAATCGCCGAGACAAGCGAGTTGGCTCCAAGGCGGTTCGCGCCGTGATATTGGTACTCGCATTCGCCAGCGGCGAACAGACCCGGAATATTGGTCATTTGGTTGTAATCAACCCACATGCCGCCCATGGAATAATGGACTGCCGGGAATATTTTCATCGGAATTTTACGAGGGTCGTCCCCCATGAACTTCTCATAAATCTCAATGATTCCACCTAGCTTAATGTCTAGCTCTTTCGGATCCTTGTGGGACAAATCGAGATATACCATGTTCTCGCCGTTAATCCCCAGCTTCTGCTCTACGCAGACATTGAAAATTTCCCGGGTAGCGATATCGCGAGGCACCAGGTTACCGTACGCCGGATATTTCTCCTCAAGGAAATACCAAGGTTTTCCTTCCTTGTAAGTCCAAATCCGTCCGCCCTCACCGCGAGCCGATTCCGACATTAAGCGCAGCTTGTCGTCGCCCGGAATCGCCGTCGGGTGAATTTGGATGAACTCCCCGTTCGCGTAATGAACACCCTGCTGATACACGGCACTCGCCGCAGTACCTGTATTAATGACCGAGTTTGTTGTTTTGCCAAAAATAATACCAGGCCCGCCCGTCGCCAAAATCACGGCATCGGAGGCGAAGGTAACAACCTCCATCGACCGAAGATCCTGCGCCACAATCCCGCGGCATACGCCTTCGTCGTCCAGCACAGCGGACATGAACTCCCAGCTCTCATACTTCGTCACGAGCCCCGCAGCTTCATAGCGGCGTACCTGCTCATCGAGCGCGTACAGCAGTTGCTGGCCCGTCGTCGCTCCGGCAAACGCCGTGCGGTGATGCTTCGTTCCGCCGAAACGGCGGAAATCCAGTAAGCCCTCCGGCGTGCGGTTAAACATAACCCCCATCCGGTCCATCAGATGGATGATGCCTGGAGCCGCTTCGCACATCGCTTTAACCGGCGGCTGATTCGCAAGGAAATCTCCGCCGTATACCGTGTCGTCAAAATGCTCCCATGGGGAGTCGCCTTCGCCCTTCGTGTTGACGGCGCCGTTGATGCCGCCCTGCGCGCAGACGGAGTGCGAACGCTTGACCGGAACAAGGGAGAACAAATGCACCTGAGTCCCGGCCTCCGCCGCTTTGATCGTAGCCATGAGCCCCGCCAGCCCGCCGCCTACGACGATAATGCTTTGTTTAGCCATATATGTTTCAACTCCTAAAAGTTTTGTTGAGCGATACTTCTCAGGATTACTTCGTAACAAAACTTGCTTCGAAAGCATCCGCTTAGTTTTGTTTTACCAATCTTAGCCGATGAACGACTTCAGCGTTTGCAGCATAGCCGTTCCTTCCGCAGCAAATTCCACGTTGCGGAATGCGAATAGCGACCAAATGAACATCACGGATACGATCACGAACAGCCCCATGAAAATGTTCGAGGAAACGCGCTGCGCACGCGGGCCAACCGTAATTCCCCAGCTTACCAGGAAAGACCACATGCCGTTGGCAAAGTGGAACGAAGCCGCGATCACGCTGATGAAATAAATGATGAAGAAGATCGGCTGCGTAACGATGCCGTGCATGACCGCACCAAGCTCCTCATGCGTCACATTACCCAATGCGACTTGTACCCGAGTCTCCCAAACGTGCCAAATCACAAATGCAAACACGATAACCCCGCTAATCCGCTGAAGCAAATAACGCAGGTTCCGTTCATTGCGGAATCTGCCATTGTTCGGCTTGGCCTGAAATGCGATATACATGCCGTAAACGCCGTGATACAGCAGCGGCAGCCAAATAAACAATGCTTCAATTACAATAACAAGAGGCAGACTGTTCAGTAATGCAACGGCATCCATGAATCCCTGCCTTCCGCCTTCAACGGCCGAAAAGTTCGTAATCATGTGTTCCAGAATAAAGAATCCTAGCGGAATGACACCCAGGAGCGAGTGCAGCTTTCTGGAATAAAACCCTTTCATAAGTGCGTGTTCCCCTTTCTCGTTTCCATCGTTCCCTATTCAATGACATCATTCAACACCGGCCGCCAAGCAAGTATATGATAAAACCCACATTTAAACGGCCCTATTCGCATGTGATTAAGATAACATGTGAACATCTTGTGTCACTTTCAATGTTACTCCTTTTTATCTTATAATGGAATTGCAATATACTTATTAATCGTTATAACATTTATGCATAACTATGTACAAGCATAAACTTCCTATTTAATATGCGTAATAATCAATCTAAGAAATCAGTCTTTTTTCAATATAATATAAATGCACGGCTAACACTCGGAGGGATGTTACCTATGATGGAAGATTTACTCGTATTCACCACTGTCGTCGAGCAGTCCAGCTTGAATAAAGCATCAAAGCTGCTGAATTTGTCGCAGCCTGCCCTATCGCGCAAAATAGCCAAGCTCGAGGAGGAATGGGGCGTGGCGCTATTCGACCGCAAGGGCAAGCGGCTTGAGCTGACCCGCGTCGGCCAGGAGGCATATATCTATGCCCTTGAGCAGCGGCAGCGCCATCAGCATTTCCTGCAATCGGTATCCCGCTTCAAGACGGCCGAGCGGAGAGTCGTCACGCTGGGAGCGAGTCTGACGACGATCCAGACGACTCTCCCGCCACTTGTGACTGTGTTGATGAATAAGTCACCGGATATCGAATTGAAACTCGTTACCGGCAAAACACATGAAATCGTCTCCTATGTCCGCGACAAAAAGGTCGATCTTGGCGTTGTCGCTTCATCGATTTCTGAGCAGGGCTTGAAATGCATCACCCTGTTTCAAGATCATCTGGAGCTGGTCGTCCCGCGGAACCATGCCCTGGCAGGAGGCAAGCCGGCAGCCATGGAGGATTTGAACGGACTGCCCATGATCATTTTCTCCAAAGGGACCTGGTACCGGAAGTTGATTGATGACCTCTTTGGGCGCTATGGCATCATTCCAGACGTACGGATGGAAATCGACTCCTTCGAAGCGATCGTCCGTCTTCTCCCAACGTGCCGGGCCGCCGCGCTGCTGCCGCAATCTTATTTAAGGCCCCAGCTGCTGAAAGACAATGAGCTGGTGGCCCTGCCTATGAAAGAGCTGGAACAGACGCGCCGAGAGACCTGTCTCATCTATGGCAGCAGCTCAGAGCTGACCCAAGAGACCAAAGATTGGATCAAAGACATCAAGGACAGTCTGGTCGATGCTTTGGAGCTGGAATAAATAAAGCCCCATTATTTGTACTAACGTTGCGCTTTACGATGATTCACGAGACTAGAAATGGGGTATAACAACGAGTTGGAGCCCTTCCTCGATGATGCATTTCATCCGCGAGGAACCAACCAACAAGTTCGGAGGTGTCTATCCATGAGAACGTTTCGTAGCCAGCTTGCCTTCCATTGGCATGATAACCGCAAGCGGCTGCTGTGGTTTGGAGCTATTTTACTGTTCCTTGATTTTTGGCTGATTGCCGGATACGGCATATATGAGCCCGAAAATGCAATGGCATTAGTCATAAATAATAATTTTGCTGCAATTTCAATTTTCATCTTGCTAATCGCTTATATTACAGCCGTCAATTCCTTCCCGCGGCTAATGGGCTTGGGCTATACGCGCAAGCAGTACTATTGGAGCAGCCTGATTTATTTCGCTGCATTCAGCATAGCGGTATCCCTTGTACAGACGCTCCTCATGGTAGCGCTCAAGCAACTGCTCCCGCTGATCAGTTTCGGTCCGAGCACTACCGTCATTTCATATGGCATGCTATGGTATCCGCAAACTGCCGTCTACTTCCTTCTGGCCATACTGTTCTTTCTGACGAGTACCTTGATGTATCGGTTCGGCTTGTTCTGGGGCGTTGGATTGATCATTGTTTATATTTTGAGTTTAGATGCTCTTCGTACGAACAATCCTACTCTCATCGATGCGACGGCCAAAACGCTGGTGGATATCCTCCCTCCCCATTTCGCTATCGCCATCTCCATCGGCGCGGCCTTCATCTGCTGGTGGCTATACCGAAGCGCTGAAGTAAAGTCCGCTTAAAATAACGCACCAAATAAAACACCAAATATAAAGGAAGCTGCATCCGACCCTCCCGGCTGGACTGCAGCTTCCTTTACTATTTTATCGATCACTCGTCCTCGTTAATGACAGCTTCAAATCTATCGATATTCTCATTAGAACCGATCATGACCATAATATCTCCGTCATTCAGCACATCCATCGCGGTAGGGGCAACAATGACTCCCGTTTGCTTATGGATAGCAACTATGCTGCAGCTGTAATTCACGCGTGGATTGATCTCGCCCAGCGTCTTTCCGGCAAGGCATTCAGGTACCCTCAGCTCGACGATGCTATACTCCTTCGACAGCTCGATGTAATCGAGCAAATTCGGAGTCACAAGCTGATGCGCAACGCGAACCCCCATATCCCTCTCCGGAAAAATAACCCGGTCCACGCCAAGCTTCTCCAGTGCCCGGCCATGCAGGACAGAAATCGCCTTGGCGACAACCTGCTTGATGCCCAAATCCTTGAGCAGAATCGCCGTCAGTATGCTCATCTGAATATCGCTGCCGATCGCCACGATGCCGCAATCGAAGTTGCGGACGCCTAGCGATTTCAGCACCTCTTCATCCGTAGCGTCAGCCATGACGGCATGGGTCAAATAAGCGCTCATGTCGTTCACCAGCTCTTCGTTCAAGTCGATGCCGAGCACCTCGTACCCCAAATCCATTAACTCGAGCGCTAGGCTGGAGCCGAAGCGCCCCAGGCCGATTACCACAAACTGCTGCATTTTCATTGATTGGTCAAACTCCTATCCTATAATCATTTTCCCTTCGGGATAGCGGTACAATTCCTTCCCCTTCTTCGGACCAAGCGCATAAGCCAACGTCAAAAGACCCAAGCGGCCAGTAAACATCATGAAGCATAAAATGACTTTGCCGATATCGGTCAAATCCAGCGTCAGCCCCATCGTTAAACCTGCCGTGGCAAAAGCGGACGTCGTCTCGAACAAAATGCTCAGGAAGCTCGCATCTTCGGTGGTCGACAGCACCATCGCTACTGCAATGATCAGGAACAGGGCGAGCATCGTAATCGTCACCGCCTTGAAAATCCGCTCTTGGGACAGGCGATAACGGAATAACACCAAATCATTGCGGCCGCGAATCATGGAGATGACCGCGCCTACCAAAATCATGAACGTCGTCGTTTTGATCCCGCCGCCCGTCGAGCCAGGAGATGCGCCGATGAACATCAGGATGATCATGAAGAACTGGGTGGCCTGGCGAAGTGCCCCGATATCTACCGAGTTCGCACCGGCCGTTCTAGAATTGACGGATTGGAAGAACGAGCCCCATATTTTCCCGCTCCAATCCAACGATCCCATCGTTCTCGCATTGGTAAATTCAAATATGAAGATCACGATAGCCCCGATGACAATAAGCGCCCCCGTCATGGACAGAACTACTTTGGAATGCAGCGACAGCTTACGGCTGCGGCGGAAGTCCGCGAGCTCGGACAGCACGATAAAGCCGAGGCCGCCCGATACGACCAGGAACATCGCTACGAAGTTAACGAGCGGATCGTCCACATACCCCGTCAGGCTTTGGAAATTTCCGAACAAATCGAAGCCAGCGTTGTTGAACAGAGAAACCGCATGAAAAATTCCATAGTAAGCGGCCCGTCCAAACGGCATGTCAAACGCCCAGCGAATCGCAAACAATACGGCAGCACTAGCCTCAATGATCAAGGAGTACATTAGCACCTTGCGAATGAGGCGGACGATGCCCTCCATCGTATTCTGATTCATCGCCTCCTGCAGCAGAAGGCGGTCCCGCAGCGAAATCCGCCGCTTGAACACAAGGGAGAAGAGAGTCGCCATCGTCATGAAACCGAGTCCCCCGATTTGAATAAGCGTAATAATCACGATTTGGCCGAATGTCGAAAAATAAGTTCCCGTATCACGTACGATAAGTCCGGTAACGCAAGTGGCAGAGGTCGCCGTAAACAACGCGTCTACGAAAGAAAGGGATTCCCCGGTCGTATTGGCGAGCGGCGTCATTAGTAGCAGCGCCCCGATCAAAATAATCGCTGCAAAACCGAGTACCAATATACGCGGTGGAGATAATTTAAACCATCGTGACGGCACCCTGCTCACCTCTTCTTGTCTTGATCTGCATATCTGAATATTAATACCCATTATTATGGACACTTTGGCAAAAGAAAAAAGCACTGGAAATCCAGAGCCCTTTCGGTTATGGTTCCTGCTGCAGTACGCCTACGAGGTTAGCTGACGGGTTCGGGCCTGCACAGCAGCCCTATTCACCTCCTGCGCCGGACTTTCGCGTCCGTGCAGGGCCTGAGAAATTCACCCCAAAAAATTGGTTCCCCCGTTTTCCACTGGAAATTCGGCTGATATTCTTTTCATATCTTTCATTTCATTTTCATCCCATCTCTATGAATTGGATTATAAGCTTAATTAACGTTCACTACAAAGCTTGATTTACCCGAAATACCATGAAAATAACCTTTGCCGCCTGAAACGGAGCTTGCCACCCTTCATTCTCTGAGTCATGCTGTATTTTTGCGGAATTATTGCCTGTTTACTACCCTTGCTCGTTCGCTTTCTGGCGATTGCTCAAGGCTTATGGTATCTTTACAATGATATCCATTTACACTATTGCAAAGGGGTTTTTGAATGTTATCAGTCTTTTCGTCTCCAGGGCGAGCGCCGAAGCGCAACACTCTTCGGGTGCTGGCCGCCGTAGGCTTCCTCATTTTTCTAGCCGTACAGATTCTGCCGATGGCCACGCCGGATTCGTTGCAGCAAATTCAGAAGACGATCACGAAGCAGCAGGCGAAGGAACTCGCTGCCGAATTTGCCGCCTCCACGCTGGAGCTGCCTGTATCATTGGACCATGCTATAGTTACATACGAATCTCGATCGGATATATATGGTTATTTGTCCCACGAAAATCTAATGAATGCTTATATGAAAAATTACGATGAGCAGTTTCCGCTTGAGGTGTTTCGCGTTCGTTTCGAACAACCCGGCGGTATCCTTAGCGCCTTAACTGTGGACGTTAACATGTATGGCGGCAATGTAGCCGGATTCGAACGCATTGAGACCTATAGCAGCGCCACCAGAGAGCTGCTTCAGAAGCAAGGCATAGAGGGCGGCAAGGGCTTGCTGGTAACGGAAGGTGGCCTGACGCCCGAAGACAAAGCTAGCCTTGCCGCTCCTTACCTTAAAGCGTTTAACTTTGATCCCGCTAAGCTGAAGATCGAGAGCGCAGAAAGCGAATCAGGGCTTATCTACGGGGTACCCGGTTTTGAAGCCGGCCTGTCCCGCGGGCTGATCGAATTCCGCTTCGAAGACGGAAGCGTCTCCTCCATGCAGGCTTACTTCGATCCTCCTGCCGGTCACCTGGACTATGTAAAAGGCCAAAAGAAGCTGGCCAACTGGTTCACCTGGGTCGGCTATGCCCTGTTCACCTTCGTGCTCGGTATTCTGGCGATCATCTACAGTGTGAAGACTAGACCGTTCTCTTCTTTCCTACGAGGCCTGGTTCTGTCCTCTGCTTACTTTGTTTTCTCGATGGTCGGAGCGGTTAACATGCTTCCGCTGCTGCAGAAGGACGGGCTCGGAACCGGCATTCTGATCATTGGCTTCATCGTGCAGGGCGCACTCACCCTGGTTATATCGGCCTCCATTTACTTCTCCCTGATCGGAGGAGACGGACTCTGGCGCAAGCAGGGGCTGAATCTATGGGCCAGAGCCAAAGAACCGGAATACGGACGGCATGTGCTGTTCTCAATGCAAAGCGCTTATTTGTGGGCCTTAGTCCTGCTCGGGGCGCAATCGGTCATTTTTTTCATCCTGGAGCGGACATTCGGCACCTGGTCAACGACTGACGCCTCCCAGTCGGCCTACAACATGATTTACCCCGTCCTATTCCCCCTGCTCGCCTGGGTCGCGGGAATCGGCGAGGAAGCGGTCTATCGCTTGTTCGGCATCCCTATGCTGAAGAAAATTTTCCGCAGTACATTTATAGCCAGCTTGATATCGTCGATGATTTGGGCGTTTGGACATTCCTTGTATCCGATATATCCCGTCTATTCGCGCCCGATCGAGCTGACGATTATCGGACTGTTGTTCAGCTTTGTTTTCCTGCACTACGGCTATATTACCGCCATGTTCACGCATGTCATCTTCAACAGCATTCTCATGTCGCTCAGCCTTATGATGATGGGCGGGACGCTGAACTGGACTGCAGGGATCGTTTACATCGCTCTACCGGCGATCGTAGCTTACGTCATTTACTTATTCAACCCACCGGGCCGGAGGGGAAGCATTCCGCCGGTACAACGCAAAGAAGAGGAGCCGCAGTTTACGACTCCTCATCCCGAAGGGCATTAATAATCTGATTGGCGAGCTTGTCGCCGATCGACAGAGGCCGAAAGTCTTCGACGGAGGCCTCTTTTATTTTTTTGAGCGAACCGAAGTGCTTCAGCAGCAGCTTGCGCCGCTTCTCCCCGATGCCTGGGATCGCGTCCAGCCGCGACGCCACCATTGACTTGGCCCGCTGCTCGCGGTGAAAAGTGATCGCGAAGCGGTGAACCTCCTCCTGAATGCGCTGCAGGAGATAGAACTCCTGACTGTCGCGCGGCAGATGAACCGGCTCCGGCGGATCTCCCACCATGAGCTGGGCGGTTCTATGCTTATCATCCTTAACGAGCCCGCATACAGGGATAAACAAACCCAGTTCGTTCTCCAGCACGTCCACTGCTGCTGAGATTTGACCCTTCCCGCCGTCCACGACGATCAGGTCAGGCTGCGGTAAATTCTCTTTAAGCACCCGCTCATAGCGGCGGCGAATCACTTCCCGCATCGTCTCGTAATCATCCGGCCCTTCTACAGTGCGGACTTTGTATTTCCGGTACTCTTTCTTCGCCGGCTTTCCATCGATGAACACGACCATGGCGGATACCGGGTTCGTTCCCTGAATGTTGGAGTTGTCGAACGCCTCAATGCGCGATAGCGACTCTAACCCGATAGCAGCGCCTAAATTTTCAGCTGCCTTCGAGGTACGCTCCTCGTTCCGCTCAATGAGCCGGAATTTCTCCTCTAGGGACACCCGGGCGTTCTCCTCGGCCATAGAAATCATTTGCCGCTTCAGTCCCCGCTGCGGCACCAGCGTCTTGACGCCAAGCCACTGCTGCAGCTCTGCTGATCCGCTGATCGCGTCTGCGGCTTCTTTGACATCCGCCTCCGTGCCGTCTGCGCCCGCTTCCGTGCCGGCTGGTTTCGCCGGAAGCAAGATCTCCTGGGGCAGTGCCGGGTTATCGCTGTAATACTGCGTCACGAATGACAGGAAATCCTGATAGGCTTCACCGTAGAACGGAAACGCGGAGGCATGCCGTTCGATCATTTTTCCCTGGCGCATATATAATATTTGCACGCACATCCAGCCTTTATCAACGGCATAACCGAACACATCACGGTCTTTGGCGTCAGCCATCGTAATTTTCTGCTTCTCCATCATCGCATCGATGCTCATGATTTGGTCGCGCAGCTCCTTGGCCCGTTCGAAATACAGATCTTCGGCCGCTTCCTGCATTTTGCGCTGCAGCTCTTTCTTGATCTCTTCGTGGCCGCCGCTTAGAAAGGAGTGGATCTCCTGCGTAATCTCATCGTATTTCTCCTGAGGCACCTCCTCCACACACGGCGCCATGCATTGGCCAATGTGGTAATAGAGGCAGACCTCTTTAGGCATGACGTTGCACTTGCGCAGCGGGTACATGCGGTCGAGCAGCTTCTTCGTCTGCTGGGCCGCATATCCGTTCGGATAAGGACCGAAATACTTCGCTTTATCCTTCAGCACCCGCCGGGTAACCTCAAGCCTCGGATGAGGTTCATTCGTGATCTTCAAATATGGAAACGTCTTGTCGTCCTTAAGCAGGACGTTATAACGCGGGTGATGCTGTTTGATTAAATTGCATTCCAAAATGAGTGCTTCCATGTTGCTGGCGGTTACGATATATTCAAAATCACGGATTTCAGAGACGAGCCGCTGGGTTTTACCGTCATGGCTGCCCGTAAAATAAGATCGTACGCGGTTCTTAAGCACCTTGGCTTTCCCGACGTAAATGATCGTTCCTTTGCTGTTCTTCATTAAATAGCAGCCAGGCAAATCCGGCAGCAGCGCCAGCTTGTGGCGGATATTCTCCAGCGCCTTCTCCTTGTCCTGTTCTTGTTCCTGCAGATGACTAACCGATTCATCCATACCCATGTTCCCCCCTCCCCATAATACTACACTAGGGTATGACATAGAAAACGCCCCCGGAGATTCCGGAGGCGTGAAAAGACATGATTCCCGCACCAATGCTTATTGATGCTTAGCGATAAGGCTCTTCAGAGCGTCTTTCGAGTTCAAACCGACCACTTTATCGACCGGTTGTCCGTCCTTGAAAAGAATGAGCGTCGGAATGCTCATCACGCCGAAGCGGGAAGCCGATTCTGGGTTATCGTCAACATTAACTTTTGCGATCTTGACGGAATCGCCTACTTCAGTTGCCAGATCCTCCAGAATAGGAGCGATCATTTTACAAGGACCGCACCAAGGAGCCCAGAAGTCAACCAGGACAGTTCCTGTGCTTTCCACTTCATTATTGAAAGTTTGATCGGATACGTTAACGATTGCCATATTAATCTCCTCCTTCATGTTAAGGGCACGTATAACATGTTATTTAAACATGGTTTGTGTCATACATATTGTATAATGCCGCTAAAAATTAGCGTCATTCAAAGTATACCACAAATATATAGCAAATGAAAAATCGTACTACCTGCTTGTTCTTTACAAACCGTTGAACGTTTGGTTATACTAATAATAACCCAAAACCGTTTTGTCTATGACGTATTTCATTGATAAATATAATTTTCGAGGAGGCCCCATCGCCATGGACGCAAATACGCACGTAAATGACCCGCGGGAGCATATCAACGAAGAGCCGCGCAACGATTTGTTTGACCTGATGAATGGCTTTTTTGGCATGCTGACGGTTATGGCCGTCATTTTCTTCGGTATGGTCATTTTTAAATTTCTAGCCAGCTAATGGTGATTGCATCATCATCGGCAGCACGGGTCTCCTGGCAGGCTTATACATAAGGAACCCTTTGCAGTATGAAGAATAGCAGACCGGGCTTACAGCTCCGGCCTGCTATTTTTTTTGCCACAATATTTATTATTTCTGTCCACGCTTGTTCACGCCGCGAACCTGAACAACCTCCACGAACGGCGCGATACGATCCATAAGGCGCTGCCCTTTGTGAAGCTCCTCCCCATCCTTGCTCGTAAAGCTAAGATGCTTCTCAAGACCTCCGAGCGAGTAATTTGACGTATAGAAGGTCGGCTTGCGGTTCATACGGTAATTCAGGATCGGGCCCATCACGTGATCGCGGACCCAAGGATTCAAATTCTCAGCGCCGATATCGTCGAAGATAAGCAGGTCGGCCTGCTTCATCACTTCCACGGTTTCCCTCAGCTTCTGGCTATCCTGGAACATCGACTTCAAATCCTCAACAAATTCAGGCACATAGACAATGACCCCGGAATATCCTGCCTTGGCCAGCTCATGCAGCAGATAACACATCAGGAACGTCTTGCCTGTCCCAAAATGGCCTTCCAAATACAAGCCGCGAGGCGACAGTCCGTTCTCCTTCACCTCGTTGATGTATTGGAATACCCGGCCCACCGCCGGAGCCCGGTCCCGATCCTTGCTCATGATCTCCACTTCGCTGTAGCCTTCCTCCAGCGCCCGCTCATCCACGTAGAAGCTGTGAATCCGCTTCTTGATCGCGAGCTCCCGTTCCCGCTGGATCTGCAGGTTGCAGGGCATTTGCCGGTCATTGATCGCAGCATCCCCGTAAGACGTATCGACCGTTAGCTTCGTATAATGGCCGGGAAAATCATTCGGGCAGCGATCAAGCCCTGGGCAGTTGTCACAGTGACGCGAAGTCTGCACATATTGATAGAGCTTGGCCATATTCAGCGTAAGCTGCTCATCCTTCAGCTCAGGATAGCGCGTCCTCAGATCCAATACCAGCGGATCGCTCATCAGCTTCGCCGTCAATTCCTCCGAGCGCCGGCGCAGCACCGGGCTTTTCATCTGCGTCAGCAGTTCCCCGAGTGATTCCATAAGCTAACATTCACCTTCCTTATTCCATGCTTCCTTATTTTGGCTTACCTTATTTATTTTTGCTGGCCTGCATTTGCTCCGCCATTTTGAGCATCTCAGCAAATTCCTCTTCGGTTACGGCATCCTCGTTCGCCGAGCTCTCCACAATCGGAATGTCCGGCTTGGCTGCGCCTGTTCTGCTGTAAGTCCGGCTTCTGCCCGCTCCAGACTGGGGCGCTGCACCACTGCTCTTCTCTTTGCGGATTTTCGCTTGATTGCGAATATATTGAACGGCCTTCTCGTAAGAGTCAATGCGCTTAAGCAGCATATTCGCAGCGATCGCATCCACGAAGTTGCGGTTGATCCGCTGCTCTCCGCCCGAAGTGAGCAATTCCATCAAGTAATGGATCAGCACGTTAATAACTTCGCCGGGCAGCTTGTAGTTCAGGTCGATTTTCTCAAAAATGTCCAGCAAATTATCGGGCACCGAGCCCGGGAAAAACGTCTTCAGCAGCCGGGTATACGGCTCATTGCGCAGCATCATATTGTACTGATGAATATCGCACTTGCTGCGGAATTGCGGAGGAACTTCAACGTAATATTCCATTTGGACGGCGACCTCTTCCGGCATCCCTTCGCCAGAGGCTGGTTCAGAGGAGCGCAGAGCGACGACTTTCGCATAAGCGACCTCTCTTTCGTCCTTGCGCCGTTTGCCTTGCCTGAAATGAAGGTTCGCCTTATGCTGCAGGCTTTCCAGCAGCAGGCTGCCGTCAGGGCCAAATACGCCATCCTCGTCCAACAGGCGGCATAAATCCTGCACGCTAAGCTCGTATTTACGGGCGACGTAATTGGCGATTCCCATTCCTTCAGAATTGAAACGCAATCCCTCCACGAAGGAACGATTCGCCGATTCGCGCGGAAAACGGATGATGATGTCCGCATAATTGATCGCATCTTCCTCTGCCCCCTGCAGAGACCCGGCCTGCCTGGATGTCGAGGATTCGGCAATCGCCTGCTCCAGCTCGTAATCTATCGAATGTGTATTCAGTTCGAATATGTCATAGAAAGGTACCGAAATGTTCTCTTTATTGTAGGCCGTTCCATTCCACTCAAGCGGCTCCTCGCAGAACAATCGCTCCCGCAGCGCAAGAACGGCGAACTTGCCGAGCTTGTCGCGAAGCAGCAAAGTCAAATGCTGGGTACGGAAAAAATCGGCAGGAGAAAGCGGGGCCTGCAGCTCATACTCGTAAATATAGTCATCCTTTTCCGGAATGTACAAACGGCTTGTCTGCAGGAGCCCGATCGCCTCCAGCTTTGATGCCTGTTTGATCAAATATTTGCGCCCCTTCTCGCTAGGCTCGAGACCTAGCGTAAGAAACAGCTCCCGCTGCTGCTCGATCGGGGAATATCCGACCTGCTCCACAGAGACACGCTCGGCAAGCAGGCGATAAAAGCCGATGGCGAACGCGCCGGCCATCGGCTGATAAACCAGACTAAGCATTCTGCCGTCGACAGCGCTGAGGCCGAAGTCGCGGTATACGCAATAACGATGGTTCTCGGTAAAGTGCAGCATATTGTTTATGCGCATGATTTCTTCGCTCCTTCCAAGCTCACGTACGTGTAGACTTTCTCTATTCTATCACAAAAGCTTTCTCCCTGAATCGTGAATACCCTACAAATTTCGCCGAAAAGTATAGTCTCTCAGCATGGTAGACGATGTTTCTTCCTCTTCTTCCTGAATGCTTCCGCTGACGAGAAATTTACGGAACGCAGCTTGCTCGGCCTCAGAAGCAGACCTTCTCCGGAGAAAGGAGCGTACTACCTCAATCGGAATTCCCGCCTCCCTGGCCGTTACGAGCAATCGGAACCATTCCGCGGCCTCGAGCTCGGCCATTTGCTCATTCGCTACAGCTTGAACGGACTTATTCATCACCTATCGCCTCCAACCATGTTGGACTTGTCATTAATAAACAACTTCATACAAATCCCAGAAATTTGAAGGAAGTAAAAGCTTGATGGAGTATTTAGGTTAAATTCGTTCGTTATAGGGAACAATCGGCTGGATTCACTGCTTTCAATTTTGGTGAAAATCACTTATATTGACTTCATATAGTTGTTCTTAATAACGAACAACATAACGCAAAATGATCTGGTGGAAAGGAGCAATCCTATTTGTTCAGCCCTAAAGATCAAGCGACACGTAAGCAAAGGAAACCGCGAAGCATGCAGTTGCTGAAAACTGTCCTCCTCCTGTCTGCGCTTCTCCTATACCTGCCAAGTCAAATCGATGCTACTTACGGCGAGTTTGCAAGCTTCAGCGACACCAAACTCACGTTTCAAGCCTGCCCTGTATTCCCCGGCGTAATCGAGAGTCGGCTCTCCGATATTCATGCTCACTTCCAAAATGCGAGTGTTCTCAAAGATAAACTTCAGCCTTTGGCCCCATCCTCTTCAGCTATACCCGCTTTGGCTGCTTCTGCCTTCATTCCAACCGCAACAAACGCTGTCTATCTCGAAACGGAACAGGACTTCATCCGTCTATCCCTACGTATCAGATTGCTTCAGGATAGAATTAACATAACCAGCGACACGCTTGCGTCCTCAGCCGCTTCCTTCCAAGAACTTAACAATGAACTTGCGTTGGGATCGGTTTCCTTGAATCATGCCATTCGGCTAACCGTGGATATCCCAGCCAATTGTGCCCGGCTCTCCGGGGGCGCCTTGCTCGACAAGTTAGAATTTTTCACCAGCGGGGATACTCCGTTATCTCCTTTGCTCTCTAGTACCTTAGCGGATCTCATCGGATACTTGCGACAAGTATATGAGGCCGGGGTAACCGTTCAGAACGTCCCGAATTCGCTCACAAATCAGTTGGATACGCCGAAGAAATACTACGCTAAACCCTGGGAAGGGACCGGCGATACGGTGAGCCGGGAACTGCTTCAAGATTACGAAGCCTCGCAGTATACGCTGGAAGCTGAGTTACGGGATAGTATGGCAGAGCTACATGTCCTGGAATCACGCTTATCCGCAATCCAAGCTGCAGCTGAGGAACCGATGCTTCAGACGGAAGAACAATCTGACAGTGAAGGTCAATTTACTGAGGCGAGTCCGGAAGTAGCCCCGGACAATGACGCATACGAAACGAATGATTGATTGGAATGGAGGATGAGTCATGAAACTAATAGGAAAACTGGCTGCTCAAATGGTTTATTATTTGACCGTTGTGGCTTGCCTGGCCGTTCTCGGCTCGGTATTGTTGACCAGATTAACTGGCGGTGAGCCGAGCTTCTATGGATATCAGCTAAAGACGGTACTATCCGGTTCGATGGAACCGGTGATTCGGACGGGATCGGTTATCGCCATTTCTCCTAGGACGGCGGATCACTTCCAGGTCGGGGACATCATCACTTTCCGAGCCGATGAACAGCGGCTAATTACCCACCGGATCGTCGAGGCCAGAAGCAGCGAAGCCAGCGGTCAGATGCTGTACCGCACCCAAGGGGACAACAATGATGCTCCCGACAGCACCCTCGTTATCCCGGCCAATATCGTTGGTGTCTATACCGGATTCACCGTCCCGTACGCTGGATATCTGCTCAGCTTTGCCGGCAGCAAAAACGGCAGCCTCCTCCTCCTCATCGTTCCAGGGCTGCTGCTCTTCCTCTATGGCGCTCTTTCCATATGGAAGGTCATATCCCAACTGGAGCAACGCCCCAGCGTTCAAGCAGATTCGAGGACCGACACGCTGGAATAAATCAGATTGTTGTCCTTATGCCCGTCATAAGGCTGCAATATATCCATTTAATTTATCTTAAGGAGGAACTTGATTATGGGAGTCAAGAAAACGTTAGGTCTCGGGATGGCGACGGCCGCTTTGGGTCTTGCTTTGATCGGTGGAGGCACGTTTGCTTATTTCAGCGATTCGGTGGAAACGTCGGGGACCTTCGCTGCTGGGACGCTTGACTTGAATGCGGAACCTACCGTAGTCATTAACCTCGACAATATCAAGCCTGGCGACTACGGCATCCGCACCTTCAAGCTGTTTAACAACGGTACGCTGGATATTGAGAAAGTCCTTCTCCTTACCTCCTATACCGTGATCAACAAGGCGGGGGCCCCGGCAAATACGGATGACTTCGGAAAACACATCAAGGTAAGGTTCCTAACAAATCTCGACAAACAAGAAGACGTTATTTATGAAACAACGCTCTACGAACTGCAGTCCCTGGCACCAGACGCGGTAGATAACAAATGGCAAGAATGGTTCGAGGAGCGGGGTGGACTTAAAGCTGGAACCTCGGATAACCTCATCGTTAAATTCGAGTTCGTTGATAACAACGAAGATCAAAATCAGTTCCAAGGAGATGCCCTCCAGCTGAAATGGACCTTTGAAGCACGGCAAGGGGCCGGTACAGCTAAATAATCGTCTTCTCCCGCTCCCCGGACACCTTCATCCGCCATTCGCGGATCGAGGTGTCCCTTTTGCCGTCTGCTTTTGTCGGTTGGTGCACATTCTGCTATAATTATTTTCGAAAATATCTTCTATTTAGATAGTGAGGCGTCGTCCTTATGGCAGATCACATTGGTGAACGCATTCAGAAGTT
Organism: Paenibacillus sp. YSY-4.3; assembly: GCF_054767475.1. NCBI lineage: Bacteria > Bacillati > Bacillota > Bacilli > Caryophanales > Paenibacillaceae > Paenibacillus > Paenibacillus sp. YSY-4.3. The sequence goes on along the minus strand of NZ_BAABMC010000005.1, from coordinate 89,210 downwards.
CCGCCTAAAGCAGGAATTGTCTTTATCGGAGCTTGCCGGGAAAGCGGATGTCGCTAAATCCTACTTGAGCAACGTCGAGCGGAACATACAGTGCAATCCGTCCATCCAGTTCATCGAGAAGGTCGCTTGCGCATTGAATGTTACGATTCCCATGCTGCTGTATGAAGATCAGCCGGCTGAACATCAGCTCGATCCGGAATGGTCCCTGCTTGTGCAGGAGGCGATGGATTCCGGGATCAGCAAGCAGGAGTTCAAGAGCTTTCTGGAGTTTCAGAAGTGGAAACAAAGGCAAGGCAATGACACGGAATCCAAATAGCATAATGTAAAATTAAGAAGCCCCGGGCTATAAACCCGGGGCCTTTCTATAAAGACGTTGTTTCTTACCGTGCAGCAGAGGTTAGAACATTTTGTACCCGCCCTGACGCAGCTTGCGGATCGTCCAGCCGCTTAGGATCGCGCCGAGCAATCCGGCGATCGCCGTTAAATAATCGACAAGGCGATAGGAGGCTACGTAAGTCCAGAAGTTCTGCTCATGATCCCATAGCGAGTATACCACGATTGGCAGAATGACAATAATGAATACATAGGCCGGAAACCAAGTTGTTTTCATCAGCATATTAAGAATGAAACCGATACCGAACATCATCACGAAGAATAACACCATCAATATAAATACGACTAGCCAACCCATTGTTTCCCCAACCCTTCTTCAACAAGCTCAATAAGCTAGATCACATCTTTTTGCACTAGTAGTAAGTTTACTAGAAAAGATGTTGCGAAGCAACGAACTTTGCGTGAATAGATTGTGAATGGATTTGCCCCCTTGCCAGCCATAGGATACAATAAGATCAATGTATTCTCTCTTGGAATTATAGGAAACCTTAGGAGTGATCATAAATGAATGAAGCAGCATTAACCCTGGAGGGCTGGTATGCCCTGCACGATTTCCGCTCCATGAACTGGACGGCCTGGAGAGCGGCCGATGATGAAACACGCGCCGTCGCTTTGGAGGAGCTTCACGCCTTCTTGCAGGAATGGAACAGCGTAGAGGAATCGAAGGACGGAAGCACGGCGGTATACTCCGTCGTAGGCCAGAAAGCCGATTTTGTATTCATGCATCTGCGCGAGACGCTCGAAGAGCTTAATGCGCTGGAGAACGCCTTCAACAAGACGACTTTTGCGGAATATACGGTTAAATCCTACTCGTATGTCAGCGTTGTCGAGCTCAGCAACTATCTGGCATCCGGAGGCGGCGACCCTAAAGCCAATCCGGAGGTTATGGCGAGATTGCAGCCGACTCTGCCTAAATCGAAATACATCTGCTTCTACCCGATGAATAAGAAGCGCGATCTGAGCGACAACTGGTACATGCTGTCCATGGATGAGCGCCGGGCGATGATGCGCAGCCACGGTCTGATCGGCCGCAGCTATGCCGGCAAAGTGAAGCAAATCATCACCGGTTCCGTCGGACTGGATGATTGGGAATGGGGCGTTACCCTCTTCTCCGACGATGCTCTGCAATTCAAAAAGCTTGTCTACGAAATGCGCTTTGATGAAGTAAGCGCCCGTTTCGGGGAGTTCGGCTCTTTCTACGTCGGCAATTTGCTGAATGAACAGCTTTTTGAGGAAATGCTGAAGCTGTAATTCAAGAATCACGCTTTATGCCAAAAAAGGGGTGTTCCAGCAATACTGGAACACCCCTTTTTATTTTAAATGATTATTCCTCTGCGTCTCGCAGCGATTCCAGAAACTCCGCCGTCGCACGGTCGCGTGCTCTTCCCTTCTCCTTCAATCTTTCGATCGCCGGAAGAATGAGAATGTCGACTTCCTTCTGCACATGATAAGCCAGATCGTATTTTTGCTGCGACTCCAAATAAGAGCCGACCTCCATCAAGGCATTGTACCTGTCAAGCTCATCCCGCGTCAGCAGGCCTCGCACCTGAACACTGCAATGGCGCATTTTACAGGAATCTGCCTTTCTTCAACACGAGCGGAATGCCGCCAATGGTGAAGAGGTAGCGCATGTCCACCACCTTTTTCAATTGAGCAGCTACCCAGCCTTTGTACTTCTTGCCGAATGCGGAAGCGATAGCTTCGCCTTTGCCCAGGGAAGCAACGGTACCTTTGTTGCTGAACACAAATTTCTTCAGATCTTTGCCGCGAATGGAAGCGACAACGTTCTGCGCGCAAGTGACTCCCTGCTGCATGGCAATTTGAGCCGTTGGCGGGTAAGGACGGCCCTCTGGATTAAACATCAGCGAGTTGTCTCCGATAATAAATACATTATCATGCTCCGGCGCACGCAGGTACTCATCGATTTTCACACGGCCGCGAGCGGTTTCGAAGCCTGCAGCCTCGATCAGACGGTTACCGCGGATACCCCCGGTCCATACGACGGTCGCTGATTTGATCTCTTCGCCCGTAGCAAGAATAACGCCGTCTGGCGTACATTCTTTGATTGCTACGCCGATTTTGAACTGAACGCCCTTCTTGCGAAGCACATCCATGGCATATTCTACAAGCTCAGGGTCGAAGCCTGGCAGAGCGGTAGGAGCTGCCTCTACGTTATATACATTAACCAAGTTTGGATCTACATCATAAGCCTTGCACAATTCAGGCACCCGGTCAGCTAGCTCAGCAACGAATTCGATACCGCTAAAGCCCGCGCCGCCTACTACGAAGTTCAAGCGATCTGTACGGCTCTCGTCTGTTTTGTACAGCGCAAATTGATATTCGATATGTTGACGGATCAAACGAACCGAGTTAATGCTGCGGATCGGCATCGCGTATTCGCCAAGTCCAGGAATGCCAAAGGATTCAGGCTCCCCGCCAAGCGCGATAATCAGGTAATCGTAGGACAGGGTTCCGTCCTGAAGCACGACCTTCTTGTCTGCGATGCGAATTTCCTGAACATTTGATTTCACCAGATCGATTTTGAACTCGTCGATCAGCTTGGAGATCGGTACACGAGTATTCTCGATCGAATCCGTTCCTGCCGCAGGCATGTGCAGATGCGTCGTGAAATAATGATAATCGTGACGGTTAACCAGCGTAACGTCGGCTTCATTGTAGTTTAATTCTTTCTGCAAACGCTGCGCCGTCAGGATGCCGCCATAGCCTGCTCCAAGAATAACAATTTTAGGTATGGTACTCATGAGTTTGTTCTCCTTCCAGTATGGACACTCTATATTTTAAATAAAACCAAAAACTCAAAATGTGAAAATTAACACATAAAATTATAGTCTCTGGTAATTATCCATAACTTATGCGCGACGATGAATGCGACATTTGTCACATCAATTCTAAACCTTTATCACCGTTTTATCAAAAAAAAAATGTTCCATTCATAATAGTTACCTTTTTCGTCACATTTATGTGCGCACACAATTTGAATGATATCGACTTTTTTATAAAAGATCAAGTCTTATTTTACGCGGTTTTAGCGGGTTTTTAGTCATGAAATGGGGTGAAAAAACTGCCATATTGCGTTCACTTTGCAACTCAAAGGTGGACGCTTATAATAAAGTAGAAATGACATTATGAATGTTTCAATAATATCTGGAGGTGTTTGCCAGTGTCATCCTTGAATTCCGGGAGCGATTTTACAGACCTGCTTATTATCGGGGGAGGTCCGGCAGGCATGTTTGCCGCATTTTACGGCGGCATGAGAAAAGCATCGGTTAAGTTAATCGAAAGTATGCCTCAGCTCGGGGGACAAGTCGCCGCCCTCTACCCTGAGAAATATATTTACGATATCGCTGGTTTTCCTAAAATTACCGGCCAGGAGCTCGTTAACAATCTGAATGAGCAGCTCAAGCTGTTCAATCCGGACGTACGTCTGAATGAGACGGTGCTGCGCATCGAGAAAAAAGATGAGCGCAACTTCGTCGTTACGACAGACAAAGATGTCCATTACGCGCGGGCCATCATTATTACCGCAGGCGTGGGCGCATTCAAGCCACGTCGCCTGGAGCTTGAGGAAGCCCCGCGTTTCGAGCAGACGAACCTGCATTACTTCGTCAGTGACCTGAGCCAATTCCGCGGACGCAAAGTGTTGATCAGCGGCGGCGGCGACTCTGCCGTGGATTGGGCGCTGATGCTCGAGCCGATCGCCGAGCAGGTTACGCTCATCCATCGCCGCGATAAATTCCGGGCGCATGAGCACAGTGTGGAGAATCTGATAAATTCCAACGTCCGCGTTATTACCCCTTCCGAAATCGTTGCGCTGCACGGAGACGAACGCATCGAACGCGTTACTCTCGCTCATACGAAGACGAAAGAGACACAGGAAATCGAAGTAGATGATGTCGTCATCAACTTCGGATTCGTATCCGCGCTTGGTCCAATCGCCGAGTGGGGGCTTGATATCGAGACCAATTCCATCGTTGTCGATTCCAGAATGGAAACATCTATTCCTGGAATATTTGCCGCGGGGGACATTACGACATATCCCGGCAAGCTGGATTTGATTGCTGTCGGATTCGGCGAAGCGCCGACGGCTGTGAATAACGCCAAAGTATACGTCGACCCCGAAGCAAAGTTATCCCCAGGTCACAGCAGCAACTTAAAATTGTAGAGTCATAACAACTGTTCACAAAGGGTATCTTACCAATACGGATGACATCATGCCGTAAAGGAGGGATACCCTTTGTCCTATATATGCCCGTTATGCAACGGATTAGCTCCACTGACAGCAGCTTGTCCTGACTGCGGCAGCACGCTGGACCATGCCGGAAGGAAGCAGGACTACGCCGGCCCCTACAGTCCCTACGGCTCGGCCGATCAATATAACTCGGTGATCTCCTCTCGCCAACCGGAGGGCTGCGAGCATGTCGTGCAGTGTCCGCGCTGTCATGAAGCTTATATTTATCATGTCAACGCATGGCCAGCGCCATAGGATAGCCGCGCTGCCACAAGAATAATCATTTAATGTACTATCGTTAGATTGATTTCCAGGTTACGCTTATGGATTTCTGCCAACAGAAGAGCAATGAACTCCATGTCTAGCTGCAATTCAGTAGCCATATGATAGGATTCGAGAAGCATTTCGTCTGTTAACATCGCCATTGGTAACACATCCTTTCTATTTTTTTCCTAAATTCATATAGAGATCATATCAAGAAATGAAGAGTGGAACAAGCGTTCTGTTATCCACAGTCGATTGTGGAAATCCTGTGAATAACTTGTGAGTAATTGTCTAAAACAGTTGAAATATATATTGGGGTAATGTGGACAAAAGTTATTCACAGGTTACACAGTCTGTTTTTTCGCCAAAAAAATTTTAATCTTAAATAAACACTCCATTAATACTTACCTATAAATCGACCCAAATAAACACAGTTTTGTAATGTTATTGCGGACGAGTGTTAACTTCAAAAATCCAAATCCTGCCGCTTGTATCAATGCCATAATCAAAGCCCAGCTGTCCAACGCCAGGGAAAGCCGACTCCATAATGGCAATGCACTTATTAGTCAAAGAGCGCATTTCTCCGCGTTTTTTACGGGTGGAGACATTTCCAAGGGAACGCCTTAGCCCCTCTCCAGCACTAAGCTGAGTGCCGCCCTTGCTCAGATTCGTCACGAACAGTCCCGGACGAGCAAGCCGGCCCACCATGGCACGATATACCCACTTTCCGTTCTGCTTAACAACCTTAACCCGGTAGTCGATGGGTCTTCCCTGGATTTTCGCCAGATGGATACCCTGCTGAATGATATATTTTCGGCCAACCTTGGTTCTATTCAACGATTGGATCATCGCGTCAAAGCTTTTAAAATTCCGGGTCCGGGACATATAAGTAAACCCATAGATTCCGCCTGTATAGGTTACCTTAATGACTCCGTATCCCCCTCCGCCGCGAACCGGTTTAATAACCGCCATCCCGAACTGTTGCAGCACACCCCGCAGAGCTTCCGCACTATATCTCCGAGTCTGTGGGATATGGACTGCTACCTCGGCATTTCTAAGAAGGGCTTCCGTCTTCAACCATTTGTCGGCTAATTGTCTTCCCGCCATGACATTCTCCCCTTTCTGGCGTTATAAAATATACATACTCAGGACAAGGCTCTTGTTCTTGTATGATTGTCCGACAGCGGACGCCTGTTTTAGAAGAGTCGTTTTTCTTTGCAAAATCCATGTTTTGGCGTATAGTAATTTTGGTGCAGTGTTTATTTCGGAAAGAGAAAAGGAGGATCATGTTTTGGAAACGGATTTTACCGCGTCGCTATTCGGGGTATTGTATTGGGTTGCTATGATTGCCATGTCTCTCGTTCTCATTGCAATTACCATTGCGGTGTTCGCCATAGGCATTAAATTTATCAAAAGCTCGCGAAAATTGCTGGGCGGCGGCTCCATTTTGTTCTCGATCATTGCTGCGACCATGATCATAGTCATGATAAAGAGGCAATTTTTATAATAAAACGGCCAATGCCAGTGGATTCATGCCGCTCTAGCTCTACGTAAAGCGGGGGCATGGGTCTTTTTTTTGCAATTTACTGAAACCAAATTTTATTTATACGTATTACTAATAATAGAAACAACTAGGTTGCTGACAGGGGGGCCATTTTTTCATGAGTAGTCCGGAAGGCTGGAATCACCGGTTCAAGAAATTTTTCATTAATAATCGCTTCGTATTGTTTTTGCTTGTGCTGCTGCTGATTGGTTTGAATATTTTTGTGCTGACAAAAATATCGTTCGTATTCAAGCCTCTGATCGTGCTGCTTAAGACTGTGCTGGTTCCCGTTCTGCTGACGGGAGCGATCTATTATTTACTGAACCCGCTGGTAAATTGGCTGGAGCGCAAAGGCATTCCCCGTGCCTATACAATCGTTGCGCTATATTTGTTCATTATCGGGATCATTACGATTATTGTCATATCCGTTATCCCGCTCGTTCAAGAACAGGTAGACGGCCTGATTCAAAACTTCCCGAAATACAGCTATGAAGTGCAGCTTCAGTTTGAGAGCCTGATCGGAAGCGATTTCTATCATCAATTCCAAGAGTCCAGCGGCTTCAATCTGACCGACCTCGCCCAAACGATATCCGAGCGGGCATCCTCCATTTTGCGGAATGCCTTTAGCAGCATCGGCGGATTCGTGGGCGCAGTCGTTGACATCGTGCTTACCTTAGTGACAGTGCCGTTCATTCTGTTCTACCTGCTAAAGGATGGGAAGAAGCTGCCCCATTATATTCTGCGATTCGTTCCGGTCAAGCTGCGGAATCAGACACATCGCGTCATGACCGAGGCGAACGGCCAAATCAGCACCTACATCCGCGGACAAATCATCGTCAGCTTCTGTATCGGGGTGTTGCTGTACATCGGCTTTTTGATCATCGGACTAGATTATTCGCTAGTGCTGGCAATTATCGCTTCTTTTACCAGCGTCGTTCCTTACTTGGGGCCGGCCATCGCGATAACGCCTGCCTTGATCATCGCTATCGTGACTTCGCCGTTCATGCTTCTAAAGCTCATTGTTGTATGGACCGTCGTCCAGCTTATTGAAGGGAAATTCATTTCCCCGCAAATTATGGGCAAAACCTTGCGGATTCATCCGATCACAATTATCTTCGTTATCCTGACGGCCGGAAATTTGTTTGGCGTTGCAGGGGTTATCCTTGCCGTTCCAGGCTACGCCGTACTGAAGGTCATTTGCACCCACCTCTTCCAATGGTTTGAGCAGCGCTCCAAACTGTACGAGGAGGAAGACGATGCCGGCCAGAACCTGCCAGATGTAGAGGTAACCGTCAACGTAGACGCTCCTGTCGCCCAAGGTGCGGACAAGCAAGAGCAGGAATAACATAAACAAGCCGCTTTCCTCAAGGGAATGCGGCTTGTTTATTATTTCAAATCGCCTATCGCGGCTTCTTTCATTTTGCAAAATATAAGAGTGTTACTTTAATTATCAATCACAAACTTCCGGTTTGCCTTCCTCGTCCTTCATGCGGAACGACTGGCCGCAGCCGCAGGAAGCTATCGCATTCGGATTATGGATCGTGAAGCCGCCGCTCATGCCGGATTCCTTGAAATCAATCTCCAACCCGTTCAAGTAGCGGACGCTGTGTTTATCTACAACGACCTTAAGGCCGCTAACATCCATATGCACGTCTTCCTCGCTCTCCTGATCATCCAGGCCCATCCCATATGAAAAACCGCTGCAACCGCCCTCGTTCACGCCAAGACGAAGGAACATATCCGGCGTCTCCTCCTGCTCCAGCATTTGCTTAATGCGGACCATTGCGCTATCTGAAATGTTAATCATCTGTCTTCACACTCCTTATCCTTACTTTATTAAAGTATACTCCACATCACCGTCCCTCTCAAGATATGTGATTTTTATTACATTTTGTTGCCCACTTACAAAGGGAAGTTTATAATAGGGGAGGTGGTACATACTGTCTAATTGGATACTCTCCAGCTGCGGCGAAAACGGCAGTCGGGACTTTTCTTTCATCCTATTATGCCAGCGCCGCCAGAGTCATCTCATGGAAACGGAGGTTTTTATTTCATGTCTATTGCAATCAGCCCGAATATCGACAGCAAAATGGCGGACATCGTAGCGAAGGTCCGGCAAGGACAGCGTCTAACGCTGGAGGATGGGGTATATTTATATGAAAGTGATGATTTGTTGACCATTGGTCAGTTAGCAAACGAGGTCAACCTTCGGAAGAACGGCCGCAAAGTCTATTTCATCGAAAATATGAGCTTATATTTTACGAACGTTTGCGAATCCTACTGCGCCTTCTGCAATTTCCGCAAGGATCAGGGGGAGGAAGGCTCGTACACACTGTCCGGCGAAGAGATGGTCGCTTACGTGGAGCAGCATATCCACCCGGGCATTCGTGAATTCCATATCGTCGGCGGCCACAACAATCATGTGCCGTTTCAATATTATGTAGATTCACTAAAAGCACTGAAGGACCGGTTCCCAGAAGTGACACTCAAAGCATATACCGCTGCGGAAATTGAATTTTTCACACGAATCAGCGGCCTTAGCACGCAGGAAGTATTAATAGAACTGCAAAAGGCTGGGCTCCAATCCCTAACGGGCGGCGGAGCGGAAATCCTGTCCGATCAATACCGTGAAAAAATGAAAGTCGATAAAGCGAACGTCGATCAATATCTCGATGTTCATCGCACGGCACACCAGCTTGGTATGAAAACTCATACGACCATGCTCTACGGGGCTATCGAGACCCATGAGGATCGCGTCCGCCACATGCTGCAAATTCGCGATCTTCAGGACGAGACGAATGGCTTCATGGTCTTCATCCCGCTATCGATGCAGCCGCGGAATAAGAATGCCGGCATCACTCGCCGCAACTCAGCCTATGAGGATTTGAAGACGATCGCCATCAGCAGACTGATGCTCGATAACATCCAGCACATCAAAGCTTACTTTATCAATATCGGCGTACAGCTGACCCAAGTGGCACTGACCTTCGGCGCATCGGACGTGCATGGAACGATTATAAAAGAGCGGATCAGCCATGCGGCGGGAGCACTCACTCCAGAAGGACTGACCCGCAAAGAGCTGATCTGGCTCATTCAGGGAGCCGGACGCATTCCGGTAGAACGAGATACCTTCTATAACGAGATTCAGATCTACGAATAAAGCTACAATACCAGCCTTCATGGCTTCACGATACAATACAGCGAACACTCTGAAGAACCGGATAGAAAGGACATCGATGAGATGAAACAATTCGTCATTCTTGGTGGAGGCTATGGTGGAACCGCCGTTATTCATGAACTGTTCAAGGGATTTATTCCTTCCGACGTTCAAGTCATTTTAGTGGACCGGATGCCATTTCAAAGCTTGAAAACCGAATATTATGCTTTAGCTGCCGGCACGGCTTCCGATTATGAGCTGCGTGTGCCGTTTCCGAGCTACTCCGGGTTGCAGATTAAGTACGGAGAAATCAGCTCGGTCGATTTGGACTCCCGTTTAATCCATTTTGAGGAAGGCGATCCGCTGCAATATGACCAGCTCGTTATCGCTTTGGGCTGTACCGATAATTACCATGGCATTCCGGGTGCCGAGGAGTATTCTTTTGGCATTCAATCCTTCTCCGCTGTACGTGAAGCCTACTTGCAGCTTAACAACATCAAGCCTTACGGCAATGTGAACGTCGTTGGCGGTGGACTCAGCGGGGTGGAAATTGCCGCCGAGCTGAGGGAGAGCCGCCCCGATCTCAACATCAGTATCGTCGACCGCGGCGCACGAGTACTATCAGCGTTCCCGCCCAAAGTATCCGGCTACGTTACCAATTGGTTTGATGAGCATGATGTAATGACATTATCGAACATCTCCACGACCGGACTGGAAAAGGGAGTCATCCATCATGCGGACGGCGAGATCATCTCTGACGTAACCATTTGGACGGCAGGAATTCAGCCTCCCGCTCTCGTGCGAAACTTAGAAGTCGGCAAAGACCGCCAGGGCCGGGTGCTGCTGAACGAATACTATCAAATTCCCGAGCATCCTGAGGTCTTCGTATGCGGCGACTGTGCCAGCCTTCCCTTTGCGCCAAGCGCTCAGGCGGCCGAAGGACAAGGCCAGCAAATCGCCCAGGTCGCCTCGGCGTTATGGCGCGGCGAGCAGCCGAAGCTCCAGAAGCTGAAGCTCAAAGGCACCCTTGGTTCGCTAGGCAAGAAGGCAGGATTCGGATTGATGGGCAAAAGACAAGTAACCGGAAGAGTTCCGCGTATTCTGAAGAGCGGTGTTCTCTGGTTATCTCGGCACCATATCGGCTAGCCGCTTTCCGATTTCACTTCAGCTATTCTGCGAATGATTACATCATATAAAGCGCTGGCCGACTCGGCTTCTACGGTCTCGCCGTTGACCAGCGCATAGGGCGACATATAACACATGCCGCATCCGGTGAGGCAGCCGTATTCATAAACTTCACAATCCGGATGCTGCTCCAGCTTTTTCATCATTTCATCCGTTCCGAAATGGGCATTATTCGCGCAAAATTCTATGATTACCTTCAACCTGGACATCCCCCATTTTACGGACCATTTAATTTTAAGCTTATTTGTACTATAATATATAAAGGAAAGGAGTTGAAAACAATGAGCGAAAATGTACAAGATAAATTGTATGACGAAGTATTGGAAGTTCTGGATAAGCTTCGCCCCTTCCTGCAACGCGACGGTGGTGACGTTGAACTCGTCGATGTTGAGGATGGCATCGTTAAATTGAAGCTGGTAGGCGCATGCGGCAGCTGCCCAAGCTCCACCATCACCCTGAAAGCGGGTATCGAGCGCGCGCTGTTTGAAGAAGTGGAAGGCGTACAAGAGGTCGTCCAAGTATTTTAACGCAAATAACTCCTTCAGATACAAACTCGAAATCAATTATGGAGTCGTCGGCTCTTGCTGACATACAGCTTCCGTAATTTTAAGAAACTCGGCTTCTCCGGTCTCCCGGATCAGCCGAGTTTTCTTTATTGGGCGAAACAGCCCCTTAAGACAATCATTTCAGGATGGTTTGATCCACGGCCGGATCGGGTCGAGTCCGCCGGAAATATCCATGATGTTGCCCGTAATGAAATCGGAATCCTTATGACATAAGAAGGCGATGACCCTGGAAATATCCTCACCGCTGCCCGGGCGCCCCAAGGGAGTTTCCCCGTCCGGCAATCGGCGTGCTTCTTCGATCGACATCTCTTTATTGCCTCCGCGAATGTCGCCTGGACAGACCATATTCACCGTAATGCCGTACGGTGCCTCCTCTACTGCAAGCGTCTTCGTGAAGGATACAAGTCCCGTTTTGGCAGCAGCATATACCGCGCGGTGCGGCCAGGCCCGCGACTCCGCCGCATGTCCGAAGCCGAAATGAATGATGCGTCCCCAGCCCTTATCCCGCATCCCCTGCAGTACGTAATGATCCAGGAGCATGGTACCAACCAGATTCCCTTCAATCATGGACAATATTTCAACCTGGGTATAGTCCGCAAACAAGCGCCGTTCCCGAATGAACGGGCCGGCATTGTTGACGAGAATATCGACGGTTCCCAGCTTGGCTACTACTTCATTCGCCAATGCTTCTATCTCTTCGCGCTGCGATATATCGGCCTTTACCGCAATGCACGATACACCCAGCCCTTCGATCTGCCGCCTCAGGTCAAATGCCTCAGCTTCGCTATGTACATAGTTTAGTGCGATATGACATCCTTGTTCCGCAAGCGTCAGCGCCGTCCTTCTTCCGAGTCCTTTGGCGCTTCCGGTAATCAGGGCGACTTTTCCCTTCAATGTCCTTCTCCTCCTCATCCTACATACACATATATCAAGTATAAAAGATTTGGAGCATTCCCACAAACGACAAGCCCTTCCGAATGCTAGAGGCCAGCAAACAAACAAAAATCCCGCCCCCATAATGGGTGACGGGATTGGAATATCATGCAAAAGGACGATTTAGAATACAGGAACCAATGCTCCCTCATACGTCTCTTCGATGAATTTTCTTACATCATCCGAAGTCAGAGCTGTCGCCAGCTTCTGGATCGCATCGGAATCCTTATTGTCTGGACGTGCTACCAGCAGATTGGTGTAAGGAGAATCCTTATCTTCGATGAATAGGGAATCTTTAATCGGATTCAAACCTGCTTCAATCGCATAGTTCGTGTTGATCAGCGCGAAATCTACTTCATCCAATTGGCGGGGCAGCATAGCAGCCTCAAGCTCAATAATGGTAAAGTTCTTAGGGTTCTCAACAATGTCGGCTTTCGTAGCCGCAATTCCAGCGCCTTCTTTCAGCTTGATTAGCCCTTGCTTCTCAAGAAGCAGAAGCGCACGCCCGCCATTGGTAGGATCATTAGGAATTGCTACTTTTGCGCCATCAGCGATTTCATCTGCAGATTTATACTTTTTGGAGTATGCCCCAAATGGCTCAACGTGAACACCTACAACGGACACAAGATCCATATTGTTTTCTTCATTCTGATTGTCAAGATAAGGCTGATGCTGGAAGTAGTTTGCATCCAGCTGCTTCTCAAACACCTGTACGTTCGGTTGAACATAATCCGTAAATTCTTTGACTTCCAGTTCTACGCCTTCCTCTTTCAACTTCGGAGCGACGAACTTCAGGATGTCAGCATGCGGCACAGTAGCGCCTACGACCAGTTTAACCGGTTCTGCCGGTGCAGATTGCTCCGCGTTCCCAGCATTGTTTTGCGGAGCCTCTGCAGCCCCGTTGCCATTGTTCTTGGCGTTTCCGCAAGCGGCAAGTACCAGAACAAGCGCCAGCGTCAAGAAAGATAATGTCCATTTTTTCATTGCAGTATGCCCTCCTAATGAATATGTTTTTTTTGAATAAGGATGTGCTAGAGGTAGTTCAAAAAGTACTGAAACTTTTTGAACTCTTATCTTAAGCAGCACGATATATATTGTAATTCCTTATTTCCTCGTAAAATAAATAACAAGACGGTCGCCGATCATTTGCAGCAGCTGCACGAAAATGACCATAAAGACAACAGATACGATCATAACTTCCTTTTGGTAACGATGGTAGCCGTACCTGATCGCCAAGTCTCCAAGTCCTCCGCCCCCAACCATGCCCGACATCGCCGTATAGGAGACGAGCGTAACCGCCGTAATCGTCATCCCCGCAATCAGGCCAGGCAGCGATTCAGGCAGCAGCACCTTGCGGACAACCTGCAGCGGAGATGCCCCCATTGCCTGAGAAGCTTCGATCACGCCTCGATCGACTTCACGCAGTGAAGTTTCGACGAGACGCGCAAAGAACGGAGCAGCTCCAACCACGAGCGGCAGGATCGTTCCTTGAACACCTATCGACACTCCGACAATAGCCCGGGTCAACGGAATAAGCACGACGATCAAGATAATAAACGGAACAGAACGGACAATATTAACAATGATCGACAGTATCCTGTATAGCCAACCGATCATCCAGTGATTCGACCGCGAGAAGCTATACAGCATAATCCCAAGCGGCAGGCCAATCAAAAAAGTAAAGAAAGTCGCGTAGCCCATCATCTCAAGCGTATCACCGGTAGCTAGGCGCATTTCATCCCAATTGACCTTAGAGAAATCGAGTCCATACATTATCCGATCACCTCCACGTCAAGATCGCGCTCCCGCAGCAGTTTAAGCGTTTCGTCTACCCTGGCGTTATCGCCTTCGAAGGAGACCGTCAGTTGGCCGTAAGGGAGATCCTTAATCGTTGAGATAGTCCCCTGCAATATGGCAAAATTAACGCCAGTCTCTCTAACAACTTGGGACAACACCGATTCATATGTTTTCGCGCCCAAGAACGTAATTTTGACCAGTCTCGCCCAATCGGGCAGTGGAACCGACGTAGTCTGTAAAAAACCTTGCTCTCCTGCATTCCGGCTGATGAATTCGCGCGTAACCATATGCTGCGGCTTCAGGAACACTTCGGTGACCGGTCCCTCCTCGACGATGCCGCCTTGATGAATGACGGCAACCCGGTCGCAGATGCGCTGAATGACATGCATTTCGTGTGTGATCAGCAGAATCGTCAAATGGAACTTGCGGTTAATTTCCAGCAGCAGATTCAGGATCGAATCCGTCGTCTGCGGATCAAGGGCGGATGTCGCCTCGTCGCAGAGCAGCACGTCAGGGTCGCTGGCGAGCGCCCGGGCGATGCCAACCCGCTGCTTTTGCCCTCCAGACAGCTGAGCAGGATATTTCTTCTGGTGCTCCGTCAGGCCGACGAGCGCCAGAAGCTCATTCACTTTAGCCGCTATTTGCGCTTTCGAAACACCCATCAGCTTTAGCGGAAAAGCGATATTGTCATATACAGTCGCTGAGGACAGCAGATTGAAATGCTGAAAAATCATGCCGATTTTCCGGCGCTGCTGCTGAAGCTCGCTCCGCTTCAGCTTGGTCAGTTCCACGCCGCCTACCCAGACCTCGCCCTCCGTTGGCCGTTCCAGCAAATTGATGCAGCGGATGAGCGTACTTTTACCGGCCCCGGAATGACCGATGACCCCGAAAATTTCGCCCTTTTTCACGGTAAGGTTCAGCCCCGACAAAGCGGTGGTCGTTTTTTGCTTGCTGCCGTATGTTTTGGTGAGCTGTTTGAGTTCAATCAAGCTTGTGTCCCCCCGTTACACATAATGTCGCTATATACTCTGTACATAATTACCCTTCCGCGTACTGGCTGATCATATAAATAAAGAGCCCTGCAGATTCCGAGGGCTCTCTTTACGTAAAGACAATGCCTTCTCATCTACCAAAACCGCCCGCTATTTCACGCCATGCGATCTTGAAGGAATTAGCACCATGACATTTGCCGAAAGCTGCAGTATCCATGCCGCAGTTCATTGCAAATCGGTTGCTGGGCTTCATCGGGCCTTTCCCTCCGCCTCTCTTGATAAGAAAATATAAAATTTTATGAAAGAACATCATTGAATCTTTCTGAAACTGTTCTAGAAATAGAGTATAGATTCTTTCCTTCTGTTTGTCAAAGGGAATTACTTTATATCTATGCGCTAACTCTGTTTAACTTTTTTCCATCTTTGGTTCGTGTAAACAAATACGGTATGCAAAGTCTCGCACACCATCATATACCCATGCTCCAAATCGTCCAGATTCTTGTCAAGGTTCTCTAGCTCGATCTTGCTGTTCAGCCCCTGATGCCGCTGCCATAAGTCATCCTGCATTTCCGCATTCATATAATGGATTTCCGTATTGCGGCGGCGGCGCAGCATGCTCATCGCTTCCTTGTGCTTATCCTTAATGGCAAACAGATCGTTCGCGAGCTCCAGTTGCACCTTCAAATAACGGAATTGGCGCAGCACTGTAAAATAGGAGAAATGTGCCTTCACTTTGGATGTCTTCAAATCAAACAGTTCGTTCAGCACCGTTCCCAGCTTGTCCAATATAGAAAATACACGAATAAATCCGTCTTTGTAGAAATACACGTATCTGGCGTAATCGCTTCTCTCAGCGGCGGACATATCTTCCAAATAATCATGGGTAACCTTCCGCCGAAAAAAATTAGCCGCATATTTGCACTGCTCCAGCTCATCCAGGGATGAGATCAAGCCGTAAATCCATATTTCCAGCTTGCGGAAATCATGCGAGGGATCCTGATGCAGCTCCATTTCTTTATGAAGCAGCTTGATCGTCTTGGACATGGCTTCCATCGTATCCGCCAATATTCCTTCATTCTGTCTAGGAGGTTCGCCAAGCAGTGTGCGCAGCATATCCATTCCTCGCTTCCCTGGATGTGGTACAGCTTTTTTTATTGTGTCACGCTTCAAAACGATTCATAAGCTTTCTTTAACAGCTTACGATTGGCCGGGTTTGATGGTTTTTCCCTGCAAACGGCTCATTTGCCACGTTCGGACGCATAAATAGGACAGCACACCGAACAGGGCCGCCAATACGACGATATGCGCTAGCGACGTAAACAAATATACATGATAATTGTTCATCGTAAAGACGATGCCTGCTCCGGTAAATACCTGAATGACGGCAAGGATCGTCGCGGTCAAGCCTAAAGCACGCACTTCGCCGTTATCTGAGTGCTTCCAGTAAGCAATATGCCCCATGATTGCAATAAGGATTAGCAGCAGTGCAGCAGCCACCCGGTGTATAAAGGCAATCGCCACGCCGCCCGTCAGCTCCGGCACCAGCTGCCCGTTGCAAAGCGGCCATCCCAGACATCCGCCCGCGGAATCGGTATGGCTCACATACGCGCCAATATATACGACGATATAAGTATAACCAGTCGCCGCCCAAACCAGGTTGCGGAAGGCTTTGGACACCCGGGCCGTCGGGGCCGAAGGGGCCCTCCCCTGTCTGGCTTCATCCTCGCGAATACCAAGCGCCAGCATGATCGAACTGGCAAAGGCAATGAGCGAAAAGCCGAAATGCAGTGCCATGACCGCTGACGACGTCGGATAAACGACGGCCATCGCTCCCATAAAAGCCTGAACCATCACAAATATCAGGGCCAGCAGCGCATAGGTCTGCAGGTCTTTGCGGTTTTTACGGTATCTCCAGAAGGCCACAAACGCTGCTACGGCGAGCAGGCCGGCAGCTCCGCTGACCGCCCGGTGCGAGTACTCAATCAATGAGGCCACCGTGTGGGCCGGAACGAATTTTCCATGGCAAAGCGGCCATTCGTTGCCGCAGCCAAGGCCCGATTCCGTCTTCGTAACAACGCTTCCTCCCAAAGTAGCCAGAAACATAACAAAACAGGAAAGATAAGCGATCCATTTCAGTTGTTTCGTGTTCAAAGGTTTCTCACCTGCAATTTAGGATTAATAAGAATATTTTTGTCTCTTCAAATATGCATTTCCAATAAATCATTCTTCATTATAACCGATAAGCACCAGGACGGCATATCAAAACTGTGACAAAATGTTCAAAAATAAAACATCGCCCCTCTGTGATTGCGAAGGGCGATGTGATTTATGTTGTTGCAGCTTATTCTTTTCTTTCCGGCGTATCATGAAGCGTGTGATAAACATCCAGCGCTTTGTTCAGGAAATCCTCAATCTCCTCGCGCGACTTCCGCAGCTTGTTCACGAATCTGACCAACTCTCTTCCGTCAGCATAGGCGACAAAGCTCGGAATGCCCAGAATGTTCTGCTCCTGGCTGACTTCACCTACTTTATCGACGTCGACTTCGATGAGGGTCAAGCGGTCTGCGTACTTCTCCTCAACCTCCGGCATGAACGGATCGATGAACTTGCAATCGCCGCACCAGTCCGCTTTGAACACGGCGACGATCAAATTGCTGGATTGAATGCTGACGTTGAATTCTCCGGCGGATGCCACTTGTTTCACTTGAGATCATTCCTTTCCGTGTATCGTACGTACTCTAGTTAAGTCAATCAAATTGAAGAGTGGAAGTCAAATCTTTAGGCCATACTTTGTAATAAAACGTTGTTGTGAAAATAAAGCGAGGAATGCATATGAAGCAGAATCGTCTCACACGGGTGCTGATGAACTTACCTTCTGCGGTTCGGGATGCGATCCGCGGCAAAGCGGAGGACATTGCCTACTCAACCAAATTGCGCGAGGAGCCTCTCCCGCTCGATTGGAATGAGGCAGCCGCACGTACGGTTTCCAAGGAAATCGAAGAGCTCCTGAAACGGGGGGCGGCCTACCGGACACAGGACGACGAGGAACTGACCCGGGCCGACCGGGAATTGGCCGAGGATATCCTGACGGCTACAAGCCGCGCAGGAATCAGCAACATTACGCGCACCGCCGCTTATTTGGAGTGCTATGAGACTTGCCCCGAGCTCCACTGGGCCTTCCTGGCCCATATGCTATCCCGAAACGCAGGCTGGAATATGACCGATCTTCGCGGAAGCCGGATCGCCGATATACTGAATGAAGATGGTAAGCGGGCGACGTACCGGTTTCTGGAGCGCAGCAATGCGCTTATTTTTCAAGATGCCTATCCGCAGCTGCTGTTGTACCAGAAGAGCCGCGAGCTCGGTGCAAGCCAGTTCCATTTGCTGCGTTATTTCAGCGTATCGCGGTTCATGAGGCCCTTCTGGGAGCGTTTCTGGATCGACCGGAGCAGCGGGCTGCTGACCGTTGGCCTGATCATCAATGAACAGAACTATATCGAGCAGCGGGTCATTCGGCACCCTTTCTATCAGCGGCACGTTTCCGAGAAATCGAATTTCCACCTATATAGCCTGGCGGGCCTGAATCAGTTGATCATCCCTCTTCTCGAGGGGACGAGCGTCACCCGCCTGGCCGGCCGAACCGTCACCGACTTCGGCAGCCTCCCCGCCCGCATCGCGCTAGGCAAGAGCCTGTACGCGATGCTCATGGGCCTTGGCGCCGTGCGCAGCGGCGCCGAGGCCTTCGCGCGAGCGGTGCCGCACAGCGGCTCGCGCGCCGATTATTGGCCGGACATCTTCACGGCCAATAAAGAAGAAGCTCTGACCGCCCCTTGGCAGGGGTCAGAGCTTCTAGAGAGCGAGACGCTGCCGCCCGGCGAGCGTCTCTACAGCCCCAAGCTCCTGGATGCTTGGGGCGACACGCCCTATGAGCCAATATCCCGTGAGGATTGGCTCAAGGACACAGGCGCGCTGGACGGCATCAGCGCGCCTCAGACGCCGCTGCTCTGCGACATCAGCCGCGAGCACCGGGCCGGCGTGCTGAAGTCAGCGCTCGCCCACGATGCCGCCGAATCCATCAAGGCGGATTAGCGGCATTATCGTCCTTGGCTCGGCTGCCCTCCGCGCTGCAATCGCATCAGCGGGGACAACAGCTTGCGCAGCGGCCTCGGATAAGAGGCAAGCTCGTCCTTTCGAACGACGCGCAGCAGAACGAGCAAAACCGGGTACAGGCCGACGACCGCCAAACCAACGATGCAGCAGGTGATGAAAAAGGCCAGGCGATCCGGCAGTACGGACACCAGGCGGATGCCCGCTTGGTTGAGGCCGTAGCCGACGCCTGACAGCAGGACAACCGTCAATAGGAAGCCCATCCAGCGGCCGCCCATGATCGAGAAAGACACGATCTTCTTCATCGTTCTGACGTTCAGCAGCGTGATCGTCAAGAAGCAAAGTATCGTCGCGAGGATGATTCCGTAAATCCCCAGCAATGGAGCGAGCAGCAAGCTGAGCGCCAGCTTCACCGCCACCCCGATGCCGACGTGAACCATAGAGAGGTTCACCTTGTCCACCCCGATCAGGATGGAGTTGCTGATCATCATCGTAATCTGAAAGATCGTTCCGAGGGTCAGCAATGCGATAATGCTGCTGCCATCACGGGTACTGAACAGCAACCCGTTGACGGAATAAGCCGCTGTAGTCAGCGCGATGACCATAGGCATCCCCGTCAATACCGACACGCGCATCGCCAGCGTAACCTGCTGATGAAGATGCTCCTCATCCTTCCGGGCAAATGCGGCCGAAATGATCGGCAGCAGCGACGTGCTGAGCGCGATCGCCAGAATCGGCGGAATGCCCGCGATCATTTGAGCACGGTTCCCCAGAATACCGAGGATATACGTCGCCTGCTCCGGACCAATATGCTGGCTGAGCAGCGGCTTCAGAATCGAGCCGTCGATGAAGTTGACCGCAGGCACGGTCAGCGAGGACAGCACGATCGGAATCGACAGCTTAAAGATTTCCAAGTAAATTTTGGAGAATGGCAGCCGGTTGGGATCATCTTTAGCCTGAAGCAGGCCGTCCTCCCGGTCCCGACGCTTCGTCCTTGCGTTGAAATACAGCATGACGATCAGCGCGGCCACACCGCCAAGCACAGCTCCAAACGTCGCCGCCGCGGCAATTTCCTCACCTTTGGCGTTCATATGGTACAACACAAAGGCCAGCGAAATTCCCGAGCCCACGCGGACTATTTGTTCAATAACCTGCGATATGCCGCCCGCAATCATGATGTTGCGCCCTTGCAAATAACCACGTATGATCGCAATCAACGGAAAAATCAGCAAGGCCGGCGCCAGCGACCTGATGGCGATAGCTGCCTCCGGCACGCGGGAAGCTGCCGCGTAATAAGGCGCGGCAAAATACAGCAGCAAAGACATAAGAATGCCGGTAACGGCTGCAAACCAGAGGGCGGCCTGATAAATCCGCTCCGACTCGGCAGGCCGATCAAGGGCATGACGCTCGGATACCATCCGGCTTAACGTACTCGGCAAGCCCGCGGTAGCGAGCGGCAGGAGCATAAAATAAATCCCGTTAGCAAGGACATAAGAAGCGTTTCCGACGTCTCCCAATATATGCTCTAACGGTACGCGCTGAAATAGGCCAAGCAGCCTTGCGATCAGCGCGGCTCCAGCTAAAATCAACGTTCCTTTAACAAATGATTCCTTCTTGGACAACGATTTTTCCTTCTTTCCACTTGATTAGGCAAAAATCAAGCCTTCCCACTAAAAAGATGCGATCCATATTACGAACAGGATAATCATCGCGAGCTGCAGCACAATCTTCACGGCCATGCTGCTGAGCAGACCGACGACAGAGCCGATTCCGACCTTGAACGCCTTGGACAGGCTCTCGCCCTTAATCAGTTCCCCGATCATCGCTCCGATCAGCGGGCCAAGAATAAGCCCAAACGCTGGGATAACAAACGGACCGATAATAATTCCAATCGTGCTCAGCCAGACCGACAGCTTACTGCCCCCGTATTTCTTGACGCCCCAGGCGCCGACGGCGTAATCGGCCACGAGCAGAGCCACGACGATCAGCGTCTGGACAATCCAGAAGACCGGCCCCAACGCCTCGAACGAGAAAAACCACCCGTAGACGAAAAAGGCCCCATAAATGGCCAGCACTCCCGGAAGCACGGGAAACACCGCCCCGGCCATTCCGGTCACGAACAGCGCGATAACAATAATCCAGCCGAGTATATCCAAAGGCGGATCACTCCTCCGTCAAAATATAATCGCGAATGATCAAGGCAATTCCGTCGTCATCGTTCGAAGCCGTGACAACGTCGGCGTTCTCCTTGACCGCGATTTGCGCGTTCCCCATAGCAACGCCGAGACCCGCAGCCTGAATGGCTGCCAGATCGTTCAAGCTGTCACCGACCGCCACGACTTCCGACATTTGCAGGCCGAGCAGCTTGCAAACCATCTCCGCCCCGCTCGCTTTATTGACCCCTTCTGGGTTAATTTCAAGATTATAAGGGGACGAGTTGGTGATCTCCAGCCCGCTTAAATTTTGCAGCTCCATGTTAATCTCATGGCGAAGCTGGTCGTCATTGGTCGTATAACCGAATTTGAGCCACTGGTTGCGCTCCAGCAGGTTCGGGTCCCAATTATCTTCCCTATATAGGCCTTCCACGGCATAAGCCCAGAAGTAAACACCTTTCTTTACGGCAATTTCATGCATTTGGCCAATTAGCCGGTAATCAAACAATTCACGATGATACAGCTCATGGGGCGTTCGCCACACCTCGCTGCCGTTGACGGTAATCATCGGGGTATCGAGTCCCAACTGCTCTCCGTAGGAGACGGCTTCATCGTAGCTTCTTCCCGTCGACAAGCAAACATGCACGCCCGCAGCCATCGCTTTGCGCAGCCATTCCTCCGTCTTCGGGGAAATCTCATGATTGCTGTTCAGCAAGGTTCCATCCATATCCAGTGCTAGCAACTTGTACTTCAATACTGCTCCTCCATCCTAGATGCAATTTTTTTCTCTATATATAACGCCATTCTACCATAATCCCAATGAAGACATACGGACTGCCTAATTTCTCCTGAGCTCGGTAATGAATACGCCCGGGGCAACCTCGGTATCCCTGATCTGCCGAAAGCCGAACATTTGGTACAATCCCTTGGCAGGAAAATTCAACGCTCCCGTATTTACGCGAACCGAACGGCCCTGTGAGATCGTCTCCACAATATGCTCAACGAGAATGGTGGCGATTTTCTTGCGAAAATGATACGGATGCACGACCAGTCGGCATATCTCGACCTCTTGCTCCATCTCCTCGTAAGAGATGAAGGCCGCAAGCTCCCCGCCCAGCAAATATCCGACGAACTTCTCCCGGCATTGCATCATCGTTTCCACGGTATCCTGCAATTGAGGAATGCCGTCATAACCGATCAGCTCTGCTTCAACCTTATAGGCGGGAATTTGTATATCAATCATTTTTCTGGCTGTATCGTAATTCGCAACGTCCAGCTTGATCAGCAAGCGCCAACAACTCCTTTGCTCCACAGTATTTATTAATACATTACATTACTCCTTGATCAACATTCAACACTTTTAAAAGGCAAAAGAAGCCGCATTCCGCAAATTCCGGAATTGCAGCTTCTGGAGCCTAGCTATGGCGCCATATTATGCCACTATACTGTCATCGATTTCATGCGGCGCCGCTTATTGTACCGTGCGACCAGACCATGCAGCGGGGAAAATAAGAAAGCCAGCAGAAACAGCAGACCCGCTACGGTGATCATCGAACCGGCAATCGACGCATCGAGCCATTTGGCAAAATAGTATCCTCCAGTCGAGCTGAGCGCACCGACTAATACGCTGTACAGCAGCATTCGGCTCAACCGGTCTGTAAGCAAATAGGCTGTCGAGGCCGGAACGATCAGCATGCCGACGACGAGAATCGCACCGACGCTCTCAAAGGAGGCTACCGTAGAAAGCGATACAAGCCCCATCAGCAGGTAATGGAACAGCGCGACGGGAATGCCGACGGCAGCGGCCAGCGCCGGATCGAAAGCGCAAAGTTTGAATTGTTTGTAAAACAGGCCGATCACAAGCAGGACAATAAACAAGGTTATGCCAAGAAACCAAACGGCGGCAGGACCCATGTTATAACCATTGATAATAAGAATATCCCATTGCACATAAGCGATTTCCCCGAACAGGACGCAATCCAGGTCGAGATCGATATTCGCGGCATTACGGCTGATCAATATGACGCCGATGGCAAACAGCGCCGTAAAGACGATGCCGATCGAGGCATCCGATTGCAGTCCTCCCTGCTGCAGCAACTGAATGAGAAACACCGTAATCAGGCCAAGCACAGCCGCGCCGACCATCATAAGCAGAGAATCCCTGGAGCCGCTGATCATAAAAGCGATGGCAATCCCCGGCAGCACGGAATGGCTGATCGCATCGCCGACCAGCGACATTTTGCGCAATACGAGAAAACAGCCGAGAATGCCGCTGGCGGCGGCAACAAGTGTCCCAGTTAGAATAATCCAGAAATCGGACATTATTCCGCCCCTCCTTCGGCTGTATGCTGGCTAATCGTCGCAGTAGCCGTATGAATTTCCAGGCTTTCGCGCACATCCTTTTGCGTGCGTGTGTGCCGTATCCATTTTGCAAAAAGCCCTCTTCGCGGCGCAAATACAAGCGATACAGCGAATAAAGCTGTTGCGGCAAGCACCGTTACAGGTCCTGTCGGCAAATTGGACAAAGTCGAGCTGATCAATGCGCCCGTAACGCCCGACAGAGCGCCGAACAGACCGGCTAGAATCACCATGACGCCCAGCGCGTCCGTCCAGTAGCGCGCAGCTACCGCAGGGGTAATCAATAAGGCAGCGACGAGAACGACGCCAACCGCCTGAATGCCCACGACTACAGCGACGACCGTCAACAGGAGCAGCAATTGCTCATACAAGCCGACCTTTAATCCCATCCCCCGGGCAAAGCCGGGGTCGAAGCTGACGAGCTTGAATTCTTTGAAGAACAGCAGACACACCAAGACGAGCGCAATCGAGACGGCTCCCATTAAATAAACGTCGGATAACATCATCGAGGCGGCCTGCCCGAACATGTACTTATCCAGCCCGCTCTGATTGCCGTTTCCGCTATGCTGAATTTTCGTCATTAAGACGACTCCGATGCCGAAAAAGACTGTAAGAACGATGCCTAATGCGGCGTCCTGCTTGATTCTGGAGTAACGGGTCACGAAATGGATGCCGAACGTTGCCAGCATTCCTGACAGGATTGCCCCGATCATGAACAATCCCACCGATTTCACACCGCTGAGCATGAAGGCGATACAAATGCCCGGCAGAGCGGCATGGGCAAGCGCATCTCCAAGCAAACTCTGCTTACGTAGGAACGTGAAGGAACCGATGACTCCGCTGCCTAAACCGAGCAGCAGAGAGCCCATCAGAATCCATCTCATATTCGGGTCGCTTAACCACCCAAGCATAGATACGAGCATCTTTCCATCACTCCATCTCTATCGGTACGGCGGCGAAATCCTGAATCATGGCAATTCGCCCTCCGTACGTTCTCTGCAAATTTTGCGGGGTAAATGTGTTCCCTGTAGTCCCTTCCGCAACTAATTCTCCATTGAGCAAGAGAACATGGTCGAAATATTCCTTAACTGTGGCCAAGTCATGGTGGACGACCAATACGGTCTTACCCTGCTCCTTCAAATCGTGAAGCAGTCCGATAATCGCCTTCTCCGTCGTCGCATCCACCCCGGCGAAGGGCTCATCCATGAAATACAGTTGGGCATTCTGAGCAAGGGCCCTGGCGAGAAACACCCTCTGCTGCTGGCCTCCGGACAGCTGGCTGATTTGACGATCGGCAAAGTCGGCCATACCGACTTTACTGAGACAATCGAGCGCAATCCGCCGTTCCTCTGCACCGGGCCGGCGGAACCAGCCTAAGTGGCCGTACCGCCCCATCATCACGACATCCAAGGCGTTCGTCGGAAAATCCCAATCGACCGATTCCCGCTGCGGAACATACCCGACTAGTTTGCGCTGCTCTTCATAAGGCTTGCCGTAAATCTTCACTTCCCCGTCCACCTTCGGAATCAGGCCGAGCACCGCCTTAAGCAGCGTGGACTTCCCCGCCCCGTTCGGGCCTAGCACCCCAATGAGTTTCCCGGAAGGAATTTGAAAAGAAACGGAGCGCAAAACCGGTTTCTTCTGATAGGCTACCGTTAAATTTTGCACTTCCAGCGGATATGAATTCATCTATTATCGCTCCTTTATATCCATAGGCAATCGCTGACATCCTACATTTTATTTCAACGCTTCAACAATGGTGTTTACATTATGGCGAACCATCGTTATATACGTGTCCGCACCCGAACCGGGTTCGCCCATCGAATCGGAGTACAGCTCGCCGCCGATGCTTACGGTATGCCCTTTCTCCTTCGCCCCGGCAATGACCGCTTCCATCGCTTTAGGCGGAACACTCGACTCCACGAACACGGCTTTGATTTTATTGTCGACCAAGTAATCCCGCAGCTTGCTTACATCCTTGGAGCCGTATTCAGCCGCCGTGCTAATGCCCTGCAAACCCATGACTTTCATGCCGTAAGCATCCCCGAAATATCCGAAGGCATCATGCGCGGTGACCAGCACCCGCCCGGACTCCGGTATTTCATTAATTTTGTCCTTGATCTCAGCGTCCAGAGCATTCAGCTCCTCAATGTACGCCTCAGCATTCTGCCGATACAGCTCCGCATGATTCGGATCATAAGCGGCAAGCGTGTCCCGAACCGTTTCCGCAGCAGAAATCCACAGCTTAACGTCAAACCAAATATGCGGATCGAATTGTGTGCCATTGGTATCCGCCCCGGATCGAAGCAGGGCCTGATCGATATCCTTTGAGACCGGGACCGTGTACTTGTGACGCCCAAGCTTCTCCAAAATTTCTGTCATTTTCCCTTCCAGATGCAGACCGCCGTAAAACACCATGTTCGCCTTATCCAACCTCTGGATGTCCCCCTGAGAGGCCTTGAATAAATGCGGATCAACTCCCGAACGCATCAGCGCTGTGACATGAACCTCAGTACCGCCAATTTGCTGAACGAGATCGGCAATCATGCCCGTTGTGGTCACGACCTGTATAACCTCCTGCCCTTCCCCCCGCGCGGCATGCATTATCCCGCCCTCGACTTTGGAGCAGGCTGCCACTATGATCAACGCCAGTACGCCAAGCGTCATTTTCAAACGCTGCAGCGGACTCTTCTTGACTTGAAACTGATTCATGCTCTTCCCTCCCATATATCCTGGCAATTTTCGCATGTGTTGAACGGGGAAACATATGTTTCCCATACCCTCATTTGTTTACCTTATAAAATAAAGTTTCCCTAGTGCAAATTTTAAGCCATACCCATACAAAAAAGCAAGAGAAATATTTTCTCTTGCTTCAATCTTCCGACTTAAGCACCTGATTCGTTGCTTTGTCCCTCCCGGCCCTGCTTCTTAGGCGCGCCGTCCAGCCCGTATTCCCAATCGTATGCCTCAAAGATTTTACGGGCAATCGGCGCTGCGCTCGTCGCGCCGAAGCCGCCTTCCGGTACGACGACGGCCACAGCCAGCTTTGGGTTCTTCCGGGGCGCAAATGCGATGAACACCCCGTTATCGATCAGGCTGCCCTTATAAGTCTGCTCCGAGGTTCCCGTCTTACGGGCAAAATCATACGGGAAGCCGTTAAAGGCTGACACATCCGTCTTCATCCCAGCGATGACTTTATCCCAGTGCTCCTTCTTGAAGTTCACTTCATTCAGTACTTTAGGTTCGAACACTTTAACCACATTGCCCTTAGAATCAGTGATTTTACTGACAAGGTGCGGCTCCATCCGTTTGCCGCGGCTCGCCAAGGTAGCTGCATACTGCGCTAATTGCAGGGGAGTATATTTCGCCTGCTGGCCGAAGGAGGAATAGACCAGTCTTGCCAGAGGAGTCTCTCCCTCGTCCCGGTAGTCCAGCATGCCATAAAACTCCCTCGGCAAATCGACGCCGGTCGATACACCCAGGCCAAATTCTTTCATATACCCGTCCCATACTTCAATTCCTTCGTTCTTATACTTTCCGTAGAGCTTTTTGCCTACCATATCGACCATAAAAGCGTTCGATGATTTGTATATCGCCTTGGCCGGATCCATCGGGCCGTAGGCAAAGCGGCCGGAATTCCGGACACTGGAGGAGTCGTTTTTCCCAAAATAAGCAATCCCTTTGTCATTGTAACTAGCATTCGCCGAGAACAAGCCCTCATTCAGCCCGATAAGAACCGACAACGGCTTGACCGTTGAACCGAGATATACTGTGGACTCAAACTTATGTCCGGAGCGTCCCGAGCTGATCGGAGTAATCGTCCCGTTCTGATAATTATTCTCGATCCGCTTCCAATCCTCGGCAGATATCCCGCCGCTCTGCCATACGTTTACGTCATAGTCCGGCATGCTGGCCATCGCCACGATATTCCCCGTCTCGACTTCCATAGCGACGGCATAACCAGTTTTGGCATCCGGATGCAGCTTCCCGGCGGTTCGGTTCCCATGCAGCCAGTTCAATTGATCGGTTATGGCCTGCTGGGCAGCCAGCTGAACATTTTTGTTGATCGTCGTGTGCAGGTCATACCCCTTCTGGGGCGCGGTCAACTCTGGAATCCCCTTGACCATGTTCCGCGAATTCACCGCGATTTTTTTGAAGCCGTTTTTTCCGCGAAGCTCTTTTTGATAGTACAGCTCCAATCCATCGTATCCCACATTCTCGACTTCAGTATATTGTAAAGCCGGATCGGTATCGTCGGATGCTTTAATTTCCTTGTAGAAATCCAAATTCGTCGACGCATTCGCGTATTTCCTCATGTATCCTACCGTCTGAACGGCGACTTGATCCTGGTCATAATAGCGGACGCTCTCTTCCAAGACTTCGATCCCTGGAAATTGTTCCTTCCGCTCCAGGAAATAAGCGATTTCCCGTGAGTTGAGCCCCATCTTGATCAGCCGGGGTTCAAAGCCGCTTGCCTTCCGATACTCCAAATCCAAAGCCTCAACAATTTCGTCAAACGCCGGCGACTCGCCGCTTGCATCGCCATGCGCATCGAAGGCCGCCTTCAACTTCTTTGCTAATTCCATAGCCTCGGGGCGATTCTCTCTTCCACGCTCCGTACTCTGGCTGTAATCCTTCTGCAGCGTAATATACAGAGATTGCACCGACCTGGAATAAGCCAATTTTTCTCCTCCTGCAGCGTAAATCGTCCCCCGAATTGGCGGAAGCGGAACATCCTTCACCTTCAACTCCATTCCTTGCTCCGCTAACGAAGGCCCCTCAACAAACTGCAGAATGGCCAGACGGACGATGATTACCGTAAAGATCGCGAATGCGCTAAAAAAGAAAACATTCAGGCGAATATTAAAATGACGCTGCAGCCTGCTCTCCTGTTCCAGGGTATCCTCCGAATATATACTCTTCATCGCATCACTTCTCAACTTTCCATTAATATCTCATAATATGAAATAATTGTAACATGCATACCGAGAAAAGAGCCAGAATCTTTGCGATGAACTACGGGACTTAAAAAAGACAAAAAGAGCGGCTCCGCCTGGCTTATACCAGGGAAGCCGCTCCATATTTTCGCTGAATTTTAATACCTTAACGGGATCATGGGTTAGCAGGCGTCTCCTGCCCCGTTTGCGTTTGCTCTGTTTGCATTTGTTTCGACTTCTTCGGCACGCCGTCCAGCCCGTATTCCTGATCGTACGCGTCAAAGATTTTTCGTGCGATCGGTGCGGCGCTCATCGAGCCGAACCCGCCCTCGGGGACAACAACTGCTACAGCGAGCTTTGGATTCTCCCGTGGAGCAAAGGCGATAAACACCCCGTTGTCAATCATTTTACCGCGGTAAGCCTGCTCAGAGGTTCCCGTCTTTCGAGCATAGTCATAGGGGAAGCCGTTGAATGCAGATACATCGGTCTTCATTCCGCTGATCACCTCGTCCCAGTGCTCTTTTTTGAAATTCACTTCATTTAGCACTTTAGGCTCGAACTCCTTGACGATATTGCCGTCGGAATCGGTAATTTTGCTAACCAGATGCGGCTCCATCCGCTTGCCGCGGCTGGCCAGGGTAGCCGTGAATTGAGCCAACTGCATGGCGGTATATTTACCCTGCTGGCCAAAGGAGGCATAGACCAATCTCGCCAGCGCCGTTTCGTTCTCGTCCTTGTATTCGAGCTTGCCCAAATACTCGGAAGGCAGATCGATTCCGGTCGAGACGCCGAGTCCAAACTCCTTCATGTATTTATCCCATATCTCAATACCTTCGGCACCGTACTTGTTATACAACCTCTTCCCGACCATCTCGACCATAAAGGTGTTCGAGGATTTATAAATCGCCCTAGACGGATCCATCGATCCATAAGCATGGCTGCCGGAGTTCCGTACTCTCGACGAATCGTTACGCCCGAAATAGGCGACCCCTCTGTCATTGTAGGTTGTATTTGTCGTGAACAGACCTTCATTCAATCCGATGAGCACAGACAGCGGCTTAATCGTCGAGCCGAGCAGTATCGTCGATTCAAAGTCATGGCCCGAACGGCCCGAACCGAACGGAGTAATCGTCCCGTTCTTATAGCTGTTCTCGATTTCCTTCCATATATCGCCGCTTACGCCGCCGCTCTTCCATACGTTCGAATCATAATCAGGCATGCTGGCCATCGCGATAATGTTTCCGGTTTCTACCTCCATTGCCACAGCATATCCCGTCTTGGCATTCGGATGCAGCCTGCCGGATACCGGATTGCTGTGAAGCCACTTCAATTGATCGGTAATGGCTTGCTGAGCGGTCAGTTGGACGTTCTTATTGAGCGTCGTATGCAGATCATTACCCTTCTGCGGAGCGGTCAATTCGGGGATGCCCGTCGCCATGTTTCGCGGGTCAATCGGAACGCTCTTGTATCCGTTTTTGCCGCGGAGCTCATGCTGGTACTGCATCTCCAATCCGTCGAAGCCCACGAATTCCTCGGCTGTATACTCCAGTCCAGGGTCTTTAATCTCCGATGCCATCGTTTCCCGGACCGAGTCGTACCAGGACACATCCAGCGTAGAACTGAACTTCCGCAGGTAGCCGATCGTCTGGGTAGCAACCCGGTCTTCGTCGTAATGGCGAATGCTTTCCTCCACGATATCAATTCCCGGAAACTGATCCTTCCGTTCCAGGAAATAAGCGATCTCCCGCTCCGTCAAATCGATCTTGATTCGGCGCGGCGCAAAGCCGTTGGCTCTCCGGTATTCCAAGTCCATCGCATCGACGATGTCATCTAGCGTCATCGGATCAGCATTTGGATCACCGTATTTATCAAAGGCCGCCTTCAGCGTCTCTGCCAAAGCTATGGCTTCGGGACGGTTCTCTTTCCCCCTCGTCGAGCTCTTGCTGTAGTCCTTCTGCAGCGTGATATACAAGGATTGCACGGGTGTGGAATAAGCCAGTTTCTCGCCGCCGTCCGCATAGATCGTTCCCCGCGTTGGCGGAAGCGGAACATCCTTCACTCTAAGACCCGTACCCTGCTGGGCCAGCGTCGGCCCTTCAACAAACTGCAGAATAGCCAGCCGGACGATGATCACCGTAAAGATGGCAAACGCGCTGAAGAAGAATAAATTTAGGCGAATATTGAAATGACGCTGCAGCTCTATTTCCTGCTCGCGCGGATCATCTGAATACACTTTTTTCATAGCCGAAATCTCGCTTTCTGTTGTTCGAACATTGATACATTTATTGTAACATACCGATCACTTTGTCCGCGATGTGAGTATCGTTAAAAGCGGGCGGGTTGAACCAGTCCCCACTCCTCGCCCAGGTTGCATCCAGAGGGACCCATGCGTCTTTCTCGGACAGGTACACCTCGTTCCAGGCATGGGGACCATAGCCGCCGCGGCCGTCATAACCAAGCCCTGTAACGACTTTAACCTGCAGTCCCTGCGAACGGGCCATCACCGCATATAACCGGGAGTAATCGATGCAGACTCCCCGTTTGCTGTCATAGGTCATCTGTGGCGTCTGCTCGTTCCAAATGCCCTTCTCCTCATAATCCCGCACTTTGTCGTAATCATAGGCCACCCTTGTCCCGATCCACTCATAGAGCAGGCGCGCCTTCTCTTCGTCGCTCCTTGCATTGTCCGTAATAGCGGTCGCGGCTTGTTCGATACCCCCGGGAATATCAGCATCGATGACCTCGTAGCGCCGCTGCAGGATGCCGTTTAATTCCTCCCCGACTCCCCGGGTAAATACCGGAAGCTTGTCCTTGATTAACTCGCCGGTCAACGGCTCGATAACCGTCCGGGCCCCCTGCTGATATGCGGGAGACGCCTCTACGTAACGGCTAAAGCTGCTGTCCGGGAACAAGGTGACTAGGATGAACAGCACCGCGATGACCATCAGGCAGCGCGCTGCTCCAATGACCCCGCCAATTCCAGCACCCATCAGGCGGCTGATCCACGACGCCGCTCCTTCCCGGCCGGAAGCAAGCCGACCGAATAAGGAATCGCCGCCGAACGCAAAGGCGCACACCAACCCCAAGATAGATCGAATTAGCCAGTAGCTGAGCATAAACACCACAGCAAAGCGCATTAGCGGAAAATCCCTTACTGCCGTAACTAACGTATAATAAAGCTGCTCCCACCTCGTCAGCTCCCGCAAGGGCGGCGCAAAACTGCCGAGCCACTCCTGCACCTTCGGAGCGATCCATATCGTAAACGGAACGGAGGCTGCCAAGCTGAGCAGCGACAGCAGCCCGCCGCTAAAGAGCGTAAATAGCCGGCCTGCCGAGCGGGAAGCCCCCCGCAGCAAACCCTGCAGTATCGAGATGGCCATAATGAGCATGAGCAAGGCGGAAATCATGTTGTATTCCCGCAAGCCGTCTATCCAGATTTCCGTCATGTCTGCCCCCTATTGTCATACTTATTTTGCGTTTTTCTGGGCCTCCTGCACGAAAGCCTCAAGCGTATCGCTCATCTTCCATTCGCCTAGGGAGACGCCGCGAAACACGACCTTTACCTTATCCTTCCCTGGCGTTCCCGTCACTTCCAGGTTCGGGGTAGTGATTGTAAAGGTTCCATCAGCGTTCTGAACCCATTTCGCTTCCTTGGCCTCGTTCTTCATCGCATTCAGCACTTCATTCTTGCTGTATTCTACCGCCTGATCCTTCACCGTATTTACGGCATCTCCGATGTCCTTCAGCGAAATGCCGCTGTAAATGACGATAAAAGCGGCGATAACGAGAACCAGCGCCCATTTCACAACGGTCTTCACTAAATTCACGATGAGAAGCAAAACGACCAGCGCAATAACAATAACGAGCCAATTCTGCTTTAGAAATTCCGTCCATACCTGCACATCCATCATTTCCAGCACCCCTACCGTCTCATTTTCTCTTAATTAAACGTAACAAACCTCAACTTAGTTTCATCTCAAATTTGTAGGATTCCATAGTGTAAGTTATTATACATGATCGGCCTTAGCGATGTCAGCTAACCCTCGTTTATTTCCAAGTATTCTAGGAATAGGGGATGGCCTGTTATTTAAAAGGGTATAAGTTCGTCCCCTGCGACGTACAAGTAGAGCATAAGGGATTACTCAGGAGGCAAGGTATGATGAAAATGGCATTTTGGCTGTACTTCTTTTTGTTCCTCGCTTTCTTTGATCTGCATGCGCAATACCCGATTCTAACCCCCTTCGCACTCTCGATCGGCGCGGCTCCCGTGTTCATCGGCTGGATGATGGGGATTTACGCCCTTACGCATCTGCCGGGCAACCTGATTGCCGGACAGGGGGTCGACAAACACGGGAGCAAGGGCTATATGATCTTCAGCCTGATCTCCGCCGGGATTATTCTGCTGCTGCAGGCTCACGTTACCGAGCCCTGGCAGCTCCTCGTTCTCCGCTCCATCAGCGGTTTCGTCCTGGCGTTTCTGTCCCCGGCCTGCCTGGCCCTGCTGGCCTCGCTATCGAAAGATCCCATCGGCCAAGGCAAGCTGATGGCTGGACATGGCGTAGTGCATACGCTCGCTTCCGTGGTTTCCCCTGCCGCCGGCGCCTTTCTAGTCGCGCAAAGCGGCTACTCCATGACCTTCCAGTCCCTGGGCTGGCTGCTAATCGTCACGGGAATCATCGCGATATTCATGGTTCATGAGCCCCGCCCGGCGGGCATGCCAAGCCCACCAGTCGTTATTGCGAACGAACGCGCGCCAGCAATATTCCAGGTCATTCCCTTGAGGTATTTCTTATTGCCCTTTGCCGTATCCTGTTCGCAGGGGATACTGTTCTTTGAGCTCCCGCTGCAGCTCGGAGGTACGGAAGGGATTATGCATACCGGGATCAACTTTTCGATTATAAGCCTAGGAGCTTTGGTTACCTTGTCGATGCTGTTCCTAAGCCATTATTCCCCGTATTTGCGGACACATATAGGGATACTGGGCATCGCCCTGTCTTTTTTCTCCCTCGCTGCCCTGGATACTGTTCCGCTCGCTTTGTCGCTATTTACGCTCGGGATCGCCAAAGGTGTCGTATATCCCGCGATGTCATCCCTGTTTATTGATTTGAGCGGCGGGGAGCGCCTCGGCACGGTATTCTCCCTGCAATCGATCGCCATGTCGATAGGCTCCTTCGTTGGGCCCATTACGGCCGGGGCAATACACGGCTCGTTTTCCCCTTATTTTGCCGCGTTCCTGCTCTTGATGACCGTCATTATTCTAGTGCCGCCGGGGCGCAAAAAGGGACTGAACCTTCCCCCGCTGCCAACACCGACAAATATCCGCTAACCGACGAATAGGGCGCAGCGGTGCTTGTCGAACGCAACCAATTGTTCCACCTAGCTTCTTTTCACTGTTTTAGGCTGCTGCACAGAGCACTAGCGACGAATGTACATAGTATAACGTGTAGTCACCGACAACCGACAGATGCGAAAGTGGGGTGAAACAATGGGCCAAATCGGTGCTTGCGGACCCGGACCGGTCGTACCAGGCGGTTTCTGGACATCAACGGGAGTCATCCTTGTACTGTACATTCTACTGGTGATCATTCTCCGCGCTCCTCTGTTCTAGAACATCTGTGCTTCACTATTAGCGGTCTGCCGTGGGCAGGCCGTTTGCATTGCGTTCGTTTTTTTGCATCATCTGTGATTGCGGTATACACTATAGGGGATCTGAGGCTATCCTATCCTGCCATTCTAATCGATAACAACCAGCCCGAGGTGATCTAATTGTCGATCTACATCATTGTTGAAGGAAAAAACGACCGGAGCAGGCTGCGGCGCGTGCTCAGCGAAGAAATAACGATCCTGTGTACTTTCGGCACTTTGAATTCACTGAAATTGGAGTCGCTTCGCCAACAGATCAAAGATGACGAGGTATTCTTATTTATGGATAACGATTCCTCTGGGAAACGAATCCGCGGGATACTACGCGATGCGTTTCCCGATGCCGGGCAAATCTATACCAGGCGGGGCTACGCGGGGGTCGAAGGGACGCCGGAGGAATACCTGATCGCGCAATTAGAAAAAGCCGGGCTGGAGGATTATATCGTTTATCCCCCGCCCGGCTTCGCATAAGCTTCTATTCTTTCGCCAACCTCGCCACGACGGCCGCAATTTCCTCTGCGGTAGCGTCAGGACGGAACATTTCGCGAATGTTCCCCTTACGGTCGACAAGCCCTATAAGATCCATGTGGACAAAGTTACCGTCCTTATCCTGGTTCACTAATATTTTAAAAGAGTTCATCGCCAAATCGATGACCTGCTGCTGCTCTCCCCGCAAGAAATACCAGCCGGAATAATCCGCCATGAATTTATCCCCGAACTCCTTAAGCCGTTCCCTCGTATCCCTCTCCGGATCGAAGGTCACCGACACGATCGTCGCATCCTTGCCGAACAATCCCTTCTCCTTCAGTTCGTCCTGCACCTGGGAGAGCCTTAAAGTCGTAACCGGGCATACATCGGGACAGTTGGAGAAGAAGAAGTAGAACAGCCTTACCTTCCCGTTCGTATCCTCGAGCGCCACATTATTGCCATCCAGGTTCTCCAACGAGAACGGGGCTACGGTTCCGATAACCGGAAGCTTCGGCTTGGCGAGAGAGCTCCACAGCAAATATCCGGCAAGCACTACACAGATCGCCAGCATGATCCATGTCCATTTATATTTTTTCAACAAAGTCATTACAGTGCCTCCATCATTTCCTCTGCTACCAGACCGGTTACATTCGTACGGTATCCAGAATCATCACGATCAGGCTGATCGTCAAATAATTCACGGAGAAGATAAATACTTTCTTGGCCCAAGTATCATCATCCTGCGAACGAATGCCTTTAAGCGCCATGTACAGCCAGATGACAGACAACGCCTCGCCGATGATCAGGAACCAGATACCCGTATAACCGTAAACGTACATTAATACAGGTATGGGAAGCAGCAGCACAAGATATGGAATCATCTGCAGCTTCGTTCTCGGAATCCCTTTGACGACTGGAAGCAGCGGATAGCCGGCTGCCCGGTATTCCTCGACTCGGCGAATGCCGAGCGCCCAGAAATGCGGCGGCTGCCACAAGAACAGGAGCGCAAACAACAGCCAGGCTCCCAGGTCCACTTTGCCCGTAACGGCCACATAGCCGATTACTGGCGGCATTGCCCCTGAAATCGCACCAACCGAGGTGCTCCAGGTCGACGTACGCTTCAACCATAACGTATACACGACGACGTAAACTAACATTCCAACGGCGCCGAATATTCCTGCCAGCAGGCCAGAGAAGCTGAACAAGACCGCTAATCCAATTACGCCGAGAATGATCGCATACCATAGCACGATCTGCGGCGACAGTTTGCCGGTAGGCAAAGCCCGTTTCTTCGTCCGCTCCATCTTCATGTCGAAGTCACGGTCGAAATAATTGTTGAATACGCAAGACGAAGCCATTACAAGAACGGCTCCCAGAATCGTCCAGATTAATTTCCCATATTGCAAATCCCATTGAGAGGCAAGCCAAAACCCGGCAAATACCGCAATGACGTTCGAGCGGATAATGCCTGGCTTCGTTAAGGCTATGAAATCTTTCCAAGTTGCCGTTTCTCCCGGAGGAGTTGGTCTCACGGACAACGCAGGGGAATCCGATGGAGCAGTATAGCCTAGTGGTTTTTCCATGCGTTATATTTTCCTCCTATGCTTATATATAAAATCAATTAAAATTCTAATGAATTATACCTTCTTGCTATAAACTTTATCATATCAAAACATCGAAGTCTCTGACAATCGTTACATAATGGTCAATTTATTATGACAATTCCGTGACGACAGCAAGAAAACCCGGATATTTATCCGGGTTTCCCTGCCTTGTCTAGCCCTTCGTCTAGTTGTTGCTTATTTAGTAATAAACCCCATCATACGCTGCACGTCGGAAAGCGTCTGCTCCGCCATTTCCGAAGCTCTCTCGGCACCTTGCTTCAAAATGTCGAAAATTTCGCCGGACTCCCGGATATCGCGGTATCGCTGCTGCAGTGGTTCAATTAGGCCAACTACGACTTCCGCCAAATCCTTCTTGAAGGCGCCGTACATTTTGCCCTCATAAAGACGCTCGACTTCAGCCACTGGAATTTCAGCGCATTGGCTGTAAATCGAAATGAGATTGCTCACCTCCGGTTTGTTCTCCCGGTCGAATCTCACTTCGCTGCCCGAATCGGTCGTTGCGCGGCTGATCTTCTTGCGGATGTCGGCCGGCGAGTCCAGGAGCGAAATATAGCTCCCCGGGTTCGGATTGCTCTTGCTCATTTTCTTCGAAGCGTCATCAAGCGACATGATGCGGGCTCCTACCTCTGGAATATACGGCTCAGGAATGGTGAAATATTCTCCAAATCTGCTGTTAAAGCGTCCAGCCAAATCGCGGGTAAGCTCCAAGTGCTGTTTCTGATCATCGCCTACGGGCACCAGATCAGCATTGTATACGAGGATATCCGCTGCCATCAGCGAAGGATACACGAACAGCCCAGCGCCGACCGATTCCTTGCCCTCCGACTTGTCCTTGAACTGGGTCATCCGCTCCAACTCTCCCATGGCGGTCAGCGTGGTCAGGATCCACCCCAGCTGCGCATGCTGAAGAACATGGGATTGCATGTATACGTTAGCCTTGGATGGATCAATGCCAGCCGCGACGAACAAAGCAGCCACTTGTTCGGATTGCTCCCGCAAGGCAGCTGGATCCTGCGGCACTGTAATCGCATGAAGATCGACGACCATAAAGTTGCACAAATGCTCATGCTGGAGCTTCACGAAGTTTCTCAGTGCGCCGATGTAATTTCCTAAAGTCAATTTTCCGCTGGGCTGAATGCCGGAAAGAACTTTTTTCATAATAAACTTCCTCCTTATCACTCTAAAACTGCTTCTGCTTCTGTACCGATACCGCTGAACGCAAAAAACCCCACGCCCGCAAGGGACGTGAGACCGTGGTGCCACCCTTATTCGCCAAGACCCGTTAAGCGGCAACAACCGCAGACAAGCAAAGTCTTAACCTTGATGCTCCGTAACGTGGAGCGTACCCGGCCGGCTTAATAGGACGACCGTTTGCCGTCTTTTACGCTCGGCGCTCCAGGGTCCATTCAGCCTAAGCAACTTCGCCGGTTCGCATCACCCACCGGCTTTCTGCGAAAGAAGTCCGCTTCGCTTACTTGTCCCTGTCATCGCGTTCATTTTATTGTTAAATTTATATGTCCAATCATACTCGCCGTGCGACTTGCATGTCAACTTCCGTTTTTCGTCCCCAGCAAAAAGTGTTATGATAAGGCTAGTTGTTCGATTTCGATTATTTGTGGGAAAAGGAGCATCGATATGAAAAAAGTGACCAAAGGGCAATGGAACGGTTACGATACTTATACGTTACATAGCCGTGAGCTTGATGTCACGCTGCTGCCCCGCCTTGGCAATAATGTCATCAGCATCCGGGATCATGTCCAGCAACGCGATGTACTTCGCCGCCCAGATGAGAGTGAACTCGATTTCTATTTGCAAAAGCCGTATCACTTCGGAATTCCTTTGTTGATTCCGCCTGGAAGAATCCGCAGAGGACGCTTCGTGTATGCTGGCCAAGAGTACCAGTTTGACCGCAATACGGCAAATGACAATCATATTCATGGCCTTCATCGTACGCAAGCCTGGTGCGTCAGCGACATCGAAGAAGACGATGAGGGCTGTTCGATCACTACGGAATTCGTCACTTCGGATGACCCGAATTGGATTCGGCAGTTTCCAGTACCGCTCAAGCTAGAAATGACATTGCGCTTGCAAGGGGCAAAGCTTTCGCAAACTTTCCGGATTCATCATTTGGGCGATCGTCCTGCTCCTTTCGGGCTTGGCTTGCACACCTGGTTCTTGCTGGACGGCCAACCTGATAAGTGGACGGTTACATTGCCCGTCTCCGGGAAATATAAATTAGACGATGAACTGATTACAACCGGCGAAATTGAGCCTCTCGGCGAGCTTAAGCCTTTGACCCAAGGCTTAAAGCTGCAGGGAACGGATTTTGATACGATGTTCAGGATCGGCGATAACCCCGTACGAGCTACGCTGATGCATGATGATGGATATGGCCTGGTCTATTCGGCTGATCCCGCTTATTTCAAGCATTGGGTGCTGTATACGAAGGGAGCAGCCGATCAGTTTCTGTGCATTGAACCTTATACCTGGCTCCCGGATGCACCTAACTCCGGATTGCCAAATGAAGTTACAGGGCTTATCGAGCTTCAGCCCGAGCAAAGCCTGGAACTTAACCTGCAGTTGGAAATGATTTACCCTGAATCTAATTAAGTCCTACGCCGTGCTTTTTTAAATGGATCTATGGAATCAAGCAAGCAATTCTCTGCGGAGGATTGCTTTTTTTGTGCGGTGCAATAATTACCAATGCTATAGCAAGAAATAAGACTGCATATTTTAGCTCGCGAAATCCATACTAATTTCACAAAGGCAAAGGAGGTGACAAACATGGCAAACGGAAGCCGTTCCAACAACCTTGTCGTTCCTCAAGCGAACGCTGCACTGCAGCAGCTGAAAATGGAAGCTGCACAAGAACTGGGCGTTCAAATTCCACAAGACGGTTACTACGGTAACTATACTTCCCGCGAGACCGGGTCTCTCGGAGGTTACATTACAAAACGTCTGGTTCAAATCGCTGAGCAGCAATTGTCGGGTCGTTCTAACCAGTAATCAGTGTGTCCTATTCGCCGATAAAAAGGCAGGCGGTCTGCAATGAGCAGGTCGCCTGCCTTTCTCCATCGTTTCAAGCCGTATATTGCACGCGCGATCGCAGACATGTTATGAGATATCGTGATATGTACTTGCCGGATCCTTTCTCGAATAGCGCTGTATCATCAAATTTGCCATATTGTAATTGGACTCTAAAATAGCGTCCACAATAATCGTGTCCTGCCGCAGCGCAAACTCATAGCTAATTTCCCCATGCGTCCAGTAACGTTTGAACTTCAAGGCTTCAATGGCCATCGCTTTAAACGATTTCAACTGCTGATTCGTTAATCCTCTATCCTCCTCAGACAATTGTCCGTTACGACCTGCAATCGGATTATGGCGGATACCGAATTTCCCAATGGCATTATTGCGAATTTGAATAAATACAGTTCCCGAGGTCATGCCGGATAATTCTGCTTCAAGCTCCTTAAATACCATGTCAACCTGCCTGGCAAGTGAAAGCTGGTCCGTCTTCAGCATATCCACCCTCCCTTCCCATATGATTCCCTTTATAGGGCTTACGCCTCATTATATTCCAATATGACTAACCGATCAACAATAAGAAACAAAAATGGTTATTTATTACTATATCTATAGTTTTTTCAACAAATGTAAACCAAATTTTTTCGCCAAATTACATACTTTTACGACAGTATTTTCCCCTTTATTTTCCGAGGGTTTCACACTTATTTGCTGTTCGGCTGCAATATCGATTTTGCATCCAAAACACCTGAGCAATTTACCATTTTTATGAGATACGACAGTGACATATTTTGCACGAAACGATGTAAAATAGAGTAATCAACCTGCATGAAGATAGTTCTTTATACCTACAAATTTGGTTTTTCTCCCCTAAATTCATTTTGGGAAATTTAGATTAACGACAAAAAAGCAGGGCCTCTTATAGAAGCCCCGCCTGATTTCACTCATTCCGTCAATTCCAAAAACGTTTTTACGTCAGCTACTGCCACAGCCATAGCCTCTCTCCAAAAATCCGGCTGCGTCAGGTCGACTTCAAGATGCTTGCTGGCAAGTTCTTCAACAGTCATGCGCCCCGTATTCTGGAGCAGAGCATCATATTTCGCGGCGAAGCTCTCTCCCTCGCGCTGCGCTCTCGCATACAGCCCGGTACTGAACATATACCCGAACGTGTACGGGAAGTTATAGAACGGCACGTCGGTAATATAAAAATGCAGCTTGGATGCCCAGAAGTGAGGGTGGTAGGAGCCCAGCGCCCCATGATATGCCTCGCGCTGCGCTTCCTCCATCAATGCCGATATCTCTCCGGCGTTAAGCGCTCCTTGCTTTCTTCTCTCATAGAAGCGCGTCTCGAACAAGAAGCGGGCATGGATGTTCATGAAGAAGCTGACACTGCTGCTGATTTTATCGGCGAGCAGGCTCAGCTTTTGCTTGTCGTCCGCCGCGTTTTTCACGAGGGCATCCGCCACGATCATTTCCGCAAAGGTCGAAGCTGTTTCCGCTACGTTCATCGCATAATCCTGATTGAACTGCGGCAGATCATCCATTAGATACTGATGATAAGCGTGGCCCAGCT
Organism: Paenibacillus sp. YSY-4.3; assembly: GCF_054767475.1. Classification (NCBI taxonomy): domain Bacteria; kingdom Bacillati; phylum Bacillota; class Bacilli; order Caryophanales; family Paenibacillaceae; genus Paenibacillus; species Paenibacillus sp. YSY-4.3. The sequence goes on along the minus strand of NZ_BAABMC010000005.1, from coordinate 48,240 downwards.
CGTGCGCCAGCGTAGAGACGTTGGACACCGTTCCGCCGAAGGTCATAAAGATGCGCGTCTGTCCGCTGACCGGAAGCGACGTACAGAACCCGCCTGGACGCTTGCCCGGACGATCCTCGGCCTCGATCCAGCGCTTGTTGAACGCCTCAGCAGAGAAATCCGCCAGCTTCGGGCTGAAGTTGCGGAACTGCTTCACGATCTCCTCGGCGGCCGCCTCATAGGAGATTTTGTCCGCAGACTCTCCAAGGGGCGCATCAACATCGCTCCAGGACAACTGCTCTAATCCCATCAGCTTGGCCTTGCGGTTCAAGTAAGCTACGAATACGGGCTTATTCTCTTCAATGACCTGCCACATCATGTCCAGTGTCGCTTTGGACATCCGGTTGATGTCCAGCGGCTCCTTCAGGATATCGTGCCAGCCTCTTTTTTCGTATAGCTTAATGCGAAAGCCTGCCAGCCGATTAAGCGTATCAGCGCAATAATCCGCGACTTCGCTCCAAGCCTGTTCCCAGCTGTTGAATGTCTCTTCCCTTACTGCGCGGCTGTTGTCCCCCAGCTTGTTGGCTGCCTGGCCTACGGACAAGGACGTCAGCTTGCCGTCTTCATCCTGGAAAGGGACCTCCACTTTTGACACGATGGTGTCGTAATGCTGCCCCCAGCCGTGATAGCCGTCGATCGCCAAATCAGATGCCAGGCTCTCCAGCTCTGGAGCCAGCTTCTCACGGGCGGCGTCGCGCTTCTCGCTCAGCACGAACGAAATCGGGGCGACCTCCTCACTGGACATCCACAGCTCCCATAGCTCGTCTCCTGTATTGCGCAGTACATTTTGGAACAGTGTCATTGCATTCTCATACGCGGCGCGCAAGGCAGTGACTTTGCCGGAGAGCTGCACAGCCTTCTTATCATGCTGATTCTCTGCCGTTAAGCAGGCCACGAAGCTGCTGGCTTCCACGATTCTGCCTACCGCGCTTTGCAGCCCGGCAATCAGCCGATCCAGGCCCGCTGCCTCCTCTAGACTTCCCGGAGCGCTGAACTGCTGCAGCTCCTGATGCATCGCCGCGATATCCTCCTGAAGTTGCTGCAGGAACGCTTCAAACTCCGCCGAGGAAGAGCCCCCTGTAAAAATAGAATCCAGCTCCCAGGTCTGTTGTACCGGATTTGTCAGTTGTGCCATGGTTATGCATCCTTTCCTTATGCCAATGTTGATGCCACCGGCATTAAAAGTGTATGATATAGAAACCAGATCGACAGGAGGGGATCATATGAAACCACTGCAAGTCTCACCGGAAACTGCCGTTAAACTAGCCGAAAAATTAAAGGTACCCCTTGAGCACCTTATGCATATGCCGCAGCATATATTAATGCAAAAAATCGCGGAGCTTGCCAAAGAGGAAGCGAACAAGCCTTCACCTGCGGACGATTCGGGTGCGTCCTCATGATTCCTTTTGAAAGGGCTCTGCCTTACGATATTTTCATGGGCGATGTATATGCGCCAAAATGCCCTTTTTGCGGGCAAGAGAACGTCCTTCTCTCCCTGAAGCCTCAAGAGGTGCAGAGCGTGCATGAAGGAAAAAAGAAGCTGCTCGTCTTTCCCTGCTGCAAGAACAAACTTACGCTGCTGGACAGCGACTCCGATTACTTGCTGACCGATACAGTCGTACGCAAGTAAGGGCAGAAGAGGCCGTTCCCTTTTCCAATGAACGGCCCCTGTAGTTCGGTTATAAGCTTTAACCCTTAATCTCTTCCGTCAACTCTTCCCCTTTGTCCAGCATTTCTTCCCGCAGCAGCGCCCATTGCTCCCGGCAGGCGCGAATCATTGCGGCATCCATGATTTTCTTGTCATTGATTACTCTCGCGAACCATTTGACAGCTTCGTTATATGCTCCGATTCTGCGGTTTAATTCGCCAATCAAATACATCAGCCGGGCATCATTGCCGCTGATCCCCTCATTCTCGAACACCTTTATGTAAGAACTCAAGGCATGCTTCAAAAAGCGCTGCTCCTGCTCATGTTCCTCGCGATAACGGTACAGCCAGGCGATATGGTGAAGCAAACTCGCGATAATACGTTCCTTCTCGCCGGTCGTTTGCGCACAGAGCAGGGCTAGCTTATAAGTCTCCAGCGCATGCTCCCAGGTTCTTGATCCGCCATAATTTCGCTTTACGAGGCGGTCGCTAATATTCTGCTCGAATTCGCGGCGCTGCCGTTCCGTCAGGTGGTCGTTCGAGTTCTCCGTTGAAGCGAAGCCGCAGGAAGGGCAAACCCGCACCACGTAATAATCAGGATTCAAATCGCGGTAATAGCCGCAAAAATCGCTATCCGTCCGGATCGCCCGCTTTAGGCTCGGCCTGACCCGCGACGTCGAATACTCATTCTCGCAATTAGCGCAGGTCACCTTGATTTTGTAAAGAGGTTCCAGTTCCACACGATTACTTCCTTTCATTACCGTCATTAGACAAGACGCTCCAGCGCCTCTCTCTCTTCTTTGCCGCTAAGGTGTGTTTACGAAATGAAAAGCAGGTCCAGACAACCGTTGAATAACAAAATCCTTTAACTCATCTTCCACCCCGATCTCTTCCAGCGCTTCCGTCATGCAAGCTAGCCAGGCCTCGGCTCTCTCGCGTGTGACCGGGAATGGCAGATGCCTTGCCCTCATCATCGGGTGGCCGTAAGCGTCCGAGAACAGGGAGGGGCCGCCGAAAAATTGCGACAGGAACATATACTGCTTCTCCATCACGGGCTTAATATCCTCCGGGAACAAAGGCCCAAGCAGCGGATTCGCCTTTACTTTGGGATAAAAGGCCTCCACGAGTTGCCGGATGATCTTCTCGCCGCCCAGGTTATCATAAATGCTTAAACTTGGATTCACAGGATTCCTCTCCAACTTCCACATTGTATTTTTGGTACTTCGTATCAATTATAGCAAAAAAAAATAAAAGCTCCTACCGGAGCCCTTACGTATCATCAGGATCAACCTGCTGCTATATCAATAACTTCGCCAATCCTCTTCACTGGAATGGACGCGAGAAGCGCGGATCACATACACAAAGGCGCATACAAGCACACCTGCTACAAAACTCATACCCAACACTCCATCCATCAGAGATTTTTGTCCCGTGAAGTATACATCTGTGATTTTTATTCTAACACATCTCTTTCAAAAATACAGTATAAATTGTAATCGCTTTCTTGCTTTTTTTGTGCTGTTTGTCCTAATCCGCTCATACACTTCCACTATGAACTTTGTGGAGGCGTTCCTCATGAACCTGAAGCGAATTGCCATGTCGCTCATCATTATAACTATGACGTCGATCGGCGTCCTGATGCTATACTATCCCGCAGTTTCCTGGGAAGCAGGGGTGACCGGGCTTGCCATCTGGTGGGAAGTTTTGTTTCCGTCCCTGTTTCCCTTCTTCGTCATTTCCGAGCTGATGCTCGGATTCGGAATCGTCCATTTCCTAGGAAAATTGCTTGATCCCCTTATGAGGCCTTTGTTTCGAATCCCGGGCAGCGGCGGTTTCGTCGCAGCCATGGGTTTTGCCTCTGGCTATCCAGTCAGCGCCAAGCTGGCGACCAAGCTCAGGGAGCAGCGCCTCATCAGCCGCGTGGAAGGCGAGCGCCTCGTAGCCTTCACAACCTCCTCCGACCCGATCTTTCTCATCGGCGCCGTGTCGGTCGGCTTCTTCGGCAGCTCCAAGCTGGCGGGTATTCTGGCACTGGCCCATTACGGAAGCGCGCTGCTCCTAGGAATCATGCTGAGGTTCTATGGTACTAGGGAGAAGAGCCTTCCGGCCGGACGGATATCCTCTTCCCCGGCAAAATTCAGCCTGCGCTCCGCGCTCAAAGCGATGCATGAGGCCCGGATAAACGACGGGCGAAGCCTAGGCGAACTGCTGAAGCAGGCGGTCTCCTCTTCCCTTCAGCTGATGGCAGTCGTCGGCGGCCTCGTCGTTTTCTTCTCGGTCATCCTGAAGCTGCTCACCGCTTCCGGTATAATGAGCCTGCTCTATGCGGGCATTCAGTCCCTGCTAGGTTTAACCGGCCTCCCGGCCGATTTGGCCGAGCCCTTCGTAGGCGGAATCTTCGAGGTGACCCTCGGTGCCAAAGCGGCCGCGGCCCCGCCCGGCGTTCCGCTCATGTATAAAGCCGCAGCGGCGGCCTTCATTTTATCCTGGGGAGGCTTGTCCGTTCACGCCCAGGTTGCCAGCATTCTGAACGGAGCGGACTTGCGCTATCTCCCCTTTTTAGCGGCTCGCTTGATCCACGGCATTATGGCGGCATCCGTATTGCTGCTTCTCTGGACCCCCATGATGGGCTCTGACTCGACCGCCATGCTGCTGATTTCCCTGGAAGAGGAAATGCCGGTAGGATGGAGCTGCGTTCCTGATGCATTTATAATTTTTCTGAAATTGATATCGGTTCTTCTTATTTTATCTCTGCTCGCCCGAATCATTCATCGGATACTTGCCCGAACCGAAGGGAGAACAAGGAAATGAACGTTGTGTTCTGCTACAGAATTGATTATGATCTTTACATACGGTAGTTTTTCTTGCGATACCAGGAAGCTCTTGCTTCGAATGTTATTCTTTCTGATATCTATTACAAAGGAGCCTGTCATCTTGAGATATTACGTTCTTGACCGTGGCGATCAATTGTCCGTTGAATTAAGCGAAAAGTTCCATCAATTGGCCGCAAAACAAGGTCTTCAATTGGATGCAGAGTCACCGGACATCGTCGTTTCCATTGGAGGAGACGGAACGATGCTCCACGCTTTCCATACGTTCATTGACCGTATACCGTCGATCTCTTTTGTGGGGGTACACACCGGGCATCTCGGTTTTTTCGCTGATTGGCAAGCCAATGAAATTCCAGAGCTCGTCGATATGATTACCCGGCACAAAGATGAAGCCTTGCTTAAGCCCCGGATTGTACATTATCCGCTTATTGAGCTGGAAATTCAGAAGAAGTCAGGGACCTCCTCGTATATTTGCCTAAACGAATTCACCTTGAAAGGCGTGGACGGCACGATTGTCGCCCAGGTCGATATCAATGATCAAATGTTTGAAATGTTCCGGGGAGACGGTTTTTGCATCTCTACGCCTTCTGGAAGTACGGCTTATAATAAGAGCCTGGGCGGAGCCATCATCCATCCTTCGATCAAAGCCTTGCAAATTTCCGAAATCGCTTCGATCAACAACCGGGTTTTTCGGACGATCGGGTCTTCCCTAGTGCTGCCGAAGCACCATCACTGTGATATTTATTCGCGGAAGGAACAAAATTTGCTGCTTACTCTGGATCATATCAATTATTCGATCAGCGACCTTATCTCCGTTCGCTGCCAAGTGGCGAAGCAGAGCGTCAGCTTCGTGCGCTATCGTCCTTTTCCCTTCTGGAACCGCGTCCGCAACGCCTTCCTCGGATAATAAACTACACATCGACGCATTAGCATGAGAAACGGATGTTGCAGCAACATCCGTTTTTCTATACAAATTTCCCTTTTTTACCTGTATGATAGAATTATATTTAGTTAATACATAGCAAAGGACGTTTATACGATTATGCTGAAATCATGGTACAAGACAGCTTTAATTTCCCTCCTTCTTCTAGCGCTTTGCCTGCCTCAATCGGTATATGCAGACAGCAGCGCGAATGAAATAGCGGCGGAGACCAATGACCTCGATGTACTCAGAGAGGTTCTGCAATACTTGAATGATAACAACCTTGAGGGCGCTCAGAGGGAAGAGTTCATCGAAAACGCCATACGGGGCATGGTTTACACATTAGAAGACCCTTATTCGGATTATTTCACGAAGGAAGAGCTCGAGGAGTTTGAGAATGATCTTAATCAGGAATACGTCGGCATTGGAGTACTGCTCCGGTATGTCCAAGGCAAGCTCTACGTCACCGAGGTACTCGACGGATCCCCTGCGAAAGCGGCAGGTTTGCGCAAAGGGGATGTCATTACAAACGTAGACAACTATCCCGTGACCAGCGCCGATGATATTTATCTCATTCAAGGGGAAGAGAATACGAAGGTCGGCATCACGATTAAACGGGGCGGCAGCAAGCTTACCTTCCAGATTGCAAGATCCCACTTCGCTTTGCCGGCCGTTTCAAGCCGCATGATATCGGCGGGGGATATCGGGTACATTGCCATTTCTACTTTCTCTGACCAAGCGGATGAAGAATTCGCCGTGCATTTGAACAAGCTCCGGAAGTTAGGCATGAAGTCACTCGTTTTGGACCTCAGGGATAATTTGGGGGGGTACGTGGAATCGGCGCAAAATATCGCGAAGCATTTCCTCAAAGACGGCGTGCTAATGTACATCGAGAGTCAGAACGGCGTGCTGGAAACCGTTAGAGTTACGGATGGCAGTTCAATTAACATGCCGGTCGTCATTTTGACCAACGAGTGGACCGCCAGCGCCTCGGAAATTTTAACCGCAGCGCTGCGGGACAACGGCATTGCCAAAGTCGTAGGGACCCAAACTTACGGGAAAGCGCGCATCCAGAACATCTTCTCTTTGTCGAACGGCGGCTCCTTGAAGATGACGATTCTGAAGTACTTGACGCCGAAGCGCGAGGATTTCAACTATATCGGCCTTGAGCCGGACGTGGAAGTGAACCTCAACCAGACTGCCCAGCTCATTGCGGCCTTGCATCAAATCGGCCTCAAGAACATGGAAGTCAGCGGAAATGCCTCGGAGTTGAACATCAACAACGTGTCTTTTAGCGGCTACCTCGACGTGGTCCAGGAAGGCAGCAAAGTATACGCCTCCTCCCGCGTGCTCGCTGCCCTCGTCCAAGGCCATGCTTCCTGGACGGGACAGACCGGCGTACTGACAATCACCGAAGGGTCGGGAAAGAAGCAGCAATTTAAGCGGGATGCCGGCAGTGTCAAAAATCTTAACGATGAAACCTTTATCGAGCTAGGCGACTTCAAGAAGAAATTTCCCGAAATCGATTGGAGCTACCAACAGGGTTTATTGAAGCTGAAGGTAAAAACAAAGTAGCAGTCATTGAGAATTTATGCAATTATCTAGTTGATTCAAGTGATTAAGTCCATCTCAGATAAAATCCTGCTAATATGCAGGATTTTTCTTTTTTCTCGAGATAATAACCTTCCCTACAGCAAAAAAAGTCGCCCTCCGAATAAATCGAAGGGCGACTTAATGATTTGTTAGTTATCCTGCATGCTGCTTAAGGAGCTTGTCCTATTAGCTATTCGGAGTCATTCTCCGGATTCGCGGAAGCGACAGCCTTGGAGCTGCCCCTTTGCTCTTTCTGTTCCTTCTGATCCTTAGGCTCCTTCTGCTCCTTAGGGTCCTTATTGTCCCTGGTGTCCTTCGTCTTCTGAAGAACAAAATAAGCGCAGCCAAAATTGCAGTACTCGTTGATGTAGTCCGTGATTCCCGAAAAAGCGGTATCCCGGTTCGCCTTGGGATGGTTATCCCGCAAAAAGCCTTTGAGCCTCAGCTTCTCGTAACCCCAGTCCCCAAGGATGTAATCGTACCGATCCAGCACTTCACTGTATCTCTGCTTGAACGCTTCAACGTCCCAAGCATTCTTGTAATTCTGAATCAGCTCGTATGTTCTGCCACCGATCTGAATCATTCGGTATCCCCCTCTTGCCTTGCCCTTTAAATTTCTGCCGGAACGCTGTCCTGACGGCTCTTCGCCGATTTAACCTGCTCGTGGGCGTGATAAGAGCTGCGTACAAGCGGGCCCGACTCCACGTGACTGAAGCCGCGCTTCATGCCCTCTTCCTTCAGCTCGGCAAATTGTTCCGGCCGATAGTATTTCTCCACGTTTAAATGCTGCGGCGAAGGCTGCAAATATTGACCGATCGTCAAAATATCGCAATCCACGGCCCGCAAATCGTCCATCGCTTGCAAAATCTCGGGCCACTCCTCCCCTACGCCGAGCATAATGCTGGATTTCGTAGGAATATCCGGCTGCATTAACTTGGCACGCTGAAGCAGCTCCAATGAGCGGCGATATTTGGCCTTGGCGCGCACCCGATCCGATAGGCGTTCCACCGTCTCGATATTGTGGTTTAAAATATCCGGCTTCGCGTCCATGACGATGCGCAGCGAATCCTCGTTGCCTAAGAAATCGGGGATTAGCACCTCCACACTGCAGAGCGGCAGGCGCTTTCGAACAGCGCGGACCGTCTCCGCAAAAATGGATGCCCCCCCATCTTTCAAGTCATCCCGTGCCACGCTGGTAATTACGCAGTGACGCAGCCCCATCTTCTCCGCAGCCTCGGCAACGCGCTCGGGCTCCTGCAAATCCAGCTCCGTAGGCAATCCGGTATTGACTGCGCAGAAGCGGCAGGCTCTCGTGCAAATATCGCCGAGAATCATGAATGTGGCCGTACGGTTGGCCCAGCATTCATATATATTTGGACAACGCGCTTCTTCGCATACCGTATGCAGCGTCTTGGAACGCATCATCTCTTTAATTTCCTGATAATTATCGCCGGTCGTCAACTTGATTCGAATCCAATCCGGTTTCGGCTCCTTAGCTAGTTTGGACAAGAATAGAGACCTTCCTTCTCTTGGAATAGGCTATAGCGCCATTATTATACCATGAATCGTATGGAAAAACCTCATTGACAAATGGAATAAAAAAACATCTTTTATCCCAACCTAAAAAAACGTTGTTTACTCTAAGGGTAATCGGCGACGGAATTTTAAAGGAGGAGATCTCATCTTGAGGTCGAGTTTATTCTTCGTCAGCAGAATTATTCCTTGCCTCGTTGGCATGACGTTACTAACGTCATTATGGAGTATTCCCGGTTTTGGCGCATCAGCGGCAGAGGCTCCCGGCAAGCCGAGCTCGTCTCCCCCAAAGAACGATTATGAGCTTAGAAGGAGCTTGTATGAAGAGATTGGTTTGCTAACACAAATTCCTTGGCACTGGCTGGCCGCGATCGATCAATATGAGCGGTCTATCATCCCGCGCAGCCAGCAGCAGGGCACAGATATGAACAATAAATTAATTCGAATCCGCTTCAAGGATCCGGTATGGGCGGGTCCCTTAAACCCTAACCCGAATGATATGAACCCCGCAACGATCGCCCTATTCGGCGGCATCGGCAAAGACGCCTCGTCAGACGCTAAAGCCGACCCCCTAAACGATCGGGATGCTCTATATACGATGGCGGCCTATTTGCTTCACTTCGGCTATAGCGACGACGATATCCGCATCGCCCTATGGCGTTATTACCAGAACGATTCATCCGTCGAGCGAATCCGCCAATTCGCTAAAATTTACAAAACCTTTAACCGAATCGACCTTTCCGATAACGCTTTTCCGCTTCCCGTAAGCAGCACCTACACCTACCGGGACACGTGGGGAGACCGGCGCGGCTGGGGCGGCCTGCGCACGCACGAAGGGACGGATCTGTTCGCCTCGTATGGCGTGCCCGTTCGCAGCGTTTGCTACGGCATCGTCGAAACCAAAGGCTGGAATCCTTACGGAGGCTGGAGAATCGGAATTCGCGACTTGAACAACCGCTACCATTACTACGCACATTTACAAGGCTTCGAGAAGAAAATCAATATCGGCGACACCGTCAGCCCTGGCCAAATGCTCGGCTGGGTAGGCAGCAGCGGCTACGGCCCCCCGGGAACACAGGGCAGATTCCCGCCCCATCTCCACTATGGCATCTACAAAGATACAGGAACGAGGGAATGGGCGTTCAATCCCTTCCCCCTGCTGAAGCAATGGGAAAGATCAGAGAGAGTAAAAAAGCAAAACAACAAAGGAGCCTTTTGAGGGGCTCCCTTAATTTCCGTCATTTATTTCTTCACTCATGCCCGGATTCCGTACTTGGGCTTGCTGCTGGTTGCTCGGGGATCGACGGCAAAGCGATGTTCGGCGCACTCACACCGTTCTCTCCGACGGGATTGCCTTTGCTGTCATAGTAATACATCGGGACATCGCCAACTACCAGCATATAGGATACCGGTATCTCCGTCTCCACAGCCTGTGCTCCCATGTCAAAAGGAACGACCACAGCCAGCTCCGTCCGTACGCGCAGAAATACTTCCACGAGAATCATATTGATACCCGCCTCCTGGCGGCGGGTATTCAAATCGACCTTAACATCGCCCTTCGGCTCAATGCGGATGGGGATATTCGGGCCGAAGGAGGCCAGAATGGGACTGCCTAGCGCCTGTCCGAGAGGGATATGCTCCGACAGCCGGGACACTTCATCAATCGTAGAACGAACCGTCTGGATCGTATCGGACGTAATTTGCATATGAGCGGAGTAATTGAGCATGAATCCGGTAATTTTGCCGGAGGAATCGGTCTTCCAGTCGATAAGGCTGTCGATTTGCTCCCGATTGGCTACTTGGGCTGTAATCGCCTCATTGATCGATTCGGTCGCAATCTGCTTTACCCGGATTTGGGCCAGATGCTTAATGGGCCCGACCATATTGCGTTCCACATACTGGCCAAACAGCACGAAGGCCGTGACAAAAAAGACGAAAATGATGAACCAAATATGACCTTTGCTGAGCTTTCCCCTTCTTCTTCGGCTGTGCCATCCCCTTCTGATCCGCATTCTCTATCCCCCCAGGCAGCGCTTCATTTGCTTCACCACCCAGTTTATGCAGGATCACCTTGAAAAAGACGGACTAACTCCCGGTTTGTACCTTCCCGATCACTCCGATATTACCACTGGATCCGGCAGTTCTAGCAGCCCCATATCCAGGCATGTCCGAACGGAGAGCCGCTTGGTTCCGGCAGCAAACCGCATTTCGATCAGGTCAGTTGGCCCCGACACATTGACCACTTCCCCTAATCCGAATGCACGGTGCATAACCTGCATACCCGAGGACAGCTTCTCCAGCGACCGAATCGTATTCTCGTTGAACGAGGGAGCCGGAGCCCGTGCCCCGCCAAGAGCTCCGCTCCCTATTTGCAGTCCGGACTTCAGGCTCACCTGAAGCTGTGGAGGATGCAGAATCGTCCGAACCTCGCTAAGTAACGTGGATTCCGTCGCCTTCTCGCCCTCCCTTTGCTGATAAGTCAGCAGCTCAAGCTGCAGCTTGGCTCTTGTCATGCCAACATAGAACAGCCGGGCCGCCTCCTCCATTAGCTCGCCGTTCCGGTCGCCTCCCTTCAGATCCTCCTTCGATGGAATGATGCCGTTAATCAAATCGATCATATATACGTGCGTGAATTCCAAGCCTTTGGCGCTGTGAAAGGTCGAAAACGTGACGGCATGCTGACCCTTTCTGGATTTGGAGGACTTCAATAAAGCCTCCAAATGCTTGAGGCGCTGCGCGAATTCCTCCATCGAATTTAAGGACTCCGCAATCTCCTCCAGTGAATTAAGTATGCCTAGCAAATATTCCTTCCGGAAACCAAGACGCTCGCACATCTTGTCGAGAGCTTTGTCATAACCCAGCTTCGTTCGGATGACATCAATCGCCTCTAATGGCGGCATGCCTTTCATCTGTTCAAAAATCCATTTGCACTGCGGCAGCTGCTTCTGCTGATAATCCTGCAATGGCACGTAATTCAACAAATTATCAAAGACGGATTCATTATTATGAATGTCCTTCAATGCAGCCATCTGCTGCTTCGTAATGTAGCCATTAAATTTCGTATGAATGGCTTCCAAAATATCCGGCCGCCGGTCCGTATACGACATCCTCATGAAATTGAGAATATCCTGCACCACCCAGTGCGAAAAGAAACGGTTGTCCGCGTCGCGCATGTAGAACGGAATCCCGGCACGGTCAAATTGATTCATCAGGTCAATGGAAGAAGAATTATTCCGATAAAGAACCGCTACTTCACCTAAATTTTCCAGCTTGCGGATTTCTTCGACTAAATACTTTGTTTGCTGCTTATAGTCGGGCAAGGCCTTGATAGAAATCGGCTGCCCCTCTTCGTTCTGTGTGAACATCTGCTTATCGTAGCGATTTTTGTTCCGTTGGATAAACTGATTGGCTGTTTCGACAATATTTCTGGTAGACCGATAGTTCTGCTCCATATACAGAATCCGCGCTTCCGGATACACCTGCCGGAACTCCAGCAAATAGGACGGCTCCGCCCCTCGCCAGCTATAAATCGATTGGTCGTCATCCGCTACCACGCATAGGTTCCGATGCTCCATAACGAGCTTCTCGACGATCGCATGCTGCACCAGCGACGTATCCTGGCTTTCATCCGTCAGCAAATAATCATAGCGCCGCTGATATTTGCGGAGCAGCCGAGCGTCTTTACCGAGAATGTCATTAGCCAGTGTCAGCATGTCGTCAAAGTCGATGAGCAGACAACTCGGATGCGTTCGCTTAAATCTTTCGTATTCGCTGAGAATCTGCTTCGCATGACGCACGCCGCAGGACACGTCGCCCCATTTGTGCTCGGGAATCATTTTATTCTTAATATAGCTAATATAGGTCGTTAACTCTTCCAACTGGTCATCCGTGATATTCTCTCCCGTGACTGTTCTAAATATATCACGCAATATCAATTTCTTATGCAAAGAGGAGGCCGTAGGATTACTTGCTTCCCCGGTTTCTATATCATCGCTCGCTCCATGCCCCTCGATAATTTGGAAGGATACTCCTTGGACTCGGAAGCATTCGCGCACAATTTCAAAGGCCAGGCTGTGGATCGTGGAAAAATCGACGGACGGCAGCTCCGGAAAAAAGCGTTTGAACCGCTCCTTCATATCCCCGGCCGATGCCCGGCTGAAGGTGATTGCCTTGATGCGGGAAGGCTGCACACCCTTTTCCTCGATCAGGTGCGCGATCCGCATCAGCAGCGTCGTCGTCTTGCCCGAGCCTGGCGAAGCAAGCAGCAGCAGGGGGCCCTCTGTATGAAGAACCGCCTGCTGCTGCACTTCATTGAGATTTACAGCAATCTGCTGTTTTTTTCGTATGAGATTCACTTCCCTATTTCCACCATGTATCGAACGGTGTCGCCGGAAGCTCCCGCTTGTGCCGGGAAATAGCATAACGCATCTCGATACTCGCTTGATCCTGCGGATCAACGGCATTTCCCGTCAAATATTGATCCAGCACCTCGTAGGTAATCCCAAGCTCAGTTTCATCGGATTGCAGGGGCTTGTTATCCAACAGATCGGCCGTCGGTATTTTCAGATACAAGCGCTCAGCAGCCTTGAGCTCCATAAGCAGGTCGCGTCCTTGTCCCTTAGTCAGTCCGGCCAGCGGCAGTACGTCAGCCCCTCCGTCCCCGAACTTCGTAAAGAAGCCAGTAATGGACTCTGCGGCGTGATCCGTACCTACAACCAAGCAGCCGGTCTCTCCGCCGATCGCATATTGAACGATCATGCGCATCCGCGCTTTGGCGTTGCCTTTATTGAAATCGGATAACTTGAAATTGGTACTTTGTTCTACCACGTTAGCCAAAGCTATAACAGGCTCCTGAATGTTTACGACAAATTCCTGGTCGGCCTGAATGAATTCCATCGCCGCTACAGCGTCGTCTTCATCCTGCTGTATTCCATAAGGCAGGCGCACGGCATAGAACGTCGCGTCGTATCCTTCGGCGCGAAGCTCCTCTACCGCCAATTGCGCCAGCCGGCCGGCCAGGGTGGAGTCCTGTCCTCCGCTGATCCCCAGCACATAGCCTTTCGCACCGGCCTTTCTGCAATAAGCTTTCAAGAAGTCGATCCTGCTGCGAATTTCCGCTTTCACATCGATGCTCGGCTTAACGTGCAATGCTTCAGTGATTTCCTTTTGAGTATTATCGATTGGCATTGAAACTTACTCCTTTCTACCTGTTGAACCGGCTCCCCTAAGTCGATTCATATCCAACTCTATAAAATTATCATTACCCGTATAAGTTTGAAAAGCAATCATTCACGAATGTCGCTGCTGAACCTTGTACTGCGCTTCTTCGATCAGCCTCATCTTATTATTCCAACAATCTTGACTTAAATTAACAGGATATTCGGCCGGGTTCAAGAGGCGCTTGTATTCCTCCCATAGCACATCTAAATTATCCGCTGCAAACTGCCTGATTTCCTGCAGTGTTGGGAGCTCATATACCAATTCTCCATCTTCAAAAATCGTCTGGTGCAGCTCCCGCGCTTCAAAGTTAGTAACGAATTTGGCGATAAACGTGTGAACAGGGTGGAACATTTTCAGACGTTCCTCGCGCTGCGGGTCTTCGTATTCCAAAGCAATATAATCACCTTCCGATTTCCGATTGCCTTTGTTGATAATTCGATACACTTTTTTACGGCCCGGCGTCGTAATTTTTTCAGGATTCGAGCTGATTTTAATGGTATCTACCATTTTACCATGTTCATCTTCAATCGAGATCAATTTATATACAGCGCCAAGAGCAGGCTGGTCGTAAGCGGTGATTAGCTTCGTGCCGATACCCCAAACATCGATTTTTGCTCCCTGTGCCTTCAGGTTCATGATTGTATGTTCATCCAGGTCATTGGTGGCGTAGATTTTTGCGTCAGGGAAGCCAGCCGCATCAAGCATTTTACGGGCTTCCTTCGAGAAGTAGGCCAGATCCCCGCTGTCCAGGCGTATGCCGTTGAAGTTAATACGATCACCGAATTCTTTGGCTACCTGAATAGCGGTAGGTACCCCCGATCTAAGCGTATCATACGTATCGACTAGGAATACACAGTCTTTATGACATTCCGCGTATTTGCAAAAAGCGGTATATTCGTCGCGATAGGCCTGAACCATGGCATGGGCATGCGTTCCGACGGTAGGGATGCCAAATAACTTCCCGGCTCTGACATTCGACGTAGCCTCAAAGCCTGCAATATAAGCGGCCCTAGTTCCCCAAATTGCGGCATCCATCTCCTGGGCTCGGCGGGTGCCGAACTCCATGCTCACACCATCCTCGATCACTTGTTTAATCCGCGAGGCTTTACTTGCAATCAGCGTTTGATAGTTGACGATGTTCAGCACAGCCGTCTCGATTAACTGTGCCTCTGCGAGCGGAGCTTCGATCTGCATGATCGGCTCATTGGCAAAGACAAGCTCCCCTTCCCTCATCGAGCGCACCGTTCCCGTAAAACGCAGTGTTTCAAGATAGGCGAGGTAATCGTCGCCATAGCCCTCCTCTTTTAAATAAGCCAAATCGCTCTCTGTAAATCGGAATTCCTTGAGGTAGCGAATGACCCGCTCCAGTCCAGCAAAGACAGCATAGCCGTTTTGAAATGGGATTTTGCGAAAATAGAGATCGAATACCGCTTTACGCTCATGCATTTGATCCCGCCAATAGGCCTCAGCCATATTAATCTGATATTTATCCGTATGCAGTGCAAGCCCGTCGTCGGCGTATGGCGTCTGCGGAAGCTGAATGTTCGTGTAAGTGCTCATTTTACCTTCCCCTCCTGCTGCTGTAGAATCGTTGCACCGAGTGTTCCTTGGAAATGTCTCAACGCCCATGCATGCCCTTCCTGGTCAAAGCTAGCTACA
This sequence comes from Paenibacillus sp. YSY-4.3, assembly GCF_054767475.1. Taxonomy (NCBI): domain Bacteria; kingdom Bacillati; phylum Bacillota; class Bacilli; order Caryophanales; family Paenibacillaceae; genus Paenibacillus; species Paenibacillus sp. YSY-4.3. The sequence goes on along the minus strand of NZ_BAABMC010000005.1, from coordinate 32,796 downwards.
GCATCCGCATGAATCACCAGCTCGAATCCTTTGTTATAAGCATCTACTGCGGTGTGCAGCACGCAAATATCTGTACACACCCCAACCAAATGAAGCTCCGTGATTCCCCTAGCGCGAAGAACCAACTCAAGGTCAGTCCCCGCAAACGCACTGTATCTGGTCTTATCCATCCAATAGACGTTGCCCTCGTCCTTATAGGTTTGATATACCCCGTCTAGCGCTCCGTAAAGCTTGCGCCCGGCCGTACCCTCGATATTATGCGGCGGAAACAGCTTCGTCTCCGGATGAAGCGTGTCGCCCTGCTTATGCAGATCGATCGCTAGTACAACAAAATCATTGTTTTCAATAAATTCTCTAGTGAGCTCAACCATCCTGCCTTCTATCGCCTGACCCGGCTTGCCGCAGGTCAACGCCCCGTCCGCAGCAACGAAATCATACGTGTAATCCACGTTAATCAAAGCTCTTTTCTTAGTAATGATCATCATGAATTCCTCCTTTTAAACTTAACAATTATAAATTTGTTAATTAATAAGATAAAGAAAAACGTCTTTCGACGTAAAAATCATTTTCTAGCGTGGTAAATCGAGCTGCTCACCTCAGCATCCACGAAACGATACAGTTGAGTCGGTTTCTTCGACGTGCGCGTCGTCTTCTTTCCTTTGATTTCCTCAATAAAAGGCAAGGTTTTGATCTTGCGGGCAAATGCGGCGTCCAGAGCGATCGCGGAATCTTGGGTCACCGTCAGCAGCACGGCTTGCAGTTCCGAATACGTAAATTCCTCCGGAAGGAACTCCTTGGCTATCGTTGTCTCTAACAGCTTGTGACGGATAACCTCAATCGCGTCGGCAATAACTTCGGCATGGTCGAAGGCAAGATCCAACTTCAGCACCTCATCCACGGTAAAAAGCTCGACCTCGCTCGCATCGTCATTCGCCTGACGATCAGTAAGCTGGTGCTCGGGAACGATCGCATAGTGAGCGTTGGAAATGATCCAGCCTCGCGGGTCGCGTCCCGGAGCATCGTATACGCCATAATGCTGCAAATGAATGCGGTCTACGCCCGTCTCCTCTTTCAGCTCCCGTGCAGCGGATTGGAAGGCGGTCTCCTGCGGGTCCACAAAGCCGCCTGGCAAGGCCCACTTGCCTGCTTCAATATTGGGGCGCCCCTCACTGTCGATCATGCTACGCCTAATCAGCATAATCTGCAGCTCCATAAGGGGAGGCTTGAACATTTCGGTCTTTTTGGATCTTATGGTGAATACCGCAATGTCTGAGGTATACCCATCAGGGGTTCTATATTTTTTAACGTCATATTGCTGTAACGCCTGCTTGTTCGACATGCTGCGTTTAAGCCCCCTCATAGCCTATTTATATAACAATTAACGATTTGTTAATTGTATTATCGGCTTTGTTCCTTTATTTGTCAAGGGCAATAGTCATGTTTTTCCATAGGCCTAAAGTCTTTAATTCTATTAATAACGTTCATTTACCAGCCGATATAGTGATAGACGCACATATCATTCAGGCAGAAAGGAGTGACTCTACTTCAATTGCTTCTTAGTATTAACAGATAAATAAGAAGGAGAGATTTATACTCTATGAGCAGATTAACAAACAAGATTATCGCATCTGTTCTCGCCATTTCGCTGCTGCTCCATTTAGAAGTCTTAGGGCTGGGGCCAGCCAGCGCCAATGCCTCGCTGTATGGAATGCAGCAGGAGGTCATTGTCGTTTACAAAAACGAGGATGGCAAGGAAGCTGTATACAACGAAAGTATTGATATTCTTCATGAATTCGACACCATCCCTGCCGTAGCTGCTACGGTAAACAATCACGATCTGCCTGCATTAGCAGCCGATCCGAATATCGCGCTGATCGAGCGCAATATTACCTTCCGGATTACGGGCGGGGATTTCAAAACCGCGTCCATTACCTCCGAACAATCCGGATGGGGCTTTCAGGCAGTTAAGCCTACCCTGATGTGGAACTCAGGTTATACGGGCACAGGCGTCAAAGTGGCCGTCATTGATTCCGGGATCTATCCGCATCCTGAATTAGCTATAGCCGGAGGAATCTCGACCGTAGATTACACGAATAGTTACACGGATGATAACGGACACGGGACGCATGTCGCCGGTATTATCGCCGCCTTAAGCAATAGCACGGGAACGGTAGGTGTTGCGCCCGGCGTCCAACTTTATGCCGTAAAAACGATGGATCAGCATGGTGAAGGAACACTTCAGGACGTCCTTGAAGGCATCGAATGGTCGATTCAAAACCATATGGATATCATCAACCTTTCTCTTGGAACAGATACGCATTCTCAGCTGTTAAAGGATATGGTAGACCAAGCGTATGCGCAGGGGATCGTCGTCGTCGGTTCGGCAGGCAACAGCCAGACGACGGAAGACGCGAACGGCAATATCGTCCCTGTTCCCTTAAGCACTTATACGGTCAACTTCCCCGCTAAATATGACAGCGTAATTGCTGTTGCCGCGGTGGATGCCAATAACGCGCGCGGCGCCTTCTCCTCGGTCGGCGATGAAGTTGAAATCGCAGCACCTGGCGTTGACATCCTATCGACTTATGTCAGCGGCGGCGCTCCCGCTTATGCGATATCCAGCGGAACATCGCAGGCGGCTCCGCATGTCTCCGGCATGATTGCTCTGCTCAAACAGAAAGATCCCGGAATGACCAACGTGCAGCTTCGCGAGGAAATCAAAAAATATGCGGTGGATCTGGGACCCGCCGGACGGGATATCGAATATGGTTATGGCGCAGTGACCTTCGATCGGTCACTCGATCAAACCCCGCCTGCGAATGTCACGAATCTTCAAGTCGTTGGAAAGACCGATTCTGAGATTTCGATTGCTTGGAATAATCCGGTGAATTCGGACTTTGCAACCAATAACATTTACGTCAATAGCGTTTATGCAGGCAGCGCAGCGGGCCAAGCGTTTACCTTGACCCAACTGCAGTCAAGCACGTCTTATTCAATTACCGTTAAATCGACGGATTGGAGCGGAAACGAATCTTCAGGCCAAACGGTGATGGTCACTACCGAGGATACACCGCAGGTACCGGATAAGACTGCCCCGGCAGAAGTATCGGATCTGATGGTCACGGCAACGTCCTCCACCTACGTGAAGCTAGGTTGGACCAACCCGACAGACCCTGACTTTACAAAGGTCTATCTATACCTTGATGGAACCAAGGTATACGAAACTGCGGGAACATCTTATAAATTCGAAGGGCTGACCTCGAATACAAGCTATCGCTTTGGGGTAAAAACAGTAGATCTTACCGGTAATATTTCATCCGGATTGAGCCTTACTGCCTCTACCCTAGCTAGAGGCGCTAATGATCCAGCAGGCCCTGGCAATGAACCGCCTGCAGCGGATACGACGGCTCCAGCGGAAGTAACTCAGTTAGCGCTGGTTAACGCGACAAGCTCATCGCTGCATGTCGGTTGGAGCAATCCGGCAGATCCCGATTTTGCCAAGGTTAAGCTGTACATCAACAATAATTACATTACGGATATAGCAGCTTCATCATACAAATTCAACGGTTTGCTTGCGAACACCGCCTATAACATCGTGGTCAAGACCGTAGACATCCATGGCAACATATCCGATGGAGCTTCGCTAAGGGCAAGGACGCAACCCGCTCCGGCCGTAAATAATCCCGCACCTTCGACGCCTCCTGCGTCAGGAGGACCATCGGCTCCGGGAGGCGGTATCATTCAGGTACCGGTTAACGTAACACCTGCCCCGGCAGGAAATACGGCACAAGTCGGAGAGCAGGGTGAAGCCGATGCAGCTGCAGGGAACCAGCTTCAAGAAGCCAAGGCATCGCTAGATAAAGCCAAACAGACGCTAACCATCGGTGACTTCGTCCAGGCCAAAATGGCCGTTCAAGGGCTAACTGATCAAGAGAAGCGCGAGGAGTTCCGGCAGGAATTGAATCGCCTCAAGGAAGAGCTGAGCATTCAGGATCTTCCGTCCAAACAAGGGGTTCGTTCTACTACCCCGATCGGCATTAGTCTTCAAGTTGCTATGAAAAGCGCAAACTATAAATACATTGACCCATCGTCCCTGAAGCCTGGCGAGAACATCTTCGTCCTGAACAGTAAAGGGGAGGCGATGCACGATACGGTAGAGATAAAAATACTGTTTAACCGGATTCATGTTACGCCGAAGAAGGGCAAGTTTGCTGCCAAAGAAACCTACACCATCATCATGGACACGACAGTAAAAGGCAAGCCGGGCCCAAGTTCGGCTCAGAGCTTTGAACTGAAAAACCCGTTGATTATAGAGTTCACAACAAGATAGGGGTTGGCAACTATGAAAATTCGAACACATACAAAACTAATCATCACATCTGCACTGGTCCTGTCTCTTCTCGGACCTGTCCTGCCGCCAACGCTTCATGCTGCAGGGCAGCTTTCCTTCACGGACGTCAAGAAGGACTCCTGGTATGAAGAGACGGTGCAATGGGCCGTTTCCAAGGAAATGGTCAAAGGATACGCCGACGGAACTTTCAAGCCGCAGCAAACGGTAAGCGAAGCCGAATTCCTAGCTATGCTGCTGCGGGCTTTCGAGCCGGAGCTGGCCACCTCCGCTCAGCAAGGCCATTGGGCAGATGCTTATTATGCCCGGGCGAAGCAGCTAAATTATCCGGTCACCGGCTACAAGGAGCTTCTATCTAGAAATCAACCGATTTCTCGGGAGCAGGTTGCCGAATTGGTCACCGCCACGGAAGGCGTCAACTTCAGCGGGGATCATGCCATTCACTACGTGCTTGCCTTCGGGCTCGCTACGGGTAAAGACCCGAATGTCGTAAGCGTGGACAGCTATGAAGGCAAAAGCGCCTTGACGCGCGCTGAAGCTCTGCAGTTCATCAAAAATGTCAGCGAATACGGCATCGGCGGACTGCTGGAAAGACCAGTTGAGAAAAATAATCCGTTGGATCTTCCAGAGCTATAATCTGACGCATAACGCCCAACCTCTACTTTGATAGAGGTTGGGCGTTTTCTTTTAGATGGCGTATCCGATTGACCGATTTTAAGAATGAAGTATCAAATATACACTCTAAAAATCGGTTACGCCCCTAGCCCTGTTATCATAATATAGTCAGGCAATGCACTTCCAGACAAAAAAATAGCATGGGACTATTATAAATCCGATGCTATGGAAAAAGGCAAATTCATATTAGAGTTTGGATCAGATTTTTTATTGTCTAAAAATACCGCTGCCGCTGCGCCTCAAACAGCAGTACCGAAGCGGCCATCGCCACGTTCAGCGATTCCGCCTGCCCCCGCATCGGGATAAGCAGCCCGTCGTCCATCAGCTCACGCACGTTCGCACTAAGGCCTCTTGCCTCGCTGCCGAACAGGAGCCATACCGGCCCCGTAAAATCATACGCATAGCAGCTCGCCGCCGCCTGCAGGCTCGTTCCAGCCAGCCGGATGCCCCGGGCTTTGGCCTGGGGTAGAATATCGGCCAAATCGCCTTCGATCACGGGCAAATGGAACAGCGAGCCCATCGTCGAGCGGATGACCTTCGGATTGTATATATCCGCGGAGCCCGAGCCGACGATCACGCCGCTCGCCCCTACGGCATCCGCGCTGCGAATGATAGTACCGACGTTCCCAGGGTCCTGCACGCCGTCCAGCACGACGACGAGGCTGCGCTCCTCTGCCAGCAAGGGCTCGAGCTCGCCGCTGCTTTTGCGGGCGACCGCGAACACAGGCTGTGGCGTTTTCGCATCGGTGCATTTGGCGATGATCGCGGACGTCACGCCGATCCACTCCACATCCAGCGAAGCGGAGGCTGCCCCCGACAGCTCGGCGGGAATACCCCGCTCGATTTCATAGCATACGCATTCCAGATCGGCTCGCGCCTTCAGCGCTTCCTGCACCAAATGAATGCCCTCAATTACGTATTTTAAGTGCTTGTCTCTGTTTTTCTTCTCAAGCAGCCCAGCCCATTCCTTCACGCGGGGATTGTTCGGAGAAGTAATTTGCTGCATCGATCGTTCATCCCCTTAGATTATGATTCCGAATAAGCCAGCTCGAGCTTCGTCAAATCGTTTTTCTCGCCGACAATGACGAGCACATCGCCTTCTTCAAGCCGGTCGTTGGCCGCTGGCGATATATTCATTTTGCTGCCCGTCTTGATCGCCATGACGTTGCAGCCGAACTTGGCCCGGATGTCGAGCTCCTTCAGGTTTTTGCCGACCATCGCCTTCGTGATCTGCAAATCCACGATGCTGTATTCGTCCGACAGCTCGATGTAGTCGAGTATATTCGGTGAAGTCAAATGATGAGCGAGGCGAAGCCCCATATCCCGCTCCGGATAGATCACCTTATCCGCACCGATCTTATTCAGTACCTTGCCGTGCAGCTCGTTCTGGGCTTTGACGATAATGATCGGCCCGCCCAAATCTTTAAGAATCAGCGTTGTCAGAATGCTGGCCTGAATATTCTCGCCGATCGCCACAACCACGACATCGAAATTGCGTATGCCCAACGCGCGAAGCGCTTCTTCATCCGTAGAGTCAGCCGATACGGCATGCGTCACGATATTCGATACGGCTTGCGTACGCTGCTCGTTGGCATCGATTGCCAGCACGTCGAAGCCCATATTGCTTAAAGCGCTGGCCACACTAAGCCCAAAGCGGCCCATGCCGATAACGGCGTATTGTTTTTTTGCGGATTGTGCCATGCTTCCACCTACCCGAGTCGATATTTATGCGAAATAGTATACCATAACCTGTCCCAAACTTGTATTTTCAGAGCGTAAGGCGGGAACATTAACACCGGGCAATGATTATTTCAGGGAGGTATGGATATGCCAATTACTCTTGACCTTAGACAAGCGGTTGTGCATAAAATGCACGGCAAAAACGAAGCAGGCCTTCGGGACATGGTAGAGGGCTCGATTGATGCCCAGGAAACCGCGCTTCCCGGACTAGGGGTCGTCTTCGAGATCATCTGGAAGCACATCGATGAAGCCGAGAAGGGTGAAATGATCTCTCTCCTGAGTAAAGAGCTTGCTTCTGCCGAGCTGAAGCCATTGAAATAAGGATAGCCCGCCATCAACACAACAAAGGAAGCCTTCTTACCCGGCCGGTAAGGAGGCTTCCTTGTGTATCAGGAGCGGGAAGAGCTTTAGCTTCGCCTTTGCTTTCGCCCGTCCGCCTTCGTTGTTCTCTTATGGCGCCGTTTCTAAGAACTTCGCATCCGGATTTTTCTCCATCGCAGTTCTCATCGCATACTCGTTCTCGAACAAGACGACATAATTGCCCTTCTTATCTGTCACCAGCGTCGAATTAATCCGGAATTTCGAAGGATCCACCTTATCCGCGACGATCCAGCGCGCGAATTGGAACGACATGCGCTGCAGCTGCACATCGACGCCGTATTCCGCCTTCATGCGGTACTCGAACACCTCGAACTGGAGCTGCCCTACGACGCCCAGCAGCGTGTCCTCGAAACCTACCGTCGTAAACACCTGAATCGTTCCCTCTTCCGTAAGCTGATCGATCCCTTTCTGGTACTGCTTATGCTTCAAGGCATTCTTCACGGTGACCTTGGCAAAAATCTCCGGGGAAAACGTCGGCAGCTCATCGAATTCGATCTCGCTTCCTTGGCTAAGCGAATCGCCGATCCGGAAAATGCCGGGATCGAACAATCCGATAATATCGCCTGGATAAGCCTCGGTAACGATATCCCGATCCTGGGCCAGGAACTGCTGCGGCTGGGAAAGCTTGATTTCTTTGCCCGCCCGGACATGCCTCACCGACATCCCCCGCTCGAATTTGCCTGATACGATGCGCAGGAAAGCAATTCGATCGCGGTGCGCAGGGTTCATATTTGCCTGGATTTTGAACACGTAGCCAGAGAACTTCTCGTTCGTCGGCTCAACCAATCCGGTCAAGCTGTGGCGCGGTTCCGGCTTTGGAGCAAGAGTCAGGAAATTATCCAGGAACGTCTGGACGCCGAAATTATTGACGGCGCTGCCGAAGAAAACCGGAGTCAACTCGCCGCGGCTGATTTTCTCCATATCGAAGGGATCTCCCGCGACATCAAGGAGCTCCAAGTCCTGGCAGAGCTGATCGTGCAGGTATTCCCCAGCCAATTCGCGGATCACAGGATCCTGATAATTCTCGACCTTCTTCACTTGGATGTGGGAATGATCGTCTCCTTGGAACAATTCAACCTGATTGTTCATCCTGTCGTAGATGCCCGACAGCTCACGTCCCGAGCCGATCGGCCAGTTCATCGGCACGGAGCGGATGCCCAGCACCTGCTCCAGCTCCTCCATCAGATCAAACGGATTCCGGCCTTCCCGGTCCAGTTTGTTAATGAAGGTAAAAATCGGAATGCCCCGCTTGGCGCAAACCTGGAACAGCTTGACCGTCTGAACCTCGACGCCCTTGGCCACGTCGATTAGCATGACGGCTGCGTCGGCAGCTGTCAATGTACGGTAAGTGTCCTCACTGAAATCCTGGTGGCCAGGGGTATCCAGAATGTTGACCCTATGGCCATTATAATCAAACTGCATGACGGAAGAAGTGACGGAAATTCCGCGCTGCTTCTCGATTTCCATCCAGTCGCTTGTCGCATGCTTGCTAGCTTTGCGAGCCTTGACGGACCCTGCCAGACGGATCGCGCCGCCGAACAGCAATAATTTTTCGGTTAATGTTGTTTTCCCGGCATCCGGGTGGGAAATGATCGCGAACGTACGCCGCTTATCCACTTCCTCTTGCAGCACTTGCCCCAATGCTTTGCTCATGTATCACTAGTCCTCTCATTCCACAAATTCATGTTGTATATTGTAACATATTTTGTCTCTTTGTACGCAAAAACACCCTCACATCTTGGGAGATGTCGAGGATGCTTTTGTGTCTTACCGGTAATAGCTTATGCTTGCAGACGCTATATGGTCACTTGACGGTTCGAGATTCGGAAAAATCTCCCCATATGATGCTTTCCCGCAGTGGACGGCGGCCGCTCGGCACATTCCTTTCCTTGAACTTATCCGGCAGAAGCTCTGTGCTACCCGGGTATCCGAGGGCAATGACGGCATGGAGTTCAAAGTTCGCCGGAATGCTCAGCCGCTCTCTGGCCTTCACCCGGTCATATCCGCCGATAGCCCGGGTATTCAGTCCAAGCAGAGATGCCTGCAGAGCAATGGATGCCCATGCCGCCCCTGTATCGAAGGCATGCGCCCCGTTCAGCTTCCCATCCTCTTGCACGGACGATAATAGGAGGATCAGCACGGGTGCTTGAGCCGCCCACTCCAGGTTACCGGGAACAATAAACTCATGGAACAATTTCAGTTGCGCCTCTTCCCTGGCCACGATAAACCGCCACGGCTGAAAATTATTCGAGGAAGGCGCCCAGCGTGCGGCCTCCAGAATCGCCAGCAGCGTTTCTTCCGCTACGGGCCGGGCGGCAAATGCGCGGGATGACCAGCGGTTAACGAAGAGCGGGTCAGCTCCATGCTCCGCTGCACGGGATAGAACCCCTTCTACAATAGAATTTGCCGAGGCAGGTATGGCCGTTAGTTCCGATTGACTCATGCTATCATTCTCCTCTCGTTTCGCTTAGCAATTTATTTTGCTTTTCGACTTGCGGATTCATTTCTAATTCAATACATTTATGGAATCGCACGAACGGCTAATTGATGCATGTATTCATGCGATGATACCGGCTTGCGCCCCGGGCCCCACCCAACCTTCTCGCGGTATCCGCCCAGCAGCCCGCATTCCTCCAGCGCAGCTTCCCGCACCTCCTCTCGCGCCTCCGCAAAGGGCGATACGTACATCGCATCGGCGGGACAATACAGTTCGCACATAAAGCAGGTCTGGCAATCGTCCTGGCGGGCGATCATCGGAATGCCGTCCGCTCCTTGATCGAAGACGTCGGTCGGGCAGACGCTAATGCATAGATTGCATTTCACGCAGCGGCTCTCGCTAATCAGCTCGATCATTGCAGTACAGCCTCCTTGCCGATCGGCTCCGGTCTGACGCTGATTTCATCCAACCCCCAGGTGATCAAGCGGTGGTGCTGAGCTTGATCCAGCTGGGGATAATCGTCGCGCTTATGCATCCCCCTCGACTCACGGCGGGCTAACGCGGACTGATACATCCATCGTGCCGTAGCCGTCATCGCCGCCGCCTCGCGCAGCTTCACGCCTTCACGATCCCACCCGGCGCAGTCTTTCCGAAGCGTATGCCACACCTGTTCCAGCCGCGCAAGCGATGCCTTTAGCCCCGCCTCGGAGCGGAAAAGATTCCGGTCGTAAGGCATGACCTCCTCCTGTACCGCCTTTACATACTGCTCGGGAGTATACCCTCTCCTCTTGGAATCACGGCTGTCCAGCGGCAGCGATAAGGCTGACAGTCCCTTAACCCGCCGCTGATAAGCGCGCGGTCCCAAACGCCGGGCATATTCCGATGCGCCGTCTCCGGCAAAGCTGCCTGACGACATCGCCCAGGCGGCGTTATGGCTGCCTCCGCCAGTAAACCCGCCGCATATGAGCTCCCTGGTCGCCGCATCGCCGGCGGCATACAACCCAGGCACCTTCGTCGCACATGATGCATCGATGATATGGATGCCTCCCGTTCCGCGGACCGTTCCCTCAAGGCGCAATGTGACGGGAAAGAAGTCGTGGAACGGGTCAATACCGCAGCGGTCAAAGGGCAGAAAAAAGTTGCTCTGGCCAACCCGCAGCAGCGGCCTGATCTCCTCAGGCGCCAAATCAAGCCGTGCATACACCTGCTGGCCCGCCAGCAAATTCCGGGCGATGATGGAGCGCCCCTGTTTGGAGGCGGCTCCTTCGACCAACGAACCGTCCTCATAATAGAAAGAGGCGTACTGATAATAAGCTGTTTTGGTCACGGAAGCAAAAGCAGGCGAAATCCCATAGGCATTCGAAAATTCCATACCCGAAAACTCCGCTCCCGCTTCCGCGGCCATCAAGTAACCGTCTCCTGTCAGTACGTTACAGCCCAGAGCTTTGCTCAAGAAGGCGCATCCTCCCGTGGCAATGACGACTGCGGCCGCCCGAACGGACCATGTCTGCCCGGTTCGAGAACGAACCCCCGCGGCTCCTCCCACGCCGTATTCATCGGCCAGCAGTTCAAGAGCGGGGCTGTGATCCAATATTCTCACTCCCGCCCGTTTCACCGTTTTGCGCATTAGGCGCATATACTCCGGGCCCTGCAATCCCCGCCGATGCTGCTGTCCCAGCCCGTCTTCGGGAAACGGATATCCCCATTCGGCGAGCATGCCCATGTTGTCATACGTCTGGTCAAGCACGCGGTTCATCCATTGCGCGTCGGCCAGTTGCCCACCCAGAAAGTAGCGGCTGCGCTTCGCCTCTTCACGGGCAGCCGCCTCAGGTTTGACGTACCATACGCCCGTGCCCGACGGGGCTGTCGCTCCGCTCGTACCGCAATACCCTTTATCAGCCAGAACGACCTGAGCTCCTTTCCTTGCCGCTGTGATTGCCGCCCAGGCACCAGCCGGTCCGCCGCCAATAACCAATACGTCTGCCGATAAATCCAAACTCTTTTCCCGCATGCCATTCACCTCCTGCCCAAACAAAATGGAGACACCTCCCTTATTACGGGAAATGCCTCCATTCGAATGGTCGACGTTTAATCCTCATTATTCGTATGTGAATAATTAAATTTTGTTATTTTCTACAATAACAAGACATCCTTAATCTGTCAATAAATTAAGCCGCCCGTCAGCTTAAAGCTGACAGACGGCTTTCATTTTAACCCTTGATCCAGATTACGTTATCTTCTTCCTGTCCGTTAACCGGCCACCAGTGGAAACCATCCTGCGCAAGCAGTTGATCAGCTTCCTCCGGCCCCCAGGAACCGGCTGCATAATTACTGATATCGCCCGACTCCTGCGCCCAAGCGGATGCGATGCGGTCTACGAACGCCCAAGCCGTAGCCACTTCATCCCAACGCGTGAAGTACGTCGAATCGCCGTTGGCTGCGTCATGGATCAAGCGCTCATAAGCCTCAGGCGAGTTGATGCCTACCTGGCAGCTTTGGCAGAACTCCATCGCCAGCGGGCTGATCTGCGATTCCGTTCCCGGCTTCTTCGCGTTGATCTTGATGTAGATCCCCTCCATCGGGTTCACGCGGATAACGAGCAGGTTCGGCTCAAGCTTATGCTTCTGGCCCAAATAAACGTTGGTAGGCATTTGCTTGAATTCGACAACGACTTCTGTCGTCTTGACCGGAAGGCGTTTGCCCGTGCGGATATAGAATGGAACCCCAGCCCAGCGGAAATTGTCCACATATACCTTAGCTGCGAAATACGTCTCCGTATTAGAGTCCGGATTCACCTTATCCTCCTGGCGGTAGCCCGGCAGCGACTTGCCGCCGCTCTCGCCTTCGGAGTATTGTCCGCGCACCACGTTCTCCTTCACTTCCTGCGCCGATGCGTAAGGGCGAAGCGAGCGAAGCACCTTCACCTTCTCATCGCGGATATCCTCGGCAAGCAGCCGGCTAGGCGGCTCCATGGCAATCATCGTAAGCAGCTGCAGCATGTGGTTCTGCCCCATGTCCCGCAGGGCCCCGGCATTGTCGTAATACCCGCCGCGCTCCTCGACGCCTACAGTCTCGCTTAACGTAATTTGAATATTGGAAATATGCTTATTGTTCCAAAGCGGCTCGAAGAACGCATTCGCAAAGCGAATCACTTCGATATTCTGCACCATCTCTTTACCGAGATAGTGGTCGATCCGGTAGATCTCTTCCTCTTTGAACACTTGGTTCAACTCTTCGTTCAGCTTCTGAGCGGAGATCAAGTCGTAGCCGAATGGCTTCTCGATCACAAGACGATGCCATCCGCTGCTATCCAGCATGCCGCCCTTCTGCAAGTTGAAGGATACGCTGCCGAACAGCTCTGGAGCAAGTGCCAAATAGAACAGGCGATTGCCAGGGATGCCGAAACGCGCCTCTACTTCCTCAGTCTGCTGCAACAGCTCCCGGTATCCGTCTATATTGTTAATGTCGAGTGATTTGTACGAAAAATGCTCTGCAAAACGACTCCACTCCGCATCATCCTCGACCGAATAACGGCAAAACTCCTGAATGGAATGATATACATCATCACGGAATTCTTCTCTTGAGCGGGGACGTCGCGCCACGCCAATAACCGCAAAATCTTCCTCGAGCTTCCCTTCGCGATACAACGAATATATTGCGGGAAACAACTTGCGCCTAGCCAAATCTCCGGTTGCTCCAAAAATGAAATATACCGCTCCTGGTGTCTTCACTGACTCTAGATTTTGTATTTCAGTCATGGCTCCTCATTCTTTCTATGTAATATAGTGTATATTTATTCATTCTCCCATCAATGCCTTAACCTTATACAGCATCAAAGCATGTGATGATATTTTAGCATATTCACTACAAGGATGCTATCAAATTCATATCAAATTTAGTTATGTCCTTCGAAAATTCATCTAATATTTATCTAAGATCAGTTAATATTCGACGGTCAGCAGCGGCGAACCGAAAGATACGTCATAACGATCCGACTCCGTGTTCCAATGCAGTGCGAGCTGCAGGCTGATCTCCTGCCCGGCACTTTGCGCCTTAATCGGCAAATCCTCCGCTGCATAAGATCTGCTAACCGTCCGCTCGTCTGCAAAGCTCTCCGCTGCCCGCAGCTTCAACTGCTCCTTCACGCGCGCCTCAAGCGCCGCAAATGCAGCCTGTGAATCCGGCAATCCCTGCATACTAACGATCTCTGCGGCTTCCCCCTGCAGGGCGGCATTCCATTTAGCGCGTACTCCCTCTCTGAGAAGCGCCTCGCCCCAGGTCTCTCCGGCCTCCGGCAACCGCTGCAAGCCTTCGTCCGTGCTATTTTCCAGCCGCAGAACGACATAATAACTCCCTTCTTCCTGCAGCGTCAACGCCAGCTTGCCATGGATCACATCTTCCGCCCCTCCGTAAGCTCCTTCGGCGTAAAACACTTGGTTGCCATGCACCTTTTCCGCATAAAGATCCACCCATCCCAAACGATCAGCGAGCAGCTCCGCCGCTGCCTCCAAAGACATAGCCGTATGCCATTCCCCTTGCCACTTTACGGTGGCTTGCCTGCTTCCTTGGATTAAACCTTCGCTTGCAGCCAACAGTTTTCCAAGCTGCGCACGGGACGATGCAGCCTCCACCGAATATGCGGCATCCGCTTTAGCGGTTGTTCCAGCAGTGTTCAACGACTTGATTATGATTGCTCCGACCACAATAGCCATAATGAGAATTCCCCAACGATTTTTCACCCGCATCATCTCTCCCCAATCAAGCTATAAATCTATCAATAGATTCGCCAACTAGCGAGAAAATTATACGTCTGCATAGCCTTCCTCTCCCTGGAAAATACTAAGCGCATCTGAACCACAGACTGGAGACTGATGCGGATGAATCCCCCTAAACCTACAGCCCTGCAAGCTATCATGACCATCATGCTCACGGTCGGCATCACCAACCATGTATTTATTATTCCCGCCATGCTCCAGACCGCTAAGAGGGATGCTTGGTTTTCCGTCATTTTATCGATAGTGCCATTTGCCCTGCTGATACTGCTTATCGCTTATATTTCTACCCGTACCAAAGGAAAGTCCCTGCCAGATTGGCTCGAAAGCAACTACGGGAAAATGCTGTCCCTTCTGTTCAAATTCATTTCTTCTGCCTATTTTCTCGGTACGGCCTGGTTCGCTCTGTTCGACACCATCATGTGGACCAAAGTAACGTTCCTTCCCTACACGCCGATGATCATTACGGCGGCCGTGTTGATGCTGATTTGCCTGCTTGCCGCTCGGCTAGGGGTGAACTCCATGGCCTATGCCTCCGGCATTCTGCTGCCGCTCGTCGTACTTCTGGGATTCTATGTTGCGACGGTAAACATTCAGTTCAAAGATTACCACCAGCTGTTCCCGCTTCTGGAGCATGGCTGGGCTCCCCCGCTCAAGGGAATCATTTACGCCTGCACAGGATTGTTCGAAATTTTCTTCCTTCTTTTTCTGCAGCCTTATTTAAAAGCGCCTCTGACGAAAAAACATTTCGTGATCGTTGGCTTCATCCTGCTCGGGTTAACGCTCGGACCACTCACCGGCTCTATCGCGGAATTCAATCCGCACGAAGCGTCCCTGCAGCGCTATCCCGCCTATGAACAATGGAGGATCGCAGGGTTTGGAAAATACGTCTCCCAGACCGATTTTTTCTCGATCTACCAGTGGCTCGCCGGGGTGACTGTCCGCATTGCCGTTGCATTATTCATCGCGACGGACATATGGTGCATCAGCAAGAAGCATCAGCGCAACGCACTGATGCTTCTGTACACCGTTGCTCTGACTTTGCTGTGCCTTACCACCTTTACGGATATCCAATTTCAGAACCTGATGATCCGATTCGTGTTTCCGTTCAACACAAGCTTCATTTTGATCGTGACCTTGCTGCTCGCCCTTGCCGTCTTTATCGCATCCCATAAGAAAGGAGAACCGGCACATGACACTTGATCCATCGGCATCGCGGGCACTGGAGGAGCCCGAGCATATCGACATACCTTTTTTGCGGCAATATTTCTCGAAATCGGCCGATGTTATTATTCATGATTTGGAAGGAGGGGACAAAGAGACAAAACAGCCTGTCACCATCACATATTGCGAAGCGGTAGCGGATACGAAGCAGCTGAATCAAATCGTCTTGCCCGGCCTGACGGCACTGTTCGAAGAGTTTCCCGAGCCGACCGCCCTAAATATCGAGCGCAACCGCCATCTTCCTCTGAGCATGCTGCCCAAAGAAACATTGCTGCGGGATCTGACCTTGAAGGTGTATAGCGGGAGCTTAATCATCTATTTTCAGAATCAGGATGCCTTCTTCAGTCTCGACATCGCCGACCCGCCAGCCCGTACCCCCGAGGAGCCTACGACGGAATCCTCCATCAAAGGGCCGCATGACGGGTTTACCGAGGAACTGACTACGAATACGGGACTGCTGCGTAAGCGTCTGCGAACGCAATCCCTTTGCGTGGAGCATTTTACTGGCGGGAGGCGCGGCGAGAATAAGATCGGCCTTTTTTATATTGAAGACATCATTCATGAAGAAATATTACAGGAAATTCGTAAATATTTAAGCAAAATCGACACCGACGCTATTGTAGGCACATCTTACATTGAGAGCATCGTAACGAACAAAAAAAATGCCTTTTTTCCACTATCGGATTATACCGGGCGTCCCGACTTTGTCGTTGATGCGCTGCTGAAGGGGAAATTCGCCGTCATCGTGGATGGTATTCCAATGGCCATCCTTGCTCCCGTGACGATCATCACTCTTTTCTCCTCGCCCGAAGACGAGAATACTTCCTTCTACATCGTAGCGATGCAGAAAATCCTTCGCGTTTTGGGCCTGCTGATTTCCATGCTGCTTCCGGGTTTTTATGTCGCACTTACAAGCTTTAATGTAGAACAAATTCCGCTTCCCCTGCTGGCAACGATCAGCAATTCACGGCATGGCCTTCCCTTCCCCATTCAAATGGAGGCCTTCATCATGCTGTTTTTATTTGAAATCTTCAATGAAGCTGGACGCCGTTTGCCCAAGGCCGTGGGGCAGACGGTGACCGTTGTGGGCGGACTCATCATCGGCGATTCCGCGATTCGGGCGGGCATCACCTCGCCGACGATCATCGTAGCGGTCGCCATCGCAACAGTAGCGACATACACCCTTGTGAACCAATCACTTACGGGAACGGTATCTCAATTTCGCTTATATATACTGCTGGTTTCCTCCGTCTTGGGCATGTTCGGATTCTTGGTCAGCGTCATCGGCCTCGTCTTTTATTTGGCCTATCTCGAATCGTACGGTGTTCCTTATTTGTCACCGCTGTCTCCTTTCCACAGGAAGGACATCGTTCAAGCCGTAATCAATAAGCCATCCGGCAGCAGCAATCAGCGCGCAGAAACATTCCACCCTAGGGATAATACTTCGAAAGGAGAATAGCCGGTGACACGAAAGTTTGCCTTCATCGTCTCCTGCATGACTGTCCTATTATCCGGCTGCTGGGACGCCAAAGAACCCCAGAGCGTCAATTTCATTACGGCACTAGGCATCGATTATGTTAAAGGAGAATACATGATTTATGCGCAGGTTCTCGCCTTCGATGATATTTCCAAACAGGAAAGCTCCGTCAGCACGGAAGAGTCCAAGGTGTGGGTTGCTACGGGCAAAGGCGAGACGATCTCGAAAGCCCTTATGAGCATTTACCCTGCTTCGCAGCAGCAAACGCTATGGACTCACGTCAAAGCCATCGTCCTATCCAAATCGCTGCTTGATAGCAAACTGGCCGAGTGCTTAAACTCGCTCCTGCGTTCCAGCGAGCTGCGCTACACCCCTTGGGTCTACGGAACAGATCAGGACATTCCCGCTATTTTATCGGGAATATCGCTATTGAATCAGTCCGCCCTTAGCTCCGAATTGATGGATCCGCGGGAGGTGTATAAGCAGCTCTCTACCATAGAGCCTTTGCGCCTCATCAAACTGATGAACGGAATCAGGGAACCGGCTTCTACCGTGTGTCTCCCCTCCATCAAGCTGACGGATCAGGTATGGTCATCGAAGGAGAAGCCCATTTCGCTAGTCAGGCTGGATGGGGCTTACATCATTTCCAAAGGCGAAAACAAGGGACATCTGGACGACGGCCTGCTGAACGGGGCCAGATGGATAGCTTTTAAAAATATGTACAGATATCCTTTGCTGCTGAAAATAAAAGACGGCGGCCAGGCTCAAATCAATATTCTAAATTCAAAGCCGCTCGTGAAGGTGCGTTTTGAGGGAGAGAAAGCTAAGTTTACCGTAAAAATCAAAGTAAAAGCGACGGTTTCCGAGGTGACGGGACATCCGGAGCCCAATTCCCTCCAAATCAAGGAAGCGGCGGTCGATCAAATAAAAAAGCAAATCCGCAATGATTTCCTCGCTGCCAAGGCAAAAAACATCGATATTTACGGAATCGAAGACATTCTGTATCGAAGGTTTAACAAACAATGGAAAAAGATGACCACCAGCCCAGAAGGCCAGGGTCATCTTCTCTCCTCGTTACAGCTTGAAGATACGGACGTAGAGGTAACGCTCATGCATTCCAGCACATATAAACTGCGGTATCATTAGCCTGGTGAGCTGGTGATAGTTAACGCCTATTCCGCCAGCCCGTTCTTATAAGCATAGATAGCGGCTTGAGTGCGATCTTCCACACCCAGTTTGGCCAAAATATTCGTGACGTGGAACTTTACAGTTTTAATGCCGATAATTAGATCGTCAGCGATATCCTGATTGGATTTCCCTTGGGCGAGCAAACGCAGCACGTCCATCTCCCGTTCCGTAAGCTCCTCATGAGCCGGCGTCTCGGCCTTGGGCTGCCGGAACCGGTTCATCATTTTGGAAGCGACCTGCGACTCGAGAACAGATTGGCCTCGCGCCGCAGCACGAATGGCGTCGGCAACCTCGGAAGCGCGCGACGTCTTTAGAAGGTAGCTGAACGCACCCGCCTCGATGACGGGATACATCTTCTCGTCATCGAGGTAACTCGTCAAGACGATGACCTTGCAATCGGGGTAGAGCTTAAGCAGCTGCCGCGTCGTCTCGATCCCATCCATCCCTTCCATGACAAGATCCATCAGTACTACATCCGGCTTGTATTCCTGGGCGAGCCTGATGCCTTCCTCTCCACTGCTGGCCTCGCCGACCACCTCGATGCCTTCTTCGGTGCCGAGCACGGCAGCCAGGCCGATCCTGACCATTTCGTGATCGTCCACCAGCAGTACTTTGATATCATTGTCCATCTCCATAATACTCCTCCCCTCCGCTCTCTTCGGTCATTAACGGTACCGTAATTTCGATCCGCGTCCCTTTGCCCGGGGCGGTAATAAATTGAATCGAGCCGCCAACCTCACGCACGCGCTCCTGCATCGTGGATAAACCATAGGATGCCTGCTTCTTCTCGTCAAGCTCAAAGCCTACTCCGTTGTCGCGAAGAATGACCTTGACCGTCTCCGCCTTCCTGTGGATGCGTATCTCCATCTTATCCGCCTTGGCGTGCCGCAGCGTATTCGACATGGCCTCCTGGATAATGCGGAACAAATGATTCTCAATGCCCTTGCTGATCTTCAGATCCTCATCGATTTCCAGCGTCAAATCCATAGGAACCTTCGTCTTCAACTCGCGCACCAGCTCCAGCAGCCCTTGAGACAGCTCCTTGCCCTCTAGGTAGACCGGGCGGAGATGCAGCAGCAGAGCTCTCATCTCCGACTGGGCCACCGAGGCCATTTCCTCGATCAGCTCCACCTGGCGCTGGGCCTTGTCGAAATCCTTCTCCAAGGTACGGCCAACCGCCGTCGCCGTCATCGATATCGCGAACAGCTGCTGGGAGACCGCATCATGGAGCTCGCGTGCCAGCCGCTGCCGCTCCTCGACGATCGCAGATACCCTCGCCTGCTCGGCCAGCTGGGCATTATGCGTGGACAAACGCTGCAAGGAGGTTACCTGTTCCTCCCAGCGCTTCCCGATCCTCTCCAACTGCTCCCCAAGCCGGCCCAACTCATCCTCACCCAGCTTCGGTACCGTTCCTGTCTGATTCCCCTTCTCCCATTGCAGCAAGGAATCGCGAAGCAAATCGATCCTTCGTTTGGCGCGGTAACCCTGGAGGAAGCCGTAAACCGCCCCGATGACGAGGAGCAGTGTAAACAAGGTCAACCCGGCCTGAATGCCGGTTCTCCAAGACGAGGAAGGCAGGAAATACCCGTATGTATACAAAATATAAATAATTCCCGCAAGCAGCACAAAAGACAGGAGGATCCCATCCCGCATACTGCGAGATACCATGTTGGACGGCTTTTTCTTTCTCATGGCAGGTCAATCCTCCTGTAATTAAGTCAAATGTATATCGACATTCCCTACAAGGTAGGAAATTATAATTTTCACCTTTTGATCCCGTTGCTCATAATTCGGAGACTTCCAGTATACGCGATTCAGCATCCCCGTCTCCTTCGTATCGCTTAAATCAATTTGTCCGAAGAGAACGAAAGCTTCGACCTCCACGCCGTAATCCTCGGATACGATCAGATCAATGTCGCCGACGATTCCCTGAAACATGAGTACATTATTCTGGTCTTCCACCATGGCAAGCGACAGGTCGATATTCACTTCCCCGAGCACATGCCACATGCTGGTATTACGCAGCGTCCACGGATCGCGATCCCAGTGAATGCTCGATGTAACGTTTTGCTTCTGAACATGGTTTCCTGCCGGGTGCATCTTTTTCATCTTCGCATAATACAATCCGAGCGAAATCATTACAATGGCGACCACGATCATAAAATGATGCAGCAGAATCATGCCTCCGCCGACCGCCAGCAAAATATAACCAATTTTTACGTCATCACCAAGACGGATTTTATAAATGCCATAGCCTAATATCAATATCGCGACGATGGTAAAAAAGCTCAGCCACTGGCCGAAGATAATAAATGCGCCCAGCCCAATCAATCCGATGGCCAACAAGCTTCTATGCCTATCCATGCCGCACCTCCAGATCAGTTCATATGTGAGAATGTAAGTGGAAAAGCCATAACAGTATATAAATTCATACCGCATGGCTTTACCATTACATAGCATATCACAATGTCCTGTAGTCGTGTAGCTGTTATTCCTTGCCTTCAGCGCGTTTAGCAGAAGGGTTCAGCTTAGCTTTCAGAGCTTCCAGTTGCTCATCCACCTTAACCTGCTTCTCAGCGTCAGCCGGGTTGATGTACGAGGAGCCGGAGCTGCTGACTCCACGATAACCGATTCCGGCTACTTCAGCTTCTGCCTCAAGCTGCATGATTTTCTCTTCCATCCGGTGGAAGCCGAGGGAGGCGCTGCCGCTCTCAATCGTATTGAGCGTATTGATTTGCGACATTTGCTTTCTGGCTTTAGCCATTTGCGCGCGGCTGACCAGCTCGTTGCGTTTGTTGCGCAGCTTGTAATACTCATCCTTCATGTCATGCAGCTGCTGCTTAAGTTCCTGGGCCTGTGCTTCCGCTTGGACATGCAGGTCACTGAACTCCAGTTGTTTTTGATCATACAAAATTTTCTCTTCCAGCAGCTTGCGGGCTACTTCCTCCTGCCCGTTCTTGAGCGCCGCCTCAGCTTGGCTCTCTCTTTGCGCGGAAATGCGGATCGCCTCTTCCAGACGGTGCTTCATTCTGCGCTCGTTCGCCATTTGTTTCGCTACTGTTACCTCTGCGTCACGGATTTCGGTCTCCATGTCGCGCAAGTACTGGTTGAGCATCACTACCGGATCCTCTACTTTATCAAGCATGTCATTTACAGACGCTTTTGTAATGTCTTTAATTCTTTTGAATACTCCCATGGTTATTTATCTCCCTTCTCATTCTCGTATTTTGATATTTTTCTCCGGAGTTCCTCCAGCTCTTTCTCCATCGCTTTCTTCTCAATATCTTCCATCATCGAATCCAAATTCGATGCGCTGCCGTTGAATGCCGATTGCTGCTGCTGGTAATGCGGGTCGTTATAGCTTGGGCCGCCGTAACGCGGGTCTGCGTACTGAGGATCGCGGTATTGATTCCCAGGGTTGCCGCAGCCGTGGTTATGACGCCCGCCGCCTTGCCAGCTCCCATTATAGTATGGATCGCGGGGAATATACGGCTCTTTCGAAATGACCAGCGTTGCAATCAGATAAATCACGATGGTAGTTCCGCCTGTAATGAATACACTGATAATCGCCAGCAGCCGAAGCGCGGTGACACTGATGTTGAAATACTCGCCAAGCCCGCCGATCAGGCCGCTGAACCAACGATCACGTCTGGAACGATATAGAGTTCCCATCGGTCTTACTCCTCTCCCTTGTTATTCAGCTTCTGCTTCAAACGGGAGAGCTCCTGTTCTAAAGTCGATTGCAGAACCGACCCGGCCTGATTCATGAATTCCTGCCCTGATCTTCTCAGATCCCGCAAGCTGCGGGCTTCCCATTCCATATCAGATACCCGGTCTTCCAAGCGGTGGAACATTTTCGGTACGTCTTGTGTACCGTACCCACTCATCCGCTGGTTCATACGCTGCTGCAGACGGAGCGTCTCCATTCTTGCATAGTAATACTGCCGTTTGCTGTATACCACTTGATATTCCGTTTTCAATTCATTCAGTTGGCTTTCCAATTCTTGCAAGGACTCGAGGCTTTGCGCGTACAGTCCGGAGTACTGCTCAATTTTCTCTTCATAGAGCATCTTCTCCTGGAGAGCCAGTTTCGCCAAATGCTCCTCCTCCGCTTTGAGAGCGAGCAGCGCCTGCTCTTCCCTGCGGTCACGCATTACCTTGGCCTGGTCCACCTGCTGCTTCAGTTGCTTCGTATGCCCGGCATATTGCTGATGCAGCTTCTCTGCCTCAGCGATCTCCTGGCGGGTCTCGATCAGAAATTGATCGATTAACCGCACCGGATCTTGAGATTGCTCCAACCGTTCATTTAAATTAGCTACCGTAATATCCCGTACTCGACGAAATACACTCATGACATCCCATCCCTCCTAACCAATTCGGTTCATCATTTTATTCGATATATGTGATCAAAATCCCCGCCGTCTTCCATTCAGTGAATAAATGCCGAAGACGATCAAGCCGATCCCGATTGCCGGTACGATGAGCCACGCTATTTTGTTCATTAAGGATATAATCCCAAAGAGGAGGACGATCCATCCAAAAAAAGCGTTGCCCCGGCGAATACCGTAGTAACCAAGACCGATCAATGCTACTGCGAACAACAATCCGAATAGACTGCCCAGCAGCGGGGTAAGCTTGCCCAGCAGGATCAATCCCCCCAGGACAATAAGTACAATTGCAAAACCGCTTGATCGATTTGTTCTCATTTATTAGTCACCGCCTTTCGTAAGTATCAACCTTATGTCCTTATTGTAGGTGGAAAAGCGTTTATTCAAAACGGACTGTGGACGGTTTTTCATCCTAGACCTAAGTCGAGGTGGGCTTAAGACCCTGGATCCCTGGTTTTCCGCCTTCTGGATAAATGTCAACAGCCTGCCTGGGGACCAGGGCAGGCTGCACATCTTTATTCCTGTTGAAGTTGCTATTACCCGATTCGTGCTTTTCCTGCATTATTAATGCTTATTACAGTTGCTATACAGTTGCCATGCAGTTGCTATTGCCATCGTACTCTTTCTCTTGCTTTTACTGCTCTTCCTCTTCCTCTTCCTCTTGCTCCCCCTCGCTTTTCGGCTGCATTTGCCGTTCCCGCTGCTCCCGTCTTATGGCCTCGCTCAAATCGTCTCGGACGCTGCCCTTCCATAAAGGCACTCCAGTCCTGTGGGCAGCTCTGCCGTTCAAATGTCCGCCCACCGGCGCGGTAATGAAGACGAAGACGATGCCGAGCAGCAGCTTCGCGCTCACATGGTCCAGATAGAACAAGAAATATAAGAAGGCCCCGCTCAGTATGCATAACACGCCGAGCGTCGTGCTTTTCGTGGCCGCATGCGACCGCAAATATACATCGGGAAGCCGGACCAGCCCAAAAGCGCTTAACGCACTGACTACAGCCCCAAACAATACCAGCAAGCCGATCAGAAGCTCACCGATCATCATCATCACCTCGCTGCTCGATGACGACGCCGCGCTCAATGTACCTTGCGAAGGCCGTCGTTCCTATAAAAGAAAGAATGCCAATCAGGAGGATGACTTCAAAATATGCCCCCGTCCTCATCAGCATGCAGAGCACGGCTACCATAGCCAGCAGATTGATGCCGATCGTATCCAGCGACGTAATCCGGTCAGCCATAGAGGGCCCCTTCAATAACCGGTACAAGCAGCCCAGTATCGCAAGCGATATAATTACTAGCGCGGCAAACAACAACCCGTTCATCATCGCGTCACCTCCATGATTGCTTTTTCGAACGTGCTTCTGATTTCACTGCAGAGCTCATCGACATCGCCAAGATCCATCGCATGGATATACAAGATTGATCCATCTCTTGATACATCAAGCGTCAGGGTACCCGGCGTCAGGGTAATCAGGTTGGCCAAGATTGCGACTTCCCAATCGCTTTTCAGTTCAGTCGTATAAGCGAAGATACCCGGGCGAATATTCAGCTTCGGAGAGAGAACCTGCCCGATGACCACGAAACTGGACTTAAACAGTTCTCTAATAAATAGTACAAGCAGCTTGAGGATGGCCCACACCTTTCTCATATAGAAGCCCTGCGGCCAGAGGCGGCCAAACAAACCGATTAAGATTAATCCTATGGCATATCCCACGACCAGCCCGGAGACCGACCAATCATTGTTCAGGAACATCCAAATCACAGCGATCAGGAAGTTTAATAAAATTTGAAGCGCCATATCATCTACTCCTTCAGCACGGCATCAATATAAATTGCAGGGTTCGCCAGAACATTCCCGGCCTGGGAGGCATACGAGTATACCCACTCGGAGCCGATACCGATAACGAGGATAAGGACGAACAATGCGGCAGCTGCGGATAGCAGCCCTCTTAACCGGACAGGCTCCTGCACGGCAGCAGACTGCTCCCCGCTGCCATAGAAAGCTCCAATAAATAGCCGCATCAGCGAATAGAGCACGATCAGGCTGGACGCAAGCGCAATTCCCGTCCACAAATAATGCCCAGATGCAAACCCGCCCTGGATGATTAACAGCTTGCCCGTAAACCCGCTTAGCGGAGGCACGCCTACGAGCGCAAACGTTACGATAAAGAACATCCATCCAAGCAGCGGATAGCGCTTCATCAGGCCGCCCATTTGCCTTAAATCGCTAGTACCCGCAGCTTTGATGAGCATTCCGCCCAACAGGAACAGCAGCGCTTTGGCGATCATGTCATGAATTAGATAGAAGACGACGCCGTCCAAAGATTGCTTCGTTGCCGTAGCGATCCCGAAGGATATAAAACCAATCCCGATCACGACATTGTAGTTGATGATCCGGTGGATGTCCGAATAAGCAACCGCGCCGATCCCGCCTAGTATCATCGTTAGCACGGCCATCCAACCGATCAGCGAATGGGTAAGCTCCGGCTGATGATAGAATATAAGGCTGAAGGTGCGGGCAATCGCATAAATGCCCACCTTGGTCAGTAATGCGCCGAACAAAGCTTTAACAGCCGTCGGCGGAGCGCTATATGAGCCGGGAAGCCAGAAGAACAGGAACAGGCCCGCTTTTAGCGCAAATACGATGAGGAACAATACTGCAATAACATTGATTACCCCGCCCTGCCCTGCTTCGGCTATGCGAAGCGACAGATGCGCCATGTTCAGCGTCCCTGCAACGCCGTATAAATAAGCAATCGCAGCCACGAAGAAAGTAGAGGACACGATATTGATCAGTATATATTTTAGCGTCTCCCTCAGCTGCCGTTTCGTTCCCCCAAGCACGATCAATGCGTAGGAAGCGATCAGCATCACCTCGAAGCAGACGAACAGGTTGAACAAATCTCCCGTCAGAAACGAACCGTTCACGCCTACGATCAGAAACTGAAAAAACGGGTGGAAATAATGCCGCTCCCGATCCCTGCCGATGCTGCCGAAGGCGTAGAACAAGCAAGCCGTGCTGAGTACCGTTGTCGTCAGGACAAGCAGCGCGGCCAGCATATCCGCAGTGAACACGATCCCGTACGGGGGAGCCCAGCCTCCCATATGCAAAGTTTGAATGCCGTTCAAACGGACCTCCCGGACGATAAGAACCGCTGCACTGACGTTCAGCAGCGCCCCTGTAGCATTGATCCACCTTTGCAGCGTTACCCGGTTATGCACAAAAATAAGAGCAACCGCAGTCAGCAGAGGAATTATAAGTGGAAATACGAGCAAATTATTCACCTTCATCCCCCCTTAGCTGCTCCATATCATCCGTCTTCAATTTTTGATATGACTTGTAGGCAAGCACGAAGAAGAAGGATGTTACTCCGAAGCTGATTACGATTGATGTTAATATGAGTGCCGCTGGTACCGGGTCCGTATAAGCAGAAGCGTGCTCGCCGAGCAGCGGAGGCGCACCCTTTTTCAGGCGAGCCATGGTCAGCAGCAGCAAATGCACTGCATGCGTTAGCAGCGACGTTCCAAGTATGATGCGAAGCAGGCTTCTGGAAAGGATCAGATATACCCCGATCATGAACAGAATGCCGACGGCGATAGACATCATTAATTCCATGATTACCGATCCCTCCCAATCTCAAGAATTATCGTCATCGTAACTCCAACGACCGTCAAATACACGCCCAGGTCAAAAATAACCGCCGTAGCCAGCTCTACCTCGCCCAAGATCGGCAAATTCGCATGCCCGAAGGCATGGCTGAGGAACGGCACTCCGAACCAAAGTGAACCAAGCCCCGTTAAAAAGGCAATGAGCAAGCCGGTAGCCATGATCTTCCGGAAATTAAGCGGAACGATGCTGCGCATAACCTCTAGTCCATAGGCGATTGCGAGCAGCACAAGCGCAGCCGAAGTCATCAGTCCGCCGATGAACCCGCCTCCCGGGTTATTGTGGCCGGCAAAAAATAAATACAGGGAGAAGGTCAGGATGATGAACATGGCCACCCTCGAGGTCATCCGCAGAATGACATCATTGCTTCTTAGCGGCATAATCTTGCCTCTCGCTTGTTGTTCCTTAAAGCTAGTGCGCGGAGCGAGCGGCTCCTGGCCCTCGTTTAAATTCAAGCGGATCATCGCATAGATGCCAAGCGAGGCAATGCCGAGCACCACGATTTCCAGCATCGTATCGAAGCCGCGGAAGTCCACCAGGATGACGTTGACGACATTTTTTCCGCCAGCCAGCGTGTAGCTTGCCTCCAGGAAAAACTTCGATATCGACTCAAAGGGGTGGTTATTCCCCTCGCTTAAAGCACTGAGCGCAATTAGAGTAACCATCACGCCTACACCCAGGGAAATCAGAAAATTCGTCAGCTTGAATCTTCGAACAGACAGCTCCTTCTTAAGCTTCGGCAAATGATAAAAGCAGAGCAGGAATAGCGTGACCGATACCGTCTCCACGATGAGCTGGGTGAGCGCAAGATCCGGTGCTCGGAAGATGACGAAGAACAAAGTAACCATATAGCCAACGGCCCCCGTCAAAATGATTGCCAGCAAGCGTGAATTGACGAATGGCACCGCGATCGCGGCTATAATAAGCGCAAGCAAAATAGCCGCCTCATAAACCGTAACCGGGGCATAACTGCTGCTATCCAGACTGAAGCCGTCAAATGCAAACATAATGGCCCCAAGCATAAGTACGAAAAATGTAAAAATATAAATCAAGTAATGCCGTACCGAACCCGTCATATATTTATTCGTCAGCCACTGCGACGATCGCTCCATGGTCCTTAATCCCGTATCGTACACGCCGTTAAGTGAAAAGCGGGCAAACCAAGGACTGTTCAATGCTTTAACCTTAGGCTGCAGCGCGAATACCAAAATGCCCACAGCAATGACGCCCAGCGTCATAAATACCTCCAGTGTCCAGCCATGCCAGAACTGAATGGATACGAGGAATTTCTCCCCTGGGGCGAGCAAGCCCGGCAGGATCGCAGCCATTGCCGGCTCGATTAACGAGTACGACAGCAGGCCTGGAAACACCCCGAACACAAGCGCGAGGGCGGCCAAGACCACTGGCGGTATGAGCATGCCGACCGGAGCCTCATGCGGCTGCTTTTTCAACTGCTCCGGCTTGAACTTTCCTGCAAATGTCCTAAACAGCAGCACCATGCTGTAAGCAAAGGTAAAGACGCTGGCAATCCAAGCAATCAACGGAAACAGACTACTCCAGGTATTCATGCTCCATATACCCATTTCGCGCGTATTCAGGACCGCTGTAAAGAACATTTCTTTACTGAGGAATCCCCCGAATGGCGGTATCCCAGCCATCGATAATGTACCGATGACAGCAACCGAGAACGTGACGGGCATAAGTTGCATTAACCCACCCAGCTTGCGGATGTCCCTCGTTCCCGTCTCATGATCCACGATTCCTACGACCATGAATAACGCTCCCTTAAATACGGCGTGATTCATCAAATGGAAAATGGCGGCCATAGTCGCCTTGGAATAGTACAAGGATTGCTGGATGTCTGGATAATAACCCGAAGCAGAGCCAAGCCCAAGCAGAGCCATGATCAATCCTAGCTGGCTAATGGTGGAAAAGGCGAGCATCGCTTTCAAGTCCGTTTGCTTGATCGCCTTGAACGAACCAAAAATCAGCGTGATTAGCCCTACGCCAGATACAAGCCAGAACCAGGCCGCTTGTCCGGAAAATACAGGTGTAAATCTTGCCACGAGGTATAACCCGGCCTTGACCATCGTTGCGGAGTGCAAATAAGCGCTCACTGGCGTCGGTGCCTCCATGGCATCCGGCAGCCAGATATGAAACGGGAACTGGGCGGACTTTGTAAATGCTCCGAGCAGCACCAGCAGCAGTGCAGGAAGCATCAGCGGATGGCCGATGATCATATCTGTGCTCTGAATGATTTCTCTCACCGAGAACGTGCCCGTCATCATATAGATCAGCACGAAGCCAGCTAGCATCGCCAGACCACCGAACACTGTGATGAGCATGGATTTGAACGCACCGTATCTTGAACGCTCCCGGTAATGCCAGAAAGCGATCAGCAAAAAAGAAGAGATGCTCGTCAGTTCCCAGAAACCGTAAAGAACAATCAGATTGTCCGATAGAACAACGCCCAGCATTGCCCCCATGAATAGGAGCAGGAATACGTAGAAACGGTGTACGGCCTCTTTTTCCTTATCCATATAAAAAATAGAATAGAGTACGACCAGCGTTCCGATCCCCGAAATGAGCAAAGTGAATAACATAGACAATCCGTCAAGCAGTACGGTAAATTCGATACCCAACGAAGGTATCCACGGGATCGTGGCTACGAACCCGTTACCCGATTGAACGAACGGAACTTGTCTCAGAAAATAAATAAAGAGAGCGGCAGGCCCCAAGAGAACAGCCCAGCCCGGATGCGGCTTTCCCGGAAGCTTTTTCAGCAGCGGTACACCTGCAGCCAGCAGTAATGGTAATATGATTGCTGCGTGCAACGTAGACAACAGTTTTCCTCCTTCATCGCGGTATAACCCGTGTCTCATCAGCTTTGCCATATTCACATCGGAACATAAATAGCGTATAGCTGAAAAAACACAAAAAGAGCCCGCATTTGGCAGGCTCCTCCGATAAATAAATATGTGGTTGAAGTTACAAATTATATGAGGCACATCCAAAAGTATATCCTTTTTTTGAGTGGTTGTAAACCCGATTCCAACTGTATATATATAGCTCATTAAGGAAATCACTTTCTATAGTGAAGGAGAGTGATTTCCATGCCGGTCCGCCAAATCCTTGTCTGTTCGTCCATATTTCTCGTGATTATGTGCGGCGCTGTGTTTCATGCCCGTCATCTGTCGCTGCTCATGTCCTTAGAGCAATCGCACTTGTATTTACAGCAATTGAATATCGGATTAAGAAACCCAACTGCATTTCAGCCCCGGGAATACATCCGGATCGCACCGTTCTCCCACTCGGAAAGATTTCCTTGAAAATGGGCGAATAATTTATCATCATTCTTTTGAGATACTGAGGATTGTATGCTATCCTTAAGGTTAGCAGCTATTTTAGAGAGGGGATAGGCATCATGATACATATTCGGCGAACGATGGTATGGTTTACTGCCTCTGTTTTTGCGCTATTCATGATTTTCTTTATTCCTCATCCTGCTCTAAATTCAGGACATGTCGTTAGTTTGGAACAGTCGGCCGTTGCAGCTGACGAGCCCCTTCGCAAGTCGGAGAACAAGGCAGCCCATTTGCCGCTGACACATGCCAAGATTAGCAACGATCAATCCCCGTTTTACCTGTTAATCATCCCCGCTGCAGCCAGTGGTTTGCTTGCTTTGGCAGGGATCTATTTCCGTCCTTTCTTCTATCAACTCATGAAGCGAATCCTTCTGTTACCCATCAAATTTACTAGCATTTATGCAGCTTGATTAACATGTAAATGATAGATAACAAAGAATTATCGCCCATGTTCGTGAAGGAAAGATCGGCGGTTGTATTAAACACAACTTATACAAATAACATCTCTTATATTGGAGGTCGGAAGCTAATGAATCTTAAAGAAACCGAATTGCCGGGCATCGGCAAGAAATTCGAAGTCGAAACTCGCAGCGGCGAGAAATTGGCCATTACTATCCATGATGACGGTCGTCGTGAAGTTTATCACTATGAAGCTGATAACCCTGACGACAGCATCTCCAAAATATCTCTAACCGATGAGGAAGCTCGGTATGTCTCCGCGATTATTGGGGGAGTCACTTACAAGCCGACTCCTTTGGAGAATATCGAAGTCGCGTTAGGCGATCTCATTATCGAATGGTACAAACTTGAACCTCATTACAAAGCGATCGGCAAGACGATCGGTGAGCTGCGCGTACGTCAGCGCTCCAGTGCCACGATTATTGCCGTCGTTGAGAGCAATCATTCCAAACACATTAACCCAGGACCGGATCTGCTTCTTACAGCGGGCGCATTGGTTGTCGTAATCGGCGAGCGCCTGCATCAGCAGCAAATTCGTCAGATTTTGCTGAATGGAAGTGCTTAGTATTTTCGTTCAAACATCATACAAAGTCTGCAACAGAAGCTTCATGCCTCTTTGACGACATAAAGAAGCGCCCTAAGTCTCGAATGAACTTAGAGCGCTTCTTTTTTATTATTACTGGCATTCTAAATACGGACAAAGCTAAAACTAGAAGTCGAAGTTATCCGGATCAGGACCGACGCGCTGATTTTGGTTCAAGCTATCAATTTGCTTCATTTCATCTGCAGTCAACTCGAAGTCGAACACATTGGCATTTTCAACAATCCGCTCCGCATTGGATGACTTTGGAATGGTTACAATTTCATGCTGGATATCCCAACGAATAATGACCTGTGCCGTCGACTTGCCGTATTTTACCCCGATCGCTTTCAACACTTCGTTATCCAGCAGCTTGCCTTGAGCAAGAGGCGACCAGGCTTCGATTTGGATTCCTTGCGCTTTGCAGTATTCTCTCAGCTCAACTTGGCTAAGCAGCGGATGCAGCTCCACCTGATTGACTACCGGTCTTACCTCCGCGTCTGCCAGCAGGTCTTCCAAATGATGAATCTGGAAGTTAGAAACGCCAATAGAGCGGACACGCCCATCTTTATGTAATTTCTCAAGCGCCTTCCATGTTTCTTTATATTTGCCTTTAACCGGCCAATGAATTAAATAGAGATCCAGATAATCCAGGCCAAGCTTGCCCATGCTTGTATCAAAAGCCTTCAGCGTACTATCATAGCCTTGATCGGAGTTCCAGACCTTCGTAGTAATAAACAATTCTTCGCGGGGATTGCTGGAAGCCTTAATGGCTTGGCCTACCCCTTCTTCATTCTGGTATAACGAAGCTGTGTCAATACTTCTATAACCGTTACGGATAGCGGCTTCTATAGAATCGGTGACCTCCTGCCCATCACTCATCTTAAAGACACCGAGGCCCAGCCCACGGCATTTGCTTTCCATTCGACAAGGTAACCGTAGATTGAATATGATTCATCTCGTATTACGCCTCCTTTAATTACGATAACTTACTCATCGTTTCCCTAATCAAAATTTACCTTACGGTGCTCAAAGTCAAATTTCAATTCTCCAAATATTAGCCATAAGAAAAAAGGTATATGAAATTGCTTCTGGAAGCAATTTCATATACCTTCTTATCAATAATACCGATGGCCGGACTCGAACCGGCAAGCCTCTCGGCACCGCATTTTGAGTGCGGCGTGTCTGCCAATTCCACCACATCGGCATACTAAAATTCATCTCTTAACAAGTGCGGAAGACCAGACTTGAACTGGTACGATAGTCACCTACCGCAGGATTTTAAGTCCTGTGCGTCTGCCGATTCCGCCACTCCCGCAGGGAAATAATGGAGGCGCCACCCAGACTCGAACTGGGGATAAAGCTTTTGCAGAGCTGTGCCTTACCACTTGGCTATGGCGCCAGATAAAAAAATGGAGCGGACGACGGGAATCGAACCCGCGACCCTCGCCTTGGCAAGGCGATGCTCTACCGCTGAGCCACGTCCGCAACATATGGCTGGGGATATAGGATTCGAACCTATGGAATGACGGAGTCAAAGTCCGTTGCCTTACCGCTTGGCTAATCCCCAATATATGATTTTTAAGATAAAAATGGGGCGATCGATGGGACTTGAACCCACGAATGCCGGAGCCACAATCCGGTGCGTTAACCCCTTCGCCACGACCGCCATAATTAAAAAGTATTCTATTGTTTTACTGGCAGGGGCAGCAGGAATTGAACCCACACTAACGGTTTTGGAGACCGCTGTTCTACCTTTAAACTATGCCCCTATGTGGTAAAACTGGTGGAGGCTGATGGATTCGAACCACCGAACTCGTACGAGAACAGATTTACAGTCTGCTGCGTTTGGCCACTTCGCTAAGCCTCCATGTGGTGCCGGCGAGAGGACTTGAACCCCCAACCTACTGATTACAAGTCAGTTGCTCTACCAATTGAGCTACACCGGCGTTTTCAATTATCAAGTAAATCATGGTGGCTCGGGACGGAATCGAACCGCCGACACGAGGATTTTCAGTCCTCTGCTCTACCGACTGAGCTACCGAGCCTCGCTTGCGAACCCTTAATGGATTCACACCTCTTAATTCGAGGTTGT
>NZ_BAABMC010000004.1:0-503885 GCF_054767475.1 Paenibacillus sp. YSY-4.3 | reverse complement strand
CACAGTCCGTTAATATTAAATTTCACGTATTTTTTTAAAAATAGCGAACGTAGGGTCCGTAAAGCTTATGGAGAGTACACTGCGTGATCATCGGCCCAAGTTTGTTGGAATGTGCCACCGAAACACCTTGGAACCTTCAGTCGGCCCTTCAATAGGTCTCTCAATGGGACTCTTCAATAGAACTTTCCATGGGAACTTCCCATGGAACTCCAGCGGTTCTTCCATTAGTTCTTCTTCCATTAGTTCTTCTTCCATTAGTTCTTCTTCCATTAGTTCTTCCATTAGTTCTTCCATTAGTTCTTCCACTGCTATCTTCAGCGTTACTTCCACTATCAATTGCCAGACCTTCGTTTGCTGTCCTTTGGCCTCCATTGAGCACAATACACAATACATGCCCTGATAAACGCAGAATAACCCGCTTTAAGCGAGGCTTAAAGCGGGTTATTTATAAGCACAGATGCATTGCAAATCCCTGGTTACTTCTTATCCGGCAGCTGGAAAGAGCTCTTCAGTGAAACGACCAGGTTAAAGACCGGACGGCCCGGAGCCGAATATTTGGAATCGACGTTGAAATAGCCGTGGCGGAAAAATTGGAATTTATCCTGCGGCTGCACGTCCTTCAAGCCCGGCTCCACAAAACCTTGAACCACCTTCAAGGAGTTCGGGTTGAGGTAGTCCATGAAGGTTTTCTCCTCGCCGCCTTCCTCATCGTCGAGCTGACCTTCCTCTTCTACTTGATCATCCAGGATTAGCGGCTCATACAGTCTGAACTCGGCCGGCACCGCCTGCGATGCCTCGACCCAATGGATCGTGCCCTTCACCTTGCGTCCAGTAAAACCGCTGCCGCTCTTCGTTTCCGGATCGTAAGTGCAGTGGATCTCCACTACGTTGCCTTCTTCATCCTTGATCACGTCGTTGCACTTGATGAAATAAGCATGCTTCAAGCGCACCTCATTGCCCGGGAACAAGCGGAAATATTTGCTTGGCGGGTCCTCCATGAAGTCTTCACGCTCAATGTAAATTTCCCGGGAGAACGGGATTTGGCGATTCCCCATTTCCGGGTTCTCGCTGTTGTTCTCAGCTTCGAGCAGCTCGGTTTGCCCTTCCGGATAGTTCGTGATCACAACTTTAAGCGGATCGAGAACAGCCATCGTTCTAGGCGCCTTCAGCTTCAAATCCTCGCGGATGAAATGATCGAGCATCTTCAGATCGATTTCCCCGTACGCCTTGGATATCCCCGCTTCGAACACGAAAGCTTTAATCGCTTCCGGCGTTAAACCGCGACGGCGCAGGCCGGATATCGTCGGCATTCTCGGGTCGTCCCAGCCGTCCACGATGCCTTCGTCGACCAGCAGCTTCAGCTTGCGTTTGCTCGTTACCGTCTGGGTCAGATTCAAGCGCCCAAATTCATACTGACGCGGAACGCTTGGCATTTCTGTCTCCTCGATGACCCAGTCGTAGAACGGACGTTGATCTTCAAACTCCGTTGTGCAGAGCGAGTGTGTGATGCCCTCAATCGCGTCCTCCAGTGGATGGGCATAGGTATACATCGGATAAATACACCACTTATCTCCTGTGTTGTGATGAGAAGCATGGAGTATGCGGTAAATGACTGGATCCCGCAGGTTAATGTT
Organism: Paenibacillus sp. YSY-4.3; assembly: GCF_054767475.1. Taxonomy (NCBI): domain Bacteria; kingdom Bacillati; phylum Bacillota; class Bacilli; order Caryophanales; family Paenibacillaceae; genus Paenibacillus; species Paenibacillus sp. YSY-4.3. Next base: position 502,251 of record NZ_BAABMC010000004.1, on the reverse strand, counting down.
CGGCGAGGCCATGTCGATTTTGGCGCGAAGCACCTTCTCGCCATCCTTGAATTCTCCCGCGCGCATCCGGGCGAACAAATCGAGGTTCTCCTCCACGGAACGGTCGCGATGCGGGCTGTTTTGTCCCGGCTCGGTCAGCGTTCCGCGGGTCGCGCGAATCTCGTCCGGGCTTTGGTCGTCGACGTAGGCTTTGCCTTTCTTGATCAGCACGATCGCCCGCTCATACATCTCCTCGAAGTAATCCGAGGCAAAATGCAGCTCTTCCCAATCGAAGCCAAGCCATTTCACGTCTTCCTTGATCGAGTTGACGTACTCTACGTCCTCCTTGACAGGGTTCGTATCGTCAAAGCGCAGATGCGTGCGGCCGCTGAATTCATCAGCGATCGTAAAGTTAATCCAAATCGCCTTGGCATGCCCGATATGCAAATAACCGTTAGGCTCCGGCGGAAAGCGCGTGACGATCTCCTTTACTTTGCCGCTCTTCAGATCCTCGGTAATAATATTTTTAATAAAGTTAGGTGGGGTACTGTTGCTGCTGTTATGCTCCACGGATATCAACCTTTCCTTATATGATAAACCTCGTTCTAATCCGATTTTTCTTCTTATAAATATACCGATATCTCCGCAATAGTTCAATGGCATAGGCGTTTTCGACCCAGGAGCTGAAACCGGGCCGGCCTGAAACCTGAAGGATTCAGCAGTATCTTCAAGTAGGCGCAGCCCGGTGCTTTTGTTAAAATATAAGAAAACTACCGCTAATCGCGGTCTGGCTCAATACGTCGTTAAACGTTTTTCTTCTAAAAAAAACACCAAATCACGCGAAAGGACGTAATAAAATATGGCCATCACCCCATTAAAACTGCCGAGAGAGCAGCGTGAGCAAATCATATCGCTCATTCAGGAATATTTCGAAATCGAAAGAGGCGAACAAATCGGCGACCTGGCCGCAGACAGTATGTTAGACTTTTTTCTGAAACAAATCAGCCCGTATGTATACAATCAAGCACTAAGCGACGCCCGGCAGCTTGTGAATGAGAGAATGGCATCGCTGGAGGAAGATATCTATGCGCTTGAGCTGAGACCTGGGCGGATAAGATAACGGAGAGGAGAGTAAACCTCCTTGTTCAGTCGATCTCCTGGCCGCACATCTCCAGCTAGAGCTACTTTTCGCCATCCTTTGCTAAGGGGCGATCGGATACCACATTAAAATATCGTCCACGTATTCCCCTTCAATGTAATATTCCGCAATCAGCCTGCCCTGCATTATGAATCCGCAGCTTTCATAAAAAGCGATAGCACAAGGATTAGTGCCGAGTACACGTAGAGAAAGCTTGCGGATGCCCTCCTCTGCGGCCAGCTCCTTCACCGCCGCCATCAGTCTGCTTCCGATCCCGAGCCGCCGGAAAGCGGGGTGGATCGCCACATGAATCTCATACACATGGCGATGGCACGGCATCGCCGTCGGTGCGGCAAAACCCAAATATCCACACACCTGCCCACCCATTACAGCTACGAGCTGGTCGCCCGGCGGGCAATGCTGCAAATATTGCTCCCGGGAGGCCCACTTGATGGGAGAAGGGCTGGTCTTGCCGTTCCAGACCAACTCATCAAGCTCCATCAAATGAACTGCATCCCGCAGTTCCGATCGTCTAATCCATATGCTGGAGTCACGTAGCACATCTGATTCATCCGCCATGCATGCCGCATCCCTTTCCATCGTCCTTTAAGATGTTCCATCTAATTATACCACTATAGAAAATTTACTAAAAAAATCATATTGCATGCTTTGCGGCAGCCCGCGTCCGGTTCATTCGGGAATGGACGATAAAGAAGCAAATTGAAAGCACCGCAGTTCCGGCAGCCAGCCACGCGACCGGCGGAAGGCCGCCACCATCATACATCGTTCCCATGATATACGGGCCGATCACACGTCCTGCAGCACCTAAGCCGCCTACAAGCCCGATATAGAACGGAGCCTCCTTGCCGCACCGCTCAGCAATAAACGAAGGGATCGCGGGAGAAATCAGCATTTCTCCAAGCGTAGCCAGCACCATCGCCAGCACCATGCCCGGATAATTGTTCATGATGACAATGACGACGTAAGCGGACAAGTAGAACATGGCGCTGACCGCCATCTGGACATTTTCCGTACGGGCAAACAGCCGCTTAATCGCCCCCGTCACCGGCTGAGCGACGAAGATCAATATGCCGTTCAGCGTCCACAAATAGCCATAAGCGGTTTTGGACATCCCTTCCGAGATGATATACGGCGATACTCCGGTGTTCCAAATCGAGTTGCCGAACCAGAGAAACAGCGAGCCGAGCCCCATGTAGAGATAGATACGCGTGTTTCCAAGCAGCAGCCCCATCCCCTTGCCTTCGGGCGGAGCTCCCTTCTTCATCTGCACCGCTGCTTCAGAGCCGACGCCGTCAATCCGCGACAGATACGAGAAGAAGAACAGCGCGAAACCCGCTGAGGTTACTCCGTTCAGTATAAAGCTCAAATGATACGAGAATTCGGCCAGAAATCCGCTCAGCGCTGTGCCGACGGCCACTCCGATATTGTTGGCCACATAAATGACGTTAAATAGCTCGCCGCGCCGATCGGCAAACCGGAAGCCGATAAACGCCTGAATTGCCGGGAGAGACACGGCATTGCAGAAGCCGATGAAGCCCATCATCGCCACGAATAACAGCCAGTAGCTGCTGATGAAAGGCAATGTAAACAATCCGAGCGCATTCAGGATCAGGGAACCGACGATTAACCTTTTAACGCCGATTCTATGATACAGACCGCCCCCGAGAAGCTGTCCGGCGATGCCGCCGACCGATTGGATCAAAATGACGAAGCCGGCGGCCGCCATGCTGCGGCCCAGCTCATCAAACACATACATGGATACGAGCGGCCACATCAGCGACCCGCCCGCGGAGTTGACAAGACTCGCGACTAGAAAGCCCCTCACTTCTTTAGGATACTGCTCCAAAAATTTCATCCTTATCGCCCACCATCTGCATGAAGAGGAAAAAGCCCTCGCGGGCTTTTCCAATACACAAAAATAATTATCTAGTATCGCGCAATCTTATTGATTCGGCAAGCACTTCCGTTGACGCTTTACCTCGACAACAGTCGAGAAGAAGGTCGCTCCGTTCCCCATATCGGCGAGGCGCTCAGGAGTCAGTGCATTCGCACGCTGGCGCTTGTCTTCCTGCTCCCACCACAGCCCCTGGCTGACAACGGTGCCCGGCAGCATTTTATCCGTCACTGCCGCCGTTACTTCGAACTGCCCTCGATCGTTCCACACGAGAACCGCGTCCCCGTCAGATATTCCCCGCGCCGCCGCATCCTCCGGATGAATTTGCAGCATCGGTTCCTTCTCCAGCGCTGCCAGCTTCTCTACATTAGCGAAGGTGGAGTTGAGGAAGCTGTGGTTCGGCGGCGAAATGAACATAAGCGGATAGCGGGAGCCTGTGCCTGGCCGCCGTTCGCCGTCATAGCCTTCCACGAGCGGAACATAAGTGGGCAGCGGCGGAAGTCCGGCCTCGGCCATGCGCTGCGAATACAGTTCAATTTTGCCGGAAGGGGTTGGCGGCGCTGTGAAATAACGGCTCTGATATTCCATATTCAGCTTCAGGAAGCGGTGCTCCTTCAATCCATCCAGCGTAATATGCTCGATATGCGGATTTGCTGGGTGATCCAGCGCCTGGCGAATCATATCCTCTTCCGTATCCTGAAAGGCCTCCTCCGTGAACCCCATTGCCTGCGCAAGCAGCTTGAATACCTCCATATTGCTCTTGCTCTCGCCCTGCGGGGGAATGACCGGCTCCTGAAGCTGGATGTAGTGATGCCAGTAGGACCGGTATACGTCCGTATTCTCGAAGGTTGATGTTGCCGGCAGGATAATATCCGCATATTTGGCCGTATCCGTCATGAACAGATCATGTACGACCGTGAACAAATCCTCGCGCAGCAAGCCTCGCTCCACCTTGTCTGTATCCGGGGCTACCACAGCCGGATTCGCGCAGTAGACGAACATTCCCCGGATCGGCGGATCCAGGGACAGCAGCGCCTCGCCGAGCTGATTCATGCTGACGATCCGGGCATCGGGATTCGCCCGGAGGTCGGAACGCTCCAACGCCGTTCCATTGAATTTGGAATAATCACCGTTCGCTTTAATCGCGCCGCCTCCCTCGACGAGCCACTGCCCCGTCAGCGCTGGAAGGCAGACGATCGTCCGGATGTTCATGCCGCCATTGTCGTGATGCTGCAGTCCGTTGCCGATTTGTATGAACGCCGGAGATGTTTCCCCGTACATCTTGGCTAGCTTGACGATATCATCCGCCGGAACCCCGGTAATGGCTGCCACCTTGTCCGGCGTATACTGCTTCACATGCTCGCGCAGCTCTTGATGGCCAATAGTATATTTCTCGAGGAACTCCTCGTTCACCAGGCCGCGGTCGAACAGGACATGCATCAAGCCGAGCGCCAGAGCCGCATCCGTTCCCGGATGGAGCGGAATGAACCAATCCGCCCGGTCGCCGGTCCGATTCCGGTGCACATCGATAACGACGAGCTTCGCCCCTTGCTTGCGCGCCTTTTCCATGATGGACCATGCGTGCATATTCGTGCTGATCGTATTCTGTCCCCATACAATGAACAGCTTGGCCTTGGCGGTCTCCTCCGGACTCTTCCCCCCCATGAATCCCATCGTATACTTCCAGCCTACGTTGCCGGCGGCATTGCAAATGCCCTGGTCCAGCCGGGTTGAGCCGAGTCTGTGAAAGAAACGGCGGTCCATGCCGTCCACGCTCAGCGCTCCCATATTGCCGTAGAAGCTGTACGGCATGATGCTCTCAGAGCCGTGATCACGAATCAATTCCGTAAATTTCCCGGCAATTTCGCCGATGGCTTCGTCCCAAGTAATCCTTTCGAAATTCCCTTCGCCCTTGGCTCCCGTCCGCCGCAGCGGGTAGAGAATACGTTCCGGATGATAAATCCGCTCCGTCATGTTACGGACTTTATTGCAAATAGCGCCTTTCGTGACAGGATGTTCGGGATTCCCCGTCACCTTTACGATTTTTCCGTCTTCTTTATGCAGTAACAGGCCGCAGGTATCCGGACAATCCAATGGACACACAGCCGGAAACACTCCGTTCTCCTCTCGGACCATGTAAACACATCCCCTATTCTCCATGTCTTCCTTTTGTAATCATCTTAGAAAAAAGACGGACTGGTGTCTACTGGAACCTTAAATTAATCGGCTTGGCGATATGCCATAATACTTCTTGAACAGCTTAACGAAATAGCTCCTATTGTCATAACCAAGCGCCAGCGCCACTTCTTCTACGGCTGCGCTCGTATCGCTAAGCATCTCTCTGGCCTTCTCCATTTTCATCCGAGTCATATATTCAACAAAGGTCTCACCGGTTTCTTTTTTGAACAGCCGGCTGAAATAACTCGAGTTCAAGTAGAGGTGGTCAGCCACCTCCTCCAATGTAATCTTCCGCCGCAGATTCATTTGGATGTATTTTTGGGCTTCGATGATTTCTGTTTTTTTGCTTTGCTTGGAGATTTGATCCATGACGTAGACGGCTTCCATCAAAAATTGGGTCATCCAAACCTTCAATTCGTGGATATTGCCGATCTGGTCTAGCATCAGTTGGTTTTTTTTATTTTTAAACTGGTGGCTGTATATTAATTTCAGTTGTATATCAAGCTCGAGTTTATACAAAAATTGCTTCACGTAGCTCGGATGAAATTTCCGTTCGGCGATAAATTGGATAAATGCGTCAACCGTCGGTCCAACATCCGTATTTCCTTCCAAAACCAACAGATTGATCTGCTCGGCCAGCGCAGGGAAATAAGAGAGCAGCTCCTCTTGGCCTGCAAGCGGCATGATTCGATTTATTTGGCCTACTCCCGGTTCGGTGGAATAGAAAAAGGCGTTAACCGACTGGAACAAATCCATCCACTGGCGTTTCATTTTATGACTATCGCTACCCAGCTCGCCTATGAGAAAAGAAACTTCAACCTTAAGCGTCTCGGCCAAATTTCTCTGCAATTTGCAGCAAAAACGTTCCGCTTCTGCGTAGGGGTTAATTTTAAGATCTGGCTCGCACGCATAGAGCAGACAAAATTGCTTAGCCGAATAGGGAAAAAAAAGAATCCGCGATTCTTCTTGAAGCAACTCTTCCAACATATTCTCAATGACAAATTTTAAAACGTGTTCATTATTGTACCGAGATAAAGCATCTTCATAACTGTAAACACTGCCCACCATCGGCAGGAAACGTTTCAAATTCGGAATCAAACCATAATCGGTCAATTTTTGGATCCAGTTCTTAGGGTCCGTCAACGGGGAGGTCAAAAAATCCCGGAGCCACTTCTCCTTTAGGCTGGATTTGCTTTGAACAGCTTGATACTGCAGCTTCTCCACCCTTTGCTGTAAGCGGGAGCTTTCAACAAGCTGATTGCGGATTCTCCCGAGAATTTCCTCCATGCCTTCCATATTGAGTGTTTCTTTTAAAATATACTCCTGTACCCCTAGCTGAACCGCTTGTTGAGCGAATCTGAATTCATCATGACAGGAGAGGATAAGAAAATGCGCATGCCCGTTAAGCTCTTTCATTTTTTTAATCAGCTCTAGGCCGCTCATTCCAGGCATCCCGATATCCGTAACCACTAGGTCCGGCATATTCCGTTCACTTAATTCCAGGGCTTGATATGCATCCGAGCAGGCGCCTTCCAATTCAAAGCCATACTTCTCCCAAGATATCATATTGCTTAGGAAAGTAAGCACGGCAACGTCATCATCGACAATAATCACTTTATACATGGGCGTGGTTCTCCTTATTCTCTGTAAATGGTAATGTCAAAGTGATTTTTACACCCTCGCCGGAAAGGCTTTGCAGTTCCATGGAACAAGCTGTTCCGTAAATCATCTTGATCCGTTCATGGACATTGCGCAGGCCGATGCCTGAAATATGCTGATTAACCCGCGTTTCTCCCTCGATCTTCCCTTTGGATTGAAACAGATTCATCACAGCTTCCAACTGCTCCTCCGTCATGCCTTTCCCGTTATCCTGCACGCAAATAAACAGCTTAGTTTCGGTCTTCCAGGAGGAAATTGAAATTTCACCGCTCTTTTGCTCGAGGCCATGGATGTATGCGTTTTCAATGAGTGGCTGCAAAGTAAACCTCGGAATAGTTTCCAACAAGGTGTTGGAAGCGAGACTGATCTTGAGTTCCACCTTATCCATATGCCTGTAATTCATTAATTTCATATAATGCTCCACCGTTGCGACTTCCTCATGCAAAGGTATGAATTCATTATTCCGGTTAATCGTCATTCGGAGCAAAGTGGATAAAGACTCAATGATTTTAGCAATTTCGCCTTCGCCCTTCATCATGACCTGAAGACGAATGGAGTTCAAAATGTTAAACAGGAAATGGGGATTAATCTGGGCCTGCAGCAATTCCAGCTCAGCGATCCGCTTCCGGTTTTGCTCCCATTCGATTTGGCGGACCATTTCCTCAATCCGATCCAGCATTCGGTCAAACGACACCCCCAATTGGCCGATTTCGTCCGTCCCTTCGACTTTGGAACGTACATTGAGGTCGCCTCCCTGGACTCTGCCCGAGGTTCTTGCCAGTCGGATGATCGGATACGTAAATTGACGGAGCAAGTAGTACATGACGATAGAGAATATGATGACGAACAACATTTGCAGCAAAAACAAATAATTAATAAAACTGCCAATATTTCCCGTAACTTTCCGGGAGTCGATCAAGCTTTGCAGGCTCCAGCCCGCATAAGCAAGCGGATGGTCCACAGATAAATATTCCGTGCCGTTCCAATTCACCACAGCCTGGCCACCGGCCGAATGGGCTTCGGGAGCAGGTCGTCCGAGCTGTTCCAGGTCCGTATGCGAAATGATTTTTCCTGCCGAATCTTTCAACAAGATGGTTTGATCCGAGGCATATTTACTTAAGATTTGATGGAATTGCTCTTCAGGCTTGCTAATAATGATGTATGAGTTCGGACTGTGGGCATATAGCTGAAAGGTACGGGCCACGGTGATGACATTAGGATGTTTGCCGGCTTCCGACACGACATAGTTAGGCTGCGGCGCAATAAATCTCGTTGTATTTATCGGATCGTCCGCCATCTTCTGCAGCCAATTCGCATGATATATTGTAGAAAAATCTATATTATGCGTAGGATAATTCGTAAAATAAAGCCCGTTCGGCATAAGGATGGTCAAGTAGGTTTTATCCCGGATATAGGTAAAATCGCCAAGGTTTTCGGTTATTTTTCTAAAGGTGGAAAGATCGATTGAATTATAGCCTTCTTCATTGTATTGCATCCAGGCGGAACGCAATTGGGTGATGATTTCGCTGCTGTATTGGATCGAATTCGTAACGGAAATCATGTCGCTGACTATATTGGCTATATATAAATCAGAGACTTCCAAGGATTGCTCGGCATTAAGGATCGCTTTTCGCTTGAACTCATCCTTGGTATGGATACCGGTGAGCGCCAGTGAGATGATGGACGGAAGCATTAGACATAAGAGCGAGGTATAAATAAGTTTGTGTCTCCAGCTTATCTTGATCCTATTCATGGAGCCGGTTCCCTTCCTTTTATATAAAAATAGAGGGGATGCCTCAGGCGGCATCCTCCTTCTACTATAACGCAGCGATCATTTGTTTGCATCGATTATCTTTTGCAGGCTGGACTTAATCTTTCCAATCGTGGTATCGATATCCGCCTTGCCCAGCAAATATTGATCCACCTCGGAGATGTAAGCGTTCTCCAGATCGCCGGCATAAGGCACAACAACTGGTGGATTCGGGAGCTTCGTTACGGACAAAGTGTTCATAAGCGATTCTTTATCGATTTTGTCCGGAGATGGCGTCGAGGCAATAATGGCGTCAAGCTCTTTGCCCACATCCGCCTGCTTCCAGGCCGACAATTGTTTGGTCAGCGACATCCCTTCTGTCGAAAGGAAACGGATAAATTCATAGGACTCCTGTTTATGCTTGGATTGCGATGAAATAACCAGCGAATCGGCTCCGCCGTAAGAGTAAATTTCGTCGCCCTTATTGTTCGTAGGCCATGGTGCAAAGGCAGTTTCGAACGTGGCGGAAATCGTTTCCGTTCCTCCGGCTTCCGCAATCATCCACGGGCCCGTCGGCAGCATGCTGGCCTTGCCTTGGAAAAACTGATCGCGATAAGGTATTTTTTGCGTAATTACGTCCTGATAAGGCGTTGCGGACTTATCTACTTTCTCCATATCGTATCGGAGCTCGAGAGACTTTTTCATTAACGGATTATCCGCGTCTACCGCCGTTCCCTCATCATTCAGAATGCCTTGATTGTCGGGAGCGCTGTATTTGTTCAGCAACAGATAGTCCTTCCAGGTATGGAAGTGAGCTCCGTAATGCTTGCCCGCGCCTTCGCCGCTAGTTAACCGTTTGGCATAGTCACGGAATTCATCCCATGTCCAGCTCTCAGGAACAGACAGCCCTGCCTCGGTTAACTGGTCCTTATTCAACAGAATTAGCCAAGGCCCAAATTTTCCCGGTAAGGAGTAACGTTTGCCATCTACTTTCATTTGTTCGGCTTTATACTCGTCTTCATAAACCAAGCCTTCCTTGGCGATGTAATCATCAAGCGGCTCCAGCATGTCGTTGTTGGCCCGTTGGCTGAAATTAGGTGTGGAGTTAATCGAGAATACGTCAAATTCTTCACCTGAAGCGTACATGATATCCAATTTCTTTAATGTCTCGTTGGAGTCATTCTCAACCAATGGAACGTACTCAACAGTAATATGGGGATATTTCTGTTGGAAGGCATCGATCGCTGGCTGATAGACCTCAGGGCTCTCCCAGTTGATGAATTTGATCGTTACATGTTCCGCGGCAGTATTTCCAGCCCCCGAATCATTTGCAGGCGAAGCAGCATTCTGTTTCGGCTCGCTGCCGCAGCCGGACAACAGGCTAGTCAGCAAAGCGGATAAAGCAACGAATAATGCCCACTTTTTTCTCAATTTAAACCCTCCTTTATTTTAAAAACACATCTGAATCGTACCATCAAAATTTTTATGGCCAAAGCTACAATTTTGACTCGTTTCGCATTATTTTTACCCTTTTACGCCACCAAGCGCGATGCCTTCAATGACCTGCTTCTGAGCAAGAATGAAGATGATGATCAGCGGAATAATCGCCGAAACTGCGCCAGCCATAGTCAAGGAATAGAACACTCCGCTTTCCGAAGCAAACTTCTGAATGGCCAGCTGAATCGTCTCCAAGTTACGGCTCCGGAGAAAGATCAGTGGATTGGCATAATCGTTCCAGGTCCATATAAATCGCAGAATGGCGTAAGTGACCAATGCTGGACGAACCAGCGGCACGGCTACCCGCAGAAACAAGGTCGGTTGTCCGGCGCCGTCTATTCTGGCAGCATCAAGACAATCCTTCTGCAGCCCCATGAAAAATTGCCGCAGCATAAATGTGCCGAGCGCACTGAATGAACCGAGCAGGATTAGGCCCAGATGGCTATCGAACAGATGCAGCCATTTAAAGATCATGAATTGCGGGACCATAATCGAATAGTTAGGAATCATGAACGTCATGAGTACCAGGACGAACAAGAAATTTTTCCCCTTGAAATAAATCAGTCCAAAAGCATAGGCAGCCATGGAAGATACGGTAAGGGACAACAAAGTGGTTAGCACGCTTACCTTAATTGTATTCCAATAATATAGATAAAAGGGAGTTTCCTCGAACCAGACTTTGCTGTAATTTTTGTAAACTTGCCAATGCCGGGGAATCCACTCAATCGGGTACTTAAATACATCGATTTCCGGTTTGAATGAAGCCGAGATCATCCATAAGAAAGGCAGCAAAAAGGCAATTCCGAGAACAGTCATTAATAGCGTGAGGGCGATTTTCCCTAAATCGAGCGATTTTTTCATAGCAACCTCCGCATTAATAATTCACCCATTTGTTCTGGCCGTACAGTTGAATCACCGTAATCAGCATGACGCATCCAAACAAAAATAAGGCGATTGATGAAGCATAACCGGTTTTCAAATTTTCAAAGGCAGTTGTGTATAGATAGTAGGTGATGACTGAGGTCGAGTAGGACGGCCCCCCGCCTGTAAGGACTTTAATGATATCAAAGGATTTGAAGCTTGAAATCAGACCGGTGATAAGCAAAAAGAATGTCGTCGGCGAGACGAGCGGAAACGTAATCTTCCAAAACTTCGTTCTAAAGCCAGCCCCATCGATTTCCGCCGATTCATACAGGTCTTTGGAAATCGATTGCAAGGCAGCCAGGTAAACGACGAGACTAAAGCCGATACCAACCCACACCATAATGATCATCACGGAAGGAAGCGCGTAGTGCAGATCGGCCAACCACTTCGGCGGATCGGAGATTCCGAGCGCCCGCAAGGTCTGGTTGACGGGCCCGTAGGACGGCTGGAACAACAATTGGAATACAATGGCCACGGCCACGATGCTTGAAATATACGGCATGAAAAAAACAACCTTGAACACGCTTTTAAAATATACGTATTTGTCGATGATGACGGCGAATACTAATCCGATTAATAGCTGTACAGGCACGGCCAGCAGCAGGATCAGATTGTTCTTGAAGGAAGTGAGGAAGACCGGATCATCGAGCAGTTTCCTGAAGTTTTTCAAGCCAACGAACTTGATTTTATCGAGATGGGCAATAAAGCTCCATTCTGTAAAACTCAAAATAAAAGTAATGATGGTCGGAATGATGGTCAGGATCAGCAGTCCGATCAGCATCGGGGCAATGAAGACATAGCCGGCGAGATTTTCTTCTTTCTCGGTATTTATTTTTTTGCGTCTCGTTTTTTGGGTGGATATCGCGCTCACAGTTTACCCTCCTCTTCTTGCTGGTGTTGTATCATGGGTTAATATTTTTGTAAAAATCCTGCATCACATAGAACGCGGGTTTTTTATAGCTTTTGTCCCCATTCAATAGCCCTTTGGTATTGTAATAGTCTTGAGTAATCGGATGGAGCCTTCTCGGGCAGCGGAAATCATACAGAATCCAGGGGCTAGTTCCCTTGATATAAGGAATTTGGCCAAGCACCTTTACCTGTTTTTTATAGATGTCCACCTGGCAATCCTCGGTCCCTTTATCATCAGCGGTACCTCGATGTCCGGCTTTGGCATCGGCGCCGAATTCGGTAATGAGAACGGGCTTTTCCGGCTTGCTGTTCTCAAACAGCTTGATCAGATTGGTGAAATCGGTCTGATACCATCCGTAATATTGATTGGCCCCGATAATGTCCAGATACTCGGCAAGGCGGTCGTCAATGATATGATTGACATGGTCCAAGAGGCATGCAGCGGACACTAGCCGGGTCGGATCCCACTTTTTCGCCGTCATGGCCAAGGAACTCATAAATTTCAGTCTCGCATCGGTATCGGCATTTTCGTTGCCCACGGACCAGATGATGACGCTGGCTCGGTTGCGGTCTCTTTTAATGAGCTCGATCAGCTGGTTTTCTGCGTCCTGATAGGTTGCTTCGTTATGGAATTGAATAGCCCAATAGACGGGAATCTCCTCCCAGAGCATGATGCCCATTTCATCGGCGATTTTTGCCGCCTTTTCGGTATGGGGGTAATGAGCAAGCCTCATATAGTTGCAGTTCATCTCTTTGGCTAATGTAAAATTCTCAATAATCTCTGCTTCCGTAACGGCTTTGCCGTTAAGCACACTTTCCTCATGAGCACTGATACCCTTCAGGAAGATTTTGCTGCCGTTTAACAAAATGTCCGTACCCTCTACGCGGATTTCACGGAATCCAATGTTCTCACGGATCACGTCGTTTTCGAAAACCGCTTTGACCTTATACAGCTTCGGATGCTCAGGGCTCCATAATTCCGGTTTGGCGTCAATCACAGCGGATGCTCTGCCGTCCGATACTTCAAGCGGAAAAGTAATCCCCAGTTCTTCAATGGTTAGTTCCCCGAGGCCATTCCGGTTCGAACCCTCCACCTCCAGCTCGACCTTGATCTTCGAGAACCCGCTTCCGGGAAACAAGGCGATGGAGAAATCCTTAATGAACGTTTCCGGCAGCCGTATGATTTCTACATCCCGGTAAATGCCCCCGTAGTTGAACCAATCCGTATTATCCGTAGGAACCTGGCATGGTTTCCGCGTATTGTTCGCGACGGCTATGATCCGGTTATATTTCTTTAGAAGGCCAGTCACTTCGACATAGAAGGGGGTCGAACCTCCCTTATGGCAACCGAGATATTCCTGATTCAAAAAGATTTTCGCATCATAATTGACTGCACCGAATTTGATGAACACCCGCTCCTCCCCTCTGTTGCCGTACTGGAATGTCCGGGTGTACACCACGCTTCCTTCATAGTAGAAATATTTCTCTCCTTGGGTATTCCAGCAGGATGGCACCGTCATGGTCTCCCACTCGTCGAAGCTGAAATCCATCGGATTGGTTCTCCCCTCGGAATCCTCGTAGCTTTCTTTATACCAATCGGCTCTGAGGCAGGTATCGTATTGGTCAATTCCGAAATGCCAGCTCCCGTTTAAAGATTCCTTCTCTCTGCCATGGTCGTAAATCATGCTCTGATGAGTGATTCTCTTGGATAAATAACGATCCTCAAACGATTCATTGTGGAGCGCATCGACAAAATTCACAGCTGGGTTCATTCAGACATTCCTCCCTGTATATGCTCTGGATTTATTTAATCACTTCAGCAATCCATCTCATAGCAACAGATTTGACTGATCATGAAATTATTTGACTACAACGGTTTTCAGTTTTAATGCCTAAAAAAAATCAGCCTGTTGATGAATAATCAACAGGCTGATTCGCTTCTTAGGTTATTAAATTATGCGTGCTTGCTTACGGGAACGGATGCAAGCTCGGACTTCTGCACAGCTATAGTCTTTCTGTCTTTCAAATAAGCCGTCCAATAAGCCCCTGCGACAAACAGGGCGCCTCCGGTCAAATTGCCTAGCCAGACGGGCACGAAATTTCTAATAAAATCTCCCCACGAGAAATAACCCTCAAATATCGCCGCGGGGATAAGGAACATGTTCGCAACAACGTGCTGAAAGCCGATGGCAACAAAGGCCATTGTCGGGAACCAAATGCCGAGGATTTTGCCGCTAATATTATCAGCGCCATAGGAGAGCCACACGGCAAGAGCAACGAGCCAGTTGCAGCCGATCCCGGATACAAAGGCCTGCAGGAAGCTGTCATCCAGTTTATGCCCGGCCATAGCAATCAATTTATCAAGATAAGGACCACTGGCCGTCAGCCCGACGACATGCCCGAAGAAATATGCTACAAAGACCGCGCCCAGGAAATTGGCAATCGTAATCAGCACGATATTCTTCAGCATTTCCAGCGTCGTGATGCGTTTAGCCATCCGCGCGAGCGGCACGGCCATCATGTTGCCCGTCAACAGCTCGCCGCCAGCGAGCAGAACGAGAATCAAGCCGATCGGAAACACGGCGGCACCGATGAAATTGACGATGCTTCCCCATTCCTCCGGCGCGTTGCTGATCACCCGTATATCGAGTAAAAATCCGAGCGCGATAAAAGCACCGCCGAGAAAACCTAATATCATCACAGTCAGCAGCGGATTGCGCGCCTTCTGGACTCCCGTATCCACGGTTATTTCCGCAATTTGCGGCGGTTTGTAATAAGCCATGGTTATCATCTCCTCTTGGTCTGAGCAATATTTTATCTCTAATTTTATCCTCATTGTATCGTGCCTTGGCGCGCCGGCAATGTAACATAAGTCACCTTGGATATGAAAGAAGCCACCGCACAGGGGATCACCTCTCCCGGCAGTGGCTGTATCCTTGACAAAGATGTTTGATCAACGATTACACGTGAATGATTTCCTGTGCTGGCACTTCAGGGAGCACCTGCAATCCGGCACTATTCAAGAAATTCCAAGGCTTATTAAAATGCGGCTGGAAGAAGAAATCGACGAATGCGAGTTCCTCCATTTTCATATCGTTCTGGATACAGACGGATATCGTATTGATCGATTGCGTCAAATCCACCTTGGACATGATTTGCGCGCCGAGAATGCGTCTTGTTCCTTGCTCGTATACGAGCTTCAGCGTAACATTTTCATGGGTCGGCATAAATTCCGGCCGATAGCTGTCGGTCACAAGAACCGAGTCCGCCTCAAGCCCGGCCTCTTTGGCTGCCGATTCCGTCAGCCCGGTTGCCGCAATGTTGTTCTCGTAAATCTTGATGCCCGAGGTCCCTTGAGTACCTAAGTATTTCACCGTAGGCGATACCAGGTTCCGTGCGGCTAATGTCCCCATGCGAACGGCATTGGTGGCAAGCGGAATATAAGCATGTCTCTTAAGCGGATTATAGTATACGGCGCAGCTGTCGCCTGCCGCGAACACATCCCGTTTGCTCGTCTGCATGTACTCGTCGACGATGATCGCCCCGTTATCCAGCATATCGACCTGGCCCTTCAGAAGCTCCGTATTCGGCTTGAAGCCAATGCAGAGAATGACGACATCTGCGGCGTACCGGCCATGATCAGTAATAACGACATTCACTTTGCCCTCTTCACCTTCAAACCGCACGACCTTCTCCCCAAGCGCCAGAGCAATTCCGCGTTCACGCAAAGCATCCTCGATGATGTCTGTGTATTCCGCATCAAGATATTTGCTCAAGATTCGCTCTTCCGCGTCAATCAGCGTCACGTTCTTGCCGTTCATTTGAAAGGCTTCGACCAGTTCAATGCCGATGTATCCTGCGCCAACGACGACGATATTTTGCGCTTCCTTCCCTTTCTCAATGATCAAATTGGAATGATTGAAATTTTTGGATAGAATAATGTTGTCCAGCTCGATTCCTGGGAATCGGGGCACGACAGGCCACGATCCCGTCGTTACGATCAGCTTGTCGAAGTGATCTGTAAATTCCTCCCCAGTCTGCAAATTCCGTGCCGTCAACTGTTTCCGGTCCGTGTCCACGGCGGTCACTTCGTGGAGCATTTTTGTCTTTACACCAAGCTCCGCAAGCTGCTCAGGCGATGAATAGAACAATCCCTGAGGATCCTTTACCACGCCGCCGACATATAAAGCTATACCGCACGACAGGAATGAGATGTTGTCATTGCGCTCATATACGGTAATCTCCGCTTCCGGATATAATTTTGCTGTATTTACAATGGCTGCCGTCCCTGCATGCGTACATCCAATAACTGCTACCTTCATGATTTCTTCCTCCTTATAATGGCCCGATGTTATATATTGTTCAAATATCGGGATACTTATTGTGAAATATATCACTTATGAAAATGAAATATTGTGAAAACATTCACCTTATAACTCTTATTATAGTGTGATCTTTTTCACAATGCAAGGGGTTATGAATATTTTTTTAGGGTAATGATAAATATCCCTGTAAACTGGGGACATTGCCAATATCATCTAGATACCGGAGGGCTGCCCATGTATACCGTCTTTGTTGCGGGAGCGCACGGAAGAACAGGTCGTCACATCATTAGAGCGCTTCGAAGAGAACATTATGAAGTCAGGGGGCTGGTTCGCAATGAATCGCAGCGGGATAATTTGCAAGAGTGGGGGGCACAGCCGTACATCGGTGATTTGAGGAACGTTTTCTCGGAAGGAATCGATGGGGCGGACGCCGTCATTTGCGCGGTCGGCGCAGGAGATAAGGGCGATCCGGAGGAAATTGACCATCTTGGAACCGTTCGATTGATCGAACAGTCCGCCTTGCTGGGCGTTAAGCGTTTCATTCTAATCAGCTCGATGGGAACGCTGGAGCCGGAACGCATGCCGAAAATTTTGAAGCCGTATTTATTAGCTAAACGCCGGGCCGAAAAAGTACTGGAGGAAAGCACGTTATGCCATACGATTATACGTCCGGGGGGGCTGACCGATGATTTGCCTCTAGGCAAAGTATCGATCCGAGATGGGTTTACCCACTCGGGATTCATTTCTCGAAATGATGTGGCCGAGGCGGCAGTTCTTGCCTTAAAGCTGCCTGAGACGGAGCATGCCGCCTTTAATTTGATTGCAGGAGAGACTCCGCTCGTTCAAGCTTTGCAATCGCTAAAGTAATCGCAGTTATCGCCTAACCATTTACAAAAGCCGCCTTAACCAAGGCGGCTTATTTCTTGCTGGACTCCATTTGCCTCTGCATCACTTGGATCCGCTTCTCTTCCCTTTGCTGTTTGGTCAGCTTGGGGCAAGTGTAGCAGTAGCTTAAACCGGGCTTCGTGCGATAAGCCAGGCAGCAGGTCGGCTTCAAGGACATCTTCTCGCCAGGCGAATAAGGATTATCCACCAGGATTTCCTTGACCGCAAACGGATTGCGCTTAATGCCAAACCACTCCGCGGACATTTCCTTGACGGATTCATGATCCGCCCACAGCTGCTCACGGTGCTCCGCAGTCTCCAGCCTATTCGCTAATTGCTTGATATAATAAGCAACTCCCAGAGGCAGCTGCCCCCAGAGCTGCGTAACCGGCAGCTTTGACACATCGGCTACCGATTCCATCACCGGCCGCAAGGTCTCCTGGTAGAAGCTTCCCAACCACTGCTCCTGCCAGCCGCTAACCTCGCCTTCCGGCCAAGTTGACTCCGCATCGTCCCGCAGCACGAAGAAGACCGTTGGAAATTGCTGAACCCGAACGATCTGCAGCGTCAAATTGTCCAATCGGAAACTTAACTGCGAGCTCGTCAACGACGCCATATAATGCAGCGCTGTACAAAGGACCCGCCAGGTTGCCGCGAAATACGTCGCCGCAACCTGGATATCAAGCCCTTTGATCTCAGATTGGTACAAGGTCAGAAACTGCTCAACCCGCTGCCGATCCAGGAGATCTTTTCCCTCGACCGTATAAATGGCCTGCTCTCGGCATTCACGAACTACATGACATTGCTGCTCTAATAATTGATAATCGATAGCCAACCGCTCCATATGATCCTCCTGCTTCACTATAAGCCTCCTGAACGCCCCGGCGGCTTAACGAAGTGCAGCCACCTTGTCGCCGGCACCTGTAAGCACGCTGTTCTTCGGAAGCTGTCCTTTGCTCTCCGCTACGCGATACAGCTCATACGGAAGGCACAGCGGTACTCCGCTCCGCGGATCCGTCACAATATCTGCCTCAATGCCGAATACTTCGCGCAGGACGGAAGAGGTGACCACTTCGGTCGGCGCTCCCTCCGCGATGGCTTGCCCTTTCTTGATAGCGATCATATGGTGGGCATACCTTGCGGCATGGTTCAAGTCATGCACGACCATGACGATGGTGCGGCTGGATTCCGCGTTCAACTGCTCCAGCAGCTGCAGCACCTCCAGCTGGTGCGCCATATCCAGGAAGGTCGTCGGTTCATCCAAAAATAAAATGTCCGTCTCCTGTGCCAGCGCCATGGCGATCCAGGCCCGCTGCCGCTGTCCTCCGGACAGCTGCTCAAGCGCCCGATCCGCAAACTCATTCATTCCGGTGGCGTTGATCGCCCAATCGACAATTTTCCGGTCCTCGGACTTCAGACTTCCGAACCCTTTCTGATGCGGAAAGCGTCCGTACGATACAAGCTCGTATACCGTAAGCCCGTCAGGCGCAGTCGGATTCTGGGGCAGAATGGCCAGTTGCTTAGCCACTTCACGAGTCGACTGCTTATGAATGGATTTTCCGTTCAACAGCACCGTTCCAGATTTAGGCTGCAAGATGCGAGCCATCGTTTTCAGTACCGTCGATTTCCCTGAGCCGTTCGATCCGACAAGGGCGGTTATTTTCCCTTTAGGAATGCTAATATTCAAGTCTTCTACAATGAGACGGTCTCCATAAGCTATATTTAAGTGGGATGTATTCAATCCGATCATAACGATCTCCCTTTCCGCATACGACATATTGATTATATATGAACACAACGCGACCAATATCTAACAAAAAATCCTCTGTTCTAAAGATACTGATAATCATTATCAGTTGTCAATAGAAAAAGGTGATTTCCATAAGGAAACCACCTTCAGCAAAGATCAATTGATCTTATTGCGTCGTTTTAGCAAGCCTCACCAGGATATGGGCTAAAGCATGGCGATGCTCCTGCTCCCCGGCTTTCCACAGCTCTTGCAGCAGCTTCTCTTCCCGGTTGCGCGGCTCCTCGTTAGCCGCCAGGTAATCGCCGATCTTCTCCGCCGCCTTCGCCATCGTCTCTTCACTAAGCCCTATGCCTTGAGCCACCTCGATCCGCCCGCCCAAATAACGTTTAAAGGCATCGAAATTCTCGAGGATATCTTCCTTCCGCTCCCCATCCATACGCTTAATCGCATCATCCACTTTATTCAGCGCCATCTCGCCTTCTTTGTTGACTACATGATTATGTTCGGACATGTCCATACGCCTCCTTAAAGTTTAGTTGGAGTTCGTAACTACATAACCCGGTCGGCAGCAAGATGAATCATAATTAATTCCGGACGCCAAAAGCGTAACTTTAAGGAGTTCCAGATACCGGAACAGTATCATAATATTGTTCCAAAGTAATGTCCCGTTCAAAAATATCCACTGCGATTTCCTTGCCCACATAGCGTAGATGCCAAGGCTCATACTTGTAGCCTGTGATAGCTTCTTTCCCTTCGGGATAACGAATGATAAAACCGTATTCCGCGGAATGCTGAGCAAGCCACTCAGCCTCCTTCGTTCCTCCAAAGCAGTCCTCCGCAGCGCATTTCCCATCGCTTCCCGAGACATCGATCGCAAGCCCGGTCTCATGCTCGCTATGGCCTGGAACCGCACTGTACGTCTTGGCTTTCTCTTCCCCGTCCCTTGCTACATAGCGGTTGAATAAAGACTTTTGCGTACTGTGGGACCGATAAGCCGATACGCCGGCCAAATAAATGCCGTCCCGCTCCGCTCCAGCGAACATCTCCTCCAGTGCCTTTGCAGCTTCACTGCGCATCATTCGCTTCTCAATCTTCTCCTTAAACGTAAACCGCACATCTGGATAGACCAAATCGGAAGGCTTATAATCCTCAGGCAGAGCCAGTTCCTTATTCACAAGCACGGCAATACTGTGGGGATCGGCGGCAGCGGCCTTGTCGACCGCTGAAGAACCTTTCTGCGGATCTTTAGCCGCAGGCGCCTGCTCCGCATCTGGTCCGGCGTCCTGACCGGAGCTTTCTCCTGCAGAATCTCCTTCGTTCCCGCTATTCGACGGGTTAGCTCCCGGTTCGGACACCGAAGCCGAATTATTCGGCTTCGGTGAATTCTCCTTGCCACAAGCCGTTATGGCGACAGCCGCCAGAATACAAATCAACAAGATCGCCGTTATCTTTCGGTTATTCACTTCGCTCTCTCCCCCTAGCCTCTTCCCTAGAGGATGAGGCATTGTTTCTACTCTTTAAAACGTATTTTACCCGCATTATGTTGCGTTTTAACTTCAATCCGTCTGCATTTAACGCCCCCGGCGCCCTCCACGTTCTGACCTGCCGCGCCGGCCGCCGCCGTCGTTGCGAGAGGCCTGTCCGTTTCTCGAGTTGGATGGCTTGCCGCCCCTAGCCTGACCGGACTGGGACGCTTGACGTTCACGGCTGCCTTTCCCGCTGCCTTGGCCGCGGCGCCCTTCGCCTGCTCTTCCTCCTGCCTGCTTCCTGCCCTCAGGCCTTCTCCCTCTCCCGGCGGAGTCCCTGGATTCCCGTTTGCCTGCTGTATCCCGGCTCATAGAGGCTGCGGCATCGCTTTTCTCCTGGCGGCTCCGCTCCAGCTTCATCGAAATGCCCCGCTCAATATGACGCAGCGCATCGATATCTCTCGGTGAAGCAAAGGTTATCGCAACCCCTTTCCCGCCGGCCCGGCCCGTGCGGCCGATCCGGTGGATGTAGCTGTCCACATCCTGGGGAATATCATAGTTAAACACATGGGTTACACCCTCGACATCGATCCCTCTGGCCGCTACATCGGTGGCGACAAGCAGTTCCAGCTTCGCCTCGCGGAATGCGCGCATCACCTGCTCCCGTTTGGATTGAGATAAATCGCCGTGGAGCTCGTCAGAGGCAAAACCGGCCTCCTGTAAAGCTTCGTTCAGCTTGCTGGCTCGCCGCTTCGTCCGACAGAAGATCACCGCCAGATAAGGGCGATGGGTGCGAATGAGCTCGATCAGTGCTCCCTGTTTGCCTCGATCCGTGCATTCCACTAGAATTTGCCGAATACTATCCAGCGTGACGCGAGAGGTCTCCGCAATCCGGATATCCCGCGGCCGCTCCATATATGACCGGGCAAGCCGTTTTACATTATCCGGCATCGTCGCGGAGAACAGCATCGTCTGGCGGCTCTTTGGAACCATGCGAATAATCGCCTCTACCTCGGCCAGGAAGCCCATATGCAGCATCTGATCCGCTTCGTCGAGCACAAGCATGCGTACAGCACCCAGCGTCAGCGAGCCGCGGCGTAAATGATCCAGCAATCGACCCGGTGTACCGATAACCAGCTGCGTGCCATTCTGCAACTTGCGAAGCTGCCGCTCCACATCTTGTCCGCCATATGCAGCGAGAATCGATATCCCCTCACGAGCAGCAGCCAGCTTGCGAGCCTCTGCCGTAATTTGGATAGCCAACTCCCGAGTCGGCGTAATAATCAGCGCTTGCGCGTCAGGGCGATCCGCTCTCAGCTTGTCCATAATCGGCAGTAGAAAAGCTAGCGTCTTTCCCGTTCCCGTCTGCGCCTGGACGATCGCATCCTCCCCTGCCAGCAGCACGGGTATAGCTTCTTCCTGTACAGGCGTCGGTGTGCTGATGCCATAACTTTGTAATGTTCGAATAAGCTCAGGCGAAATGCCCCATTGATCAAAAGTCGTCAAATATATCCACCTCGTTGTGTAATAGTCCTTCTAAGAAAACAGACCGCGTTTTAGCGGTAGTTTTTCTTGCGATATAAGGAAGCGAAGACCGGACCCGCATCCAATCAGCGTTCCGGCCTTTTGTAGAAGCTTGTTTTGGTTACGTCCTGCAGCACGTGCAAGCTCACGCGCCTCAAATCCACTTACCCCGGCGACCTTGCCGCCCACTTCGCAGCCTGCAGCACCAGCTTGCGATATTCCGGGTGCTGGAACGCGGCCTGATCGCGGCCTGGAAGAAGATAGACTACGCGGCCAAGCCCATAGCTATGCGCCCATGCCGCCGGATGCCATTCCCCATCCATCTCGTACTCCAGCAAAATCGTCGTTTCGCAAAACGGATCGAACTCGAATCGGTATGGCTCGTCCTCGATTTCAAAGGGCGAAATGTCAAGCATGATGTCATGCTCCGGTGCTGTCACGCGCATTTGCAATTTCTGCAAGGATGGGTGCGATACATTTCTGGCGCCAATGAGCTGCGCAATCTCGTATTTCTTTTGTAAGACAATGCCGTTATGAAGAATTAACAGCCCCCGTCCCCCGCTGATGCAGGACAGAAGACCTGACGTCTGTTTGGAGGACAGCTTCTCCCTCCAGCTGTCGTGATAGGAAATGCACAGATCGAACGACTGTAGGTTGCTTTCCTCAAGCATATGGTTGTTCTCTGTACATTGTACCGAGAAGCTATCATTCAAAATATGGGTAATTTCCCGGTCAACCCCTTGCAGGGGATAAAATTTAGGATGAGTATAATCTCCGATCAGCAGCGCTCTCTTCTTGTTCATGAATTGCTCCTCCTGTCCGTAAAGTCCCCATCCCGAGCAGGGCAGGGCTTATTCGCTAGCAAGCAGGGGATCGCTCTCACCGGCAAAATAACGCGCCAGCTCAACAATCATGCTTCCCATTCGTTCTTCCTTTGGAGCGACTACGCGAGGAACCCCAGCTTCATATAGTCCCTGGGCAGTCACTTTGCCAACGGCAACGGCGATCACCGGCCCGCGCAGCGCAGAGATAAGCTCGTAGAAACGTCCTTGCTTCTCCGCATATTCAAGCAGGAACCTTACCTGTGGACTGCTTGTAAAGGATACGGCATCGACATGTCCTTCCACAATATCGAGCAATAAACGGTTTAAGTCCACCTCCGGCGGCGCAGTATGGCGGTAAGGCAATACTTCCTTACAGACCGCCCCCTGCTGCTCAAACCATGCCACCAGCTTCGGTGCCGGATCGCCGTATAACTGCAGCAATACCGTAGCATCCTTCAAATCATATGCGGCCAGTTCACGGATCAGTCCATCCGTACTGCCGTCGTCGTCACGGACATGAGGCGTCAACTGGTGTTTCTTCAGAACATTTACCGTCTTATATCCACGTGCGGCAATATGCGATTTAGAGAGATTGTCCAGCAATGCATCCAGCAGCCCCATCTCCTCGGCCATCTCGAACAGAGCATTAAGGCCGATTCCCGTTGTGAAAACCGACCAGTCCGGCGGATAGTTCACCCACGTCCGAATCCCTTCGCGCAGCTTCTCGTCATCTAAAAACACGGTTCCCTGCGCCGGGCGGTACAGCGGAATTCCGCCCATGTTCTCGATCAGCTTTCCCAGCTCCTCCGCACGGCGAGGTCCGGTCAACGCAATTCGCTTGCCTTCTAACCTTCTAGCCACATCTCTACCCCCGTATTCAGCTATCTTTACCAGCAGCTTCGTTTATCATAAGCTTAAACGACACCGGGGGTTAAGTAAATCGTTCTATTGCATCTTTCTCGTTAGAATGAATTCCGATTGGAGCAATTATACATCCAACTTAAGAATCAGAAATGCCAAGAAGAAAAAGAACCTTGAACGCAAAAAATGCCGCCCCGCCGTCATTTAGCCGACTTGCGAGGCAGCATTCCAAAGCATTGCCTATGCTTTGTGCCTTTAGGATTTCCGCAATTTAAACTTGCCCGACATTTCTTCCAGCCGTCCAGCGATCGAGGACAACTGGGTCGTGGAGGATGCAATTTCCTGAATTGAAGCAAGCTGCTCCTCGGCGGCGGCGGAAATCGTCCCGACATTCTCCGCCCCTTCCTCCGTAATGTTGCGGATTTCAGATATCGTCTCCGACACTTTCCCGGCTCCCAGCGTCAATTCCCGTGCTGAGCCGGAGACCTCTTCGATTTTGGCAGCCGCGCCCCTGACGGCCCTGCGGATCCGCGAGAAGCTCCGGCCGGAGACATCGACGGCAATTATTCCTTCCTCAACGCCCTTCTTCGCACGCTCCATCGATTCGAGCGCCCGCTGAACTTCCAACTGGACGCCGCCAATAAGCTCTTCAATCTGATGGGCGTAGCTCTCAGAGCCTTCGGCAAGCTTCCGGACTTCGGAAGCAACGACGGCAAACCCGCGGCCTTCCTCCCCAGCTCTTGCTGCTTCGATCGATGCGTTCAAGGCAAGCAAATTGGTCTGCTGAGCGATCCCTGTAATAACACCGACAATTCCACCTATATTCTCGGTATGCTCGCTCAAGGTTTGAATGACTGTGCCAAGCTCATCGACCGTTTGGTGAATATGTTCGATTTTCTCAACGACGCTGATAACAGAAGTATTTCCTTCCTCTGCCACGGCTGTCGTCTGCTCCATCGTCTCGGTTACGTCTTGAATATGGCTCGAAATCGCCGCTGCCTGCCGCGAAATATCCCCGATTCCCTCCACGCCGCGAGTCATATTATCCGCTTGGCGTTCGCTGCCGGAGGCCACCTCCTGTATGGCCTGGGTTACATGCTCAATCGCTCTAGTCGTCTGGTCTGCACTGGACGACAACTGATTCGCCGATAAATTAACCTGGTTCGACGCCTGCTGCATCTCTGCCAACATGACATTCCAGTTATCGACCGCCTCCTGAAGCCGTTTCGCCACGATGCCGATTTCATCGTTACGATCGGCTTCGCTGACCCGCTCCGACAAATCGCCTCCGCTAATCTTCTGAATAGATTCACTTAAGCGCTGAAGCGGACCCGTTATACTGCGAATTAATAACGCAGATACCAACAAAGCAAACACAATAGATATTACCACTACGATCCATTCCATAGAATCATCCAGCAGCAGCATCAACACGACAGGAACGACGGCAATCAACACACTAGCCATAAACAATGAAAACGTTACGCGCTTTTTCATTTAATTCAGTTCCTTTCCTTTAAAGTTTGACTCAAGATTGACCCACTTTATATGTAACTTTTATGTTGTTATATTCGACATAAATCGCATATTCTCCTTTTAAAACGACGCAAAAAAACCGCTCAGCCCATAGGGCGAACGGTTTGAAATATTTAGTCGGCCAAACGGTATCCTACCCCGCGGACAGTCGCGATATAAGTCGGACTCGCGGCGCTATCACCAAGCTTCTTGCGCAGGCTCTTGATGTGTACATCCACCACATTGCTTCCGCCCATGAAGGAGGTTTCCCACACGTCGGCGAGCAGCTCTTCCCGGGACAGGACGCTCCCTTCATGATCCAGCAATTTAACCAGCAGCTCGTATTCCGTCTTGGTCAACTCGATCGCCGCGTCGGCTCGATATACCTGCATCTTCTTGCGGTCGATCCAAAGATCTTTATACGCTGCCGTGCCTGCAGTTGATAAAGGTCCGGGAACAACTGGCCGATGATTGCTTGTGCGAATAATTCGCTGAACATGGTACAGTATCTCGTTCGGCGAGGATGGCCAGACGAGGAGCTCAAAGTTCATTAAGCTCTGATCCATCTGTGACAACATGGCTTCATTTACCAACAGCAGGGAAGGGACGTCTTCGAGGTCCTGCAGCATCCGCTTCGTGATCATCGAAGCCTCATCACTGCCGTGATAGGCCGTCAGATCAACAATGACAAGATCAGCAGCCTGAGCGTTGCCGATACCCTGCGCTAAGTGATGAAATACAAGGACATCGAAGCAGCCTACCGACAAGTCTCTGACGAGCTCATAAATTTCGCTTGGAAATGGGCTGACGAGTATGACGCGCTGCGTAACAGAACATGCCTGGGGATGGACATTGCCGAATGGCTCCTCATTGTATGAAAGCTCTTGCCCGGGACGCCTGAACGGAGTAACCGAACCGCTCTGCACTCTTCCCTTTATTTCTTCTGCCTGCATGCTGGGCACACCCCCCCAAATACGACATGGGCATGATGCACGTCGTATCCGGTCTCCTTGGCTACCTCAGTGCTCCATTCCTCCGGAACCTTCGACATGACTTCATCCACTCTTCCGCACACCTCGCATAGAATATGCTGGTGATCGTCAAGCTTGGCGTCATAACGGCTTGCGGCCTCGCCCAGCTTCAATTCACGGATCAGCTCTTTATCGGTCAAGTATCTGAGCGAATTATATACCGTGCCGTATGCAAAATTATAACCCTGCTCTACAAGGCGATTCATGACTTCCGCCGCGGTCGGATGGTCATTCGCATTGCGGACGACATCATAAACCGCTTTACGCTGTGTCGTTAAATTTAGTGATTTCATATATAGAATCATTCCTTATGATTTGTTTTTAGAATTAGTATAAGTCTGATTATATAATTCGTCAAGCTGATCTGCCCCAGTTCCCGGCTCAATACCCTGGCAATATTCAAATTCTGTATGGGATCGCCGCATCCTTTCACATAATAGGACTATAATTTTGACCAAAAGGATGGATTACCGATGTTCGTCAAAAAGTATGTCATCACCATTTTGTTCACCCTATTATGCGCCGCATTTAGCATGTGGGTCGATGTCCGAACCGGCTTTTCATGGAACACCATTTTTATAAACATGAACCATTCCCTCTTCACGGGTGCAGAAAAATGGACTGCTTGGGCAATGCTCCTGCTCCTCGTTATTCCCGACATGTTCCGCGCTTTGTATGCGAAAAAGAAAAATCCGGCCGACAAGTCAACTTCCACCACCGCCAACGCCTCCACCGCTTCCGGAACCGCCTCGGGGAATTTCGTATCCGGCTCCGGAACCGCCTTCAGTTCCGGTATAAGTAGTCCCAACGGTACTAGTGCCGGTTCCGCCCAATGTCCCGTCCCCGGCTCCTGTCCCGAACCCCCCGCCGGTTCCGGTTCCAGTTCCAGTTCCAGCTCCGGATCTTGAACGGAAAATAAGCTTGCGAATCACAGCTGCTATTAGAAGGATTAACGGAAGCACAATAAAAAATATAGGATCGACCGAATACAGCATTTTACCGCCTTTCAATAAATGCTCGCTATATGAACGGGTTTCAAAAGCCGTCAGAGCCAAAATGATGAGAGTAAGCGGGTAAATTAATTTCTGGTACGGGATATTGAAAATATTCGATATCCCTATGACCGCCGCAAAGAAGTAAATGCAAATTTTGAAGTAGATGCCAATAATTAACGCCATAACGACAAAAATATCCGGCCGCTGAATGAAGTCGGATATTGAAGCTTTCCCAACCGTAATCAACATAGGAAAATAAGATCGCTCAGCAAGATCAACCCCCAATACGGCTACTGTCGTCGCAACGGCTAAACTAAGTATAAAGCCGGCAGACAAAAGGGCTAAATAACCGGCTTTAACCCCCTTTTTAGGATGATTCAGGAACGGCAGCAGCATGTTGAACGCAACGACCTCTGCAAATGGAAACTGATAATTTGTTCTGGTCACCGATTGCAGCAGCGGACCTATACCGTCGCCCAGCACAGGCAACAGCCGATTAATATCGACAATATGCGCGAATGCAATGAGAAGCAGGCTCAGCGCGCCGATCAACATCATGGACGCCAATAGGATCAGAGCCGTCCGGGCGAGCACCTCCAGCCCTTTATGCACCGTATAAGCAACGGTAATCATCATGAGCATATTAACAATAAAAACGGGAGTTTCCCGCAGCGACGTGGCAATCACCAGCAACCCGCCGTCCATCAAATCCCTCGAAGCTTTATACATGAAAAATACCATATAGCTGATTCCAACCAAGGTTCCCAGGTATTTGCCAAGCAGCAGTTTATCATACTCTGTAGGCAGCATATTGGGGAACCACAGGTACAGCATCGAATAGCCGGCATATAGCAAAATACCGATGATCATTCCCAACAGAACGGCCAGCCACTCATCCTTGTGGGCTTCCATTCCCAAATTGACGACTAGTCCCGTACCCAGCTCAAACAAGAGTATTAACGAAAATATTTGCAGAGGAGTGATTTTGATTTTTTCCACTTCGCTATACCTCCCTAGCGTTGGTTAAATTTATAGGAGCGGTCACGCAGCTGCGTGTTGCGTACGACGGAATCTACTTTATATTCAACTTCAAGCTGTGGAAACAGATCATCCCATTGTCCCTCAATCTTTTTCCAAACCGCAGGACTTTGGCGCTCAATAACTTCTCCAAATCCAAAAATATCGCTTTTTGCCGATTGTACTTTTTGGACAACGGATCGAAGATCCTTGGCAATCGCCTCATTCGCTTTTGCTTCGATCTTGTGGAGCACCTCAGGATTTTTCAAATCAATGGAGGTATCGACCTCCCTTATGGACAGCTGCAATTTGACTCCGACTTGAATAACAGGGTGAAGCGGATCCTCCAGCTTTGCTTTCAGGTTGGTTTTGGAGCGTATGACGTCTATGCCCATGCTGCCTATTTCCTGATCGGGTTCCAAGACCAGCGACGTTTTTTTCATTTTATTCTTGATCCAGACCATTCCGCGGCTTTCGTTCGGGGATAACCATTCCACCAGCTTATCGCCTTTGAAAATAGCAGGGGCGCCCACCACGATCAACGGACTTTTCACGCTTTCCAAACTGCTCTTCTTGCCCAACCCCTTCACGTCACCGAACGCTTCAACCCCATTGATAACAGGCCCTCCTCCAGGGGTCAGCAAGTCACGCATAATGTCATCTATTACCATAGGGTAATTTCCCCCTAGCTGGTCCGATGTAAGCTCAATTTTTTCAGAGAGAGAATAGGACATAATTTTACCGATGGGCGTTAGCGAGGCAGTCACATCTTCGGCGGTGATATCTTCTCTGGCAATAACGACATCAGCGGTCAACCGAATATCGGAGTCCCTGTCCAGAAAGTCCATAATTTCCGCGATCCCTTTCCGGGCAATACTCTCAGATATGGTAATGAGCCTGGTATGCGCCGTTGAAGTTAAGCGCGGCACTTGGCGGG
This sequence comes from Paenibacillus sp. YSY-4.3, assembly GCF_054767475.1. Lineage (NCBI taxonomy): Bacteria > Bacillati > Bacillota > Bacilli > Caryophanales > Paenibacillaceae > Paenibacillus > Paenibacillus sp. YSY-4.3. The sequence goes on along the minus strand of NZ_BAABMC010000004.1, from coordinate 473,172 downwards.
AAGCGTTGCGGATCGCCTCGCTAATCGTGTGGCCCTTGCCAAAGTAAACAGAAGTAGGAGTAGCTCCTCTGCCGGTTTTACCCGAAATTTCGTCGGCAATGATAACCTGGAAGGTAACCAGCAGCTGGTTCTCGTCTTCCGGTGCTTGATCGATGCCGATGCCGGCAACGACCGCCCTCCGGTTCAATTCAATAGCGTCCCAACAGCCGCTCGTCAACACAATGCAGCAGAAAGCCAAAGCGACGGCTATAGTCCTCTTTATCATGGATCACCCCTCCTGCTTGAAACAAATTAATGTATAAGCTGGTTCAGTTCATGCTGCAGCCTGGCATCCCCTTATATCCCGTGATCCGAAGCCCCTTGTTGACCTTGGGGCTCTTGCTGGCCTTGTTGGCTCTGCTGGCCTTGCTGCCATTGCTGACCCTGCTGGCCCTGTTGGCCCTGCTGGCCCTGCTGCCACTGCTGACCCTGCTGCCACTGCTGACCCTGCTGACCCTGCTGCCACTGCTGACCCTGCTGCCACTGCTGGCTCTGCTGCCACTGCTGGCCCTGTTGGCCCTGCTGCCACTGCTGGCCCTGCTGGCTCTGCGGCCACTGCTGACCCTGCTGGCTCTGCTGGCCCTGTTGGCCCTGTTGGCCCTGCTGCCACTGCTGCCACTGCTGGCCCTGTTGGCCCTGCTGGCCTTGCTGGCCTTGCTGGCCCTGTTGGCCCTGCTGGCCCTGTTGGCCCTGCTGGCCCTGTTGGCCCTGCTGGCCCTGTTGGCCCTGCTGCCACTGCTGGCCCTGTTGGCCCTGCTGGCCCTGCTGGCCCTGCTGGCTCTGCGGCCACTGCTGACCCTGCTGGCTCTGCGGCCACTGCTGACCCTGCTGGCTCTGCGGCCACTGCTGACCCTGCTGCCACTGCTGACCCTGTTGGCCTTGCTGGCTCTGCTGGCCTTGCTGGCCCTGTTGGCCCTGCTGCCACTGCTGGCCCTGCTGCCACTGCTGGCCTTGCTGGCTCTGCTGGCCCTGTTGGCCCTGCTGCTGATTGGACCCTATCGAGTTTTTATTCCGGCCTTCTCGAATGAGATGCTGCTCTCTGATCTTGTTTGGCGGAGTCCTTAATATCCAAGCCGGCATTCGGAAGAACGTGTCCTTCTGATCCTTCGGAACAAACGGTGTAATTGGAGCTAGATACGGAACTCCAAAAGATCGAAGACTGTTCATGTGGATGACCAGCATCAGAATTCCCAAGGTAATGCCGTACAATCCAAACGTACCAGCCAAAACCATGAATAAAAACCGGATCAGCCGTCCAGCAACAGCAATGTTGTAAGCAGTCGGGGCGAAGCTGGAAATTCCCGTCAAGGCGACGACGATAACCATTCCTGGAGTTATCAGGCCCGCTTCAACCACAGCTGTTCCTAAAATAAGCGCACCCACAATCGATATCGTCTGCCCGACAGCTCTTGGCATGCGCAACCCTGCTTCACGGAGCAGCTCAAAAGTAACCTCCATCAGCAAAGCTTCGACAAATGCCGGGAAAGGAACTCCTTCCCGTTGCGCAAGCAGACTAACCAGCAGCAGCGAAGGAATCATCTCATAATGAAACGTTGTCAGTGCTATATATAGAGCTGGTCCAAAAAGCAGCACGATAAAACTTAAATAACGAACTCCGCGCATCAGAATGACGATATCGAAACGCTGCGAGTAATCCTCCGGCGATTGAAAGAAATGGCCGAATACGGTGGGCAAAATTAAGACAAACGGTGTCCCGTCAACAAGGATGATTACCCGGCCTTCCAATAAATGTCCAGCCGCCGTGTCAGGCCTCTCTGTGTTGTATACGGTAGGGAACGGAGTAAAAGTCTTATCCTGAATAAACTCTTCGATATAACCAGATTCCAGTACTCCGTTAAGCTGGACGTTCTCCAGACGCTCCCTGACTTCCTGAACAAGCTTAGGGTCAGCCAGGCTCTGGATATACATCATGGCTACATTTGTGTGAGTAACGGCTCCGACTTTCATGGTCTCCAGCCATAAATCCGTATTCCTGATTCTGCGCCTAATAAGTGATATATTGGTTGCAATCGATTCAACAAAACTGTCTTTCGGACCCCGAACGACTAGCTCCGTGGTAGATTCCGTGACGGATCTCCATTCCCCGCCGCGGGTTCCAGCTACTATGGCTCTAGTACTTCCCTCCAAAAATATAGCCGTATCCCCGGATAAAATATCAAATACGACATCGTTCCACTCCGACACTACTTTAGATTCTCCCAGGGACAGTAAGCTGTATTGCAATTGATCCAACAATGCTTCCGAATCCTTCGCTTCTACCTCTCCAAGGCCGGATATGGTTTCCATAACGAAAGTGTTGATTATCATTTGATCGCTTAAGCCATTTAAATAAATGACAGCAACCGAAATAGGCTTCTCCCCGCCTAAACTCATTTTTCGCACGACGATATCGGGGCTATCTCCGGTTTCTTTCTGAATACGCTGTACAGTCTGCTGCAAATCTCCCGAAATGGCCTTATTGCCGGATTCCTGTGCATTCTGCGTGTTTGCGCTGGATTGGGAATTGGCACCGTCCTGAGAAATAGCGCTGCTCTGATATATTGCACTGCTGTGCGAATTAGCGCCATTCTGGAAGCCAGCACTGTTCTGGGAGCCGGAAGCTCCTTGCGAGCCTGCACCTCCCTGTGCGGAACCCGCCGCCTGGGGGGTAGAACTATTCGATGAACCCCGACCCCCCTGTGAATATGCACCACTCTGTGAACTATCGCCACTTTGCGGGTTATCGCTACTCTGTAACTCTGTTTGATTCTGCTTCGTACTGCTGCTGCTCTGAGACCCAGCATCACCATGCTGGGCATTTCCGCTGCTTTCAGACCCAGCATCACCATTCCGTGTGCTGTCGTTGCTTTGGATACCTGCGTCACCCTGGTGTGTTCTATCGCGGCTTTGAGAATCCGCTTGATTCTGTTGAGAATCAGCTTCCTTAAAGGAATCAGCCTCATCCTTGCCCCGGCTCATATCCCCCCCTGTTTCGTGGTGACTTCCGCTCTTCTTCTTCTCGTGGTTTCTATGAGATTGGCGTCTGCTTCTACCGATAAACTGATTGCGTTTCATGCTGGCAGCTCCTGTCCCTTAACTTATCCCCATTATTTGCTAACAGCCTCAATTTCATGCGGACGGCTACTCAAGTATCGAATAACCCTTTCCGCGAAGAAGCTTTAATTCGCAAACAACGTGGTAATAATGGAAAACGACTGCGATTATTAAGGAGGTAACCAATGAATAACCAAGCATACGGTTCTGGAGCATTACCCCGGTTTCCCCAGTCAATGTGGAGGCACACGGTCGATCTGCCCTCTTTTCCCCGGATTGAAGAGGATATCGAGACTGAAATCGCCGTCATCGGCGCTGGAATTACGGGAATTACCACCGCCTATTCGCTGTGCAAAGCAGGCTTTAAGGTAACCGTAGTGGACGCGGCGACAATTCTTGACGGGACTACCGGGTTCACAACGGCCAAAATCACGGCCCAGCACGGCCTGATTTACGACAAGCTGCGAACGCATTTCGGGGATAAAGAAGCCAGACTCTACTATGAAGCGAATGAGGAAGCCCTCTCTTTCATTCGCTCCACGGTGGAGGAGCATCAAATTGACTGCCAATTGCAGCAGCAGGACGCCTATTTATACGCCGACTCCGAGGAACAGGCGGAGCAGCTGCGGAAGGAATGGGAGGCATATGAGCAGCTAAAGCTGCCGGGCGAATGGTGCGACACTTTGCCGATCCCCATTCAAGTCCATGGAGCCATCCGGCTGAAAAACCAGGCCCAGTTCCACCCGCTCCAGTACCTGCGCACCCTGGTCGAATATGTGACTTCAAATGGCGGAACTCTGTACGAGAATACGACCCTGGAGGATGCGGCCAAAAACACCGGGGATGGGCGACGGCAGCTCACTACCGGGGACGGTTATAAGATCACCTGCCAGTATGCGGTCTCTGCCTCGCACTTTCCGTTCTATGATGGGGGCGGGTTCTACTTTACGAGATTGCATGCGGAACGATCTTACGTAGTTGCCATAGAACCGGAAATTCCGCTGGAGCAGGGTATGTACATTAACTGCGGCGAACCTAAGCGTTCCTTGAGATCGGCCCTGCTAAACGGCGAGCAGGTTATTTTGGTCGGCGGAGAATCGCATAAGACGGGAAAAGGCGAATGCACGTTCAAGCATTATGAAGAGCTGGAGGAATTCGGCGGCAAGCTGTTCGGAGCCAAACGCATCCCTTATCGTTGGTCGACTCAGGACCTGATCACACTGGACGAAGTCCCTTACATCGGAGCTATCACTGCGGACGAGGATCATGTTCTGGTGGCTACCGGCTTTGCGAAATGGGGAATGACAACCGGGACTGTAGCCGCCCTGATATTCCGCGATCTCATTATGGGCCACGGCAACAAGTATACGGACCTGTACAAGCCTTCCCGATTCAAGGCAAATCCGGGAATTAAGAACTTTACCGTACAGAACGCGGATGTAGCCAAGGAATGGGTGTCCGGCAAGGTAGAACTGATCCAACGCAAAGCGGAAGAATTAGCAGCCGATGAAGGCGGAGCTGTACGGTATCACGGCAAGCGGGCCGGCGGCTACAAGGATGAGGAAGGCAGACTATTCATCGTCGATACGACATGTACACATCTCGGCTGCGAGGTGGAATGGAACGAGGCTGAGCGCTCTTGGGACTGCCCCTGCCACGGATCGAGATTCAACTATAAAGGAGAAGTGCTGGAAGGACCGGCTACGGAAAAACTGCCGCTGCTCAATCAGGAACCCTGAAGTGATCACACTCCAAAAGAATCAGAACCGAAATGCAAGAAAGCACCGGCAAGTGCCTTTCTTGCATTTCACTATGTTGCTTTATTCAGTACTGGATGATATCATGTAGGAGACAGCTAATAAACACTGCAAAATATATGGGAAAAAGAGGCGATGCCACTTGGATATTAGTATCCAGTTCAAAAAAGGCGCCTTGGAGATTTGCGTGCTCGTACTCATCCACGAAAAGGATCGCTATGGATATGAGCTGGCCCAATCCGTCTCAGAGCATATCGAAGTGGCGGAAGGCGCTCTGTATCCCCTGCTGCGCAGGCTCGTGAACGAAGGCCACTGCACAACGTATTTACAGGAATCGAACGAAGGGCCTCCCCGTAAATATTATAAACTGACCCCTCAAGGGGAAATACACATGAAGAAGCTGGTGATTGAATGGAAACGATTCGTCAGCAACGTATCCAATTTAATCGAGAGAGGGAACCATCTATGAACAAAAGTGAATTCATGTCGCTGCTCAGCATCCATTTATCGGTGCTCCCGCCGGAAGAGCGCAATGAATTGATGGAGGATTACGAAGCTCATTTTGCTTTCGGCCTTCAGAATGGAAAGACCGAGGAAGAAATCGTCCGTGAACTGGGCGAGCCGGCTGAATTGGCCCAGGAAGCCCTGGGCAACCGCCCAGCTCCACAGCACCACTTATACTGGTTTGGGGAATCGCCACAGGAGCAGACGGACGAAGTTCCTCCCGGAAATCGCGGCAACCGCCACCGGAAAGCTGCTCCAGCAATTTATGCCGGATTGTTCTTCCTCAACCTAGTCATGATGCCTTTACTGGTTGCTTTATGGGCATCTGGCCTGGCTCTTGCATTAGGGGCCGTTGGCGGCATTATGAGCCCTGCTGCCCTGCTGCTCGAATATGCCGTCAACGGGGCTCTCCTGCCGGCAAAGGCTTTTGCCGCCCTCACCTTGGTCGGCATCGGCATCTTTCTCGCCATCAGCACGCGGCATGCCTATTCCGGCATCATTAAACTAAGCGCGTCTTATTGGGCATGGAACGTCCGAGTCGCCAAAGGAGTTAAAATCAATGAATAAAAAAGGATGGACCTTAATCGCAACCCTTTGCATCATCCTGGGCATCAGCGGGATGATTTACCAAGGCTTCAGCCTCGGGGATGAACAGCCTGCCTATACGCAGAAATGGACGTTTGGGGATAACGAACTGCAGTCGCTCTCCATCAACAGCGCCTACAATGTCGATTTCGAATTTATCCACAGCCCAGATGGAACGAACTACGTAGAAGCTAGCGGGAATTTGCCCCAGAAATCAATCGAAAAGCTGACGGAGACGAAAATCGCCGATCATGCCCTCGCCCTTCATTTTCAGGAGGAGCACGTCATTCGTTTCCTCAGCCTCAACTTTCAATCTTCAACCCAGCATGTGACGGTGGCCCTGGCCGATCCGGAGCAGTCATTAAATCGAATTGCCGTCGATCTGCTGGCCAACAACGGGAATTTCAAGGCTTTACGCGCCAAAGAAATATCGCTGGAAACGACATCAGGCAATCTGTCAGGTCAGAATTTAACCGCCGACCGCTTGCAGATCCAGAACTTCTCCGGCTTAATATCGCTGGATGAGATTACGGCCGACACCGAGCTTAAATTAACCTCTGGCAATGTGAAGGTCAACAATTTAAGAGGATCTTTAACTTCCAAAATGACCTCTGGTGATTTCTCAGCTCAAGATTTGAATGGCGATATTCAGGCTACGATCACTTCAGGCAATATTAAAATCAGCGAATGGACGGGTAACGGAACCTTTAAGTCCACCTCCGGCAACATTACGATTAAGGAGCAGCGTTCAGACTCGCTGGATGTATCCATCCATTCTGGAAACGTAACTCTTTCTGCCGATTCTGAATTTCAAGGCATATACGACCTGAGGGCCACTTCGGGCCGAATCGAAGCGCCGGATTCACCGGGCGTAACCGACGACCTCATCAAGGTGCGCTCCACTTCAGGAAACATTACGATCAAATAAACTGACCTATTATATACTATCCAATAAAAATAGCCCTCGGCTTTGAAAGCCGGGGGCTATTATGACATATAACATGCTGAACTGCGATTCGCTAGGCGATTTCGCCTGCAATGGCATCGCGGTATGACTTCAGCGAGTAATAAATGACCGTCTGCATAATGCTTTGATCTTCCTCAGGTATCAACGTCTTGGCATAGTCCCAGGCGTTCTCTTCAATCCGGAGAGCGATCCTCTTCCGCTCCAACTCGTTGTCGCTGGCATCCAGAAGATCCGACAGCTCCTTCAGGCTGGCATCCTCCGCATGTCCCAACTCATGGGCGAATACGATACTTAACACCTGCGGAAAAACATCCAGCGAACCAAAGAGACTTAGGCACTGCTTCTTGATTTCCTCCAAATACATCGTGACCTTATGGTTGACGATACTGTATTTGCCGCCTACGTTCCGGCCCCCGGGGAACCGAGAACGAACGTCAAGGGAAACCGTGCTGCCGGACTGCATCAACAGCTGATCCATGATATGTTGTGCTGTTCTTTCCAAGTAGACTCCCCTTATTTCATGTAGATTGACACCTCGTAATCCGGTTATCTTTAACCAGTACGTTTTTGCCTTCCTCATTATAATGCAACGGATTTCAGAAATAAATAACAGAGCAACCACTTATTTTTACATGTTTATTTGGCATAAGAACGGTCGAGACGCTTCTCCATATGGGTCTGCAATGCTGAAAGAACCGTGCTGAACAGCAAATAGATTAGAGCGGCCTCACTATACACGAGGAGCGGCTCATAGGTCGCGGATGTGATTTCCTGCGCCTTACGGAACATCTCCGCATAGGTGACCGTAAAGGCCAGCGAGGTATCCTTCACTAGACTGATGAAGGAGTTGCCCAGCGGCGGAACCGATACGCGGGCCGCCTGAGGCAGTATGACGTAATATAGCGCCTGGATTCGGCTCATGCCTAAAGAATAGGCCGCCTCCCATTGCCCTTCCTCGATCGACAATATTGCTGCACGAACGATTTCCGAGCCATACGCACCGACGCTTAACGTGAAGCCGATAACCGCCGCGGGAAAAGGCTGCAGCGTAATGCCGACACTAGGCAAGCCGTAGAAAATAATAAACAGCTGCACGAGCAGCGGAGTGCCCCGGATAACCCATACGTAAAACTTCGCGGCTTGCCGGATCGGCATCCACTTGGACAATCTTGCGAGGGCTGTCAATATCGCCAGGAGCATGCCAAGGCCAAAGGAAATCAGCGTAAGCGGAATCGTAAAAGCAACCCCCGCTTTAAGCAGGGGCAGCAAAGAATCGATAAATATTTGTACAAGTCTGTCGTTCATATCAAGACATCCTTTGCGGGCAGACCAGCTGAACCAACATGTTTTAGCTTCGGTTTATTTAGATACGTCTGCGCCGAAATATTTGTTGGAAATCTCCAGGTACGTGCCATCTTCCTTGATCGCTGCGAGCGCTTCGTTAACGGCGGCTGCAAGCTCATCATTCCCTTTGTTAAACAGCGCTGCGCTCTCCGCAGCCTCCGGCAGCTCATCGACGACTTTCAGCGGCACATCCGACTTTTGTTTTTTCAAATCCAAGTAAGACAATCCGTCATTCACCGTCGCATCAATCCGCTTCGAGAGCAGCAGGTCGATCGCCTGGTTAAAGCCTTCGGTTCCGACAATCTCCGCCCCGTTATCCCTGGCAATATCCGTCAGATTGCTCGTTAGCGACTGCCCGGCTTTTTTCCCCTTAAGATCGGCAAATGTCGTAATGTCGTTATTATCCTCGCGGACGATCAGAACGGCACGGGATACAATATAGGGATCTGAGAAGTCGTACTTCTCTTTGCGGTCTTCGCGAATCGTGACCTGATTAAACACGGTATCGAACCGCTTCGCATCCAGTCCGGCGAAGATGCCATCCCACGGCGTCTCGATGAATTCCGCTTCCACACCAAGACGCTTGGCGACCTCCTGAGCCAACTCTACGTCAAAACCTGTCAGCTTGCCATCTTTATCATGATACGTGAACGGCGCGTATGTCCCTTCTGTCCCGATCCGGATTTTGCCGCTTGCCTTGATCGTTTCCAGCAGGTTCTTCTCCCCCGAAGCCGATTCTGCCTGCGTTTCTGCGCCAACATTGCCTTTGGCCGAAGAGTTGTTTGCCGTATTGCCAGAGCCATTATTTGTTCCCCCGCCGCAGGCAGCTGCCAGCAGTGTCGTTAATACCAAGGTTAGGACGGTTAAGCTAAGTTTCTTCATCTCAATCAGACCCCTATCTATCCATTTATTTAATTCATATAATTCAACTCGGATTAATTGAATATATTACGCTCCATCTCCGCTTTCGTCAATCCCTTTTTATGCCAGCAAAAGACTTGAAAATAAATGCCAAAACGGATACAATTTAAATATTAGTATTAGAAGGAGGTGGGTAGAGTGGATCGCAAGTACGCATGGAGTCGAATTAGCCAATTGCCTTTGGCATTATTTGGCACCGTTCATGGTGTAGCTGACAACGGGAGAAGTCTGTCCATTTTTAGCTATTCGATATCCATATTACACTTGCGAAATGCCGCTCCTACCTTAACCTAACGGATCGTTACGTGAAGAAGGCTGCAGAATTTCTGCAGCCTTTTTGCGTCTCCAGGGTAGCTTTGCTTCGCTAGAAGCGGCATGAGCCGAAGGAGATTATATAGAATGATTATCCAATGTAAAAATGTCCAAAAATATTACGGTGCCGAGCTGGTGCTCAGCGATGTTACCTTTGAAATCAAATCCAGTGAGAACGTAGGCTTGATCGGCCGCAATGGAACCGGCAAGACGACGCTGATGCGCCTCTTATCCGGCAGCGAAACGCCCGATCATGGCTCTATCGCCATCCGCAAGGACACTACGTTTGGCGTTCTCGCCCAGATTCCTGACTATGCCAACCGGATGACAGTATACGATGTGCTGCAATCCGCCTTTGAGCCTTTGCTCGTGATCAATGCGCAAATGCGGCAGCTGGAAGCGGAAATGTCTGTATTATCCTCGGCAGGCATGAACACCTCTAACATGGATTGCCTGCTCCAGCAGTATGGAAGCCTGCAGGAGACCTTTGAGCAAAACGGCGGCTTTGAAATAGAGGCGTCCATCGAGCGGGTGGCTCAAGGGCTCGGTATCCCTGCCAGCTCCTTCAAGCGACCCTTCAGCTCATTATCTGGCGGAGAGAAGACGAAGATCGGTCTAGCCGTCATTTTGCTGCAGCATCCGGATGTTCTTCTACTTGACGAGCCGACCAATCATTTGGATATTACTGCCGTCCATTGGCTAGAAGAATTTCTGCGTGCTTTTAAAGGTACCGTTATTGTGATCTCCCATGACCGCTACTTTCTTGACAGGGTGGCCGATAAAATCATCGAAATCGAGGACGGCGAAGCATTTACTTACCCCTGCAGCTACAGCGAGTACAAAAAAGAGAAGGAACGCAGGCTGCTTCAACAATTTGCCAACTATCAGGAACAGCAGAAGAAAATCAAGAAAATGCAGGAGGCCATCAAGCAGCTGATCGAATGGGGAAACCGTTCCAACCCGCCGAACGCGGGATTCCACCGCAGAGCAGCCTCCATGCAAAAGGCGCTGGACCGCATGGTCAAGCTGAAAAAGCCCCTGCTCGAACGAAAGCGTATCGATCTGCAGCTGTCGCAGTCCGACCGTTCCGGCAATGATGTCATCATCCTGCGGGAAGCAGGTAAAAGCATAGGAGAACGCACGCTGTACCGCGGAATAAATCATACGCTTCGCTACGGAGACAACGCTGCCTTAATCGGCGGAAACGGCACTGGAAAAACTACGCTCATGAAGTGCATTCTAGGCATAGAACCCATTCAAGAGGGAGAGATTCAGCTCGGCTCCCGGGTGGAAACCGGCTATCTTGCGCAAGAATCAGCGCCCAAAGACGAACCCTGCACGGTACTGGAGTATTTCCGAAATGAGCTCGGCATGGAAACTGGAGAAGCCCGTAATCAGCTTGCGCGCTTCCTCTTTTACGGAAGTGACGTTTTCAAGAAGGTTCACAGTCTGTCAGGCGGTGAGTGGACGAGGCTTAGACTAGCTATGCTGATGTACCGAAAACCGAATTTGCTGCTCCTGGATGAACCGACCAATCATCTGGACATCGATTCCCGGGAAGCCCTGGAAGACGCACTCGAGGAATATGCCGGCTCCGTGCTCGTCATCTCCCATGACCGCTATTTCATCAATAAGATCGCAGACCAAATATGGGAGCTTGCCGGGGGCAAGATGTTCATCACCGAAGGCAGCTATGAAGACTATCAGGATGAGCTGAAGAAGCGCCAGCCGGCGGCAACTGGACAGACCACGCAGGCATACGGATTCAACTCGGCGAGGGATTCCGCTTGCCCCAAATTGCCGGCTTCGGAAGCTGCCTCTAACGGAAAAGTGCGAAACAAAGCAGGACAGACCACAGGGCAAGAGCACGGCAAAGCAGCCTCATCAGCTGCTAACCCCGCCACGCTTCGCAAAATGGAACAGGAGATATCCTCCATGGAGCAGAGGATTGCACAGATCGATGAAGCTATACTTGATCCGGGCATCGGGAGCGACGCAGAGAGGCTGTCCGTTCTGCTAGAGGAGCGTGCTGAAGTTCAGCGGAATCTCGACCCGGTCATTGATAAATATATCTCTCTTTTAGAGGAGTGAATGCCGATGAACCCGATTTCTTTCCATCTTCGGATAGATGATCCTCGCCTTGCTGCCTTGTCTGGGGCCGATGCCCGCATGGGAGCCTTGATCACGCTGATCGGCGAGATCAAGACAGCGCCGCAAGGCCCGCACTTCGCTGCCCTTGCCCGCTCGATCATCAGCCAGCAAATTTCCGTCAAGGCTGCGGCAACGATCCGGGGCAGAGTGCTGGAATTGGCTGGTGAGCTTTCCCCTGACGCTTTATCGGCGGTAAATGATGAGGCCTTGCGGCGCGCGGGACTATCCGCCTCCAAGGTTGCATATCTCCGCGACCTGTCCGGCAAAGTGCTGGCGGGCGAAATTGTGTTAGAGCGCCTGCACGAAATGAGCGACGACGCAGTCATCCAGGCGCTGACTTCAATTAAAGGCATCGGCAAGTGGACGGCCGAGATGTACCTCATCTTCGGCCTCGGCCGCGAGGACGTCGTATCCGTGGGAGATGCCGGACTGCAGCGGGCCGCCAAGTGGCTCTATGGCCTGGAGGAGCGGGTGGACCGCAAGTATCTGCAGCAGGTCATGGGCTTATGGAGTCCATACGGTTCTGTCGCCTCCCTCTATTTGTGGGAAGCAATCAATATGGGACATGTAGACTCCGGCCAAACGCCTAGCGAGCTTCTCTCCAAATAAAAAATGAATATTTCACTCTAGGATGCTTTATAATTATGGGATATTCTCCCATAATAGATAATATATGAACGTTGCTTATTTAAAACGCCGCAACTTGTTTATATATATATTTGAATAATTTCTAGAGTGGAGTTGAAGCTTTTGTTCGGAATTGGAGAAGTGAGCCGCGGGGCTAGGCTGTATTTAGTCGGCTTAATGGCCTTCGTCGGCATTGTTTCCTGTGTCGTGGTTTTGGCCTATAATGATTATTTTTTTCTTGGTGACCCACTAAAGCCTAACAATGATGACGTCAAATATATTCAGACCTCACGCCTTCTGCTAAATGAAGGCGTGCTTGCCTATAATACGGGAGACAAGCCGTCGGCCTTCATCATGCCCGGACTTCCGCTTATTCTAGCGGGACTCATGGCCCTGTTCGGTCAAGAGGACGGCGGGGTCATCGCTTACCGTCTGTATCAATGCGTCCTGCAAGTGCTGTCGATCTATTTGATCTTCTGGCTGGGCAAGCGCATCTTCAACACGCGCGCTGCCCTCGTTGCCTGTACGATCAGCGCGCTTTATTTGCCGGATTATTTCTCCTCCGGCGTCATTTTATCCGAAACGACCTTCAGAACGATCATTCTGCTCCTGGTATGCATCACGATTATCGCCCTGGAAAAAAATACGGCACGCTATTACCTCCTGCTCGGAGCGCTGACCGCAGCTGCCGCTTATTTCAAGCCCCATGCCTCCCTCTACCCTGCCGTGTTCCTTGTACTCTGGTGGAGGCATAGGCTTCCGTGGCGCCTAATGCTGAAATATACTCTGCTCATGGCCGGGGTGTATTTCTTCCTGCTCACTCCCTGGTGGATCCGGAACTGGCTGACGTTCCATGAATTTATTTTATTCACCAACTCCGGAGGCAGCCCATTCCTGCTCGGGACCCGAATCAATAGCCAGCTGCCGCCGGCGGGGTTCTTCGAGGCGTACCCGCAATACGATCCGAAGACCTTGTTTCAGGGCGCTGACCGCCTGGCCATTCAAAAGGGAAAAGACATTATCAAATACGGGTTTCAGCATGAGCCTTTGAAATACCTCTACTGGTTTACGCTGGGTCGATGGGTTGAGCTGTATTTTCATCCTTTCTACTCCCGCCCGATTTGGCCTGTCACGAGACCGGTCATGAATGTCATTCAAATCATCCTGATGGTCGTCAACATGCTCGGCATTTGCTGGGCTCTGCTTAAGCATCGCTGGGACAAGCTGCTCCCGCTCGTTCTGGCCCTCGGTTATTTCACCGTCATTTATATCCCGTTCGTCGCCTTTAACCGTTACGGCTATCCGAACATGATTCTGTTAATACTATTCGGGTCATATTTCGTAGAACAGCTTCTCGGGTACTTCAGCAAGCTTTATCACAATGGCTTAAGAAAAAGGAGGACGGTGACGCCATGAAGACTCTCATCATCATCCCGGCATATAATGAGGAAGGCAGCATAGCCGCCGTGATCGCGGATATCCGCCGGCATGTGCCGGAAGCAGATATTGTCGTCGTCAACGACGGCTCCACGGACCGGACGGAAGAAATCGCCAAGGCCAGCGGAGCCAGCGTCTTGACGATGCCTTACAACGTAGGGATTGGCGGCGGCATGCAGACGGGATATATATATGCCAGGATGCAGGGCTATGATGTGGCGGTGCAGATGGATGCCGACGGCCAGCACCCGGCGAAGGAGCTGCCTAAATTGATCGAGCAGGCGTCCAGATACGATCTCGTGATCGGCTCCAGATACGTGAAATCCACGTCATACCGCTCGCCGCATATGCGCCGCATCGGCATCATCTTTTTCTCCAAACTGGTCACGCTCATTACGAGGCAGCGGTTCACGGATACGACCAGCGGCTTCCGCGCAGCCGGGCGCAAAGTCATCGACTTGTATGCCAGCTATTATCCGATCGATTACCCGGAGGTGGAATCCCTCGTCTACCTCAAGCGCCATGGCTGCAAAATTACGGAGGTATCTACGGAAATGCAGCGGAGACAAGCAGGACGATCTTCCATCACTCCCGCAAGGTCTGTCTACTATATGATCAAAGTGACTCTCTCTGTCATTATGAGCGCAATGCGATATAATAGAACGGCGGTGATCAAATAGATGTTCATCAACATTCTATCCGTGTCGATAGCGATTGTTTTTCTCGTCATCGTTTTGGAACTCGTGCGAAGACAAAGGCTGAGAGAACAATATTCCCTGCTATGGATATTGTTCAGCATCGTGCTGCTCATCGTTTCATTCAATGTATCCTTGATGGAGTGGATTGCGGGCCAGCTTGGCGTAAAATACGCTCCGGCCGTTCTTTTCCTTTTCGGCCTTCTGTTCTGCTTTTCGCTCATACTTCATCTTACGATCGTCATTACCAAGCTGACGAGCCAGGTGCTCCGTCTGACTCAAGAAGTGGCGATCCTTAAAGCCCGGGAGGCTCTTTATGGAAAAAACAATTAGCTATGTGATGCTCTTCGGAAACATTCTGCTGCTAGTCACGGGGCAGGTACTCTTCAAAACCGGGCTGACGCGGTCAGGCGGGCTCGTATGGAACAAGCTGCTCCTGTCCCCGATGATTCTCGGCGGCATTGCACTTTACGGGCTTGCCACAATTTTGTGGTTTGCCGTCCTGACCCGCTTGCCGCTAAGTGTAGCTTATCCGATGCAAGCCTTCGCCTATGTTCTTGCACTTATTCCTGCTTACTACCTGTTTGGCGAATCCATCTCGGCTACCAAGCTGGCAGGTGTTGCCGTCATCCTGTTCGGCGTATACTTGCTGGCAAAATAACTACATATCCGCAAGCAAAAAAAGACGCCAAATGGCGTCTTTTTCTTCATCTATTCTAAAGTGGCAAGTGCTTTTATCTGCTCGCGGATATCGGCAATTGCCCTCATCAGTTCCTCCCGCTCTTCGGGAGAGTCCGACGCCTCACGCGCCATCAGGACAGCCAGCTCCAGCTCTAGGCGCTCCCGTTCATTCTCGGCCCACTGCCCGGCGGAATCCCGCCGGTTGATCCGATCCTTAGATTCATATTCCTCCACCGTGCCCGGGAACCATTCCGGCTCCTTCCTCTCATCCAGCATCAGCAGCCTGTTGCATACCTTGCGAGCCAAATATCTGTCATGCGTTACGATCATAAGCGCTCCCGGATATGCACACAGTGCTTCCTCAACGACTTCCCTCGTGTCGATGTCCAAATAGTTCGTTGGTTCATCGAGAATCAGGAGATTGGACTGTCCAAAAAACAGCTTTAGAAACGCTACCCGGCATTTCTCGCCCATGCTCAGATCTTCTATTTTCTTATATACCTCATCCCTCGAAAATAAAAAGCAGCCCAGAATCGTTCTTGCATGCGATTCGGTCATATCCGGCAGCACCAGCAGGCTGTCCAGAATGCTCATGCCTTCATCCAGGTTATGCAGCTCCTGCGCAAAATAGCCAACCTGAGCCTGCGGATGCAGAGCAACCGCTCCTGAAGACGGGGCGAGCTGGCCCGTTATCAGCTTCAGCAGCGTAGATTTGCCTGTTCCGTTAGGCCCCAGCACGCCGACCCGCTCCCCGCGTTCCACCTGCAGATTGAAGTGGCGGAACAGCAGGCTCTCATCGTAGCCGAAACCAACGTCGTTCATGCGCAGCAAGGTCGACGCCGCAAACGCACCCTCCTGCAAGTTCATGCGGAGCTTTTTCGCCTCACGGGGCTTCTCTACCCGATCCCGCTCCAGACGCTCCAGCTCCTTCTGCTTCGCATGATACCGCGAAATATTCTTCTTCGCCTTCGCCTTGTAGAAGCTCGCAGTGATGGCTACATCCAAATTATCCGCGCGGGCGGCCCGGTGAGCCTGATGAAACCATTCCTGGTAGCGACGGATCGATTGCTCTAGAGCCTGCTTTGCCTGCTCCTGCTTCTTGTACATCGTCATTTGGGTGCGCCGCTCGATTTCCTTCTGCTGCCGGTAATCGCTGTAGCCACCGGCATAGCGCCGGCATCCGTCTGGCTGCAGTTCCAGAACGGACGTAGCCGTCCGGTCCATGAATGTCCGGTCATGCGATACGTACAGGATCGTCCCTTCATAGGTTCTCACCCACTCTTCCAGGTCGTTCAGCGACTGGGTATCGAGATGGTTCGTCGGCTCATCCAGCAGGATGAACTTCGGCTCGCGAACCATCAGGGCAGCGAGCTGTGCTCTCGTCTTTTGCCCGCCGCTCAACCGGTCAAACGGCAAATTCCACAGCTCCGGCGTTAAGTTCATTTGCCCCAGGCGCTTCTCCGCTTTGACCTCCCAATCATAGCCGCCGAGCTGCATATACCGCTCATAAATCAAGCCGTATCGCTCCACGCTTGCCTCCGAGGCCTGACCCGATCCCATTTCGCCCTGCAATTGCTCCAACTCTTTCTTCACCTCATAAATTTCTCCGGATCTGGACTGCACGTATTCCAGCAGCGTTAATGGTGAATCGAGGTCAACTTGCTGGTCCATCCAGCCCCACTCTTCGAGCGGCAGTACCCTGTGAATACGCCCCTCCTCGAAGCTGATCTTGCCCAGCAGGCTCTGCAGCAAAGTCGTCTTCCCGGAGCCGTTGCGGCCGAACAGTGCCACCCGCTCTCCGCTGCCCACTTCAAACGAGACGTCAGTAAACAAAGCCTCCCCGTTCCATTCCTTCTTCAAGCCCTTAACCGTTAAAACCATCGTCATTTCACATCATCCCCCGTTTCGCGAATTTAAAGCGCAAATAACCGTGGCCAGCGGCACACGGTCGGATACGGTGAAATAGGGGTACGACCGTAAGCGGAAATAAAGCTTAAATACCCCATAGGGGCACGGGCTCAGTTTTCCACATGATCGTATCTGTCTTTTTGAGTACAAAAAAAGAAGACCCTAAGTCGACACACGTATCCCTGACCGGCTCCCGATACCTCGAGAGCGCCGCTTGCCTGCTGACAAGTTGTCTTATGGGAACGTGTTCTTACTCCATCGTCTAAGGGTCCTCCTGAATAGTTAAAATAATGGGTTTCTTCTTACTCTTTTATTATTACCATGAATTCCAATCGAGAGCAAGCTGCCTTTCCGGATTTTCCGGATTTACCCGACTTCGAGATCAAAGCCGCCTTTGGAAAATTGGCTGTTATACAGATCAGCGTAGAATCCGCCTTGCGCCAGCAGCTCTTCGTGGCTGCCCTGCTCGATGACCGATCCGTGATTCATCACCAGAATCAAGTCCGCATCCTTGATCGTCGACAAACGGTGCGCAATGACAAAGCTCGTGCGCCCCTTCATAAGCTCATTCATCGCTTTCTGGATATAAATCTCCGTCCGTGTATCCACGCTGCTCGTCGCTTCATCCAGGATAAGTATCGCCGGATCGGCGAGAACGGCCCGTGCGATCGTCAAGAGCTGTTTTTGACCTTGCGAGATGTTGGAGGCCTCTTCGTTCAGAATCGTATCATACCCGTCCGGCAACGTGCGGATGAAGTGGTCGGCATGCGCCGTCTTCGCCGCCTGGATAATCTCCTCCTCCGTCGCTCCTTCTCGCCCATAGGCGATATTGTCGCGAATCGTACCGTTGAACAGCCAGGTATCCTGAAGCACCATGCCGAATAGACTACGCAGGTTCCCCCGGCTCATCTCCGTAATATCGACCCCATCGACCGTTATCGAGCCGCCGTTCAATTCATAGAAACGCATCAGCAGATTAATCAGCGTCGTTTTCCCGGCGCCTGTAGGGCCGACGATAGCGATCGTCTGTCCTTTTGAGGCATGAATATTCATATCCTCGATGAGCACCGTTTGATCCTGATAACCGAAACGGACGTGATTGAAGGAGACCTCTCCCTTCGGTTCGTCAATTTGAACAGAGTGAATCGGATCTGGAACTTCCTCAACTTCGTCCAGCACCTCGAATACACGCTCTGAGGAAGCGACAGTGGATTGAATGATGTTGGCAATGTTAGCTGTTTGTGAGATCGGCTGGGTCAACTGTCTTGTATACTGGATGAATGCCTGAATGTCACCGATCTTGATCTTTCCCTTCAAGACCAGAATGCCGCCTACCACGGCAACAAGCACATAACCGATATTGCCAATAAAGCTCATGATCGGCATAATCACGCCGGAAATGAATTGCGCCTTCCAGCCCGCCTCATACAGCCGCTCGTTGATCTCATCGAATTGCTGGAGCGATTTCTGCTCGCGGCCGAATACTTTTACCACTTTGTGGCCGGTGTACATTTCCTCTACATGACCGTTCAGCATTCCAAGCTCCTTCTGCTGACGGACAAACTCGCGCTGGGAACGTTTGGCGATTGAAGTAATCGCCACGATGCTCAGCGGTATCGTCAATACCGCGATCAGCGTCATTAACGGGCTGATCGAGAGCATCATCACTATAACCCCGATAATAGTCAAAATCGACGATATCAGCTGTGTCATGCTCTGCTGCAGGGTGGAGCTGATATTGTCCATATCGTTCGTCACCCGGCTCAAAATTTCGCCATGCGTTCTTGCGTCATAATATTTAAGCGGCAGACGCGACAGCTTGTCGTTCACTTGCTTCCGTAAATTGTAGACCGTCTTCTGCGAGACATCCGCCATTAAATACTGCTGGAAGTAACTGAATAAAGCACTCAATAAGTACAATCCAAGCAAAGTAAGAATAATTCTCCCTATGGCATCGAAGTCGATGGCGGCCCCTGGAATCCCCTTCATTTTCCCCATGATTCCTTCGAACAGTATGGTCGTCGCATCCCCCATGACCCTCGGGCTAAGAATGGCGAACACCGTACTGAGGACCGCCATGAGAACCACGGACCCAATTTGCACCCGGAACGGACGCATATAAGTCATGAGGCGTCTAAGCGTGCCTTTGAAATCCTTCGCCTTCTCGGCCGGCATCCCCATTCCGGGCGGGCCGCCATGTCCCCGGCCTCCGCCGGGTCCGCCGAAACCGCCAGGTCTTTTTGCGCTTTGATTTTGGCTCTGGCTCATGCGATCTCCTCCTCTGAAAGCTGGGACAAGACGATTTCCCGGTACACATTGCATGTCTCCATCAATTCCTGATGCTTGCCGATCCCCGCGATTCGGCTCTCGTCCATTACGATGATCTGATCCGCATCCAGTACGGTACTTACCCGCTGGGCAACGATAATTACAGTAGATTCCTGAGTTTCCTGCTTCAGCGCGGCGCGCAGCTTGGAATCCGTCTTGAAATCAAGTGCCGAGAAGCTGTCGTCGAAAATATATATTTCCGCTTGGCGCACCAATGCCCGGGCAATGGAGAGACGCTGCTTCTGTCCGCCGGAGACGTTAGTACCGCCTTGCGCGATTGGGGAATTATACCCTTGCTCCATTTTGGAGATGAAGTCGGCAGCCTGGGCAATCTCCGCTGCATGCCGCACTTCCTCGTCGCTGGCATCCTCTTTGCCGTACCGGATATTGTCGCTGATCGTGCCTGTAAACAGAACGGCTTTCTGCGGAACGAAGCCGATTTTTGAACGCAGCTCGTGCTGGGACATGTCCCTGACATCGGTGCCGTTCACAAGCACGCGTCCTTCCTCCACGTCATAAAATCTCGGAACGAGATTGATTAGCGTGGATTTGCCGGAGCCTGTGCCACCGATGATCGCCGTCACCTCGCCAGGACGGGCCGCGAAGCTGATGTTCTGAATCGCCGGCTTCTCGGCGCCAGGATAGCTGAAGGACACGTTCTGAAACTCGACATGGCCTCTTTGCCCGTTCGCGGGAGCTGGAGCATCCGTATCCTTGATGACCGGAGCCATATCCAACACCTCATTGATCCGAACGGCCGAAGCCGACGCGCGCGGAATCATGACGAACATCATCGATACCATGACGAGCGAGAACATAATTTGCATCGCATACTGCAGGAAGGCCATCAGATCCCCGACCTGCATCATTTCCGCGTTAATACGAAGCCCGCCGAACCAAATGATCGCTACAGATGACAGATTCATCACCAGCATCATGACCGGCATCATGAAAGCCATAATTTTGTTCACTTTAATCGAGGTATCCGTCAAGTCATAGTTCGCTTGGTCAAACCGCATTTTCTCATGCTGGACGCGATTAAAGGAACGGATGACACGAATGCCGGTCAGGTTCTCCCGCATGACGAGATTCAATTTATCGATCTTCTTCTGGATCGCCTTGAACAGCGGAATTCCCTTTCTGGCAATTAGGAAAATAGCCAGCGCCAGCACGGGGAGAACCACCACAAAAATGAGCGACAGCGTCGCATCCTTGGAGACAGCCATAATGATGCCGCCAATGCAGAGCATCGGGGCCATCACCATCATTCGCAAAATCATGATCAGTACCTGCTGAACTTGCGTAATGTCATTCGTTGTACGTGTAATCAATGAAGCCGTCCCGAGCTTGTCGAATTCCTCCAGGGAGAAATTCTCGACATGATTAAATACCTTGGCCCGCAACAGCTTTCCGAATCCTGTCGCCGCCCGGGAAGCAAAATAACTGGCCACGATGGAGCAGAGCATTCCTCCAAGCGCTACCAGCAGCATAAAGGAGCCAACCTTCCATATATATGGTGTATCTCCGTTGACTACGCCAATATCCACGATATCCGCCATCAGCGTCGGCAGGTACAGCTCAGACAGCGATTGAAAAAACACCAGCACGAGCACGGCGAGAATCGGCAGCCGGAACGGCTTCAAAAACCGAAAAAGCTTAGTCATCGTCCATCATCTCCACTTTCCCTATATATATCGCGCTTCTCTTTCAAACCGGCCTCCAAATGCTCATAGACCTGTTCAAGCAGCGAGGCCAGCTGCTCCGTCTTGTCTTTGCCCAAATACTCATACAGCTCCTTGAATCTGCGGGCAACACTCTCCTTGGCCTGCTTCGTTACAGCCTTTCCCTCCTCCGTCAGCTTCACTCTGACAACGCGCCGGTCCTCCTGGTCGTTATACCTGATGACTAACCCCCCGCGCTCTAGATTCTTGATGAGCTGGGTAATGGTCGGCGAGGTAACCTCCATCAAGGAGCTTAGTGAAGAGACGGATGAGCCTCTCTCATCCTGAGTGCACCCATGCTGGATGCAGAACAGCATTTTGATCTCGCTATTGCTCCATCCGCCTATCGCCATCTTGTGCCAATCGGCACGGCGGAATCGGTGAACAGCCTCAATAAGTCGTTGGGCTACCGGATCGTCGCCCATAATCACGCGATCACCCCCTGTAAATTTGTTTATACTATTTAATAATTAGCATCCCTATTTATTAGTACACCTAATTATATTTCCGCCATTTTTCAAAGTCAAATATCCGGGAAGCAGCAAAGTATCCAGCTCGATACCGAGCCTACAAGCTTCCCGGGACACGAGAATGAGGCGGAAGGCAGAGAGTCGAGATGTGCAGCCGGGGTGAAGAGCCGGGGTATCGGGCGGGGCGGAAGAACGAGACGTGCGGCTGAGGCGGAAGGCTGGGGTGGAAGGCCAGACGTAAGGCTTAGGTGCAAGAACGGGGCGGGGTCGGGACATCAGATCGTGGTTCGAGGGGCGGGGCGGAAGAATGGGGCGGAGAGCCAGATGTACAACTGAGGCGTAAGAGCAGACGTAAGACCGGGACGTGCGACTGAGACCAAGAAAAGCTAACGAATCTCACAAGCGCTATTTGTTTAAAAATAGCCCTTGTCAAAATGTAACGAATCCGGAGAACGTTATTTCATTCTTTACTGCTCTAAACAGAAGATAAACGGCAAATAGAGTGGCTGAGATTCGTTAGAGTTAAAATAAGAGGCAGATATGCACAAATAACGTTGATGAGATTCGTTAGACTCCCTCGGGCTAACAGCCAGATGATACCAACCTCCTCCGAAGTGCATGGTGGGTTCGTCCGCACGGCGAGCACCTGGCCCCTTCACTACAGAATTTGCTTAAATAAGTTTCGCAGACAAAATTAGAAGCCAAAAATACAAAAAAACGGCAGCTTTGCCGTTTAGGTTAGATATCCGTAGAGCCCAGGGGGGATATCCCTATCTCTATTCAACATGCTTACGATGTCGACTCGACGAGGGGACAACCTTAACGGTATATTGCAATGCCCTGCCCGTTCACCCTCGCTCCCTGCGCGCGGTCTGCCCCCCCCCGATGTTCGCCTTTCCTCGCCATCAAATCAAAAAACGCCTATCGAGTAACGTAATCTCCAGGCTGCCATCCCCGGGCTGCTTCCACTTGAAAGCTTAAAATTTTATAAATACTCAAAAAAAACCCCGCCACAGGCGAGGCCTTAAACTGTATACTTCTGTTCTGTCCTAAAACGGCAGCTTAATTCCCTCCAACTCAGGGATCGCTCTGAATTCATAGCCTTGCCGCCTTGCTTCGTCGATAATGGCACCCAGCGCCTCCATGTTGTCCTTCGATACCGAGTGCAGCAATATAACAGCTCCTGGATGCAGCTGTCCCACCACTTTATTGTATGCATAGCTGCTTCCCTTCTGATCCTTCGTATCCCAGTCCTTGTAGGCTGCTGACCAAAATACGTTGGTGTAGCCAAGCTCCTTTGTCACCCGCAGCGTCCGTTCATTAAAGATACCCCGCGGAGGACGGAGATATCCCATATCGCTCTGCCCTGTCAAAACTACGATTTCCTTGTTCACCCGTTCAAGCTCTTCCTTGATCTGTGCATCGGAGATGGTCGTCATGTCCGGATGGCTCCATGAGTGGTTCCCGACAATATGTCCTTCGGCAGTCATCCGTTTCACGAGCGCAGGCTGATCTTTTACGAAATGCCCGGTTACAAAAAACATCGCCGGCACTTTCTTCGCTTTAAGCGTATCCAGAATCGGTGTCGTATAACCATTCTCATAGCCGTTATCGAACGTCAGGAATAAATCCTTGCGCGAGGTATCGCCCAGAAAAATTGCGCCATGCTTATCAACGATCGGCTTGAATCCCTCCTCATCGATGGAGGGAAGCTGACCGCCCACACTCCGCTTAAAGCCGAAATGATAAGGCCCGTCTGCCGCGGCCCAGGCCGAAGCTGCCGTCCCGACCGGTAAGATGCCCAGAAGACAGCAAACCGCCATCGCCGTCAACAACGCCATTCTCATCCTTGATTCTCTCCTTTTTTTCATCATAGTAGGTCATTGTATTTTCAGCTGTACGAGTAAAAAATATGCATCCCGCCACAACAAAGAAGGCTATCCCGCGCAGTCTCTTATACAGACTGGCTGAATAGCCATTCAAATATGTCCTTATTTTAAATCCTTAGCTTCGGTGATCCAGGGTAAGCACCTGCCCCTTAGAATGGCTCTCCATAGCCAGCTCGATAATCCGAATCACATCGCGGGCATCCTCGGCCAATACGGGCAACGGCTGCCCGGAGCTGATAGCATCAGCCAGCTTCCGGTAGAACGTTTCATAGCCTCCAAGCAGCGTCTCTACCGTACCGCTGACAGCCAGTCCGCCGATATCCGTGGTCAGCTTGCCGTAATTTGCCTCGTCATCCCTTCCCCAATTCTCGTCGCCAGGGCCTGATCCTTTCCGAAGCTGCGCTTCCTGCGGATCGAACCCGTGCTTGATGAAGCTGCCCCGATCCCCGTGCAGGATGAAGCGCGGGCCCTGTTCCCGCACCAATGATCCGGAGTGAAGGACGACTCGCAGGTTCGAATACCCGAGCACAAGGTGAAAATAATCATTAGTCTTGCCGCCTTTGCGTTCCTTGCGTAAATCTGCCCACACGGTATTCGGTTTCCCGAAAAGCGTCAAAGCCTGGTCAATCAGATGCGGACCGAGATCATAGAGGATACCCGAACCCGGTAAATCCTGTTCGCGCCAGCGTTCGGTCACTTCTGGCCGAAAACGGTCGAAGTGAGCTTCGTAGTACGAAATACTCCCCAGCACGCCCGAATCCAGCAGGCGGCGAATAGTCAGGAAATCATTATCCCAGCGCCGATTATGATAAACCGTAAGCAGCAGCCCCTTATCCCTGGCAAGCGCGATCAATCGGTCTGCTTCCGCAGCACTGTTCGTGAAAGGCTTCTCCACGACCACATGCTTGCCCGCTTCCAGCGCCTGGGCAGCAT
Source organism: Paenibacillus sp. YSY-4.3 (assembly GCF_054767475.1). Classification (NCBI taxonomy): domain Bacteria; kingdom Bacillati; phylum Bacillota; class Bacilli; order Caryophanales; family Paenibacillaceae; genus Paenibacillus; species Paenibacillus sp. YSY-4.3. Next base: position 448,849 of record NZ_BAABMC010000004.1, on the reverse strand, counting down.
ATCCATAGTGCGTCAAATTCGGGCTCGATACGACCACAAGCTGAATATCCGGATCGTTCAGCAGTGTCTCAACATCACTGTACACCTTAGCTTCGGGATAACTTTCTTTCACTTTAACCGGCTGCGAAGATACAACAGCGGCGAGCTTCATTCCCTCCGTCCGGTCAATCAGCGGAGCGTGAAATACGGAGCCCGATAAGCCGAAGCCAATAAGTCCTACCTGAATTACCATTCCTGTTCCTCCTCTGTCGCAAGTCCCCATTAGTAGTTTGTTCAATTAAATAATGCCCCTATTATACCATCGGACAACTCTACCAGCCCATAAATGCAAAATATCTTTGCCGTACAGCACCTTTCTTGAGTACTATTTTAAAGCACTTTTTGACAGCTCTGATTTAGCAAATGCGATCCACTCCCGGGTAGCGAAGGACATATAGCGGTCATCGCGCCAGATGATGCCGAGCTTCCACGGGATGACGGGTTTTACGAGGGGAATGATCTTAACCCGCTTATTATCGATCTCCCGGCAAATCGTCTCCGGAAGAAGCGTGATGCCAAGCCCCACAGCCACCATCTCGCTAATCAGGTCCCATTGGGAACTTTCATAAATAACATGCGGCTGGAAGCCAAATCTCGCGCACTCGCCAATTATCCGGTCATGCAGCGTGAAGTCCTCCCGAAACAAGACGAAGTCATCCTGGGCCAGCTCAGCCAGCTCAACTTCCTTTCGCTCCGCCAGCGGATGAGAAGGATGCACCACTAAATTCAGCTTCTCTTCCACGAATGGGAAGCTGCTTAATCCGTCCTGGGTCGTCGGCAGGACGACCACGCCGACCTCCAGCGTGCCAGCGGCCACTTCAAGCTCTACCTTCTTCGCCCCATTTTCATAGAGCTGGATCGTAATCTCCGGATATTTCTTATGAAACTGCCCGATCACCTTCGGAAAGAAGCTTGCGCCTACCATCGGAGGGAGCCCAATGCGAATATGACCCTTCTTCAAATTGCGAAGATCATCCAGCTCTGAGGTCAGGTTGTGAAATGAAGCGACGATTTGCTGGGCCTGTCCGGCAATGATCTGACCAGCATCCGTCAGTTCCACCCTTTTGCCTAGACGATCGAATAACACGACGCCAAGTTCGTCCTCCATCGCTTTGATCGCCTTGCTGATCGCCGGCTGCGTGACGTACAGCGCGTCCGCGGCTTTCGTGAAGCTGCCAAGCCGGGCGACCTCGATTAAATATTGAAGCTGCCGAATATCCATAGCTCTATGTAATCTCCTTCGCTTATCGATAACTTTTGGGAATAGTATATATTATTTATATTCATTTTACTCATGAAAGTAATTAATGTAACATTTTCATTACTAACTTAACGAAATGATGAAAGGAACCGGCTTCACATGGATAAATTACGAAATCTTGCCGTGAGCGTGCTGCAAATCATCCTTTTGTTTTTCATTTCGATGGCGATGAATGGGCTGGCTGAGCTGCTCCATTTGCCTATTCCGGGCTCCATCTTGGGCATTATCGTCATCTTTGCACTGCTCAAATCGAATATTATAAAGCTGTCCTGGATCGAACGAGGGGCCAATCTGCTTCTGGCCGAACTGCTCTTGTTCTTCATTCCTTCCGCGGTCGGCATTATGAAATATATTCCGCTGCTGGAGAGCGACGGGGTTCGCATTCTGGTTGTCGTCATTTCCAGCACGTTTATCGTCATGCTGAGCTCGGGGCTGATTGCCTCAAGAATTACCAAACGAGGGGAGGGCAAAGCATCATGATCACCGGTCTATTCTGGCTGGCCCTCACTCTTCTGATCTACGGGTTGTCCAAACGATTATATCAAGCCAAACCCAGCGTCTACCTGTCTCCATTGCTGGTGACACCGATTGTGCTCGTGATCGGCCTGATGTGGGCGCATATTCCTTATGAGTCTTACAACTCCGGCGGCAAATGGCTTAGCGATATGCTGCAGCCTGCGACGATCGCCTTTGCCATACCGCTGTACAAATACTATAACGTGCTTAAGAAGCATGCGGTGGTCATCATCATCAGCGTCCTGTCAGGCTCGATCGTCGCCATTATCTCCTCCGCTATGCTGGCTGAGTGGATGCGCCTAGATCATGAGCTGGTCAGCAGCCTTATTCCCCGCTCCATCACGGCTCCCATCGCGATGAGCGTGTCCCAGGCGATCGGCGGAGTCCCTAGTATGACAGCGATCTTCGCCGTCATTACCGGCCTGCTCGGCAGTATTATTGGGCCGTATGTATTGAAATGGTTCCGCATCGAAAATGAAGTCGCCCGCGGCGTACTGCTCGGTACCGGCGCCCATGGTACGGGGACCTCCAAAGCGTTCGAGCTTAGTTCCTTGACCGGAACAATATCCAGCATTTCTATGATTCTCGCCGCTTTGTTTACGCTGGGCGTGGCTCCTGCACTCATTACGCTTCTATTCTATGGATGATTACAGTTAACTTAACGGTTCCTCCAAAATTCACATATATTTGATTTAGGCTTTGCCAGATGGCGGAGCTTCTTTTTATTAAAACAATAAAAATCTCTTCTCAAGGAAACACGCCAAAAAAGGACCGAGAGACAAGCTCTCGGCCTACACTGTCAGCGCGATTCCAGCTAACTGAAACGGGCTATTTCTATTCTGCCCTATGAAGTTACGGAGCTGTAGCTAGGGCGCTGAATACGATCGGACCGATGACTCTAGCCGTGTTGGTAGCAGCAGCAATTTGTTCTACGGACAAAATGTAGTCATGCACCCCGGGCGCAACATTCGAATCTACTGCTGTTAAGGACGTGAGATTGACGTTTTCGAAATTCGTTTCAACAGCCTGTTCAGCATAGTAGATTACTTGGCCATCACGGAGAATACGGAACAATACGCGGGGAATTCCCGTCAAGCCCTGCAAACCGACTGTTGCCGTCAATTCAACAGTATTTACAGGCGTGTTGGCAGGAATAGAAACGCGTACTAATGCGATACCCTGGCCAGCCGGAGTTTGTGGTACATTAATCGAAGCTCCGTTGGTAATAGGGGTTGGCACATTCGTAACATGTTGAAGAAGTACTGCCATATTTCTATCAACTCCTTTCATGGATTACTTCATATTATGAAAGGCCGATAGAATGCGATCGGGCGACTATTCTAAGGATTTTGCTCATTTTTAAGAGAAAGCTAGACTAGAAACGTCACAGCTCCGGAACGCGCACCGGCTTGCCGCTCAGCGATGATTCAAGTGCTGCACAGGTAACCGCCTGAGTGCAGACAGCATCCGCATAATCCGAACGAATCCGCGAAGCATCTCCCGTTCGAATCGCATGGATAAATGCAGCCGTCTCGGCGGCATATGGATTGTCCATACTGGAATAGCTGGTAGACACGCCATTGTTTTTTACCTCCAGCTTCTCAGGTTCCCACGCGAGGATACCCTGCTCGGTATACAGGCTCAGGCCCACTTCACCAACCGCGCCCGGCAGCACGCAAGTATTCGAGATATTGGCTATTGCCCCGCTAGAGAGCTTTAACGTGACCGTGCCGACATCCGGAACCGTCACGCCATCATGCTGCCCCTTTACGATTCGATCCCCGTAGGCCGCATAGACCTCCTCCACCTCGCCAGCGGTATAGCGCAGCAGGTCGACTAAATGAGTCGTCTGTTCGATAAACTGTCCGCCCGAGCCTTCCTGTTTTCTCCACCAGCCTACACCGGGCATGCTGCCCATCCAGACGCCAAGAGCCATGCCGATCGTTTGTCCCTGAAGGAGCTCTTTGAGCTGCGCAATCGACTGCTTGTAACGGAAATGATAGCCGACCGATGTAATAACAGGATTCTGGCGAAGCTGTTTCAGAACGCTGCGGGGGCCGTCCAAATCGACGCCAAGCGGCTTTTCTACAAGAAAAGGAATCCCCCGGGCAATCAGTTCCGTCTCCATCCCCTCATGCGACATCGGCGGGATGCATAAGTACACGGCATCAAGCCGCTCGCTATCCAGCATGGCCGTTAAGCTGTCATAACCCTTCGCGCCGGAATAGCGGGAAGCAAGCGCATTCGCCTTCTCTGTGCTTGTCCCACAGGCTGCCGCTACACGAACTCCCTCGGTTTCCGCAAGAATATCCCCATGTACCTTACTGAACCAGCCTGTACCGACGATTCCGATATTCAAAGTCATCGCTAATCGCTCCTTTATCTGCTCTAGTTATATACGATATCCGGCTTATTGCCGCATTGAATTTAGCGTAACCGCTCCATCTATAAATCACAAGAATCAAATTTCATGTAGGATACAACGGCTTTTGGCACATCCTTGTCACAATTCCGGTAAACTTTTTCATTAAAACTATGTCATTTTTCATATAATAAAGTAATGAAGTGGTCAGCTAGTACCCCAAAGTTCATCTCAATATGGCATGAAGTTCATCTAAATAAAGTTTTGTTTAGAAATGGATTACATATTACAATTGACTCAGACAAATCGTGAAAGAAAGAACACGTTTAACTTAGTGTGAAAGGTGGGGTAGCCATGGCTATCATGCAACAGCAATCCAGCAGCAACCTTGACGAGGCTAGGCAATACGTCAACGAGGTGTATGAAACGGTCAAGAAGCGGAATCCCGGAGAAACGGAGTTCCATCAAGCAGTCAAAGAAATTTTGGACTCCCTTGTACCCGTCTTCGCAAAACATTCCAAGTATCGGAACAATGCGATTCTCGAAAGAATCGTCGAACCGGAACGGCTGATCACTTTCCGCGTGCCTTGGGTCGATGACAACGGAAAGGTGCAAGTGAACCGCGGCTTCCGCGTTCAATTCAACAGCGCCATCGGGCCTTACAAAGGCGGCATCCGCTTCCATCCTTCCGTAAATGCCAGCATCATCAAATTTCTGGGCTTCGAGCAAATCTTCAAAAACTCCCTGACAGGACAACCGATTGGCGGCGGTAAAGGCGGATCGGACTTCGATCCCAAAGGCAAATCCGATAACGAAATCATGCGCTTTACACAAAGCTTCATGACCGAATTGTCCAGATACGTCGGACCGGATACGGACGTACCTGCTGGCGATATCGGGGTAGGCGCCAGAGAGATCGGCTATATGTTCGGCCAGTACAAGCGTCTTGTCGGCGGCAACGAAGCTGGCGTATTGACCGGTAAAGGCTTGCTGTACGGCGGCAGCCTAGGAAGAACCGAAGCTACGGGATACGGCCTGGTCTACTTTACGAGAGAAATGCTGAAAACGAAAGGCGAGCGCCTGGAAGGCAAAACCGTCGTCGTCTCCGGCTCCGGAAACGTATCCACTTACGCCATTGAGAAAGCACAAGAGTTCGGCGCCAAAGTCGTTGCATGCAGCGACTCCAACGGTTACATTTATGATGAGAACGGCATCGATCTGGCTACGGTGAAACGCATTAAGGAAGTGGAAAGAAAACGGATCAAGGAATATATCAACGAGCACCCTTCCGCAATCTATGTCGAAGGCTGCGAGAACATCTGGAGCATTCCTTGCGATATTGCCCTGCCATGCGCGACGCAAAATGAAATTAATGAAGAATCCGCGAAATTGCTTGTGGCTAACGGCGTGAAGTACGTCGCTGAAGGTGCCAACATGCCTTCTACGCTGGAAGCGATCGAAGTGTATCTGAACAATGGAGTTTACTTCGGTCCAGCCAAAGCAGCCAATGCTGGCGGAGTTGCCGTATCGGCACTGGAAATGGCCCAAAACAGCGCAAGACTGGCCTGGTCGTTCGAGAAAGTGGACAAAAAGCTGAAGGATATCATGAAGAGCATTTACAGAAACAGCGCAAATGCAGCCGAGGAGTATGGACATTCCGGCAACCTTCTGGTAGGCTCGAACATTGCCGGCTTCCTGAAAGTCGCTGATACGATGATCGCTCACGGGGTCGTATAAGATTAAGGAACGACATTTAAGCCGGTACAAAAATATCGGAACAAAAATAAAAGGAGCTGTCCCTGAAGCAGATTGTTCTGCTGGGGCGGCTCCTTTTTTAAACCGTTATATCATTCAGCATCTATGATCCGAAGCTTGGTGCCATCTCCTTCAGGAAGTCATAGAACAGCTTCTCCGTAGGCGGCAGCTCCCGGTTCGCTGGAATGATTACTCCGACATCGCGCGTAACCAGCGGCTCAGTGATCGGCAAAGCCGTTATAGAATCAGGGAGATATTCGCCAAGCGCGATTTCCGGCAGCACCGTAAGACCGAGCCCCGCCGTGACAAGGCCCTTGATCGCATCCAAGTCGTCCCCTTCGAACGTCACCTTCGGTTTGAAGCCGAGATCGCCGCAGGCATTCACGACGATTTCCCGCAGCACAAAACCCTCAGGGAACAGCACGAACAAATCATCCTTCAGATCGCTGAGCTTGACCGAGGACCGACTTGCCAATTTATGCTTGGACGGAAGCAGCGCCTTGAACTTTTCCCGGAACAGCACTTCTACTTTGATTTGCGATTCATGCTTCGGCACAGGGCCCATGATGGCCAAGTTCATATCCCCCTTGATGACCGAATCGACCAACTCGCGGTATGAACCATGCTGCAGTTGAAAATGCACGGCAGGGTAGCGCTCCCGAAAGGCAGACACCACGCCGGGAATCATCTGGGACGCCAAGCTGCTGGGAAACCCGATCCGCACCGTTCCCCGCTCCGGATCCAGAAACTCGCTAATCTCCTGACGCGCGTTATCCAATACTTTGGTCAATTGTTCCATATGGGCAAGAAATAGCTTGCCAATGGGGGTCAGCTTCACCTTCCGCCCTTCATGAATGAACAAATCCACCCCAAGCTCGGACTCCAGTTTGAAAATTTGCCTGCTGACAGCGGACTGCGAGACATGAAGAGCATAAGAGGCTTCCGTCACATGCTCCAGCTTCGCAACCTCGATGAAATACAAAATTTGCCTCAATTCCATTCCGCCGTTTCACCTCCGGGTTCCCTATAAAGTAATGCCCTTATTATATAAGTTTAGCAGGCAGAACAAAAGCAGATGCATGGAGAAGCACTCCCCAATGCATTGAGATTATTCTATTTATTGAATAATTTACAATAATAAGGTAATATTGACCTACCTATTCTATTATCCACACTACTTTTCATAGCAGAATCCGGTGCCTAGTGAAATACAAACAACTACTCTCGATTTGCTTAGGAAAAGGAGGTGTCCCCTCGTTTTAATCCTGGTGTTACCATCATTCCCTTACCACCTTTCGCCTTACCCCATGATTCCGTTTCAGTATCAGACACGATGCTTGACCAATCCGATTCTATCCAATAGTAGGGAGGTTTATTAGGTGGCAAAAACATCTATTTTAAAGCGTTCTCCTCTGACCAAATTCCATCTCGTGCTATTATCCATTCTCATTGCAGGCTCAGCTTTTACGAGTTTAGTAGGAACAGGCCAAGCCCATGCCGCCGCCAGCGAAAGCTACCAGTGGCGTAAAGTGGTTACCGGCGGCGGCGGTGGCTTCGTACCGGGCATTATTTTCAATTCGACCGAGCGCAATCTGATTTACGCCCGAACGGATATCGGCGGCGCCTATCGCTGGAATCCGGCGGACAATAGCTGGATTCAGTTGCTGGACTGGGTAGGCATGGATGAATGGAGCAAGACCGGCGTCGATGCCTTGGCTACAGATCCCGTAGACCCGAACCGCCTGTACCTCGCCGTAGGCACCTATACGAACAGCTGGGATCCGAATAACGGCAGCATTCTGCGCTCGACGGACAAAGGCAACACCTGGCAAGTGTCGAATTTGCCTTTCAAGGTAGGCGGCAACATGCCCGGACGCTCAATGGGCGAACGGCTCGTCATTGACCCGAACAAGAATAACATTCTTTATTTCGGGGCCCGCAGCGGCAACGGATTATGGAAGAGCACCGATTACGGGGCGACCTGGAGCAAGGTAACGAATTTCCCCAACCCTGGCACCTATGTTGAGAATCCCAATTATGAATACCAGAGCGATATCGTCGGACTGGCTTGGATCACCTTCGATCCCTCCAGCGGAACGCCTGGACAAGCTACGAAGACGATCTATGTCGGCGTCGCTGATAAAAATGTAAGCGTATACCGAAGTACAGACGGCGGAGCGACTTGGTCTGCCGTGCCGGGTCAGCCTACCGGCTATCTCCCGCATCACGGCGTTTTGGCCTCCAATGGCCAGCTATACATTTCATACAGCGACGGCGCAGGACCTTACGATGGAACGAAGGGCGACGTCTGGAAATTCAATACGGCCACGGGCGCCTGGACCAACATCAGTCCGCTTCCATCCAGCAGCGAAGACAATTATTTCGGCTACGGCGGATTGGCCGTGGATGCCCAGCACCCGAACACCATTGTCGTCGCTACGCTGAATTCCTGGTGGCCGGACGCCATCTTGTTCCGCAGCACGGACGCCGGGGCCACGTGGAGCCGCATTTGGGATTGGGATGGATATCCGAACCGGACATTCCGGTATACCCAGGATATCTCCGGCGCCCCATGGCTCGACTTCGGGAATAACCCTTCCCCGCCGGAGGTTACGCCGAAGCTCGGCTGGATGATCGGCGATCTGGAGATTGACCCGTTCAATTCCGACCGGATGATGTACGGAACTGGGGCAACGATTTACGGCACTAACAACCTTACCGCTTGGGACAAAGGCGGGAAGGTCAACCTCAGCGTAATGGCCAAAGGCATTGAAGAGACCGCGGTCAGCGCTCTGATCAGCCCGCCGGCAGGCGCTCATCTGATTAGCGGCCTGTTCGATGTCACGGGCTTCAAGCATGATGACCTCACCCAGCCTCCAGCCAAAATGATGACCAACCCGAATAGCACGACAGGCATCGACTATGCCGAGCTTGATCCAAGCTTTATCGTGCGCGTAGGGGAGGCGGACAAATCGGCTAATCCGAATGCCAAATCCATCGGCTTCTCCCGGGATGGCGGATCAAACTGGTATGCCGGAAACGGCGAGCCTTCCGGAACGGCAGGCGGAGGCAAAGTCGCCCTTTCCGCCAATGGCAATGCGATTCTATGGAGCACTCCCGACGCAGGCGTCTTCTACTCCAGTAATGGAGGAAATTCCTGGGCGGCCAGCACTGGCGTGCCGAAGGGAGCGAAAATCGCTTCCGACCGCGTCAACTCCAATAAATTTTACGCTTGGTCGGCGGGGAACTTCTATATAAGCACCAACGGCGGAGCAGCATTCTCAAAGACGGCGGCGACAGGACTTCCTGCCGAGGGAGATCTGCACTTCAAAGCAGTGCCCGGCATAGAGGGCGATATCTGGCTCGCGGGAGGCAGCACGACGGGCGGCAAATACGGCCTGTGGCACTCCACCGACTCCGGCGCCTCCTTTACCAAGCTATCCAACGTTCAGGAGGCTAACGTAATCGGATTCGGCAAGGCTGCGCCGGGCAGCAGCTATATGGCCCTCTACACTAGCGCCAAAATTGACGGCGTACGCGGCATTTTCCGCTCTAATGATGCGGGGGCTACCTGGGTCAGAATCAATGATGACAAGCATCAATATGCTTCCACGAACTCGGCTATTACTGGAGATCCAAGAGTCTATGGCCGTGTATATATTGGTACAAACGGGCTCGGAATCGTCTACGGGGATGCACTGACGAACCCGCCGGAGGAACCGGAGCAGCCGACGCCTGGCTCCACGATCTCGCCTACAACAGCCACCTTCGACAAGAATACCAATAATCAGGCCAATGTGACGGTAACCATGACGCTTAACGGGAATACACTAACCGCTATTCGCAACGGGTCTACGGCATTGACCCAAGGCAGCCACTATACGGTTTCCGGCTCCACCGTCACGATTCTTACAAGCTATTTGGCGTCGCAGCCCCTTGGCCAGCTGAATTTGACGTTTCAGTTCAGCGCTGGAGCAGCTTCGGTTCTGAACATCACGGTTAAAGACTCGACTGTCACGGCTCCTGCCGGTAATATTAAGGTGCAAATGTACAATGGATCGGTAGCGAACGTGACGAACACGCTTAATCCGCGGATTAAGCTGACGAATACCGGCAGCCAGGCCATCAATCTCTCCGACGTCAAGCTGCGTTACTACTACACCATCGATGGAGAGAAGCCGCAGACTCTGTTCTGCGACTGGACGCAGGTAGGCAGTTCCAACGTGACGGGCACCTTCGTCAAGCTGCCGACTGCCGCAAGCGGAGCGGATTACTATGCGGAGATCGGCTTTACGAGCGGAGCGGGCAGTTTGGCGGCTGGCCAAAGCATCGACCTGCAAATTCGCATCTCCAAAAACGACTGGAGCAATTATTCGCAAAGCGACGATTACTCCTTCGATTCTGCTTCGACTTCTTATCAGGATGCCCCGCGAGTCACCGGCTACGTAGCGGGTAGCCTGCAGTGGGGAACTACACCGTAAACCGGCTGGCGAGATTGAGCTGACTTGTGCCGTGATCCGCGCGGGCCTTTTGCTGAACACGTATGAGCGGCGTGCGGTGCAGAAGGCAACCTTACTGAAATGCCCCTATGTTAGGCTGAGTCCTAGCATAGGGGCACTGTCATTCTAGCGAGGTTCTTTCTAGTTGATATTTTTCTACCGTTCAGGATTGATGCAAAAATACATCTTTTGGAGAAAATCATGCCCTTACATGCGTATATTTCTGCAAAAGCGGCTCGGCCCTTTAAATAGAAATCTACCCCAATACCTTTTTATTTCGTAACACTTTATTTGATTAATTTACAGTGCTATATAAAATTCAGAGAGATTCCTTAATTGCAACGCCCAACTTGAAAGTGGAGTGAGACATTCTTTTTAAACTACCATCCCAACTCCCCCACATATCACCGAATAAATCACTCACAAATTGCGAGTTTCACTTTCCAGAAGCTCAACTAACCATTCATGGACCAATTAAAAGCGGAATGTATTTTATACAGTTAGTTAAGCTCTTTGATCAAAAATACATGCGCTAAATGTAAAACATGCAGTTAGTTTGCCCGAATGAAGCTAATTCGTCAAAATAGCTTAAAACTAAATGTAGGTTTTGCAGTTAGTTCCCTCTAAAACGGCCAGAACCGATGAACTAACTGTATGAAATACATCTAGTTACCTAGTTACCTAGTTACCTAATTGGCCTAGTTACCTTGTCCTGACCATCTAGTAGTTTAATTTACTTGGAGATACAGACCCCGGTTCAATTAAGGGGCCTTGTAGAAAGTGCAGCATCGTGCCAACAATATTCGCTTAAAATTAACATTGTGAGAAAACTCCTGCACTTTCGCATCAATTTGTCTCATTTGGCACCTAAAAGGAGAAAAATCCTGCATCTCTGCAGGATTCATCATCAGCGGCAACAGGAGTGTCAATTAAGAGGTGTAGTAAAGTAAAGTAAAGTAAAGTAAAGTAAACTAAGCTATATCCTCCGGGCGGTCCAGCGCATAAAGGCTGCGATATCGCGGCTCCCGCGCCAGCAGCTCCTCATGCGTGCCGCGCATCAGGATCTCGCCGTGCTCCATAAAGACGATCTCGTCCATCATCTCCGCGCCGACCAAATGATGCGTGACCCACACGAGCGTCTTGCCTGCTGTCGACCGGAAGATTGTCGCCAGCAGCTCGCGCTCTGTACGCGGGTCAAGCCCCACGGTCGGCTCGTCAAGGACCAGCACCGGCGCATCCTGCAGCAGGATGCGCGCGAGCGCCACGCGCTGCCGCTCTCCGCCGGAGAAGCGCTGCCCGGTCTCGCGCATCGGCGTGTCCAAGCCCGCCGGCAGCGTGGCGATCAGCGCGTCAAGCTGCGCTTGCTGCACCGCCAGGCGCAGCTCCTCCTCCGCGGCGCTTTGGCGCCCAAGCCGGATATTGTTCGCTACTGTCGTATCGAACAAATGCGGGCTTTGGTTCAAGACGGAGATGACCTTGGAGATGTCATCTCCAAAATGCGCCGCCGGAACGCCGTTGATCTGCACGCTGCCCTCCACCGGCGCGATAGCGCCCTGGATGAGCTTCAGCAGCGTAGATTTGCCCGCTCCGCTGCGGCCGATTACCATAACCCGCTTGCCTTGCGGAAGATCAAGCGATACATCACGAACAGAGTACGCGATGCCCTCAGCAGAAGCTTGCCCCTCCTTCTGATCACGCTCATTCTGCATGATCCGCCCAGCATCATAGGCAAAGGAGACGCCCTGCAGTTCCAAATGCACGTCTCGGGTCCGGGAAGCCTCAAGCACAGCAGCCACCCTCTGCTCGCGCAAAGCCGATTCCGCTTGAGTCCCATCCATAGCGGCGTCCATAGACTTTGCCAATGCAGGCTCCGAAATCCGGTTCAATCGGCGCAGCGATTCCTGATACTGCGGCGTACGCTCGATCGCTTCGGACAGAGGCAGGAACGCATCAGCCAACGGAAACGCGACGAGCACAAATGCCGCAATCAGCACGGGGTCAATCTGCCCAGCCGCCGCTTGGCCGCCCGACCAATAAATCATCGATACGACGGCAATCCCGACAACGAGCTGCCCGATCAGGCTTCTCCATCTCGCCCAGGCGCGCAGCTTGCGCTCCTTGCTCGCTACGGCATCCTCGTCATGCTCATAAGATTCGAGGAACTCCGCAGGCCGGCCGCTGATCACCCAGTCGCCGATACCCATGACCGCATCCGTCAGCTTCTGATATAATCCCCCCCGCTCCCGCTTCACCTCCGCATTCGTGCGTCTGGTCAACATCAGCGAAATATACGGCAGCACGGCAACGAGGATAAAAATATACCCCGCCACCAGCAAGGCGAACAGCCAGTCGAACTGCCCCAAAGCGATGACGGCGATCCCATAGATGATCACAGCAATAAGACTCGGGAAGACCGTACGGATATACACGTTCTGCAGTTGTTCGATGTCGTCAGCCAGCACGCCGAGAATATCCCCTGTGCGGTAGCGGGAGCGGATAAACAGCGCTTGAGGCTCTAATATGTTGTACAAGCGGACCCGCATTTTGGATAAAATCCGCAGTACCGCATCATGTCCGACCAGCCGCTCCACGTAATGAATGACCGCCCGGCCGATCCCGAACGCCCGAATGCCCACGATCGGCACGTATACGAGCAGAATGTTGTACGGCTGCAGAGACGATTTGGAAATCAGAAAACCGGAAGTAAACATAAGCATGCTGGCCGCTAGAATCGTCAGAGTACCGAGGATCAAATACAAGGCGAAGCGCCCGCTGTAGGCACGGAAATACGGAGTAATCCATTGCTCTAGCCCGGCAGAGCTCTTTTCACGATTCCAGTCCATGGCGTCCTCTCTCATGCTCACAATATCCCCTCCCGGTGTGATGTTAACAAGCGATAATATGCGCCCTTTCTTGCGACCAGTTCGTCATGGGTGCCTATCTCAGCGATCCGGCCCTGCTCCATAACGATAATGCGGTCCATGTCCCGCATCCAGTGCAGGCGGTGGGTCGCCAGCAGCACAAGCTTGCCCTCAAACAAAGGCAGCATCGTCGCCTTCAATTCATATTCCGTCTCGATGTCCAAATGTGCTGTCGGCTCATCCAGCAGTAAGATCGGCCGCTCGCTGAGCAAAGCGCGGGCCAGCGCCACGCGCTGCTCCTGACCCCCGCTCAAGGGCCGCCCTCCCCCGCCGATAGGCTCATCATATCCGGCGGGCAGCGAAGCCGCCAATATGCCAAGCCCTGCAGCGGCAGCCGCCTGCTCAATCTCCGCACGGGATGCCCCGGGAGAATAGAAGGCAATGTTCTCCGCCAGCGTGCCGCTGAATATATAAGGATTTTGCGGAATGTACGTAATCTGCTTCCGCCACTCCGAGCTGGCAAGATCCCCAAGCTTCACGCCGTCCAGCTCGATCTCGCCTTCCGTTGGGCGCAGGAAGCCTCCAAGCACATCGATCAGCGTCGATTTGCCGGCCCCGCTCTCGCCGATGATCCCGATTTTGCCCATACCGCTCAGCTCAATCCCGGCGTGATCCAGCGAAGGCAGTGAAGGCTGACCCTCCTCCTCTTCATGCCGCACCGTCAGCGAGGACAGCTTCATAATGCTGTCCTCCCGCCACTCCAGCGACGCCCCTTCGGGGAGCTGCGCCAAGGCAGCCTTCTCCGTATTCCCTTCAGCGATGATCGCATTCATCGCTTCGCCAGCTTCCTTGCCATCCAGGGTCGCATGATAATCCGCTCCGACCATTCGGACAGGCAGGAAGTACTCCGGCGCCAGAATCAGGATCGTCAGTCCCGTCAGAAGCGTCATGTTCCCGTCGATCAGGCGCAGGCCAAGGCTGACTGCCACAGATGCGACCGACAGCATCGTGAAGAAGTCCAGGGCGAATGAGGACAGGAACGCTACACGCAGCGTCCGCATCGTCGCGGAGCGATAGGAATCGCTCACTCTCTCGATTGACTTGCTGTGCCACTTGCTGTGCCCGAGGAATTTCAAAGTCTCCAACCCGCGCAGCGAATCCACGAAATGATTCGACAAGGTACGGTACGATTTCCACTGGCGATCCATCTGCTTGCGCGCAGCCAATCCCACGAGAATCAAAAAGGCGATGAGAATCGGCAAAGTGATGATCAAAATGACGGCCGCCGTAATGTCGAGCGTAAATACGTACAGCAGAATAAGCGCCGGCGTCATCCCGGTAGCCAGCATCCGGGGCAGGAACAGCTCCAGATAGTTGCGGAACTTCGTCACCCCATCCAGGACGAGCGTAACCAGGTTGCCGGTGCCCTCTCTTTTAGCAAAACGGGGGCCCAGCTCGAACAGCTTCTCCATCACTTGCTTGCGCAGCTCCTTGCCCGTCCGCTCCGCGAAGCGGTAAGCCATCCGCTGCTGCAGCAGCGCGGAAATTTGCCGGACGATAAAAGCAAGCAGGAACAAGACGGCCCCGCCGAATTGCTCCTGCAGCTTAGCGCCGGCAAACAGGGCGGAGATAACCTCCGCCAGCCATTTGGCCTGCAATATGATAGCGATGCTCTGAATGAGGGTCAAGACACCGATTCCGGCAAGAACCGGCTTGATCCCTTTGAACTTCATTAAATCGCGTCCCATTAGTACTCTAAATGCTCCTTCTCGTTTATGCGTTTATGAAAGACGAAGTAACTCCAAATTTGGTAGCCAAGTACGAATGGCAGCAAAGTCAGCGCAACGATCGTCATGATCTTTAATGAATATGGACCGGACGCCGCGTTGTGAATCGTCAGCGAGTAAGCTTCGCTGATCGAGCTGACCATGACGCGCGGGAACAAGCCGATAAACACGGAAGCGATGGACAGAGCGATCAACGTGCCCGTCATGCCAAAAGCCCAGCCGTCTCTCTTCTTGCTCATAAACCGTCCGGCTAATAGGAAGGCGCCTACGCCAATCACCGCGATCAGCGCCAGCGGCAAGGCACGAACCTCGAAGACATCCGTTTGGAAGTACGTCATCACTCCAAAGATGACGAGCACTGCCGCCAGTGGAATGAGCAGCTTATGCGCCAGCTTGCGGGCCCGTTCCTGCAAGCTGCCTGTCGTCCGCAAGGTCGTGAACATCAAACCGTGAACGAGACACAGCACGACGACGGTAATTCCGCCCATCAGCGTGTACAGATTAACCATATCGAATAATCCGGCTTTCATCTCCATGTCGCTGTCGATCGGCAGCCCTTTGATCAGGCCGGAGAAGACGACGCCGAGCAGAAACGGAGGCAGCAGGCTTCCCAGGAAAATCGCCAGATCCCAGGTGTTCTTCCAGCGCGTGTTCTCCACCTTGCCCCGGAATTCAAAGGCGACCCCGCGGCCGATCAAGGCCAGCAGCAATACGACAAGCGGTGTATAGTAGCCGCTGAACAGCGTGGCATACCAGTTCGGGAAGGCCGCGAACATTGCACCGCCTGCCGTCAGCAGCCAGACTTCGTTCGCATCCCAGAAGGGACCGATCGAGTTGATCATCACCCTTCTCTCCATATCATTTTTGGCCAGAAACCGAGTACTCATCCCTACCCCGAAGTCAAAACCCTCAAGGAAGAAGAAACCGATAAACAAAACTGCAACGAGGATGAACCAGAGCTCATTAAGAGATAGCATGGTATCCCTCCTTACCATATGGATCTGCCGATTGCTCATCATCGTTCACATTGTCGGCATAAGGGCCTTTCTTAATCACTTTGACGAATAAATAAACCATGACTGCAGCCAATACCGCATAAATAGCGGTGAACGAAATAAGTGAGAACAGAATCTGTCCTGAGGTGACGCTCGGCGATATACTGTCCTCTGTCCGCATATAGCCGAACACCGTCCACGGCTGACGCCCGATTTCCGTCATAATCCAGCCAGCTGAATTCGCAATAAACGGTAGGGAAATCGCCCACAGCATGATACGGTAATACCATTTATTCGGACGATCCAGCTTTTTGCGCCATGCCAGATACGCGCCATACATGCCGAGTACAATCATTAGCGATCCCGCAGCAACCATAATACGGAAGCTCCAGAAGGTGGTTCGTACGGGAGGAATATAATCCCCTGGTCCGTAGGTTTGCTCATATTCAGCCTGAAGCTCGTTCATCCCCTTAACTTCACCAGAGAACTCACTATAGGATAAGAAACTGAGCAGATAAGGAATTTTAATCTCAAATGTGTTTTCACCCGTCTTCGGATCGATATGTGCATAGACCGTCCACGGAGCCGGGTCACCACTTTTGCCCCACAGGCTTTCAGCGGCTGCCATTTTCATTGGCTGGGTTTTCACCAAATATTGTGCCTGCTGGTGACCATACAATGCTGTACCAAACGAGGCAATTAGGCCAAGTATGACTGCGATGGTAAACGACTTTTTAAAGAACTCCACATCTTGACGTTTCAACAGCTTGTAAGCACTAATCCCCGTAACGACGAATGCCCCAGTTGCAAATGCACCCAGCACCGTGTGCGGGAATTCCACCCACAGCTGACCGTTGCTGATCAGCGCGAAGAAGTCGTTCATTTCCGCCCGCCCGTTATTGATCTCAAAGCCGACGGGACGCTGCATAAACGAGTTTGCCGCCAAAATCCAAAAGGCTGATGCAACCGTGCCGAGGGATACGAGCCAAATGCTGAGCAAATGTACTTTTTTGGATAGACGATCCCATCCGAAAATCCACAACCCGATAAACGTCGATTCCATGAAAAAGGCGAATAGCGCTTCGACGGCCAGCGGAGCACCGAAGACGTCGCCTACAAAGCGCGAGTAGTCCGACCAGTTCATGCCGAACTGAAATTCCTGCAGAATCCCGGTTACGACCCCCACGGCGAAGTTGATGAGGAATAATTTGCCCCAGAACTTAGCCATGCGCTTGTAAATTTCTTTCCCCTTGGCCACATACATCGTTTCCATGATCGCGATGAGCAACACCAGACCTATGGACAACGGCACAAAGAAGAAGTGAAAGATTGTTGTTGCCGCAAATTGGATACGCGCAAGCATTACCGGATCCATAAAATACACCCTTCTTTCATCTTTGGTTTCACTATTGTGAATTCTATCACGGATTTATGAAAACAAACGGACAAAAAGTAATCGTTTTGTGACAAGAATCACATGATACTGTGTCCATTGTGTTAACGGAGCTGGGAAACCGCATCATGACAAGGTTTTTTCGATACATTTGCATTTGTGGAGATATTGTGAATGGGCGTTTTAGCAACGACAGCGATTAGTATCTTTTGCCTTTGACCGTAACTTTTCATCCCTATGAAGCGTCTAAACATGAGGTACCGAAAGCTGGAAGTGGCTGCGTACTCATTTATATCATTCGTTCAAATATTTAATAGAAGGAGTCATTATATCACGATGAAATTGAAGAGTATTTCCCTAGCTGCTGCGCTCCTCGTCTCACAGGGCGCATTGGCTGTACCTGCCGTCCTGGCGCAAGCGCCCATTTATGGTTCAGTCGTCCAGGAGGAGAACCTGCCAATTGATCAGGTACATACTTTAACGAATGCAGTAGCCACCGGATCTGCGGATTCGAACGGCGCATCGGGGCAAAGTCCAGCAGGCGCAACTGTGCCGGGCAATACCGAATCCGACAATGCAGAACCTGGCATGATTAACGGAGGATCAACCGAGCCGCAAGCTCCAGAAGCTCCTGGAACTCCACAGAAAACCGATGAAACGACAGGCAACCCAGCGCCGGATGCTTCCGTGCCGGGCAATCCGTCCGACACCTCCGCCGATAATTCGTCTGCTCCGCCAAGCGGAGGAGGCCAGCTTATTCTATATATGAACAGCACGCGCATGGAGCAGGACGGCCAGGAGTACACCTCGTCCCAGCCTATGACCGTGAAGGACGGCGTATCCTATGTCAGCATTCGTTCCCTGGTCGACCGGGTCGGCTATCAAATCGCCTATGACTCGAAGACGAAGGAGACGATTATCAAATACGGGGACGATGAGCTCCGCTTCAAGACCGACAGCAAGACCTACCGCGTGAACGGCAAAGCGATGACGATGAAGGGCGCAAGCTACCAGGACAAAGATGTGTTCATGGTGCCGCTCACCTCCATCACCCAAGCCCTCAACATTTCTTATAAAGTAGAAGGCAAAAAGGTCATTATGCAGCTGTCCACCAAACCCGTTGCTTCCTTCACTGTGCTGAACGACAAGATCATAGCCGGTGAAACGACGGTGCTCTATCAAACAAAGTCCTCCTCTCCTAAAGGCGTGCAAATCGTCGATGAGAGATGGGAAGGACGGCAAGACATCTTTACGTCGGCCGGCACTTACACGGTTTCCTATTCTGTCCAGGATGCCAATGGAGAGTGGAGCGACCCTTACATCCGGACGATCGTCGTTGCCAATCCGAATGTTCCCCCTGTAGCCCAGTTCAAGACGAACAAGGACGAATACAAGATGGGCGAGCCGATTACGATTACCGACCTGAGCTATGACGAAGACGGCGAGATCGTTGACCGGCAATGGATGAACAACTATCCGGCTTTCTTTACGCCGGGACCGGTCACCATCCAATTGATTGTCACGGACAATGACGGGGCCTCCATGAAAATTGAGCATACGATCAATATCACGACGGAGACGCTGTATACGAAGGATGAATTCTCCAAGCTCTTCACCCCGATCGGCAGCAACTTTACGATCAACGGTGGAGAAGCCCTCGGCTACGAACGGCTCTCTTACACTTATTCGACGGAGCCGTATACCCTGTTCAAGGATAATGGCCCTGAGCCTGTATACTCCGAAGGTGTGCTGTACCGGGACACGATTAGCGGCCTTACTCGGGTTATGACACACCATGTCAACAAAACCGAAGAGAAGGGCAAAGTCTATATTATCGCCAAAAATAACAACGAGGTTCCGGCCAAACTGGAAATCATCACCTCAGGCATGGCCGGCCCGGATATTTATGCGGAAATTACCGGAACGAAATCCGTTGCCCGTTATTTCGAAAATTACAAGAACGACAGCAAGAAGCAAACGATCACGCTGGCTCCCGGTGAGAGCAAAATCATCTTCGATGATATGACCAAGTTAGCGATGAAGCCTCAGGAGACGATCTCTTTCCTGGGCGATCTTTACAGCGACTCGCCAATCGAGTACACCAGCGTCTTCGTCAAAGACGGCCAAGACCCACTCGCAGTCGTTGACACGCTGCCGGTGCTCGATCCGATTCAATCGGTCATGCGCGGCACATTTACGGATTCCACGCGGATATTCGAGCATTACGAAACGATCGGCGGCAAGAACTACCGCCTGTCCCTAACGGATAATTCCGCCGATCCTTTCCAAATCGGGGCGGACACGGTGCTGGGCGTATCCAGCGTCAATGCGGGCAACTACGGTGTTATCTATAAAATCAAGCTGCGCGTAGCGCCCCGCACGCTGATCACGTTCAATCCGCGCGGAGGATTGTATATGGGAGCCGCTTTGATCAACGGCAACCTGGTCAGTTTCTCCCATACGGGCAAAGACAATGTTTCCAGTCAGACCAGCGTACTGCATCGTACCGGAGATTCCGAGGAAATCGTAGAAATTTGGACGACGCCGTCCTCAGGAAGCAACTTGCCATTTTCGATTCTGTTCATGCCTCTTCCTGAAATTAAGCACTGATAACTCATATCTATATAATAAAACAGCCACCCCTCGCAGCAGCATTGCTGCATATCGGGGTGGCTGTTCTATTTGACGATCAGTACATCCGAGTCATGCCGGGATGTAGTGCAGCTCGAACCAAACGATTGTTGCGCTACATGTCGACAGACATCTAGCTGCTGCGGCGGGTCCTGCCATCTATGACATGGCGGAAAGCTAGCCAGGGGTGCTTGAACAGCATCCGAGCCCCAGCATAGCGCATGACCCGCTTAATCTCCTCCCGTTCCTGCGGGGCGTAGCAATGGACCGGGCAGTTCGCGCAGGTCGTCTTCGCTTCGCCAAAGCGGCAATAAGTTAGCCGCTTCTGGCTGTATTTATACAAAGTAATGCATTCATCGCATAAGAGTTTCTTTCCCATATCCATTACCGTATGTCGCTTCTCCGCCTTCGGGTGCACACCCTGACAATAAATCAAAATCATATGGGCAGCGGTCTCCTTCTCACGGCGGATTCGCGGCCCGTCCTGCATTGCTGCTTTCGCTTCAGATGTCATGATTTAAGTCCAAGCCTCCTATTTAGCTGCCGATGACTTGAATACTCGGCTCCATGTAACTGCATTTAGTATGAGCAAAATAACCAAATAAATATAGACACCATAACTTACAGAAGCAGCTGCCACATGAATAAAAGCGATCACGGCGAGCAGCAGCATTAGCATGAACATACGTAGGCCTTCGCTTTGTTGAGCAGCCTCGAAGGGCTCGGAGAAAGGCAATGCCTTGGATAGGTAGGCAAAGGAAACGACTGAGAAGAGCATGATGGCAAAGCCAAACGCGATCAGATCCGGAATGATAGCCGGGCCGAACAATAACGCGAAAATGACGCTCTCTAGTACATAAATCGGCAGAACGAGCCGAATCAAGGCCGCTAGGACCGTTCCCCGGTGAATAGCTGACCGCTCGGCGATCGGAACAGTGTGATAAATCCAGGCCGCCTTATGCTTACCGGAATAACGCAGCATCATAATCACCGTCGGGACAAGCAGCGCGCAGGAATAAATGAACAGATACAGCTTCGTTCCAGGCAGCCCCTGAAGTCCAACGTCCCTTAGCTGCGCAAATATGAATATAAACGGAAAGATAAGCGAGAAGCCTAGAGAAGGATATACCTTCAGCTTGAATTCACGCTCATTGCCGATCATCGTCCAGGCAAAACGGAAAAAGGCTTTTTCCTGTGGGCCTACGGGAAGAATGCCTGCGACAAATTTTTTCCAGCCCCCTCCGCCTTTATTGCTTGTCTCCCCTGGATCGGCCAGCTTCTGGAGATTTCTCTCCAGCGAAGGCATCAGTTTGACATAAATGGCAATAGCCAGAACCGGTACGAGAATACCAAGCAGCGTAAAGAAAATAAACAGCGGATCACGATTTCCTTGCAGAAGCACCTCGAACGGAGCGCCAAACCAGACCGGCACGATCACAATCTGCCACCATTTCGGCTGGAACACTACATCAAGATTTACGATGTCAAATAATCGGATAAGCAGCTGATAGCCGATCGTGATCGCAATCGTAAGGCCAATTTGTACATAATTGATCATGTCTTTCAACTTCTCTCCGTCGAAGAAGCGCAGCACCACAACATATAGCATCGCGGTGAGTACGACGACGAGCAGATCCATAAGGATTAAAGCCAGCAGAAATACGATAAAGAACAACACACCATGCTTCACCAGGCCGACAACGAGCGGAATGATTCCGAGAGCCCCGGTCAGAAATACCATGTAGATGAACACATGAACGGTCTTGGCCATCGAAAGCGTCTTGCTGCTGATCGGCTTCGTGCCAAGAATATTCCGGTCCCGAATGTCGAGCAGCACGGAGGAGAAATCAGAAATCAGCGCAGTAAACGTCATAAACATAAAAATACCGAAAAGCAGGCTCATTTGAAAAATATAATTGTTGCCGAGCAGAATGAACGGCGTGCTGAACGCACCGAATATGCCATAAATCCACAAGGAGCCAAGGAAATTATTGCTGTCCTTCGCCGTCTGACCATCAGCGGATTTCTTCCCTTTCCTTTTGTTCATAAAGGAGGGGACTCTACGGGCGTCCATCATCAGCTTGACCTGCAAAATATGCCGCATGACGTCGTAATCCACGCCAGACTTCTCAAACAGGCCCCGAAAGCGATCCAAAACGAGCAATGATTTGTAATTTTTCATCCGCTACACCTCTTGGACGATGTTTACAAACTGTTCGGCGATGGCCCGATGGTCATTAAATCCGGTCAGTTGGTTGAATATTTGCTCCAGCGAGCCTTCCTGGCTTCGTTCCTTGAGATCTTCAAAGGTGCCATCGGCCACAATTCGCCCGCCATCGAGCAGGATGATTCGGCTGCTGATCTTCTCAACGACCTCCATAATATGCGAGGAGTAGAAAATCGTCTTGCCATTGGCAGCCAAGAGCGCCAGCAATTCCTTGACCACCATTACGCTGTTCGCATCCAGGCCGCTTAGCGGCTCGTCCAGAAACAGAATATCCGGGTTGTGCAGCAAGCTCGAAGTGAGCAGTACCTTCTGTTTCATCCCTTTGGAGTACGTCGCGATCCGCGTATCCAGCACATGGCCGAGACCAAGCTGCTCCAGCAGTCTCCGCCCTTTCCTCTCCGCATCGTCCGCCGTCATCCCGTACAGTTCCCCGATGAACGTTAAATATTCCCGGGCCGTCAGTGTGTCGTACATCTCGGCAATTTCAGGCACATAACCGATTCTGCGTTTATATTCCACATCCCCGTCCTTAGGGCTTTGACCCAGGACGAGTACTTCACCATCATAGCCTTCTACCAGGCCAAGCATGATTTTCACCGTTGTGCTCTTGCCTGCCCCGTTGGGTCCGATATATCCGATAATTTGTCCCGGGTAAACCTCCAGATCAATTCCGTTAAGTACATACCTGCCCTCGAATTTCATGCGCAAATCCCGAATCGAAATCAGAGGTTGCCTTGGTTCATTCATTCCCTCAGCCCCTTCTTCAGCAAATGTTCTTAATTCATATTATCCAGGATATGTATGCTTTTCTCAATCATACTCCGAAACAAAAGAGACTGACCCCATGCCACAGCATGGGGTCAGTCTCAATATATTAAGGCAGGAAGAAGGAATTAGGACTCTTTCGGCAGGAAGCCGCTAATATCTACGCCAAGCCCTTGTGCCACACGCATGCCGTATTCCGCATCCGCGCGGAAGAAATTGCAGACGGCACGAAGCTGAGTTTGCTCCGGGGTCTGGCTGAGGTCATTGACCAGATTCTGAATCAGATTGTTCTTCTCCTCGGCGGAGAAGCTGCGATACAATTCACCGGCTTGCGTGAAATCGTCCGTCCTGACGATGCGCTCGCGCCCCGCTTGCCCGGATAGCGGCATTACGCTGTCACGGTAAGCCGGCGCTTCCTTCGGACCATCGTCGAAGCTATTCGGCTCGTAGTTAATCGGTGACGGGTCCTGCTTCACGTTCATAAGGCCGTCTCTTTGATGATTCCGCACCGGAGCATAAGGGCAGTTGACCGGAATTTGCAAATAGTTTGCCCCCAGGCGGTAACGCTGAGTGTCCGGATAGGAGAACAATCTGCCCTGCAGCAGTTTATCTTCAGACGGCTCAATGCCGGAAACGAGTACGCTAGGCGAGAATGCAGACTGCTCCACCTCGGCGAAGAAGTTGTCCGGGTTCCGGTTCAGCGTCATCGTTCCAACCTTCACCAGCGGATAGCTGTCTTCCGGCCATACTTTCGTAGGGTCGAGCGGATCGAACCCCCAGCGGTCCAGGTCCTCTACTGGCATTAGCTGCACATGCAGCTCCCACTGCGGGAATGTGCCCTGCTGGATATTGTCGTACAAGTCACGGGTTGCATGGTTGAAATCCCGGCCTTGCACTTCGCCGACTTCGGCAGCGGAGAAGGTAGCGACGCCCTGCTTCGATTTCCACGTATATTTCACGTAAGTCACTTTACCTGCGGCATTCACCCATTTGAAGGCGTGCACGCCGAAGCCGTCCATTTGGCGATAGTTGGCCGGGGTCCCGTTATCCGAGAAGAGCCAGGTCATCATATGCGTAGATTCCGTAGATAGCGTCATGAAATCCCAATAGCGGGCGGGATCCTGAATGTTCGTATCCGGCGCAGGTTTTAGGGAATGAACCATATCCGGGAATTTGATCGCATCGCGAATGAAGAATACCGGCAAATGGTTGCCCACGAGATCATAGTTTCCTTCCTCAGTATAGAACTTCACCGCAAAGCCCCTTGGGTCGCGCGCCGTCTCCGGCGATCCCTGTCCGTGAATGACCGTCGAGAACCGAACGAATACCGGAGTCTCCCTGCCAGCTTCCTGCAGGAAGTGCGCCCGAGTATATGGGGTCATGCTGCTCTCTGTCACGAACACCCCATGCGCTCCAGCACCCCGGGCGTGAACGACGCGCTCCGGAATGCGCTCGCGGTCGAAATGCGCCAGCTTCTCGAGCAAATGGTAATCCTCCAGCAGCGTAGGCCCGTTCTGCCCCGCCGTTCTTGAGTTCTGGTTGTCTCCTACAGGAGCACCCTGGTTCGTTGTCATCCAATTCGTCATCTATATCATCCTTTCAATTTACTATTATATTTAGACTTAATCTAAGTTCTGTAATAGATATTACCATAATCCAGCGTGCGATTGCATGAAGGTTAAATGAGGGATTCATGAAGTTAGATGGCCGAAAATGAAGTTGAATATAAAAAAACCGTGCTTGAATTATAAAAGCATGGCTCTTTGCTCATTAATAAAGTATGAAACGAAAACAACTGTAGAACTTTAAAATTTCAAGAGGTGGGAGCCCATGCCTGAGTCCTTTATTAACGGATACAAAATGCATTACATTGATCGAGGAACGGGAACGGCCATCGTGTTCATCCATCCCCCGGTATTGACCAGCAAAAATTTCCAATGCCAAATTCAGCATTTGTCGAACCATTTCCGGACCATCGCTTTTGATATTAGAGGCCATGGCCAAAGCCAGCCCTCCGAAGACAACATCACTTATCCACTAATCGTCGAGGATATCAAGAAGTTACTGGATGAGCTGAAAATCGATAAGGCTTGTTTATGCGGCTACTCGACAGGCGGCTCGATTGTGCTCGAATTTCTGTTAACTTATCCTGCACGTGCATTAGGCGGAGTAGTGATCGGCGGTATGTCGGAAGTAAGCGACAGGAAGCTGAGGAACAAAATATTTCTCGCCGCTGCCATCTCCCGTGCCGGCGCGGCTGGTGTGCTCGCCTTATCCATCGCCTGGAGGCAAGCAAGAACAAAGCTGTCCCTAGCGCGGCTATTATATAAAGATGCCAGGAAAGGAAACGCCAAAAGCGCTGTCCAGTATTATCGATACAGCTTGGGTTATAATTGTACGGCACGATTGGGAAATATCAGCCACCCCATTCTGCTGATTTACGGGGAGAAGGACAAACCATTCTATCGGTACGCCCAGATGCTCCAACAACGATTACCGAACAATGAGCTCGTCTTTATTAAAAAAGTCAGCCATCAAATCCCTACAAAAGCAGCGGAAACATTAAACGGGTTAATCCGGCAATTCCTTGACCGCCTTGATCAATAACAATCAGAAAAACCTCGCCTTATGGCGAGGTTCTTCTGTTGGATTTATCAGATTGGGGTTCTTAAAATCCATTTTACGAGCGTTAGCCCTTTAAGCCCGTGGTCGAAATACCCTCCACGAAATATTTCTGAGCAAAGAAGAACAACAGAATGCAAGGCACGATGCTTACAACGGACATCGCCAGCACCTGGTTCCAGGACACGGCCGACGAAGCGTCCAGCGACAACCGGAGCCCCAGCGATACGGTGAACTTCTTCACGCTGCTGATGTAGATGATCGAGTTGAAGAAGTCATTCCACGTCCACATGAACTGGAATATGCCTACCGAGAATATCGCTGGCTTACACAGCGGCAGCAGCACCCGGGTCAGCACGGTAAATGAATTGCAGCCGTCGATGGTCGCTGCTTCGTCCAGATCCCGAGGCAGGCCGCGTAGAAACTGGATCATCATGTAGACGAAGAAGGCGCCTGTGGCGAATGCCGCCGGAATAATAAACGGCATATACGTATCAAGCCAGTTCATATTGTTAAACAAAATATATCGTGGAATCATGATCGAGGCGTTCGGGAGCATCAATGTCGCGATCATAATCGAGAACAGCAATGTTTTTAGCGGAAACTCAAATCTGGCAAACCCGTAGGCAACGACCACGCTGGAGATAATTGTGAATATGACCGTTGGCACAACCAGAATCAAAGTGTTGATAAAGAAATCCTGAAAGCCATACTGCCCCGTTCCCTGCCAGCCCAGAGCGTAGGAATCCCACACGTAGGTCGTCGGCAGCAGCTTGCTGGAGCCGAATATATCGGCATTTGTCTTGAACGAAGAGGCAAACAGCCAAATGAGCGGGTATACCATAATGAAGCCGAGGACAATCAGAAAACTATAATTAAACATGGTGTTTGTCTTGCTGGTTTCTCTCATGATTTATCCTCTCCCGTCCTCGTAATATACCCAGCTATTGGATGTTTTGAAGATAATGGCGGTAACCGTCATAATAATAATGAACAAAATCCAGGATAAAGCCGAGGCGTAGCCCATCTTGAAGAAGCTAAAGGCCTCTTCATAGAGCTTTAAAGCGTACAGGAAGGTCGATTTCATCGGCCCTCCATTCGTAATGACGAAGGCTCCGGTAAATTCCTGAAAGGCATTGACCATCTGCATAACCAGGTTGAACAATACGATCGGCGTTAGCAGCGGCACCGTGATTTTAAAGAACATACGAGCCTTAGACGCTCCATCTATGGAACCAGCCTCATACAAATCATTCGGGATCTGCTGAATCCCCGCCAGAAACAGTACCATCGATGAGCCGAATTGCCAAACCGTCAGCAGCCCCAGCGTATAAAGAGCCACATCCGGGCTTCCGAGCCAGTCGACCGGACCGATATGGAGATAGCCCAGCATATTGTTGATGACCCCTTCCTTCATAAAGAGGAAGCGCCACAGTACGGAAATCGCTACGCTCCCACCCAGAATGGAGGGCAAATAATAGACGGTTCTGAAGAGATTAATCCCTTTCAGCTTAGCGCTGAGCAGCATCGCAATGAAGAGAGCGAAGGCCAGCTTCACCGGCACCGCGAGCAGAACGTAAATCCCCGTAACCTTCAGTGACTGGTAAAAGTCAGGGTCGGCCGTAAATATCTTTTTATAGTTATCCAGACCGATAAATCTAGGCGTGCTGACCATGTTAAAATCCGTAAACGAATAATACAGGGATGACAGAAACGGATAAAACTGAAAGACAAGCAAGCCGATAATCCATGGCGCAATGTATAACAGTCCGATGTACTGATAGTTTTTCTTAGCTTTTACCTTTGATGCAGACATAGCGGACTCTCTCCCTTCCTACCCTTTAAAGCTCTATTTGTTTATTGTCTGGCTTTGACCTCGTCCAACTTGGAGCTCAAGCTGGCAATGAGCTCATCTGCGGCTTGCTCCGGCGTTGCTTTACCGTAGCTGACCTTTTGAATGACGTCCTCAAGTACCTTTTGTACTTCGGAGTTGTTTGCGATGCTGTTATCTACGATACCTGCATGGCTCAACCCGAGCTCGACTGCATTTGTGATGGCCGCATCGATCTTGCCTGCTGCAACGGCAGCCTCTTGTGAAGTCTTCACCGGCGGAACGGAACGCACATCGCCGAGAATCGCAGCAGCCTCCGGATCATTCATGAACCAGTTTAGGAACTTGACCGCTTCATCCTGATGCTTGCTCTTGTTGCTGACAGCGAATAGCTGTGAAGGTCTTACCAGCACGCCCGTATCCTTGGCATCCTTAGCGATGACCGGCAGGCCTGTCACGATTTCAACATCCCCAGGCAGTACGTTCTTGAGCGACAGCAGTGTGCTGCTCATCGAAGGAGCCATCGGAATCTCTTGATTGATCCACTTCGGATTCTGATCAATCTTTCCGAAGAAAAGGTCGCTTTCCCCAATCGGCTGGTAAACGCCTGCTTCCATCGCTCTATGGAGCCATTCGAAGCTGGCTACCGCATCTTCTTTGCTGAAGCCGACCGTGTAATCTTCATTGACCCATTGGCCGCCCGTACGCTGCTTCAGCATCGTGACGATATCCTGACGCAGAGCCGCATGGTCGGCAAGCAGGAGATATTTGGAGCTGTCTTCGGCATGCAGCTTCTTCCCTGCTTCATATATAGTTTCCCAATCCCACTGCGCATCCGTCGGAATGCCCAGCTTGTCCGCAAGCGTCTTGTTGATGATCATGCAGTAAGCATTGACGCCGGTCGGAACAGCCACCAATTTGCCTCCGTATACCCCGAAATTGCTGAGGAAATTCTGGTCGAAACCGGAAGCATCGAAATCAGAATGCTCCTTCAAATCGATAAAGAAATTGCCTTTGCTTGTCAGCTCCTGCAGCCATGGAAGGTCAAGCTGCATAATGTCCGCGGACGTTCCGCCCGCCAATTGGGTTTTGATCTTCTGCTCGTAGCCGTCGAAGCCCTGGTATTCCGCTTCGATCGTTACGTTTGGAGCAATTTGCTTATACGCCTCGATCGCTGCCAGCGTAGCCGCATGGCGATCCTCCCCGCCCCACCAGCTAAAGCGCAAGGTGACTTTTTCATCAGCGGGTGCTTGCTTACCCTCGGAAGTGCTCCCTTTATTTGCGGAATCGCTATCCCCCGAGGCACAGCCGCTTAGCATAGACAAAATGAGTGCAACAGCAATGAATAACGCCCCTACTTTATTTCTCTTCATCATGCATTCTCCTTTTGAGCAATTGATGTAAGCGCTTTTAATTATAGACCTCTCCCCCGGCCTTTTTAAGGTAGCTGATCTTAGAAAAAGGTATCATTAAATGCGTTCTTTTTCGACAAAGGTATCCTGTTGTTGTGAAATGTATCATTTTTACAGGTCATGAACCCCGCCTATTAAATCGCTTCCATCGAGAAGCACCCAATCTGCTATAATTCAATTGAAAGCGATAACAACACAACCTGCGTGCGTGAGGTGGAACATGTATAATCTGTTGATTGTTGACGATGAGGCTGAAACGCGTGAAGCCTTGTCGAGTTATTTTCCATGGGGTGAAGTCGGATTCGAGGTCGTCGGCCAAGTCAATAACGGACAAGAAGCGCTGCAGTTCATCTCGGAAGATGAGCGCATCGACGTCGTTCTTACTGATATCAAAATGCCGGTCATGTCCGGCGTTGAGTTGGCGGAGCAGTTGTACAGCAACCATCGGCACATCAAAATTGTCTTTATTAGCGGCTACCGGGACTTCGAGTACGCCCAGAAGGCGCTGCATTACCGCGTAAAAAACTATGTCCTCAAGCCCGCCAAATACCATGTGCTTACCGAAGTATTTCTCGAAATCAAGGCGGAGCTCGATGCTGAACAAGCAAAGCCGGAGGCCCAGCCGCCCGGGGAACAGCCCAAAAACGATGAAAGCCTGATCATTCATAAAATAAAGTCCTATGTCAAAGAAAACTATAGGGACGCTTCCTTAGAGGAGGTAGCGCGGCTCGTACATATGAACGCCAACTATCTCAGCTTTTTTTTCAAGCAAAAGACAGGGCAGAACTTCTCTGATTATTTAATCAGAACCAAAATGGAGGTCGCGGTTCATTTACTGCAGGACGTCAGCTACAAGACATATGAAATTAGCGAAATGGTCGGCTACAGCAATG
Source organism: Paenibacillus sp. YSY-4.3 (assembly GCF_054767475.1). NCBI lineage: Bacteria > Bacillati > Bacillota > Bacilli > Caryophanales > Paenibacillaceae > Paenibacillus > Paenibacillus sp. YSY-4.3. The sequence goes on along the minus strand of NZ_BAABMC010000004.1, from coordinate 419,000 downwards.
CCAAAAACTTCACGCGTACCTTCAAAAGCTATTACGGCAAAACGCCAAGCGAGTATAGAAACGGCCCGGTCGCGCCATGAGGGAGAAGTATTTCATCAAGCATCTAGCAACCTTCCTCATACCGCTGCTAGTTCCTATCGTCATTTTCGGCGCCTTGTCAACAGTGACGTCGCAGCATGACATTAAGGCCGATATCAATCAGAACAGCAGCTTTCTGCTGCAGCAGTCGCAGACCCAGCTGGAGATGATTCTGAATGAGCTGGATACGCTATATTTGGCGCTCTACGATAATAAGGAGATTTTCAACGAGTTGTCCGCCGTGCTGATCAATCCGTACTATACTTACGAGAGCTCGACCTCCAACCGGATCATTTCCAGCTTCTTGAATGCTTTTACCAGCTCTAAGCCTTACATCCAGTCTTTCTATTTGTATGTCGACAACCCGAACCGGCGTTTTCTCTCTTCTGTCGATGGCCTGGTGACGCTGGATCATTACTACGACACGGCTTGGTACGAGCAGTTCATGGCCTATAGCGGACCGCCAACAAAGTGGACAACGCGGAGGAATATCCGCTTCTATGATTTTGAGACGAATCCTACAGCAATTGTGACCTTCTATAACGTACTGGTGCCGCAGAAGATCGGGATTATTCTAAACATCCGCCCGAAATACATCGAGAGCATTCTGGATGACATTACGACTTACGAGGGGCAGCAGCTGCTCGTGCTCGACGAGGAGAACAACGTGATCTTCTCCAACCACCACGGGGATATGTTTCAGGAGAAGGACATCGATTGGATCGCGGGTCAGTCCTCGGCGTTCTTCGATATGAAGACCTCGCAGGGACTGGTTAATATTACCAAAGTTGAGTCGGAGCGCTACAAATGGAAATATGTCTCGGCGATTCCCCATTCCGAGCTGTACAAGACGCCGACGCGCATTTTCAATTACACAGTGCTCTTTGTGGCGATTGCGGTCGTGTGCGGACTGATTCTTACTTATTATGTCGTTAGCCGCAACTACAAGCAGCTTAGAATGATCCGGATGCTGATCAAATCGGCCGAGGATCGCCATGTGCCTTTGAAGCCGCCGGGGAAAGTGAGGGACGAGTACTCTTATATTCTCCATAATATGATCACGCACTTTATTGAGCATCGGTATATCCGAACCCAGCTTCTGGAGAAAAAATACCGGCTGCAGTTCATGGAGCTGCTCGCGCTGCAGTCGCAGATCAACCCGCATTTCCTCTATAACACCCTGCACTCCGTGTATTGGGAGTCGGTCGCCTTGACGGGCAAGCCCAACAAGGCAAGCGAAATGATCGAGGATCTATCCGATATCCTCTCCTACTCCTTCAGCGAACCGACGAAATCGGTCACCTGGAAGGAGGAAATCGCCAATGCCATCAGCTATATCAATATTCAGAAGAAGCGATATAAGGATAAGTTCGATGTCATCTTCGAATATGAGGAGGAGATTACACAGCTGTTTACAATGAAGCTGCTCCTGCAGCCGCTTCTCGAGAACAGCATCTACCACGGCATCAAGGAGAAAGAAGGATCCGGATTGATCAAGGTGAAGTTTGTCCGTCAGGAAGAACAGCTGCGCATCGCTGTTATCGACAACGGCATCGGCATCGAGCCCGAAGCGCTGGCCGAAATCCGAAGCCGGCTCGATTCTGACGAAGAGCGGATGAAGCATGTCGGCATGTTTAATACGAACAAGAGGCTGAAGCTGATGTACAACCATATGTACAGCTTCCGGATTCGCAGCAAGCCGGGCCTCGGCACCATGGTTGAGATGATTTTGCCCGTGCAGAAAGTGCGGCATGATTGATCATGCCGCACTTTGAATTTAATTGGGGCGTCACTTTGCTTTTGACTTTGCATGTACTGTCTAGCGTATATGGGATCGTGTGCCCCCCAGATTACACTTTGTTCTGCTTGCGGTACTGCAGCGGGGAACGCTTGGCAATTTGCTTGAACACCCTGCCGAAATGAGCGATGCTGTCAAAGCCGGTCTGCTCGGCGATGGCGGTTATTTTATCCTCCGTCTCCTTCAGCAGCGTCTGGGCTTCCCGAATTCGCACGTAGTTCAAGTATTCGATGACCGTGAACCCCGTCGTTTGCTTGAAAATACGGCATAAATACGTCTCACTGATGTAAAAGTGCTCTGCGATGCCTTCCAGGGTCAACCTCTCGGCATAATGGGCATTTAAATATTCGAGAATGCGATAAACCCTGCGCTGCTTCTCGCTCGATTCGGGCAGAACGGGCTCCGTGGCCGCCTCTCGCATGCGGCCGATCAGAATGAGCAGTTGAAGCAGCAGCGCCTGCAAATACGGTGTATAGTCAGTGGCAGATTCCCTTTGCTCGCGCAGCATATCATGGAGGATATCGACGATTCGCCCTTGTTCATGTACGTCCGGCCGCAGCAGGAAGCTCTCTCCCTGAAACAGCGGCAGCCCCCGGATGCCCAGCTCCAACAGCGGCTCTAGGAATGAATCCTCAAAGTTGATCAATATCCGTTCATGCGTAGAGCGGCCCTTGCTCGTTGTCCGGTGCAGCTGGTTCTTGTTAATGAACAGCAAGTCGCCGACCTGCAGGGCGTATATCCGGTCATTAACATAGTAATATCGCTCCCCGGCCAGCAAATAATAGATTTCGTAACTTTCATGAAAATGGTCAGAATCCATATTGAAGGTTCCGGTTCGCTTGATCTGCTCGACATCAAAAAAAGGTACGGTAGTCATAGAACATCCCTCGCCGCAAAATGAAGATAATATATGCATAGTTTATAACGAAATGACTAAGAAAAGCTTAGATTTTTGCATTTCATATACTATAAGATAGATTCAAATCAATGTAAATGGAGTGATCACCTTGTCCAAGAAGAAATATGTCATCGTAGGTGTCGGAGGCCGGGCTGAATTTTTCTATAGTGAGCTGATTACTACGTATAAGGAAACCTCGGAGCTGGTGGCGATTTGCGATGTCAACCAAACGAGAATGAACTACACGAACAAGCTATTGAAGGACAAATACAACTACCATGAGGTGCCGACATACAAGGCAGAAAACTTCGACCAGATGATCGAAGAAACGAAGCCGGATTACGTGCTGGTATGCACGATCGACCGCACCCACCATAAATATATCATTCGCGCCATGGAGCTGGGCTGCGACGTCATTTCCGAGAAGCCGATGACCGTGGACGAGGAGAAATGCCAGGAAATATACGACGCCATCGAGCGGACAGGCCGTGATCTGCGCGTAACGTTCAACTATCGCTATGCTCCTCATAATACGAAAATCCGCGAAGTCATCATGGACGGTACGCTGGGCGAAATTCTGTCCGTCAATTTCGAATGGCTGCTGAACACCCAGCACGGGGCCGACTATTTCCGCAGATGGCATCGTGACAAACGGAACAGCGGCGGACTGCTCGTGCATAAATCTACGCACCATTTCGACCTAATGAACTTCTGGCTAGACTCCAAGCCGGATACCGTATTCGCGATGGGCGACCTGCGCTTCTACGGCAAGGAGAATGCCGAGAAACGCGGAGTCACCGAATTCTATCAACGAGCCTATGGCAGCAAAGCTGCTGAGAACGACCCTTTTGCCCTGCATCTCGACCAGAACGAGCATTTGAAGAGCTTGTACCTCGATGCCGAGCATGAGGACGGGTATCAGCGCGATCAAAGCGTGTTCGGGGATAATATCAGCATTGAAGATACGATGAGCGTCATGGTGAAATACAAGAACAAAACCGTCATGAACTACTCGCTGAACGCTTACCTGCCTTGGGAAGGCTTCATCATCGTGTTTAACGGCACGAAGGGGCGTATGGAGGTACGGGTTACCGAGCAATCCTATGTCAATTCAGGCGGCAAGAAAGAAAACGAAGGCGCACTGGAGGGCATGGACATCACGGTCTATCCTCACTTTGCCGAGCCTTACAAAGTTGAGGTAGAGCAGGCATCCGGCGGTCACGGCGGCGGCGACCCGGTCATGCTGCGCGACATCTTCGACAAGAAGCAGGAGGACCGTTTCAACCGTGCCGCCTCCCATATCGACGGCGCCATGTCCATCATGACAGGCATTGCCGCCAACCGCTCGATCCGCACCGGACAGCCGGTAAAAATCGACGAATTGTTCAAGATTTAGAAGGATGAAAAGGCCTTCGCTGCAGAGCACTGCGGCGAGGGCTTTTTGGTATTATTAGGTCACGTTTTTTTAATGCGAACTCCCTGTATGCTGGTGCTAGCCGAAATCACTATTAAATATAGAATCATCCGTCTTTCCCTCCAATAAATTAAACTACTAGAAGGTCAGGATAAGGTAATTAGGCAACTAGGTAACTAGGTAACTAGATGTATTTCCTGCAGTTAGTTCATCGGCCTTGGCTGTATTAGAGGAAACTAACTGTAAAACCTACATTTAGTTTTAAGTTATTTCGACGAATTAGCTCCATTCAGGCAAACTAACTGCATGTTTTGCATTTAGCGCATGTATTTTTGATAAAAGAGCTTAACTAGATGTATAAAATACATTTAGATTTTAAATGGCCTAGTAAAAGGATGGATGGCCGCAGCAACCAGTTTATTAAGCAAGGGGACGCAGCAGCACTGGTACTACGCATGTTAGGGTTGGTTGGCTGAATCTAGCTGTTACGCTCGAAAAAAACGATCAAAGAAAGGTTACTTGAGCTTCAGGAAGGCGACTAGCCTCGTCAAAAAGCAAAAACCCTCCAAACATCTGGAGGGTCCTGCATTATATTCTACTACCGCAAGCATTCAACTTCTGCTTAATTTATTTCCGTTTAATCCTACTCGCTACCTATTAGGTATCTATTCGGTATCCACTCGGTATCCACTCGCTATCTACTTGATGCCTTCTTGGACTTCTTTCGCCATCTCCGGTACAGAGATCAATCCGCCGCCGGATAGGTACCAATAGCTGGCATCAAGATAGATGATTTTGCCGTTTTTGTAGGCATTCGTCTTCTTCACCAAATCATTCTCGACCAGCTTGGAAGCCGGTTCTGCTTGCGTGCCTGCATCGCTGACCACAGAATCACGGTCGACTACGAACAGGTAATCCGGATTTTTCTCCGCTACAAATTCGAAAGAGATGCTCTGTCCGTGCGTAGACACTTCAAGCGTATCGTCTGCAGGCGCAATCCCGAATTCATCGTGAATAATTCCGAAGCGGGAGCCTGGGCCATAAGCACTCACTTTACCGCCGTTTGTCAAAATAACAAGTCCCTTGCCTTCACCTGCAGCAACTTGCTCGTTGATTGCCTTAACGGAATCCTCGATCGCTCCCCATTCCTGATCCACTTCGGCTTCTTTGCCGAAAATTTGTCCCAGAATATCCAGGTTCTCTTTCATGGATTCCAAATACTTCGCATTATCGACGCCCAAGTAAATCGTTGGGGCAATTTGGCTCAATTCATCATAAGCTTCTCCCGTACGCCCGGAAATAAAGATCACTCCCGGCTTCATCGCATTCAGCTTCTCGAAATCCGGCTCTTTCAAAGTACCCACGTTAGTATATTTGGAGTCCTCATATTTCTTCAGGTGAGGCGGCAAATTGGATTGCGGCACCCCTGTCACTTCTACACCCAGCTTATCGAGCGATTCCAGCGTACCGTAGTCAAACACGGCGATATTTCCGGGATTCTTCTTCAGCGTTGTCGTTCCAAGCTGATGCGTAATCGACAGCTCCTCGTTCTCAGCCGGAGCTTCCGCCGCAGGAGCCGATGCTTCAGGCGCATTGCCGGTATTTGCCGTGTTATTACCTTTATCCGCGCCACAAGCCGCCAGGACGAATACGAAAACCAAAGACACAACCAGTAAGGATAATTTCTTGTTCACTTCAAATTCACCTCATCATTATATTCGCGATGGTCGCCCATCTGTTATGTGAAATAGACGCAAATCTTATTGCCCCCGATCGTTTCGATCGGAATGTCCATGTCATATACTTCCCTAAGCACATCTTGATCCATGATTTCGTCGGTCGTCCCCTCTTTGACGATTCTTCCGTCCTTCAGAGCCACGATATAATCCGAATAACAGGATGCAAAGTTGATATCATGGATGACGAGCACCACCGTCTTGCCCAGCTCATCTACGAGCCTGCGCAGCACCTTCATAATCTGCACGGAATGCTTCATATCCAAATTATTGAGCGGTTCGTCCAGCAGAACATACTCGGTATTCTGGGCAATGACCATGGCAATAAACGCCCGCTGCTTCTGGCCGCCGCTGAGCTCATCCAGGTATTTGTCCTTCATCGGTTCAAGATCCATGTAAGCGATAGCCTCATCGACATACTTCAGGTCTTCCTTCGTTAGCTTCCCTTGCGAGTACGGGAATCGCCCGAAGCTGACCAAATCCTTGACCGTAAGCCGAATGTTGATATGGTTCGATTGCTTCAAAATCGAGATTTTCTTCGCCAGCTCGTTGCTTTTCCAGCTGCCGATTTCCTGGCCGTCAATGACAACTTCGCCCTCATCCTTCGTAATTAATCGGCTAATCATCGACATAAGCGTGCTCTTGCCCGCTCCGTTCGGACCGATAAACGAGGTGATTTTCCCTGGGGCGATGTCGACGGATACGTTGTCGACTACCTTTTTGCCGCCGTATTTCTTTGATACTCCCCTGACCTTTACCACGATTTGTTCTCCTTCAGCAGTAGATAGATAAAGTAGACCCCACCGATAAAATTGATGATGACGCTAAGTGAGGTGGAGAAAGTAAACACTCTTTCCACAACCAGTTGCCCGCCGACTAGGGCGATGATGCTGATTAGCGATGCCCCTGCAATCAACTGCTTGTGGCGGTACGTGTTCAGAAATTGATACGCCACGTTGGCCACGAGCAGCCCAAGGAAGGTAATCGGTCCGACCAGCGCCGTCGAGATGGAGATGAGAATCGCCACCACGATTAGCATTCGCTTCACGACATAATCATAGCTGACTCCCAAGTTGACGGCATGATCCCTACCCAAAGCCAGAACGTCCAGATATTTATTGAACCTGGCAAAATAAATTCCAGTCAGGAACACCCCCGCCAAAGCGAGCAGCAAAATGTCCGCATTGACGTTGTTGAAGCTGGCGAACATTTTATCCTTTACAATCAGGAACTCGTTAGGATCGATCAGTTTCTGCATGAACGACGACAAGCTGGAGAAGAACGTGCCAAAGATTAAGCCGATCAGCAGCAAATAATAAATGTTTCGGCCTTCCCCTCGGAAGAGCATCTGGTACAAGAGCAGCGCGAACAACACCATGAACCCTACCGCCATAACGAATTGCAGGTTCTTGCTCATCAACGTCAGCGCCGTTGAACCGAGAACAAACACGATGATGGTCTGTAGGAGCATATACAATGAATCCAAGCCGATGATGCTCGGCGTGAGGATACGATTGTTCGTAATCGTCTGGAACACGACGGTAGAAAATGCAATGGCCGTTCCTGTGAGGAGGATGGCGATCAGCTTCTTGCCTCGTTTAGGGAGGATGTAGTCCCAATGGCCGCCTGCATCGATCGTCATGAACAAGACCGCAAGCACGATCGCGAGAATGGCCAAGACTGCTATTTTTGTTCTAATGCTCATATGTCTTTCTCCTCATTAGCAAGTACAGGAAAATGCCGCTGCCGATAACCCCCACGGTCAGGCCGATGGGCACCTCATACGGGTAAATAATGACCCTTCCCAGAATGTCACAGGCCAGAACGAATACAGCACCTAGCAGCGCCGTATCCGACAGGTTCTTCTTCAGGTTGTCCCCTTGGAAGATCGTCACTAGATTCGGAACGATGAGGCCAATGAAAGGAATCGAGCCGACCGTCAGCACAACGACTGAAGTGACCAGCGCCACAATAAAGAGCCCTATATTGACGACCTGCTTATAATTCAGGCCAAGATTGACGGAGAACTCTTCGCCCATGCCCGCAACCGTAAATTTATTCGCAAAAAAATAAGCCACGGCTACAAGAGGTACGCTTATGTAAAGAAGCTCGTACCGCCCCTGCATGATCATGGAGAAATCGCCGAACAGCCATGCATTCATGCTCTGAATCAAATCATATTTGTACGCAAAAAAAGTCGTCGCTGAGCTTACGATGCCGCCAAACATCAACCCGACCAGCGGAATGAAGATCGAATCCTTGTATTTCACCTTATCGAGTATTTTCATGAAGATAAGAGTGCCAAGCATGGCAAATACGAAGGCGACGGCCATTTTGCCAAGCGGTCCCGCAGAGGAGAACAGAAGCATCGAAACCATGATGCCGAACCCTGCGGAGTCCATCGTTCCCGCTGTCGTAGGCGAGACGAACTTATTGCGCGTCAGCTGCTGCATAATAAGACCGACGATGCTCATGCTTACCCCGGCGATAATAATGCTGATCAGTCTAGGGAACCGGCTAATCCGCATGATTTCCCACTGTTCTGGATCAAGGCGAAGCAAGTCCGCCACTGAAGTCGTCTTGGCTCCGATTAAGAGCGAAACTACGGATAATACGATTAGCGCTGCTATTAGATATGTCTTTTTCATTTCAAGTCCTTAGTCTCGTTCCCCTGGCCAGAGGAACTTAATGTCACTGCCGGCAAGACCATTGCTAATAATGATATTCATTATCAATTAGATTAAATTATACATATTCCTTTCCAGCTCTGTCAACCATTTAAATTTTGAAATTTCCCTAAGTACAAGGCCTGAAGCAGGCTCCTAGCATTCCAGCTGATGAATCTCCCGTCTCTGGAGTTGCCTTCACCCGTCCGGTCCGACTCGAAAAGTTGCATAAAAATACATACCATTCTCAATTGCCTTCTCCATGTGCTAGCAAAATATAAGCAAAAAAATAGCTTGCAGGGTTCATCCTCTGTTTCAAAGGACTACATCTGCAAGCTGCACTTACGATTAAAGGCGGGACCTATATGCCCTTCCTATTTCAAACTGATTCGGCGGTGTTCCCGCGCCGACGCCAACGCCGCTTCGAGGACACGCATGCCTTGAACGGCATCCTCGGGAGTGAAGCGCTGCGGCTGTATTCCGAATACGGCCTTGGCCAGATCATCGACCTCCATGGCGTAAGGATCAGCCTTGTCTTCACGGCCCTCCACCCGGCTCTCGCCGCGGATCGTTACCGTATAGGAGGCATCCTCGTCATCCCCAACTGTAAAAGCATGCGGGATGTCGATGCGACCTTCGCTGCCCACAATTTCCAGCAGCTGGCGATGCTCCGTCCACATGCCGCAATCGAAGGTCAGCGCCACGCCATCGGCGAATTCCAACATCCCCGCCGCCATCATATCCACGTCGTAATGCTTATCGGAGAATTGCGCATGCACGGTTACCGCCTCGGGCTCCTGCCCGAGAATGAAGCGCGCCGCGCTGATGGGATAGCAGCCTACATCGTAGATCGCGCCCCCGCCCCATTCCGGCCGCAGCCGAATATTGTCCAGATCCTCGGCGTTGTTGTAAGTGAACGCGCCGCGGATTAACCGCAGCTGTCCCAGCTCTCCGCTCGCTATGATTTCCTTGATTCGATGCCAGCGTGGATGATGACGGTACATGAACGCCTCGGCTAGAACAACCCCCTCCCGCTTGGCGACAGCCGCCATCTCCGCGGCCTCCGTGCTGTCCATCGCCAACGGCTTCTCGCACAGTACATGCTTGCCCGCCTCCATGGCGCGAATCGCCCACTCTTTATGTAAATGATTAGGGAGCGGGATGTATACGGCCTCAATGCTCTCATCCTCAATCAGTTCCTCATAGCTGCCATAGGCTGTCGTTATGCCGAATTGCTCGGCAACCGACCTGCTCTTCTCCAAATTCCGGCTCGCGATCGCGGCCAGAACGCCGTACTCTGACTTTTGAATCGCTGGCATAACATCTTTTATGGCTATCCCAGCACATCCGAGTATTCCAAAACGAAGCTTTTTATCCATGGTCCGGTTCCCCTTTCTTGTCTACTCTCCCCCATTGTACAACCGTCTATATCCAAGTACAACGAGCAGCCATGCAAAATGCAGCTGGCCCATCATGGGAATCCCCCTATTTGGACATAGTAATGGAGCAGCATGACCTTGCAGCAAAGGAGGCGAAGCCAAGATGGACAGTACGCATGAATTCGTGGAGAAAGTGCATGACAAGCAAGAGAAGGATCGCCGCAACAAGGAGCGCTACGGCAAAGGCAATCCCGCAGGCCAACTGGTCAGCAAGCCGCATAGCACGCAAAAGTAAATTTTCAAAAACCTCAAGGGGCCGCTCCCCGGCATTTGCCGAAGGTAGGGGCCCCTTGGATTAGTCATGCTCTGGCCAGATGCAGCTCAGAAATGAGCTATTGTCGCTTCTCGCTGGCAATATACTCATTCGGAGTATCGCCGCCATGTGTGTCATGGTTCTTGAACTGGCTCAGACGGCCGTTGCCGCCCTCTCCGTGGTTGCCCAAGGTCTGGTTCTGCCCGTTGCTGCTGCCATTCCCTTTGGGCTTATGAATATGCAAGTTGGGATCCGCCATAATCAAACGCCTCCTATTCGAAATGTCCTAACCTACTGAAGACTGAAGATTAGAAACTAAAATCAGCTGTCTCCGTTAAGGTTCGACATTGAGGCGTGTTTTATACGGCCGAACGTTCGTTATTCCTTGATCGTCACCTTCACCGGTGAATACTCGCCAATCACGGTCTGTCCATGCACGGACACGCTGCCTTCCGGCGTTAGATCCTTCTCCGTCATAATACCGAGCGCAATCGTAAATTTATTGAATTTGACCGGAACACCCGTTTCCCGGCGGACTTCATTCCCGTTTAGATAGAAGATAACCTCGTCATCGGCACGGTTATAAGTAATTTTGTAGTTATTGAACTCCCGTGCCTTGAAGTCAGTGTCCTCCTTAAATACGCAGAAGAACCGCGTCTTATCGCTTGGCGGCACCTCGACTCCCGGGAAAGGAAGCACCGCATACACGGTAGCGTACTTATCGTTGCCAGCAAAGAAATCCAGCGCTGCCCCGGTCGTAAAATCCAGAAGGTTCAAGGACACGTAGCCGTCATAAAGGTCGCCCGGCACCGTATTTTGCGTCCGCGCCCGGATATCCAGCTCAAAGCTGATTTCCCCGTTCTCCGGCACTGCAATTTCCTCTACAGAGTAATACATATGCTTAGCATTATCCAATATTTGCACGTGGTCATGCTTCCGGCTGAGCGGGGCGCGTACATACAGTATGCCGTTGCGTACGATAACTACCGCGTCCGGCTCGCGGTATTCCCAGAACGTGCCGTCCGGCAAGGGGAAGCCGCCGATTTTCCACACCTGTCCTTCATTCAGTATCGTATGAAAGTCGCCAATCACCCGTTGCTTGTCCATTTGTATCGTCTCGCTTTCTTCATGTTCTTATTATCGCAAAATCCCCTGAATCAAAAGCGCCGCTATCATCACGAGCCCGCAGCGCACGGAAGCCTGCAAAGAAGCCCCCATCAGCGGCAAATAGGCTGCCGGAGCGTTGTGCTCCTTCAACCTTCCGTAGACCCGGTAGAGCGGAATCGCCGTCAGCAGCCCAACCAGCGCATATACCGGCAGTATGCCCGTTGCGATGCAAAGCAATAAAAAAGCATACGCCAATATCAGCAGCAGCTTGGAAAAGCCCAACGCCCGCTGCTCGCCCCACACGACGACCAGCGTATTTTTACCCGCCTGCTTGTCCGCCTGCCAGTGCAGAAAGTGATGATTGAACAAAACCAGCGTAGTCAACAGCCCGATCGGCATCGACAATAGCGCGGAACGCAAGCTCAAATCCCCAGTCTGCACATAATAAGAGCCCATAATGGGCAGGACGCCGAAGGATAATAGAATCGCTACCTCGCTCAACCCTTTGCCGCGGTAACCGAACTGAATCGGAGGCGCCACATAGAAATAAGCGATCAACCCGCCAAGACCACCGAATACAAGCACTGGCCAACCGCTGTACAGGCTGAGTACGACGCCGCACAGCACGCCGAGGCCTAATAAAGACCAGGTCAGCCGCGCAAAGGTCTTCTCGGACATAATACCTCCAGCCAGAAAGCCGGAATTGGTGGAAATCACCTCCGGTGTATTTTTTGCCGTAGTATCCGCGCCGCTCCGGTAATCCCACAGATCATTAATCATGTTCGAGAACAGATGCGCCGCTCCCGCCCCGATCAGTGTGATGATGAAGAGTACCGGATGAAATTCCCCTTTCCATACAAAAGCGCCCAGCGCTCCAAGAAAAACAGGAATAAGCATGACGGGAATGACCTGAAACCGGGATGCCTTTCTGAACAATGTCCATTTATTCATCCTCCGCCTCACGCTCCTCCAGATAAAATGATAAACCAAAACCGTACATATTAATTATACATGAACTATTTTGCTAGACCAAAGTCCAGTTTTTTTCTTCCCCAGAGACCGAAGATGGCGTTAAATTAATGTAGTATGCTAAACGTAATTCAATACATATGCAAAGGAGATTCAATATGAATCGAATGTCTTGGCTTGGACCGTTAATGATCTTAGCGGGCGTTTACTTGTTTTTCTTCCAAAAAGAAGCGATATCGATGGGCAGCCTGTTCGGCAATTTCTGGCCTACCCTGTTCGTCATTCCGCTAGGCCTTTTCTTCCACTGGATGTACTTCTCCATGACCGCTCGCCGCGGCGTCGGCCTGCTCATTCCCGGGGGCATTCTATTCACGGTCGGCATCGTCTGCCAGCTCTCTACTCTGTTTGACAGCTGGGGATATTTATGGCCTGGTTTCATCCTCGCTCCTGCCGTTGGCCTATTTGAATTCTACTGGTTCGGAAACCGGAATAAATGGCTGCTGATTCCAATCAACATTCTAGGGGTGATGTCCTTGCTCTTCTTCGTAATGATCTCTTTCAGTGCGCTGTACAACCGCATGGTATTCGGACAACCGGTACTCGCGATTGCCTTGATCGCCATCGGCGCGGGAATCATGTTTGCCCCAAAAAGGAAAAAATTTTAAAACCGTTTGACAATAGGTTAGTCTCCTTTATATAATCATTTCTAATATATCCAACGTTGGATATTTTACTTCATCTCTAGATCACAAAGGATGATGATAAAGTGACTAACCTGATTTTGCTCGCTCTTCTGCGGGAACGGCCAATGCACGGCTACGAACTCCAGCAGCTCATCCAGACGAGCCGTATGGATACCTGGACGAATCTGCTGTCAGGCTCCATTTACTACGCCCTCAACAAAATGGAGCAGGACGGTCTACTGCGTACGGAAGCGGAGGAACGGACCGGCGCGCGCTTGCGCAAAATATATGCGATCACTGAAGCCGGAGAGGAAATGTTCCAACAGATGCTGCGGCAATCGCTGACCATAACCCCACACTCCGTCAAATCGGATTTTTCCCTCGGCTTGTTATGGCTCGAGCATCTGCCGGCAGAGGAAGCCCTCGACCTGCTGCAGCAGAATTTACACCAGTTGGAAGAGACGCTCCAGCTTTGGCGCGTCGGCAGGGAAATTAAAGGGCAATACGGCCTTTCGCCTTTTTCCGAGGCCTCCTTTGACAACGCCATGGCGCTGCTGGAGCTGGATATCCAATACGTGAACCGCATTATCCAGCTTGTAGAACAAGGGCAGGCAGCCGATACCTAGGCTGCGGCTGCAACAGCAAGAAGCCTGCACACGGCACAACAAGTGTCCATGAATGCAGGCGATTTTTCACCTAAATACCCAACATTGGATATATAACATTGACTAAGAGGAGTGAGCATGAATATGAGCTTTTTAATTCAGGCAAACGGATTGGCTAAAGCCTATAAGAAACGGGGAGTCGTGAAAGACATTAGCCTGACCATTTATCCCGGTGAAGTCGTTGGGATCAAAGCTTCCCGCTGCTGTTCACTAGCGAAGCCTTCTACAGCCTGCAGCATGCCCCGGAATGGATTAAGCGTTGAATCTCGCCTTCGATCCAGCAGGTTCGTTACCGGGTTACAGCATGTCCATACTTCTCCTGGCCATCTTCACCGTCATCAGCCTCGGAGCTGCTGTTCTGACCTTCCGCTGGGACAACGAAGCGCCGACACGCCGAGGCCCGGTTGCAAAATTCTCAGGCAGCAATCCATCCTAGCTGCCGCCGGCCGGCATTGAACAGCATGTTGAACCAACGCCGCCCCGATACCGGCGCCGCTCCATTACAGCATCATGACCGCGGCGAGACCGAGGGCGACGATGCGGGCGGCATTGGTCAGCATAAAGTTCTGCACTGACAGGCCGAAGGTAAACTGCTTGGTCGGCTGGTCGGCGAACCGTTTCATATTTTTACGAACCGGAAGGAGCGTCAAAAGCACAAGTACAACAATGACTGGATGAACGCGAAGCGCACACAGCACGATCAGATCCAAATAAGCGGCGTAATAGAGCATTTTAAACAGGATAATAGCATTTGAACGTCCGATATAGACGGGAAGTGTGTATCGCTTATTCTCGATATCTTCCTCCATATCGCAAATATTGTTCGCCAGCATAATGTTGGCGATGCCGAGAATTGCCGGAATAGACACTAAGAAGACCAATATAACCTCTACAAGCTGAACCTCCAGCACAAGGGCCCCTCCAGCAAGCGTTAAGGAAGCAAAGCGTTCTCCGACATGAATGTAAGCCGAGATATAGATAATGACAAACCCCATGAACAGCCCCGAGAAAATTTCCCCGAGCGGCATGCGCGAGATTGGAATCGGTCCAAAGGAATACAGAATCCCTACGGCAAACGACAATCCCCCGAGCAAAAGCAGCAGTAATCCGACCTTCAGGAATAAAGCGATGCCAGCGCCTACAGCCAGTGTCAGCAGAGTCGCGATGACCGCCACCACGGCGGACGGCTTGATGTCGTACTGTACGATCGCATTATGAACTTCATAGCCGTAGCCATGCTTCTTGACCGCTTTCCGGTAATCGTAATAATTATTGTTCGCCGTAGTCGCCATATCGAAGCTAAGCAGTGAAACTAGCATCAATACGAAATGATAGGCATTGAACTGCTGAAACCGGAACAAAGCATATACCGTGCCGAACAAGAAAGGAATCATGCTGGCGACTTTCGTCTGAATTTCCACCAGTTTCAGAAATTTATGGATCGACATACGTACCACCACCCTTTTAGACCATCTCTAGTTTGGTTTCCGAATCAATCTGGTCCTTAAAAAGATGATATCTCACATTTTAAATATTTACTGTTTCATAAGTCATTGACACGCTTCCATTTTCATTCCATAGTCCTAATATCCTAGGCGACATTACTGCTGATTTTCCGCAAAAAAAGAGGGTTTTCCTCGAACTATGCCGAAATGTAGGTATTACGGATTATTATTTCCTCCGGGGGAGGATTAACATGATGACCATAAGAAGACATTTCTCTTATACAACAGGCATCATCCTTTTAGCGGGGCTAGGATTGGCACTGCTCAGCGAATATCATCCTCTTCACTTGATCTTTGGCATTTCGCTCGTATTTACGAATTTAATACTGCTCCTTCTCGCCCGTTTATATGGTACAGGCTGGGGGCTATTCACTGCAACGCTCGTCTATGCCGTGTCCATTTTTGTATGGGGCAATCCGCTTTTTCAAGGGGTTCTTTGGTTAGAGATCGTCTTTTTATGCTTATCAACGCATTGGAGGAAACGTATCCGGTCCACGATCGGGGCAGACTTCATTTTCTGGGTAGCGGCTGGCATCCCGCTTTTCTTCCTTCTGTACTATTTATCCTACCGCGGTATTTCGATAGAGACATGGCTTATGGCGGCCATCTGCATCTCAAATGGATTGTTCAACGTACTGCTGGCAGATGCCATTTGGGAATACCTCCCGAGTAAATATTTTTACATGCACCGGTCAGACCGGGGCAAGCCCATCTATTTAAGCAGGCTGCTGTACCATATCTTATTTCTTGCTATTGCCCTGCCGTTCGTGTTCTACCTGCTCATTAACAGCAGAAATACATACGATTCCGTACGTTATAATGCGCTGCAGGTCGCTCTGCATACTTCGAACAACATTTCCAGCGAACTTGACCGCTGGGGCCCGGATGATATCCGCAGGCTCGAGCATCCCGGACAAGGCCGCCTCCAGGAGCTGCAGCAGGTTATCGATTTCTTCTCAGCGGACCGGAGCTATCATATTATGGTGCTCGATCCTCGGCATGAACAAATCGTTGCAGATACCGGAGATGATTTCACTCAGCACTCCATAGCCAAATTTCTGCCTCTGACGACCAACTCGATTATCCAAGGTGATTTTTACCTGCATATGCCCGAGAAGCGACTGCGGCTGCTGCCGAATCAAGATTGGCAGGAGGCTAGCTATATTTACGGAACGACCCTGAAGCGCGTGCCCTTCATTCTATACGTGATGGTTCCCTTGCAGCCGTATCAGGAGCAAATCTATGGCCAGTATTTAACACAGTTCATTTATTTGCTGCTGTTCATGACCGCGGCCGCGGTCGCCAGCAGATGGGTTACCCATCGCCTGGTTCGGGGACTGTCCGAGCTCGCCGACATTACAACTGGCCTGCCAAGCAAGGTATATCATCTGCGCAGCCTCGAGTGGCCGGAGAGCCGGATTTATGAAATCCGTTCGCTGACCGTGAACTTCCGGCAGATGACCAACAAATTGCTAAGCATGTTCCAGGAATCGCTTACGAGCAACCAGCTCCTTCAGGAACAGACCTTCCAATTGCAGCAGTCCGAGAAGAAACTGCAGGAGCTGGCCTATTACGACGGCCTGACCGGACTGCCCAACCGTCTGCACTTTACGGAGTATATCGGTTCCCTCGGCACCCATTACGGACCGGATCATTCCTTTGCCGTCATGTTTGCCGATTTAAACCGTTTTAAGCAGATCAACGATACTTTAGGCCATGAGACAGGCGATATTCTTCTGCAAAAAGTAGCCTCCCGCTTCACGCTGCTGGTTACCGACCAGCTCCGTGTATTCAGACTCAGCGGAGATGAATTCGTCTTTGTCTATCATTTTAACGATACCGCTTCCGTACAGCAGGCGGCTCAAGCGATCTGCGATGCGCTCAATGAGCCGATTGTGATCAACGGCGTCGTCCTGTACGTCTCCGTAAGCATCGGGATTAGCATATATCCTTACGACGGCGATAATCTTGACTTGATTATGCGCAATGCGGATATCGCCATGTATGTAGCCAAAGAACAAGGGGACAGCATCTATCATTTCTTTGATCAAATGATCGAGAATCAGCGCTCCGAGAACATGAAGCTGGAGAACAGCTTGCGCAGCGCCCTTTTAACGGGACAGTTCTTCCTGAATTATCAGCCGAAAATCGACGCGCATACAGGACGCATCAGCGGTGCCGAGGCATTAATTCGCTGGCTTCACCCGGAATATGGGTACGTCCCTCCTGATAAATTCATACCGCTGGCCGAGACGTCGGGAATTATTATGGATATCGATGAATGGGTAGTCACCGAGGCATGCCGTCAGAATAAAGTCTGGCAGGAGCAAGGGATGCCGCGTTTTCCGATCGCAGTCAACCTTTCGGCTCGGCATTTCTATCAAGGCAATTTGATCGGAATGATTTCCCGTGTACTGAAGAAGACCCGGCTTGACCCAAAGGATCTCATTCTCGAAATCACCGAGGGCTCGCTAATCAAAAGTGCGGAATATGTCATTAAAGTGATGTCGGATTTGCGTGCGATGGGCATTACCATTTCACTGGACGACTTTGGAACTGGCTATTCGTCCCTGAGTCAGCTCCAGCGCCTGCCGATCCATGAGATGAAGCTGGATAGGTCATTCATCCAGGGGCTGGCCCATGATCCGAAGAAGTCGGCCATCGTACGCGCCGTCATCGAGCTCGGCCATCATATGGATCTGAATATCGTGGCCGAAGGAATCGAGTCGAAGGAAGAACTGCACTACCTGCGGAACCTGAAATGCGATCAATTCCAAGGCTATCTGTTTAGCGGCCCATTGCGGGAAAAGGAGTTTACCCGGTTCGTAAAACATTGGGAAGGACATAAGTTCCTCGGATGACCGCAAAATAAACAAACCTCGCCATTTGGCGAGGTTTAATTTATATGTCCGCGTTTATGCTTCATGTGAAGCCACGCCTTCCTGCTGTGATAAATACTGGCGCACTCTGCTCTTCTTGGCGCCGTACATCGCCTCATCCGCCTGCCGGATCATTTCCTCCAGGTCCCCGGTGCCGCTTGGCGCTACGCTGAAACCGATACTCGCTCCGGCGGTCAGCCGATAACCCTGATACAAATATCCTTCGGACAAGCTCTCTTTAATGCGGTCGGCCACCTTAACCACGCGGGTTTCGTCTATATCTACCAGCAGCACGAGAAACTCGTCGCCGCCGAGGCGGCACACCATGTCACGCTCGCGCACAATGCCGGTTAATCTGCTCGCAATGTCTTTTAACAGCAAATCTCCCGCATCATGGCCAAAGGTGTCATTCACTTCCTTGAAGTCGTTCAGATCAATAAAGAGAATCGCCAGCGAAAGTTTGCCCTTGCTTGCATATTCCTCGAACCGCTTGGTGAATAGCGTGCGATTCGGCAGCCCCGTCAGCTCGTCATGGTAAGCAAGATGCTCTATCTTCTCCTCCATCTGCTTCCGATCAGTAATATCGATCATGACCCCTTCCAGACGTACCATATGGTTCAAATGGTTAAAATACGGCGTACCGCGGTTTTGCACCCATTTTACCGTCCCGTTGCGGCAGATAATGCGATATTCGCTTACCGCGCTGCGCCGGCCGATAATCATCTCCTGTTGAAATTTATGAAACAGCTCCTCATCCTCGGGGTATATCAATTCATCGGACTGATTCGAATTGCTCCTGAACGATTTTGCGGAGAAGCCTGTCAATTGCTCGAAGCCATCCGACACATCCATTTGCATCGTGCTTAAATCTAGTGTCCATATGCCGATGGAGACGCTGTCCAGAATCGTTCTCAGCCGTTCTTCGCTTTGTCCCGCCCGGCGCCAAAGACTGCGCGTCAGCTTCGTATGGATGACCGAGAATGCCGTAATAAACACGCCGTAAGAAATTAAATAAGATACTTCCCGGCCCTGCAGTCCAGGAAAGAGCACCTCATGGTAGGCAAAGAAAAAATACACCGAAAAAACGATAAACAAAATCCCGGATAGGAGCACCGCCCGGAAGTCGTGATAGAATAAACTCAGAAGAGGGACAAGGGCCATGAATATAAAATTCGGCAGATAGGGATCACCGGTTATCAAAAAGTAGAAAAACACAAAGAGGAAACACACGGTCAACAGCATCGTGAAAGTGGGCCAGCGTCTCTGCATGACCACTCCTGTCAGAAGCGTCAGCAAAATCAGTCCGACCAGAGGATATACCGGAGCCAGCTTCCCTTCGACAAGCAAGCTAATGAGATTGGCGGCGGCAAAGAATCCCCATAATATTTTCAGCATCAGCATGTTTTTTTGATGAATGAGTTCAGCTTCTTTATGCATTCATTTCACTCTTTTCCTTGAATAGGCATAATGAACTACGTGTTAAATTATAGTATACCTGATCAGCATTTTTTTGCTAGACGCTTCTTAAGAAATGGACATCATTAACAAAGGGCAGCGCCCCATCCAGCTTCGGCCTGGATAGGGCGCTTATCTTCCTATCTATACTATTATCTTTTTGCTATAGGATGCTTTGCTTATGGTATATACTGCTGCACCATTTCCACGATGATGCCGTCCTTCACTGTAATATGGAAAGGAAAATCGCGGACATCAATCCATTCCGTATCCTTGAGGATGCTCTTGAACTGCTCCAAAGCAACCTGCTCGTTCCAATGGATATCCATATCCTCCACATCCCCAGTACGGTCATAAATCTGCATGAGGATTTTGACATCGTCCGCCACCTTATAGCTCGTCAGGTCATGATCCTCATTCACGATATAGTATCCGTCCGGCGGCCCATCGATTCCTGCATCTGGCTCATGCTCCAGAAAGGCCTGCTCAGCAGCCTCCCCTTCATACCACTCGATCTCATCCGCGGTCAGCTCATGATCACCGTCCGCTAGGGCTTTTAATTGCTCGATATATACGACCTTAGTGTCAGGTGTCTGCTCGACCGGCGCATATCGCGGCTCCGCAGCCCCGGAACTGGACGTACTAAACGAAGACATCACTACGATAAGGACTAGAGGGATCATTACGGCCAACCATTTTCTCATCATTGCGTGCTCCCGCCTTTCAAGTCTTCGAGACATAAAAAGTCTATACCCTTCTATAACCATTCTCAGCTCGTTCAAACTTAAATGAAATGATTTCAACCTAATTATATGTTTTTGCGGCAGTAAAAGGGTCTCAATTGTGTTAAAAGGGATGACAATTTTTTATTTATTTGGCCTTTGTCCGCAAGCTTGTTCTCAAATTCACAAGTAATATAGTATAATCTCATAGATGAGATTTACTAGGTCGTTCGAACTACATAAGAGGACGTGCCGCATCAGTACTGAATAGAACATACGAAGTTAAGTTAAAAGGAGCCCTGATTATGATGACAAGTAACGGTAAACAGCAGAAATTTGCCCTCATTACGGGTGGCAGCCGCGGCATCGGCAAAGCGATTACGCTGGAGTTCGCCAAATCCGGCATCCATGTCATGATCAATTATTACGGCGATGACAAGGAAGCCGCCGATGTACAGCGCCAGGCCGAAGCCTTTGGTGTACGCGCAGAGGTGTTCCATGCGGATGTCAGCGATCCATCCCAGGTCAAGGAGATGTTCGCGGCGATTG
Organism: Paenibacillus sp. YSY-4.3; assembly: GCF_054767475.1. Classification (NCBI taxonomy): domain Bacteria; kingdom Bacillati; phylum Bacillota; class Bacilli; order Caryophanales; family Paenibacillaceae; genus Paenibacillus; species Paenibacillus sp. YSY-4.3. The sequence continues at coordinate 398,184 of NZ_BAABMC010000004.1, read as the reverse complement.
ACGAGCAGTTCGGAAGGCTGGATATCCTGGTGAACAACGCAGGTATTGCCCAAGCAGTAAAAGTCACCGAAATGACCGATGAACAATGGGATCGCATGCTTAAAATTCATCTTTACGGCGCCTTTTACACTTCCCGTGAAGCAGCATCCCGCATGCTGGCGCAAAAGGCCGGAAAAATCATCAACGTTACTTCCGATCTGGCCAGCCAAGGCGGTGCCGAGCTTGCGCATTACTCGGCAGCAAAGGGCGGCGTCACTGCTCTGACGAAATCGCTGGCTAGAGAGCTTGCCCCTTTTGTGCTCGTTAATGCGGTCGCTCCGGGCGGCACCTTCTCCGATGTCCGTTCGTCGCTCGAGGAAGGCTCGCAGAACAGTGATTCCCGGCATTTGCTCGGCCGGCTGGCATTCCCTCAGGAAATCGCCAGATCAGTGATGTTTCTTGCTTCGGACGACGCTAACATTTACACGGGCCAGGTGCTGGGAGCCAACGGCGGCAGCGTGATGAACGGTTAATGAGCATTAAGCCTGGGCTTATTGCGGAGTCCGGGTCATAGATCAAAAAAAGTCGGGTATATCACGAAAGAGGGATGTACCCGACTTCTTTTGTCGAGACAATTCATTTTTGCAGGAAAAAGAGGGAGAGAAAAAGACATGATCAGAGTTTGTTCGACTGGGGTGGACATTTGTAAGCAGAACTCATTATTCATCATTTATATAACCGTTAGTTCAGCCCAAGTAGAAACACTGTTCCATAACCGAGCACCGACAAACCGACCGACCCGAGGAGCCCTGCCCAGAAAGGCTTAATCCCCAGCCGCCGAAAAACGGCCAAATCAACCCCAAGCCCAAGCCCGGCCATGGCGATTGCAATCAGCAAGTAAGCGGCCGCGACGATCATGCTGACTACATTGCTAGGAATAACCCCCAATGTATTCACTCCGCTCATCAGCAGAAATCCAAGGATAAACCAGGGGTTTTGAATCCTCTGTTTGCTTTCCTGGGCCTCTGGCTGGGCATTATAGCTTGCCGTTTGCCGAGCTTGCCGTTCCTTGTGCCGCATCCACATACCCAGCCCAAGCGATACCGGAACAAGCATGGCTACCCGCGCCAGCTTAACGACAACGGCGATATCCTCAGCCTCGCTCCCTGCAGGCGCCGCCGCCGCGATGACATGGGCTATTTCATGCAGCGTAGCTCCTGCGAATACCCCATAGCCGTGAGCCGACAACCCCATCACAGGATACAGAAGGCTGTATGCTAAGGTGAATATGGTACCGAGAATAGCAACGACAGCCGCACCTATAGCCGTCTCTTCGTCCTTGGCCTGTACCTGTGGCGCTATGGCTACAACCGCGGCAGCTCCGCATATCGCGGTTCCGCAGGCGGTCAGAAGGCCGAGCTTGCCGGAAATCTTCATCCATTTGGCCAGGCTGGCTACGACAGCGATCGTAAATGCAATATGGATCACGGCCATAACAAGCACCTTGGGGCCTGCTTGAATAATGCTCTGTAAGTTAAGCCTCATCCCGAGCATAATAATTCCGAGACGAAGCAGTTTTTTGCTGGAGAAAGAGATGCCGCCCGCAATACGCTCGGGAACGCCGACGGCAGCCCTCCAAACTAATCCAAGCATAATGGCGATCACGAGATGTCCCATTACGCTTAACAGCGGCAAGTAGGATAAATACTTCGCCGCCACAGCCAGCAGCACAGTCAATCCGATGCCCTGCACAAAACCGATGCCTTGTCTCCGTTTGAACGGTACAACTTTCGTCTGTGACTGAACAGTTTGTGCCATAAAATCACTCCATGCCCGTATTGTCGAAACCAGCGCTGATTCATGTTTACTATAAATCCATGCGCGCCGGATGTGAAATACGGATCTGCTATCCGAACCATAAGCAAAGCTGATGATTCAAGTGTTATCATATATCCCTCGAGCAAAATGAACTGATCATGGCGCCAGCAGATTGAGAGTCATCTCGAAGAAGGCTACAATGGGATTATTGAAAGGGGAAGTGAATATGATCGTCGACACCCTGCGTGTCTTTGTAACGGTTGCGGAACAACGTCATTTCTCAAAGGCCGCAGAGCTTCTGAACATGTCCCAGCCTGGCGTAAGCCAGCATATTCGCAATATGGAGAACGAGCTCGGCACGAAACTGATGCTGCGTTCGCCCAAGCAGGTGAAACTGACAGAGGAAGGGACTATCCTATACCGGAAAGCTAAACAGATTATAAACCTGTACGAGGAAGCGAAGCAGCAAATCCATCTGCTGCATGAAGTGGTTACCGGCTCGATTCAAATCGGCGCCAGCTTCACGATCGGGGAATATATTCTGCCACGGCTTCTCGCTAAATTCGCCGCGCAGTATCCTGAGGTTGATCTGCAATTGACCATTGGCAATACAGAGGAAATCGTGGCGGGAATCCGCTCCAATGATCTGGATCTTGCGCTCGTAGAGGGCACTGTGGATGAATACCCTGATTTAATCATCACTCCTTACATGCAGGATGAAATGATTGTCGTAGCGGCGGCGAGCCACCCGCTGGCTTCTGCAGCGGCATTGGAGCCGGCCGATTTGGCCGATCAAAACTGGATTATCCGCGAGACCGGCTCGGGCACCCGCGCCTTTAGCGATCATTTCCTGCAAGCGAACGGCTTGGTCGCCAAGCGGTCCTATGTATTCAATAGCAGCCAGGGAGTTAAAGAGGCGGTATCGGCAGGCCTGGGGATTGCTGTGCTCTCCCGCCTGACCGTCCGTAAGGAGCTGGAGAACAGGGATCTCTGCGAACTGGCGGTAAGCGGCCCGGCCATGAAGCGGGAGCTGTCCGTTATTCGCAACAGACAAGGCTCCCTCACCTTGGCGGCGGAAATGTTCCAGCGGGAAGTACAAGAGCGGCGGCAGGCAGCGGAGTGGATCTGCGATATACCCGAGCTGACCGATCATCCTTAGGCTCGAGGCATTCGCCAGGTTGCCAGTGGGCGCAGCAAGCCGCCGTGAGGACTGCCCCCTACTCCGCTGACCTGTTCCCCTCGTTCTCCACGTAGTATTTAAGCATGGAAAGCTTGTTGTCCCAAAATTGCTCGAAGTAATTCAACCAATACTGAAGCTCCTGCAGCGGCTCGGGGTCAAGCCGGTATCTGGTCTCCCGGCCTACCTTCCGCTCCCGGACCAGCCCGGCTGAGGACAGGACATGCAAATGCTTGGATACAGCGGTTCGACTCATTGGAAAGTGCCCGCTGATTTCCTTGACGGGCATTTCCTGCCTGCTGAGCAAATTCAGCAATTGCCGGCGGGTCGGGTCGGCTATAGCCTGGAATACATCGTACTTCGGGGCTCCTGACATTCTCAGCCTTCCACGTAAGAGGCCAGCTTCTGCACCAGTCCGCCCCAACCTTGATCCATGCGAGGACGCACAATGGAATGAGCCTCTCCGAACTCGGTGACCTGATCCGCGCTCCAGCCGCTATGAATCAGCGTGAACTCCGTTTGCCCGCTTACATCCACCAACTCAAAGGACAACGTCCAATCTTTCCCCCATGTAAAAGAAAGCCGATGCGGCGGATTAATTTCCGTCACCTTGCAAGGCGAATTTCCAAATGGCCCTGCATTCAGCACGAATTCGAACCCTTCCTTCGGTTCAAAATTGTTCGGCATGAACCAGGCAGCGATCCCCTCCGATGTGGCAACAGCCTCCCACACTTTTCCGATGGGTGCGTTCATTACAATCGTGCGCCGAATATCCGGAAGCGATCCGCCATTAGTTTGATTATCCTTGTTCATTTCGTCATTACTCCTTATCGATCGTTGAATTTATCTCTGCGCAGAATATGAAACCTTTTGGTTTCGAATCTTATAATATGACACCTAAAGGTTTCATGTCAAGCGCCAGATTTTACACCTTATCATGCCCGTCCAACGGAGAGTCACCCCTGCTTGTAGCATTTCTTGATATATCTGTACCGGGGGGCGGAATGGGAAGGTGATGCAAAATACAGCAAGTGCCGCATCCACTATGAAAAGCAGATGCGGCACTTGGGCAATAGTGGAATATAAGAGCTACTTCACCTTGATTTCCAGCAACCTTGCTGTCTCCTCCTCCGGCAGAGCGACCTGAAGGCTACCCTCCAATTCGTTCCACTGCCAGCTGCAATCAAATCCCTGCGGATAGGCGCAGCGAATATCAAGCGTCTTGCCCTGCAACTGCGGCAGGGGCAGGCTGATTTCTGCGGACTCGCCGCGAACGCGCCAGACGGCCAGATAGACGCTGTCCTCATGGCGCAGTCCTAGACAGATCCACTCGTCCTGCTGCTTAGGCAGCCCTAGCGGCCAGAAAGGCAGCGCCTGCGGGATATGATGGCGGATCGATTTATAGTAATCAAGCGCCTCTTTGACCAGCTCGCGGCGACGCGGGCTTAGCTCAGCGAGATGGCCGCTTTGGTGTACCCGCAGCAGCAGAGCATTCACCATATTGAATACGACCTCTTCATCGTCTCCTTCGCGCAGCGGATACGACCAAATCGCCGATTGCTCCGGCGTAAGCGCCGAAGGCGATGCTGCTGCAATAGCCGCATAATTTACGTAATTCTCCTGGTCGCTCGTTGACTGTATGCTGTGGCGGCTCAGCATGGCATAATCCATCCGCATGCCGCCGCTGGAGCAATTCTCGATGACCAGATCGGGATACCGTGCAAAGATGCGGTCCAGCCAAGCCAAGTAAGCACGATTGTGCTGAAGCAGTCCGTCGCCGTAGCTGTCGGCATCCTTCTCGGTACCGATGCCCGCGTTGATGTTGTAGTCCATCTTGATATACCCTACGCCATAATCCTCCACGAGCCGGCGGATAACCTCGTCCGCATGGGCGATGACTTCGGGATTCCGGTAATCCAGCTGATAGCGGCTCCGGTCCTTCACCCGCTTCCCATGACGCTGGAAGAACCAGCCGTCATTCGTATCCTTGAGCTTCGGACTGTTGATTCCCATAACTTCAAGCTCGAGCCATAAGCCAGGAACCATTCCCTTGCCGCGAATATAATCTAGTACGTATTTAATCCCTTCCGGGAACCGTTCCTCGGATGGCAGCCACTCGCCTACGCCGTCCCACCATTCGCCGGAAGCATACCAGCCAGCATCGATACAGAAATATTCGCAGCCCACATCCGCTGCCGCATCGATCAATGGCAGCAGCTTCTCCGTTGTCGGATCGCCCCAAAGGCAATTCATGTAATCATTGAAAATAACCTGCAGCTTGCGATTGTCCTCATTTGGCCGCCGAATTAGGCGGCGGTATTGCGTCAACTGCCCAACCGCCTCGTCGATCGAGCCTTGAACAGCGCCGACTGCCGCTGGGACAGAAACGAACGCTTCACCTGGTTTCAGCGAGATCCACCATTGATTATCGTGCTCGGTCGGCCCGCTGATCAGCAGGGTCAACAAATCGGACTGCTCAATAATTTCCCAATGCCATGAGCCGTTATGCTCGATTTGCCAGAACAAGGCCGTTCCCGCCTCGCCGTTTTCCAGGATCGCCATCGGGACATGTTCCGCTGCGGACCAGGAACCGGTATTGCTGCAAGACACCCGCTTGGAGCCCCTATCGATCAAATGCGACATGCCAAGCTCAGGCAGGCTGTACGTCCGCCACTGCAGTTCGCTCTGCCAACCATGATGGGGAATCGACAGTTTCATTTTTCCATCCCGGGCCCCGTCGCCTTCCTTATCAATGCCAGTTAGCGCAAAGCTGGAGACATATTCCACGCCTACAGGCTGCGATCCCTTATTGATCAGCTCGACCCAGCAGCGGACAACGGCTGTCCCGTCATAGAACTGAAAATGCTGAACAGCCTGCAGCGAGGTTACCGGGTCGTTCAAGACGACTTCCAGCTTGCGTCCATGAATGGTCCGCTCGTCCCGATGCGTCTCGTATTGGAGGCGCAGGCCAGGATAACTGGCCCGATGCGTTCTCCCGTGATATTCATCCCGGTCTTCGCCCGTCAACTGCAGCTCAAGCAAACGAAAACCTTTTTTATGCGCATCGGTTAATCCGTTAATAATGCTCTCTGCTGCCTGCCAAGGCGTAGTGGCGAAATGAAGCAATAAAACATCCCGCTCGTCCGTTACCTCGAATACCAGCTGCAGCCCGTTTTCTTCAATCGCAATGATCTGACTCACCGTAGATACACTTCCTTTCGTTTGTTCGCCGTTAATCTCCTAGATAAAACTTAACTCAGCACCGGGGAGTGCTGAGTTAAGAAAGGGAATATTAGGGTACGCAAAGTTATTCTGCAGATCCAAGTTGTATCCAAGCTTTTTGAATTTCGTCGATGATTTTCTCTTTGGACTGACTTCCGCCAATGTACGCTTGCATCAATTCACCGAACTTTTGGTGGAACGTATCCAGCGAGTAGTTGATCGCCAAATCTCCAGACGGTTGTACTTGCAAAATTTCATCCATTTGTTTAGGCATATCCAGGTCTGGCAGCGGAGCATCCTTGATTGGAGGGATAACCTTCGCTACACCGGAGAACCAGTTCTTGCCGTAATCGGAAGTATACAGCCAGTTGAAGAATTCGATTGTTTCTTTAACGACTTTAGAGTCTTTGTTAATGCGCAGAGCTTGGTCGGCACCGGTAATAATGGTAGCTTGCTCTGCTTTATCGCTTACAGGATAACCTGCGATTCCAAGATTGAAATCCGGGTTGATTTTCTTGATAGCTTCTTCGTCCCATGCGCCTTTACCTGTCATGAACGCTGCTTTGCCGGAAGCAAAGTCGCTGACTTGGGCGTTGCTGTCGCGCTCAAGCGGCTTGTCCGTTCCATGTTTGATCGTCGTATCGATGAACTCAAAGAAGTTGTTGGCCAGTACCGGATGTTCAGCAAATGTCGTGTTACCAGCGATGAAGCTGTCGACCAAATCCTTCGCGCTCATATTGGCATCCTGAGCTGCTGCATCTACGAAGTGTTGGAAAATATGCTTCCATACCCACCACTCTTTATAAGCGTTGGCAAAAGGAGTGATGCCTTGCGCTTCCAGCTTGGTGATTGCATCTTGCAATTCCGCCGTAGTCGCAGGAACTTGCGTAATGCCGGCTTTCTCAAGCAGATCTTTGTTGTAGATCAGCGTGAACAGATTGCCTTTGACTGGCAGACCCAACACTTTACCGTCGGAGGAAGACATGTTCGAACGAACAGCATCCGTCATTGCGGCAGCTAGCGGCTCACCCGTCAAATCCGCGCTGTAATCCGCAAAAGTGTCGATGTCACCGCCGGCTGTCGTTTGGAATACGTCCGGCGTGCTGCCTGCCGCGATTCTGGATTTCAGAACCGTATTGTAGTCGGCCTGCATGATTTCCAGGTTAATCGTTACGTTAGGCTTAACTTTTTTGTACTCTTCGATATAAGCATTAAATGCATCTGTATATTCTGGAGAAGCCGTAAACATGTTAATCGTTACGGGTTTGGAAGAATCGGCATTTCCGCCTTCTCCTGCTGCGCCGTTTGTCCCATTGTTGGCTGCCTTGTTGCCGCCGCATGCTGACAGAAGTCCCATCAACAGCACCAAACTGAATGACATGGCCAAAAATTTCTTCTTCATATTTTTTTGCCCCCACTTTCATTGGTTAGTATGTCTATGAGACTATTCTAAAGAAATGGGCTCTTGATAAAAATGTAGATAAGTGGCAACTTGAGGGTAAAAAAGTGTAGTCCTCCCTTTGTTCACTTTTTCTCCTCTTCCTGCTTGGTCCGGTATTCGGAAGGCGACACTCCAAAGTAGTTGCGGAATGCCTTGCTGAAATAATTCTTGTCCTTATATCCCAGCATTTCCGAAACCTCCTGGATTTTCAAAGAAGGATCGTCCAGAAGCACGCAAGCTTTATCCATCCTTACCTTCTGCATGTACTCATGAATCCCGAACCCGAATTGCTGCTTGAACAGCTTCATTAAGTATTCCCGGCTTAGGAAATATTTTTCGGTGAACATAGAAATTTTAATATCCTCGAAGTAATGCTGGTCGATGTATTCCTTGATATCTTCGATATTGAAGGGCCGGTTAACGGCCATGGACTGCCGGATCTGTTCACTGTAATAGTCCATAATGCGGTGGAGCAATTGCTCGTATTCGTCCGTTGTGCTGAAATCCCCAGATAATCCCGCCGCATCAAGCGAGCTGCGGGAACCGGTCACAGGTAGCTTATCGGAGGGAACGCCCAAATCCAGCGCCATATCGTTGAACAGGACGATAATATCGCGAATCATCCTTTCGGCTTCTCCCAGCGTGAAGCTATCGGCCTCTTTGATTTTCTTCGTAAATTCTGCAAAGACGATTCTGGCATGATTCGTATTCCCGGATTCCAGAGTAGTCCTCAGAATAGGCATCCGGCTTGTGAGGGACAATGACTCGGGCGCGCCTGCTTTCTCCTTGGCACCAAACACGGTTGCCCCTTTGAGTTTATGCAAATCAATGGCTAGAATCGAGGAACGCGCTTCTTCATAGGAATGGGCTAACTGTGTAACCTCTTCATACACACGCCCGTTCCCTACCGCCGACACGATGCCGAATAAATCGCTTAGCGTATGCCCAACCTTCTTCATCAAATAGTCGGCCCGGAAAGCAAGATCCTCCGGGTATCCCCCCTGCATCGTGAAGATCGCGATGATTTCCCTATCCTGCTTCGGATTAGGGAAGCTGAAGCACACGATGCCTTCCATCGCTACCTCATTGATCACGTTCGCCACAGCAAAATAGAGCAGTTCCGTATCCCGGTTAAAGCGCTTGTCTCGGACTTGCTGCATATTCAATAGCTGCAATACGAGCGCGCCGAAGCGGTTATCCTCTTTATCTGCGCCGATGAGCGGAAGAAACGCCTCATTGCTCTGCTTCTTAAAGCCCCGCTCGATGATCGATAAGTAAATTTTTTCCTTTAATTTAGGCAGGGACATGTTGAAGGCGATATTCCGGGTAATCAGCTCGCTATGCGTCTGCCGCTTCGCCCGCAGCACATCGATCGCTTTGCGCAGCGCCTGATTCAGATCATGGCGGTTGACCGGCTTCAGCAAATAATCAACAACCTTGGAGTGGATTGCCTGCCTTGTAAACTCGAAATCGTTATATCCACTGATCACGATTGTCAGCAGCTCGGGATAGTCCTGCTCCACGATGCGCAAGAACTCTACCCCGTTCATTTCGGGCATTTTCATGTCCACCATAACGAGATCGGGCCTATGTTTCTGCAGCATGTCCAGCCCGCTGACGCCGTCCGTCGCCTCCCATATTTCATCGACCTGCAGGCCTTCCCAATCGCCCAATATTTTAATGGCCTCGCGCAGCGGCTCTTCGTCGTCAATGATGAGTACTTTATACATGTCCTACGCCTCCCCGCGGTATCCTCATCGTCATTTCCGTTCCCGTCCCATCGCTGTGAATCGCCAGTCCCGACTGATCGCCGTAAAGCAGCTTCAGGCGGGTATTCAAATTCTTCAACCCGATATTCTCCCCTTCTTGCTCTTCCCAATCTACCTCAAACGTATGCAATATTTGCTCCAGCCTGGCCGGAGATATGCCTGGCCCATTATCATAAACCGATATGATGGCATGGCTCTCGCTTACCGTAGCCCGGACGACGATCGTAACCGGTGTCGACACCTTCTCCACAGCATGCTTGATCGAGTTCTCCACCAGGGACTGGATGGACAGCTTGGGAATTTGCAGTTCCATCAGCGACTCGTCCCACTCGATATCTACCCGAAGACGGCTGCCGAATCTAGCGCTTTGCAGCGCCAGATATCTCTCGATATGCTTCAGTTCCTCCCTAGCGTAGACGATATCTTTGCCGCTTATGCAATACCGCAGCGTAAGCGCCAAGGCGTCAACCATGTCGGCCACGTCGTCATTTCCGTTCTTCAGAGCTTTCGTAGATATCGCCTGCAGCGCGTTATAGAGAAAGTGGGGATTAATTTCCGCCTCAAGCGCCTTGAGGATCGCATTCTTCTCCACCAGCTTCATACGATAGCGTTCATTGATCAGATCATTCGTCCGCCGCACCATCTGGTTGAAATGCATCGTCAGATAAGCTATCTCATCGCTGCCCTGCACCGGGGCTTCCGCATCGAACGTTCCTTCGCTGAACCGCCGCATATGACGCGAGAGCCGATTCAGCGGTTTCGTGATGGCATTTGAAGTCAAGGTGACGAGAATGACCGATATGACCAGGAAAATAAGGCCGATCAAATAGCTCAAGTTCCGCGCTTTCGTCGCCGCTTCATATATGCTGCTGTATGGAATCGGTTTGATCAGCTTCCAGCCTTCCTGCTGCCCCACGTCGTAAACGACAAGGTACCGCTTGTCCTCATCCGACCAAGTGATAGGGCTGTCCGAATCATCGCCGATGTTTTGGAACCAGTCCGCCGAGCTGATCGCCTCATAGACCTCCAGATCATCCATATGAAAAGGAACATTATCCGGATCGAGGTACATGAGATGCTCCCCCTCTTCGAACGGAATGTCACTCATAATGCTGTCCTTCACCGTCGGCTTGAGGTAAAACGATAAGACGGCCTTTGGCTCCCGCGAAGCAATCGAACGCAGCACGCGGTGGTAACCCATGAACTCCGGCTCGGTGATCATCGTGTATCCGCTTGCCGCATCCGGCAGGACGAAAGATTGAAATGAACGGTTCTGCGGGCTGTTCATCGCCTCTTTATACCATAACTGCTCGTCGATGCCGCCCTGATAGCCGACTCTGACCGTTATATTGTAGGCCTCTCGACTAATCGAATAATATTTTTGCTGATCGATCAAATACAAATAAATGCTCTCCAGATCCTTACGGCTGTAGAACATATCCCTTAAATAATCTTCAAGATACATTCTGGCCGCATAATCATTGCCCTCTTGCATGACAGCCCGAATAATATCGTCGTATTTGTTATGCGGCAGCGAAAATTGCTCGATCCCGTCCAAATAGTCCTCCAGCTTCTGGTTCACGAGCATTAAGTTATTCGTCGTGCTGGCAATACTGTTGCTGATCGATTCCTTCTGGAGCATTTGATAAGAAATAACCGTAAGTGATCCTACGATAAGTATAATAATCGATGTAAAAAGCAAATTAAGCTTGTTGACCAGTCTGCCAGACATCCGCTCAATAAGCGATTTCATAGCAGCGGTTAAACTTTTGATCATCGCTGTCCCGTCCCCCTACAGAGTGCTACAGTTTACCTTTTTACCCTTAACTGTTTTCTTATGTCCATTTAGACGCATCCGCCCCTGAATTATAATTATTATAGCCGAAAACGACAGAGTGTATAGAAATGGCTGCTCTCTTGTCTGTATAAAATACGTTACGAAAAAGAGGTGCGACTATGTTCAAATTGGGGAGAAAATGGGCTGAACGATTGGAATTTGGCGTTTTCACGCTGCCTGTTCTAATCAGTGTAATAGCCGTGTTCTATTATCCGTTTATGATGACGATTCGCTATTCCTTAACCAAGTGGAATGGGATATCCAAAAACCCTAAATTCATAGGTCTGGACAATTTCAAGCAAATCTTCAGCGGCGATGCCAATTTCATGAATGCAAGCTGGTTCACGATTAAATATGCGATATTGTACATCGTGCTCGTAAACGTGCTGGCCATTCTGCTGGCACTTGTTCTGGATATGAAGATGAAATCAACAACCTGGCTCAGAGCCGCTTTCTTCATTCCTTACATTCTCAGCTTGGTTATCGTTGGTTTCATTTGGAAGTTTATCTTCATGCAAGGCTTCGAATCGCTCGGGGCAAGCACGGGCTGGGGCATATTCAAACTTAGCTGGCTCGGGGAGCCGAATCTGGCCTTCATATCCGTCCTGCTCGTCTCGATCTGGCAATCGGTCGGTTTCTATCTCGTCATTTACATCGCCGGTCTGCAATCGGTGCCGGACGATATGAAAGAAGCAGCTACAGTAGATGGCGCTGGTCCCGTTCGCCGATTCTTCAGTATTACGCTGCCTTTGCTCGCGCCTTCCATCACGATCTCCGTGTTTATGGCGCTGACGAACTCCATTAAAGTATTCGACGTCATCCTGTCCCTCACGGGCGGCGGCCCTGGCGGTACGACCTACAGTGTTGCTTACGATATTTACCGGGATACGTTCCAAAATAACCTGTATGGATATGGTACGGCCAAAGCGCTTATTCTGTTCGTTGCCGTACTGGTTATCACCGTGATTCAATTGACGATCTTCAAACGCAGGGAGGTTGAGGCATAATGAAGAGCAAGAAGGCAGGCCGCATCATTTTTGAAATATTCATGGTCATTTTCTCGCTGCTGTTCTTGTATCCGTTGTTCTTGACCATCATCAACTCTTTGAAGAGCTTCTCCGAAGTCATGACAGACGTGATCGCTCTTCCAAAAAGTTTGGCCTTCGAGAACTACAGCTATGTGTGGAAATACATTAACTATCCAAGATTGTTCCTGAACAATACCGTCATCACGGTGCTTGGTCTGGCCGGGATCGTCCTGATCTCTTCCATCGCCGCCTATAAGCTGGCCAGAACGAAATCCAAGATGAGCAACCTGATTTATTTTCTCGTGATCATGCCGATGCTGATTCCGTTCCAATCGATCATGCTCTCCGTGCTGCAAATGGCGAAGAACTTCCATCTTTCGGACAGCACCTGGGGCCTCGGCATCCTGTATTGGGGGTTTGGCGCTCCGCTGGCCATGTTCATTTACCACGGCTTTGTGAAGGGGATTCCTAATGAGATTGACGAGAGTGCGACGATCGACGGCGCTTCTGGTTTCCGCCTGTTCTTCCGGGTGATCTTCCCGCTGCTGAAGTCGGTAACGACCACGATCATCATCATCGACGTCATGTGGATCTGGAACGACTTCCTGCTTCCACTCCTGATGGTCAATGGCTCTCCAAGCACGAAGACATTGACGCTGGCTGCCTATACCTTCGTAGGGCAGTACACCTCGGACTGGCAATATGCCATGACGGCGATGGTTATGGCCGTACTGCCATCCATTATCGTGTTCATGTTCCTGCAGAAGCACATTGTTAAGGGTGTTGTTGCTGGAGCGGTGAAAGGTTAAGCATTCATAAAAAAGCGCCGGGCCTGCGGTTTTGATCCGCATGCCTGGCGCTCTTTTTTTCCTGCTTCCAGTCTATCTCTTCCTGCCGTTAATGATCCCCGCCTGGAAGTTAAGCAGACTGATCATCTCCTCCGCATTCTGATGAACTCCATCACTTTGCATGCCATTTGCAGGACGTTCCGTATAGTTAACGGCAGGAGCAGCATCCTGCTGAAGCTCACTAATTAATATTGCTGTACCGTCCGCTTTCACTAAATATTGCCTGATATAGCCGCCTTCCCGGCTAGTTACCAGTTTTCCGGAATGCTCTTCCTTCTTCAGCTCTTCAATTGCTTCCGGCTCCTCTAAGGCGAATTTATATTCTAAGGTGGACTGGCTCCGGCTTGTATTCTGCGTCTGTGGAGAAACAGCGATAGAATTGCTCCCTAATGAGATACGCATATTCAACCTCACCTCTATAAAGTTTTGAAAAAAAGATCCTAGCCAGTATATCGGCGGGATTTTTGAGATATTTTATAGCGTATGGCTCTTTTGTTAGTTCGTTAGTTCTCATCCTCATACTAGGCCGCTTTCACGCAGGCATTCGGTTTGATACAATTCAAGGAAAGATCATCACAATGAAGAGAGGCTGATTCCCGTGAGAGACGAAATCATCAACCGCTTTACTTCCTATGTCCGAATCGACACGCAATCCAATGAAGACAATGAGATTTGCCCGTCTACTCCAGGTCAACTTACTTTGGCCAGACAGCTGGTTCAAGAGCTGCAAGAAATCGGCATGGAGGATGTCACCATGGACGACAACGGCTATGTTATGGCCACCCTGCCGGGCAACACAGTCAAGGACGTGCCAGTCATCGGCTTCCTCGCTCATCTGGATACGGCTACCGACTTCTCTGGGAAGGGCGTGCAGCCACAGATCGTAGAGAATTACGACGGTGGAGACATTCCATTAAATGACGCCGGAAATATCGTGCTATCCCCCAGAGAGTTTCCAGAGCTGCATAAATACAAGGGCCACACGCTGATTACGACGGATGGCACCACCCTGCTTGGCGCGGACGATAAAGCGGGGATTGCCGAAATCATGACCGCGATGGCATATCTGATCGCTCACCCTGAGATCAAGCACGGCACGATCCGAGTGGCCTTTACGCCCGATGAGGAAATCGGACGAGGGCCGGAGCGTTTCGACGTAGCAGCGTTCGGTGCTGAGTTCGCCTACACGGTGGACGGTGGTCCTTTGGGCGAGTTGGAATATGAGAGCTTCAATGCCGCCACAGCCAAAATTTCGTGCAAAGGAGTCAACGTGCATCCAGGCACAGCCAAGAACAAAATGATCAACTCGGCCAAAATCGCCATGGAATTTCACGCTCAGCTTCCGGCCGGGGAAGCGCCCGAGCATACCGAGGGCTACGAAGGCTTCTACCATCTCTCTTCGATCAAGGGAGACGTGGAGGAGACACGGATGCAGTATCTCATTCGCGATTTTGACCGCCAGAAATTCGAAGCCCGCAAGGCCAGAATGGAGAGCATCGCCGATGAACTGAGGGCGAAGTATGGGCATGACAAGCTAGTCCTCGATATCCGTGACCAATACTACAATATGCGCGAGAAGATCGAGCCGAACATGGACATCGTAAATGTCGCCGCTGATGTAATGAAAGGCCTCGGGATTGAGCCGATTATGACCCCGATCCGGGGCGGCACCGACGGCTCTCAGCTATCCTACATGGGATTGCCGACGCCTAACTTGTTTACCGGGGGCGAGAATTATCACGGCAGATTCGAATATGTTTCCGTCGACAACATGGTTAAAGCCACCGAGGTCATCATCGGGATTATCCGGCGGTTTGAGGAAAGAGCGCAGTCTTAATGGGCTGCGCTTTTGCGCGCGGCGAATTTATCCTGCCGTTTGTACATCGCTGTACGCACAATGTACGATAATACTTTAAATTTTGTGCAAAAAGAGCTATTCTAAATGTTCGACAGCCTAGGCTGCCATTTATTACTTATATGGGAGGTACTCAATGAAAATCAGGGTATCCGCAGTACAATATCATCTTCATACGATCCGCTCGTTCGAGGAGTTTGCCGACCAATGCCGGCATTACGTAAGAACGGCCGCAGAATACGACGCCGAGTTCATTCTGTTTCCCGAATTTTTCACCACTCAATTAATGTCGATCGGGAACGAGCACGGCCAGGCGTTGACCATAGACAAACTTCCCGATTTTACGGAGCAATATTTGGAGCTCTTCACGGCACTGGCCAAAGAGAGCGGCACCCATATCATCGGAGGAACCCATGTCGTACGCAAAGGCGGCAAGCTGTACAATACGGCGCACTTGTTCTATCCTGACGGAAGAATCGGGGAGCAGCCTAAGCTGCATATCACCCCTACGGAAGTGAAGGAATGGAACATGAGCGCAGGCGAGGGGCTGCAGGTGTTCGAGACGGACAAAGGAACGATCGCCATGCTCACCTGCTACGACATCGAGTTCCCGGAAATCGTGCGGATGGCCAAAGCCAAGGGTGCGGACGTCATTTTCTGTCCGTCGTGCACCGACGATCGCCACGGCTTCCACCGTGTTCGCTATACGAGCCATGCCCGAACGATTGAGAACCAAATCTATGTTGTCCTTACCGGAACGGTCGGTGCGCTGCCGACGGTCGACTTCATGCGTGCCAACTTCGGACAGGCCGCGGTCATTACGCCGAACGATATTCCGTTCCCGCCGCAGGGGCTGCTGGCCGAAGGCGAGATCAACCATGACATGATCGTCACCGCCGACCTGGATCTGGAGCTGCTCTATCAAGTGCGCGAAAGCGGATCGGTCACAACCTGGCGGGATCGGCGCACCGATTTGTACACCGATTGGACATAGCCGATTGCTTTGCGTATTAAGGAGGGCTGTATATGTATCGTAAGGAGCTGTATGTATTTGACGGGAATCGCCCTGTCCCGGCCGTCATCCGGAATTATGGCCCGGAGGATTTTCCCGGCCTGATTGCGGTGCAGCAGGAAAGCTTTCCGCCTCCCTTCCCGCCGGAACTTTGGTGGAATACGGAGCAACTCAGCAATCACGTCAAGCTGTTCCCGGAAGGGGCGCTGTGCATTGAAATCGACGGTGAAATCGCCGGGTCGATGACGGGACTTCTTGTAACAAACGAAAGCGTCCAGCCGGGTCACGCCCATACGTGGGAAGAGGTAACGGACGGCGGTTATATCCGTAACCATGATCCTCATGGAGGTACACTGTACGTGGCGGATATTAGCGTTCGTCCCACGTACCGGAAGCTGGGACTGGGCAAGTGGCTGATGCTGTCCATGTACGACGTCGTTGTCCAGCTCGGGCTCGACAGGCTGCTTGGCGGCGGGCGAATGCCCGGATATCACTTGCATGCCGGGGATATGACGGCAGAGGAATATCTCGAGGCCGTAGTCAGCGGCAAGCTGAAGGATCCGATCATCACATTCATGCTTCGCTGCGGCCGCACACCGGTTGGCGTCGTCCCGAACTATTTGGAGGACGAGGAATCCTGCCATTACGGGGCTTTGATGGAATGGCGCAATCCTTTTAAAAGATAAAAAACCTAGAATAATAGAAGCCGATTAGGAGGTTCACACATGGAATATCATCGCATTACGAACATTGAAGATCCACTATTCCGCAGCATGCACGAGCTAATGCAGGAAGTGTTCCCGCCAGAGGAAGTGCTGGAATTCGACCTATGGAAGGAGCCGCTGGAAGACCCGGGCATTCGCGTCTTTGTCGCCGTGCATGAAGGCAAGGTGGTAGGCGCTACGGAATACCGTTATTATGAGGATTTTAACGTTGCCATGACGGATTTTACGATTATCGGACGCTCTGGTCTAGGGATTGGACCATTCCTGGCGAAGCAGCGGGGCAAAGATTTGGAGAAGCTGGCTGCCGAGAATGGCGTCAAACTACATGGCATGTTCGCGGAGATTTACGACCCTTACCGGGTAGGAGAGCATGAGTTCGGCGGCGTGAAGCCGATGGATCCCTTCGTGCGCCGCGAGGTACTTTCGCATCTAGGCTACAAGCGCCTCGACTTCGAATACGTGCATCCGTCCTGGAACAATGATGGTGAAGCCGTGACTGGGCTCGACCTATGCTTCCTGCCTACCAACGACGAGCAGGACCAGCTGTCGGCCGAGCTGACCGTCAGCTTCCTCAAGCGTTATTACGCTGTGCTGCCTAACCGGCCGCAGTCCTGGTATGACATGATTGAGCGTTTGGATGGTCAAACAGAGGTAGCTTTGCTGCCGCTATAGAAGCTATCTTCATACTTATCCTGAATAACGTAAGAGACCCGCTCCTAATCGTATCCGGCGATACGAGGAACGGGTCTCTTCTCTTTGTGCATTTCATCGAAGCTGCACTCCATTGGAGCCGCAGACTTAAGCTTACAGCGTTAACCCGCCATCGACCGTGATCAGTGATCCCGTCATATAGCTCGATGCAGGAGAAGCCATGAAGGCGGCCACACCGGCGATTTCCTCAGGTTCAGCTGGACGGCCCATGCGCATATTCGAAATTTCCTCAGGCACATAGCCTCCCTCCTGGAAAGACTTCTCTACGCCCTGGGTCAGTGGGGTCCTAACGCCTCCAGGACAGATCGCGTTGACGCGAATGCCCTGCTTCACATATTCCATAGCTGCCGCCTTCGTTAGTCCGACAACCGCATGCTTTGTGGCCGAATAGATGCCGGCGCTATGTTCGCTGCGGATGCCTGCCGTTGATGCAGTATTCAGAATATGGCCGCCTCCTTGCCGCTCCATTACCTTCAGCACATATTTCATGCCAAGAAACACGCCTTTGAAATTGATGGCCACCAGACGATCAAATTCCGCTTCTTCCGAGTCCGCGGTTTTCGCAAATTTCTGTACGACCCCGGCATTGTTGAAGAAGAAGTCAATTCGTCCGTAAGCCTCGATCGCTTTATTCACATAGTTCTGCACGTCATCGCTTATGGCAACATTGGCCTGGACGAACATCCCTTCCCCGCTCTGCGCCTTGACGGCCTGCAGCGTTTCTTCCCCTGTCTGCGCGTTGAAATCGACGAGGACCACCTTGTAGTTTTCCGCCAGCTTCAAGCTAGTGGCGCGGCCGATACCGCTGCCGGCTCCGGTAATAACCGCTACCTGCTCCAATTTTGACATGAGTGACACTCTCCTTGATGTTTGTTTCCGGGTTAGTATGAGCTTGTCTTGTCAACTTCATATCTTATTTGCACAAATAAATCGGAATTTTTACTTCGCAGCATATCCGCCGTCGATCGGCAGCTCGATACCCGTAATGTAGGAGGACTCGTCGGATGCAAGGAACAGCACGCCTGCGGCGATATCCTCCGCTTTGCCCAGCCGTGGCAGTGGCGTCATCGAGAGGAACCAGTTTCTCATTTTCTCATCGGCCATCAAATCGACCGTCATCGGCGTTTCGATAAAGCCCGGATGCACCGAATTGGCACGAATATTATGCTGCGCATAATCTACGGCTGTCGCCTTGGTGAGCATGCGAACCGCCCCTTTGCTGGCCGTGTAAGGACCTGTGCCGCTTCCTCCCGTAAGCCCGGCAATGGAAGAAATATTAACGATCGAACCGCCGCCATTATTGATCATGTGCGGGATGACATGCTTCTGTCCAAGAAATACGCTAGTTACGTTAATAGACATCGTCTTCTCCCACTGCTCGATCGTTAGCTCCAGAAATGGCGTCGCGTTGGAAACCCCGGCATTGTTGACCAGGATATCGATTTTGCCGAATTTCGCGATCGTGCCTTCCACTACGCGAGTCCAGTCTTCTTCAGAAGCTACATTATGCTCGAAGCCGATCGCCTCGCCGCCGTTCTGCTCAATTTCCCGTACAACCTCCTGAATCTTATCTCCTTGGATGTCGGAAATGGCTACCTTTGCCCCTTCTTTGGCGAAAAGGAGGGCATCCGCCATCCCCATCCCTCCGGCTGCACCTGTAATGATAGCAACTTTGTTGTCTAATCTACCCATGATTGTATCCTCCCGTTGTCATTTCTGGATTTTGCCGACTGGCAGCAAGCTTCCCATTTTTTCAAAAGCACTTATCAATGTATCGATCTCTTGCTCCGTAAGGCTGTCCCACATCGGCTTAGTCAGCTCTTGGTACCTTTCAAGCATGCCTGCCATCACCTCATGTCCTTGCTCCGTAAGCCGCAGATAGACGCTGCGACGGTCATTATCCGGCGTTATGCGTTCAATATAGCCTTTCGCTGCCAGCTTATTGGACAGATTCGTAATGGCCGGCAGCGTGACATCCAGCATCTCTCCCAGCTCAGAGCAGCTTTTCTGCCCGTTTTCGGCCAGAATTTGAATAATCAAATACTGTGGCGCCGTCAAATCTTGCTCAAGCAATTTGGCATACCCGGCTACAAACCGGTTCATATACTCTGATATTATGGCTGACAAGCGTTCCTGCCTATTCAGCGCTCATCACCTCTATTTCTTTTCAAAATTTAATTCATAGGTCATAATAGTTTAAAGGTCTTAACTATTATATTTTTATCATAAATCTAAGATGATCAACAGTCAAATCGCCGCACAAGAAGGAGCACTATTGAGGCTTTGACACCCCAATAGTGCTCCTGGATCACATTACATCGTATGGTCATGGCACGACTACAGTGTGATTACAGTGTGGTCGCTCCATTCCGCCGGAAGAAGCCTGGCGTAATGCGGCTGAAGATACCGGTCATCGACCAGCACCAGCAATCCGGTGTCCTGCTCGGAACGGATAAGCCTTCCCCCTGCCTGAAGAACCTTGTTCATGCCCGGAAACACATAGGCATAATCATAACCGTTCCTGTCCGTCTGGTCGAAATAATCGCGAATAATATTCCGTTCCAGGCCGATTTGCGGCAAGCCCACACCAACAACGACGACGCCTGTTAATCGATTGCCCACTAAATCAACGCCTTCAGAGAAAATGCCACCCAACACCGCAAACCCCACTAATGCCCCGCCTGATCGTCCGGCTTCAAATGCAGCCAAAAAGTCCTCCCGCTCCGCCTCCGACATTTCTGTATGCTGAACAATCGTGTCTACCTTAGGATCGCCAGCCATAAAGCGTTCATAGACCATATTCATGTAAGTATAGGAAGGGAAAAAGAATAAATAGTTGCCGGCCCGCCGCTCCGTCAATTGCTGCAAGTAAGCAGCAAGCGGCTCCACCGTCGTTTCCCGGTCACGGTAGCGCGTCGACAGGGGCAGAAGGACAACCTCCAATTGCTCCCTAGAAAAGGGGGATGGGATGGACAGCGTATAATCATCGGCTTCCGCCCCTAGCATGTCCCTGTAGAAGCCGATCGGCGACAGCGTTGCCGAGAAATAAATATGCGAGCGGTAGCCTTTGCCCATTTCGCGCAGCAGATGAGAGGGATCAAGGCAGAACATTTTTACCCTCACCTCCTGGCTGGAAATATCCACGTAAGTTATATAACGTTCATCGTATAGCTTGCCGATTTTTATAAAATGGACGGCTTCAAAATACGTCTCAAGCAGCAGCGAACCTGTTTCGGGAGCGAAGCCCCCCGTACCCCCAGCCAATTCGCGTTCCGCTTGCTGGACGAAATCCTCCAGTAGAAGAAGCAGTTCGTCCGGAGCCTCGCGATCGATCAAATGCTTCTCCTCCGCTTGTTTTCTCTGCCGGATGAAGTAGGCGTTCACTTCCTTAGCAGCTGCGGACAATCTCTTGTTCGCCGCCTTATACTCCCGCTGCAATGCGAGAAATGCCGATTTGCCCAGTGCGCTGGAGAACATCTCTCTGGAGCGGTCCACCAGATTATGCGCCTCATCCACAAGCAGGGCGGTCTGCCGCTTATGCTCGGCAAACTGCCGTTTCAAGGAAACCCGCGGATCGAAAATATAGTTGTAATCGCAAATCACCGCATCGGCAGCGTAGGCCGCATCCAGCGAAAACTCGAACGGACAGACACGGTGCTTACGGGCATAACCCTCAATGACCTCACGATTGATCAGCGTCTCGTGGCCAAGCATATCCAGAATGGCTCCGTTCACTCGATCATAGTAGCCATCCGCATAAATGCAGTCTTCCTTCCGGCAGCTGATTTGCTCCTGGAAACAAATCTTCTCCTTCGCGGTAATTGTCACCGCATGAAGCTGCAGCCCCTCAGCCTGCAGCCGGGCAAAAGCTTCCTCCGCCGCGGTCCTTGTAATCGTCTTGGCCGTAAGGTAGAAGATGCGCTGCAGCAGCCCGGTTCCGATTGCTTTGACCGTCGGGAATATCGTCGACATCGTCTTGCCGATTCCCGTCGGCGCCTGGGCAAACAGCTTGGCCTTCTCAGCAATACTGGTATATACCGCGCCCGCAAGCTTCCGCTGTCCTTGCCGATACGCGGGAAAAGGAAATGCTAATCCCTCGATGCTCGCATCCCGCTTCGTCCTGTGATGATGCAGCATTTCCGCGTAAGGAGCGTATCTCTGAACGACATCGGCCACGAACGCCTTCAATTGCTCGCGCGTCATCGTCTGCACGAAGCGTTTATGCTCATCCGTATCGACTTGAACATACGTCAGTTGAATGTTTAGCTCTGGGACATCATATGCCACGGCATGCATATAAGCGTAGCATTTCGCCTGGGCCCAATGAACAAGGAAGGTGTCCGGTTCAATCCTATCCAGCTCCATCGCCGTAGACTTGATCTCATCGATCGTGATCTTCCCGTTCTCATCGGCTAACAGGCCGTCGCAGCGCCCGTCTATAACGAAGACGAACTCCCCGTAGGGCACTTCCAAAGATAGATATACTTCCTTTTGATCCAATTCTCCGTATTGCTGCTGAATTCTCTGATGTGCTTTCGTGCCTTCCGTCAAGGTAGAGACGCTCCGGAACCCACCCTCTAGGCTTCCGCTGCGGAACACATACTCAACCAGATGGCGGACGGCGATTTCTACCCGATGATTCACGATTATCACCTGCCGATTCTATCAGGAACGTTTGTTCTCTAAATTATAACATGATCACTATGGGTTAGCGCCAATTCTTTTCCGTAACAACACAAAAAAGACAGGCTGATATCCGCCTGCCTCTATTCCAAAATTATTTCGCCTTATCCATCCGAATATTGTAATTATAAGCATCGATCAGGTTCGACACCTGGGAGAAATAGCTGCTCATAAGATTGTTGTCCCTGTTGCTGCTCGTGTCCTGTGTCTCTAAAATGGTTAAAATATCGGTTGCCGTTCCGATGACCTCTTGCAGCGTGGTGTCCAGTTCCGGAGCCGTCGTCCAGGATTCCTGCTTCTTCCTCTTGGCATCCTTCGCATATTCCGTAAACTGCTTCGCATCCTGAACCAGCAAGTCAAACAATATCCTGTATTCCTCCAGATTGCAGTCCAATATATTCTCATCATAGATCTCGGCTTCAAAGAAAGTCTTCTCAATATCCTGAGCCCGCATAACTACGCTGAGGGCATGATACCGGATCAAGTAATCCTGCTCCTTGAGCTTATCTAGATCCTTCAGCTTTTGATCCGCCGCAATCTGATCGAAGTCGTTATAAAACTGGTTGGCCAACGGCTCATATGTATGATATTGGGCAATGAATTGGCTGTGCAGCTCCTTGCCTTTGGCAAGCTGATCCTCCACGAAGGTACCATCACTATAGTAATCGGATATTTCCTCCATCGTATCCAGCAGATCGAGCATCGCGGGGCCTAATTGAATGAGCGCTTCATCTGCAGCGCCATACGACGGCTCGCCGGCCGCGCGATCTACAGCGGTGTTCACCGTCATCGCCAGTCCGGCCAATCCGGGAACAGTGGCAAAGCCGCTGCCGCTGAAGTCTTCGCTGATATACATATCTTCATCCATGCCAAATTCGCTAATATAGCTCTCGATTGCTCTATCAAACGTCCCGCCGGTCATCATATTGTTCAAATTAATGTAAGCGCCGTACTTGGCGGCTGCATGCTCTTCTTCCACGCTTGCTCCATTGACGCTTGAGCTTCCCTTCAGCTCATCGATCAAACTGCAGGAGGTCAGCAGGAAGCAAAACAATATGCTGCAGAATATAAGATATACCCGTCTCCTCATGTTTGTGAAGGCCCCCATTCTATTTACCCGTCTGTTTTATTTATCGGCTAAACTATGGGGATTTTTTACTAGAACAACCATTCTTGCGCAGACAAATTGCCCACCTTCAATATGGGAATATCCGGGTCCGATGGCCGGGTGCTGTTCCCGGCTATTCCTCCCAAAAAAGATCGTTCAGCGTCTTGGACAAGGCTTTGCAAATTGCCACGCACAAGCTGAGACTGGGATTGTATTTCCCAAGCTCGATTAAACCGATCGTTTGTCTTGATACGCCAACGATTTGAGCTAACTGCTCTTGAGACAAGTCCTTTTCGACCCTAGCCAGCTTCATCCTGATGTTCTTCATTCCGACTCATCCTTATTCACATGCGCACTGGCTTTATTCGCCACCGTATGAAGGCCGAAGGTTAACAGCAGGAACAGAGGAACATAAATCATCAATGAGACGAAAGCCACGAGTACGAAATACCAAAGGGACTGTAATCCCCCGTCAGCATAAAGAATTGCGCTGCGGAAGCCGAAGAACAAAGCCAGCCCCAAACCCAAAACGCTGCCTGCAATGATATTCTTGGTGCTCATCTTGAATTTGCTCGTTCGATCGTGAACCTCAACCGCGTCCGAATAAATACCCAGGGAAGCCGAACGAATCAGATAATACAGGCTGGAAGCCAGCAAAATGGCGATTTCTGTGATTACCGGTGTATCCGTACCTAACATGATGAATTTGCCGACAACCGACACCAGGCAGATCAACATGATCAGCATGTATATTTCTTTATAAATTTTGTTCTGTGTATTAACGATTCTCTCGTCTACTTGTTTGCCCCGACTTGAAATCCATTGAAACCATTTCATGTCTGCACACCCTCTCTGCGTAATATAGTAAAGATTCGATTCACACCATAAATCTATAACATATATGCCTTAATGTCAAATATATATTGCATTTTAATTATTATAGTTGTCATCAAAAGTTGTCATCAAATTTCCTTTTCTCCAAAAAACAAACGCCCTCAACCGCAGCAGGAAGCCGCGAATGAGGACGTTTTTCATTAGATCGGAAAAAATATCGGCAGCACCGCCACCATCACTACACCGATAAATATCTGCAGCGGCAGGCCGACTTTAATATAATGGCTGAATTTATATCGTCCAGCCGACATGACTAATGCATTGGGCGGTGTGGAGAACGGGGACGCAAAGCACATGCTTGCCCCGATCGAAACCGCGAACAAATACGGATACGGGCTTACGCCAAGCTGAACCGCTGCAGTAAGGGCGATAGGCGCGAACAGCACCGCGCAGGCCGTATTGCTGATGAACATGGTGAGCAGAGATGTCGTGAAATATACGCCGGCCAGCAGCACAATCGGGCCATAGCCGCCAAGCGTGCTCACCAGCCCCTCGGACAGCAGCGCAGCCGCTCCGGTCTTCTCGATGGCGATCGACATCGGAATCATGCCGCCGATCAAGACGATGCTTTCCCAGTTGATGCTTTTATACGCTTCCTCCATGTTGCGAACGCAGCCGAAGACGACCATCAGCACGGCGGCGATCATGACGGCCGCCACAGCAGGCACCAGCTCTGTAATAAGCAGGATCACCATTAACAGCATAATACCTGCGGCGATCGGCGCCTTGATGTCCATCGTCACCTTGCGCGATTCTTCGATGGGCTGGCCGACAACGACGACGTTAGCCTGGTCCGCCGCAAGCAGCGCGATATCCTTCCACGTGCCTTGAACGAGCAAAGCATCGCCGAATTTCATCCGTTCCTCCTTCAGATTATGCAGCAGGTAATGCTCCTTCCGCTGGATGCCGAGAATATTTACCCGGTACTTCTCCCGAAATCCCGAATGCTTGACCAGCCTGCCGATTAGGCTGGAGTTCGGCGTCAGCATCACCTCGGCAATGCCCACCTCGCTGGTCGCATACTGTGTATCCTGAGCGGGCAGCGGCCCGCTTCTTTCCGGAACTTGATGATCGAGCAAGATTAGCCCGTAGTGCCGGGCGAATTGCTCCGCCCGCTCAAACGTACTGTTGACATACAGAATGTCATCCTCATGAATGACAGTATCCGGTCCGGCAATTTCCTGGTTAATCGTCTTGAAAAATTGGTTCTTCGCCGAAATTTTGCGGCGGATCTCAATAATGTTGACCCCGAACCTGGCCGAAATATCGAGCTCCTGCAGCGTTTGTGATTGAATCGGCGAATCCTTCCCTACCTGGACACGGAACAAATTTTGCGTTAACTGATACTGCTTGGCGAGATCCTGCAGGGAACGGCTCTTCTTCTTGCCCTTACCCTCCTTCTTCTGATGGTCAGGCAGGAAGCGGCGCAAGAAGAGCAGGCCGATAATGCCCGCAGTCAAACAGACGAGGCCGATCGGCGTAAAACTGAAAAAAGATAGCCCCTTATACCCAGCCTGCTGGAGCGTCTCCTGGATCACCAGGTTAGGCGGCGTGCCGATCAGCGTAAGCATCCCGCCAAGACTGCTGGCAAAGGCGAGCGGCATGAGCAGCTTGCCTGGATGGGTTCCCGCACTCATTGCCAGACTCACGACGATCGGCATCATCACGGCGACCGTGCCGGTATTGCTGACAAAAGCACCGATAAACGAGGTTACGAGCATGACCATAATCAATAGCCGGGTCTCACTCTTTCCCGCCAGGCGAAGCAGTATCCGGCTTGCCATCTTGGCCAGCCCGGTCTGGAGTATGCCTCCGCCTACGACGAACAATCCGATCATCATGATGACGACCGAATTGGAGAAGCCGGATAGCGCCTCAGCCGGAGTAAGTATGCCCTGCAACATCAAAATAATCAGCGATCCGACCGCCACGAGATCAGACCGGATTTTTCCCGAGACAAACAGCACCGATGCCGTTATCAGAACGATAAGAGTGATGATCATTGGGCCATTCACGGTTGTTCCTCCTATGTAACTCTTGGTTTTTTATGGTGTTATGTATGAACTTCGCAACATTAGCAATATCATAACATTGGGCAAAGCCAGGGAACAGGCATTTCGACAAGAAACAAACTTCTCCGACTTATATCGAGGCTTATTATCACCCGGTGCGGCGCAAAAATCCCCTTCAGCTGCTCAGGCAGGGAAGGGGATTTGATTTGTCTCAAAAAGCTCTAATCCACGTAGCCGGCAAGACCCTTGTCCATCAAGTAGTCCATCTCCAGCTCCAAGATCGTCTCCACGGTCAGCTCGTCCAGCTTCACGCCCGGACGGCTCAGCACGTAATCAACCAGCTCATCGCCATCGATATCGACATCCCCTTTGGCGCCCTTACGGGCATTGTTGATGAATGCCTCTTCATGCTTCAGCACAGCTCGGATCTCCTCCGGCTTAGCTTTGGTTCGCTCGACGATATACTGAACGAGCTCTTGCTCATTAATTTTTTCGCTCATAATGGTCAGCTCCTCTTTCACAGTAAGTTATGCGCATCAGCTGATTCTCATACAGCTTCTAGCTTGCCCTGATGTCTGTCATTGTACCATAGGACCATGCGCAATAACCCGCCAATTTTGGTCGCAGCTTGCTCGAACGGTCCGGTGCTTCCAAAAGTATTCCGCAACCAGCTCAGCCATATCAGTCGCGATTTCCCGCACGATGGGCTTTCCTTTGAACATTTCGTAATCTCCACCGCCGCCAGCCCGGTAGCTGTTCATGACCACATCCATTTCCGTCTCATCCCCAAGCGCCCTGCCGCTAAGATCAGTCAGCTTCACAACCCGCTGTCCGAGCGGTTTGGCGGGGGCCAGCTCATACCGGATGCCCTCCCACATATCGTAATTGTAATGCTGGGCTTTAGGTTCCAAGTACGATGGATTGACCGCCAGCCTTCCATCCGGGCCGACCACGAAATAAGCAGCCGTCTGCTCTAATGCATCCCGAATATCCTTCCCCTTCAGCCGGAGCACAGTTAGCGTATTGGGGTACATGAAATTGCCCAGCACATCGCGCATAGTGACGGTCGCGCCGAAGCCGCGGGACTCCTCGCTCAGCAAGGCAGCACACGATACCGCAGCCCCTGCGGCCTCCATTTGCACCTTATTCACGAACTCGATGAAGGGATGATCCGCCATTCGGCAGATGAACGGACTTTGGATGCGCATGTCTCCCGCCACCTGCCCGATCGGCTGATCCAGCCAGCTCTGTGTCGCAGCTTCCAGCCCGGAGAACATCTCCAGAACCGTTCCGTCCGCGCTTACCGAATCATCCACCATCAATAGCTCCGCCGATTTGCGTCTGATACTCCACCGTTCCCCCTGCTTCTCTAAATTAACCACGACCTTGCCCAAGGCTTGCCCCAGGCTGCCGGGCTGGACTATGGCAACTTCTCCAAGCTGCGTCGCCAAAAAGCGATGCTGATGCCCGGTAATCAGCACGTCTATGCCATCTACTTCCCGGCAAAATGCGTAGCCCTGATTTTCCCCGGTCAGCTTCTCGCTCGCTTCCCCGCTGGCCAAATCCCGCTCGAACCCGCCGTGATAACAGACGACAAGCAGATCAGGACGCTCCCGTTCCCGGATCAGGGGCACCCATGCCTGTGCCGTCTCAAGCGCGTCACGGAACTCCAATCCTTCAAGATGAAGCGGATTCTCCCAATTGGGGATATAATGCGTCGTCAGACCAAGAATCGCTACTTTGACCGGATCATCAACCGGGCCTGCTTGTTTGATGATATAAGGTACGCCGAAGGCAGGCTCCCCCGTCTTGGAGTCGACAATGTTCGCCGACAACCAGGGGAATCCGGACGCCGCCATAACGCGGCGCAGTACATTCTGCCCATAATTGAACTCATGGTTCCCTGGGATGGCTGCGTCATAAGACAGCCTGTTCAGCACAGCCACTGCTGGATGGGGCGCATCCGTTCCCTGCTTCACATAATACGAGGCCATTGGCGACCCTTGTATCAAATCGCCGTTATCCAGCAAGAGCAAGTCGGGAGCTTGCCGCCGTTCTTCCTGGATTAACGAAGCTATTTTCGCAAGGCCCAAGCTCTTGTCCTCTGCCGTTCTGTAATCCGTAGGATAAATATGCCCGTGAATATCGCTTGTAACGAGGATCTCAATTTCGCAGGCAGCTGTTTTTGTCATCGCCATCTTCTAATCCCTTCTGTAACTAAATTCAAACGCATTTCCTAATTTAGTCTATCAGGCGAAATCATGATTTATATTAAATGGGCGGGTCTAAAAATCACATTTTTTTACATAATGCTATATTTCCGCTGACAAGCCGTTAATAAACCTCTCTTATAGTTAATTGTGCAATCCAAAAAAAAATAGACTTAGTGGAGGTCATACCGTTTGAAAAAGATAACCCGATTCATTCTGCCTTTATTCTTATCCGTCGCCTTCCTTAGCGGCTGTGGCAGCAATGCTGCGGTCAGCAACACCGGAACAGATGCCGCGGCGAACACATCCGCCGATCAGAACCAGGCTGCGAATGCGCCGAAAGCTGAAGGATATGTGCCTGAGAAGTTAACCGTGCAATTCGTTCCATCCCAGAACGCCGATACCCTTGAAGCTAAAGCGAAACCGCTGGAAAAGCTGCTGAGCGACCGCCTCGGCATTCCTGTCAAAGTCAGCGTATCGACCGACTACAATACCATTATTGAAGCGATGGCTTCCAAGAAAGTCGATGTCGGCTTCCTTCCGCCAACCGCTTATGTCCTGGCCAAAGAGAAAGGCGCTGCCGAGGTCATTCTGCAGGCCCAGCGTTATGGGGTACAGGATGATACGGGCGCTCCAACCGAGGAGCTCGTCGATTTCTATAAGTCGATGATTATCGTCAAGAAAGATTCACCTATCCAGTCCGTAAGCGATCTGAAAGGCAAACGCATCGCCTATCAAAACGTTACATCCTCCGCGGGCTTCGTATGGCCTGCCGGCAAGCTGATGGAATCAGGGCTCGATCCGCTTAAGGACGTGCAAGCCATTACGGTTAAAGGTCATGACCAAGGTGTACTCGCCGTATTGAACG
This sequence comes from Paenibacillus sp. YSY-4.3, assembly GCF_054767475.1. Taxonomy (NCBI): domain Bacteria; kingdom Bacillati; phylum Bacillota; class Bacilli; order Caryophanales; family Paenibacillaceae; genus Paenibacillus; species Paenibacillus sp. YSY-4.3. The sequence continues at coordinate 368,987 of NZ_BAABMC010000004.1, read as the reverse complement.
GGGATGTTGATGCCGCGGCGATTTTCCAGGATGCCAGAAACGTCGTAAAGGGTGACTATCCGACAGTATTTGAGGATACACGGGTGCTGACATTCACTGAGCCGATCCCGAACGACACAGTTTCCATCCGCACGGACATGAACGCGGAGTGGAGCGAGAAAATCGCTAACGCCTTCATCGATATCGGCAAGGATGAGGCAGGACGCGCAATCATTCAAGAAATTTACTCGCATGAGGGTTATGTGACATCGGAAGACAGCACTTTTGATATCGTGCGTGAATACGGGGAGAAAGTGAAGACAGAGTAAGCTGACCATTTGAATTGGGGAGCCTCTGGAACACCGTACGCAAAATGAGCAAGCCAGTTGGAGTGCTGCCGCACTGTGACTGGCTGTGCTTGTTCTTAGAGATGCTTAGAGATGGTAAGCGGAAGTGCACGATAAAACTATTATAAGGAATGATCATTTACGTGATAGAGCTTACGAATGTATCCAAGACTTATCCCAACGGAACAAAGGGTCTGAACGAGATTAATCTGTCCATTTCCCCAGGCGAGTTCGTCGTCATCGTCGGACTGTCAGGAGCAGGGAAATCAACGCTGCTGCGCGCGATGAACCGGCTGCATGACATTACCGAAGGGGACATCCGCATCGGCGGCAAGTCGATTACGAACGCGACGGGGCAGCAGCTTCGCAGCATTCGCCGCGATATCGGGATGATTTTTCAAAGTTTCAATCTGGTCAAGCGCTCTACCGTGCTGCGCAACGTGATGGCCGGACGGGTCGGCTACCATTCCACGCTGCGTACCGTGCTGGGGCTATTCCCGAAGGAGGACACCGATCTCGCCTTTGAGGCGCTTAGCCGCGTCAACATCGCCGAGAAAGCCTATGTTCGGGCCGACCAGCTGTCCGGCGGACAGCAGCAGAGGGTCGCGATTGCCCGCGTGCTCGCCCAGGAAGCCAAAATCATCCTCGCCGATGAGCCGGTTGCCTCTCTTGATCCGTTGACGACGAAGCAGGTCATGGACGATTTAAAGAGAATCAACCAGGAGCTGGGCATTACGACGATCGTCAATCTGCATTTCATCGATTTGGCCAGAGCCTACGCAACCCGGATCATCGGGCTCAGAGCGGGAGAGGTGGTCTTTGACGGCCCCGTATCCGAAGCAACGGACGAGGTCTTCGCTTCCATTTACGGACGGCCGATTCAACAGGACGAACTGCTGGAGGAGCGGGTTGTATGAACGCCAAGCCAAGCATCCCTATCGACGCGCGCCCGAAGGCCCCTAACCGGCTGAAGCATGTGCTGACGGCGGTCATTATCCTGCTTCTCCTCTGGGGAAGCGCTGTGCAAACGGAATCGACACTCAGTGAACTTGTATCCGGCCTCCCCAATATGCTCGATCTGCTGCGGGAGATGTTTCCGCCGAAATGGAGCTATTTCAGCCATATTACCGATGCGATGCTCGAGACGATTCGTATGGCCCTCGTAGGAACGACGCTCGGAGCGATCGGCGCTATTCCCGTCGCCCTGCTGTGCGCCAGCAATTTGGCCAGATCCCGCTGGATTTATTATCCGGTACGTTTCCTGCTTAATCTCGTGCGCACGATTCCGGATTTGCTGCTGGCCGCCCTGTTCGTCGCTATATTCGGGCTTGGTCCGCTGCCGGGCATATTCGCCCTGGCAGTGTTCTCGATGGGCCTCATCGCCAAGCTGACCTATGAAGCGCTGGAGACGATCGATAACGGCCCGCTGGAGGCGATGATCTCCGTCGGCGCGAACGCGCCGCAGCGAATCGCTTACGGCGTCATCCCGCAGATTCAGGCACATTTCGCTTCTTACGTGCTCTATACCTTCGAAATCAACGTGCGTGCGGCGGCCATTCTCGGCCTCGTCGGCGCCGGAGGCATCGGGCATTATTACGAGGTGACTTTAGGTTTTCTGGAATATGACAAGACTAGTGTGATCATTATTTTTACATTAGCTATCGTGCTTGTGATCGACTATGTGAGCATGAAGCTGCGGGAGAAGCTGCTATGACAAAATCGGGAAACGAAATCAGGCGCAAGCCGAAGAAACGAGCCTATCGCTGGCTCATTTACGCCGCGCTTGCCATCATCTATATATGGGCATTCGCCGGCATCCCTTACACCGGCATCAAAGAAACGGCAGGGCAGATCACGAAGGCGATCATAGCCGGGATCTTCTCGCCGGATTGGGATTATGTGTATTTGCCCGACGGCGAGGATTTGCTGCGAGGGCTGCTGGATACGCTGGCCATTTCCATGCTTGGCACCTTCATTTCGACCGTCGTTTGCATTCCTTTAGCCTTCTGGGCAGCCACCAATATGAGCTCAACCCGATGGGTGTCCGGCTCCGGAAAAATGCTACTGAGCTTCATTCGCACCTTCCCAGAAATCATTATGGCCATCCTGTTCATCAAGGCTGTCGGCCCGGGCTCTTTCGCCGGAGTACTGGCGCTTGGACTGCATTCCGTAGGCATGCTGGGCAAGCTGTTTGCCGACGAGGTCGAAAATTTAGACAAAGGCCCCGTCGAAGCCTTAATCGCCTCGGGGGCGAGCCGCCTGCAAATCATGTGGTTCGCCGTGATCCCTCAGGTGCTGCCAGGCTTCCTGTCCTATACCTTATACCGGTTCGAAATTAACGTCCGCTCCGCCACCATTCTCGGGATCATCGGAGCGGGCGGGATCGGAACGCCGCTCATTTTTGCCCTGAGCTCCCGAAATTGGGAGAGGGTTGGCATCATTCTGCTTGGCATCGTCGTCATGATTACGATCATCGACATGATCTCCGGCTCGATCCGCAAAAAGCTGGTATAATTCGTCACCTTGTGCAACATTTCCATAATCCGTCCCGTCTTGACTTGTAGAACTACCTACATTACAAGTCGAGAGGATTGACAATGATGAACACTACTTTGAGAACTTCGCTGGCCATGCTGGCTTTGTCCACGGCGATTATAGCTTCTAGCGCTGCAGCGGCAGAGCCGGCGGCCAATCAGCCATCCGCCTCAGCAGAAATTGCGCCGATCGTTTCCTCGTCGCAGGCATCAGCTATCGCTATTGAAATCAACGGAACGCTTCTGCCCGGGACGGCCTACCAAGCGCATAGCGGAGAAGCAACGATGCTGCCGCTTCGCGCCGTTGCAGAACAACTAGGTTATACCGTGAAATGGAGTCAAGCGGATCGTTCCGCCATTATAAGCAAGGACGATATGAGCGCAGCCGTCATTACAGAAACGAAGGAATATAAGGTCAACGGGACAACAGCCTCTCTTCCTGCCGCTCCTGAGCTGACGCAGGGACAGCTGCATGTGCCGACCGCCTTCGTCGAGAATGCACTGCGTGCCTCCGTAGCAATCAGCTCCGGTTCCGTCTCAATTACAACACAGATGCAGGAGGCGCAGCAGCCAGAGCAGCCTGTTCAGCAGCAAACCGCCCAAACTACCGGCGTTATCACCGCCATTCATAATGACGATAAATATGCCTCGGTTCATATCCAGGGAGTCTGGCCTGACGGGCTTGTTCTGAAAGTCAGCGAGGATACGGTATATCAGCGCCCTGACGGAACGAAGCTTGAGTGGTCGGATCTTCGGATCGGCATGACCGTGGAAGCTGAGCATTCGCTAGCCATGACCCTCAGCCTGCCACCTCAGACAGGAGCCTACGTCCTCACCGTGCTGGACGCCGAACTGCCCGGCGAGCTGTTAGGAACCGCAGGGACGATCGAGGAAATCCGCACGGATGAGCAAGGACATGCCAGTTATCTGGTCAAGGGCCAAGGGTTAACTGACCTGTCCCAGAATGACATCGTCCTTCGACTTAGCGACGACACGGCCATCGTGGACAAGGAGGGCAAGCCTGTAGAGCCGAGCTCCATCAAGCAAGGGTCCAAGGTCATCGGGTTCTATCAGCCCGTCATGACCAGAAGCCTGCCCGCGATCAGCCAAGCAGTCAAAATCGTAGTAGAAGCCGAGTTGCCCCAGCAGCCATAATTAATAGCAGACGCCCCACAGTTGGAATCATTGTCCACTGCGGGGCGTCTTGCTGTCTATCCATTATTTCACCGCATGCATCTGCGGTCTAGGTTGCGATTGGCCCGCAAACTCCCTTAGCTCAGGCGCGATCCCAGTGGCGGTGAGCCGCGATCGCCTCAATGAAACCGGCTGCGAAATCGCCGCCGTGCATCCCCGTAACGACGCCCGGGCTGTTTTCTATTTGCGGCTCCAGCCACTTCATGCCGCCAGCGGCTGCCCCAATCGGCTTATAATGCGAGTAAGCCTCCTGGATGAACGAAGCCGCCTTCCGATCCGAATTATCGGAGGCGAGCTCTCCGCCGATCGCGTAAACCGCATCGAACAAGACGGAGTCAGCGGTCAAGAACGTATACATGACCTCACATTCCATGTCCTCCGTGCCGTGGAGCACGCCGAGCTTGTCGCTAATAGCTTCAGCCTGGACGCCTTCGGCGATCAGCGCATTCAGCACCAGCTTCGCTTCGGAACCATCGAAGCCGCTGCCCACAATGACGCCGACCTTGCGGGTCCTCGGCGACTTTACCGTATTCTCCTGGCTAAGCGCAGGAGAGGATTTGCTGGACTGCGAACCCGCCCCCTCGGGAGGATTCGCCCCGATGGCCTCGGCAACCGGGACGGCCAGCTTCAAGCTGACGTTGCCAATCATATCGACCACCTGCTGGCGTACCGACTTGCTCTTCACCTTGCCGAGCTCGAACGAGAAGGCATCGATGATATGCTGCTTCTCCGCCATGCTCATACTGTTCCAGAAAAGCGTCGCCTGGGAGAAGTGATCCTTGAAGCTCTCGCTCCGGGCACGGATTTTGCGGCCCTCGACCTTCTCCTGATAATGTACGTAGCCGCCCTCCGCCTCCGTCGCAGGCGACGGCGTATTTCCGGCTAACGAGTTCTTATGGTAACTGACCTGGCCTACATTAATGGTCTGACGGCCATAGCCGTCCCGCTGATTGTTGTGGAACGGACACACCGGCCGGTTAATCGGCAGCTCATGAAAGTTCGGTCCCCCAAGCCGGATCAGCTGCGTATCCGTATAGGAGAACAGGCGGCCCTGCAGCAGCGGGTCATTGGTGAAATCGATCCCCGGCACAACATGTCCCGGATGGAAGGCCACCTGTTCCGTCTCCGCGAATACGTTGTCGACATTGCGGTTCAGCGTCATTTTTCCGATCAACTGTACGGGAATGTCCTCTTCCGGCCATAGCTTGGTCGGGTCGAGGATATCGAAATCGAATTTGAACTCGTCTTCTTCCGGGAGAAGCTGGACGCCGAGCTCGTACTCTGGATAATTGCCCTGATCAATCGATTCCCATAGGTCCCGGCGGTGGAAGTCCGGGTCTTTCCCCGCAATCTTCTGCGCCTCGTCCCAGACGAGCGAATGCGTGCCAAGCACGGGCTTCCAATGGAATTTGACGAAATGGGCTTTTTCCTGTTCGTTGACGAACCGGAAAGTATGCACCCCGAAGCCCTCCATCATCCGGTAGCTGCGCGGGATAGCGCGATCCGACATCGCCCACATGATCATATGCGCCGATTCCTGGTTGTTCGCCACGAAATCCCAAAACGTATCATGGGCCGTGGCCGCCTGCGGCATCTCATGATGCGGTTCCGGCTTCAACGCATGAATCAAGTCCGGAAATTTGATGGCATCCTGGATGAAGAATACGGGAATATTGTTGCCGACCAGATCATAGTTGCCTTCCTCGGTATAGAACTTCACAGCAAAGCCCCGCGCGTCGCGGACCGTCTCCGCCGAACCTCGAGAGCCTGCAACCGTGGAGAAGCGAACGAACACAGGGGTTATAGTTCCGGGCTCCTGCAGAAATTTGGCCTTCGTGTACGGTTTCATCGATGTATATAGCTCGAACTCTCCGTGAGCTGCAAACCCCCGCGCATGCACGATGCGCTCCGGAATGCGTTCATGGTCGAAATGCGTCATTTTCTCTCGGAAATGAAAATCCTCCATCAGCGTTGGGCCTCTCTCACCTGCCTTGAGGGAGAATTCGTCCTCTGAGACCCGCAGCCCCTGGTTCGTCGTCATCTTCTGGCCTTCGTCCTTCACACGAAACTGCTCCAACTGCTCCTGCTTGCGATTGCTGCCTGATTTGCGTTGTTCATCCATAACACTGATACCTCCCCGATCGAGATCGTTAGTCAGCGTACAGAGTACGTACGCTAACCTTTACCCCAATGGGAGTCCCGACAAACAAAGTATTAACCTTGCATGCCGGGTTGTTCCAGATACAAGCGCTGAACCCTTAATGATGCTTAACGTTCCCCGCCGCGCTCTTATGAATCGGATACACCTTCAAGCATACCGTCACCACATCAATCACAGTCACGATGGCTACGATAGATACAAACCAGTTGCCCCCACTGTTCCAGATCGATTCAACCCATTCGAACGCCTCACTGCCCGGAGTCAAAATGCTTAACTGCACCAATTGTTCTATGAAGAAGGGGTTCCAGATGCCAGAGTCTTTAAACATAATGACCAACAATATAAGAAGAGCGGCATTAAATGCCATATGAGACAGCATTACGCCCCGCGTCCATTTGCCGAAAATCATCTTGACCGATTCCTTCATGATGCTAAGCGCCGTAAGTCCCCAGATAAGCGGCAAATACCTGGCGAAGTTCTCTACATTGAATATGGGCACGATCTCTCTGAGGCCTTCCCGAAAAACGCCCACTCCGATCAACTCTACCGAGAACGTAAACAGTACGGCGAATAATACGGAGAAAGTAATCCCCACAATAGGCTCACTGCGCTTAATGAGCAGCCTGCGGTCAGGAATCTCGGGCAGGTCAGCAAGAGACCATTCCCGCTTGTTTTTGTTCAAATCCTTCGGCTTCACGCCAGCGTATTCAATAATGGCAAAGGACACAGTCACCCAAGCGAAGCCTTGCGCACCGATTGTTATGATCGATACGATATAGGAAATAAAATGCTGAAGTATCTCCGCTGGCGTAATGAGGGCTTGAACGGCGAAGCTGACCGTAAGGCCGATGCCAATAGAGATCAGGACAATTCGCAGTACCGAGATATAAGCGTCGAAAAATCCGGGACCAATCAAATATCTTGGCCGAGCCCGGTATTGATCCGCCAGCTTCTGCGGACTTCCCAGCTTCCGGAGCACCGCCTCGATGTCGGCATCCGACACCGGTTGTCCCTGCACGCGTTCATCCAGCATGTCTTCAATCAAGCCCTGCAGCTCCTGCTCAATATCCCCTCTTTGCCCTTCGGGCAGCTTCTGTGTTACGGCATAAATATATCTTTGAACATAATCCACAGGTCACTCCTCCTCAAAATTCAACTCAAATCAAGCAAGCTTTCCACGCTGCGATTCAATTCACGCCATTCCGCGCTCAGCCTCCGGTATACCTCGGTCCCGAATTCGCTCCGCCGGTAATATTTCCGCGGCCGGCTCTCCGTCGTATCCCACTCACTGTCCAGCAGCCCCTGCTTCTCCAATCTTCTGAGCAAAGGATACAGCGTACCGGCGTCAATAGACATGCCCTTCTCTTCCAAAATGATCACGAGCGAATATCCATATTGAGGCTCTGACAGCTGGCTCAGCACGCCGATAATGATCGTACCCCGCCGGAGCTCCTGCAGCAGCCCATTCACGACCTCTTGAATGTCAGTCATCTTATCAACTCCTGCTCTCAATATACTGTATGGCACACACTATTGTAAAGTGCATAATATTATTGGATTTATATCCTCATAAAAAAAGCATGAGCAAGATCCAAGGATCTTACTCATGCAAGTACATGATTCAATTTATGGGGATTGAGCAGCAAATATAAATTTTGGATGCGGTTCGCTTCACTTCCCAATTGGAAGCATAATATGCCCTTCAATTGGCCTTCTTTCGTAAAGATGAGATTCACTTCTCCGTTTACCTCTGTCAAAACAGCTTGCCACCTGCGCAATTCCTTAAACGTTTTAGGTGAAGTCAATAAAGCCAGCACACGCCTCCGGCTTGTAATCGGAAAAATAGCGGAACGGGTGTAACCGCCCCCGTCGGTGATCATTACTGCGTCTTCAGCCAACAGTTCCAGCAGTTCCTCCATTTGGTATTGCTCGAAAGCGGCAATAAACCGCTCGATCAGTTTTCTTTTGTTCCCCTGATCAGAAGCCCCATGGTCGTCAATCCTGATCTCCTCCGAATTGAGGCTCTGCTTGGCCCTGCTGAATATTTTGCGGCAATTGCTCTCCGATTTGCCCAGCATCTCTGAAATCGCAGGATAGTCATACTGAAACACTTCCCGAAGAAGATAGACCGCCCGCTCCATCGGAGTAAGGCGCTCAAGCATGACCAGATAGGCATAAGAAATCATGTCTTGCCGCTCCAGTGTCCGCTCGGGAGAGTCGTAATCAGCAACGAGAGGCTCGGGGAGCCATTCTCCGACATATACTTCCCTCTGCTTGCGTGCCGATTTCAATACGTTCAGACTGCGATTGGTAATTCCCTTTGCCAAATAGGCTTTGATATCTCGAATTTCTGTTATATCCTTGGATTGCATCTCCGTGAACCAGTCCTGAACCACATCCTCGGCATCAGATATCACGCCCAGCATCCGATATGCGATGGAAAAGGCATATGTCCGATAATTACGATACAAAGTATCGATGTCCGTCCGGGCTCGCACGGTGCGAGCATCCACATCCTCCGATGGTTTCACCAAGCGCGCACCTCCTCCTTCCAACGCCAAAAAGAAGCCAGGACGGCTTCCTTTCGGGATTTCCTCTTCTCTTTTTATATTACCATTTTATGACTTAAAGCATCCAGGGAAAAGTCCTGATGAAATGGCCAGGCGATTCCAGCTGTTAATCGTATTTATCGCTATCAATAAGTCCACATACTCGCTCTCGTTAAAAAACTCCCTCACCTTGTCATAGACCGGCTGCGGCACTCCCTCATGCGAAATATTCGTCACGCATTCCGTCAGCTCCAGAGCGGCCTGCTCCTGATCCGTGAACAAGTGTGGGACTTCCCGCCATACGCTGAGCAGCAAAATCCGGTCGGCATGGTCCCCCATCGCCATCAAATCTTTAGCATGCATATCCAGGCAATAGGCGCATCCATTGATTTGGGACGCACGAAGCTTAATCAATTCATTCGTGACGGGAGCCACGCTGCTCTCCCTGGTGTACTTCTCCAATGTGGACATCGCTTGATACGCTGCCGGGTTAGCCTTCTGAAAATTTAATCTTAGACTCATTAGTCCATCTCTCCCTCATTATGTGATATAGAGTAGACAAATGAGCCTCCGATTTTGTGACACCATCTCCCCTTCCTTGAATTGACGCCTTTGCGTGTAATGGCTACTATTTGGAGTGGGAGGTGTTTATATCCATGACGACATTATTGCTGCTCGGAGCGGGCATGATGTTCCTGGCCGTTGCTTTAGGGGCGTTCGGAGCCCATGCATTGAAGAAGAAGCTGTCCGAGGATATGATGAAAATTTATCAAACCGGAATCCAGTACCACATCGCTCATGGGCTCGGTTTGCTGCTGTTAGGCTTGATTTCTGCGCAGACTGAATCGGCGTCACTGATTGTGCTGGCCGGCTGGTTCCTGTTCGCGGGCATCATCCTGTTCTCAGGCAGCTTGTACGCACTAAGCCTGACAGGCATCCGCAAGCTAGGGGCGATTACGCCGCTGGGCGGCGTGGCCTTCCTGATCGGCTGGGTAATTACGGCGATCGCGGTGGTTTAATCGGCGAGTCCTCCGGGTTCAGCAAGCCATACTTCGACTTAACCCGGGTAAGGATTCGCATCCATACCCCGGAGAATAGCGTAAGAAAGAAGACATTCGACAGCGCGTGGGCCAAATCAAAGTAGAAGCTGGCTATATAAGCCGATACGAAGACCGGCCAGGACAATTGATCATAGAAGCCGATCAGGAACCATAAATTCATAATCCAGCCAAACACAAACCCCCATAGGAAGCCGAAGAGGTTTCTGCCCCACATCCGTTTCATCCATAAAGTGTCCTTAAGCAGCCCTGCCGTAAACCCGATCATTCCCCAGCAGAACATCTGCCACGGCGTCCATGGCCCTTGGCCCAGAAATATATTCGACACGACGGCAGCGATGCTGCCCACCAGAAATCCCGTCTCAGCTCCAAAGGCAAGCGCCGCCATAATAATGACAAAAGACGTCGGCTGCACACTGGGGAGCGGTGCAAACGGCACTCTGCTTACGGCAGCGATAGCTCCCAGCATCGCGACAAGCAGTATTTCCTCGGCGCGCAGCTTTTTTCTCTCGAAGCGGATAAAAAAGGGGATGATCGCTAGCCCAATAATCAAGAAGCTGAGCGGTAGATAATACTCCTCAAACCATAACACGGCAGCCAGCAGAACAATCACTGTAATTATGCTGCCGACATAGACCAAGCGTTTTATTTTCCCCATGGCATCCCTATATCCTTCATCGTAATAGCTGCGGGGAAGAAATCGCCTGCCGTGCGGTGAATGATTGTCGTGTAAAAATAATTGTCCCGCAAAAAGTTCCTTGTCTCGTCTACCGCAACCAGCTTGCCGTCAAACAGCAGCCCACAGCGGGTCGCATAATTGGCCGCAAATTCGATGTCATGGCTGACCATCAATATGGTTGTGCCCTTTTCGCGGATGGCTTCAAGCTGCGCCGCCAGCTTCATTTTGGAAGTGGGATCAAGCCCTTTCGTCGGCTCGTCGAGCAGCAGCAATCGCGGCTCCGCAAGCAGGACGAGCATCAGCGCTGCCTTTTGCTGCTGTCCGCCGCTGAGGTCCAACGGATGCTTGTCCAGCGATCCCTTCAGCTCAAACAGCTCCAGTAATTCATCTAACCGCTCCTGCCTGCTAACGGCAAACGTTGGGTCCTGTCGGTTCCCCTTTCCTGAACTTTGCTCCAGCCTTTCGATTCGATCCTTGAACTGCGCCTTCAATGTATCCCGTGTAAAGTAAAGCAGCGGATTTTGGGCCACGTAGCCGATGATACGGCTTCTCTCGGCGGTACTGCTGCGCAATAAAGATTTTCCCTCCAAAAAAATGTTCCCGCGCTGCGGCTTCCTAGCGCCCGCGATTTGGTACAGGAGCGTGGACTTGCCGGAGCCGTTCCCGCCGAATAAAGTGAAAAATTCCCCCTGCTGAATATGCAGCGAACAGCCCTTCAACACGAGAGGCGCATGTTTTTCATAAGTAAAAAACAGCTCCCTGCATTCCAAAAGAGGACTTGGCGTATCGATAGATGCTGATGACGCTTCTGATGATGATTTAGCCTGGTTTGCCGGTGCCTTAGTATACTGGCTGATCCATTGCCGCCCCTCCCTGACGGTAAGCGGAATGGGTTCCTCTGTCATCCTCCGGGCATCCTCACCGCCAGCCCCCAGAAATAATCGGCTGACAGCGGGCAGATATGGGATGAAAAATTCATCCTGATCGTTCCAAATCCTGCGGATGACTTCTTGCGGAGCACCAGTGTAAGCCACCTCCCCCGCCTTAAGCATGACAACCTGGGTGGATAAGGGAAAGAGCTCCTCGACTCTATGCTCGCTAATGATGATGGTGATGGACAATTCCTCGTTAATCCGAGCCAGCAGCTGAATGAACTCCTTGGCGGCAATCGGGTCGAGCTGTGCCGTCGGCTCATCCAGCAGCAGTACTTTGGGCCGTAAAGACATAACGGAAGCCAGGCTCAGAAGCTGCTTCTGGCCTCCCGACAGCTCATGCACCCCCAGCTGCAGCCAGCCTTCCATACCAAAGAACTGAACGAGTTCGCCGATTCTGCGCTGAATCTGCTCCGTAGCATAGCCCAAGTTCTCCATCGCGAAGGTAAGCTCCTGCCATACCGTATTCATAACGATCTGATTGTCCGGATCCTGGAAGACCATCCCAATTTCTTCGATGGAATGCCTTGCTTCCAAGTCGTCCAGCAGATTTCCCCGGTACCGTATTTCTCCCTGCCGATGTCCTTCCGGCCTAATCTCCCGCTTCAGCTGGCGAAGCAGCGTCGTCTTTCCCGATCCCGATGGTCCGCATAATAATACGAAGTCTCCCTCTTCAACGGTGATATTTATATTCGCCAGCATCGCTTCCGATGCTTCCGGGTATTTGAAGCTTACATGTTCGATCTGATATAGCGCCAATGCAGCCACTCCTTCCCATTCATCGCAAGGGGAATCGCCAGGAATACAGCATAACTAAGCAAATGAATTCCCAGCTGAGACGACCACTGCAATGCCTGCAGCCGAGGATATACCTCATAATGGTTTACACCAAACAACGCACCGATCACGATATTCAGCCCCGTTATGATCATAGTCCACAGCACAAGCTTGTCCCGGCGATCCATCCGGTAGACCGTACCACTGCTTCTTCGCCCGATTCCATAGCCCCTTGCCCTCATGGAGCCGGCGGTCTGCAGCGCTTCCTCCAATGACCAGCCGACGAGCGTATGCATCGTCTCCATCCCCTCCCGCATCAGATGCTTCTTGCTTCCTCTGGGCTGCAAATAACCCATGACCCTCTGAATCGTCATAATTTGCTGCAGTCTGCGGGTCAGCAAAGGGACGAAGCGAAGCGTTACAGTAATCACAAAGGCCGTCCGCGGTGCGTATGGTGTAAGCAGATACAACAGCTTGTCCGGTGTCACGACCAAATTAAAGGCGATGAAGACAAGCAGCATGTTAAGCAGTGATAGGGCAAATATCGCGCCATACACGATGGCTTCCATCGTAACAGGGCGATCCCAGACGTAGAACAGGATCGTGGCACCCCGGCTGGAGAACAACGGATTCGAAATAAATATGACAAAGGCGATGAGTAAGTAGCCTTTAATTACTTTTTTCAACGCTCTCCCCCCATCGAGAGAGAAGAGGAGTACTACAATGCATATGAAAGACACCAGCGAATATACGGGATGCTGAAACATCATGCAGGCTCCCAGTAATACAAGGAAATATAGCATGCTTAATTGTGGATGCAGCCCTGTAAACCCATATACCATATCAGCTCTTCCCATCCCATAACCCGTCCTCTGCGCCAGCGCCCAGATCTTTGCCCAAATCTTCCGTGTACAGCCACCGAATGTCATCCCCGGGACTCAGCGGCCAAATCCCCGCGCTTCGGTTCGGGAATTTGCCATTTACGCTGTACATCCAGCCGCTGCCCGAGCCTTTATCGAATTCATATAAATTATCTATGCCCTGGACATAGGCCGTCGCTCCGCTTCCGGTATACTCCATTTGCAGCTTTTGGCTGCGGGTAGTCTTCTTCAATACATCCAGTACGGACTTGGAATCGCCGATGTCTACCTCGGTCGTTCCCATAATCGTGCCGATATCCGGCGGTCCAACGATGGTTAACGTTACGGAACCGCCAGAGCCAGCGGCTGCATCCGTGGCACTATCTTTGCCAGGCAACGCGCCGGAACCCGGGGGCGTAGAGGATATGGCCGCTCCCGAACCGCTCTGAACTGGCTGAGGCTTAACGCCCTCAGCATCATCGAACTTCTTTCCTTCACCGGCCTGTTTGCCGGCGTTAGGCTGCACCGCTCCGTCGGGAAGGGCTGTAGATGACTCTTCAGCCTTCGCAGCCAATTCACCAGCCGTGCCCTGCGCAGCGCCACTGTCGCCGGATTCAGCGAGCGGTGTCGCTTCTTTGCCCCCAGGCTGTAAAACTGAAGACGGCTCATCTCTGTCCGGTACCGTCTCTTGCGGCGATCCGGCCCCCCCGCTCTCCGTACCGGAATTCCCAGAGTCTGCTTTGGCAGAATGATCCTCATTACGGGACACTTCGATAGATGAATTACCAGATGCATCACCAACCGAACCAATCCGCTCCGAACGATCGCCTCCGTAGAACCATACCGCAGCCAGCACGATAGCGATAATGGCCAACAGCCCGAAAAATTTGTTTCTATTCTGCCATAATGTCCTGCTCCATTTCGGCATATGCCCACCCCAAGCTATGATAATCGTATAAATAGGGAAAGAAGGAGGCTTAAGTCTCCTTCTCCCAGTTAATGCTATGGATTAAGCATGGCATGCATTTTCACGATCACGACAGCAGCCATTTCTCTAGTGACTTGCTCATGCGGCCGGAAATAGTCGCCGTCTCCCGACATGAGCCCGGATTGAACAGCCGAATCCACATAAGCGGCAGCCCAATTAGATACTTGCTCACGGTCTTTGAGAATGCGGTTCGAGGTTGTGCTATCCCCTGCATTTGGCAGCAATTGCCCTTGCATGCGCACAAGAATCGTAGCCATTTCCTGTCTTGTAATTTGCTGATTCGGTCCGAATTGGCTTTCGTTCAAACCGGAAATCATGCCTTTCTCCTTAGCCGCAGCTACATATCCGGCGTACCAGGAGTCTTGGCTGACATCCTTGAAGCCCGCCGCATTCCCAGACGGCTGTTCGCCTGCCAGCTTGACGACCAGCACCGCGAATTCCGCACGGGTCAAACCACGCTTCGGCTCAAACTGCGGCGTCGCCGCTCCCGTACCTGCCATCAAGCCCAGCTCAGTTGCTTGTTCAACCGCTCCCTTGGCCCATGCAGATATGGAGGCTTGATCGCCGTAGACAACTGGAGCCGGCTCAGAGACGGCAGTTTGTATATCGGACATATCAAATAACGTGCTTTGCTTCTTCAGCATCCGTTCATACGCGCCAAGTGCCATTAGCCCCTGGTGGGTTGCCATATAATCGCTGGCTCCTCCTGCCGTATGGGCGAACCCGCCATCCTTGTTCACATATGCTTGCAGCGCTGTAAGCAGATCGCCGCCGCTCTTCACGAACCGCTGATCATCCAGCGGGATATTATGGCTGGACAGAGCAATAATCACCTGCGAAATGCTCTCGCTCGCTTCTACACCCCACGCTTTAAAGCCGCCGCTTGCCAACTGCTGCTGCGACAGCCAGGCCAGCGCGTTTTCCGCAGCCGCTTTAACCTCTTTGCGGTCCTGATATTTCGCCAAGGCTTGCAGCGCCATGGCCGTCATATCGATATCGCTTTGGCCGTTGGACTCTTTACTGATCGGGAATCCGCCATCGGAATTCTGCTGCTGCAGCACCGCAGCGACCAGCTTATCCCGCGTCCACAGCGCATCGTTTGGAATATCAGCCTTGGCTGCATCCAGAGACAGCAAGGCGAATACGAGTCCGTTCGTGCCTTGATTCGTCATGCGCGCATTGTTGTAGATTTTCTCCAGCAAATCTGTCCCGGCCACGCTGCGCGGATCCTTCCCGATTGCGGTGACGGCCAGTACCATGCGTTCATAGTCTGTCACTAAGCGGAATTCGCCGTTCTTCTCACGAACATGGCTCTCGAGTACCGAATAATATTCCGCAGGCACTTGCTTGCCGGAGCGAGCCAGCGCTAAAGCGTCCCAATCGTTAAAATTATCATGCTTAGCGAAGCTGCGATTGTTCAAAATCCAGTTCGAAGCATTAGCAATCGCCGCCTTAATGCGCTCCAGGGAAGCCGCTTGCTGCTCCGGCGTTGCCACTGCTACCTGTCCTAAAGCTCCTTCGGCCACGCCGATGCCAGCAGGACCGCCAGCTCCAGGCGCCCCGGCACCCGGTGCTCCGTTTCCGGCGTCTTCTTCTTCAAGATCTTTGCCGAGGTTCGTAGTATAACGCCAGCGAAGAACATCGCCGTTCTGCAGCGTATACAGTCCTGCGCTGTAATTTGGAAATACCCCATTTACCTGATACATCCAGCCGCTCAACGGCCCTTTGTCAAACTCGCCTAAACCGTTTATCGCTTGTACATAAAGGGTAGCATCAGAACCAATGTAATTCATAGAAATACCGCGCCCTTGCAGTACTCTCTTTAGGACTGTAAATGCGGTATCTCCATCCTGGAGCGTAACTGCCATAGACGAAACAATGTTTCCTTCGCCAATCGTATGTTTCTCTACAGACAAAGTAATTGAACGGGTAGCCGGTGGAGTTACTACGCCGCCCCCGTCACCCGGGTTACCACCAGTGCCAGGCGTGCCACCCCCATTGCCGGGAGCTCCGCCATTTCCTGGATTGGTACCTCCGTTGCCAGGATTACCGCCCTGTCCAGGAGTATCCTTAGTTTTCAAGTCGTAAGCAATAAACTCCGTAAAATGCGTCGTCTTGATGACTAAATCGCC
Organism: Paenibacillus sp. YSY-4.3; assembly: GCF_054767475.1. Taxonomy (NCBI): domain Bacteria; kingdom Bacillati; phylum Bacillota; class Bacilli; order Caryophanales; family Paenibacillaceae; genus Paenibacillus; species Paenibacillus sp. YSY-4.3. Next base: position 352,797 of record NZ_BAABMC010000004.1, on the reverse strand, counting down.
ATGATCATCCGCATAGGCATAAACTGCATCCTGTCTTACCGAAGAATCGTTGTATTTCGGAATTGGATTAAAGCTTCCATCGCTGCCGACCCAGCCGGCATGCCTGCTGCCTTGCCCAATCAGCTTCAAAGTTACATGACGGCTGAAATCAATTCTGTCACTGCCGCCTACCTTCACACGAATTGCAATCTGAGTAAGTTCCTCATTCGTTAAGGACAACTTGTCGTTTACCTTACTGATCAACGTACCATCCGTGGTGCTCAGCTTGCTAGGCAGTTGAATTTGGCGGTTCCAGCCTAATGAGCGGACCTCGGTATCCGGTGCAATATCGAAATACGTACTGTCCGTAACTGAAGTTACCTACGGCAATTGCGCTCTAGTGAACTCAAGGATGACCTTGTCTTCCGTCAACGGGTCTCCATATGACCCGTTCTCGAAATGGGTCTCGCCGTCCGGAACATAAATAATCCGTTCGTGAACCGGCCCAGCGGAAGCTGGAACAACGACACTCACCGTCTCGCTTTCGCTCTGCCCGGCTAAAGCCCCAGCCAATGCCTGTACGGTAATTATGCCTTCAGCAGCTTGACCTGCAAAAGCAATGTTAGCTTGCTGGTTGTTGCTCATGGTTACGCCAGCAACCTGCAGCCCTGTTGTGCCGGTGTCGATAAGCCAATAATTTACCTGCCCTGCAGCTGGCGTAAACGTATCCCCTACCAGCTTGATTTCAATCGCAGGGTTCGAGGCTCCATGACTAATTTCCAGCGCTGCCGCCGATATGCTGGCCCAGCGGCTGTAATAGAAATGGACCTGATCGCCGGGCTGAATGACATATTCGCCCGCTCCGACCCAAGGAGCAACCCCATTGACGGTGTACATCCAGCCGTCCCAGCCGCCCAAAGTTCCTGCGACTTGTCCGCCAATCTCCGTGACGTAAGCATTGCTCCCGCTGCCCGTAATGCTGTAACTAATCGGCGGCACAGCGGTATCAAGACCCTGCTTCATAACATCAAGCGCCGTAACTTCCCCGCCGTTCGGTGATACTGTGACTATCTGAGAAGCGTAAAGCTCGCTGTCCATTCCGGTCACTTGCAGCTGTGCCGATATGCTAGGCTGAACCGGCGCAGCTTCAGCAATACGATACCATGTCGATTGCCCATGCTGGATGTCGAGCAGCGCAATAAGCGCCTGCTCTGTAGACATGCTGTTCATTCTCGCATCGGCAGCTTTCCATTTGAAGGAGCCGTCAGCCATCTGGAACAGCGCGTATGCATCCAATACCGAATGGCCGTTCTTGATCCATTCGGAGGATAGTGCATCGTCGCTTACGGCCACTAGACCAGAGACCGTAGTAGACAGACTGTTCGAGTTGTCACCGGAGCCCCATGTTCCAGGTGAGTTAAACCCGCCATTATCGAGCTGCCGCTGCTTCAACAGCTCCTTTGCGCGCTGAATGGCGCTGTCCACTGCGCTTTGCCCCTGATAATTGCCAAGCGCCAGCAGCGCCATGCCGGTCATATCCGTATCGCCGGACGACCCGGTTGGCGTTAACCCGAACCCGCCGTCCGCGTACTGGCAAGACAGCAAATAGTCTAGAGCCTTTTTCGCCGCCGCATCATCCCATGTGCCTACGTTTGCACCGAGCTTGACTCCGGCATCCAAGGCAAGCATGGCCCAGATGTGCTTGTTAACGCCGCCGATCGCCCCCGTAGCGGGGTTCTGCTGCGCAGCAAGCTCAGCCCATAAATTTCGATCCGTCTCCCAAGCATGCGCTGGATCTTTCCCCATAGCCAGCAGCCCAAATATGTATCTGATATGCTCGGTACCCGTGTTATTTGCCGCCAAATTAGGCGCTGTCGTCTCCCAGGAAGGCAGTCTCCATTTTCCATCCTGCAGATCTGCTCCTGCACCCCATATAGCCACGAGCTCCCACCAGGACTCGATTCGTTTCGTCGAGCTAGCATCACTATACTGCTTGGCATAGTAATCCATGGTGCTCGCAATCATACTGTTCAACTGAGTGTTGTTTGCCCCTCCTGCCGCCTTGGCGAGCTGAGGATTTACTAGAGACAACAACAGCACGAAGCTCATCCATACGGGCAAGCTTCTCTTCATCCCATTCTTCCAACTGTTCAACGTCCGCTCTCCTTTACCATTGTTTTTTGTGGACAACAAAAAAACACCTTTCCCGTAGAGAAAGATGTTCCTGAAGATTTGTCCGTGTAACACTATACACACTCGGCCGCTCCAATGACTAAGCATGACGGCAGCAGCACGAATAAACATCTCCATCTCATCCTCGTGAGAAATCACAGAGCTCTTACACGGCAGGTCTCCTGGCTTCGCATCATCGCTTCAACTATCCCCTTCCCGTTGATGATCAACAGTGGTTTTACGATAGTCAGCTCCGCGTTACAGTGGCGGGACCGCGTCGAATTTTCATCGAACTTCCCTATTAAGCTGCTTCATAATAAATTATGGGCAGCACCGTATAAGTAAAATATTAAATTGGTTGATTCCGGGTTATTGTATCAGACTTCACGGGATTAGACAAAGGTTTTTCTGCCTTGCTATCGCGAAAACGGCAATTGAGCCGACGTGTCGTTGGAGTTGTTCTTGCCCAGCCGCTTCTTCAAATAACTCGTTAGCCTCAGCTCGATAAGTTGGTAGGATAGATGCGACACTACAATAGAAATGATCAGCGATAATGCAGCGTATACGGCAAATGCCAACCAAGGCTGATGAACAAGCATGCTCAGCTTGGGGATCACTCTTTTGAGCGGAAACATAACCATCGTATGCCACATATACAGACTGTAGCTGATTTTCCCCAAATATTGCATCGGGCGAAGCTGCAAAAACCGGGACATTAACCCGTGCTCCCGCAAAATGGACTGAAAGAAAAAATAGCTAATAATTAACGGAATCAATATATACACATGCCTGGCGTTATAGTGATAGCACATATATAGGAGCCCGAATAATATTATCCCGTTCAGATACAAAGCTCTCCTGTAAGGATACACCCTGCGCAGAAACGACTCTGTAAAATAAGAGGCGATACCCACGACAAAGAACAGCATGTCCGGGTGATAGTATATGAGCATCGCACTAACTAGCAGCATAATGCCTAAAAGAATAGATTTAACAAATACAGGAAGCGACTTCCTGCGATAAATGATGTAAATCAGGCCCGCCATGAGATAGAACGCCATTTCATAGCTTAATGACCAGGCTACGATTTGGGCAATAGGCAGGGGAAATACGCCTGGCAGCAGCAGCAGGTTGGAGAAAAAATGAACCGTATAGCTGGCAAAACCGATATTGTCCATCCATTTATAGCCGATCCACGGCCCTGCCGCAAATATGAGAATATGAATTAGCAAAAACACCGGATAAATCCGAAGGATTCGGTTCAAAGCGAATTTCCTTACCGTCCCGTGCCGAAGCAGCGTCTGCGTAATGAGATAGCCGCTGATGACGAAAAACAGATTAACGGAAATCGGACCAGCATAATTGATGAAATAACTCCAATGACTGCGAGGATACTCCCTTAAGTACCCCTCAAGGATCGACGAGCCGTAAATATGAAAAATGACTACCGAGATTGCAAGCCAACCCCGAAGCCCTGTCAACGTAGTATTTATCTTCTTCATACTAGTACATTACCATAGAAGGTCTTGATAATTGAATGGCTATACGGACGATTCTAAAAAAAAGTGCATGAAATCATTGAAGAGGCCACCCCCATGCACCTTAGCATGGGAGCGGCCTCAGTTTCTTGTTAATAGATTTAAATTGCAGACTAATCAAATCGCTGCGTCTTATACCACTTGCTTTCCCTATGCATGATCTTATCCATAATCATGTTATAAGAGGCACGGAGCGAAATGACCAGGAAGAGCTGTGCGTATGTGAAATACGTAATACAGGACAAGACAAAATTGCGGACGTTGCTCTGCCCGATATCGGAAGCCAGTGCCAGGTTGATCTGCAGCACATACAAATAATACATCAGCGCCCAGGCGATAATCAGGTAAATGTACACATCGCCCTCAAACTGGAAGGGAGACAACACCTCCGGCTTAAATAGAGCGATCAGCCAATAAGCAATGTTCACGACAATAATGAGGTCGGAGATAACGATCGTAATCAGAAACCAGAAATAACTGGCCGTAAAGAAAAGCACATGCAGCTTGATGCGCCAGCTCGAAGGCTTGAACAAGTGGTGGAAATTATCCAGTACCACCTGATAATTCCCTTTGGCCCATCGTTCGCGCTGCTTCATATATACGGAAAGCTGCTCAGGCTCCTGCTGATAAGCCTCGGCTTGCGGGGCAAGCGCAATGAGCTGGCCTCTTGAGAGGATTTCAAACGAAATGGCCGTATCTTCGGTAAGCGCCTGCTCGTCCCAACCGCCGATTTCTTTGATTAGTGATGTTTTGACAATAAAATTCGTGCCCGGAATCGTCCCCAGCTTGAACAGCTCCCACATGCCGGTATGCAGCACTCTCTGCATCGTCACCAGCTCCAGGTTAATGCATCTAGATAAGAAGTTTTGGCCCCGGTTCCGGGCTTTGTTACGGCCAAATACAGCCCCGTACAACTCCGGCTCCTCCATCGCTTTCTGCACGAGAAAGAGCAGCGAATTTTTCTCCGGCGCAGCGTCCGCGTCAAAAATGCAAATCCACTCTCCGGTGGCATGCTCCAGCGCATCATTCAAGGCGCCCGACTTGCCGCCCGTTCCTTTGCGCTCCATAATGAAGAAGTCCCGATGCTGGTACTGGGGCTGTGCCTTAAGTGCCTTTAGCCGCCCTGCCGTATTATCCGTGCAGTTATCCGCCACGACGATAAACTGTATTTTATGCTCGGGATAGTTCAGATGGAGAACATGCCTCGCTGTTGCCGCGATGACGAGCTCTTCGTTATGAGCCGGAACCATCACGGTTACCGTAGGGAAGCCTTCCAAATCGGTAGGCATTACCAAAGGCGTTGTGCTCTGCCGCCATACAAAGCGAATGGCCCCGATCATGATGATGATCGATTGGAACACGGCGATCCAGATGCTAACCATACACAGAATCAACAATAAATCAGCCACTGAATTTCCCCCGATCATACTTTTTATTCACTCTGGCCCGGAACACCAGGGTAGCAGCCGTCAGAATCACAACAGTCACCGCGAATATGAAGCTAACTCCAGTACATAATGGAATGAACCAGTCGATGTACGACGCCATAAGCAAATCCTGCCACCTCCCTCCCGCATCCGGGGTAATCCGTCTAGCAAATCATATGTACTCCCCAATCAAATCCGTCTCGGTATGTCTCTCTAGTGCAGCGATGACCGCATCGATATCCTTATACTTGCTGAACTGATCCTTCTGGAACGCGATCGCTCCCGCACGAATGACGAGCTTAAGGGGATGCCCCTTTTTATCCAGGAAATGAACGTCCATCAGGGCCAGCTTGATCCGATCCGTCATCGCTTGCAGAAATTCATGGTTGGTCATCGGGCACAAAATGATAAACCTGCCCTGTTCCAGGGAAAATTTATAATCCTCATAACGGATCTGAGTCTGAATAATATTCGATAGCTCCAGCAGAAGCAGAGCATAACGCTGCGAACCAAGCGATTCCTGCACCAGGGATAGAAAATCGATTTTGAACATCGCCATACAGAAGCTGTAGTGATCCGAATACCTGTTGGCCAAATTGGACTGCTTGACGACAATTTCGGCCAGCGCCTCTTTGTTGCCCAGCGCCGTATCCAGATCAACCTGCGGTGTAAGCTGCTCCAGCTCCTCCAAGCGCTGGATGACGACTTTGCTGCGAATCAGCGCCGACTTGATCACAGCAGCAATGCCGATATTAGCCGGAATAAGCAAAATCCACGAGAATGCCAAAACATCCAGGCGCGCATAAGTCGCTAACCATACAAAATAACTGACGAGGAACACGAACACCCCAACGACGGATACCCCAAGCGGAAGAATCAGCCCGATTAGCAGCGCCGCCAAGGCCACCATGCTAAATGCGAATTCCGCCCCGGAGTAGCTCTGTTCAAGATAAACATTGAGAAAGACGAGAAACTGCTGTACGATCGCCACCAAAATAAGCAGGATATAGCCCCAGGCAATGCGATGTGTCGGTATCTTGGCCCTCATAATTAACCATCCTTCTATGTTGTGATCGGCCCATGGGAAGTTCTCGCAGACAGTCCATGGATGTAAAAAAATAGGCAATTCCCATATGAGCTCATACGAGAAGTGCCCGTGGCACAGCAGTATATAAAATATGGAACTAACGGATATTTCGATCTTTTCATACTATATTCTACAAACTGAATCTGTACACTTTCTGAACAATTACCCTAAATTAAGGATTTTGTAAAGCTGTCTCGGCAAGCAATGGAAGAATATTATCGAAAAAGTGGGTGTTCTTACTAAACACATACCCGCCAGAATATGATTCGTCCCTATTTTTAAAAGAAATCATTTGTTTGTTCAACTGCTTAGCCCATTCCTTATCTCCGCATTCCAAGGCCAGCAGTATGGCAAGGCCGTACACCGAAGGGGATTCATAAGAGACCTCTGCCGTCCGGGTTGCCCGGTTATAGCGTCCTTTGATGGTTTTTTGCTGGCGGAGCTCATTTTTCAAGAAAGAGATAAGGGCGGTCGGCTTCTTGCCCATCTCTGCACGGTGAATGCCTATAATTAATTGATCGATAAGATTAACATGGCCATCGAATGCATACTTCCGCTGTTGAACATCGAAGGTTACTGGATAGAACACGCCGTCATCCGGCATTTCGGATAGCAAACGAACGTATTGCTCGTAAGTGCCTGAATCGATAAGCTGGTGATCCTTCATTAGCTTAAGCACACCTATATCCACATAAGCCAGGCTCAGCGTCGTTGGAGATTCATCCCTCGCGAAATCATGGAAGTCGACGAAGTAGCCTTCATTCTGCCCGTACATCTGCAGCGTATCCGAGATTTCTCTTGCTGTAGCCAAATATTCGTCCTTCTTCCAAAGCCGTGATGCCTCCAGCAGACTGCCGATAATACGAAAATCATCACCGAGCGCATTCGTATTTACCTTCACCCGGCCATCTGACTCTACCTTCCAGACAATATAGTTCTCCGACGTCAAAAATCGGCTATTCAGAACTTGGTAGCTGCGCTCAAACAACGTTTGATTCCGCTTCTTTACGGCATATTGCATCCAAAATCCCAACGACTCGGAAAGCGCCTCGCGCCCAGCCACGATATCCGGATCGGTTGAGGTTCCCGGCTTTAAATAGGTGGCTATAGTTCCATTCGCATTCGTCATATGCTTCGTAATGAACTTCTCTGTGGATGAGCCTGTATTCTTCACGGCCTCCTCCTTGGAATACGCGCCGACGGCAGCGGATAATCCTAATACAACTATCGTTAATACAATCAGCAGCTTTGTCCAGCTATAGCGCCGTACGGTCATTATTCTCACCTTCTCGCGTTTGGGTACAAAATCCTTTTTAGCCAATTTCACTATAACCAATGACCTAAATCTTGGATTTCCACTTTCATTCTATCCTATATTCTCTAAACACGCTGTAAGTATTTATAACTAAGTCTGGAACCTCATCTGACTTCATGGTAAGTTTTCAGTAGTATGAAGAGGAATGGCATAAATACATAGAAATAACGAGGAGGAGAAGCAGTGGCAAAACGCTGGAGACTGTGGATTGGTATGGCCGCTCTGCTGCCTGTGTTGATCATCGGCGGTTTTTTGCTCTATATTACGATAACAGACTATAAGCCTGATGAAGTGACCCCGTTGAATGTGCAGCGGAACCAGGAGCGGAAGCTGAAGCCCGGCGAGGCGTTTACGATTACTACCTTCAATATCGGGTATGCGGGTCTCGACAAGGATCAGGATTTCTTCATGGATGGAGGAAGGCAATCCCGCTCCCGCAGCGAAGCACAGACAAAGGCGAATATGGACGCCATCGCTGCGTTCATGACCGAAGCCGCTTCCGACATATTCCTTCTACAGGAGGTGGATATAGCTGCTTCCCGCAGCTATCATCTGAATGAAGCCGGCTACTTGACGGGCCAGCTGCCTGGCTACGGCCATACATTTGCACTGAATTACAAGGTGCCATGGGTTCCGGTTCCCCTTTTTAAACCTATGGGATCCGTAAACAGCGGCCTATTAACGCTGGCAGCAGTGCATAGCACGAGTGCCCGTAGGCTCGATTTGCCGGGCAAGGAGAGCTGGCCGCGCCAGCAGCTTGATTTAGACCGGGCCTATATGGAGATCCGGCTCCCTGTAGACAACGGACGGGAATTGGTTCTCGTTAATTTGCATCTATCCGCCTTTGACGAAGGGGGACGAATTCGCCAGCAGCAATTGGACTATTTGTTGAACTATCTTAAGACCGAGCAGAAGCAGGGCAATTATATCATATTGGGAGGAGACTGGAACCACTCCTTGCCGGGTACGGACCCCGGTGCATTCCCGGCATCCCAACCCTGGCCCGAATGGCTGCAGAAATTCCCGGACGACTTCCGCCCCGACGGCTTTAAATGGGCCGTGGACCCAGAAACACCGACCGTCCGTACGCTGGATATCCCTTATCAGGACGGCGTGAACTTTCTTGCGATTATCGACGGCTTTCTCGTGTCTCCTAACATCGGGGTGGTGTCGGTACAAGGCCATGAGCTTGGTTTTGCACACAGCGACCATAACCCGGTCTCAGTGACCCTCACTTTGGAGTAACCCGGAGCATACAAAAAAACTCTCCTTAGAAAGGAGAGTCTTGATGGTCATATTTAAATCAGTGCGATCGCGAGCAGCGTGAACAGGCTTAACGTCAGAATCTGATTGCCGTAAAATCCCGGGCGAAATGCCGAGGTTCTGACGACGCCCCTAGCATCGGGACGCAAATAAACATTTTGGTAGTCTACATTCGTAATTGTCCCTGTATACCACTGTCCGCCGGTAGTCAGAATGCGAACCCTCTTATCTTTGCAGTGCAAACAAGTATAATAGGTTTCAACCACAACCCTCATCCTCCTTTTTAGGTCACATATTAGTCTATGAGGAGAATGAGGGACGGTAACGGCATAGGTCTACTTATGATATTCTTCTGTCCTTCTTAATTTGCTTGCTCCGCAGTTGGCCGCAGGCCGCATCGATGTCCGTACCGTGCTCCAGGCGAACGCTGCAGTTGATTTGCTGCTTCTTCATCACATCGTAGAAGGCCAGGATCGACTCCTTGCGGCTTCTCTGGTACTGGCCGTGTTCATCGACCGGATTATATGGAATGAGGTTGACTGTGACCCCGTTTCGGCGGTCGCCAATCAGTTCGGCAAGTTCCTGAGCATGCTCCGTTCCATCGTTAACGTCTCTTAGCAAAATGTATTCCAAGGTAACCTTCCGATTCGATTTTGCCAAATAGTAATCTATCGCCTCCATCAGCTCTTCGATCGGGATGGCCTTGTTGATCTTCATGATGCGCGTCCGCAGCTCATTGTTGGGGGCATGCAGTGAAATCGCCAGATTGACCTTCAGGTCGGAATCGGCAAACTCAATAATTTTGCCCGCGAGGCCGCTTGTGGATACGGTAATGCGCCGCGGCCCGATAGCCAAGCCCTTGTGATCCTTCACCGTACGAATAAAGTTGGATACATTCGTAAAGTTATCAAACGGCTCGCCGATGCCCATAATCACAATATGGCTTACCCGCTCCTCTTGTCCGGCTTGATCCAAATGGAACTGTACTTTCATAATTTGTTCCACGATCTCGGCACTCGTTAAATCACGGCTCTTCTTCAACAAGCCGCTCGCGCAGAAGCTGCAGCCGATATTGCAGCCGACCTGAGTAGTAACGCAGACGGAAAGACCGAATTTATGCCGCATTAAGACCGTCTCGATCAGGTTGCCATCCGCCAGTTTAAAGAGGAACTTAACCGTTCCGTCCGCAGATTGCTGCTTCACCTGCTCCGTCAGTGTCTCCATCACGAAATGCTCTTCCAGCAATGCAAGAACCTCCGGTTTGACGTCATTCATATCTGCAAAGCTGTGTACCCGCTTACGGTAAAGCCAATCCCATACCTGGAGCGCGCGTGATTTTCTGTGTCCCCGCTCCTCCAGCCAGGCGACTAGCTGATCTAGCGTAAATCCATAAATGGATGATGTATTCATAATATTTATCCTCTTTTCAGAACTTCAAATTCTGTTTATTATTGTCCCAAATTTTTTTTATGAAAACAAGGCTCTATTAATGAGAAATATATCCGAAAGTGTAACTTTGTGAGCCTGTTAACGTCTACATAGTTAAATGGACGGCGATTTAGTCAATTTCAAGGGACCTTTCAGGGTAGAAATGGAGTTGTTTGCGCTTATGACCGGAAAAATCGTCTTGGCCGGAGGAACCGGCTTCATCGGAACTTATCTTAGTAAGAAGTATCAACAGCAAGGGTATGAAATCATACATATTTCAAGGCAGCCAGACCATATTTCGTGGCAGGACCACAAGGGAATCGTCAAGGCATTGGAGCAAGCGGACATTCTGATCAATCTGGCGGGAAAATCCGTCGACTGCCGTTATACCGACAAAAACAAAAAGGCCATCATGGACTCGCGCACGGAGACAACCCAGCTTCTCGGCGCTGCGGTGCTTGCCTGCAAGCAGCCGCCTGCCCTCTGGATCAATTCCAGCACGGCCACGATTTACAGGCATGCCGAGGATCGGCCCATGACGGAAGCTGGCGGCGAGATAGGAACCGGCTTCTCCGTCGAGGTAGCCCAAGCATGGGAGCAGACCTTTTTTGCCTTTAAATTGCCGGCAACAAGACAAGCGGCGCTGCGGATCTCCATCGTCCTTGGAGAAGGCGGGGGCGTCATGACACCGTACAAAAATCTCGTCCGGTTCGGACTTGGCGGTATCCAAGGTCCGGGAACTCAGCGCTTCAGTTGGATTCATATCGAGGACATTTACGGAATTATTTCGTTTCTGCAGACCAGGGAGGATTTGAGCGGCGTGTTCAACTGCGCTTCTCCGAACCCCGTCACCAACCGGGAGCTCATGAGCGAATTGCGGCGGACGATGAACCGCAAGTTCGGCCTGCCTTCGCCGAAATGGCTGCTGGAGCTCGGCGCCGTCATGATTCAGACGGAAACCGAACTCATCCTAAAGAGCCGCTGGGTGATTCCGGAGCGATTAGAGCAGGAAGGTTATGAGTTTAAATTTCCTCGTCTCGATCAGACGCTGAGCAGCATATTGCATTCAACGACGGATCGAGCTTAAGCGGTCAATTTTATAGAGGGAAGGAATGCGAGGATGAAACTTAAAAAGGGGTGGAAACGCACTTTTGTAGTTCTGCTTATTTTGTTGGCATTCATCTATTTGAACAATACCTCCCTGCTGACTAAGGAGCGCAGTGGATCACCTTTCCTGCTGGCGCACCGCGGTCTGGGGCAGACGTTCAGCATGGAGGGCATCGAGAGTGATACTTGCACGGCCACCCGAATTTTCGAGCCGGAGCACCCTTACCTGGAGAACACCATCCCTTCGATGCAGGCTGCTTTCGATGCCGGAGCGGACATGGTGGAACTGGACATTAAGCCGACCAAGGATGGCCGGTTCGCCGTGTTCCACGACTGGACGCTGGAATGCCGAACGAACGCCCAGGGTATGGTCGGTGATTACACGATGGACGAGCTGAAGGAAATCGATATCGGCTACGGCTATACGGCGGACAATGGCGCGACATACCCTTTTCGCGGGAAAGGCATCGGACTGATGCCGTCGCTGGATGAGGTGCTGGAGCATTTTCCGAAAGGAACTTTCCTGATTCATATTAAAAGCAATGATTCGGCGGAGGGCCGCCAGCTCGCGCAATATCTTGCGGATCTGCCAGAGGATCGTTTGCATGAACTGACAGTTTATGGAGGCGATGAACCTATAGCTGCTTTGCATGAGGAATTGCCCGGGCTGAGAGTGATGTCGAAGGCTACGCTCAAAAGCTGTCTTCTTGCGTACGAAGGGGTAGGCTGGAGCGGCTATATGCCTTCAGCATGCAGGAACACACAGCTGCATATCCCCGAGAAATTTACCCCGTGGCTATGGGGCTGGCCGAATAAATTCCTTAACCGGATGGATGCCGCCGGCACGCGCGTGATTGTTGTAGCAGGCAGCGGAGAGTGGTCGGAGGGCTTTGACACTATAGAGGACTTAACGCAGCTTCCCAAAGGTTATACTGGCGGAATATGGACGAACCGCATCGACCGGATCGCACCGGCTTTACTGTACAATAAATGAAACAGGATACGATGACATAGTAAACACCCCGCTAATTGCTTAGCGGGGTGTTTATGCGTAATGGATTTACTCCGGCCACTAGGAACCTGCACCTTTATAGCGTTTGACCCCCATGTTCCATGCCAGCAGGCCGATAGCCAGAAAAATTGCCCCCATCACCGGGGTGAGCAGTGCCATGCCCGTCATCTCTTCGCGATGAAGGAATAGCGCCGCTGGATAAATGCCGACGAAGGCGAACGGGATAACCCAAGTCAGCAAAATTTGGATCGCCCGGTTATAAATCGTCACGGGATAGCGCCCATAGTTCTGGATGTTGAACATGAGGGGCAGAATCCCGGTCGGTGCGTCCGAATAGAACGACAACGAGGTGAGCGCGGTATAGATCCCTGTATAAATTGCGACCGCGCTAAGCGTCAGAATAATCAGAGCCGGAATGGTCCACCATTCAAACGGCAGCCCGAGCTGCCCGCCGCTGATCGCCATAATAATGATGCCGACGAGGCCGCCGATCAGGGCTGGCGGATCGATATTTTCCAAGAAAATTTGAAATAAATGATGCGCCGGACGCGTCAGTACGCGGTCCATCTCCCCCTTGACGATGTAGCGCTCGCTAAAATTCCACATGTTAACGAAGCAGCTGAATACGGCATATGGCACCATGAAGAAGCCATAGACAAAAATAACCTCGTTCTGGCTCCAGCCGCCCAGGCTGTCGGTGTGCATAAACACAACCACGATGAAAATAAAATTCGTCGCCTGGAACAGCAAATCCGAGATGACCTCAACCCAGAAATCGGCGCGATAAGTGAGCCGGGTTTTCATATAATTTTTGAAGTATTCCATAATTAATCCCAAGTAATACAACATCCTCGTCATGCCTCTCGTTAACCTCCTTGCACGAACAGGCGCTGCCGCGCCGCCCGGTATAACAGAATCATCGGGATGATTAAAGCCGCGAACCAGAACACCTGAATGCCCAGTACGTTCCAGATACCTACGCCTTGCACCCTGCCCGTAAAGACAGAGCCTGGCAAATAGGTGATCGCCTGAAAAGGCAGCATCTCAAGCACTTTGGACAGCCAGCCAGGGAACAGGCTGATCGGCACAATAAGCCCTGAGAAGAGATCGACAAGCACTCGCTTCATCCGCATGACGCCTTCATTATTCTCGATGAAGAAGGCCGAGAGACCCGTAATGACATTAATCTGCGAATTGATCAGGAAGCTGAAGAGCAGCATCACAAGAAAGCCGGCCCATGCCGACGGGGCAGTTGGCAGCTGCACCGGGAACAGGAGCATGGCGATAGCCATGCCGGGAATCATGAACAATAGGAAGCGGAACATGCCCTCCCCGAGCCCCTGCATCATTTTGGCGAATACATAGTTATAAGGACGTATGAATTGGATGGCAATGCTGCCGTCGCGGATGTCGGACGAGATTTCACGGTCCAAATTGTTGAAATAAAATGCCCTGGCCATCCAGGATACCGCAACATACGTCGTCATCTGTACGGCGGTAAAGCCGCCCAAGGAATCACCATCGCCGTAAATGGCTTTCCAGGTGAAATAGTTGACCCCGATATTGAGGGTGTAGATTAGAATGCCGGTGTAGTAATTAATTCGATAAGCAAGCATCGTCAGGAAGCGGATGCGGATAAAATCCAAATACGCGTCGAGCAGCAGGCGCTTTCCGCTATTACGTGGCTTCCGTCCTTCCGGGCGGGTCGGTCTGGAAGAAGCCTGCTCGGACGAAAGACGTTTAGACATGGCTGACCTCTTTTGTTTCAGCCGTCAGGGAACTTGCCGATTCTTCGGCCTTCTCCGCCGAACCGGATTGGTATATGCTGCGCACAATTTCATCGGTATTCGTCTCAATGATTTTGATATCCGTAATATCTGCTTGTCCCACCACCCGGCTGAGCACATCGGATACGTTGAGCTCCAGCGGAATCCAGACCTTGGCATTGAGATCGTTCTCGGCTGACCATTCCACCGCCAGCCCCGTGGTCCACTGCCGCAACGTCTCCAGCTTCGTCGCTCTCCCGAATTGGAACAGCACTTCGCGCCCCGTTCCCCAGCGCTGCTTCAGCTCCTCCAGTCCGCCGTCGTAAATGATCCGCCCGTCATCCAGCATGATGACACGAGAGCAAAGCGCCTCGATATCCTGCAAATCATGCGTCGTCAGCAGGATCGTAGTACCATGCTCACGGTTCATATCCTTCAGGAAGTCGCGAATTTCCGACTTCACCACGATATCGAGCCCGATCGTCGGTTCGTCGAGGAACAGGATCGATGGATTATGCAGCAGCGCGGCGACCAATTCGCAGCGCATGCGCTGTCCCAGGCTGAGCTTGCGGACCGGACGGTTCAGCAGATCCTGGAGCTTCAAGCGCTCCACGAGCTCGTCCAGCCGCTTCTTGAAATCCTGCTCGGATACCCGGTATACCTTCCGCAGCAGTTGGAACGATTCGATGACGCCGATGTCCCACCACAACTGGCTGCGCTGGCCAAAAACGACGCCGATATTCTGCACGAAGCGCTCCCGTTCCTCATAGGGAACGTATCCGCCGACGGTAAGGCTCCCGGAGGTCGGCACCAGTATGCCGGTGAGCATCTTGATGGTCGTCGATTTGCCCGCACCGTTCTCCCCGATATAACCGCAAATTTCGCCCTGAGGAATGGCGAACGTAATGTCTTTCACGGCAACGACCTCTTGATACTGCCGCTTGAATAAGTCTGCGAAAGCCCCTTTGAGGCCTTCCCGGTTTTTTTGTATTTTAAATGCTTTGCGCAAATCCTGTACTTCTATCGCGTTCATATCTACCTACCTCGCTAATATAAGTCTTGATGTCCCGTCCCAAGCTCCTATTATAAATTACAACTTCCGAAACCTCTACAACAAATGATCAACTGTGTGTAAAGTGAGCGTTTCATCGGTAGTTTGCGGGATAATCGGTGACTGCTGCTAGTCGAGCACAAGCGTGAAGTGTGAGCATGGCGGCTAGTGTGGGTTAGGGTTACTGCTAAAGTAAAGTTATACGGTGGTTAATTTGGGTACGATGGGTAGTTGAGTAGCCCCTTTTACAGTAGAGTTAGTGAGGAGGTAGCTCAGGCAGCATGGATAAGTAGTATTGAACTGGCGGAAGTACTGATGGTTGCGGGGTAGGGCAGGACTAGTCTTGACGGGTGAGTTCACACTGATTTGCAGAATGGTGGCAGGCTGGGCAGTCATACTTATCGGACAGAAAATCCGCTATTTTCGGTTTCCGCCCATTAATTAGGGTCCTATCGGACATAGGATCCTCTATTTGTGAAAATACGCTCCTTATGGCCTTTGTTTGAGCGGAATAGCGGAAACAGGGGCCGTAAGCTCTATGCTTTACGCCATTTTCGACGAAATAACGGAACCAAGGTCCGTTGACGCCCCCCCGAAAAAAAACGCCTCACGGCGCTTTTTTACAGGGTTATGCTATTAAGTAGAGCAGTAGGCTAATCCTCCAGAACAGGGATCATGATCGTAAATTCGGGGGTCGTGCTGTAAGGATGCTGCTCGCTCGGGAATATTTCGAAATGCGTCAGCTCCTTGCCTTCCTGCGGAAGCGCCTTGAGTCCCTGCTGCTCGATCCAGGCATATATGCTGTTGTACGATTCGTCGATATTCTGCTCCGCCCGGTGCTCGCACTTCGCATATTTCATTGCCGGAACATGAACCTTGACCATGCCTTCCGGTACTTGCTCATCGGCATCGGCTACCTCAAATACCGCGCAGTGTGCGAAGCCGGTTCCACCCGGATAAGCATGGTAAGATAAGCCGTAGAAATTGCCCAGATCTACAATACCGCGGATTTCTCCGCGCCGCCGTTGCAGTTCCTGATGAATTACGCGTATGCCGCCATCTCCCGCCTCGGCAAAAGTTCCCTCCCAATGCAGCCCAATCGCGCTGAAAGCCTGCTTTGTTACGATTACCGTCTCATTCACCTGTTCCATTGCCACCTCTCCCCATCAATGAATTTATCACTTGGCTCGACGAGTACTATTCTACTACATCATTTTTGCAAATTATGTGGTTATTTGTCGACGTCTTATCAGCAGATTGTTTCTCATCCCTTTAAAATTAAGGTACCATATAAATAACTACACTCTCTAACTAGAATCTGTTCGCAAATAGCATGAAAAGACAGGTAAGGCCCTGCCCTAAGGTGATACGATGATATGCATAAGGAGGGGTTGTGCGTTTGGAAGGACTATTACGTATAAAAGATGCGTTAGAGCTGATCGAGCAGAGGCTGGAGGGACGGCTGAACATCGATGAAATAGCCAAGGCGGCCTGCGTATCCCCATTTCATTTTCAACGAATGTTCCTCATATTGACCGGCATGACGGTAGCCGAATATACGCGTAAGCGCAAGCTGACCTTAGCTGCACAGGAGCTGGCGACGACATCTTCTAAAGTAATCCCCGTTCTACTTGGGCGGTCTTTAACGCGGTTGGCCCGGTTCCCCATGCCATTCAGCACGTGTTTGAGCGGATCTTCCAGGAATGGTTCCCGGCTACGGGCTATGAAGTAGCGGACGCGCCTGAACTGGAGGTTTACTCGCCGGGAGACATTTCTGCCGAAGACTACCTTTGCGAAATTTGGATTCCTGTCAGCAAAAAATAACCGCAATAAGCCGACTGCCAGACGCAGTCGGCTTATTGCGGTAGATACTTTCTTCTGCTTACTCTGCCAAAGGCTCGTTATCCGAGAATAAATCCGGGTTCGCCCGCAGCATATCCGAAAGGATATCCGTTGTTTTCACCGTATCGCATACCAGAACTTCGGCATCGCCTAGACGGGCGCGGTAGAGCGCTCCCTGTTCTTCGAGCACGCCTTCGACCTTCCAGAAGTGCTCCGACCAGGACAGGCCGCAGTGGCGGCGGGAGGGTACCAGAATCTCTCTACCGTCCGGAAGCACCGTGTACAGCTGCTCATGGTCATCCGTCATTCTTCCCGGGATATCAACCCATTCCTCAATGCCGTGAATGAACGTATTCCTGCGCAGATCGACACCTACGAGCAAAATCGTGGCTTTACGGTCCAACAGGCGGCCCCAAGCGGATTCCCGGTGGCACGGCGTATCCCAGCGCTCATCCCCGGCGGTAAACTCAGCCGCATCCTTCCCTAGCGCCGCTACAGAATGCGTCGGATGCCAAGAGCGGATCACACCTGGACGCTTGCGGAACAGTTCAGGGAGAATACCGACGCAAACCTCAGACGTCTCTACATAAAACTTCGGATTATCCTTCTTAATATAAGACCAGGTGTGGGTAGGCAAGACTAGCAATCCGTCCTTCATATATTCCGAAAGGGCATCCAGAACCGTGTCCGCTCCTCCCTCTACTTCGCCGATACTTTTCATGGATGAATGCATCAGCACGGTTCCATGCCGGTTAATGCCAGCGCTTTCAAGCTGACCCATCAAACTTTGCTTCGTGTGCATGATAAACCTCCAACTGTTGGTAATTGAATGATTCATCACCATTATACCTGTCCTGCCTGGAACAACAAGCCCGGAATGGGCAATTGCACAAGGAAAAGCCTTACAAGATGTAGAATTTATCATAGATCAACCATACAGAAACCGAGGACAAAGAAATGAGTAACGAATACAATGAAATGAATAAGCTGAAGCTCGCTAGGGAAATCGTCGACAGTACGCAGCAGGCAGTTCTTCCTTCGTTCGCCGACGCGATATTAAGCGGCAATTTGCCCGGACAGATCCACCTTGAACGTTCGGGGAGAAGTGTCTTAATTGGAACGCCCTCCGGAATTTACCTCGCGGCAGGAGACGAGCAAAGCAAAGAATTCCGTGACCTGCTGCTCGAGGTATACAAACGCAGAAAAGAAACGAGCAGCCGCTTCACCTTGTTCTCGCCGTCCGAGCAGTGGAGCCGGGCAATCGCCACATGGTTTGAAGACGAGCTGAGACAGTTGCGTAGGCACTCCTTTCAATTCAATAACGACAAATATATGGCTAGAGCAAGCGTCATGGGACAAGAAAATGATGCTGCCGGTCCGTTTCAATGGGCCAAAATCACGGCGCAATCCTTAGCTCAAAGCCCAAATTTTAATGAAGCCTACATCCTGGAGTATTGGGGATCGGTATCCCGCTTTCTCGAACACGGCTTCGGATACTGCTTGCTTCACCGCGATACGGTCGTGAGCGAATGCATTTCCATATTCGCCTCACCGCGTTATGCCGAGATAGATATCGCCACTCACCCTGATTACTGGGGAAGGGGCCTAGCCCAGCGCGCAGCCGAGCTGTTCATAAATCATTGCCTGGAGCATCGCCTAGTACCCAGGTGGGATTGCGACATTTCCAATGCCGCCTCGATTAAGCTGGCGGAGAAACTAGGGTTTGACAATCCCCGAGTTTATACCATCTTCGCTAGCGTGCGTACCAGTCCGAAACCGCCCGAATGATATCGTCCATCCTGAAGCTGCAGCCATGCCGTTCATCCGGGTATTCAATCAGCAGCCTGTCAGCGGTTATTCTCCGATAGAACGAGCGGATCGCTTCGTCCTTGACCCACTCATCCTTCCTGCCATGAATGAGAAGCATTGGCCGGTCGCGCTCGATGCTCTCCTCATTTAATACGAGAAAGTTCTCCCCTTCCTCGATCACATTGGACATCCGCTCCTTGAAATAATCGGGCATCCATATCCCGCCCCCCAGTACAGGGCTGACTGCTGCAACCCTGCCAATCTTCGAATGGCTTCCGCCCTCGATCGCCCAGGAACCCCCAAAGCTGGTACCAAATAAATGCAGCGGCAGCTCCGGAAATTGCTGTGCCGCAAACCCGATCACCTCATGCACAAACAGCCCCCAGCCTCTCCGGGTGGCCAGGCAGTGGTTAAACACATACGTTTCGCCTTGTCCTGGACCATCGAAGCTGACTGTGACGAAGCCCTCTCTTGCGAAGCCGATTTCATACTTAATGGACTCCTCTTTCGACGAATCGATTGGATTCAATATGATAACGCAGCCACGAGGGTGCTTTGGAATTCTTACTCGGCCCCGGCACTTCTTTCCTTCAACTTGAATCTCCGCTTTGGAAATCATGTCTGCCGCCAGCTTGTCCGCTTCCATGTGCATGCACTTGCAGCGCTCATACCACATTTGCTTGTCTGGTCCAGTATAGGGAAACATCCATTGGATCAGGTTGTAGTTCATCGCTGCGTTCCGATAAAAGTACTCCGCTTCACTGATCAAATGCTGTTTCAGCATTTTAATCGCTAGCTGCTCATGCACATCAGCATGACTCTGCAGCACCTCCATCCAATCCTCAATGCCGTTGACCCGTTGGCGCAGCTCATATACCGTCGGTTTCGGCAAACCGCTTCCCAACCACCGATCCCAGAATGACTCGAACACAAAGCTTATCGATATTGTCTTCTCTATTGTTTGATTGGCATAATTCATGCGAGAACGCCCCCCCTTTATTATTTATACGTAACAGACTTGTATTTTCAGGGGTAGTACTGTATATCCATGAACGCAGCGAGCTTGTCCGAAACATCCATTGAAGCTGCTTTCCTTTTTCAATATAATGTAAGGAAACGCAAAAATTTAAGGGCAATGCTTTTCTGGCATCACCAGAGACAACCCCTCGGGCTTAACGAGGGATTGTCTCTTTTTTGTTAAAATCTTAAAACCAAAGAAGGAGTGAGTATGATGGAAAATTCCCGTTACACCGAAAGACCGATATTGACCAAAAGCGATCTGACTGAGCAATTCCGTCGCTGCGGCGTATCGAATGGACAAACGATAATCGTACATACCTCGTTAAGCAAAATCGGATTCGTGGTCGGCGGGGCCGAGACTTTAATCCGCGCTCTGCTTGAAATTGTCGGCGAAGAAGGGACGTTAATGATGCCCTCTCAAACCTGGAAAAACCTTGACCCTGCCACCGGCGTTCATTGGGAGGTGTCCCCTATACACTGGCCTATCATCCGCGAACATTGGCCGGCCTACGATAAAGAAATTACGCCAGCCATCGGCATGGGCGTTGTGGCAGAAATGTTCCGGAAATGGCCCGGATCCGCTAGATCCGACCATCCTGCCAGGTCATTTGCTGCCGTAGGCAGACATGCGGAGTATCTTACGAAGGAGCATGATTTAAGCCAGATTTTCGGAGAAGGATCGCCGATTGATAAATTATACAAGCTTGATGGCCATATTCTGCTTATTGGAGTCGGATACGATAAGAACACCTCACTGCACTTAGCAGAGACTAAGGCGAGCTTTCCAGCAAAGCAGTTTACAGAGGAAAGCAGTGCGGTCATGATCGACGGGAAGAGAACATGGGTGACCTATCACACTCAAGCTGTAGATGATGAGGATTTCACCGAACTGGGTCAGCAATATGATAGAGCCCACGATGTAACGATTTACAAGGTTGGGGAAGCAGAAGTACGCTTTCTGAGGCAAAGACAGCTCGTAGACTGGGCCGTCCAGTGGATGGAGACGAATCGGAAAGGGAGATAATCTTCAATTCTCTCATAATATAATTGCCAGATGTACATCGTTAACCTAGAATGATTGATAGACACAAAATATACATAAATTTCATCTTAAGGAGGTTTGAATTTGAACAAAAAACTTTTTACCAAAGTCATCACTACGGCAGCATTGCTCGGCACATTAGCGACGCCAGCGTCCGCGACGATGTTCTTTGTGGATGTTAATGGTTCCTATGCCCAGAATGCCATTCAAGAGCTGGCCGAGAAAGGAATTATTAATGGCCGCGGGGATGGAAAATTCGATCCAACTGGAAATATCGAGAGACAGGACTTCGCAATCATTCTCGCAAAGGCTCTGAATCTGGATATGAACAATGCGCCAGCAACCGCTACATTCAGCGATGTTCCTACAGGTCATTATTCTTATGCCGCCGTCGAGGCCGCATTACAAGCCGGGCTGATTCGCGGATACGGCGATCAGCAATTCGGCAATGGCGCCAATTTATCACGACAGGATATGGCTGTCATCTTCACCCGAGCTCTCGGAGTAGATGTTAGCGGGCAGGGAGACAAGCTTGCCTTCACCGACAAGGACGACATTTCCAGTTACGCTAGAGATGCGGTAGCGGCAGCCGTCGAATTAGGACTCATTAAAGGCAATACCGATGGCAGCTTTAGCCCGCTCCAGAGTGCTGACCGCCAATCCGTGGCTCTCGTAGCCAATAAGTTCATACGGAATATCGAAGAACAGCGTAACTCCCAGCTACCTCCTACCACACCACAAGACGGGGATAGATCTGCAGTACCAAGCTCACCTACCACACCCGAGACCAAGACACCAACATCAACAGGAAGCAGCAATAACAGCAGCGGCAGCTCAGGCTCTGGAAGCGGCGGCAGCGGAAGTGAAAGAGATACGACTGCGCCTATCGTGAGCATCCTATCGGATACTCCTATGTTTATTGGCAGCGACCTAATCGCTACCAGCAACGAGACCGGCTTTTTATACCTCGCTCCGAGAGGATATCAACAACCGGTAACTCTAGCAGACCTGGAAGGACTCGTAGCTGAAAGGTTTGCGAAAAAGGTACAAGTTAGATCCGCCAACATCCCAACACCAATCGAAACGGCTCAGTTAGAGGCTGGAATCTACAACGTATTTGCCGTGGATCAAGCCGGAAATCTGTCCAGACCTAGCTCGGACATGGAATTAAGGCAGCCTCTATCCTTAACCCTGGCACCGGAAGCTAGCTTTGTACTTAACCCCACTTATGTTTACGATGAGGGCATCGTAAACATTGTGGATGATTCTATGATGGAGGCTAATGATCCTTATAAGAATCGAAATATCAACAGCTTCCTCCAAGTTCAACGAGGGGAGGAATCGCTCTCGCTGCAGTACAACGCACATGAGGGGCATTTTCTTATACTGGAAGAAGGAACAACCGTCAGCTATATTCAGGTTTCGTCAGAGTCTGAGCTCATTGAAACTCAAGAGACTGAACACGGAGTGCAGATTCTCCTTAATGCGGGCGCAAATGAGGACACTGCTGCTTCCTTAAAGCTCACTCTCTTTGAAAATGAAACCGAAATCAGCAGCACTACCCTGCCTGTCATCATGGATGCGACACCGCCGACGGTCACGGACAGCGTCTACAGCGATGGAGTAATTACAATTACCGCCAGCGAACCACTGGTTTGGTATGACAGCTTTGAAATAATCATTTTACATGTCCCGGTTAACAACAGTGGCAGCCGCTATGATCTTATGCCTTTTGAACATTTCACTCCAAGTATCCATAATGGAAATGTAGTTATTACTTTAAAGGACGAGGCTTTTGAATCTCATCCATTGCAGCCTGGCGACCAGTTCGAAATTATATTGAACGGGATCGGGGACTACGCTAGGAATATGATCGGTGATGAAGTGTTTATCGTAGAAATTCCGTAAAATGAACAACGGGAGCTTTGTGGGGGCTGAATTCCCGGCTGTATAGCCGGGGGATCAGCCCCTGCCCATTGGCTTGCTCTCCTTTAACAAGAAGCCTACGATTTCTGCATTTACCCGTTCAGGCTGTTCATGGTTGATTCCATGACCCGCATCCGGAATGACCTTATATTGAAATTTCCCTTCGTCCAATATTTTTAGAAAATCCCGCTGCAGCTCAATCCGATGTTCTGCCACGAGAAAATATAGCCTACTCCCCGCCGAACTCCCCTTTTCCCGGTTGTATGCCTCCACCTTATGAACAAACATCGCCTGCTGATTATGGCTCTTCATAAGCAGTGCCAGATGATCTGCCAGCCAAGGGTATTTCGTGAAAACCCCGGAATGGGGCGAACTAAGTTTTTTCAATATACGAAGCAAATTTTGATGGGTAGGAATGCATATTTCCGGAAACATCATCAACAGCGTCCGCATCGGTAGGATTGAAGCACCAACTGCTCGGCGCGCTTGCTTTTATATACCTTGGCCATTTCCTACTGACCTCCAGCTTCATTTTCTGCTTCTATAAACCCACTATTCGCCAAGAAAAAAATCGCCCTCCATCTGCTTGTCACATCGATGAAGAGCGATTTCATTCTAGCGTATTGCATACAGCCTATCTACATTCACCTACTTCTGCACAGGGTTGAACTCGTGAACCCAAACTCGCATCGTCGGTACCCAGCGCATGCCAGGATGCATGGACAGAATCGACTGCCTGTATTCCTCCAAGTTGTTATATCCTTCCTGCTGGGCTTGCTCTTCGGTCAGATCGCCGAGAGTCTGGGAATAGACCTGCTCTACTACAAAACCCCGCCCCTTCAGCGTCATCACTTCCCCCACATCGGCGTACCGGCCGTTGCGGCGGGTTGCCGTCTTCCGGCCTGCCAGCACTTTCTCCACATCCTCCGGCAAAGTCACTAGCCGTTCAATCGAACAGGTTTTCGGCGGTAATGCCTCATGATCTGCATGATTTTGCATGTAGCAGCCCTCCTCGTTAGTTCTTCCATTTAACTTTACCACAATATCAATGACACGGTTTTCCCGGATGCCCGGACCCTGTTCTAACGGCCCGCTTTAACCGGCTTCATGTACTCCTCCAGCGTAGAGCCTTTAACATAAATATCAGGAGAAATGTAAGAGTTCATAATATTGTTCTGCCGGACATTCCAATAGTGATTTACCGCGAGAATCATCAATTTGCTCTTCTTGTCCTCGAACACACGCTGCCCGACTCCTTTGCCGTACGTATCCTGGCCTACAATCGTCACATTGGGCAAATAAGTGCTCAAACCCATCGTCAACAACTCTGAAGCGCTCGCCGTATAACCATCGACCAGGACATATATTTGCTTGAAAGGGACATAATCGGCATTTGAATAATAGCTGTCCGCATAGCCATCCCGTTCGATCAACATGCTGGTCACGCATTCCGGCAGCAGCGCATCCAAAATATGATTCGCGCTATCCATATTTCCCCCCGTATTCCCGCGCAAATCAATAACCAGCTTCTTGGTTTCGGGATCGGCAATGCGGTCGAGTTCCTCAATAAAACGGTCGTCGGTATTATGATTGAATTCATGAATACGGAAATATGCGATGGATCCTTGGTCTTCATAGATCACGTCCTGACCCGAAGGTGCTGTGAACAGATCGTATTCCTCCCCATAAATAACGGAGGTAAATGCATCCCTCTTATACTGGGCTCGGCTAATAATCTTAGCGATTTCCGCCGGCGTCATATGTTCTTTATCCAGCTTGGACAAAATTTCATCCATGTCCGGAACACTGCTTATGTATAAATAATTATCCTTGAAAAAACTTTTGACCCGCTCCCCAAGCGGCTTGCGGCTGTCTCGTATTGCATCTTGGATACGCAAGGCCGTCGAATTGCCGGAGTATATCTCTAGGCTTTTCTCGCAGAACTCCTCCGCAAGCTCATAGTCCTCCATCATAAAGTAGGAGTAGGCGATCACCGCGTAAGCCTCGTCATCCTCAGGATCCAGCTCGATTACTTGCTCCATCGCCTGAATGGTTTCGTCGTACTGATCCAAATCGAAGTGGCATTCTCCCGTAAACCAGGGGATCAGCGAAGAATTGACCTTGCGCTTCATAACTTCATCGCCAAAGGCGACGCACTGATAATTTCTGCGGCCGTTGTATAACGCCCTCAATTTATTGATCATGCTCTCTTCATCCTGAGGATTGAGCTGAACAGCCTGATCATAATATTTGGCAGCCGGGACATACATGGATCGCTCCATATAAACATCCCCCATAGCTATATGTATATCTGCAAAGGTCTTATCCTTCTGGACGGCAGCATCATAGCTGTTCTTCGCCCGGTCCAGATCGCCCAGCGTGGTATAGGACTCTATCATTTGTACATAGACTTCCATATGATCAGGAAACTTGTCGATCATGCCGTTATAATGCTGAGCAAGAACGTCCAAATCGTCCAAATCCTCGAGCACGGCCGCTTTGATGCGGTACGCATCATAATTATCTGGCTCCTCCCGGATCAAACCATCAGCAAGCTTGCTCGCCTCCTCATACCGGTCTAGCCAGAGAAGAGAGTATGCCTTCATTTCGTACCCATCCATATCCGTATCATCCAAGCCGATATAAATTTCAAATTGCTCCAACGCTTCTTCATACCGCTCCAGATCGAATAATACTCTGCCCTTGCCGTAGTAAGCGAATTTCTCATTCCCCAGTTCCAGCGCCTGATTATAACTCTCAAGAGCCTCTTCATACCGATACAGGCCATACAGAGCATTGCCCTGATTCACGTATTCCCAATCTCCATTCGGTATAATAAGGAGCGATTTCTCGATATACTCCAGGCCCTTCTCGTAATCCTCCAGCTCATTGTAGGCCCAGCTCAAATTATTGAATGGAGCTCCCATGAGCTCATCCAGCTTTATTTCGCGCTCCAAATCAACGAGAGCCGGCTCTATCTCATAAGCATGCTCCACCGCCTTCTCCAAATACTCAATCGCCTCCTCGTACCTCCCCTTCTCAACTAAAAGGTAGCCCTTGGTGTTGTTCGTTTCCATTTCCCCCCTATGAATAGATTCTCTGTAAACACTCGTCGTACAAGCGCTCAGCACGCTTATTGCACAAATGATGGCCACCAGGGCACTAACCCGGATCAAAATTCTCTTCTTCAAACTGTTTTCCCCACTCTTCCCAGCCATAAGCTCTTGATAGAATCATTTCTATCTTATCACGGAGCATTCAGGGGAGGAATTACTTTGGAGTAAAATACTGGGTGTTGCTATAATAGAGGAGTATAAGAGTTACCAATGAACAATTAGGTGGGACAAGCATATGGTGGAAATCTACGGTATCCGGCTGGATACGAATATCGACTCGCTCCCTATTTGGAAGCTAGTTCATGCGCTTCCGCTGGAGAGGCAGGAGCGGATACATAGATTCAGACGTAAAGAAGACGCGCTAAGAACGTTAGCGGCGGACCTCCTCTCGAGGCTCCTCATCTGCAGCAAGCTGAACATACGAAACAAAGATATCCGGCTGACTCAAAATGCTTATGGCAAGCCACGGCTAGAGGACAATGCCGCACTGCATTTCAACAACTCCCATTCCGGAGAATGGATAGTCTCAGCCATCGCCGGCCTCCCGATCGGTATTGATGTGGAAAAGGTCGAGGCGATCGACTTCAGCCTCGCCGAGCGGTTTTTCTCGCAGCAGGAATGTCTCGACCTTGATATGCGGCAGGGTGAGGCGAAATTGAACTATTTCTTTGATCTATGGACGCTCAAAGAGAGCTACATCAAAACCGCAGGCATGGGCCTCTCCATGCCGCTTGACTCCTTTACCATTCGCGCTGGGAGCGACGGCCGCATTGAGCTGATCACCCTGAATAAATTCAGGGACTGCTCCTTCAAGCAGTATCCAATCGGCCCCGGTTACAAACTGTCCGTCTGCACGCAGGATAACCGTTTCCCGAATCACATTGGTCTGTTGAGCATGGATGAGCTGCATGAGCGGTTTATGGCATATGTATGAGTGGAGCGGTCATTAAAAATGAGGAGCCATCCCCTGTCATCTGTGATGACATATGGGACAGCCCCTCATATTTTTCACCAGCTTCTATATCGAGCCCAATATGAAATAGAGCAGGAAGAAGAAGGCGATCAGGTACATCGTCATCGACACTTCCGACCGGCGGCCCGTCACCCATTTCACAATAGGATAGGCGATGAAGCCAAATGCAATTCCGTTCGCAATACTGAAGGACAGCGGCATAATGGCCAGCATCATATAAGCCGGGAATGCCTCAGTGAAATCATCAAAAGGCACTTCCTTGATCGACATGATCATCAGACAGCCCACGATAATCAGCACCGGCGCAATCGCACTGCTCGGGATTACTTTAAATAAAGGCACCAGGAACAGTGCGGGAATGAACAACAGTCCTGCGGTCAGAGAGGTTAGTCCGGTTCTTCCGCCGGAAGCAATGCCGGTCGCCCCCTCCGCCGCCGTCGTCATCGGACTGCAGCCGAGCAGCCCTGCGCTGATCACTGAAAACGAATTGGCTTGAAACGATCTTCTGAATTTCGACTTATTCGGGAGCATGCCAAGCTGTGCCCCCATGTTCTGAAATATAATGACCATCGACAACGAGAACACTGCCGTCCAAAACTGGAAGGTGCCGATTCCGCTGAAATCCAGTGCCAGAAACAGCTCGCCGTAACCGCCAAAAGAGATGCTGAAGTCCCGCAGTACCGAGAAATCCACAATTCCCAACGCGGCACCGATACCAGTTCCCGCCACAATTGCGATCAGAAAGTTCCCCCTGACATTCCGCAAAAATAACGGCAGCGCGATGACCAGCGTCAATATCGTCGTAAGCGCGTGCGGTTCGCTCAGATTCGCCAGAGTTACGAAGGTGCTTTCGCTGGCAATGATCAACCCACCGTTCTTCAAGCCCAAGAAGGCAATAAAAAATCCGATCCCGGCCGTCATCGCATGAATCATCGACTTCGGAATCGATCGTGATAAATAATCCGCCCACTTCGTCACCGTTGTGAGCATGAATACGATTCCGGCTACGAATACTGCAGCGAGTGCCTGCTGCCAGGTCAGCCCTAACGAGAAGACGAGCGTAAACACAAAAAATGCATTGTCTCCCATGCCAGGAACAAGAATCAGTGGCGAGTTAGCCCACAGCGCCATCAGCATACAGCCGATAAAGGAGCAGATGACCGTCACGATCGTGGCCGCCTCATACGGCATCCCCACCATGCTCAGAATAGCGCCGTTCACGGCAATAATATAAGCGACGGTCATAAAGGTAGTTAATCCTGCCACCATTTCCGTACGTATCGTGGTTTTCTCCTCTTGCAGGTGAAACCATCTTTCCAATCTGCTATCCAATAAGAACACCTCTTCATTTTGCACTGCCATCCATTAAAAAAGGCTGGAGGTCTACACCGGCTCCAGCCCTCATTTCTGCTATAATGCCCGGCTATAAGCCGCAGCGACTATCGCTTCCCTACCTCATAAGGCTCCCCTAAGGCCTTCGGTGCGCGAGCCTTACCTACTGCGCCAATCAAGACAAGCATGGTCAAGACGTACGGCAGCATATAGAAAAATTCATTCGGAATACGGGCGGCAAATTCAAAAATTTGCAGCTGATCCTTGACAGCTTGAGCCAAGCCGAAGAATAAGGAAGCCAGCATAGCGCCGATTGGATTCCACTTACCGAAAATAACCGCTGCGAGCGCGATATAACCTTGCCCGGAAATCGTGTTAAACGCAAAGTTGCCGTTCGAGGTTAATACGATTGTCGCTCCGCCTAGCGCAGCAATCGAACCGCTGAGAATAACAGCCATGTAGCGCATCCGGTTAACCTTAACCCCTACCGTATCCGCGGCGCCTGGATGCTCGCCAACGGCACGCAGCCTTAACCCGATAGCCGTCCTATAAATAATAAAGTAAATGACAATCACGAGCGCAATCGCGATATACGTCGTTGGATAGTTGTTGAAGAATGCATTTCCGAGGAACGGAATATCGCCCAGAAGCGGAACTTTATATTTATGGAATACCGTCGTAAGCAGCGGGCTTTCCGCCGAGCCTTCAAAAATCAGCTTCACCAGGAAGAAGGTCGAGCTTGCCGCGAGAATGTTAATAACGACCCCGCTGACCACCTGGTTTGCCTTAAACCTGATTGTAGCAATGGCATGTATACTGGAGAAAATCGCCGTGAATACAAAGGCTCCGATAATGCCAAGCCATGGCGACAGATTGCCTAACCCTGCCGTCTCTGCATAATAAGCAATGACCGCGGAGAAGAAGGCTCCGGACACCATGAAGCCCTCGAGACCAATATTAATGACGCCCGAACGCTCGGAGATGAGCCCGCCGAGGGCGGCAAAGATAAAGGCCGTGGAGAATACGAGCGTCCCATTCATGAGATTGCTGATAATGTCCATCACTTACACCTTCTTCTTCATTTTATTGAATAGCGGACGGAAGAAGAGCTTCACAATGCCTGGTGCGGCAACGAAAAAGATAATGAAGCCGATGACCATCCGAATGATCTCGCCCGGCACTTCCGCACCAAAGCTCATGCCTTGCGAACCATAGGTAAGGGCTCCGATCAGCATTCCGGAGAGGAGCACACCGAGAGCCGAGTTTCCGCCAAGCAGAGCTACCGCGATTCCATCAAATCCAAGACCCGAGGTCACCGAGTTGATGGCGATGTATTTGAAAACGCCGAGCACCTCAAACGTACCGACCAGCCCTCCGAATACGCCGGAAATAAACATCGTGCGTACCATAACTTTCGATACCTTCATCCCGGCATACTCGGCCGCATCAGGACTAAGCCCGACTGCACGCAGCTCGTAGCCCCATTTCGTCTTGTTCAGATAAATGGAGTAGAAAATGACGGCAAGAATCGCAAGCAAGAATCCCCAGTGAATACGGGCGCCGCCCATTAGTTGGGACAGCCAGCCGATTTGAATGCTCGCGGATTCCTGAATCATCGCGGAGCGCTGCGTTCCTGCCTGCGGCATGAAGTACCGGATAAGATAATGACTCAAATACAGCGCTATAAAGTTAAACATAATACTGGTGATAACCTCATTGATGCCTCGTTTCGCCTTAATATACCCCACGAGCGCACCCCACAACCCTCCAAGGATTGCGCCAAAAATAACAGCGACGATAGCATGAAATGGCGCCGGCAGGCTCAGCTTCGTTCCTACGATGAGCGCGCCGACGGAACCCATGATGATCTGTCCATCGACCCCGATATTAAATAGGCCGGCACGAAATGCAATGCCTACCGCCAGACCACACATGACGAGAGGTACGATCGAGCGCAGCGCTTCCCCGAAGTCATAGCTGCTGCCGAATATTTTGGTCACCAAGGATTCGTAGGCGAGCAGCGGGTCATATCCGCCAATCAGCATGATCAGCGCTCCCAATAATAGACCGATAATAATAGAGACAACAGGAATAACAGCAGATTCACGCCTGAAAATACTCATTAATTTATTCATGTGTGCCCTCTCCTTCATGCTTGCCTGCCATCATCAACCCAAGCTGCTGATCATTCGTCGATTCCGGCGTCGTCTCGCCCACGATCTGTCCTCCGAACAAAACAAGAATGCGGTCGGATACATTCAGTATTTCCTCCAGCTCAAAGGATATGAGCAGCACAGCTTTTCCTTGGTCACGCTGGGCAATAAGCTGTTTGTGCACAAACTCAATCGCGCCAACGTCAAGTCCCCGCGTAGGCTGAGCCGCAATGAGCACCTGCGGCTTCTTGTCAATTTCACGGGCGATGATAACTTTCTGCTGATTCCCCCCAGACATGGAGCGAACCTTCGTATTGATGCTTGGCGTCCTTACGTCGAACTCCTTGACGAGGCGCTCGGCCATCTCATCTCTCGCCTTCTCGTTAATGAAGCCACGCTGGTTAAGCTCCGGGTGATTATAAGTTTGCAAAATTATATTTTCACTGACTGTAAAGTCCAGAACGAGTCCATGTTTATGCCGGTCCTGCGGAATATGGGACAATCCGCTTTCCGAGATGACGCGCGGGGATTGGTTCGTGACGCTAGTGCCTTGAAGCAGAACTTCCCCAGATTTAATGCTGCGCATGCCTGTAATCGCTTCGATCAGCTCGGTTTGGCCGTTGCCGTCGACCCCTGCGATGCCAACGATCTCGCCTGCGCGCACGGAGAAGGACAGTCCGTCGACCGCATTTTTTCCTTTTCCGCTTTCTACTATTAAATCCTTAACTTCGAGCAATACATCTTCAGGCTTGGCAGCCTGCTTCTCCGTCTTGAAATTAACTGCTTTCCCTACCATTTTCTCCGCTAATTCCTGCGGATTCGTCTTGGCGACTTCCACGCTCTCAATGACCTTGCCCCGGCGAATAATCGTGCAAGTGTCGGCAATTTCCATAATTTCCTTCAGCTTGTGCGTAATCAATACAATCGATTTTCCTTCGGCAACCAAACGTCTCATAATTTCCAGCAGCTCGCTGATCTCTTGAGGCGTGAGGACCGCAGTTGGCTCGTCAAAAATAAGAATATCTGCTCCCCGGTAGAGTGTCTTGATGATTTCTACTCGCTGCTGCATGCCAACGCTGATCGATTCGATCGTAGCCATGGGATCGACATCCAGCTTATATTGCTCGGAGAGCTTTTTAACCTGTGCGCTGGCTCCTTTAATATCGATCTTCATGCCCTTCTTCGGCTCCATTCCGAGAATGATATTCTCCGTTACCGTGAAAGGCTCGACCAATTTAAAATGCTGATGCACCATCCCGATACCCAGATCAATCGCCTTGTTCGGGCTATCAATCACTTCCTTCTGCCCGTTGACGTAAATGTCGCCTTCATCCGGCTGGTATAATCCGAATACGATGCTCATCAACGTCGACTTCCCGGCGCCATTCTCGCCGAGCAAAGCATGAATTTCACCGCGCTTCAATTGGAAGCTGATCGAATCGTTGGCCACTACTCCGGGGAATCTCTTCGTGATTCCTTTCAGCTCTAACGCAATGTCCGCCTTAGTCAAAGTAGACCCCTCCATCAAAGTTTCCGTCCCCTGACACACCCAGGTGACAGGGGACGAAATTTATTATTTTTCTGGTACGACAATTTCGCCGTTAACGATTTTTTGACGATATTCTTCTACCTTAGCCAGCACCTCAGGAGCTACGTTCTTGCTGGATGTCGGTGCAATATCCACGCCGTTCTCCTTCAGACCCATCAGCGTAACCTGGCCTGCCGGGAAGTTGCCTTCGGCCAAGCTCTTGGTGATTTGATAAACGGCTTCATCCACTTTTTTCACCATGGAAGTCAGGGTTACATCATCGCCAAAGATCAGGGATTGGTCTTTATCGACTCCGATCACCCATACTTTGCCGCCCTTGCTGTTGCGCTCTTTCGCTTCGTTGAATACACCGTTGCCCGTTAGGCCCGCAGCGTGGAAAATGATATCGGCACCGTCGTTATAAATCGTTGAGGCCGCCGATTTACCCATATCTACCCGGTTGAACAAGCCCGTGTAGTTAACGATTAATTTGGCATCCGGGTTTACGGCTTTGATCCCTTCGCGGAAACCGACTTCAAAGCGTTTAATAACCGGGATCTCCATCCCGCCAACAAAGCCGATTTTGTTCGTCTTGGTCGTAAGGCCAGCGATAACCCCGACTAGGAAAGAACCTTCCTGCTCTTTGAAGGATACCGAAGCAACGTTAGGCAGAACCAGATCGGAGTCTACGATTCCGAAGTTGGAATTCGGATTCTCGTTAGCCAGTTGAGTTACCGCATCCGCTAGTGTATAGGCAGTA
Source organism: Paenibacillus sp. YSY-4.3 (assembly GCF_054767475.1). Classification (NCBI taxonomy): domain Bacteria; kingdom Bacillati; phylum Bacillota; class Bacilli; order Caryophanales; family Paenibacillaceae; genus Paenibacillus; species Paenibacillus sp. YSY-4.3. The sequence continues at coordinate 320,151 of NZ_BAABMC010000004.1, read as the reverse complement.
GCCCATGTCAGGTCATAGTTTGCTTTCACGAATTGATTTAAGTTCGGTACAACGTCGGCATCGGTTTTAGGCTCAAGATATTTAACTTCGAAGCCATAGTCCTTTTTCAGCTGTTGAAGAGCTTCCCATGCGCTTTGGTTAAAGGATTTATCATTGACGCTACCAAGGTCAGTAACCATACCCACTTTAAGCTTCTTGATATTTTCTTGATTGCCGGCTGGGGCGTTTCCTGCTCCAGTGTTCGGATTTGCCGCTTTTTGTCCGCATGCCGTGAGAACCAGCATAAATACGAGCAGCAGAGGTAATACCGTTTTCATTGTCTTTTTCATTGTTGATTTCCTCCCTAATGTTAATTTGTCTTTGGATCCTTACTTAGATGATTGCTAGTCCTGGCTGCGTGCCAGCTGCCCTAAGAAGCTTTCCCCGAGTTCCGGCTTATCCACCCCGAAGTTGTCGGCAATCGTAGCAGCCAGATCCGCAAAGGTGCTTCTCGTCCCGATCGATGCGGCCTGATCCGCAAGCGCAGGATTGTAGATCAGGATCGGAACGTATTCCCGGGTATGATCGGTACCCGGACTCGTTGGATCATTCCCGTGATCGGCCGTAATGATGAGCAAATCACGTTCTCCCGTCCGTTTCATCAACTCGGGAATATACCGGTCGAACTCTTCCAGGCAGGCCGCATAACCTGCAGGGTCACGGCGATGGCCGTATAAGGAATCGAAATCCACCAAATTCGTAAACAACAAGCCCTCAAACGAACGCTCCAGGAGCCGGATCGTTGTTTCAATACCGTGCAAATTATTCTTTGTTGGGAAGGACTCCTTTATTCCTTGTCCTGTGAATATATCATAAATTTTACCAACAGAGATAACATCATAATTTTTGGCCTGCAGCTGATCCAACACAGTGCTTCCAAACGGGGCAAGGGCGTAGTCATGCCGATTCGGCGTGCGTACGAACGCGCCGGGTTTCCCTACATACGGCCTTGCGATGATGCGGCCAACTACGTACGGATCATGAAGCGTCAATTCACGGGCGATTTCGCAAGCACGGTACAGTTCCTCCAGCGGGATCACTTCCTCATGAGCCGCGATTTGAAAGACGCTGTCGGCCGAGGTATACACGATCCAGGCGCCTGTCCGCATCTGCTCCTCTCCGTACTCATCAAGAATTTCCGTACCCGAGGCCGGCTTGTTACCGATAACCTTGCGGCCGGTCATCTCCTCGAATTTACCGATCAACTCAGCCGGGAACCCGTTCGGATAGACTTGAAAGGGTACCTCCACCTTCAGCCCCATCAACTCCCAGTGTCCCGTCATTGTATCCTTGCCGACGGATACCTCTGCCATCTTCCCGTAGCTGGCTAGTGGCCTCTCCACCTGCGGGACGGCAGACAGCGGTGAAATGTTCCCGAGTCCAAGCGCGGCAAGATTCGGCAACTGAATCGCCGGAATCCTATCGCAAATATGGCCGAGCGTGTGGCTGCCTTCGTCCCCGAAGGCTGGCGCGTCCGGCAATTCACCGATTCCTACGCTATCCATGACTATGACGCATATTCGTTCAAATTTCATAATTTTACCTCGATTCTGGAAATATGAAAAGGAAGCTGCTGCTTCATTTTACTCATCCTAAATAACGCCTTAACAAAAAATGCCGCTATGCTTTGTTTTCGACAAATCATGATACAATAAACGATAGGGCTGCTTTACAATCTCATAACCAGGCTGTTCATATAACGAAACTGAAAGGACGTAGAAATCATGATTGATAACCTCTCAGACATTCACATTTTTGCCGGCCTATCCGAAGAGGATTTACAATATATATTCCCGTTCCTCAAGGAACGGCAATTCAAGAAGAACCATATTCTAATGTTTGAGAATGACGAAAGCGATGAAATTTACCTCCTTCGCTCAGGCATGGTTAAAATTTATCGCATGTACGAAGGTAAAGAAGTGGTCCTTAGCATTACGACGCCCGGCGATATTATCGGCGAGGTTGAATCTCTGGCGAATAACTATCATCGGATTTCATCGATCGAAGCGTTGGAGAATGTATCGGTCTGGCAAATTTCAGGCCAAGACTTCATGCACATCGTCGATAAATATCCTATCGTCTTAAGAAACGCTTACAAAATCCTTGTAGAGCGTACCCGGATGCTCAATCGCATGATCCGCTACTTGACCTTCTACGATGTCCGCGGCAAAGTCGCTAACCTAATCATGGATCTGTATTATAATTTTGGGACGACTAAAGAAAACGTTTACAAGATCGACCTGAAAATTAATCAGTCCCTGCTGGCCAACATGATCGGAATCACCCGAGAATCGATCTCCAAAACCCTTGGTGATTTCCAAGCCGAAGGACTCATCGATATTCGTGATAAGCATTTATACCTCCTTGATATGAAACTGTTAGAATCCATTTGTCATGAGACGGAAGAGTTCCCTACGCTTCGCAAGTGGTATAACAATTAGGCGGCTTATTGCTCTCAATATATCAAATGGCAGCGCTTCACTTCCGTTAACAGCGTAACGATATTTTTGTTAACCAATTCACAGAGATGAGGTTAACCCCTTAACAGTTCCCGATGCTTGCATTGTGCTATGCTTTTCGTGTAATGTTGCAACAGGCACAATATAACTGAGCTGGAGGGAATTTACATGAGCTTTCACATCGAAGCTAAAGTTGGCGAAGTCGCAGAATCCGTCTTACTGCCGGGAGATCCGCTGCGCGCGAAATATATTGCCGAGACTTTCCTGGAGGATGCTGTTTGCTACAATCAGGTCCGCGGTATGCTGGGCTATACGGGAACCTACAAAGGCAAGCGCGTATCGATTCAAGGAACCGGTATGGGGATGCCTTCCGCTTCTATTTACATCCATGAGTTGATTAACGACTACGGTGCCAAACATCTTGTTCGTATTGGAACATGCGGTGCTATTCAGCACGACGTTAAAATCCGTGACGTCATTATCGCTCAAGCTGCCGCTACCAATTCCGCGATCATTCGCAACCAGTTCCCCGGATACGACTTCCCGCAAATTGGGAACTTCGATTCCATTAAAACCGCTTATGAAATCGGTGTCAGCAAAGGACTGAACCTGCGCGTTGGCAACGTCCTTTCCTCCGACCTGTTCTATACAGACAGCAGCGATGAATTCAACAAGCTTGGCAAACACGGTGTGTTGGCCGTAGAGATGGAGACAGCGGCGCTGTACTTCCTCGCCAACAAATTCAGCGTAAAAGGCTTAAGTCTGCTTACGGTGAGTGACCATATTCTGACCGGCGAGCAAACCACGGCTCAAGAGAGACAAACAACGTTCAACGACATGATTGAGGTTGCTCTGGAGACCGTATCAAAATAAGGTCAAGGCCTTGGCCTTAAATGGAGCAGATCCCATCACAAACAACAAGAGGGCTACCGGATAAGCAGTGTGGGTACTGCTGCCGGGTAGTCCTTTTTAACGTTGACCTTATGTGGGGAGGTTATTTATATTCGATTCTTAATTAGCATGCTGCTGATTACTATCATCTGCTGCTTCGAACTACTCCCAGTTAGGACCTCTAGCGCCCTCGCAATGACGATCCATAAAGATAGTTTTCAAAAGATAGATGAAGAAATTACGCAGAACATGCAGCGATTCAACATTCCGGGCATGGCCTTCGTGCTGGCCGATGAGAACGGTACTGTCTATTCCAAAGGTTATGGCGTGCTGAAGCAAGACAGTGCCTTAAAGGTTAACACTTCGACCAATTTTCACATCGGTTCTATCTCTAAAGTCTTTACCTCACTGGCTATCATGCAGCTTCGAGACGCAGAATTAATCCAACTAAATGACCCAGTCACAAAGTATTTACCGTGGTTCACAACGAAAGATCCTATTCTCTCCAGCCGCATTACCATCCGTGACCTGCTAAATCATACAAGCGGGCTTCCTGGACGGCTCAATACCCATGATATAACTGGAGCAAGCTCAGAGACGATTAGGCAGCAACTCAGCCGCAAGCTGCAAAACGTATCTCTTGTAGCCGAACCGGGCATCACCTATGAATATTCCAACATAAACTATGATTTGCTCCAACTTATTATAGAGGAAGTCAGCGCTCTTTCTTTCCCTGACTATATGAGTCAACAGATTTTTCAGCCACTCGGCATGAAGCGAACTTTCTTCAACCAAGATGACGAACTTGAACCTAATTCAGCCACCGGGCACCGATACCTCTGGGGAAATCTCCGGCCTTTTCATGAGAATCTTACCTACGCTACATTGGGCTCTGCTGGTTTATCGACGAACGCCAAGGATCTAGGCATTTACATTTCCTTTCTCTCAGCAGCTTCAGACGATTCTGTTCTTCAATCGAACAGTTTGCGTGAAATGCGCTCAGCAGCAATTTATGATTCTTCGTCAATCGGTTATGGATACGGCTGGGAAATGACCAGAAATACGATCGAGAAAAAAGGAGGTTTACCTGGGTTCACTGCGAATCTCATTATAGTTCCAGGTAAATCCTACGGCTTTGCCCTGCTTGCCAACTCCAAGCAAAATATAACGGATGAAACAAACTTTAATATTTATCGGATACTGGAGGGGGACTCGCCTATCCATTTGGCCAAAGCCGATTATCCCGCCATTTCGCCTATAAATAAGAGTCTTCTATATATAAGCGGACTACTTATCTTAATTGTATTACTTATGTGGCTGCCCACACTCATTGGCTGTCTAGCCAAGAAAGGCGGCTGTTTCCTGATAAAACCCACAACCGCAACCATTCTCATCTGCTTCGTGCTGAACATCATTATAAATTTAGGAGTCCAATATTACATTTACGTATATGTTCCTTTCGCCAGCGGTGCTCCATCTCTATATCGGTTTACAACGGCTCCCGATACGGTGAACGGATTGACGCTGCTGTCCATAGCCTGGCTCGTCTTTAGCACTTCAGTCGTGTGCAAATCCGTAGTTCGCGTAAACGCAAAGGTACCACACAGGTTCAAAAAACCTGCTAAATCAATCATTCCGCCTCGACAATGAACTCAGCCCAGTTCGTCGCTACCGGCCCGCGTTCAGGGGCTGCGATGTAGTTCGGGCTGTCGATTCTGATTAGGTAGTTACCCGGGACCTCGACTCGAACTGTCCCTGAAAACTTGCCGGCCTGAATCGGGAGCCTCTTGGTGCTGACTGTCTCGTATACAACATAAGAATCCTCAGGCTTCAGATTATATTTCTGTACTACTACAGTAACTTGGTCGAATAAGTCATGAGGCTTTACAATCGTCCCCTCAATTGCGACTTCGGCTCCGCTCTTCACCTTTACATATCCGGATGTCGGTGAATGAAGTGTAACGTATTGCTGGCCTTCCTCTGTCATTCTTACGGGCACCGCAGCAGGATCGCTAACCTTGCGCAATATAGTGAAATCAGCCGTGCCTGCAGAAATGGCGTATAACTTTAAAGGATTAATGCCTGGCCGCAGCTCGGCCTCAAACTCCATACGGTTGTATAGGCGGCCATCCTGCGATATGCCTTTGGCCGTCACTCGGCCCGTCCCTCCTCCCCAAGCTCCGCTGCCAAAAGAGAATAAAAATTGAGGGGGGTACATCTCCTCCTGATACAGCATTGAGAACTTGGCCGTCTCATTACCAGTTTCCCAACTCGGGGTTAGCACTTCAATGATTTTCTCACTCCAATTCCAGGTGACCGTTCCCTGGTCCAGCGACGCAGTAACGCCGAGCCATGCCAGCGGTTTCACGGGAATATATGTGCGCCCGTTCGCCAAGAACGGCTTTGGAATTTTCTCGTCTGATATCGTGCCCCCGCCAGGCAGGTAAATTTGATCCGAGCCGATGCGGAACGATAGCTCCTGCCAGTTCGGGGCAAGCTGCGGCTTCATTACGACCTGCGCCTCCCTTTTCTTGGCATCCCATGTCACCGAGACGGCAGCCCCGCTCTCCTGCAGTGTCCGCAGCGGCACGAAGACCCGCCCATCCTTCAGAATCGGCTTATCTGCACGGACAGCCTTTCCATCCAACGTCGCAGAAGTACCCTGCAGATTGAATTTCAGCTCATGCTTGATACGGTACATTTTGGCGATGTCTCCCGCCGGGTCACCGTCCACATTCGACGCAGCGGCAGAAGGAGCGGTTATTGCACTTATGCTAAAAGCCAAAGCTGCCGTGATGGACAACAAAGCGGTTGTTACTTTCTTCATCATCAATGTTTCCCTCCATCCTTTTACTATTTATATAAACTCAATATTCTTTCTAATGTTGCATGTTTATGTATATTTCCAAAATAAAAATCAACTGCATCGTAGACGAATTTAGCCTTTACGTACAGTTGATCTTATATAGATCGGCCTTAATGCCGTGTATCGTCTTACTGGACTGCACTCACTTGATCATTTGTTTAATCAATTCCCGATTGCGCGCCTTGAAAATTTCGTTGTGGGAAGATACCATACCGCTCTTATAAGCGTCAGGCTGGATATACTGCTTCGCCCGGTTGACCGCATTGGCGGCATCCTGAAAGGCTCCTGCAATAAGGTGAAGCTTCCCGTCATGCTTCAAAATGTCCCCAGCCGCATACAACCCCTCGATGGAGGACTCACTCCCGGAACTGCCGGCAATATAATAATTATCCGCTATGTCTATGTTCAGTTCACTATTCTCAAGCAGGGCGGTATCGCGTTCGTAGCCGTGATTAATGATGACTTCATCAATGTCAAGGAACGTCACCTCGCCCGTCTCATGATTCGTCAATTCTACTCGCTCTATCGCTTCGTGGTTCTCGCCGGCAATCAACTTCGTGATCGACGTGTTGAAGTAACATCTTGCAGAGCTGTTCAATAGCTGTGTCACTTGCGCCTCATGCCCGGACAGCTCCTCTTTCCGGTAAGTCAAATAGACCTGGCCGGCAATCGGTTCCAGTTCATTCGCCCAGTCGATCGCGGAATTGCCGCCCCCGGAGATAATGACGGTCTTGCCTTTGAAACGCTGGAGCGATTTTACCGTGTAATTAAGATTGGACACCTCGAATCTCTCCGCCCCTTCGATCTCCAGCTTCTGCGGATTCAATATGCCGCCGCCCACGGCGACAATGACTGTGCGGGAGTAATGCTTCTGTCCTGAAGCAGCCTGCAAAACAAAGATTCCCTCTCCATCGCGAGAAATAGATTCTACCTTCTCATTCAGTACAACCTCTGGATTAAAGGTCAATCCCTGTTCAACGAGCTGCTCGATTAATTTCGCACCGGGAACCGGCGTCAATCCTCCAACGTCCCAAATCATCTTCTCGGGATAGACATGAACCTTTCCGCCCAGCCTTGGCTGGTATTCTATCAGCTTGGCCTTCATTTCCCGAAGCCCGCTGTAAAAGGCGGAGTAAAGTCCTGCAGGCCCCCCGCCAATGATCGTTACATCAAATATCTCCTGCCCTTGCTCCTCCACATTGACTCACTCCTCAACAATATTTAAAGACCTAAAAAATGATTGACAACAATACAAAGCGATTTTATAGTAATTATATTGAAATTGATAATCATTATCAAGTAGAAAAGGGGATTAATGAAGTGAAGAAGTTATGGATTCCACTGATGCTGTTATTTGCACTCCTAGTTAGTGCATGTGGCAGCCAGGCTGCAGATCATACAGGAAACAACGGGGGAGCCGGTCAAGATACGGGCGCCACTTCAGAGAATACGGGAACAATCACATACCAATCCGAGAATGGACCGGTTGAAGTACCTGCAAATCCGCAGCGCGTTATCGTGCTGTCCTCTTTTGCCGGTAATGTCATGGCTCTGAACGTAAATCTGGTTGGCGTCGATTCGTGGTCGAAGATGAATCCGCGATTTGCCGATAGGCTAAAGGACGTGGAGGAAGTCTCCGACGAAAGCCTGGAGAAGATCATTGAGCTTGATCCCGACCTAATCATCGGTCTATCCAATATTAACAACGTCAACAAGCTGCAGGAGATTGCCCCTACTGTTACGTTTACCTATGGGAAGGTCGATTATTTGACCCAGCACCTGGAGATCGGCAAGCTGCTGAACAAAGAGAAAGAGGCCCAAGCCTGGATTGACGATTTCAAGCAGCGTGCACAACAAGCTGGGGAAGATATTAAAGCGAAGATCGGTGCAGACGCCACGGTATCGGTCATCGAGAACTTCGATAAGCAGATTTACGTATTCGGCGACAACTGGGGACGCGGCACGGAAATTCTGTATCAGGAAATGAAGCTGGGAATGCCGGAGAAAGTCAAGGAAATGGCGCTTAAAGACGGCTACTACGCCTTATCTCTGGAGGTTCTGCCGGAATATGCCGGAGACTACCTGATCATTAGCAAGAACCCCGATACGGACAACTCCTACCAGGAGACCGATACGTACAAGAACATACCGGCCGTCAAGAACAATCATGTATATGAAGCTAACGCAAAGGAATTTTATTTCAACGATGCGCTCACTTTGGACTACCAGTTGGAGTTCTTTATCGATCACTTCTTGAACAAGTAATCGTAGAAAGATGAGAGACTGATGACGACAAATAAACGAAAAACCATCCCCTTTCCTTACAAGCTCTTGGCCGGGACCATAGTATTCATCGGCATGTTCGTCATTTCCATGGTCTTTGGAGCCGCGGATACGACGCTCCAAGATGTTTGGCTGGCGCTCACTTCCAATGCTGCAGGCGATAAAATTTCCATGATTCGCGAAATCCGCCTGCCTCGTGAAGTTGCAGCAATTTTCGTCGGCGCTGCTCTGGCGGTAGCCGGGGCCATCATGCAGGGCATGACGAAGAACCCGCTCGCCGATCCCGGCTTGCTTGGCCTGACAGCCGGGGCAAATGCGGCCCTAGCCGTAACGATCGCCTTTATTCCTGGCGCCAACTATTTCGGCATTATGATCGGCTGCTTTATCGGGGCGGCTGTCGGGGCCGCGTTGGTCTTCGGGATCGCCGCTGTCAAGAAGGGCGGCCTGTCCCATTTTCGAATCGTGTTGGCCGGTGCTGCGATCTCGGCATTCCTGTATGCAATCGCTGAAGGCATTGGGATTTATTTCAAAATATCCAAGGACGTATCCATGTGGACGGCCGGCGGCATTATCGGCACGACCTGGAAGCAGCTCCTGATCATTGTGCCTTTTATCGTGCTTGGTATCCTGGTGTCGTTATTCCTCTCCCGCCAGCTGACCATCCTCAGCTTAAGCGAGGAGGTTGCCGTGGGGCTAGGCCAGAACATCGCGGTCATCAAAACGGTGCTCTTCATCGTGATTATTCTGCTGGCCGGAGCTTCCGTGGCGCTTGTCGGGAACATGGCGTTCATCGGCCTGATGATTCCTCACGTCGTCCGGGCCATCGTAGGTACCGATTATAGGTACATCATTCCGATGTCGGCGATTTCAGGAGCATCGTTCATGTTGTTTGCCGACACGCTGGGCCGGACCATCAACGCTCCTTACGAGACGCCCGTGGCCGCCATTGTAGCGATGATGGGGCTTCCTTTCTTCCTGTTCATCGTGCATAAAGGAGGCAAAGCATTCTCATGATACAACGGGCATTATTGCGCAAACAGCGCCTCATTCTGCTAATCCTGCTGGCACTGATCATCGTTACGGTCGTTATTGGCATGGGGATCGGCTACTCCTCCTTATCCTATGATCGGCTAATCCCTACCCTGCTGGGGCAAGGCACATTCAAAGAGGATTTCGTACTGTTCTCCGTCCGGCTGCCGCGAATCGTTATTACGCTGCTGGCTGGCATGGCGCTGGCCTTGTCGGGAGCCATCCTGCAAGGGATCACGCGCAACGATTTGGCTGACCCCGGGATTATAGGCATTAACTCCGGAGCTGGCGTGGCTATTGCGGTGTTCTTTTTATTTTTTCCGATAAAGGCCGGGTCGTTTGTGTACTTGCTTCCTTTAGTAGCCTTCATAGGGGCTTTTCTAACGGTATGCGCTATCTATTTGTTCTCATATAATAGGACGGCTGGCCTTCAGCCTGTACGGCTGGTACTTACCGGGATCGGCTTCTCCATGGCGCTGTCCGGGGTAATGATTGTTCTGATCTCCTCCGCAGAACGGGCAAAGGTCGATTTCATCGCCAAATGGATTGCCGGCAACATCTGGGGCTCCGATTGGCCCTTCATTTGGGCGATGCTGCCCTGGCTGATCGTTCTCATTCCATTTACCTTATACAAAGCCCATCGTATGAACCTGATGGAGCTGAGTGAGCCAGTGACGATCGGCGTAGGCGTATCGGTTGAAAGAGAGCGGATCGTTCTGCTGCTGACTGCCGTTGCCCTTGCGGCATCTGCCGTTTCCGTCACAGGCGGAATCTCGTTTATCGGCCTAATGGCCCCGCACATTGCCAAAGCGCTTGTCGGGCCGCGCAACCAGCTGTTCATGCCTATCGCGATTCTCATCGGCGGATGGCTGCTGCTCGTAGCCGATACCATCGGCCGGAACATCGTTCAGCCGGACGGCATTCCGGCAGGGATTATGGTTGCCTTGATCGGCGCCCCCTACTTTGTATATTTGCTGCTCAAAAAGTAACCTGTAAATCAAGAAGCCCCTAAGTGCTAGGCTATCGCCTTCTACTTAGGGGCTTTGAATGTGCTGCTGATTTACTTGGACTCTCCTATTCAGTTACTGCCTTCACAGCTTGGTCCAAGGCATCGATAACCTTGTCGCACCATGCATCAAATTCTGGATCCTCGAGCTGAAGCTCTGGATGGGCCAGTATGTGCTGCACGGTTTGCTTGATGCCCTGATCAAGCCTAGTTGTTGCCACGAATTCCGGAACAAGGCGTTTCAGTTTAGAATTATCGAACACGACCGAATTCGCTTTGTCTCCCAGCAGGCTGCCCCGTAAATCATCCGAGCTGCATGCTGCCAGAAATTCAGAGGACACATGAACTGCATTCAGCTTCACGCCCAAAGCATCCGCAATAATTTCATAGATTTGGTTCCAGGTGACCGTCTCATCGGATGTGATATGAACAGATTCGCCGATCGCATGGATGTTGCCCATCAAGCCTATAAAGCCCTTGGCAAAATCGCTGTTATGCGTCATCGTCCATAGAGAGGTTCCGTCCCCATGAATGATGACCGGCTTGTTCTCGAGCATCCGCTTAGCCACCTGCCAGCTTCCCTTGCCGCCATGCACGCCCAGCGGGATGGAACGCTCGCAATACGTATGGCTTGGCCGTACAATCGTAATCGGGAAGCCATTCTCCCGGTACTGCTTCATCAGATACTCTTCGCAGGCGATTTTATTTCTGGAATACTCCCAATAAGGGTTCGATAAAGGCGTTCCTTCAGTAACTCTATAATCCGACAATGGCGTCTGATAGGCTGACGCCGAGCTGATGAAGATAAACTGCTTCGTTCTTCCGTTGAACAGGCGATAATCTCTCTCCAACTGCTCAGGGTGAAAGGCGATAAAATCAGCCACGACGTCGAAATGCATATTCTCGATAAGCCGTGCTACCGCGGCTTCATCGTTGATGTCTGCTTGCAGAATGTTGACTCCGGCAGGCAATCCGCTATTTCTTGTCCCTCGATTCAATAAATACAGCTCGCAATCCGTTTCTGCCAGCTGCTGCGTAATCGCTGAGCTGATCGTTCCCGTTCCGCCGATAAATAGTACTTTCATTAGGACACCTCCATCAATGGTTGATTCCACTTTCAAGATATCATGCGCAGTCCGCCAAGACAATTACTTGCTCATTCCATGTGTCCATTTAAAACATTCTCTTCCAGCATAGCAAATTTATTGCCGTACACCTTGGTGATATGCTTATCCCCCCATGCGCACAAGGCATCCAATATTCCTCTCAGGCTCTGGCCGTATTCGCTTAGTTCATACTCCACCTTTGGAGGCACCTGGTTATATATGATTCTATTAATTACGCCGTCCGCCTCCAACTCGCGCAATTGCTGCGTCAGCATCTTCTGCGTAATTTCCGGCATAAGACGCTTCAATTCGCTGGTCCGTTTCTTGCCGTGCGTCAAATGACACAGAATCACGCATTTCCACTTGCCCCCTATGACCTCTAAGGTCGCTTCTACGGAAATATTATATTTCTTCTTTTTCAACTCCACTTCCTCCTGACTTTTAAGCCCCCATAGGGTACAAAAAGGTTGCTATATCCAAATAGGTATCTACAGCATTTTATAGTGCGTACTACCGCAAGTCACCTTCAACTCTCATAATAGCACTTGTCGGTGTGTTATCAAAATCGCTCTAAGCGGGCATGAAGCGCATCGGACCGGATTCCAATAACTTCGACATTTAATCACAGAATGATAGGATATCCCCGTGCAAAGTAATATAATAAAGCTGCTGGGTTACAGAAATTTCCGTCTGAATAATCATGGTCTAAAGGAGACGATACGATGGTAAACGTCAGAGGAAGATGGGCGCTGATCACAGGCGCAAGCCGGGGAGTTGGTTATCAGATTGCTATTTTCATGGCCAAGCAGGGCTGCAACCTGATTTTGCACAGCAGAAGTCTTGAGCATACCCGGAAAGTCGAAGATGAGGTTAAGGCATTGGGCGTGGAGGCCTATTGCGTGCAAGCCGAGCTGGCTAACCATGAGGAAGTAGTGGCCATGCTGGATGAAATCGAAGCGAAAGGAACCGAAGTCGACATCATCTTCAACAACGCAGCAGTCCAAATAGCGTACAGAACCGATTATTGGAGCACGCCCGTCGAGGACTTCGAAATGAGCTTCCGCATTAATTTCATTTCGATCGCCACCATCTGCAACAGGCTGATTCCAAAAATGATCGAACGCGGCTTCGGACGGGTCATCAACACGACAAGCGGCATCCGTAACGAGCCCGAGCAAGCCGGTTATGCCGCAAGCAAAGCGGCCCTGGACAAATTCACGAAAGATCTAGCTTCCCGTTTAGAGGGAACCAATGTGATGATCAACATTACCGATCCAGGCTGGTGCCGAACCGATCTAGGCGGGCCGCAGGCTCCATGCGCTGTCGAGAGCGTTGTTCCCGGCATCGCGGTAGGCGCATTTGTAGACGATAAGAAAAGCGCGCGGTTCTTCCCTGCGCAGGACTTCGTCGGCATGACGCTTGAAGACGCGGTATCCAAAGCCGAGAAAATCGAAGCGAATCCATATACCATTTAGCCGTAACGCGCAAAAAAGGGAGTCCGGAGGACTCCCTTTTTTATAGAAAATAGATATCGACTTCCCCGTATACTCTGCCCTGGCACTATGCTTCACTCCATAGGACCCCAATATCCTAAAGCGAAGTAGATTAGCCTTTAAGCGCAGCGATCCGATGAAAAGCCGATTTGGGATGATGATGTTCATCAAATAGGAATGGCCAATTTTTCCGCCCGCGGACAGGAAAATCGTCCAGCCAGGTATAATCATCCGCCGCTCCCCAGAAGGTCACGGAAGTTATCGCATCCCTATATTCCCTTAGCAGCTTGAAGACAGCTTCGTAGCGCTCCGCCTGAAGCTCGAGCATCTCTGACGTGGGCTCCGACAAATCCGTACGCTTGTCATCAAACCGGAACATCGACATATCCAGTTCAGTCAGCTGCAGCTGCAAACCGAGGCTGGCATATTTGTCCAATGCGGCGCGAATATTATCCAAGGAAGGATCGTAGAGATTCCAGTGTGCCTGAAGACCGATGCCGTGAATAGGCACACCTTGATCCAGCAGCGATTTCACCAAAGTATAGATCTTATCGCGCTTCCCTGGATGAGATTCGTTGTAGTCGTTATAGAAAAGGGCTGCGCCTGGGTCGGCTTCATGCGCATATTCAAACGCCCGTGCAATGAATTCTGGTCCGGCAATATCCAGCCATTTCGATCGCCGCAGCAGGTCATCCCCTTCGTCCGCTATAACCTCGTTCACCACATCCCAAGCGTAAATCTCGCCTTTATAACGGCCTACCACCGTGTGGATATGAGACTTCATCCTCTCGAGCAAAGTTGCCCGATCTACGGGGTTCCCCTGCTTATCTTCAAACAGCCAGCCAGTGGACTGGTTATGCCACACCAAGGTGTGTCCCCGCATAGCCATGCCGTGCTTCCGGGCAAACGACGCTATTCGATCGGCCTCGTCGAATGTATAGGCCCCCTCTTCCGGCTGCACACTGGCGAATTTCATTTCATTCTCCGCCGTAATGCTATTGAAATGATAAGCGAGCAGTTCCTCCTGCGTCCGTATAGTCAGCGGGTTAACGGCAGCACCGATCTGAAAATCGTCTGCAAAAATATCCTTCAATGCCGCTTCCGTACGTGTTCTATTCGTCAAAATAGCTTCCTCCTGACTGATGATTCGTCCAGTAATGCATTCCTCAATTCCGTTACTCCTTAACGCTTCCTACGTTCAAGCCGACGACGAAGTATTTCTGCATGAATGGATATACCAGCAGAATAGGCACGGAAGCCACAACCGTCACCGAAGCCCGAATCGATAAAGGCGTCACCATTTGCGCGGCCGCCCCCTGAGTCATGCCTGCCCCTGCAGCTACTGAAGGATTGTTATTAGCATTCATACTCGAGGATAACAGCTTCATCAGTTCGTATTGCAGGGTGCTCAGTTCCTGTTTAGAAGAGGTGTAGATAAAGGCGTCAAACCAGGAGTTCCACGCCCCGACAGCAACAAACAATGCAATAGTGGCCAACACCGGCTTGCAGAGCGGGAAGATGATCTGCCAGAAAATTTTGAAATCACCGGCTCCATCGATCCTCGCCGACTCGACCAAGCTTTCGGAAATAGATCCGATAAAGGTACGGATAACGATCATGTTAAACGCGCTAATCATCGAAGGGATCACGTACACCCAGAACGTATTGATCAAGTGCAGATCCTTCATCAGGAAGTAGCCTGGAATCAGACCGGCGTTAAAGTACATCGTCAGGATGAAAATGAAGGTAATCGGCTTGCGGAACACATATTCCCGCCGGCTCAGCGTGTAAGCCAGCATCGTGGTCAAGAACAGATTCAGCAGGGTCGAAAGCACCGTTCTGGCTACCGAAACCACAAATGCGTTATATATCGTTCCCGAAACGAAAACCGCCTTGTAGTTCTGCAAGGTGAATTCCCTTGGCCAAAGATATAATCCGCCACGGATCGTATCGCTCCCAGCATTAAAGGATACGACGATCGTGTTCAGAAATGGATACAAGGTGACTATGACCAAGATGATCATGAATATCGTGTTAAGTGTATGGAAGATGATCGGCTCTATCCGTCCTCTTCTTATACGTTTATTGACTGCCGCAGCAGTTGCTGGTCCTGGGGTGGTTGAATAATTTGCCATAACTATAACAGCCTCTCTTCCCCTAGTCGTTTAGCCATCCAGTTTGCAAAGAGCAGCATGGTCACGCTAACAACCGTTTTAAATATACCAGCAGCAGTAGCTAGTGAGTAATTGCCTTGAGCAAGCCCGTATTTCAACACGAAAATATCTATGGTCTGCGACCAGTCGAGCACAAGGCCGTTGCCCAGCAGATATTGAACTTCAAAGCCTGCTTCGAGAATATGACCGATCGACATGATCAACAGAATAATAATCGTTGGTTTTATGCCCGGCAGCGTAATATGGAGCATTTTCTTATAACGGCTTGCTCCATCAATATCTGCGGCTTCGTATAGTGCGGGATCGATCGCGGACATGGCGGCCAAATAGATGATCGTATTCCAGCCGACTTCTTTCCACACATGCGATGCACCGACAATACCCCAGAAATACTTGCCTTCGCTGAGCCATTGAATGGGCTCTTTAATCAGATTCAGCTTAAGCAGGACGTCGTTGACAATTCCGTCTGAAGCTAGCGAAGTCGCTACAATTCCAGTTACGATAATCCAAGATAAAAAGTGCGGCAGATAGGATATCGTCTGCACGGTTCTTTTCCAAAATATTTTCTTAATTTCATTCAGCAATAAAGCCAATATAATTGCGGTTGTAAAGCCGAGAATTAGATTAATAATACTCATTGCAAGCGTATTTCGTAGCACCTGCAAAAAACTGTCGTCTTTAAACAAAAATTCGAAGTGTTTAAAACCTACCCATTTCTGATCACTGAAGCTGCGCGCCGGCTTATAGTCCTGGAAGGCCATGGTCCAACCCCAAATTGGAACATAGGCGAATAAAACAATGTAAGCCAGAAGTGGCACTGACATATAGATTAGCTGACTCTGGCTTTTAATGAGGGACCAGGTCATTTTCTTTTCTTTTTTAGATTTCCGGACGGTACGGTTTTTCGATAATGTCTCATCCATAAGCGTTTTCTCCCCAAAACCTGTAATTACGGAAGGCGGGAGACAAATGCAAGTAGTCCTCCACCTTCCGATTCAACCCCAATGCCTTATTTCACTGACCAGGTATCCGTTCTCCACTGCAATACTTCATTAATGCGATCTTCATACGCCTTGATGTTCAGCTTGCCGATTTCGGACACATACTCGTTCCATACTTTATCGAACTCGCTTGGCTTAGCAAGAATGGCTTTCGGCAAATACTTCGTCGACAATTCATTTTGCTTCGTATTTACAATTTTCGCTTCGGATCCATCCACCAAGTCTATGGACCAAGCCGGATAAGCAATGTCATTCTCCGGTGCCTCACTAAAGAATTGAACAGGGCTGTCAAAGCCGTAAGCTTCAAGGAACTGCCTATCATACGGTTTCAACCCAGCCTTGAATTCCTCAGGTTGAGCGGCTGCATCCGTGGAGTTCCCATCGGAGAAGAAGCCTTCCATTTTCGGTGCAAATTTAACCCAAGCATCCGCTTTGTTGCCCAATTTCCAGGTGCCGTCATTAAATTTATCGCGCTGCTCTTGCGTTTTCATGAAGCGGCCTTCCTCATTGACATAGTAGTCCTCGTCTGGAATTCCCCAAAGGAGAATTTTCTGCCAATCCTCTTCTATCAAGCGATCCATTAATTTAATAATCTTGACAGGATCCTTCGCGTTGACACTGATGCCAAAACCGTTGTTGAGGTTCAGTGCCGCACGATCCTTATAGTGATCCCTGATGCTTGTATCGTATACGAGAGGAAGACCGATATAAGTTCTTTCGAGCTTCTCCTGTGTAATCAAAGACTCCTCAGCCTGTTGGAAATTCCAATGCTGGTCAAACATGCCGAGAACGGCGCCGCTTGAAATTTTGGCCATATACTGGTCAAAGTTTTGCGTAAATGCCTCTTTATCGACCAATCCGGCCGCATTCATTTCATTCAGCTTCTGATAGTATTTCTTGGCGTAATCCTTATCCGCAAAAATCTCCGCTTTGCCGTTTTCTACAACAACGCCGCCGTTATTCGGATGACCGATCAAATGCTGCGGAGCGTTGAACAATCCCCAGTTTCTCCAGTCGTAGTTCAGGATTTCGAAACCAATGGTCGGGGTTCCGTCAATCGTTGGGTGTTTCTCCTTGTATTTGGCAATCAAATCAAAGTATTCATCCAACGTTTTGACTTGAGGATAACCTGCATCCTCCAATACCGCCTTTTGGATCCAGAAGGCCGGTCCTGCATACCAGTTGCTCGTAGGGTCACCGTTCAAAACGCCATAGTTCGGAAGAATATAAATGTGGCCGTCGTTTGGATCCTTCATCATATTCCAGTATTTTTCATAATGCTTTTTCAAGTTTGGAGCGTGTTCCTCAATCAAATCCTCTAGAGGGATATAAGCCCCTGCTGCAGTCAGCTTTGTATTTCCCGTCATCATATCAGGATAGTCCGAGCCTGCAATCATAACGCCCAGCTTCTGATCAATGTCACCCGCCAAAAATTCAAATTTGAAGGAAGCACCGGTCTCTTCTTTAATCATCTTGTATATCTTGTTGTCTGGTGTTGGCTGTTGACCGGCCTCTCCAATAAAGACGCTGATTTCAAATGGTTCTACCTTACCGCCATTGTTCTCGCCCGCTGACTGATCCGGATTATTTTTGCCTCCACCCGACTTCGTGCCGCCGCTGCATCCTGAAAGAATGACGCTGAGCGACAACAGCAGGATTGTGCCGAGCCGAAACAACGATTTAGACTTACCCCCCATGTAAAAAAGCACCTCCGCAAATTTTTTAGCTACACAAGCCACTATTTTGTAAGCCCTTTCATGTAACCTATCTTTATTTTAGAATTGCTGTCAGGGCCGAACTATAGCACAATTAAAGGATTAACCCTAAAAATATTAGAACCTAGTGTTTTTATATTCGCTCGGCGACATCCGCATCCGGATTTCGAATTGTTTGAAAAACTGGCCATAATGGCTGTACCCTACCTGTTCAGCAATTTCGCTGTTCTTCAGCTCGCTCTGTTCGAGCAAGCGAACCGCTTCCTCAATCCGCAAATTATGCACGTGCTCATTAAAACTGATTCCGTTCCTCTTCAACAGCAGTTGACCAAGATAAGCCGGATGCATATAGAAAATTTCACCCAACTTTTTCAATGTCAGACGTTCGCGATAATGCTCGCGAATGTAATCGTTGATCTCCTGCACGATGCCTTGCGCTTGCTTGGACTGCTCCCTTTGAAGCAATTCGATGCCATCCTTGCCGAAAGCCAGCAGAAGCTCCAGCAAGTCGTTCATAATAAACACGGAATCGGATAAGCCGGGAAGCCGGTATTTCTCAAACAGCAGCTCCGACTCCTGCTCGCCCGTCTCTTTTAAGTACTTCAAAATTCTCCACATGACATGTATGACGACCTTCTTGACCATTTCCGGTGCCACGAGGAGCTCCCGGAAGGTACGAGCCGCCGAATCTACCGCTTCCCTAAAGGCATCCTGATCCAGAAGCGAAACCGCGCCGATGATCCCTTCTGCCAGCTGCAGCTGGTCATAATGATAATTCAAAGGACGCTTGGCAATCTGCTCATACCTCAGAACGCGGTCGTACCCTGTGTCATAAAATTTATACATCATCGCTTCCTTTGCGGTACGGTAGCTATGGCCGATCTGCAGCAAGGTATTCCCGCCCTCGCCCGCGGCCATAAAGACGCGCTGTCCGGCATAAAGCTGCACCAGCTCCTGAAACAGCCGGTCTGCAGCACGCGCCTCTGCGTGACAACGTTCGCCGTATACGATGCCGAAGCGGTTCATCTCCAAATCGATCAAATACATCGCTTCTTCCTGATACAACAGGGCAGCCGCCCTGCTCCGCAGCTCGGCAAACGCGGCTCCTTCTGTCTGCACGAGGCAGAAATTCCACGTCTCCCGTGCTTGTGATACGCGATTTAGTACCGAGCATGCCACCTGGTCCTGCGCCTGGCCCTGCAGCACATCCTTGATGCAGGATACGATCTCCTCGTAAGACGCGATTTGGCTCAAACTCTGCCTTTCCTTCTCCTGTGCCAGCTCTTCATGGATTTCCGCCAATTCATCCAAGGCCTCTTCAGGAATGATCGGCTTCAGCAAGTAGCGATTGACGCCATAACGGAGCGCCTTCTGAGCATATTCAAAATCACTGTATCCGCTGAGAATGACGAAGCGGACATTGCGCGCACCCTCCGCTTGCCAGGCCGCAATCATTTCCAGTCCGTCCATAAGAGGCATATTGACGTCCGTTACGACCAAATCCGGCTGCAGCTCCCGGATCAGCCGCAGGCCTTCAATCCCGTTGCTCCCGGTTCCGCACACCTCAAACCCGATGCCTGGCCAGTCGATCCATAGCTGCATCCCTTCCAGCGCACCGGGCTCATCGTCGATCAAGAGCACCTTGAAAGTCATATCGTTCCCTTCCCCCTTGGTTATGTATGATCTAGAAGCTTGAGCGGAATTTCATAACTTACCTCAGTTCCTTCATCAGGCCGGCTGACGATGTCGAAGCGAACCTGATCGTCGTAATACAGCTCCAGCCTGCGATACACGTTGCGAATGCCGATGCTCGTTCCCGAGGAGTTTTCGTTGCGCACAGCAAGAATGACCTCCCGCAGCTTGGCGGCCTCCATTCCCTTTCCGTTATCCGCGATGACAACCCGCAGGCAGGCATCCTTCACCGTGGCGCTAATTCGTACTGTGCCCAACCCATCGATTGTCTGGATACCATGCTTGCAGGCGTTTTCAACGAGCGGCTGTATGCTCATTTTCGGAATTTTATAGCTCAGCGCTTCCTCGTCGATCTCGAACTGGTAATCAAACTTCTCTCTGAAGCGGAACTTCTCTATTTTTAAATACATTTCAATGAACACCAGCTCTTCCTCCAGGGATACGAGATCCTCCTTCCAGCTAAGCAGGCGCCGCAGCAGCTTAGACAGACTCTTGATAATATCAGTCACGTCTGAGTAGTTGTTCTTCGTACAGACGACCAAAATCGCGTTAAGCGTATTGAACAAGAAATGAGGATTCATCTGGCTCTGCATAAAGTTAAGCTCCGCGCGAACACGCTCCATCTCCAGATTCTTCTTCTGAATCTCCAGCTTGTATACGTTGTTGATCAGAGCGTTGATCTTGGCGGTCATCCCGTTAAAATTGCGGATCAACCCGCCGATTTCATCGCGCCCCTCGTCGATCTGGATCAGATCGAATTTCTCATTGGATACCTTCTGCATATGCCGGGACAGCCGTTTAACCCGATAGTTGTAAGACCGCAGCATGACATAGATAAACATGGTGGCCATCAAGGTGACAGCAGCAGCTATCGCGCCGATGAATAATCGCATATCGATCATCGCCTTCGTAATCCGCGTGCCTTCCGCCATCCCGATCAGCCGCCAGCCCTTTACATATTTGGCCGTACCGATCGAAACCATATGCACATCCTCGTTGCTGTACTGCTCTGGAAGCTTGAAGACGGTGTAGGGATCGGCGCTGTTTCGCTGGTAGCCGCTTTGAGCTGACATAATGATCTGATTATGCTCATTGACCAGGTACAGGTTCAGATAGTCCCTTTCCCGCACGATCACATCGTAAATTTTGCTTAAATCGATATCGATGCGAAGCAGCTTGTCGTACGTATCGAAATGATCGATGTAATCCATTTTCTCAATGACGCTTAAATAGGGAGCCGTTAACGCCTTATCACTGCTGTCCGTCGCCTGATACGCCGTAACCAGCACGCGCTCGTTCGACTTCTTCCACAGCTTATACCAGTCGCTGTTCTTCACTTCCTCGTTGATGACCTGGTAATTCCCTCCGCTTACGATGGACTTATTATCCGTAAAAATCGTAATGCGCTGAATCTGGTTATTTACCGGCATATAGCTCGTTACCCGATGTCGAAGCTGTTCGTCAAACGCCGTATAGAAATCCAGCGGATCCTCGTATGTCTGATCCAGCATCTCGTACAGCGTCTTGTCCCTGCTCAAAGCATGACTGACAGCTACGCCGCCATCAAGATAATCATGAATATCCTTTCGGGCCCGCTCTAGCGAAATCTCCAGGTTCTGCTCCTCCCTTGACTTGATCAGATCAGACATGCGATCCATGAATAAAAGATTCAAGAGGATAATCGGCAGAAGCACGCCAACAAAAAAAATGAGCAGAAACTTAAAGTTCAACGGGATATCGTTTACGATTTTTCTAAGCTTCCACTTTCTCTCAAGCATCTGCGGCTCCTCCTTGTTCCGGAACAGCCTTTGTCCCGGCATCCTGCTTGTAGGCTGAGGGCAGCATCCCTGTACCTAGCTTGAATTTATTAATAAAATAGTCCGTGTTGGGGTAACCGACCTGCAGCGCAACATCGGAAATTTTCATCTGTGTTCGCTTTAGCAGGCGCTTGGCTTCCTCAATCCGCTTCTCGTTCAAATAGGCATTAAACGATTGCCCTGTGTTCTTCTTGAACAATTGCCCCAAATAAGTCGCATTCATATGAAACTGCCGAGCCAGCTCCTGAAGCTGCAGCTTGCTGCGGAACTCCTGGTCCACGTACTGAATGACATGGAATATCGTGTTGGATTCGTTCTCCCGTTTAAGCTCGTTTAACCGGGAGGCCCCGCGGACACATAACTGCAGCACATATCGCTCAATCATGCTATAATCCGCTAGTTCTCCCAAGAAGCCATACCCGTTCTGCAGCTCTTCCATCAGCTTATCCGGGTCTCCGCCCAGTTCAGCGATCCTCTCGAAAATGATCCATTCCAAATTCACGACGTAGGCCTTAGTCAGCTCAATATCTGGCACACGGCAGGCAAAAGAAGCGATGAATTCCCTGGCGCAGCTGTCGATGTTCTCCTCATGCCCAGCCATGACAGCATCTAACAGCTGATCGAGCTTCTCTTTATGGGCCTCAAATTTCGTTGCTCCCTGATAATCGCCGCAAAAATAAAACAGGCCGTCTCTGCCCTGGCCGCGCTTCACCTGCACCACTTGAGCCGCCTGCCTGTACAGTTCCCTGATCGAGCCGATGCCGCAGCCTTTGCCGCTGATCGTTACCAGGACGGGTTCCCCGGCGCCGGCGGATACATGCTTATGCAGCTCCATAGCGGCTTCCTCCACTCGGCCTGGGAGGCATTCCGATGGAACCAGCAGACCTGCTCTGCCCGAGGAGTCCTGGAAAGCATGAACCCTATCGTCAGGGAACGACGAGGCGACCCAGGCGTTCAAATCCACAGCCATCGAGGCGGCATCAACCAGAAGACACTGCAACTCCGAATCCTCCCGGATTTTCATTGCACTGGCCGCCTGCTGCCATAGGCGTTCGCCGGACTCGCCCTGGATCAAACGGTTAATGATATTGTTTACGATGAAGGCCTGCTGCTTCCTCTGACTTTGCTCCGCGGCCCGTTCCTCCTGAAGACTCGCATTCAGCTTGACCAGCAGACTATATATATCTTCATCATCGATCGGCTTGAGCAAATATTCCGCGACCTTCTGCCGCATGGCGATGCGCGCATAGTCAAAATCATCGTAACCGCTCAGCACGACGAATTTAGGCGGCTTCGGCAGCAGCCGGTTACACTGCTCAATCAGCTCAAGGCCGCTCAGGTTCGGCATATTGATGTCTGTGATCACCAGCTCAGGGCGATGTTCCTGTATCATTCGGAGCGCCTCGCTGCCGCTTAGCGCTTCTCCGCAAATGTGAAAGCCATATCGTTCCCAGGCAATCATCGTTTTTAGCCCTTCCAAAACCAAGGGCTCATCGTCCACCAGCAATACGTTCAGCATATAAATCCGCCTCCTCAGTTAATTCCCATGCGAATTGAAAGCGCATTCATGAGTAGTAGTGTCTTGGCTGCGTTCTAAGATACTTAAGTAAGGCTGATTCTATCAAAGGAGGATTAAAAAAGAAACATCCAGAATTTATTATTCGGTATACTATTAGCATTGATTAATGACAGGCGATTAGAAAGGGAGGCTGATATCATGTCCAGCACCACATTAGTTCATAAATTCGATACCGGGAAGAAGGTCATTGCGTTTACTTTTGACGACGGGCCGAATCCAATGTACACCCCTCAAATTCTAGATATTTTCCGCGAAGCGGGTGCCGATGCCAAGGCAACCTTCTTCATGATCGGCAGCCAGATCGAACAGTATCCCGAGCTTGCGCGCACCGTTCACAGCGAGGGTCACGAGATCGGTAATCATACTTATACGCATCCTTATTTATCGAAGCTGAGCGCAGAAGAATGTGCTGATGAAATCATCCGGACAGAACGCTTGATCCAGGAGACGATTGGCGTCAAGCCGCTGACCTTTCGGCCTCCGTACTTTGACTTTAATGAGCAAGCCTTGAAGTTGATAAGCAGCCGGGGGTATACGGTGGCTGGGGCGGTAAACGGCGAAGCCATGGATTGGGAGCAGCCGGGCGTGAATCACATTGTCGAGAAGACGCGGGAAAGTCTGTCCCCGGGCAGCGTGCTGCTCTTTCACGACGGCTTCGGAGACCGCTCGCAAACGGTAGAGGCCGTTCGCATTCTCGTAGCAGAGCTGGTTGCGGAAAGTTACCGCTTGGTCACCGTCAGTGATTTAATCAAGCTATCCTCCTCGGCCAAAGGAGTGTAACCTTGTACAAGGGAGCTGCAATTCATGCAACATGCAGTTCCCTTTCTTATTGAACGACCCGATCCGTCTTATACAGTTTATACACTTGATACTCACAACGATTCCTCATCATCTTCAAATAGTTGTTGAATACACAAAAAAAGAAGGAGAGGCGAACCCCTCCTACTTCAGAATAATTTGCTTGTATTTTTCATACCATATTTTCCACTCTTCATGGCGTCCTTCTACCGTCTGTCCGTCCATTAATTTCTGGATGACGTTCAGGCATACATGCCAGCCAGCCAGATCCTTCGGGGTATGATCCGTAATTTGATCTAATTTCTCAATAAAGACAAGACGGCACCCGCCGGCGTCTGGATATAACTCGAAACGTACTTGATCTTCGCCGCCCCATGCGTATTCCAGCATAGAGTTGGGCTTAAGTTCGATGATTTTGAGCTCCTCGAACGTTCCGTCCTGCATATCGAACTTAACGGCACCTCCTTCACGGAAATCGTCAATCCGAAGCTCCGGGAACCACTGGGCCAGCTTGTCATTTTCCGTCAACCAGGACCAGACCTCTTGAACGGAATGCTCGAAGCGCCGCTCGAAGCACGCGGTATATCCTTGCCCGGCTTGCCGGATGTCTGCTAACAATGAAGTTCCTCCTCATCAAGCGGCGCTGGCGCCGCAATGGAATATCCATATTATACAACGCAGCGCCCTTGTTATGCCCGGTTCTATTTACGATCCAGAAGCCGCAGTATAACCGTTATCGCTTCAGCACGTGTCGCCGTCTCCTGTGCCGCAAATCGGTTGCCGTCGCGGCCGGCAATAAGTCCCTGCTCTTGCATTGCAGCTACGGCCCCTTTCGCCCACGCCGGAATGTCCTTATCGTCAGCAAAGCCAGTTACGGCTCCCGCGGTCGGCTTCAGTCCTGCCGCCCGGGCGAGCATCGACATCATTTCGGCACGTGAGACCTCCCTGCTTGGCCGGAAGCTGCCGTCCTCGTAACCGCTGATGATGCCTGCCTGCAGGGCTAGGGCTAGGGCATTTTGCGCCCATGGACGGATGTTATCGCGATCGGAGAAATTAAGCTCCGAAGCCGCCTCCTCGCGCTCGTTCAGCTTAAGCCCTTTAGTAAGCATAACGGCGAATTCGGCGCGAGTAACCGCTCCATTCGGCTTGAACGATCCATCGGGATAACCGTTCACTATCCCTCTGGCGACAGCTTCTTGAATATGGGCTTCCGCCCAGTGTCCCGCCGTGTCAGTAAGAGTGATGGAGGACGGCTTGGACGGAATGCCCGGATCGTTGTCCTGATCCCCATTTCCACCCTCTTGCCCCGGCGAAGAATTGTCCGATTGATCCTCCTGCTTGGTGCCGCCATTGTCTTCTAAGTTACCCGTGCTGCCTGTACCTGTGCTGCCACTGCCTGAACTACCTCCAGAGCTGCCTCCTGGGGTGCCGCCGGAATTTCCGCCGCCAGGACCGCCTTCACCGGGATTGCCCGGCTCCTGGAAATCGATAAATTTCAGGAAATCACCCCAGATGACATTGCCTTCTGCGTCCCGTTCGTAGTCAACGACCGGGTCCAGGCTGGCAAAGTTGGCATCGGTCAGCTCCTTGCCCGACTTGTTCTTGGAGACCTTGCCGTCGAACATAAAGTTATTGTCCGCCGCAAGTGATGCCGGATAGCTGTCCTTCGCAATGTCGATCGTCCGATAGGACAGGAAGCCATCGATTGTGAAGTCCGGCGTAATATGCGAATACGTCGTAAAGCTCAAGTTCCCTCCGTCATTGTTGAAACCGATATTGTTGATCGCTATGACGCCGGGATTGCTGTTGCTGGTGAAGCCGTAGGCGCCGTTGCCGAAAGCGATAGAATTGCGGATCACGTGCGGAACGTGGATACCTTCCCCGCCCAGCTTGAAGCCGTTCTTGTCGCCAGCGCCTACCGTGCCGTCAGTCAAAAATCCGTTGTTGAACGCGGCGCTGTTCTCAATCACCACCGCGCCGATCGCGCCTGTTCCCGCCTTCGCGTACAAGTCCCAGCCATCGTCAATATTGTTATGGGACAAGCAGCCCCTGAACACATTGCCGACGCCTGATGTCAGTTTGGCAGCAAAGCCGTCGGCATTGTTGTCGGACGGATCACGATTATCAAACGCCGTGCTGTTGAGAATTAGATTGTAGGACGGCCATTCCGCCAGCTCCTGAGCGCTCATATCCGTACGGCTGATTTGCAGCCCCGTGTCTCCGTTGGCATAGAATCTGCTGTTCTCCACAATGTTGTGGCTGCCCCCTACGGTGAAGCCTTTGGTGTTGCCTGCGGAACGGGTGAAGTCCAGCCCGAGTACATGCCAGTAATCTCCGCTCAGCACAACGCCCTCCGTTTTCTTGTCAAAATCGATTACAGGTCTTGCGCCGTCCGCTGCCACCAAATACTTCATCGCACCGGGCTTCCCGTCGTTGTACTTCTTGATTTCGATTTTGGAGCTGCGCACGTATCTGCCGTCCTGCAGCACGATACGCTGGCCCGCCTTCACGAAATCGATCGCCGTATCGATATCCAGCGGACGCTCGGTCGTGCCGTCACCGCCGCTCGTGCCGGCCGGGGATACGATAATGTCTTTGCCCGCTGCATACTCCCTCACCACGACCGTGAAATTCCGGACAATTTTGTCATAAGAGGTTAATTTCTGCGTATCATCCGGCACAAACACGATGCTAAAATTCGTGTCACTTTGCGCCGCCAGTGTGGCCGCAGCCGCCAAACGCTGCCCCGCCTCCGCAGCAGCATCCTGTAGAATCACCATCTGTCCTTGCTTAACCGTCACCGTACCATCTACATTCGGCCGCAGAACCAGCTCATAATCGGTTTCCGGCGTCCTTTCCAGAGAAAGCACATCAAGCCGCGGCTCTACCGGGTCGGCTGGCGGTACCACTCTCGGCGCATCCGTATCCGCAGCGGTAACGGCCAGCTCCACATTACTGACGACAATTGTCGCCACTCGCGCCACATAGAAGCCCACATACATTTTGGAATCCTGTACATTTAAAATATCCGGCGTAAAAATAATCTCCTCTTGCCCGTTGTTCAGCTTGCCGGTAAAGCCGCTATTCGTCTTGGCAAGCGTCAAGCGGTACGGCGCAGTCGGATGGGTATTGGCCGCTGCCGGGCGCTCATTTTTCAGCATGATCTTCTGAATTCCCTGGCTGCCTGCGCCATCCGGCGTCTCAACACCTGTACGCACGAACAGCTGCGTGCCGTTATCATCTCTCGTACCGCCGCTAAATCCGCCAACGGCCGCGATGTTGGAAGCAAACACACTACTGTTGCCTTGCACCCCAATAGCATCCCTTGCCATCAGCCCAAACGACTCTTGACCATCATGCGGATTTTTCGCATAGGAGACGACCTGAATGTCCGCTGACAATACGAAATTATCCTTAGCCGCATCCAGTTCGATGTAGTAGAACGTAATTCCGTCGTGGTCTCCGGTCACTTTACCGCCGTCCGCAGCCACAAGCTCGATCGAACCGTCGTCACGGACCGCAGCATAATTGTTCTTAGCCGAAGTGGATTGGCCAAAATGAGTGAGCTTCCACTCAGGCGCCAGCTTCTCTCGCACTGTAACCTTATATGTGATCGGATGGATCGACGCGTCAGCAGGAATCACGCCGATTTCATAGGCTCCCGCCGTCTGTCCGTCGAACCGAGAGGTATCAAGTGTGAAGTCCGTCAGTTCCTCCCTGTCGCCGTTGTCGAACACCTTCGAGACCTTTAAGCCGGTATGTTCGAAAGCATCCCCGCGATCAAAGGTCGTCTTCGGATATTTCGTCACTTCGATCCCGACCAGCTCTTTAACCTTCACCGTCACCGGGAAGGAAGCCGTCAACCCCTTGTGATGCAAAGTCACTTGCTTCTGCCCGGGAGTAGCGGTATCCAGGGAGGATACTGTGTATTCGCCCCTCATCAGCCGCACTTCCGAACCGTCGCTATATTTGGCGTACAGCAAGAGCCCGTCCAAATCCAAGGCATCGCCGATAAAATAAACCGTTTGCTCCGGCTGCTGCCTAACCTCCAGCCCCGTCAGCGCCGCTGCCTTCACCGTCACATCAAAAGCCGCCCCCACTCCCGGCGTCTCTTCGGACATGATCGCCACCTCCACGCTTCCTGGCTGATTGAACGTATACGGCGACTGCTCCGTAATCTGCTGCCCCCCGATAGATAGCGAGTACTGGTCGCTCGTCAGCTCCGCCGTCTTGAAGCCATTGTTATATTCCGCCCGAATCACCAGGCCTTCAGGGTCAAAAACATCGTCCAAATAGTAAACCGTTTTAGCTGGGTAGTATTTCACCGCCAGCGAAGTGACCGTTAGCGGGACGATCTGCAGCGGAACCGTCGCCGCAGCGCCGTTATAATGGACCGTAATTACATTTGTCCCCACCTGGCTGCTGTCAAAGCCCGTAACGATATACTCGCTTTGCGGCAACATCTCTTCGCTGCCGTCAGAATATTGTGCTGTTACCGCAAGCCCCGTCAAATCCAGGCTTTCACCTACCAAATACGAAGTTCTCATCGCACTCGAGTCCGCGAGCAGCGCACTCACCGTTCTGCTCTCCACCCGAAATTGGATGTCGCTAAAGGCAACTGTGGCATCCCTCGCCGCATATACCCCCGCAAAAAGCGTATCCGTGAACATATCTTGCAGCATCAGCGTTTCGGTCTCCTGATTAACGCTTAGCAAGTAGGTCGCTCCTGATTTCTTGATGCGTAGATCATATTCTTCTCCCGCGGCAGGCGCAGGAACGCCAGACAGCGGGTTCAGCTTCGTTTGAGCGCCCTGGCTCTTGTAGAAGCCTTTCATTACCGTGTCCAATGCACCAATCGCGACATAGTTGGATGTCATCGTACCGGCATCGCCATGGGCACCCACGCTGTCTCGAAGCATCAGCCCAAACGACTTCTGGTTCGGCGTACTAATGCCGCTGTCGCCGTTGAACGACACTACCCTGGCCTTCGCGCTGAGCTCGAAGTTCGCCGCAGATGGCAGCTCCTTAAAGTAAAAGGACATGCCCTCGTCGCCGCTGGCTATTTTCCCGCCATACGTCGCCAGCGTTACCGAGGTCTCGCTTTGCTCCAGGGGGCGTGGATTCTTGGTATCGCTCGTATTGCCACCGAAGGCGCTGAACTGCCAATCGCCGAGCTCTACAGAGCCTTCCGCGCTTAGCTTCACGTCTTTGAAGGTCACCGCTACATTCCGGGCCGTATATAATCCGGCGTAACGAATATCCCCTATGAAATCCGTAATGGCTGCCGTTTCATCGCCGATTTTCACGACGTACAGGCTGCCTGATTTCTTAATGCTCAACCGATATTCTTCGCCTGGCGCCGGTGAAGCGGCTGAGGTAAAGGCCTCTATCTTCTGCAGACCGCCCCCCTGCGATTTGTGAAGCGCTTTCATTTTTTGGTCCAAAGCACCCGCGGCGACGTAATCCCCGGTAAACGTTCCATCATTCTCGTTATCCAATACATTGCTGCGAAGCATCAAACCAAACGACACCTGATTATTGGCCGTCCATGCATCCACCTGTGCTGTAGCTGTCAGCTCAAAATTGGCATCCGGTGCCACTTCCTTGAAGTAATAAGCAATTCCTTCGGTGCTGCCCGAAATTTTGCCTCTGTCATTCGAGCTCCGAAGCGTCACTGTGCCTCCGGCATTTTCAGCAATTTCGAAATTCACGGGCGTGATCTTATCCGCTCCGCCTACATCCCCGAAAACGCTGCCTCGCCAATCACTCGTAATTTGCATCAAACCGGCAGACGGATCGCTGCCCTGTGCCGCACCAACCGTCAAAGGAAAAGAAGATACAATCAGCAAACATGATACAATTACAGCCAAATACCGTTGTAGTTTTCTCAAATCGCCATACTCTCCTTTGTTCAAATTTTGGTCAAGCTGCGGTTCACCCTCCGTAGATAAACTAATTTAGTAAATTTATCTCTCCTACCTAATTTATGATTCTATACTAATTCCATCTATTTGTCGCCACTAAATTAGTAGATTCAGGAAGAAAAAAACCGCAACTCCCTCAGATGAGGCGAATGCGGTTTGAAATTTATTATTCGAAGGAGCTCAGCAGCTCCCGTAAATAGTCACGGCGTCCATGCAGAATACGATAAATAATAATTTTATGATCAATTATCCTATAAAACACCAAATAAGGATGTACTAAAATATAACGGTAACCTCGTTGTACAAGACTGTACTCATCATCAGAAAGGACACTTCCTTTATTCGGAAAATCGGCCAGCCCTGCTATTTGACGATTTAACTTATTCAAGAGATCTTCCGCCGCAGACACATTGTCGGTACTGATATATGAGAAAATCTCATCCATATCATCAACAGCTGCCGGAGTGTACATCACCTTATTCTTCGGCTGCATTGATTTTCCTCCGCATTCTAGCCATAACCTGATCATGCTCCATTAAATCCGCACCTTCGGCAACCTGTTGTTCGGCAACAATCAGCTTAGATTGCAGCTTGATGCGAGCTTCCATACGCCGAAACGCCTCATGGCTCATAACAACTAAATCGGCTTCCCCGTTTCGGGTTAGTATTACCGGTTCGTCGATCTCATGACAATACTTTGAGAAACCATTATAGTCCTGCCGAATCGTTGTAGACGGCTTGATATGCATTTTTTCAACTCCTTTGCATGGCATTATTCTGACATTATTATATCATAATATTGTTATATCCCCTAAATTTAAACTCCGCAATTTTCCCTGCTTCAACAAACCCAATCTTCCGATACACTTTATTAGAGTCCGGATTTTTTAAATCGGCATATAACATCGGCACCAGATTCTCCTCATGAAGAAGGAAACACAACTCAGAAACAATCGCGCTGGCATAACCTTTCTTACGATGCTCTGCCGGGGTGTATACGGCATTAATCCTGGCGTGTCTAGGGGAGCGATGGGCAATATTGGCCATCGAAACGGGCTGGTCATCTACGCACCACACATACAGATTCTCTGTACTGATCATTCTCTCGGCGACGGGAATTTGACTCTCCTTGGTCACCACTGCGCCGAAGGCCGACTCAGAAAACCCAGCCAAAAAGTCAGCTACGATATCCACGTCTTGCTGCTCAGCCCGGCGCATTTCACCGGTTACGCCTATAGGCTTCTTAACCTCAGGGCAATAATACGACTCCATCACCATATAGGGTTCGTAGTGAATACGTTTGGCCTCCGAATACATTTTGGCGAAACACTCCGCCGTCTCCGGTTCTCCTGATACGCCAGGTAAATCAAGCTCCGGGTGGTCGTCTATAAGTTGCCTAAATAGAGCTTCTCTTCGGGCCACGGTCACTTCCTTCGCCAGCCACAACCAAGCGTTATACCCTATCGTCTGGGTAAAAACCATCGTGCCGTCAACGGCTTTTAACCTCAAGTTATCGCCTGATTCACAAATCAAGTGCAACAAATTATATGGAACTTCATCCGCAATAAATTGCTTCCCTTGTAGAACGGGATCTCCCGTACCAACTGTCTGGAACATACCGCTTCCCCTCCCGTCTGAGTAGCCTGCGCCTATTGCTACAGTGAAGATAAATTTAAGTTAGTTTACCACTTTTACCCATTCCTGTGTAAAAAATAAAACCACATGAAATTATTACTCACATGCGGTCTTCAAAACTACTCTATATTAACCATCCCCTATTTGATTCGGCACTGGGTGGGGATAAAAAAGACCTTAAGGACAGAGCCCTAATG
This sequence comes from Paenibacillus sp. YSY-4.3, assembly GCF_054767475.1. Classification (NCBI taxonomy): domain Bacteria; kingdom Bacillati; phylum Bacillota; class Bacilli; order Caryophanales; family Paenibacillaceae; genus Paenibacillus; species Paenibacillus sp. YSY-4.3. The sequence goes on along the minus strand of NZ_BAABMC010000004.1, from coordinate 288,447 downwards.
TCAGCAAAATTTAGTTTACAACTAATTGTGCAAATAATTAAGTATTAGCTTTCTTAATTTCTCATGATTATTGTATTCATTTTGAAATTCAGGATATTTATCCAGACTTGATTCAAAAAAGTTGTACTTAGGAAACAGCTCAAAAAAACCATTATTCATCAATTCAATTTGCCTTTTAGGGATTTTATCAGAGTGTCCGTTCAAAATATAACTTGTCGTTCCTGCAATCACGGTACAATAGTCATTAAAGTCCGCGTTTAAACTTTCATCTTCAAGTAATACAAAATCTCTTTCAAAATCAACCTTTATTTTACTTGTTCCCTCATATGGAAATGGATTCACCATTATAGATTTATGTTTTTCTGATATTAATGATAGCACTTCTTCTTTATCCAAACCCGAAGACCTCCTAATATTAGGACTTCCCAAAAGAAACTATCGTCCCATCCGGTGCAATAACGATATATTTACCGTTCTTTTTACAACGAATTGCACCTTCAACGGCCCCATTAACATACCAGTATTATGCACCCAAATGCCCAATATCCGTTTCATTAGAAAAGTAAATATGGATTTCCACTACTAATTATTTATTGACTCAAAATCTCCCTTCATATCAGATGGCACATGTTCAATTCCTTCATTCACGGTAACTGCATTTTGGGTTACGTCAATAAATATTAAATACTTTAAATCGATTAGATATACAGAGCTTTTTTTCTTTTTATACTGTTTAATTGTGTCTATGACATTATAAGGTGGTTCCTTGCTGTGATCATATAATATGATTGAATTTGTAGACCCGGCTCTTTGCAATTGTAAGGTGCCATCCCCAAAAGACTCGACAGTATCTCTACCTGACGCATGCTTTTCTTTAATTGAATTGCACCCTGGAATAATAATTAATATGATAGCAAAGCACAGAATGAACTTCCTAATCGTTTTAATCCTTCTCCCTTCGACGATCTATAATTATAACACTTACCTTTAAATTCATTATTAATACCTAAATTCTCAGTGAAACTCAAGCCATTTGCCCCAATCCATCCCATTCATTTAGCGGATCTTCAGCGTCTACTATTATTTCGATTATTGAATCAGCATCGATTTGAAGATCATCATAAGAGACATAATAAGTGTAAAAAATCATCTTTGGGATACACCCGCTGATGATGCCCTCATAGAGTCGTTTCATATTACACTACTTTCATAACTCAATTCGTATTCAAACGGAACTAAAAAACCAGTCGCCGATGGATTACCGACGACTGGCTACTTAAACTTGTAAGGTGCTTTGATCCCTGTCTCATAAACCGGGGCAACCCCAGTCACACTCACATTCAGTTAGTTTTATAGGCAACCCCTTTGCCTATAACTACTTCATACCTCTCCTGTGGTAATTTTAGTTCGCTCGTTGTAGTAAGGTAGTATACACCTTCTACATCGGTTGAGTCTAACGTAGCCCAGACCATATCTTTATTGATCATTAGAAATTCAATTTTACGCGTTTTAATTTCTGTCTTTATTCGTTTTTCACTCCCCGATGAGGTGTCTTTTATATATAACCGTGCATAACTGTTCCTTTGAAATAAATTGATGATTTCTAAATGATATTCGTATTTTCCGTCATCAGTTAATTTCATCGAATCATTTGTTACATTTTCTGTTATCCATCCATTGGTACTGACACTTTGGATTAACTGGAATGAGAGAAACAAGCTTAAGACTATCGCAATTACTAGTCCGAAAGAAGTGATAACATTCGATGGATATATTTTTTTCACCAACAGTACAATTAAGATTGTAATCAATAATATATTTGGAATCCAAAAAAATAATAGTTTGAAAGTGTCGATAATATCAAGAGAACGTTGAAAAACAGCAGTAACTCCAATAATAAACAACACAATAGACCCTACACCTACAATTATAGTGAACAGCAACACTGATTTTAATAATAATTGCATGCAATCATCCCTTATTTTTTCAGTATAGGCTCCACATGTTTTTCCCATACCTTTACATTACTATGCATGGTTGAATGGGAGTCTATAGGCCCTCCCGTTGATGTTCGGATTCCCGTTTTCTCGGCTTCTTTGACTCTTACATTCTCAGCATTTTTAAATGTTCTTCCGGCATATATTTTATTCCACGGCCCCCTAGCAACTTGTATCGCATCCTCTCCATTATACAGATGGTGGATATATTGCCCTACTTTTGTCTCTAACTTGTATTCACTAACTGGTATAAATGATGAGGGCTAAATTCCTTCGGGACGTCTGCCGCCCGATTCATTCGGCACTGGGTCGGAGTAAAAGAAAGACCTTGAGGATTTCCCCAAGGTCTTAGTAAGTTTAGTGTTTCTCAACAAACAAGCCAAGTTGTTCAATCGATGGTATTAATGAATCAATTGATTTTGAAGTATGAATTCCCATCAGAAAATCGTACCCTATAAAAATCTTCATCCTTCTAGGATAATAAACCTCAGAACCAATATCTTCTCGTAAGAGCAATCTACAATAAGGATCCACCCTCCCTTTATCTAATTTGTCCAAATCTTTAGCATTAGTATAAATCCCCAGTACATCTTGAGAATATAGTTCGCGGAAATTTTTCCTGATTTCCGTAAATCTGTCGTAGGAAAAACTTCGTTCAACGTTGTTGATTATCAAGAAGGGAATTTCCAAGTACTCCATAACGAGATTTATAACCTCAATATAGCGATCTTCAACTTTCTTATAGCCGTCAATTGTCAGTAATTCACCGTCAAAAGACTTGCCAATATCACCAATTGCAGTCCAGTCTTCCTTTAGATATCTTCTGTTTTCATCACGATAACTCGGATTGTATTTTGTAATTTCATACTTGTACAAATTAATCACCTATTCGATTTAAGTTAGCATCATAAGTTCCCGTTCTAGTATCTTTGCTATTTAGTGCTTCGGGGGATTTTGCCATCTTCCAAACACCACCATTATGCGATCCCATACCGTTACCACTGCCAATATCTTGACTAATATAAGTCTTTGTTTTTTGGTTATAAACTACCTTTTGCTTTATTCTTGGTTACATAATTTGTCGGTTCATAGCCAAGTATTGTGCACCCAAATCCCTATATCCGTCACATAGTACGTATGGTAATCAGCAACTGTAAAGTTATAAACCGTTACTGGTTCATCCAGTTTAACAAACTTTATCTTATCAATCGTCAGGTTGCTTCCATCAGCCTTTTGAAGCTTATCGCCTACTTGAAGTTCATCTGCGAAGATTTACCCTTTACCTTCAACCCAAAACGGATGGTTATATGTCGTCTCGATGACTTGTTCACCAACATACAACTTAATAATATCATCACGCTGGTTACGATATAAACCAGTTACCTCCTTGTAGGCCAATTCCCCTTCAGGGTTATTTTATACGGCGCTGATGAGGGCTAAGTCTTTTTGGGACGTCCGCCACCCGATTCATTCGGCACTGAGTGGGACAGAAAGAAAAAAACCTTGAGGATTGCCACCCTCAAGGTCCAATGCACATTATTATATGTCCGTTTCTTTTCTGTTAGGAAAATATTCTTTCTCAACATTACTTCCAGTCAGATGTAAAGTTCCGTGTATGCCGGTGACATTTTTTTGTCTACTTTATTTTTGTAAACCCTAGACCAAAATCGATGGTCATCAATGAGATGAACCAAATCATCCAAAAAGGCAATATCAGTTCCTCGTTGAAAAATGGTATTAAATACCTCTCCTTCAACCTCATAAATTTTATAAACACTGTTTATAGCCCCATCAATTACTTGAATATTTTTCTTCACTTTATCACCCTTTGAACTTAATCAATTGGAACAAATACATTCTTATGTTTTGTGTACTTTGAGCTTTTTAACTGAACATCAAATTGTAAACCTCCGTGGGATTCACCAGCTTTCGCAGGGATCCATATATTCCCGTCTTTATCCTTCAAACCATATCTCCCCTCATATTTACCCTTTAGTTCTTTTGTTGTAGACAGGAAGATAAGAAAAACACCAGACATACAGAAGCGTAGGACGATTCTTGAATTTGTCACATTGGATTATTTCATCAATAATAAGAAATCCTAGATAATGACGGTAAGTCACTAGTTGATTTGATTAGATAGTCGCACTCCGTCGCACTAATGGTAATATTCTGAATCGGTTCAGTCTAAGCAGAGCATGAATAGCCAAATTTGCTTGGCTTCGTTTTCTCCCGCCCGCCTTATATGCGGTGCGTGGTGCGCGGGTGGTGGCGGAACTCATAAAAAACCACATGGAGTTGTTACACTCGCATGTGGTTTTCAGACAGTGTTATTTTTTAAAAAACAATTTATATTTGTCAACAAGAATGTAAGTCAATCCTACTATACCACCTATAACCAAACCTTGAGTTCCTCCAAGAAGTAAAGCTATGATCAAACTAATTAACAAATTCAATATAAGATGGAGATATTTCTTCTTCAAATTCACCTTATTCAGCAAATAATCACCAATTGCTAAGAACAAAGTGAAAATAAGTAGCATTATCCCAAACACCAGTCCGTAGAGCAAAAAAAAGAATTTTTCAGGATAAGCAACTGCAACTACAACGCAAGAAATTATCCAAGTAGTCGAAATTCTAAATACCATATATGCACCCCTGTTATGGTCGGTATGTGAAAGAATGACTATCCTTTCCTCGACTATTGTACAAATTCCCAAATCCCCCAACTGCATCATACTGATACAATGTATTAAATACGCCACCATTAATGCTAATATACCCTTCATATGCTGGGAACAAATCCGTTGTGGTTGTCACTGTTACTTTTCGATAGCCAGTTATCTTTACATTGGTTATATAATCTATTGTTGGTGCGCCAACCACTAATGGATTACCAGTTGAGGCTGAAGCCCCCACGCTAGTGTAACTACTACCACCATTGCGTGCTAGATTACCCTCTGACCATGACATGCCACTGTTACTAGCCCTCCCAACACGACCATTATCTTGATGCGTCTGACCGACATAATTGAACCCAACTACGGAATTATAATCAAGATTAACAACTCCATATTGTAAGGTTCTTACAGATAACTGGTTAACTCCAAATTCTCGATCTGAACCATCACCTAAAAATGTTGCATCAAAGACATTACCAAATCCACAAGAAACACAAACAGGAGCAGTTCCAGAATCTACTGGAAGGAACGTGGCCAAACTAATAATTGCATAATTATACCCACCATCTGCCATAGAACGTAAATAATTTGCAGTAGCATGAATTTCTGCTTGCATACCTTTATTACCTGCAGCGGCTTGCCATGCTTCCCCTAAAAATTCTAATTGACTATATACAAAGGAATTATATTTTTGATCCCCTTCCATTATATGACCAGTAGGATCTGTGTAAATTAATGGATTATTAGCCACATACGTATAGAGATTCAACGTCAACGGATTTCTAATATCCCCCTCATACGTATCCTGACTCACAAATCGACCAAGTCCAGAATCAAAATACCGCGCACGAGCGTAGGAAAGGCCGCTGTTGAAATCATAGCCAAGTCCCGTATAGCCAAACAGGTTGTCCGGTCCAGGATAGTTCAGGTCGAACTTCTCTGGCTGAACAGGAATGCCGAACGCGTCGTAATGATAGCGTGCAGCTACCTGTCCGTCTCTGTTCAACAGTGCAAGCGGGCTGCCCAAAGCATCATCTAGGTAGAACAACGTCTCTGGTACCGTGTTGCCCACGGCTCCGCTTGCTCCCGGTGTTGGCTCCCAATTGTTGCTGGTATCCGCGCTTGGCAGATAGCTCATGCTGATTCGCTCTTCGCCTGCCCCGTATACGTAGGATTGCTTCCATTTTGTACCGCTAGCATCCGTTGCGAACAATGGCTGAGGCAAGGAAGTTGTAATATCATTCGTGAAATAGATTTCACTTTGCTGCTTCTTGTATTGTGGTTCCCAGCCAATACGCGGTCCTGCTGGGTGCCCTAACAAGTAGCTGTCCTGGATATTACCGCTGCCTATCGTAACTCCCATATAGACTCGGTTATCATCCCCGTCATAGCGATATACCGTTTTATCCCCGGAAGGATTGATATGACTGACCAGTCGATTAGCCGCATCCCAGCCATACGTCTCTAGCACCCGTGGTCCAGCTAAGGCCGCCGCCGAAGCACTGAACAGCAAATCTGCCCCATACACTTGATCTGTAACTGCCATCTGATCAGGTGCAATATTCGCTAGAGGGTCAAAGTCAAAACTCGGTATGGACGGCGAGGCAAAGTTATTCGGCGCCAGTGCGTCCCGTGTAATTGCTGTACCCGGCACACCCAGCACACTTGCCGATCCTCCGAATAAATCCGGCGCAAGTAGGTCAGTACTGCCATATACATCATCCGCCACGCCGCTAATCATCATCAGCGAACGGATACCGATTCTCAAGCTGGTGGCTGCCTGATCGATTCCTTCAACCTGAAGCAAGTTGCCACGTAAATCATACGTGTAGTCTCTGTAATCCGTCCCTTTGTCCCAGCGGATTAACTTATTCGCCAGGTCATAGGTATAGTTTTCGATTTCCGGCACACCTTGTACCGTCTGCGTCTTCTGCAGACGATTACCCGCCGCATCATACGAATATTGGGTCGTGGAGCCATTCATCTGTTGTACTTGAATCAAGCGGTTCAAAGCATCGTACGTATAATCTTCGATATCTGCCGGCTTCGCAGAACCAAGTGGCCTATCTTCATCAGAGCCCTGCTCCTGCCGTTCCTTGCGAACAATGTTCCCCGCTGGATCATAAGCATATTGCAGCTGCTCCAGCAATTGCCCATTTCTATTACGATGTTCAATCGCTAACAATTGCCCGATCGCATCATACGTATAATTACTCTCCGCACCATAAGGCAATGTTTTCTTGATCACCCGTCCAGCTGCATCGAAGATATAGTCAGTCCTCTGCTGCTGTCCGTCAATCAGATGATTGATCTGGCCCTCTCGATCATACGTGTAATTAACTGATGTGTTGTCTGGATAAATGATTCGGCTGCGCTGCCCCATCACCGTCCATTCATAACGAATGTTCTGGCCCCGCGGGTCAATGACCTCTGTTAGGCGGTTCAAGGCGTCATAGTTATACCGGGTTTGCCCATTCCCATCTTCCATCGTCATACGGCGTCCGATCAGATCATAAGTATATCTCGCTTGCTGTCCGTCACTATAAGTAACCCCAATCAAGCGTTCAACGCGGTCATAACTGTAATTTGTTGTCGTACCGTCTGAAGCGATAACCGATTTGAGATTACCGTTTCCGTCATAAGTCATCGCCGTTGTTTCCACGAGCGGATTGACTGTACTCTCAACGAGACCCCGTTGATTATAACGATAGCTCGTTACTGCACCGAGCGCATTTGTTTTTGTAAGCAAATTACCCATCGCATCATAGTTATAGGACGTAGTGTTACCAGCTGCATCAGTTACACCAATTAACTGTCCTAACGCGTCATAGTCAAACTTCGTTGACTGCTGGTTAGCATCCACTATTTCTGCCACTTGACCAAGTGCATTATACGAATAAGTTGTACTATGCCCAAGCGCGTTCTGGACTACCGTTGTTCGATCTAACGCATCATATTGGTACCTGGTAATGCTTCCTGCTGCATCTTTATATTCCGTCATTCGTCCCCGGCCATCCCTGACCAGGAAAGTCTCGCGCAACAAGGAATCAATCGTGCCAGTCTCATAACCTCGCGCATCAAACTTCGTATTCAAAGTGGTGCCATTGGGCCGTGTTGTTGTCACCAGATTTCCGGCGGCATCGTATTTGTATTTTGTCGTGTAGCCTAGGGCATCCGTCTGACTGATCAATCTGCCCAGCTTATCGTAATCGTACCAGGTGCCATTGCCGAGCGCGTTCGTCTCTTTGGTCAGCTGCCCATTTGCGTTATAGCGATACTGGGTAACAGCTCCAAGTGAATCTGTCATCGTTAACATCTGACCCAAATGATTATACGTATACCGAGTCGTGTTACCTAACGCATCTTTATAAGTCGCAAGGTTACCGTTAGCGTCATAGGTATAGCTCGTGCTGTTTCCATCCGCATCTGTGGACTCGATGATCCGTCCCAGACCGTCATACCTATAGCGGGTAACACCGCCGTTAGCGTCGGTCTCCTCTACCAGATTGCCGACTGCATCATAAGTCTTGACACTACGATTGCCAAGGGCATCCGTCATGGACGTCATTCTGAACACATCATACCCGTAAGACGTCAGCGATCCAGCTTCATCCTTGAAGGTCAGCATATTTCCATTATCATCAAAGGCAATTTCCGTCGTCTGCCGCAAAGCATCAGCTTGAGCTTGTGCCCGATCCTTGGCATCGTAAGTAACCTCGCCGATGATCCCATCCCTGTCACGCGTAACTGTTACGCGGTTCAGCGAATCACGTGATAGCTCCATGACATAACCGGCTGGGTCTTTAATCGTTTGTAAAAATCCTGCCGAATCATTCGTAAAATAAGTCGTTTCCCCTCGCTCATCCGTCGTTTGCGTAGGTACGCCGCGGCTATCCCTTAAGGTCGTCCAGGTTTGCCCCAGTGCATCCTTACCTCCGGTCAGGTTACCGGCAGCATCATAATTGTATGCCGTCGCATGACCGAGTGCATCAACTACCTCTACGGGGCGGTTCAAGCTATTATAGCGAATTACCGTCGATGCTCCGCTGCCGTCTATCGTTTGTACTAGGTTGCCTTGCTGATCATAAGCAGCTTTACTGCGATATCCATTGCCATCTGTTACGGCCACTAACCGGTTTGCATCATCATAATCGTATTTCCACAATGAACCGTCAGGCTGCTGCATTTCCGACAGCAAGAAACGGTCACCCCAGACATAAGTCGTCTCATGATCCAGCGCATCCTTCCGCTTCGTCTCGCCTGATGTTTGCAGCGTAGCGGAAACTCCCGGCATCACCGCGGCCAAAGAATAATTCACTGCCGCTGCCCTAGAAAGTGTTCCTAGACCTGGAGCGGTGTTAACGATGTTATCTGGATAAATCAGAATCGTCTTTCCATTGCCAACACCCGCCCGAACCGTTGGAGTCTGGTTCGGAGTCATATCGCCGCCGATTGCAAATACGCCACCTGTGGTTACGGACAATTGATTATTCACATTGACATTGTCACGTACGAACAGGTCCCCGCCTGTAATCGTAAGATCAGCTACCTGATTGTTCGAGACAATCCCGCCGAGCGTCATCTCCTTGGCAATATTCATGATGACCTTCGTATTGATCGATAGATTGCCTTGCACGATTAAAGTCTGTGCATCCACCGTAAGCTGGCCGCTGTTATAAGTCAGGTTGCCTGCATACAGCGTATCGTCCACTTTGACTACAGAATCGTTGTTTAAGTGAATCGTGCCCTTTGCCCATACGTTTCCGTACTCCCCGCCAACTTTATGAGCGTTTAAATTCAGCTTCGTATTGGCGTTCAGACCCTGCTCTAAAATCAGATTACCGTAAATACTGACCGTAATTTCCTTATTTGTATTTATCCCTTCCGCGATCAAAATGACCGGCTTGCTGCTGCTGCCAAACGTCACGCTATCTTCGACATTCAAATATCCTGCCCGGATAATGACGGGTCCGCTGCTGCTTGCAATCTGCTGATTAATCGCCGCCACATCCGATACGCTGCTATTCCGTGCCGAAGCCTTGAATGCATCGACCTTCGTAGTAATGCCTGCCGAGAGGCCCGACAAATACGCCGTGATTACAGGCTGAAGTCCAGGCACGATTTTATAGGGAGGCGCATTCCGTAAATTGTGCATCGTCCCTGACAAAATAACCTCATCCGATTCAGGAATGTCGTGTCCATTCTGCGGATCAATCGCAACCGGCCCTGTCGGCCCCTCATCTTCCTCTTCTCCACGCTCTACGGGAGCCACTTTGCCGCTATAGTTCGCCGTTTCTGTAGAACCATAATAATCCGTCAAGCCCGTTACCCGCTGATGCTCGTCATAAGTAACGCTCATGACCGCGGTTTGCGCCGGGTCGGTGACTGAAATAACGTGATTGCTGCCATCATAAGTAAATTTAGTGACTGCTCCATCCACATCGGTAAAAGAAACCATATTCCCTGCCGCATCATAGCCGAACCCTAATGCGCGTCCAGCATGATCCGTTACAGAGGCCAGCTTGCCGCTAGAATCATACGCCAACGAGAAGGAAACGCCGGTCGTGCTTACTTGCTGCAGCTGCTCTCCTTGATACGCTAGATCGATTTGATTCCCATTCGTATCCTGAATTGCGGTCAATAGGCCGCTCGCATTGAATTGATAGCTCGTCCCCCGCAGCGTCTGCAGTACATGGCCTGAGCCGTTCTGCTGCAGGGTCAGATCCGTGCCGCGCGGCGTCAAATAAGCTCCGCCGGACAGCGGGACGAACTCGAAGCGCGAACCGTCAGGCAGCATTAACTCCTGCTTGCCTTCTATCGAAACAAGACGCCATTCATAAGAATGGTGCCACCCCAAACCAAAGGCTCCCGCATAAGGGTCACGGCTCAAATAAGTCAACCCAAAGCTCAGCGGCAATAGCGCCTGCAAAGTCAACTCGTCTGTAGCATAGGCAAAATCCCCCCGGGCTGGCTCGACATGATCACTCCAAGACGGATTGACGATCCGCAGCCTTTTGTGGATAGCCTCCTTCGTAAATTGCGACAGATCGCTCTGCGCCAGTGGCCGGCTAATCTCCGGATTGACTAGCAGCAGTGAGGATGCTCCGCTGATACTGGCATCTGCGCTGGCCGCCTGAAGCCCGTTCCAAGCGGCAATCTCCCCGATTTTGGCGTTCACCGATTCCTCGGAGTCGAGTTTATAGTAATAGGCGGCCAACGCTCTCCAGGTCACCGGGAATCCCGGCACCGAATAACGCATGGCTTCCTGCAGCTCCGAATAACTCGAAGCCATTCCGCCCTGATGAGCCTGAGCAGCAATTTGCACCCGTTGCCCGGCATTCAAAGTGATCGCCTGACTCCATTGTCCCTGCCGGTTCACCGTAATATTGTCATGCTTCTGCAGCAAGCTTCCCGAGGGATTGCGCAGCTCCACACTAACAGTGCTGCCCGTCTCGGACGTGCCTTTAACCGTCGTGCTGCCCGAAGGCCCCGCCTCGACCGTGATCGATGCAGGGGGCTTGGGCTGAGTGCTATTGATGATTTCAAAGCTGCCTATTTGCCCGTAGTATACGCCTCTGCCATCATAGTCGGCAGGAGAGACGGCAATGTAATACCGTCCCTCTGGCAGAGGCACGCCGCCGATTTTTCCGTCCCATTCCACTTCGTGAACAATGTACTCGCCTTGCGCGTTTTTTGTAGGGTACACGCCACTGGCAATAAGTTCTCCGAGCACGGGAGGACCGCCGATTATGCTTGGTGTGCTTAAATTGATCTTCGTAGCATGCTGTGTCTGGCCGTTGTCTGCGGCGCTGAAGCTGAAGCTGATGACCGTCTTTTCTCCCTTGTCGATATTAATCTCGCTTGGCTCAATACGCAGGTTGGTCGACGCCTGCGCCTTCCTTGCCTCCATTCCCGGAAAAACAGGCATAGAGGTAACCAATAACACCATGACGAGCAGGCAGGACACGACAGCTCTTGCCGCCTTGCCCCGTAATCTATATAAGTGCTTAAAATTCATTTACTTATATCTCTCCATTCATTCAATTCGTAATAGAATCATCACAAGAGCTGCAATTGCTCCATAAGACGATAAATCACCGCGGCGGCCTCTGCCCGCGTTGAAATCTGCTGCGGATGCAATTGATTCCCGCTGCCTTTTACGAGCTGCATCGCCAGCGCCTTCTCAACATGCGGCTTCGCCCATCTGCTGACTTTCGCATGGTCTGCAAACTGCAACAGCTGTGTTCCCTGCTTCGTTTGCTGCAGCGCCTCGCCTTCCTGCCGGGCTTCGATGGCTCGAACCAGCATCGCCATCATCTCTTCGCGAGTGAGCGCATCATCCGGCCTAAAGCGGCCCTGCTCTCCCTTAATGAGACCTGCCGCTGCAGCGGCCTCCACCCAGCCATAGCTCCATTTCTCTGCCTTAACATCCTGGAACGTCGGCTGTTCAGGGAATACCGGCGAAATGCCGACCGCACCTGCCAGCATTTTGCTAAACTGAGCGCGCGTCAAGGTCCCCTTAGGCGCAAACGTATCTGCGCTTATACCATCAACAATGCCGCGTGCTGCCAGCACCTCGATCGACCCGGAAGCCCAATGCTCCGCAGCAACATCTCCAAAGCTCACATTGCGCAGCAATACAGCATATACCCCGGAGGATGTAATCGGAGCGCGGACATACCGTTCATCTGCATGGCCGCTGTTCGTCACTCCGCCGACATAGGACCAGTATCCAAGTGTCTCATCGTACTGATAAATGCCCAGCTTCTCGCGATGCTCCAACCAATAATCGCCTTCCCCAAAAGCTAAGGTAAGCTGTGCTGCCTTGCCAAAGTCAGCCAAGGCTTGTATACGCCAAGCCGAGCCTGCCGCCTCCAACGTACGGCCGGACTTATCCTTTAAGGTGAATTGAGATGCATCCAGTTCGCCTATATTCAGCTCGGTTGCTGAAGCAAAAGTTCCTGCAGCTACATCCAGCCGAACCCGGCCATCTGTAGTGCTGAAGCTTCCGCCATCAGCGCCCACCGTAAACTTGCTGACCGTCTCTCCTTGCGAATCCGCCGGACTTCCTGCTGCTCCCGATGACGGCAATCCCGCTGAAGATGAACCAGAAGAACCCGGACCCCCTTCTGATGGAACCCCGCCAGCCAAGTTCATCGAGCCCAGCGTTCCGTCTGCGGAGCGGTAAACCAGACGATCGCCCGCTAAGCCTATATATTTCTTGTTTGCATCGGCTTCGCCGATTGAATACACCCGGCCCGTGGATAATCCAACTCCCTTAAGTACGGCTCGGCCGCCTTCGTGCTCCAGGAATACCGCCTGGGTATCGCCGATTGACATAAAGGCATACTCCTCCGCCTTAACGCTCATCGTAGTGAGATCTTGAGGTGTAACCATTGTATGATTCAGTGCCGCTATGGCAAATTTGCTTTCCTTTGAGCCATTCTTCTGTTTCCACAGCACATATTCCCCATTCGTTACGAACCAATCGACATAGCTGTCCCCGCCGAGATCAATGAGCGAGCGCGTAACCCCGCTGCTCAGCTCCAGTACGCTTAATCCTCCATCGCGGGCATTTTTGTAAACGACAAACCCATTGCTGAGTACGGGATAACGCCCTTCCCCCAGCGAGGTTTCGGCCCCAGTGATCAAATCGTGGTAGATCATCTGCTCATACTGGCGCTGTTCCGACCAAACAGCCGCCCTTCCGTCCACCGACGGATTGGCATACTTTCCGTTGTAATTATTAAGCTTCTTCTCGATGCCAGTTAGAAGGTCATAGCTGTAAATGTCCCAGTATTCCGAGGAAAGATCCTGATTTCCTTTGTCCGCCCATACCACAGTTGCTCCCTTGATGACAGGAACATCCTTAGGCGAACTGCGGCTCGTCAGCGCCTTTTCTTCCCCCGTAGCTTCGTTACGGGCGTAAATTTGCCGCTCCCCATTGCTCTCCGTATTCAACCAGACAACATGGCCGCCGGAGACACTATAGTGAGATTGGCTAATCCCCCCTGCCGCCGACATCAATGCCGCGGGCATGGCTGTTGTCGTTGCTGCAGCTGCCGAGGCGCTCTGCGAGCTCGTCCCCTCAGCCCAAGCTTTTCCCGGAGTCAATTGCACGCCTCCGTTTCCTGCCGCAACAGCGATTACTAGGAGAGGGATAACGCCCCATCTCTCCAATGCCTTCCTTTTCCTCATCGCTTAAATCTCCCTCATCTTTCTTTTCAGACACAGCAAAAAATCAGGGCACAGCAATCGGGTACCCATAATTCCTAGTTCTTATGGATCAATTGAGTTTGGGCAACCGATGACTTCATCCTGATTTTGTAACCGTTGTCTTATTTTAATATCGGAAGAAATAACTATATTTCGAAGGATATTTTTGAAATCAGGAGTTTAGTCTTATAAACATACCGGAATAGTGCCATTAAAAAAGACTTCCCCGTGCGCGGTTGTCTGCGCTACAGGAAAGTCCGGTACTTCATGTTATTTAGTGAATATGCGATACTCCCACGGGGCAAGCTCAAAAGCTTGCTGGGGTTGAAGCTGGACGGTCTTCCCGTCAAAATACGACTGATACGATCCCTGCGCCGAACCTCCATCCACCACCGTCGAGACGCGGTCTCCAGACAGGTTAAGCACGATCACTACTTTATTGCTGTCCTTCTCCCTAGCAAACGCGAGAACGCGTGAATCGGAGCTGCCTAGGAACTCGACTTCTCCGCCTTCGCTGCCGTTCCAAAGCGCAGGGTTCTGCTTCTTGAGGCGAATGAGCTTCTCATAGAAGGACTGCATCGTCAGGTCGTTCCATGGGATCTCGTCTTTTTCAAAAAACGCCAGCCTCTTATCCAACCCGGCCTCCTGCCCGGAATAAATCAGCGGCATTCCCGGCAGTGTGAAGGAGAGAATGTCCATCATTGCCGCGGCTTCGCCGAACATTTCCGCGGTCGTGCCCTCCCAGGAGTTCGTATCGTGATTCGTCGTGAAATGCATCGGATAGGAGCCCTTAGGATACAGCTGCTTGCTGCGGTCGATATAAGCTTGAATATCTTTTGCGCCTTTTTCGCCGCTAGGTAGGCCCTTCATGATGTTATAAAAAAGATCCCACCCATAGTTCGCGTTAAACGCTTCGGACAGCAAGCCGTACTGGGTATCGTCCTCGGCCAGCATATAGACAGGCTTGATCCGATCCAGCTCCCTTCTCGCCGCCTCCCAGAAGTTCTGCGGCACGCCGGCCGCATAATCCGCGCGGTATCCGTCAATATCGGCTTCCCGAACCCAATAGGTCATGGCATCAATCATAGCCGCCCGCATATCGGAATTGGCGTAATTGAGCTGAGCCACGTCCGACCAGCCCTCCGGGGACACAACGTTGCCCTGGCTATCCGTTACGTACCAGTCCTTATTCCGCAGCCATGGATGATCCCATCCGGTATGGTTAGCCACCAGGTCGAGTACGACCTTGAAGTCCATTTCATGCGCTTTCTGAACCAAACGCTTGAAATCCTCCAGCGTGCCGAATTCGGGATTCACCGCTTTATAATCAGCGACGGCATAATAAGAACCTAATGTACCGACGCGCTTCTCTTTCGATATGGGATGGATCGGCATAAACCACAGAATCTCCACGCCCAGCTCCTTTAATCGCGGGAGATGCGCTTCGAACGCCCGGAAGGTGCCTTCCGCAGTATACTGTCTGACATTCACTTCATAAATGGTGGAATCCTTCGACCAATCGGGGAAATATGCCTTGCTCTCCCCTACGTTTGTAATGTACGGCGATGTATGAACGGCTGGATTTCCTTCTCTAAGGAACAAATGCTGGACATCGCCAAGCTGGGCGAATGATCTCTCAGCGCCGTCTTTCTCGCCGTCCGTGCGGCGAACGACCAGGAAGCTGATTTTGCCCGCGCCCTTTTTAAACTTAACATCGATATAAGCGCCGTACCGGTCGACCTGACTATTGGAAAAAGCCGCAGCCCCCACAGGCCAGCTCCCCGCCGCCTCCGAAGGCGTCTCTACGTCATCCCACATCCATAATCCCCAGGAGCTATAATCCTGATCCGCCCTCTGATAGTGAATTCGGATCGTGTTCTCGGGCAAATTCACCGGCTCCCACAGAAATACTTCATCCGACCCTTGTTTGATCCACACCTCGTTCATTTCCGGAGCACTTAACACCACTGTTTTCTCATTCCCGTCTTTATCCCCTGTCTTCTTGTTGACTGCTATGAAATTAACTTTACTGGCCTTCTCTTGGAGATGAATGTCTACATACGCTCCGTAGCCAGTCGTCTGAGCAGCCTGAAAAGAAATTGCCCCTGTAGGCCACGCTCCCGCTGTTTCCGATGGCGTCGCTACATCTCCCCATAACCAGAGCCCATAGTTCTCGAACTGATGATCCGCTCTTTGGTAATGAACTCTTAACGTATTGGCAGGGATAGCACCAACGTCATTCGTTATGGCCGTCCCCTGCGCCCGGGCATCCTTAGACCACGGAACGCATCCTACAGACAGCAGCACCACCAAGAACAACAGCATCATTTGCTTCCCGCCTACATACCGTTGGCGATTGAATACAACCTGCTTTTTCTTCACTAGTCCGCCCTCCTCAAATATGTGGAATCCGCTTCCAAGTTCAATATAGCATCGGAGGAATTTTCCCGGGTTAGAGGATTTGCGTGAATCAGGTTGACTTTTTATTGAAAAAATAAACACTTTCCGAAGAATACCTATCCTGTTTTCGGATGATTTTCTATCTTTTAACTATCCTATATTCGTTGGCGTCCGGAAATAAATGGTACACAACTAATCCAGCTTGTCCTCGTCCAATTATATGAACATAACAAACAACAAGGTGATGGACATATGAAAAAAAATCAAAACTTGCTGCTGCTCGTGCTTGCAGCGTCTCTGCTGTATGCCGCTCCTGCGCAGGCAGAGGCGGGCACGCCCGCTCAGGCCGCTACCCAGACGCAGGATCAAGTTCAATCCCAGGCTCAGCCGGAGTCTAAACCGATCGCCATTTTCCTGGACGACCGCCGGCTTGAGCCTGAAACGGAGCCGCTAATCGTGGACGGCACCGTGCTCGTCCCGATGCGCGGGCTGTTCGAGGCGCAGGGCGCCAAGCTGGTCTGGAACGGTGCCAGCAAGACTCTTACCGCAACCAAGAACGATCAGACGCTCACCTACCGGATAGGAGAGGCCTCTGCCGATCTCAACGGCAAACGGGTGAACCTGTCTGTACCCGGCCGGATTTCAGACGGTTACACCTTAGTGCCGCTACGATTTGTCAGCGAAACGCTCGGCAGCAGCGTCAAGTGGACCCCGGATACGCGAACGGTCCATATTTCCTCCCCGGTGAACTATGAGACAACCATTCTCTGGGGCGTGAATCTGCGCAGCCGACCGGACACTGCGGACGGCTCTGCTACAGGAGAACTGCTTCCTACTGGCAAGAAGGTCCATGTCGTCCGCGAGGTTGATGCCCTCTGGCTGGAGGTGCGCACTCAAGATCAGAAACACGGCTACATCTCGGCCAAGCCGAAATATACCGATTATACGAGTCCTTCGCTCATTGAACGGCAAGGGGAAGCGCTGATTGCTTATGGCAAGCAATACTGGGGCACACCGTATGAATTCGGGGCTTCGCCCGACCAGACGAATACGTTCGACTGCTCTTCGTTTGTGAAGCGCGTCTTCCAGGATACGCTGGGCATCGAGCTTCCCCGGGTATCCTATAACCAAGCGACGGTCGGCCAAGAAGTCGGAATCGACGAACTGCGTCCTGGAGACCTGCTGTTCTTCGGCGCGCGTGACCTGGACATTGGACATGTCGGGATCTACGCAGGGAACAATCAGATCCTGCATACGTATTCGAAGAAACTGGGCGTACATATTGGGGAATTCAGCGGCCAGTGGAAAGAACGGTTCGTTACGGCTCGCAGGGTGTTTTAAATGTAAAGGGGATGCCCCAAAAGTCATCATAGAATGACGAAGGGGCGCCCCTTTTTTAGCTTCTCTTTTATAAACTGTCGGACACTAAGCTGATGTACACTAAGCTGATGTACACTAAGTCGCACACTAAATGGAATTCATGTATCTAATTACGCTCTAAACGAATGGTTCCGGGAATTAGATGGATTTTATGCACCTAAAATCAAGAATCCAGCCCATGATGGCCATCTCCCTTCTTCTAACGACATGAAATACACTTAAATCTACTTTCCCTTCTATGGCACAGAAACTAACTACTATAAATCCATTTAGATAATTTGAACTATTAGCAGCCCCTTATATTTATCCGGTCAGGTCACCACATCAACTATAATCATCAGCAAGCCGGCTGTTGTGGTTGGATAACCTCCGCGCTTAACAGCTTGTACGACCGCAAGCGATTTACAACCGCTGCATTTCATGTGAAGATGAAGTGAGGAATAGGAAATATCCAACAGTTATAAATCAACTAATGGTGGTGACGCCATGTTCAAAATTATGCTGATCGAAGACGATGCCAGCCTGTTCGGCGAAATCCGGGAGCGCCTGCAGCAATGGAGCTATGATGTATATGGAATC
Source organism: Paenibacillus sp. YSY-4.3 (assembly GCF_054767475.1). Taxonomy (NCBI): domain Bacteria; kingdom Bacillati; phylum Bacillota; class Bacilli; order Caryophanales; family Paenibacillaceae; genus Paenibacillus; species Paenibacillus sp. YSY-4.3. The sequence goes on along the minus strand of NZ_BAABMC010000004.1, from coordinate 270,194 downwards.
GAGGATTTCAGCAGCGTAATGCAGGAGTTCGCAGCGGTGAAGCCCGATCTCGTGCTCATCGATATCCAGCTGCCGAAGTTCGACGGCTTTCACTGGTGCCGGATGATTCGCGCCCATTCCCATGTGCCGATTATCTTCCTGTCTTCTCGCGACCATCCTACGGACATGGTCATGTCCATGCAGCTGGGGGCGGATGATTTCATTCAGAAGCCTTTTCACTTCGAGGTGCTTGTGGCCAAGATCCAGGCCACCCTGCGCCGCGTCTATGATTACAATACCGAGGCAGTCTCACTGCGTACGTGGTGCGGAGCGACGGTCGATTATGAGCAGAACACGGTGACAAATGCTGCAGGCACGGTCGAGCTGACCAAAAATGAGATTTACATCTTAAAGCTGCTCATCGAGCAGAAGAACAAGATTGTCACCCGGGAAGAGCTGATCAAGAGTCTCTGGGACGACGAGCGCTTTATCAGCGACAATACGCTGACAGTTAACGTGAACCGGCTGCGCAAGAAGCTGGACGAGCTTGATTTAGGCCGCATGATCGAAACGAAGGTCGGGCAAGGCTATATCGCGATCCAGGAAGGTGATGGCCGTGATTAGAAAATTCCTGATCGAACGCCGCAGCTGGATTCTGCTCGTCATCGTTCTGCAGCTGCTTACCTTATCCGTGGCCTACCTGGATTCGGAGATCCCGATGGATTCGCTGCTCTACATCGTTTTTCTATCGACGATGATCTTCGTTATTTTCTTGGTCGTCCGTTATCATCAAGAGACCCGCTTCTATAAAAATCTGGAGCAATGGGAGCCGCACCTTGACGTTGCGGGCTTAGCGGAAGGCCGCCGCCCTTTCGAGACGGCCACCCGCACCCTGCTCCTACAGCAGACGGATCGGCTCAGGCAGGAGGCTGCATTTAACCGCACGGCACTTGAGGAAGAGATGGATTATCTCTTGTCGTGGATACATGAGGTGAAGACGCCGCTGACCGCTATGCACCTCATGCTGGAGCGGCTGGAGGAAGAGCCCCTGAAAACACAGCTGACCTACGAGTGGCTGCGCATCCATCTTTTGCTCGACCAGCAGCTGCACCAGAAGCGAATGCCGTCCATGGAAAATGATATGTATGTCGAGGAAATCGACTTGAAAGCTCTGCTCTTCGCAGAAATTCGTACACTGCGGTCATGGTGCATGCAGAAGGGCATCGGCTTTGACGTCGATTTAGAGGCAACCCGGATACTTAGCGATGCCAAATGGCTCGCCTTCATTCTCCGCCAGCTGCTGACCAATGCCGTGAAGTACAGCGAGGCCGGAGACATTTCCGTGAAGAGCCTTACCCTCGGCGACCACACCGTTCTGGAAGTACAGGATCAAGGGCGCGGAATTGATCCGCGCGATCTCCCCCGCATTTTCGATAAGGGCTTCACTTCCACGACCAAGCATCATGAGGATAAGGCGACGGGGATGGGACTATACTTAGCCAATAAGGCCGCCCAAGCGCTCCATATTCGCATCGAGGCCGAGTCAAGGCCGGGAGCCGGCACGACGATGAGGCTTACCTTTCCGCAGCGGAATGCGTTCGTGCAAATTCAAGGCGAGTAGCACAGGCATGTGACAGCATTGTCACATGCCTTGTTCATTTGTTCGGCGAAACGAAGGAATGTGGCAGGCGCTCCCTTTTATAATAGAGCTACCGAATAATAGGAGTGTGGAGAAATGGCGATACTGGAAGCTACGAAAATCCATAAAAGCTACGGCAATAAATTCAATAAACAAGAAGTATTAAAAGGAATTGATCTGAGCATCGAACAGGGGGAATTCGTGAGCATCATGGGAGCGTCCGGCTCCGGGAAAACAACGCTGCTGAACGTCCTCTCTTCCATCGATCAGGTGAGTGGCGGCATCGTGCTCATCGAAGGCCAGGAAATGACGGGCATGAAGGAGAAGGAGCTGGCGGAATTCCGCAAGCGGCATTTGGGATTTATTTTTCAGGATTATAATTTATTGGACTCGCTCACGGTGAGGGAGAACATCCTGCTGCCGTTGTCGATTTCCAAAGTATCTAAGAAAGAAGCAGACCGGAAATTCCAAGCGGTCGCAACCGAGCTGGGCATTTATGAGCTGAAGGATAAATATCCGAACGAAATTTCCGGCGGGCAGAAGCAGCGAACCTCAGCCGCCCGGGCGTTCATTCACGAGCCGAGCATTATTTTTGCGGATGAGCCAACGGGGGCGCTGGATTCCAAGTCCGCTTCCGATTTGCTGAACAAGCTGAATGAGCTGAACGAGAAACGGCAAGCGACGATCGTCATGGTGACCCATGATCCGGTTGCTGCGAGCTACTGCAGCCGGGTGATTTTCATCAAGGACGGGCAGGTTTACACGCAGTTAAATAAAGGGGAAGAGACGAGGCAGACTTTCTTCAAAGACATCATGAAGACGCAAGGCTTGCTAGGAGGGGTACAGGTTGAGCATTAATTACATTATCCTCCGCAACCTTAGGAAGAACGCCAAAAACTACTACCTTTACGTCTTCGCCCTTATTTTCAGCGTTGCGCTCTATTTCGCTTTCGTCACGCTGCAGTACGACCCAGCCATGGACGAAATCAAAGGAAGCGTCAAGGGCAGTGCGGCGATAGGTGCCGGATCGGTTCTGCTAGTCGCCATCGTGTCGATATTTCTGCTATACGCCAACAATCTGTTCATCAAGCGGCGCAGCAAAGAGATCGGTCTGTTCCAACTGATCGGGCTAACCAAGAACCGGATCTTCCGCATCCTGACGGCGGAGAATTTTATTCTGTATTTCGGTTCGATGCTGGTCGGGATGTTCGTGGGGTTTTCTTTTTCCAAGCTGATTATCATGATTTTGTTTAAAATCACCGGCGTGGAGTCCGGGGCAGCGCTAAGATTCTCTATCCAGGCCTTCATCCAGACGATCATCGTATTCCTGGCCATTTATGTGCTCATCATGCTGATGAATTACGCGTTCATGAAGCGGCAAAGCATTCTGTCCCTCTTCCGCGTGATGTCATCGACTGAGGAGAAGGTAAAGAAGGTCTCGGTGTGGGAAATGATTCTCGGCATCTTCGGCTTAGCGTTGATCGCACTCGGTTATTACATTTCAACGAGGCTGTTCAGCGGAGACTTTGTTGAAATGAAGCAGCTGTTCCTGGCGATGATCGGCATCCTTGGCTCGGTCATTCTGGGTACGTACCTGTTCTATAAGGGATCAGTACGGTTCATCTTCTATCTGATTCGCAGGCAAAAAGGCGGATACCTGAACATCAACGAGGTTCTGTCGCTGTCATCGATCATGTTCCGCATGAAGTCCAACGCCCTGCTGCTGACCATTATTACGACGGTATCGGCGCTGGCTATCGGCCTATTGTCGCTCAGCTACATTGCCTACTACTCTGCCGAGCAGTCGGGGAAGAACGACGTGCCTAACGACTTCGCCTTTACGATTCAGGCAGACGCGAACAAGTTCGAAGCAGCTTTGACTTCTGGCGGCATTCCGTTCCAAGAGACGTTCATTGAAGTGCTCCGGGTCAAAGGGAACTTCGGTCAGGTTATGGAGAACCACTTTGAAGGTATCAAACCCGATGCCCAAAATATATTCGTCAGCGTTGTTAGTGATGCAGCGGTCGATCAGCTCGATCTGTCCGAAGGGGAGACGCTCTTGACGGGGTATAACGACTTAATGCAAAACTTCTTTGTCATTCAAGATAGCGGTGAAATCCAGCTGATGGGGCGGGAGAAGTCCATTCCGCTGCAAATCCAGGCTTTTGAACGCCAATATCCTGTCTCCTGGCATTACACCGGCGGTTTTCCGATCGCGGTAGTAGACCAATCCGTATTCGAGCGATTGAAGCAGGATGTAGACCCGGATATTCAAAGAGATTCCCCCGCGTATATCGGGATCGATATTGCCGATCCGGCCAAACTGAAAGAGGCGAACGCCGTCTTTGAAGAACTGGCGCTGGGCCAGTACCGCATAAATGATTCGCAAATGGCCGTTATACGCGATCAGCAGCAGACGATGGGACTGATTATGTTCGTGGTTGGCTTTCTGGGTCTCACCTTCCTGATGACCTCCGGCTGTATTCTGTACTTCAAGCAAATGGACGAAAGCGAGGAAGAGAAGCCGAACTACACGATATTAAGAAAGCTCGGCTTCACCCAGGGAGATTTGTTAAAAGGGATTCAAACCAAACAATTGTTCAACTTCGGCATTCCGCTCCTGGTGGGACTGCTGCACAGCTACTTCGCCGTTAAATCAGGCTGGTTCCTGTTCGGCACCGAGCTGTGGACACCGATGATTCTAGTCATGCTGCTGTATACGGTGCTTTACTCGATCTTCGCGATTCTATCGGTGCTGTATTACAAGCGCGTGATTCGGGAGTCCTTATAGGAGGGGACCCCATACCATGACCTGGCGGCATGTTAAAAGAACCGAGCAGATGTTATATCTGCTCGGTTTATTTGTATTGTGATCGCTTAAAAATCGATTGTTCTTCCTCCACGTTTAAAACGCACGTCGTCGTCCCCCTGATCTTGGCTGCCCGGAGCCGGATTGCCGCCGTCCAACATAGCGTCCTCCTTCACATAGTCCTCCAGGTCTTCCTTCGGCGTCGCGGTCACTGCACGCACATTGGCCCATTCACGGATCGCCCGGATTTGCTCGGCTTGGGTAATCGACAGCGGAACCGTGTTGACGATGGCCCGCTTGAAATCCTCCAATCGAATCGAACGATCCACCGCGTAAGCTTCGAACAAGGCATCAATGACCAGCTGCTCGATCTCCGCTCCGACGAAACCCTCGCATTTTTCGGCTAAGTCGTCCAGCACCTCATCCGTGAACTGGAATTCCCCAATGACTTCCGGGTGGGTCAAGCGTCTGCCCATATGAACCTTCAGAATTTCCTTCCGCTCCCGTTTGGTCGGCAGATCAACAAAGAAAATTTCATCAAAACGGCCTTTCCGCATGAGCTCCGGAGGTAACCCGGCAATATTATTAGCCGTCGCGACCACAAACACCTGGCTTGTCTTCTCCTGCATCCAGGTCAGGAACTGGGCAAATACACGGGCGGATGTACCGCCGTCACCGCCGCTGGAAGTCGCACTGAAGCCCTTCTCGATCTCGTCGATCCACAATATACAAGGCGAGATCGCTTCGGCGGTCTTGATCGCCTTACGCATGTTCTCTTCACTGCTGCCTACAAGGCCGCTGAAGATCTTCCCAATATCGAGCCGCAGCAGAGGCAGCTGCCACATGGAGCTAATGGACTTACTGATCAGGCTTTTTCCGCAGCCCGGAACGCCTGTGATCAGCACCCCTTTAGGGGAAGGCAGGCCATATTTGCTAGCTGACTCAAGCCAGGACTTATTCCGCTTCGTCAACCAACGCTTCAGGTTTTCTAAGCCGCCGACATCCTCCATTCTTAGTTCGCTGCGGATGAATTCCAGAATGCCCGTCTTCTTAATGATTTGCTCCTTCTCCTCAAGAATGACCTCGACATCCCGGATGTCCAGCTGGCCGTCTTCCACCATCGCGCGGGCAAACGCGTTCTCGGCCTCCGATAGCGTCAAGCCGAGCGCTGCTTTGGCGATACGCTCCCGCTCCTCGGCCGTAACTTCGATTTGAATACGCCCTCTATTTTCGTTAACGGCGATCATCTCATCCAGTACGGCTTTGATTTCGCTAAAGGACGGCAGTTCAAAGTCAACGATAGTGATATCCTTCTGCAGCTCCTCCGGCAGGACTAGAAACGGCGATGTAAAAATAACATTGATCGGGTTAGGGTTTTGCTTAATACGGATCAATATATCACGCAGCTTCCGAATCACTTGATAATCCGCTGCTCTCCCTTGACCTCCGAAATAAATATGGAAATCCTGCAGCACAACAATGCTGGGTCTATCGCATTTCTCAATGAACTCCAGCGCCTTCAAAGGCTGCTTGGTGTCATCGCGGGAATGGCCGTTCACATCCACGATGCCTGTCGTCATACGCCAAATCAGCACTTCCCTTGGGGTCTTGATCAGCGCAATATCTTGAGCAATGGAACGAATAACCGACATGATGCGGTCTTCCTCCCAGGTCTGAATATATAGGTAAGGGAACCTTGCCTTCAGCAGATTGGCCAGCAAAGTTCTGGTTTTCAATTGAGTTCCTGATACGGGTACAGTCATTGGCGTTCTGCCTCCAAATCATATTAATAATCGATGATCCTGCCCGACGTAGGTGAATTTATATGGTCATTGCCCTTTTGCGAGAAAAAAACAAGCGGCGCGATCCGGCCAAGGGTATACTCTTTCAGCTCCATGACATCCGAGAAGTGCTCAAAGGATTTGAATTCTCCCAGCTCCTCGCGCTTCATCATGACACGCTTGGCGAGGATTATTCCGATTCCCGGAAGCGAGGCAATTTGAGCTTCAGATGCCGTATTGATATCCATGATGTTACCCTCCAGCAGAGGCCTCTTCATCGGCGGCGGCATCGTGCCGGATGTCGGCGAAACGTGATCCATTGGCGTGAGCATGCCTCCCGGCGAAGGTGATCCATGGCCCGTCGGCGGGCGCATCCCGCCTAGCGGAGGCGGTACATTACCCTGCGGTGGGGGCATACCTCCAGATGGAGGCGGCACGTTACCCAGCGGAGGAGGCATGCTACCTGATGGAGGTGGCACGTTACCCAATGGAGGAGGCGTACCTCCCGGTACAGGCATATTGTAAGGCGGCGGCTGTACCATCCTTGGCGCTGGCGGCATATTATGCGGCAAAGGTCGGCCATAGGGTGGTGCAGCATTGAAATTGCTCTGCTGCTCCATCTCTTTACTTGCAGCAAGCTGAACCAAATAATCCTGGCGAATAGTGAAGGCATGGATAATAGATACGATCCACATCGTAAAAACAATGCTTGCCCCGACCCCCGAGCCGGACATAATAAACGCCCCTATAAGCAGCCCAAGATACATAAACCCGAAATTTCGCCAGACACGATTCTTCACTTTGATCCCGGCATATAGAAAGGCCACAAAACTAGTAAGCCCGAGGGGCACGAAAGTCGCCGCAATCCACCAGCTTGCCGCAATCCCCGAAGGCTGACTTTGGTTCGTATATTTCTGACTCACATCATTCCCCCCTTGCCGCTATTCTTCGACTATGTATGTAATCTATATCGAGTTACCCGTCTAATATGTATTTTTAATAGATATATACGAATCTCATCCAAAAAGGAAGCAAAAAACACCCTCTAGAATTTTATCGGATGAACCAAGGAGATTCTCCAATAAACATTCCAAGGGTGCGTGTCACGATTATTCAATTGTCCCTACAACCTATCCTCCCAGGCCATGAATCAGCGGTTTGATTCCGGATTCGAAATTCATGGCGCCAGCCAGACCTCCGACTCCTTCAGAAACAGCCAAAATCAATACAAGACTACATACAACCAGCAGTACGGATTTACCTTTTCTCATGGTTTCTTTGCACCTCGCTTATTAATTTGGCATACCTCATCTTCATTTCCGGCGTGGCCCAAGCCCGATACTTCTCAAATAACCCCACGCACCTAATGACGACCGATTCATTGTAAAAATCAGCGCAGCACTCCAAGCAGGCCAGAATATAATTCATGCCTGTCTCAGCACGTTCTGTAGATAAATAGTACGCGGCCAGCTCAGACAACAGACGCGCATGCTGGTCGGCTGCAATTTGCGCATGATAACTCCCGAAGGCATGCCCCCGTCCCTCGAATTTCAAATGCGGGCCGAAACGCTCCAGAATATCATCCACTCGAAAATGATGGCGGTTAGCCGCCTCCGTAATTTTCAACAGGGCCGACACACGCTCGCTATCGTGAGCAGCAGCGTATTTCACGTAATCCGGCAATACTTCCAGTTCCCCGGCCATCAATCGATATAGACAAGCATTGGCCCGGCCCCATTCCTTAAACTGCTCCATCATGATGCGCTCTGTCTCACTGCAGCTCTGCACCCAGCTCAGCTCCGTATATAGCGAAACGAACTCAAGAGCCTGCTCGTAATCTTCCCGCCCCTCGCATACGTTAGCCTGCAGCAAATAAGCATAGAGAACATAGAAAAGCAGTGGCCTTCGCATTCCTTGTTGAACGGATGTAGAAGGAAGCCCGCTTCGCGAATTCGCACCGGAACTCATTTCATACTGAATTCTCGCTTTACGCCCCAGTTCCTCCGCGAGCTCCTCAACCTTAGCCCAGCGCTGATTGGCAGCATAGATATCCGCCAAGCTCTTAAGGGCATCCAGTTGATCACGTTCCTCCAAGCGTTCCACGTAAGGCTCAAAAGAAGCCGCCAAATTCATATTGGCCTCCCGGTCATCGCTCAGATGAATCGTAAATAAACGGTACTGACAAAGGGCCAACCGTTCGGAATGCTGGTATTTCTCACTCTCGGCGACACATTGGTATAACAACGATGCCGCATCTTTCCTCCCTGCCTGATACCACTGCTCCGCCAGCTCAAACAAATACGGGGCGTATGCTAAATTATCCATGATCGCATGGATGATTCGCTGGATGCAGCCTAGCTTGTCCAACTCAGCACAGCGCCGGAGCAGCGCCCCCAGCCTGCGCCAATTGGGCGAGGACTGTACCAGGCACTCCTCAACATACAACTCGTATAAGCTGCCTTCCGCCAATCCCATGCCCGCACTAATCCGATCGACCTGAAGCATCGACATCGGCTTGCGGTGGTTAATCAGACTGCTAAGCGTCCCGGCATTAACACCTGAAAAATCCGCAAATTGATGAAGCGTTAGGCCTTTCCCTTGAATATAATTCTCCAAAAGCTGTCGGATCGTGGTGGCTGGTTGCATGGATAGAACCTCCTTTCGAGAAGATGGGAATTTAGTTATGATAAAAACTCAACGTAGAAAAACAGATAAGTAAAGATTGTGGGTATATGGAAAATTATACCTTAAAACTCAGGTAATTTCAATATTAATACGACTTTAAATTTACTTGACAGTCGCATTAATAGACTCCAACCCTCTCTTTCCTTCGTCTACACTTTTGATATAGAGAGGTTGTGGAAATTATTATGGAATTATCCGTATCTATTACACAGCGAATCGGTGCAAAACTCCGACTACATCGCATGGCAAAAAATTGGACACAAGAGGAATTAGCAGAAATGATTGGCTCTACAGCATCCTATATTGGTCAAATTGAGCGCGGCGAAAAAAACATACGCCTTGATACAGTTGAAAAAATAATTACTGCTTTAGATTTATCTATCGAGCAGTTATTTGATAATGAACATGAAGCCTTTCTGCAATCTAAGAAGTGGGTTTGGGATAGTATTAATCTGATGCTTCAGCAGGATGAACGGACTCAACGTAAAGTTTATCGGGTGATTCGGGAGATGTTGTCGGAAGAGGATTGAGTGATTAAATGGCGGAATAATTTGTTTAAATTTGAGAAAAGGACAAACTTGAGCTTAACAAGTTTGTCCTTTCTTATTAGCATCTGAACTTTCCTCCTCCAACTGTTGCAATTTTTATGAGTAACGATAAACTATGATTTTATATAAGGTAATCCCCCTAATATATGGTATAATTTTCATTTAGGAGGGGATTTTATGTCTAACATTAAGAGCATAGATTCTCTTATGAAATATCTTAGGGATCAACATAATATTTCCATATCAGGGAGTTATCAAAAAAGAAAGCTCCGTAATATTGGCTATTATCATGGATATAAAGGTTATCATTTTATAAATACCCCTGCAAATAAAATTGCATACACGGATTTTAATCAAGTACTAGCTATCAATTCTTTTGACCTAGAGTTAAAATCAATTTTTTATCCTCATATTATGTTCATTGAAACAGCCCTCAAAAATTACGTGCTTGAAGTAACTTTAAAGCACTCGAACACCGGAAACTTCAATGAGATTTACGATTCCTTACTAACATATTATAAAACCTTCTCTACAGGATCAGATGATTATAAAAAGGCATTAAGAAGAAGGCTCAGTTTGAGAGAAAAATTTTATAATACTTTGACACGGGACTACAATAACAACAAGCAAGTGGTTCAACATTTTTACCATAGAGACGAACCAGTACCAATTTACGCGTCCAATTCCCTTTTTTAATTGTTATTGAAGAAATTACCCCCTAAAATACCGATACACCCTCTCCAGCTTCTCCTTTTGCTTACCCCGGGAGCTCTCCATATTGCCGAACTCAAAAAACTTCACCCTCTTGATGCCGACATAGTTAAACAGCGCTTTGCGCATCAGTGTCTTATGGGCGTTGTTCAGCCAGAACAGCGGATAATGGGTCGGTCCCATCATCGTCGAAATGCAAACGACGGATTTTCCTTTCAGCAATCCCTCTGGAAAGATTCCGCCTTTATCTCTGTAGGCAAACCCCGAAGCAAACATCTGGTCAATGTATCCGAGCAGCATGGCTGGAGGCCGTCCCCACCATATCGGATAAATAAACACGATCTTGTCCGCCCACGTAAGTTGATCTCTGTATGGGGCTAAATCGGGATCGGTATGCATATCCCTTCTACGCTTATGTTCATTGAACATCAAGACCGGATTGAAGCCTTCTTCGTATAAATCGAGTACTCTGACCTCTTCAATCGCCGCATTCTCCTGGCTGCCCCGGATGACCTCCTGCAAAAACGCATAGTTCAAGCTTTGATGATTCGGATGCGTGTATATTATTAATAATTTCATCGCTAAGCCCCCTTACTTATCAATTGATAAGCAAAGGGTAGCACAAACTACATTTTATTGTCAAATGATAATTATTATATGATAATTGTTTTATGATAATCACTTTGCTATCGTGTATCGTAGAGGTGATCTTGTGGACAAGACAGCATTGTTCCAAAAATTTGTGGCCTTTACAGCAGCCATGCATGAAATAACGAGTAATATGACAAGAGATGTCAGATCCGAAGACATAACGCCCCTTCAATATAAAATGCTCGAATACATTGCGATCACCCAGCCGGTAACGCTGAGCGAAATCAGTGAGTGCATGCATATTTCTATGCCAAATACGAGCCGGGAGCTCCGAAAACTAAGTGAGAAGCAGCTATGCGATAAGGTGACGGATGAAGAGGATCGGCGAAAGCAATATATTCGACTGTCCCCGCAAGGGGAGAAGATGATGACTGAGGCCTTCGGTCGCGTGGAGTCTCGTTTTGCAGAGCGAATCGCTCATATCTCCGAGGAGGAGCTGCAAGAAATCGAGCGGGCGCTGGATATACTGCATAGCAAAGTTTTTTACTGAGGACAAAATAACAATGGAGCCCAGCGGCAATACCGCTAGGCTCTTCTAAATTCAGGCCATATTAAGGCCTTGTTGCGGAGCTATCCATATCTTGAATGGAACCCCCTGACCAAACGCTCTTATGCAATGGGTGTACCATTTTTAACAGGCTGATCCGGCATTAATAACACAACGTCACCTTCCTCGGGAACGCCCCCAATGACCAGCACTTCCGATTCAAAACCGGCAATCCGCCTTACTGGAAAATTGACTACGGCGGCCACTTGCCGGCCTATAAGCTGCTCTGGTTCATATCTTTTCGTGATTTGAGCTGAAGAACGCTTGATGCCGATCTCACCGAAATCAATCTCTAGTTTTATCGCAGGTTTTCGCGCTTCCGGGAATGGCTCTGCTTTAATCACGGTACCTATGCGAATATCCAACTTCAAAAAATCCTCTATCGTTGCCACTTCTAGTACTCACTCCAATTTCTAAAGATGGGATACACTACTGCCTTGTAGTTCCCCTACTTCGACACCGCGTTCCCATAATCCTTGCCGATCTGTCACATTCTAATCCCTGGCAGACCGGTATTTACCTTATGTGTTATGACCCAGCCACGGACGGCTTCTTCTCTTTGGAGAGGAACCAGCCCGACGCGCCGATGACGATAAGAACAAAATAAAAGATCAACTTCCAGAGCGTGGAATGCGCAAACTCATGCGAAATGATGCCTACATCCTCATGTCCCAGCGTTAAAACGGCGAGTTTAACGCCAACCCAGCCGACGATGGCGAAGGCGGCAATTTCCAAGCCCGGTCTAGATTGCAGCAATTTCACGAACAGGTTGGCCGCAAACCGCATAATGACCAACCCGATCAGCCCCCCTGCGAACACAACGATAAATTTGCCCCCATCCATGCCGCCAATCGCCGGAAGCGGCGTATCCGGAAGCGTCATCGCCATCGCAACTGCTGCCAAAATCGAATCTACCGCAAACGCAATATCCGCTAATTCGACTTTGATGACCGTCGTCCAGAAACCGGATTGCTTCTTCTCTTTTTCCACCTTGGCCGCTTGCTTCTTGATGAATACCTTTCTGACAATGTGGTTGATCGCGATAAATAACAGATACAATGCGCCGATCGCTTGAATCTGCCATACATCGACCAGATAAGAAATGATAAACAACGAAGCGAGCCGGAAAATGAAAGCGCCCGCGAGCCCGTAGAACAAAGCTCTTTTTCTATCCGCTTCAGGCAGATGCTTTACCATAATTGCCAGCACCAGCGCATTATCCGCGGCTAGAAGGCCCTCCAGAGCGACCAATAATATTAAAACCCAGCCATATTCCAACAACATTGAAAAATCCATTCTCCATCTCCTCTCCTGAACCGCTTTTTACTTTTACTATTGTTGGCCTTTTGCCTTATAAACCATCCATGCAGATATAATCGAACAGCCTGATCCCCCCTTACGAGCCTATAAAACAACTAAAACCTTTGCCAGACCGGCAAAGGTTTCCATCAAAAAAGACCCTTGCCGAAAAAACATTGGCAAAGGTCTTGCTAACAACAATTCTGCTGCCAACAAAGCCGGAAGACACAGTCTTCGAAATGACGACTTTGCTGTATTAGCTACTCCCCTTTTGGAAGAATATTAATTTGTTTAAATATAACGGCTTCACTAGGGTTTTGTCAATGGACATGTTCGTGTCCAAGCTTATTATTTAAACGTTCCCCTCATTCTCCGCTTCCCAGCGGGCCACTTCCTCGCGCACGCGCGGAGCAACCTCGGTACCCAACAGCTCAATAGCCCGCATAACATCCTCATGCGGCATCGTACCGAGCGGGACGTGCAGGAAGAAGCGGGTGATCCCGACATGCTTGCGCAAGTTGATGATCTTCTGGGCCACTGTCTCCGGGTCGCCGACGTACAGCGCTCCATCCGCACTCCGCGCGGCGTCGAAGCTCGAGCGGTCGTAATGGCCCCATCCCCGCTCGCGGCCGATCACGTTCATGACTGCCTGGGTGGAAGGGAAGAATTTGTCCGCCGCTGCATCTGTATCCTCACCGACGAAGCCGTGCGAGTGCGACGCGATCGGCAGCTTGGATACATCATGCCCGGCCTTAGCTGCTGCCCGCTTATACAGCTGCACGAGCGGTGCGAACTGGATCGGGCGCCCGCCGATAATTGCCAGCACGAGCGGCAATCCAAGCAGCCCGGCGCGGATGACCGATTCCTGGTTCCCCCCACTGCCGATCCATACCGGCAGCGGATTCTGGACCGGACGCGGATAAACGCCCAGATTATGAATCGCCGGACGATGCTTGCCGCTCCACGTCACTTTCTCGGACTCGCATATTTTGAGCAGCAGTTCCAGCTTCTCGTCAAACAGCTCGTCATAGTCCTGCAGATTATAACCGAACAGCGGAAAGGACTCGATGAAAGACCCCCGGCCCGCCATAATCTCCGCGCGCCCGTTCGAAATCCCGTCAAGCGTAGCGAAGTCCTGGAATACCCGCACGGGATCATCCGAGGACAGCACCGTAACCGCGCTCGTCAGCCGAATCCGCTTCGTCTGAGCTGCTGCTGCAGCCAGTACGACAGCCGGTGAAGATGCGGCATAATCCTTGCGGTGATGCTCGCCAACGCCATATACGTCAAGGCCTACCTTATCGGCCAATACGATTTCCTCAACCACCTCGCGGAGCCGCTGAGCATGGCTCATCACCTCACCCGTATGCACGTCCGGCGATGTCTCTACAAAAGTGCTTATGCCTATTTCCATGGTTAATCCCTCCGGATTCATCTATTTCGCTTCATTTTAGCTTTCTAATTAACTTTCGAAATGTAAGATTCATTCGAACGGTAAGTTATCATTGCCCTCATTGTATCCCATTTCTAACGGGATGGCTATCCCTGAACAAAGCGGACTATAGATAGACTTCAGACAGGATTATTCTTTGCTAGGCAGGCGACAACCAGTGCGCCGGGCAGTCTAGAGCCGTCGGCAGCTTGGTGTGGGTGTCTCCCTTCGCAGAGTTGATTTGGGCCTGGGTGAGAAAAATACTATCCGTAAGATCAGCCCCACGAAGATCTGCATCCCGCAAATCCGCGCCGATGAGATCCGCTCCTCTCAAATCTGCGCCCCGAAGGTCGGCGGCAATCAGGTACGCCCCTCTTAAATTGGCAGCTCGAAGGTCCGCACCTTTAAGCTTAGCCCCGATCAGATCCGCGCCCCGGTTAAAGGCTTTGGGACGAGCAGCCGAACCCTTCAGGGATTGCAATACTGCCGATCTTACAAGTTCGCTAGCTCGGAGGAGCAGCTTATTCACTTCAGCCCGGTGTGCAGCTACGTCCAGTTTCAAGAGAGTGTCAGCGTCAAGATATGTCAGTTGTTCCGTCTCTTCTAACGCTATCCGAACGTCCTCATGAATAGAGCGTGCAGATGGGATGGTCAGCACCTCGGCCAAATACCATAAAAGCTCATGAAGCTGCCACATCACCGGAAACACTTCGAACATCGTCTGAGCCGCAGCCGGATGCTGCCGCCAATCCTGCCCCCCGAAAGTCCCTTGCGAGACCTGTTGGCCCGCACCGAAGCAGTCATATACTGTACAACCCCGAAAGCCCTGCTGTCTGAGATTCTGGTGAATGCCGCAGCGGAAATCAGTCTGTAGATTCGGGCAGGGCTGCCCAGCATTCTTATGGATCGCAAAGTCAACCGAAGCCGCATAAGGAAGCGCGACACAGCACAGTCCGAAGCAATTTTCGCAGTCGGCCCGCAGAATCGATTCCCGCCCAAAGCCGATGGGTGATGAAGCTAATGTATTTTTATTTTTATGATGCCCATAAGTTGTTAAATTCCTTTGCCGACGATCGCTATCGCTATCAGACATGCTTATTCTCCTTCCTAGAAACGTTATTATTCTATTACAATCGAGGGGTTCATGCATCAAAAAAAACAAGATCCCTCCAGATGAAGGAGGTCTCTTGTTCTCTCAAATATCTTCGTATATCAAGCTTTCAACTTAAATTTGCTTAAGTCCTCTTGAAGCTGCTGCGACATGTCGCGCAGCTCCTCCGATGAAGCTTGAATTTCTTCCATAGAGGCCAACTGCTGCTGAGCGGCGGCGGCCATGGTTTCCGCTTCGCCGGATGTTTTCTCCGAAATGAGGGCCACTTCGGCAATGGATGCCGTCACCTCTTCCATTTCAGCAGACAGCTCTTCGGAGGAGGCGGACACCTCCTGAATTTGCTCGCTCACGATCTGAATATTCTCCAGAATGTGGTCGATCATCAGCTTGGATTTATCGATCGTATCCATGCCTTGATCCGTCTCCTGCTGCATCTTCAGCATAGCTGCAACCGCCTGTTCCACCAAGCCTTGGATATCATTCAACAAACCCGAAATAACCTGGCCGGATTGCGCTGTTTCTTCCGCCAGCTTGCCGATCTCCTTCGCGACGACACCAAAGCCCCTTCCAGCCTCTCCCGCCCGGGAAGCCTCGATATTCGCGTTCAAGGATAGCAGCTTGGTCTGCTGGGCGATATCCAATACCGCTTGAATGATTTTGCCGATTTCCGCCGAATGATCATCCAGCTTCGCAATGACCTGAGCAGATTGCTCCTGGGTCTGCTTGATGCTCTTCATTTGCTGAACCGTCTCAGCAAGCTGCTCATCGCCTTGTGCGGCGCTTTCGCTAGCCTTGATGGCAACATCCGACACCTCAGAGGCCGCCTCGGCTATGCGGGAAACCCCAAGCGACATCTCGTTCATCGCCGTAGAAACCTCACCGATCGTCCTCCGCTGCAAATCCGTACCCTCGGATACATCCTGCACCGATGCCGCAATTTGCTGCATGGCCTGGGTGGACTCCTGGGAAATCGCCATCAATTCCTCCGAAGAAGCGGCCGTCCGATCCGAAATCTGCTGATTCTGTCCAAAGATTCGGTTCATATCCTGCTGCATCCAAATCATTGCCTTGCTCACATCACTCAGTTCATCCTTCGTATTCACCTGAATATCCTTGGAGAAATCGCCGGAGGCCATTTCTTCCGCTCTTATTTTTAACGTTCTTACCGTATCAATTACATTGGTATAAAATGCGATATAAAACAAAATCACTACGATCAGGACAGCAATCGTCATGATCATCATATAGGACATGTAAGTTTGGAGCATGCTTCTCTGATGATCCAACAGGCGGTTCAGCTCATTGTGCGATAAACCGTATAACTCATTGGCCACCTCTATTGTTGCACTGCCGAAATCAAAAAACTCCTCCGGCTTTACCGTAAAAGATTCCGCACCCAAAATTTCAAGATCAAAAATGCTGAGGTAGCTTTTTGTGGACTTTACAGCCAGCTCCGCCTTAAGAGCCAACTCCTCGTCTAGAGAATCCGTCTCACGGATGATGTTGGCTAATGACTTCTCCAAGCCTTCCAGCGCCGAATACGTCTGGGCCTCGGCCAGCAACAGCTCAATTTTTGTATCATCGGCTAGTTGACCCGAGGCGAGTATACCGTTCCCCAAACCGCGGATGACCGCCGAATTTTCCATCAGCTGGGGAAGCTCTTCGACCAGCATATTCATCAAATAATAAATGCTAATATCGTTGGATAAAGACAGCCCGGTCTCATCGGATATACTGATCATCAGCTGTCTGATATTCTCTATAAGCTGGCTATGCTGCCGGAAGTTCTCATCGGGCTTCATGGCCTCGCCGGACGTTCGCAGCGCTTCCCACTCTTCCTGGACTTCCTCCCATTTTTCCACGCTATCCGGAGTCTTTGATGCCTCCAGTTGCTGGTTCAACCGCGATATGATATCCGCAATTTCAGCTTGGCGCGCCTCGATGGTTGATTTGGCAGATTCATTTCCATTGAGATAACCGTTCATTAACCCTCGATGCTGCTGCACCTGCAACATCAGCGGCATGACCTCGGTAACCCGTTCAATGCCGTAATGATCGTCCGCGTTCTCCCTTAATTCGGCCATATTCGCTGTAATAAACGTATATAGCAAAATGGCTATGGGAATCAGGAACAACACACTAACTACGGTGAATTTCATACTGTACTTCATTCTTGAGACAAGGGTTACAAATGGCTTTAACAATTTCTTCACTGGGAGTGCCCCCTCTTAAGTTACTTTCTATGCTGCTACCTTCTTTATCGGCAGTTTATTTGCTGTAAATTAAAATTTAAGGGAGTGTTCACCCAATCGCCTTGTTTGCATGATTGGCCTGATTCCTTTCAACAAAAAAGGCAGCCCCTCACACGATAAACGTGCAGGAACTGCCTTTTAGCAACTATATCTTCTTCACAAACTCCGACTTCAGCTTCATCGCTCCGAAACCGTCAATCTTGCAATCGATATCGTGATCCCCTTCAATGAGACGGATGTTCTTCACCTTCGTACCGATTTTGATGACCGAGGAGCTTCCTTTCACCTTCAAATCTTTAATGACGGTAATAGAATCGCCATCGTTTAGAATATTGCCATTGGCATCCTTGACGACTCTCCCCCCTTCACCCTCCGCGCTTTCGCCATTTGCCGGCCACTCATGGCCGCACTCCGGGCATACCAGCTGGTCTCTATCTTCATATGTATATTCAGAATTACATTTCGGGCAATTTGGCAGTGGCATAACTTCCATGTCCTCCATTCATTATGTTAAGTATTTGCGCGCCCACATGACAAACACACAGGAGCACCCATATGCTCTATATAGTGTCATACCCTGCCCATATTGGCAAACATCGCTGTAATTATAAGATTTTATCCCTTTTTTGTGAATATTTCCCCCTTCCCAATTTACTGGGTAGATTCCATGATTAAAGTGTTAACATTTTATGAACATCCATGAGAATTCAAAAGGGACTCCATCCAAATTGGCAACCTGAAGGGAGGCTGATGCGAAACACTGCAGCAACTATGGTAAACGCTTTCAAGGAAGTCGATAACCTAATAGGGGTGAAAATGTGAATTCAATGGTACCCAGGAAACACTTAAATTGGATGGTATGGTTTTTGATTTTTGCAATAGCTTTTACACCGCTGCTTAGTTCAATGACTGCCCATGCTGCAGATGGCTCAACTCCTCAGTCTACAGGCTCGTCCGCAAATGCCCCTGCGACAGTAACCAGCTCCACTTACGCACCTCAAGATCCGCTAGCACCGCAAAATTTAATCGTTATTCCAACCTCGATTACTTCCACCGAAGCTACCATAGAATGGGATTATGATCCCAATGATCCGAATCACAACGCAGATATCGATGTATGGCACGCCGATACCGACGAGTATTTCACCTGGGGGAACGGCGGCAGCCGAACGCTTGACAACTTAAAGCCAAATACAACATACAGACTATATGTAACCTGGTATGAAAGACCAGACCCCGGCGCAGCATTGCGGCACAAAAGCAATGTCGTGGAGTTTACAACTCTCGACGGCCCTGGAAAGCCCGTGAAGACAGCTGGACCTGCGAATCTTCGGTTGGTTGAAGCAACCCATAACCAGGCAACCTTCGAATGGGATTATCTCCCGAATGATCCGAATGATATCGACGTCTGGAGTGCAGATACAGATAGGTATATCACTTGGGGAAATCTGACTACGCATGCGGTCACAGGGCTAGAGCCGGAAACGACCTATCGAATCTACATTACCTGGTATGACCACAGGCCTTCTAAAGATTTCAAGAGTAATATTCTCGAATTCACGACTACGCCTGATAACACCGTGTACGAGGAAGCACCTTTAGCGCCGCCAAGCTATTTAAAAGTCACCGATGTCTCCGCAGATACGGTAACCCTAAAATGGGGTTCGAGTCCACGAGCGGCTGGCTACAATGTCTATGTAAACGACATTTTGGAAGATACAACCTCAGGCCATAACAACACTACCATAACCTACAGCCCGCTTATACCCGGTGAAACCTATACTTTCGCAGTAACAGCGATAAATGATAACGAGCCTCCTTCAGAGTATAGCAACCTGGTTTCCATCGAATGGGGCGAGCTTGCGCAGCCAAGAGGCTTGCAAATCGTAACGGCAACAAGATCTTCGGCAGCCTTAGGCTGGGCGCCTGTACCTGGAGCTACAAGCTATGACATCTATCAAAATGGAATCAAGACCGGCTCCAGCAGCGAGAACCGTTACTTAGCCGAGGGGCTTAAGGAAGGCAATGCCTATCATTATACGATCATTGCCTCCAACCGCTTATGGTCCTCTCCTAAGAGTGAGGAGATCAAGGTAGTACCGGGCAGCAATTATAACAATACTACTTATTACTCCTCCTGGTCTGCTAGTCCGACAGGACGTAATTTCCACCCAAAAGATATTGATGTATCGCAAATCACGCATATTAACTATGCCTTTGCCGATCTTTGCTGGAAGAAATTCGGCAGCGCTGTAAGAGCTTGTGAAGACCCTGCTATTCCCGCACAAAATCGCTACGTCTATAATGGCGAAATGATCATTGGAGATCCGGAATTCGATTTCGTGAATTTCAAATCCTTGGCGGAGATCAGAGACCAGAACCCTCATTTGAAGCTGATGATTTCCGTAGGTGGCTGGTCCTGGTCCAACCATTTCTCCAATATGGCAAGTACAGAGGAAACCCGTCGCTCCTTTGCGGACTCTGTGGTTAATTTCCTCCGTGAATACAAGCTGGATGGATTAGACGTGGACTGGGAATATCCTGTCGAAGGCGGTGAAGAGGACAACTCCAAAAGCCCAGAGGATCCGATAAACTTCACGTTGTTGATGAAGACCGTCCGGGAGGCGCTGGATGCAGCCGGCTCTGAGGACAACAAATACTATTTACTGACGATCGCCTCCGGTCAGGGCGACAATTTCGTTAGAAACGCCGACCTCGCCAACTCCGTTAAGTATCTCGATACCATCAACATTATGAGTTACGATTACAGCGGAAGCTGGGAGACGCTTGCGCACCACAATTCGCCGCTGTTCTATGACAAGGAACATCCGCTGGCATCGAGTACAGCCCCGAGAAATCATGTGCTTGGCGGCCTGCTCGGCCATTTGAACGGCGGGGTGCCTAAGCATAAATTAGCTGTGGGTGTACCTTATTACGGCAAAGCATGGGCGGATTGCCCTGCGAACGGCCAATATCAGACCTGCGACAGTATTCTGCCGGGAACATGGGAAGCAGGCATACTGGATTTTACAGATGTTGAAGAGAACTTCTTGAACAAAAACGGCTATGTCCGTTATTGGAACGAAGCTGCCAAGGTACCTTACCTTTACAGCGAGGACACCAAAGGCTTCGTAACCTATAACGACACAGCAACCATGATGTATACCGCTTCAATCGTCAAATCTCTGGATATCGCAGGCGTAATGAGCTGGGATGTCAGCGGCGATCGCAACCGGACACTGACTACACAGTTAGTACATGACCTGCCGATTGACGGCAGCGTAAATTCTTCCGCCTTAGCAGCCCCTGGCCAGCTTGCATTGGCTTTCAAATCGGCAAATTCACTTCAAGTCCAATGGGAATCGGTTACAGGAGCGACCGAGTACGAGGTCTATGTGAATAACGCGATGGTCGGGACTACAACAGCCAACCAATACGCCATCAATTCCCTTAATCCAAATACCACTTACCAAATCCATGTGCTGGCGATTGCAAAGTCGGATGAGCAGATCGAGAAGGTGTCAGCAGCTTCTAACGTGCTGAGTGCGCAGACTTCAGCCGGTGCTGGGTCAGGTGGCTCAGGAGGATCGGGTGGCTCTGGTGGAAGCGGCGGTTCGGGTTCGACTGCACCAGCCCCGCAAAAGCCTAAGCCAGAAGGCCAGCTCGACGTCAAAGTCGTTCTTGATGGAGATAAGGCCGTGGTGACCGTACCAGCCGGTACAGCAGTTGAAGCCATTAATAATTCGAACTCTTTGAACTTCCAAATCTCTGCTGGAGATCAGGCGAAGCAAGTAGAGCTCGAAATCCCAGCAGAAGTAATTGCTGCACTTGCCGCAAAAGGCTCGCAGAGCAGCCTATCACTGCTTATGGACGGAAGGGAGCACCGAATTCCTGCAGCTCTGATCTCCGGAGAAGGAAGCGCGAGCATTTCCATCGTAGCTCCGTCCCAAGCTGAAACTGCTGCCATAAAGGAACTGCTGCAGGGTAAGAAATTGCTGACAGAGCCTACTGTGCTCAGAATCGAAAAGCGGAGCGCGGATAACACGGCAAATGAGCTCAAGCATTACGGCAAATCCATGGTAAGCGAATTTATTACACTGGATGCAGGCGGCATCGACGTCAAAAGTCTCGTTGGTATCGTCTATATTCCAGGCACCCATGAAATTCGTTCCGTGCCTACCGTCGCTAAAGTAAATTCCGATGGTACAATCACTGTGGAAATCAAGAAAACGGGCAATGGCATTTATGCACTGGCCCAATCCAGCCTCCCTAACCTTCTCGATGTCTCGCCATGGGCCAAAAAGGATGTGGCTGAGGCTATAGCCAAGTTGATCGCGGCAAGCGAGAATGCCCAACATTTTGGAGGCAAGCAAGAAACGACCCGTGCCGAAATCATATCGATGATTATAAGAGGCCTGGGGATTATTCCCGAAACGAGCGAATCGGTATTTACCGATGTAGACCCGCAATCGAAGTACGCGAACGATATTGCCGCTGCTTATGCTGCAGGGCTGATCAAGGGCAGAACCGGCACGACCTTCGATCCAAACGGCCTGGTTACCCGTCAGGAGCTGGCGGTGATGCTCGCCAATGCGATGAGCTATGCAGGCAAGGAGAATGCTGCTGGGGGGGCTGCACTAGACAGATTTAAGGATCGGCAGGCCATTTCTTCCTTTGCCCGAGAGGCTATGTCGTCCATGGTGGAGCACAACATTATTCATGGCATGTCGGCTGACGAACTGGCTCCTGGGGCGCATGTAACCCGCGAACAGAACATAGCTACCGTCATGAGAATGCTGCGCGCACTGCAATTATCTAATTAACTGCTCTACGCAATCATCTGTACAACCCAAAAAGCAGCAAGTCCTCTAAGGCTTGCTGCTTTACTTATTACGGTATGACAGACGACCGTTGGCCTATAGTTTTAAAATGGATTGATGACATGGAAAAAGACGTTTGGCGAAGCCATGCGGTAATAATAACTGCACCAGCCCGCTCCCTTCTGATTGAAGCGGTTGACCGAGCTGTACACCAGCCGTTCTTGCTCCAGCTCTTCAATGGCCGGAATCCGGCCGTCTACGTAGTCAAGCAGCCTTAACGCGGCCGTATCCAACCGATTCAAGACTCCGCCATAGCGGATATCGATAACCTCCCAGCCGAACGGCTTGAACATTCGCAGCCATTGAGAGCGATGTGCGGCTCTCAGCTCCTTGACCGCCGCCGCGATGGACGGCAGCACCGTCTCCGCCAAGCGCCGCAGCTCGGCTTGATCGCCTAAGTCATAGGCCCGCTTCAGCTCAAGGCCAATCTCGCTTTTCTGCTTCAGCACCGCGCACAGCTTCTCCGGTACGTCGAATACATAATCCAGTTCGGCATCCTTTACGCGCACCCGGCGAATTTCCTGCTCCAGCTGCGCATAATGATCCGCCATGGCCAGCCCCTCGATCTGCTTATCAAACAGCCCCAGCAGCACATCCTGATACAGCAGGAACTTAGACGGATTGCTCTGTTTGCTATTATTGGGCTCCGAACCGGGCGTCTCATCCAGATCCTTGAACTTCAGGAACGCCTCGGCCTCGATACCCGTACAGAACTTCACCCGTTCCGCCACCTGGCTCCAGGCCAGCTCTCCTTCCGTGTAGGCATGCTCCGCGTAAAATTGCAAACCGAGCAGCGCCGCAACCGGATTCCCCTCCATGCCGTCATCGCCCCACATCGTGGCGTAGACCTCGCGAATGCCCTCTTGCTTACACACCTGGAGCGCCGAATCCGTAGCGTTCAGGGATAGCCCATAGTTCACGCCAAAAGTGTTGAACACCCATATTCCCCCGGCAAACGCCAATTTGCTGCCAAGCGGCCGATGCTTCGCAATCAGCTTCTCATAATCCTCTTTGTCGATATGCGCGTAGTCCCAATACACCATATCCACGTCCTTTGGAATTCTACGCGCCATTTCCTCAGGAATCTGCGTCTCGGTGTCATAATGCTCTGCCCCGTCCCTCGAGGCAAATTTAAGGAACATGTCGCTCCACATCATCGGCTTCAGCCCCCGGCGGCGCACCATCTCGAGCACCTTCTCCAAATGGCCGGTCATGATCTCGAACCGATCCACATACCCGTTTCGATCCAGATAGTTGCCTCGCCCAAGCTCCTCCGCTTCATCCATGCCAATATGGATCTTCCGGCTGCGGAACGGGGCGCTGGCCGCTTCGATCATGCGGTCGACCAGTCCCTCGGTCTTCTCGTCCCCGACCAAGAGCGCTCCCTTCGTGTCTTTATAGAAGGATACCGGCTCCCATTTTAGAAACTCCTCCAGATGCGCAAGGGTCTGGATGCTTGGGAATGCCTCAATTCCGAATTGATCCGCATAATCATCGATTTCCCGGAGCTCATCCTGCGTATAACGTCCCCGCATATAACCGAAGTAAGGCTCGCCGCTAATTTCATATGTATCCTCGAGATATAACATCACGGTGTTAAGACCCATCAAAGCCATTTTGCGCAGCAAAAATTTGAAGCTGTCCAGCGTCAAGACACCATTGCGGGACAAGTCGAACATCGGACCGATCGTGTCAAACTGCTGGGCTTCCCGAATCGCAAAAGGCCTGCCGCTTCGGCCATACTGCACAAGCAGCCCCAAGCCCCGAAAGAATTGGTGTTTCTTGCCGAAGCGGATGTATGCCCCTCCTTCATTCAATCCGACTTCAAGATCACCGGCAGAGGATTCTACCTGAACGGGAAGCCCGGCCTCATCTTCCGTAAAGGCAATTTCCTTCGACAAGGCCTGAATTCCAGACCGCAGAGACGTCAATTCTCCTTCAAAGCGCAGCTTCATTTTTTCCCCTCCTAGATATATAGGCTTTTCCACGCTATCCAGAATATAAAGCGCTTTACTACCTACTATACTAGAAAAAATATAGCCAAAAGGGGGAAATTCCTCTGATCATTTTCATTTTTGCTGCTAGAATAAATAAGATATACGTAGTAGGACATTGGCATTATATTGACATTATTCCACATAATTATACAATGTCATTAGATAGATTTATTTTTGATACGTCATATTTCATACATAACTATTACTTTAGTAATGTTTTTCACATTTTTAGGAGTAAAATGTCTTAAACTATTTTATTTTAGGAGACGAAGCTATGGCTAGGGATACTAAAAATAAGTCAATGGGTTGGTTCAAAGGCGTTCTTTCTAATTCAAATGAACCTGTTCAAGCTGCCAATGAAGGGGTAGAAGAACCTCTAGCGCTAATCGAAGATACCGCTAGCTACAAGGAAGTACCCAGTCCATCGGAAAGCTCTAGCAAGAAATACATGCTATCTAAAGAGAATCTCGATAAAGTGTCTCTGGACTTAGTCGTGTCTCTTGAGAACATGCTGAATGAACGGCAATTGATTTTGTACAAAAACGAAGATTACGAACAGCAGCTGCAGGCGGCCAATGAAGCGGTCAGCCGCTTAAAGTATGATCTGGTGAAGAAGGAACAGATTATTCAGGATAAAAACAAGGAAATTCGCACGCTGGAAACTAGCCTTACCAACAAACAAATGGGATATGACCAGCTTCTCGAAGACTATAAAGAGTATCAAAGTACGGCAAACCATGACTTCGAGAAGGTATCCAGCCAGTTGGAGAAAGAAACCAACAAATATAACCTGCTCAAGGAAGAGTCTGCCAATATTCAGTATCAAACCATGCTAACTATGAGAGAACTGGAAGAGAGAATCAGAGAGTTGGAAGCTGAGAACACAAAGTTCGAGGCTCAATACGCAAAAATTGTGGCGGAAAAAGCCGAGTTAATGCAGACGATCAACGATTTTACAGAGCGGATGTCGTTCTCCTTCTCATCAAAATCCACTACCACTTCCGAATAATGACTACCTGCTCTCTAGTCACTGCTAGAGAAAGGAGATATCTATGTCCGTGCAAGTCTATCAGGTGAAGCTGTTAGAGCTTCACTCCGTCCATAAAGAGCTAAATCACTCCTATTTGCGTGTCAAGCTAACCTCTGATCAGGAAACAGAGCTGCTGTGGCATATAGACGAGGAAACAGCAGAAAGCCTGCTGTCCATCATTGATCCGGAGGGAGTCTATAAATATAGATTATCCTTCCACAGCTCATGGAATTCCGCCAAAAACCAATATGAAAGCTTCTTGACCAAAACCTACCGCGATCAAAGTGAGAGAGTCTATTTCTCCTGCTCGGAAGCCTATGTAAGCGGATTAAACGCAATCAAGAACAATGAGCCCGCAAGTGAAATCCAAACCCAGGCGGCTGTATCTGAGGCATCGGCTCGGCAGGAGTCCCGAGCAGCGAAGGAAATCCGTCCGCCTAAGCTCCAGCGTAAGCTGACCTGGTCGGCAGTTGCGTTATTGAGCCTGGTCTTCACGATTCTGCTGGGATCTTCCATGCCAACCTTTATCTATAGAGCAGCCAGCGGCGAAGAGGTAAACGCAAGTGTCGGCAGTGTCGGCGAAAGTGAAATCAACAGAAATATCGCGGGGTACGTGGCTGGCCACAGAGCTGTTACCGTTAGCTCACAATTCAAAGCGAGCTCTAACAACGAACCGAGAAAATCGCTGCAGGAGCCGGTTCAGCTGGCCTTACCGTCTGTAGCTTTGGAGGAAGAAGTCACTTTCGGCCTTCCTAAGGGTAAAGCAGCGCTAACTTTTGACGATGGCCCCTCGAAATATACCAAGGCCATTGCCGATATCCTGACGGAGCATGAAGTTGGGGGCACGTTCTTTTTTATTGGGAAAAACGTCAAGAAATACCCCGACTCGGTGCAATACGCCAAATCAAGCGGATACGCGGTCGGCAGCCACAGTATGAATCATTTGGAACTACCCAAGCTGTCTGGCGATAAACAGAAATATGAAATCACGCATCCAAATGAGCTGATCGAAAAGATCACCAAAGAGCCGGTCGTGTTGTTCCGGCCTCCTTATGGAGCCCACAATGATTCCGTCACCGACATCGTACGTGGAATCGATAATAAGATGGTGCTTTGGAACGTCGATACCAAGGACTGGGAAAGTCGGGATGCCGAGAAAATCTACAATTCCGTGGCCAAGTCCAAAGTAAGCGGATCGATTATTCTTCTCCATGAGTCCCAGGCAACGGTCGACGCTTTGCCGCGAATCATTCAGTTCCTGAAGGAACAAGACCTGGAAATCGTAAATTTGCAATAACTATTAAGACCACAAAGACCACCCGAAAGGGTGGTCTTTTTTAGATTTCTACAGCTCACTCACTTTTACAAACGTATATCCCTTCTGCCTCTAATTCTCAATTACTGACGGAAGCGCCTCAATCGTATGCAAATCATCCAGCATATGCAGCAAAATGATGCTGCCGCCCTTCGCCTGCTCCATAATCCTCCGGGTAATTTCGGCAGCGGATCGGCTCTCCTGCGTATCTTACAATCGGCTGCCTAACTTTATAGGATTCATTCCCGTCCTTGGCACTGTTGCTTTTAGCCATGCTGCAGCCGGACAACATGATGCCTAAGAATATTAAAAGCACGGCCATCGCCTGGATTCTCCAGGGCTTACTCATGCTCCCTGCTTCCATTTTCCTTGCTCCTTTGGTATATGAGTCTTATTCCGTCTTCATCTTTAACCAATGAACTGAATATATCCCATCCCATGAAGCCTAGAAAGCCGCAATATATTCCTTGTATTCCAATTGCCTGCAGTTTCTGATTACTCGCCGTCACGCAAATAACGGACCATGGCAGTATTCCGTCTATAACTACAGCTTAGCGCACCAGGCAACCAGGCTCCTCATCACCATAATAAACCACGGCATCAGCAGTCCGTCGGATAAATGAGCCGGCGTTATGCAGCCGACACGGCCAGCCCCGTAGCTGTGATGCCAGCCGGCCACGGCTTCCCCGTCCCTGGAAGACGAGCGTATAAATATATTCGTCTCTTCCTTCTTGCAATCAACAAAATAATGCTCGTCCATGAAGCTGAAAGCTTCCCCCAAGTCGCCCAGTTCCGTGCCGGCCAGCGGCGTGTAGGTCACGATGCTATGCTGCTCCGGATGCATGAGGAAACGTCCGCGAAGCATTCTGACATAGGCTCCGTCTTCCGGATAAGATGCCAGTCCCGAATGCCATGCCAGCCAAGCCCCTCCGCCGGCAACATATTTCTCGATCTGCTCAGCCGCCTGTTCTGTCATCCAGCATCTAACCTGCTCCGCCTCAGGATCGATGCGGTTCTCGGCAAACAGTACAACCAAATCCGGCAGCTTGTTCAATTCCTGTCGAAGCTGCTCCACACCCGCATATGTGAACTGAATTTGGGCACTCCTGACATACGGCTCTACCACCTGCTCCCAAGATTGCCTAGCTAGTCCGGCATCATGATAATAATCACCAGCGACTACCAGTATATGCTTCATCCGTCACCATCTCCGATCCGCCCTGCTTAATAAGGCATAGGCTCTCCTTTATGAGTAATCATCCAGCTCTCCTGCGCGGGTACGACCTTTCTCTCGGCCAGATTCAGCAGGCCAATAGCCGTATCCCCGGGGTCTCCTGGCGCCTGCTCTCCCCCCATCGGCGTTCGGATCCAGCCCGGGTGGACGTTGTACACAGCGAATCCTTGAGGTGCAAGCTCCTTGCGCAGCTGCGCCGAGAAGAACGACAGCGCGCTCTTGGACAGCGCATACGGATAATCCTGGCCATATGCCGCCGTAAAGCATCCCGCCTCCGAGCTGATATTGATAATGCAAGGTCTCTCGCTGCGACGAAGCAGCGGCAGGAAATGCTTGACCATTTTCATCGGACCATAGAGATTTGTCATCATCGAGCGCTCTACTTCCGTCATTTCCAGCTCCTCCAGCTTCTTGTCGCGGGCAACCAGAATTCCTGCGTTGTTAATCAGCACATCCACCGTACCGAAGCGCCGCTCAACGGCATCCCTTGCTTCGGCAATCTCGCTTTCTTCATTCACATTCAGCTGAATCAACTCCAGTTGTCCGGGATACTCCCGGCGCATAGCCCCGAATTGCTCACTGTCCTGCTTCAAATTCCGAATACCCGCAATGACATGATGCCCACCCTTGAGCGCTTCCTCTACCGTAGACAATCCCAGCCCCTTGCTTGCGCCCGTGATTAGAATATTCATCTTCACTCGCCACCTTCTTCAGCATTCTGTCTAGCTCTATTAGTTGTCGTTCTCAAGCAGTTCCACCATAACCTTCAATTCCTTGAACGTATCCATATACGCATATCGGCCGCCCGTGTACTCGCCCTTCTGGATCAGCGGCATTTGATTCGCCTCCAGTACCGCGATCTTCTCCTTCATACCCTTTATGACAAAGGCAATATGGTGCACCCCTTCGCCATGCTCGTCCAGGAACTCCCGCCAGGTTGAAGGATGCTCGTCCGGCTCAATCAACTCCAACTGCAGTTGGCCGCAATCGAAAAAAGCCAGCTTGGCGCGGGCCTCCGAGGACGCTCCATTAAATTCCGTTTGGGCCACATCTACGGTATCCGTCCAGAACCATTTCGGCTTCTCTATACCGAAGAAGTCCGCATAACTTTGGGATACTTTATCGATGTCGCGTACAATGATGCCGATCTGCGTAATGACGTTTGTACCTAATAAGCCTTTTTCCATGGGAATATGCTCCTTTTCGCATTGGTTTATATTTATATTTGTATTTATATTTATATGCAGCGCTGTCTCTAGATCTCCCTGCAGGATTCCCTAATGATCAACTCCGTCGTGCCCACATACTTCTTGAATTCCTTGGCTGGCGCTTCGATCGTCTCGATTAATTTCCTCGCCAGCGTATCAACCATTTCGGCAAAATCAACATGGATCGACGTGAGGGCCGGCTGGATCCGCGAGCTGAGCAGATGATCGTCAAAGCCGACTAAGGAAATATCCCCTGGTACGGTGAGGCCAGCCTCCTGCAAGGCCGCCAAAGCACCAAAAGCCACGCTGTCGTTGCAGGCAAATATCGCCGTAGGCAGCTCTTTTACGTTGCTGAGCCACTGCTTCACGGAGTTATATCCGCTTTTCTCACTGAAATCAGCCGGTATGATCCATTCCGGTTTCACTACAAGCCCATGAGAACGCATGGCAGCCTTGAACCCCTCCAGCCTCTCGTGCCCCGAGCAGCGCAGCGGATCTCCGGCAATGAACCCGATCCTGCGATGGTTCAAGCTTGCGAGGTAATCGACGCCTTGCTTCATGCCCTGATGATTGCCGAAATTGCATATCACCCGATTAGGCTCATTCCGCCCTTCGATATGCTGGTCAATAATACCCACCACATAGCCCTCAGCAATAAGCTCTTCAATCAACGACTCATGATTTGCGGTACCGATAAAAACCCCTCCGTCAATCCGCCGCTGGTAGAAGGTTTCCTTGACTTTACGCAGCACCTCGCTGTCCCTCGTGTTTCTTATGATGTGGGTTAAGACATAATACCCCTGGTTGGATGCGCTTTCAATAAGCCCGGTAATTAACGAATTCGTAAGCGAATCGTGACATATTTCTTCCGGGGAAATCATAAACAGGCCAACCGTACAAGTCCTCTTCCCGGACATAATCCTTGCCGAAAAGTTCGGAGAATACTTATACTGCTCGATGACCTGCATCACCTTATCACGCGTAGCCTGCGGCACATTCGGGTAGTTATTGATGACCCTGCTTACCGTACTTCGCGACACGCCTGCAATCCGGGCGATTTCAATGCTATTGATTTCGGCTTTCCTCATAGCACCCCTCCATTTAACACGTGTTCGCAATTTTCTAGCACTAAAATTTAGAACTAGCCTGCAAAAGTCGTATTGCTGCAGCTATTTCCTCCAAAACACCGCGCCCAAAAATCCCCATTTCGTGAACACGTGTTTACAAGCACAATTTACCGCAGCCTTCATGCATTGTCAATAACATTTGTGTGCACTGCAGAGATAAATAGCAAGCAAAGAGCCCCGCTCTCAGCAGTGCTCTTTGCTTGCTTTACTTTTTATACAAAATGAGACAGCACGAACACCGCGGGAGAATTCCAATAGATCGTAACCTCATTGGTCGCGTAGCTCTCCATGACATCGGCAAAGGATGCGGCCGGCGCCTTGTCTGCCAAATGCTCGCGTGCATACTCATCCTGCTTGCCATGGTTCGGGCCGCCCGACACCAAACCTGGAACGGGCGCTTCGACGCCGTCTCCTTCGGAGGGGCGATGATGCGGATGCAGAATCGGCCGGCTGCCAAGCCCGGTGACATAACTCATGCCTACCACATTGGCTCCAAACAAGTAATGTACGTGCTCGAGCGCGCAGCGCTCATACGTTTGGGAACCCGACAAGCGGTCGGCAATTAGCAGCAGCATGGCATGATTCATCACCAGCATGTTGCTGCCCCAAATATACTGCTCCGGCTTAAGCGATATGCCGAACCCGTCTTCGCGGCTTACCGCCGCAAGCTCATCGGCCCGCTGCTGCAGACCAGCCAATAGACGAGTCGCTAATTGGGGGTCATTCTCCCGCTCCGACAGCAGGTAGGAAATCGTACCGTATCCGCCCATGTCCGCCCAGCCCAGCTCGTATTTATCGAACGCATCCTGACCGCCAAGCTCTCGGAAAGCTTCATGATAGCGCGCTTCTCCGGTAGTCCGGTACAATTCAGCCGCTGCCCAATAGCGTTCATCCAAATCCTGCTCGTCGCCGTATTCTCCGGTGAGGATCTCAGGCGGATTGCGGAACCCTGGATATTCGGAGTGACGCTCCAGCCAGGCCCAGGCTCGCTCCGCCGCCTTTAGGCACGAAGCTGCAAAGGCAGCGTCATATGGAGCGTAAACCCGCGCCGCCATAGCCATAACGCCGGTAAAACATCCCGTCGCCGTAGCCGATACCGGGGATATGTACAGCTCCGCTGTATCTTCCTCCGGCATCACATCCGGGCCTGGGAACTGCAATGTTGTGAGCTTATGGAAGGCACCGCCGCTCTCGCTATCCTGCATGCGAAGCATCCATTCGAGCTCGTACCGGCATTCATGCAGCACATCCGGCATGGCGCCGTCGCTCTCCGGCACCGGCAAGGCCCTCTCAAAGACCTGCGGGTAACATTCATAAGCTAGCAGCAGATCCGCTACCGCCTTAGCGCCAGGTGCTACGTATTTGCCGTAGTCCCCGGCATCGTGCCACCCTCCCCAGGCGTCGACTCTCCGCGGTTCCTCCCCATAAACGATGGCAGGCGTAAGGTGACAAGCCGCATGCTTCCACGGACCTGCGTATTTATCCTCCAGCTCCATTCCGCAGCGAAAGAAATAGAACGCTTTCAACAATGCCTGATGGGCTTCCTCATATACGGCATCTGAGATCACAAACGGATATGAGCTATGCCCGTCTCCGGCCTCAATCCGATACGTACCCGGCTGACTCCAAACGGAGAAGTCGCCCCGGCTCACCGTAATTTCGCTGGCTTTGTCGGCAACCGCAGGCATCGTATCCCCCTGCCAAACCACTGCACCGCTTACATGATCGACAAGTCGAAAGCGGCCTCCTTCCCCTGTAACCATGGCGATCTTCGCATCTTTACTGCGATAGCCAAGCTGGTTCACGGCTATGCTTCCTTGCTGCTCCATTTGCATGCGTCTATGCCCTCCTTCTTCTTCCAATTTAGAACCCATGATATTTCCTTTTTATATTTTGGTCAATTGCATTTTGCGAACAAAAAATGACCGTCCTCCGAATTTATCGAAGAACGGCCAATTTCATTGAACAATATTTTCGCTGCTACCTCTGTACCTTCTTGAACTTAACCAGTGACCAAAGATACAGAAACAGCAGGAATGCCAGACAAACACCGATGCTAAGCACATTTTGACGGTCAAAGAGGAACAGTACTGCAATCACCGCCAAGCTCACCACAGCCAATATCGTAATATACGGAAACCCCCATACGCGAAAGTTTGGCTGCACTGGATAGCTGCGGCGCAGCTTCAGTTGGGATAAGCAAATGCTGATCCACACCAGCAGCACAACAAACCCCGGCACCGCCATAAGGAAGCGGAATAACCCGTCCTGAAAGAGGTAGGCCAGAATAGCGCCCCCGATTAATACCGCTGCACACAGCTTCAGGCTGTTCATCGGCACTCCCCGTTTCGTCGTACGGGCCAGATAAGGCGATGCTTCTCCGCTTGCTGCCATCGAATGGAGCATACGGGTGGCCCCGTAAATGCCCGAGTTGGCTGCGGACAATACCGCCGTAACGAGAATAAAGTTCATCACGTGCGCCGATCCCTGCATCCCCGTGCTGGCCAGCACCTGTACGAAAGGACTGCTCTCGCCGTTCAACTGATTCCAAGGAATCAGGCTGCAAATAACGAGAATCGGCAGCGTATAGAAAAGAATGACCCGCAGAATAAAACTCTTGACTACCTTGGGCAGCACTCTGTCCACATCTTTTGTCTCGGTCAAGGTAAGCCCGATCAGCTCCGAACCTCCATAGGAGAACATTACTACCAGCAGGGCAGCAATGATCGCCGTCCATCCGTTCGGCAGAAAGCCGCCGTAATCCACCAGATTATGCAGTCCCCCCGTGCCTTCCACAGTCCATACGCCGGACAAAATCAACACGCCCAGCACAATAAACACTATGATCATGCCAATTTTAATACCCGCCAGCCAAAACTCTGCTTCCCCAAAACCGCTGACGCTCAGCATATTTACCCCCAGAACCAGTACCGCACATCCCAAGGTTAACAGCCATAACGGCGCATCCGGAAGCCAATATTGCAAGAAACTGCCCGCGGCAAGCACCTCTATGACGCATACTGTCAGCCACATAAAGCAATATAGCCAGCCGATAATGAATGACAACCGCTCGCCGAACGCCTCACGAATGAAGTCCTTCATATTGCGATTCGGATACACCATCGCCATCTCGGCAATGGCTCCCATCACAATGAGCAGCAGCAAACCTGCCAAAATATATGAAATGACGATTCCCGGTCCCGCTATACTAATCGTCTCGTAACTTCCCTTGAATATTCCCGTACCGATCACGCCGCCCATGGCCATAAAGGTAATATGACGAGGCCGCAGTTTCTTGTGCAGCGTCCCCTGTTCCTGTTCATTCTCGTTAGCTTGTACCCTCTCCTGCGACATTTCCTGACTCCTTCCAATGCTCCATCTCTTTTGTTACACCTAAATTTACAGTTTACTCTTATTCCTCAAAACATGCACGCTCAAAAACACATTCTTTCAATGACCCCTCTACAGAACACAAAAAAAGCCGCTGCAATCAGCGGCTGTTCAAATCAATCCACTAAACAAAGGAATACTCCGGTTTGACTCTAGCCCAGCCACATACGGAACAAGCCATCCGTAACCCCAAGGCTGTACATGTAATACAAGCCAAATAACACGCTGACTGCGCCGGTAATTCGCGTTAAGGTCATTTTTAGGCTTCGGTTGTTGGCGCTCAGCACAAATGGAATCCCTAAGATCGTGGTGAAAATCAGCATCCCGGCAATCGTGCCCAGTCCGAAGAATAAAATATACAACGTTCCATTCCACACGGTATGTACGGTCGTCATGGTGAGCAGAACCATTGCCGCGCTTCCCGCCAATCCATGTACCAGACCAATGACCATGGATTTAAGATAGGAGGTTTGATGATGGGTTGGATCACCCTTGCGAAGAAAGTGCTTATGCTGTTCGCCGCTATGCTGATGCTCTACTAATTCGGCTTTGTTCTTGCCGACGGAAATCCAGTTGACAACCCCGAGATATACGAGCATCCCTCCGACGATAAACTCTAATAAGCCCGCCCACTTATCGGGAAGCGTGCTCTTCGTGAGGATGAGGATCAGGCCCACTGCCAGCAGTGTAGCGGTGTGGCCAATTCCCCAGAATATGCCGACCAGCGATGTTCGCCACAGTTTTTTCGTATGGCTTGCAATGGTGGATACGGCAATGATGTGGTCAGGCTCTATGGCATGCTTGATTCCGAGAATAAAGCCGATGCCAAGTATAGAAAGCAAACCGATTTCCATGAGAAACCCACCCCTTTTCGTAAGGACTATTTTATCCTTATGCAGGGTTGCCCACGATAATAACTACAGCCCGTCATCCGCTTAATACTTCCGGAACGAGACGGTTTTGCTCCCTAAGAAACGCTCCCGAACCACCCGCCGGCATTGCTCGAACACGTTTTCGATTTGCAGCGTTGACATGGCTAGTACCCGTAGAGAGAACCCGGATACGGCTAATGCGGATATTCCGACTCTGCACAAATGTCCAGCGGCTTCAAGCTCTTCGCCAAGAGTCTCCGCCATACCACGAGGCACGTTATCTCCTATGACGAGTAGGGATCCCAAGTGGGTGTAGCCTTCAAGAAGCCCTAACCCCTCCATCGATCGGGTCTCCGGGGTTAATGGGAGGTTATCGAATACAACCAGCTCATCCTCTATGTATACGACCGTTCGCAGCTGCAGCCTGTTGTATTGGAACAAAGCCCCGTCCGGGGACCAGCCCGGGGTGATGATCTCCCCGTAGACTAGGGTTGCCCCCCGAGCCATTCGTACGACGGTTTCCTGCTTGTATCTTGCATGCCGGTATGCAATCAGGGGATCAGATATAAACTCCAGGTAACTGCCTTGCTCCAATCGAATGTCCATTTCATGCAAGACAGGCACCTTTAGCGTCTTGTAGATTTTGGTCGAGGACTGCGTAGTCAGCAGCATATGAGCATCATCGCAAAGGTGGATATCCGTTTTGTACCTGTCTCCGTCAACGTAACCTCCGCCTAGATTCAACATGTAGAAGCACGGCAAGCCGCTGTCATCGAGATATATAGGGGGAGTTACTTTGGATGCTCCCTGGTTATATACTTCAGCCAGTACCGTCCTTTCCTGTTTTCGCTGAACCGTAAGCTGAAGCACTCCCGTCCATTGCTCCATCTATCTGAGCCCCTCTAGCAAGGCGTTTGCCTCAATCCATTCCACCACGTTGCCCAGGCCGACATCTTCTTTTAAATTCGTGAACACGAACGGCTTCTCTCCGCGAAAAGCTCTAGTATCGCTCTCCATCACATCGAGGCTTGCGCCAACATACGGGGCAAGATCGATCTTATTGATGATGAACAAATCCGACTTGATCATGCCTTGGCCGCCCTTGCGCGGGATTTTCTCTCCCTGGGCAACGTCGATGATGTAAATGGAGAAATCAACGAGTTCCGGGCTGAACGTTGCCGCTAAGTTATCTCCGCCGCTTTCCACGAAAATAATTTCAACGTCA
This sequence comes from Paenibacillus sp. YSY-4.3, assembly GCF_054767475.1. Lineage (NCBI taxonomy): Bacteria > Bacillati > Bacillota > Bacilli > Caryophanales > Paenibacillaceae > Paenibacillus > Paenibacillus sp. YSY-4.3. The sequence continues at coordinate 234,472 of NZ_BAABMC010000004.1, read as the reverse complement.
GGATGGCGGCCCTTCAATTCCTCAATCGCCGCAAAGTTCATGGAGGCATCCTCCCGGATCGCCGTATGGGGACAACCGCCGGTCTCCACGCCAATGATGCGGTCCGCGGGAAGAATTCCATTTTTAATGAGGAAATTGGCATCTTCCTTCGTGTAAATATCGTTGGTAATCACCGCCATACTGCGATCTTTATGCATCTGCCGCGTGAGCTTCTCCAGAAGCAGCGTTTTCCCAGCTCCTACAGGTCCTCCGACCCCAATTCGAATCGGCTCCATCTTGCATCGTCCTTTCTCATTGTGAAAATATACAAATCTACGACATGAACAGCCGGATATGCAGCCGCTCATGCCTCATTTGCGACAGCTCCAGCCCCGGAGACGTAACCCCGAACTCATCCTCATCCAGCGCTTCGATCTTCTTGACGGCCTGCCGAAGCTGTGCGTGCATATCCTGAATTAACCGCTGGCCGTCCGTCTGGCCGAGCGGAATTCCACGCACGCCGTTCTGAATCAAGCTGGCCGTACACGAATGCAAATAAGACAGCAAAGCGACGGGCAGCGGAACATGGAGATATTGGGCGATGATCGCAAAGGCGATTGCCGGATGGCCAAAGCTGCGCTGCGCCTTCAACCGCTCCTGGTATGCAGCCAGGACGGGTGAATCATACAGCTCAAGGCCAAGCTGAACGAGCCGTTGTCCCATCCTTGTGCTCCCTTCCCGCGTCTCCTGCGGGAAGCTCTGGACCGAGATCATACGGTCCCATGCCCATACATGCTCCTGCTCCGCCCGATCCAGCGCTTCATAAACTAGCCGGAACGCAAGCCCGTCCGTATAAACCAGCTGTTCGGCAATATATGCGCTGATCCATTCCGCAAACGTCGGCTTATCGACCACTTTCCCTTCCTGAACATACGTTTCCAGTCCGAAGGAATGGCTGAATGCGCCATTTGGAAAGTTGGAGTCGCATAACTGCAGCAGCGGCAATATATCAGCCATGACTATGTCCGATTGGCCGGAAGGGCTGCTTCACTTTTAATTTCTCACAGGTGTAAGGAACGTCCGATTGCTTCAGCAGATCCTCTACCAAATAATCATACTGAACCAGCATCCGCTCCTCTTCAAACTGCGCCGGCAAATGGCGGTTACCCAGCTTATGAGCGATATCCCCCATTTCTTGCATATTGCGCGGACGAATGGCCAAGACCTCTTCCGGCACAACCTCAACGACGATAAGACTGTTGTCGTCCATATATAAGACGTCGCCATGATTCAGGGAAGTGCTCTGAACCAATGAAATGCCGAGCTCCCTGCCATGGTCCGTAACGACCCGCTGGATTCGCTTCAGCAAGTCGTCGCTATGCAAATAAACTCTCTCGAGATGGCGCTGAATACGGTTCTCAGGACTTATATCGTCGAGACTGGTTACGATTTGTTCTATAATCAATTGAACTCACCTCTCAGAATAAGTAGTAGCGCTGTGCCATCGGTACAACGTCGACCGGTTCACAGGTCAACAGCTCGCCGTTGACGGTAACCTCGAATGTCTGCGGATCGACCTTGATTTCTGGGGTTTCTGCATTATGCTTCATCGCCTGTTTGGTCAGATTGCGAATGCCGCCAACCGGCAGAACTTTTTTCTGCAGGCCCAATTCCTTATGCAACCCCTCATCGTAAGCGACCCTCGATACAAAAGTAATCGTGCTGCTATGCATCGCTTTCCCGTAAGAAGCATACATCGGACGCAAAAGAACCGGCTGAGGCGTAGGTATGGCGGCGTTAGCATCACCCATGCAGGCATGAATCACCATTCCGCTCATGACAACAGCTTCAGGCTTCACTCCGAAAAACGCCGGATGCCAGATCACTAAATCGGCGATCTTCCCGACCTCAATGGAGCCAACGTAAGAAGAAATGCCGTGGGCAATCGCCGGATTGATCGTATACTTGGCAATGTACCGCTTTACACGATTATTATCAGCGACCCCTTCGTCTCCCTGCAGCTTCCCTCTTTGCTTTTTCATTTTGTCCGCGGTCTGCCAGGTCCGGCAGACCACCTCGCCAATCCGGCCCATCGCCTGGGAATCCGAGCTCATGATACTTAAGACGCCAAGATCATGCAGAATATCTTCCGCGGCAATCGTCTCGCGGCGAATCCGGGAATCGGCGAACGCGACATCCTCGGGAACCTTGATGCTCAAATGGTGACAGACCATCAGCATATCGATGTGTTCATCAAGCGTATTGACCGTGAACGGCTTCGTCGGATTCGTGGAAGCGGGAAGCACGTTCGATAAGCCCGCCATTTTAATAATGTCCGGAGCATGGCCGCCTCCAGCACCTTCCGTATGAAAAGTATGGATGACCCTGCCATTAATTGCAGCGATCGTATCCTCGACAAAGCCGAATTCGTTCAGCGTATCCGTATGGATCGCGACCTGAACATCGTATTTATCCGCCACGCGCAAAGAGTGGTCGATGGCGGAGGCGGTAGCTCCCCAATCCTCATGTACCTTCAGTCCAATGGCGCCGGCACGTATTTGTTCCGCAAGCGCCTCCTCGGATGACCCGTTGCCTTTGCCTAAGAATCCTAAATTGATCGGCAGACCGTCCGCCGCCTCCAACATACGGTGCATATTCCATACGCCCGGCGTACAGGTCGTCGCCTTCGATCCTTCCGTCGGTCCCGTTCCGCCCCCGATCAGCGTAGTCAAGCCGGAAGATAGAGCAACTTCGACTTGGAACGGATTGATCATATGAATGTGAGTATCGATCCCACCCGCCGTTACGATCAAACCTTCCGCAGATATAATCTCAGTTCCGGCCCCGATAATGAGGTTGACGCCGTCCATCACCATAGGATTGCCGCTTTTGCCGATGCCAGCGATTTTTCCGTCCAGAATACCGATGTCCGCCTTGTATATTCCGGTATAATCTACGATGACGGCATTGGTAATCACAACGTCAAGCGCTCCTTCGTCCCGGGTCGCCAACGGATGCTGTCCCATTCCATCCCGAATGGATTTGCCTCCCCCGAATTTGCACTCATCGCCGTATGTAGTGAAATCCTTCTCGATTTCGATGAACAAGTCGGTATCCGCCAACCGGATGCAGTCCCCCGTCGTCGGGCCGAACAAATCGGCGTATTGCTTTCTTGTCAAACGCAGGCTCATTTCGCTTCCTCCTTGTCCAATGGCCCATCTGTCTTATTGTTCAATCCGTATACGATCCGCTCTCCCCCGAAGGGTACCAGCTCGACCTCCTTGGCATCGCCCGGTTCAAACCTAACAGCAGCGCCCGATGGAATGTTCAGATGCAATCCGAAGCTGAGTTCCCGGTCAAATTGGAGGGCCGAATTCACCTCATAGAAGTGATAGTGAGAGCCGACCTGGATCGGGCGGTCGCCGGTATTCAATACTTTTAACGAGCTTACGGGCTTGCCCTCATTGCAGATAATATCGTCTTCGCGCAGCACATACTCCCCTGGTATCATCGAACCTTCTCCTTTTTCTATTGAAATTATTCAGCTGATCGGATAATGAACCGTGACCAGCTTCGTTCCGTCCGGGAATGTCGCCTCTACCTGAATGTCATGAATCATTTCTGGAACCCCCTCCATGACGTCGTCCGCGGACAATATTTCCCGGCCCTTCTTCATTAGTTCGGCAACGGTTTTGCCTTCTCGGGCACCTTCCATAATTTCATAGGTAACGAGTGCTACCGCTTCCGGATAATTCAGCTTTATGCCTCTACTCTTTCGTCTGATCGCCAAATCGGCGGCAACAACGATCATCAGCTTCTCTTGTTCCCGATCGGAAAGCTTCATTTCGATCCTCCTTTATACCTTCAGTTCGATAAACCTCATTATTTCCTTAATTTGGGTCAATATTCAAAGATTCTTCAATAGCTGCCTCCCGGCGAGCATTACCCAAGTGACGAGTACAAAAGGCATCGTCAAAGCCGGGAGCCCATAGGGATTAAGCCAAGTTTCGATCCCTGCCGCGACCGGAACCGTAAGTATGGCGGCAAGCAGTCCTGCTGGGATGTTGGGCCCTTGAGCATTGCGGTACGCAAATGACACTGCGAGCACTGCCAATACGGCATTAAAACCATAGAGCCCGGAATTCAGCATCGCAATCTCTGCGCCTAAGCCGTAAGCCGTTATCCCACCAATCACCGTTCCGGCAATCGCATAAAGTCCCAGCCTCCAGCCAGCCACAAAAATAGCCAACAGAATCAATATTCCGGACACCAGGCCCTCCACGAAATAAACCTGCCCAATGCCATTAATTAAGCCGGCGAGCCATTCGATCGTTCGTTCTTTAAGGTCTGGTTGTAGGTTGACGATATCCTGGGGTTGTATCTTCGCATTAAGATGAACGGCGTTCAAGTGAAAGGCGGCAAGCAGCCACATCCAAGTCAGGAGAATATAGGGGAAGGTCAGCACGGGCAGCCCCCAATTTCTCATAACATGCATAGCGGCGGCTGTTGTAAGCGCCGCGACGGCTGCCCCGGCAAGCGCGAACCCCCATTTTGCGCTTCCATCCAGATATAGTGAAAACGCCAGCCCGGCTAACACCGAATTGTATCCAAACAGTCCTTGAACGGCCGTTGCCCTGTCCTTCCCTCCGCTGTAACCGATCCAAGTCCCGATCACCGAACAAGCCAGTGCGATCAGCCCCAACGAATAACTGGAAATGGCAATAGCCACTAGAACGAGGAGTCCGGTAGCCGCATTCTCGATTAACAAGACTTGGGATATTCCCCTGAAAACGGCCAGGACGAACTGCCTGAAATGACCATCTGGCTGGGCCTTGCGCTTAGTAGTATGCATGCTGCCCCCTCTATTCCAGTAGAATAATGAGATTATTATGCCCTCTGTAATATTTTTACATACACAAATCGCTTAATTTGAAATTAGCCAATGCAAAAAAGCACCCTTAGGGGTGCTGAGAGGTGCGTGCTTTTCCATGCTTCTTATTTAGCTCGGCATACTATCCTATAAACCCTATAAAATTTCGCTCAGTACCTTAGCCTGCTGATCAAGCCGTTTCGAGGCTTCTCCGATACCAATGAATTCATTAACTGCCAATTCGATATGCTGCTGATTGTCCGTAATAATCGTCTGTGATCGCTTCATGCCTTTTGAGATGTCTTCAATCTGAGCCGCAATTCCCGTCAGATTCGCCTGCACTTCCTGTGCCGCTTCCTCCGCTTGCCCAGCCAGCCGGCGGACCTCGGTTGCCACCACATTAAACCCCCGTCCATACTCCCCGGCATGAGCAGCTTGAATGGCTGCGTTCAGAGCCAGCAAATTCGTCTGTGCCGCCACTTCGCGAATGGTCGTGATAATGCTCCGGGCGGAACTGGCTCGCTGCTGAAGCAATCCAAGAACGCCAAGATTATTCTCCGACTGAGCTACAGCTTGTTCAATGGCCGAGGACATTTCACCGCTAGTGGATATGCCTTCCTCCGCCCGGATTAATAAATCAGCCGCCATTTCCTGCAAATCCTGGGTCATTCGAGTAGTGGCATTTTCCCTAGCCGTAATATCGGTTGCTACCTTAAGAACAGCCTCCACTTGACCTTCTTCATTGTAAACCGGAGTATAGGTAGCCTCAAACCACAATTCCTGCCCCTCTTTAGAGATACGCAAAATTTTCTCCTGGAACGAAAATCCCTCCCTCAACTGATTCCAAAAGGATTCATATTCCGGGCTATTCACAAACTCGGTCGAACAGAAATGCCGATGCATCATTCCCGGCAATTCCCCCGCTTCATATCCCATAGTCCGGGCAAACAACTCATTCGCCCATATCACCTGTCCATTGACATTAAATTCAATCATAGCCAATGACCGCTCTATGGCCGTAAGCACCGCTTCTTTATCAAGCACCTGAGTGCTGAAATAACCATTTTTCAACATACTCCTCATGGCATACTCCTTAAGAAACTAATTTGTATAATTTGTGTATAATATTTATGGTTAAATTATACAAACATTAGACAAATATATCAATATCGTTCACATAATGTTGATATAACGTCGAACATCCTAGTCATTTTGTATAGTTTATGTATAATTATGCTGAGGTGGATGAACATGTACTACAGCATTAAACAGGTCTCCGAACGGCTAGGCATTCCTCCCGTAACCATACGAGCATGGGAGAAGAGATATCAAATTATCAACCCAGCCCGCAGCCATGGGCGGCATCGGTTATATAGCGAAGAAGACATTCATACCCTCCTATCTCTAAAGCGCTTAATGGAAGAGCAGAATCTGAAGATTAGCGAGGCAGTTATGCTGTTGCGGACAAAATCCGCGGAAACCTACGGTCTGTACGGGCCCTATCAAGGCCAGCCTTTGAATACAACTTACGCACATATCATCGCTCGGCTGTATCAGGATCTCATCCATTTTAATGCGATGCAGGCTAATGAGACGATCGATTTAGCATTCTCACTGTATCAGTATGAAGATGTATTCCAACGCATCTTAGTCCCTACCCTCTACAAGATAGGCGACGAATGGGAGCAAGGCGAAATCAGCGTCGCCCAAGAGCACTTCGCTTCCCAGCTAATCATGCAGCGTTGTGTACAGTTTTTTAGAATTCTGCCCATTAATGAGCAGCTTCCGAGGGCCCTCGCTTTTTGCCCTCCGAATGAGCATCATCACATGGGTTTAACGCTGTTTAGTTTATTCTTGCGGAAAAAAGGACTCGATGTTATTTATCTTGGGCCGGACACTCCGCTTCACGGGCTCGATGATATTATCAAACTGAAGAAGATTTCTATTATATCTATATCCATGACGAGTGGTGCGCAACTTGAAGAATTGGAGCAATGGATTGAGCTCTGCCGCAAATCCTATCCGCAGCTGGTCTTCGCGCTTGGCGGAACAGGCTTTCAGAATTGCTCGCCTAAATTGACCCCTTATGTAGTTTCGGCTGACATGGACGAGTGGGATAGCTGGTATCAGGCCATTCAAATAAGACTCCCTTAAGAGAGGGAGCCTTGAGCCTTCAAACCGCCGAGTATGCCTTGGTTCGTCTAACGTTCCGATTATTCCTTATCGCAATCCGGTTCATACTCACTTAGTTTGCCTTCGTAGATCAGCTGCAATCGGTCGCTCTGCCGAAAATCGTCCGGCGTCACAAGGGCCGGCAGCTTGTTCCACAGCTTAATGCCGGATCTATCCAAAATTTCCGCAACGAATTGCGAGCAGAAATAAGAGTTGCTGAATTCGACGGGCTCCTTTAGGGCGATGCCGACCACGCCCAGAATGTTATATAAATACTTATTGCGGCTGCGGATGAAAATATGCAGGACTCGCTTCATCTTCTCGACTTCACGCTCGGATACCTTCAGCTCATAAATGACGCACGTCGTATTGGGATACTTGCTGAACGTACCCGTCTTGATATCTTCCTTCACGAACCCGCCATTCAGCGGATTGTTTGGGCTCTTCCTTCCAAAGCTGTACAGCTCGGATAGCTCCCGGTTAAAGGATATGGAGGCATGATTGTATGGGGCTCTCGTGTACCCTTTGATAACCCTCGTAAAGAGCGTCCCGGTATTCGTAAGCAAAATAAAGACCGAACGATCAGCTGCCATTTACGAAATTCCCCTTATCAAAATTGAATTGTTCCTTCATAATAACATATGATCACCCCTGTGGGAGGTCTTAAGTCATGACAAGTTGGATGGTGAAGGGCTATGAACAGCTCGCTCATAACGTTAACTCTTATTTTCACAGCTTTATTAGTCATTCAGGTCATCTATTATGTCCTGAGCAAAATACAACCGGACAAAGACTACGCTGCCATCGGCACCAAAATCAAGACCTGGTGGGGCATGTTCGCTATCTTTTGTCTAGCCACCCTATTTAATCCGGTCGTATCGCTGCTGTCTCTCATGGTGCTTACCTTCTTCGCGTTGAAGGAGTACTTCTCCATGATCCGCTCCAGAAAAGCCGACCGCAGGCTATATCTATGGGCCTATTTGTCCATTCCGGTGCAATTTTACTGGATCTACATCGAGTGGTACGGAATGTTCATTATCTTTATCCCGATCTATGTGTTCCTATTCCTGCCGCTCCCGCGGCTGATCAACAAAGGAACGGTCGGCTTCCTGCGCAGCGTCAGCTCCACCCAGTGGGGACTCATGCTGATGGTATTCGGGCTTAGCCACCTCGCCTATTTTCAATTTGCAACGCCGGAATATGGCGCAGGGCTTGTATTGTTCCTCGTCGTACTGACACAGCTCAACGATGTCGCTCACCATCTGGCGTCGATCTATTTCGGCAAACGCAAAGTCGTTCCGACGGCCAATCCCTACCTGACCTGGGAAGGGTTTGCCTTCGCATTCCTGGTGACGACCGGAACAGCCTATTTGATCCATCCATACCTGACGCCGCTTGGACCTGTGTTTGGGGTATTCTCCGGCATGCTGATCAGCTTGAGCGGTTTCTTCGGCAGCTTGACGGTATCCGTGCTGAAGCGGGATTTGTTAATCGGCGACGACAACAAGTTCGATGCCCTCAAGAAAAGTTATATCAGCCGGGTCGACAGTCTGGCCTATACTTCGCCGGTCCTTTTCCACGTCATTCGCTACTTTTTTGATTTCATGTAACCTGTGAAACGTTATACCTTACTTTGGATGCCTAGGAGATGCTTGCTATGGAATTCTATATCGTCGATGTATTCGCGGAACAAAAATATCAAGGCAATCCGCTCGCCGTACTGCTGCCGGATCGGGAACTGACCTCGGAAGAAATGCAGCAGATTGCCAAAGAGATCAACTTCTCGGAGACAACCTTCATCATGTCGGACAAACAGGAGGACGGAGGGTATCCTGTGCGCATTTTTACCCCGGATGTAGAGATTCCCTTTGCGGGACATCCTTCGCTCGGAACGGCCTTCGTCATTCATCATCAGCTCGATCCGAATAAGAGCAGGCATATTCTCTTGAACCTTGGCGTGGGTCAAATCCCCGTCTCCTTTGCCGAAGGATCAGATAACGAGTTATGGATGAAGCAGCAGCAGCCTGTATTCGGGGAGGCTATCGCCCCTTCCGTGATCGCAGAAATACTCCAAGTTCCTGTCGAGGACATTCAGTCCGCCTTCCCCATCCATGTATCCTCAACCGGGCTTCCATCCGTCATTGTTCCTTTGAAAACCCTTGATGCTGTCCAAAAATGCGAAGTTGACCCTAAGAAGTATAAAAACTTCCTTGAAAACACAGCGGATGCGAACCTGCTTGTGTTCACGCAGGAAACACTTCATGAACAAAATGATTTGCATGTACGGGTATTCGTCAATGACACGGGATATTATGAAGACCCCGCTACCGGCAGTGCCAATGGTAATCTAGCAGGCTACCTGTTAAAGCACGAATTCCTGCAGAGCAGCGTAATTCAGCTTCGCGTCGAACAGGGGTACGCCGCTGGGCGTCCTTCCCTCCTGCACATAGACGCCGCACAGCGCAGCGGTGCTTACGATATCAATATCGGCGGCCAGGTATTCTTCGTCGCTAAAGGCGAATGGCTATAGCACCGCCCCCTCTGGGGGTAATTTCCACAATAAAATAGATTGACACATTTTAGACACATCATATAAACTAGCCTTACGCAATTATGTAACCGTTACCATGCGGACAAACAAAAGTATTCTTTCAGCTGCATTCAGAAGTAAAGCATATTTTTTTATCCTTGTGTGTAACCGGTTACATGTCTATTTAGCATGCATTTTCTGAAAGGAGGACTTCTGCAAGACTCAATAGCATCAAATTATCCGGATTAGATTCACTGAGGTTAATAACAAAATACACTAACCAATCATCCAGGGGGAATTTATCAGTGAGAAAAGTACTTGTGGTATTGCTATCCGTAATGATGTTTATGTCGATAGCTGCTGGCTGCGCGAAAGGCGGCAATCAGACAACAGAGCCTGCTGCTTCAGGAAACGCTGCCGAGAACGGCGGCAAAACAAACAGCGGGGATAAGACAGAAGTCAGTTTCATGGTCGTGTCCACTTGGGCCGATGATTTGCAAGCGCTCGCAACGAAATTTGAAGAGCAGAACCCGAACATTAAAATTAATTTCGTGTCCCTCCCATTCCGCCAAATGCTGGAAGGCATCGAAGTGCAAATGAATTCCAAGAAACCGTCATTCGACGTCTTCATGGTTGACGGCCCGCTCGTATCCAACTACACGGTCAAAGGATTCCTTGAGCCGCTCGATAGCTACTTCAGCAATGATGAAAAAGCAAAATGGGTCGATGCCTCTCTCCAAGCCGGAACATATGACGGCAAATTCATGGCTGCACCGGTGAATACGTCGACAGACGTACTTTATTACAACAAGGATATTTTCGCAGAGAAGGGCATCGATCTCCCCGCCCAGGATCCCGATAAACGCATGACCTGGGAAGATACGGTCGAACTCGCCAAGAAGCTGACCTACGACCAGAACGGAGACGGTCAAACCGACGTATTCGGCTTTACCTTCCGCCAGGTAGGACGTCCATATCAATTGCTTCCACTAGCAAACAGCCTTGATGCAGAGGTCATCAGCAAGGATGGCTTCACGGCACAAGGATACACGAATTCTGACAAAATGGTGCAGGCCGCCAAGTTCTACTACGACACGTTCAACACTTGGAAGATCAGCCCGAAAATTACGGCTGACGAAACCGTGGAGTACTTTGCAACTGGTAAGGCTGCTATGATGATCGGCTCGACGGCTTACGTCAAAATGTTCACGGAACGAGGCGTTCCTTTCGGTGTAGCGCCGTTCCCTTACTTCAGCGACAACAAAGCAGCCACGCCGACAGGCAGCTTCCACCTTGGCATCTCCAGCTTCTCCGACAAGAAGGAAGCCGCCGCGAAATTCATCCAATTCGCGACAACCGGCGAAGGCTCCAAATTCTGGTTCGAACAGCGCAATGAGCTTCCAGCCAGCAAAGAAGTTCTGCATTACATCACGACCGATCCGAAGTTCGAATCGTTCCCGTCCAACGTGTTCCGTTTGGCAGCTTATGAAGCTCAGAATACGGCAGTGCCTCGTCCTGTATCCCCAGGTTACCTGGAGTGGGAATCCCTGCTGACCAAAGCTTACGATGATATGAAGGCCGGATCTGATCCGAAGAAAGCCCTTGATTCGGCAGCTGAGCAAAGCGACCGGTTATTGAAGAAATACGAATCACTGAAAAAGTAGGAGCATCATGATTCAGCAGTAGGTTCCAATGGGGGGCAAAGCTTAGGCCCACTCCCCCCATACTTGCTGACTAAGACTAACGGCGGTGAAATGCAAGCATGCGCGAGAAATCGTATGTACCCTATTTATTTTTATTCCCGGCGCTAATCGGAATAATCGTGTTCAAGCTGTTCCCCATCTTCCAAGGATTGAACGAGAGTTTGTACAGCCCGACCTTCCTGCAAGGCGAGAAAGTCTTCGTTGCCTTGGACAATTATGTGACCTTACTCAAGGACCCCGTCTTCTGGAATTCCGTTAAAGTAACCCTATTAATGAACGTAGTCATCAACCCGCTGCAAATCGGACTTGCCTTGTTTCTGGCGCTCCTTCTGAATATTCAGCTGAAGGGCATCAGTTTCTTCCGCTCGATCCACTTCATTCCGATTGCCGTATCGCAGCCAATTGCCTGCGTGCTGTGGGCACTCCTGCTCAATCAAGAGCAAGGGATTGTCAACTCGATTCTAATCGCCATGGGCCTTCCGGCGCAGCCGTTCCTCGGCAGCAGCGAACAGGCACTCTGGGTCATTATCGCGATCTCCACCTGGAGAGGCGTCGGCTACTGGTCCGTATTCATCCTGGCTGGACTTCAGGAAATCCCCGGCTCCTTGTACGAAGCTGCCGCGATTGACGGTGCCGGACGCTGGGAGCGCTTCAAGAACGTCACGTTCCCGATGCTGAAGCGTCCACTTATCTTTGTCACGGTAACGGACACCGTCATCAACTTCCTCATGTTCTCGCCAATGTATATTTTGACCAAAGGTGGTCCGGAGAACAGCACGAACGTTCTAATGAACGAGAGCTTCAACAGCGCGTTCCAATACTCCGACCTCGGCAGAGCCTCGGCGATCGTCATGATGCTGCTGGCGCTAATTCTGATCATCATTGCGGCGCAATTCAAACTGCTCAAACCTAAACATTAAGTCAATAGAAAGAGGTTGTGACCTTGAAGAGTACCTCAAAATGGCTTCTCTATACCATTCATTTGGTGTTGCTCGTGATCGTCTTTTTTCCGCTTATCTTTGCGCTGGTGTCTTCCTTCCGGCCGGTGGATGACATTTTCCGTTACGTCTCTCCGATCTCTTGGCGCACATTCTTTCCAACCGATTTCACTTGGGAGGCGTACACAAATCTGTTTGCGCTGAGAGGCTACGGTCCAATCGTGGTGAACACGTTCTTCATTGCCTTAACAACCGTTCTATTTAGCGTCATATTCAACTCGATGGCGGCTTTCGCTTTTGCCAAGTTCACATTTAAAGGCAGCGAGATCCTGTTCGGCCTAGTCATCTTCAGCTTCATGATCCCTTTCGAAGTCATTTCCATTCCGCTGTACAGCTTAATGAACAACTTCGGCTGGATTGACAGCTACTATGGCTTGATCATTCCCGGTATTGCCAACGGCCTGGTCATTTTCTTGTACCGCCAATTTTTTATGGATCTTCCAATGTCTTTGATTGAAGCGGCACGTCTTGAAGGCGCTTCCTGGTGGAAAATTTACTGGGGAATCATCATGCCTCTTTGTAAGCCCGTTACGATTAGCGCTGCTCTGCTCACCTTCATTTTCCAATGGGAGTCCTTCATGTGGCCTTTGATTGTTACGCGCTCGGAGAAATACCGCGTCATCCAGGTAGCCATCAGCATGTTTACGACAGAGCACGCGACGGCTTGGAACGAAATGTTTGCCGCTACCATCATTGCGGTCATCGTACCTGTCATATTGATTTTGATGTTCCAGCGTTATTTTGTGCAAGGCGTTGCGAATTCAGGTTCCAAAGAAGGTTAATTATCCAGTTACTACACACAACATATTAAACTTAGACGGATGTGAGTGGATTGTTGAATATTCTAGTAGTCGGCAGCATCAATATGGACATCATCAACCGAGTGCACGAATTTCCAGAAGCCGGCGAGACCGTAAAAGGATTAGAAACAGAATATCTGTGCGGAGGAAAAGGCTCCAACCAGGCAATTGCAGCTTCATTAGCCGGTGGATATGTAACGATGATCGGTTCAGTCGGTCAGGATTCCTTCGCGAACCAGCTCCTTGCCACGATGCAAGGATACGGGGTGAACACGAGCCTCGTTATGTCCAAAGAGGGCTTCTCAGGCTTGGCCTTCATTAACGTTAATGACCATGGGGAGAATACGATCATATTGTCCGAAGGCGCGAACGGCAAAATGAACCCGGACGATATTCGCTCATCCCTTTCCATACTCAAACAAACGGATCTATTGCTGCTGCAAAACGAAATCCCGTGGGAGACGAACGAGATGGTAATTGAAGAAGCCCGCCGGAAAGGGGTCTTCATTATTCTCAATCCCGCTCCGGCCACCTCTATTTCGGACGAAGTGCTGCAGAAGATAGACTTGCTCATTTTGAACGAAACCGAAATCGAGACGATTACGGGAATCTCTGCAAACAGCGCGGAGCAGGCGGATGAGGCGCTTCGCAGTCTGATTCATAAAGGCGCCCGGGAAATCATTTTGACCTTGGGGGAAAATGGCACATCGTATATGAATGCGGCGCTAGACAAAATCGACGTGCCGGCATTCCGTGTCGATGCGGTAGACACGACAGCCGCCGGGGATACGTTCATCGGGGCCTTGGCAACGTTGCTGCGCTCGCCGCTCTCCACCGAGGAGAAACTGCGGTTCGCTTCCGCGGCTGCGGCAATTGCCGTTACCCGAAAAGGTGCGGCAAACTCGATCCCTACTCGCGAGGAGATTGAGCAATTCATGTGTGAACGCATTGGGAGCTAGGGCAGCATGTGGCTGGTATTTGCAATATGCGTAGCCATTATTTATGGGGTCAGGGCCATACTGTTCCAATGGTCCTCCCGTAAAGGCTTCGATCGGAACCCGCTGCTGCTGGGCGCTTATATCGGGGCCTTCCTCCTGTCCTTCATCCTGAATGTATGGATAGGACAAGCTTGGAATTCCGCCGCCCTGCTTGGCATACCAATCGGAGCGTTCGCTTATGTATCCAACTCGTCCATGTACAAGGGATACGCTACAGGCAAAGCATCCTTAATTGCCATCTTAATAGGCACATCGCCGCTGGTCGTAACTTCGCTGTCCTTCCTGCTGTGGGGAGAGACAATGAGCCTCGGCCAAGGCCTGGCCTTCCTGACCATCTTCTCGGGCGTGTTCCTGATCAGCTATTCCAACCAGCTCTCCTGGCGGCATCTGCAGGGAGCGCAGTGGGGTCTGCTGGCCATGCTGTTCTTTGGCATGACGGATATACTGTGTAAAATATCGGTCCTACAGGGCGCGGAGACGCTGCCCACGCTGATTCTGATGTTCGGCACCGGGGCGATCCTGTTCTTTGCCACCTGGCGGTGGCAGCAATCGAAGGAACGAGGACGCGAAGCCACCAAGAAACAAGCTGCCAATCCATCTTTGAAGGCGGCGGTGCAACCGTGGCCTATTCGTAAGACCCTATTATGGGGCATGTCTATCGGATTAACGAATTTCCTAGCCATGTTCTTCATCCTTCCGGCCTTTAAGCTGGGCGTGACAGGGCTGGTATCGGCCATTATTTCGGGCAATATCCTGTTAATTGTGCTCTATGCGCGAGTCGTATTGAAGGAGAAAATGGCGCGAACCGAGGTGTTCGGCATCGCCCTAATCTTTGGCGGAGTCATCGCCATCAAATTGCTTAGTTAATGGATTAAGAAACGGAGGTACACCATGGTAAAACCGATTATTATTGACTGCGATCCCGGAATCGACGATGCTCTGGCCATTTTGCTAGCCGCAGCTTCGGAGCAACTGGACCTCAAGCTAATTACGACCTGCGCCGGCAACCAGACCAGCGAGAAAATTACCGCCAATGCGCTCAAGCTGCTGTCGTTCATCGAGCGGCCGGACATTCCGGTGGCCAGAGGAGCGACCCATCCGCTGCACGGTGAACTGGTGGTCGCCGAGAAAGCCCATGGCGATTCAGGATTCGGCGGAGTGGAATTAGGCGAGACGACCCTTTCGGTGATCGATCAGCCTGCCATAGATGCCATGCGCGACGTGATTCTGGCCAGCGATCAGAAAGTGACGATTATCGCCATCGGCCCGCTTACGAATGTAGCCAAGCTGCTGCAGGAATACCCAGAGATCGCTGAACGCATTGAGGAGCTTTCCATCATGGGTGGCTCGAGCACGGAGGGCAACGCGACGCCGGTTGCGGAATTCAACATTTACGTCGATCCCGAGGCGGCGCGCATCGTATTCCGTTCCGGTGTTCCGATCACGATGTTCGGCCTGAACGTTACCTATCAGGTGCCTATGTACATCGAAGATATCAATCGTATCCGGAACATCGGCAACCAAACAGGCCAGGCAATTGCGGCCATGCTGGACTTTTATTTCCGAAACGACCGGGTTGAAGGTATGCACGACCCTTGTGCCGTAGCCTACCTGATTGATCCGTCCCTATTTGAGACGAAGCTGTGCAATGTCGAAATCGAGGTTAGCGGCGAGTTCACCCGCGGACAGACGGTCGTGGACCTTAGAGGCCGCACCAGCCGGGATAAGAATGCCAACGTAGCCGTCGGAGTGTCGAGCCAAAAGCTTCTGGACATGCTGTACGAAGCGGTAAAGACCTTCAAATAAGCTTGGCTGCAAAGGCCGGATAACCGGCTTCAACCATAAAGGGGCTCTTCCATCAAACGTTCTAAACGTTATGAACGTGGAGGAGTCCTTTCTTATTTGATAGGGGAAATAATTATATGACACCTAACAACGGAGTAAAGTATACTTGGGATATACAGGTAACAATTAGCCATGATCAAGCAATGGAAGGTGATCTTATGACCGAACCATCCGATAGGCAGCTGGCAGCAAGTGCAATAAAAGGCGACTTCGAGGCGTTCCGGGCGATCGTGCTCCGTTATTCCAAAGCCCTGCTTTCTGTGGCCTACAGCGTATTGGGAGATTATCACGAAGCCCAAGATGCGGTCCAAGAGACCTTTGTGAAGTGCCACCGTAACCTACATACGTTAAAAGACCCCTCCCAGCTTGGAAGCTGGCTTTATTCCATCGCTCACCGAACAAGTCTTGATTTTATCAAAAAGAAAAACAAGCTCCTTCCTTATGACGAGGCCACCGCCCCAAAATTAGACAACATTCATACCTGGTTGGATCAGCACGCCATTAAAGAATCAGTCTGGGCTGCCTTGCAAACATTAGAGGAAAAAAGCAAATCCGCTATCGTACTTTATTACTTAAACCAATGGCCGATGAAAGACATCGCCCCATTTCTCGATTTATCCATAGCCGCTGTGGAAAGCCGCATTCGCCGGGCCCGGGAAATGCTTAAACTCCGCCTTGCCGGTGATTTTGAGTCTTATTTCCGCCCATATCAGCCGGATCGCAGTTTCGAGCAAATGGTTTGCGAACAAGTTTTGAAACGAGCAGGCCATTTCTACATCCCGGTCTCGAATAAAAAACAAACCACGAGCTGGTTCTTCCTTCACTTTAATCTGAAGAGCAGCAGTCATGGTAATTTGCTATTGGAGTCCGGCCATGAATTATACTTATTGGAGTCGGTGAACCACTTGCCAAGAGAGATTCCTTTGCTTACCTTTTCTGTATCTGACGCCAACCCTTTATGGCTCACACTCACAAGCAGCGGTGTACGGACGGAGCCTATAATAGAAGATGATCTATTCGGAAAGTCCTTTATCTTCTATGATCCGGACGGGAACAAGTTCAATGCCGTAGAAAATGTGTAAGTAAGTTTTTAACCCTGCGACGGATTTCATCTATACTCTTCGTCTATTTACTGAGACTACAAAAATACAAGAGGTGAATGACGGATGGAACAACAGAAAACGCCGGAAGTGGAAGACCTTAAGGTCGAGCAAAAGCCAATGCTGAAGAGGGTGCTCTGCAACTATTTACCCGTATCCAATCTAGAGTCTGCAGCAAAATGGTATACCGGGATTTTCGGTTTGGAGCTGAAGAAACGCGACCCTGGCGGCGCGATCCTCGTCTTAGGAGATGGCCAGTGGCTGTTTTTGCTGGAGACAACCGAGAAAAGAAACGCTAATTTTGTTACCAGCCAATGGGATGGAGATGCATATGAAATGTTCTCCTTAACCTTTGAAGTCGAGAATATTGTCGAGCTGCATAAGAAGCTTAGAGATAACGGCGTCGAGGCCGAGCCCTTGATGGATCATGACAGCTGTGGTTTACAGTTTAAATTTAAAGACCCGGACGGCAACAAGTTTAATGTATGGCAGGACCCTATATCTGAATAATAAAATGAACTGTTAGTGAAATATGCGACCTTCAAAACAAAAAGACAGTCCTCTACCGGGATCGTGTAGGGACTGTCTTTGTTCTGTTTGTGACTCGCTATTCCAAATTAGCATGATTCCCGTACATCGCACGGCCGCTGAGCTCTTGTTTGTCCATCAGCGCCAAAATGACGGCATCGCATGCAAGCAGCAGCAGCTGTTCAAATAACGAGCCCATCGGCTGAACCGTCGCTGTTGCCGCAGTATTGTCGGCTTGATCCTTCGGCGCCCCAGGCAGCTTCACAATGAGGTCTGCCAGGCGGCCAAGGGATGACTCTGGGGAGAGCGTCAGTGCTCCTACCGTAGCTTCCAAGCTTCTCGCCTTTTCTGCCATAGGCACAAGCGACCGCGTCTCGCCCGAGCCTGAACCGATCAGGAGCAAATCGCCTTTGCCCAAGCTTCGGGTAACCGTCTCGCCCACGACATACACCTCTAACCCAAGATGCATCAACCGCATGGCGAATGCTCGCATCATTAGTCCGGAACGGCCTGCCCCTGCAACAAAGATGCGCTCCGCCGACAAGATAGCTTTCATCAATTGATCCAGCTGCTCCGCAGCAATTTCATTCGCAGCTTGGTCCAATTCGCCCAAAATCGCGGTTAAATTCCGATTGCCTGCCATATCCGCCACTAGCCCTGTTGGATCAGCTTTTGCATTTCGGCGGCTGCTGCGGCAATGTCGGCTTGCCCGGTAATTCCTCCGCCTACAATGACCAAATCAGGCTTAACGGCAATGACTTCTGGCAATGTGGCTAGCTTAATGCCGCCAGCAACAGCGACTTTGGCATTTTTCACAACGGACTTGATCGTGCGAAGATCCTCGAAGGAGTTCTGTCCTTCCGCTTGAAGGTCATACCCCGTGTGGACGCAAATATAATCGACGCCGAAGGAGTCAATCTGCGCTGTCCGCTCCGCCAGGTTCTTTACGGCGATCATGTCGACCAAGATTTGCTTGCCCTGCTTTTTCGCTTCCGCGACCGCTCCCTGGATACTCGCATCCTCTGCTACGCCAAGGATGGTTACGATATCCGCCCCTGCTTCAGCCGCCTTCATCACTTCATAGCCGGCCGCGTCCATGATTTTCAAATCGGCAAGTACGGTTACGTTAGGAAAAGCCTCTTTCAACGCCTTCACGGCGTGAAGTCCTTCATTGATAATGATCGGAGTTCCGATCTCGACAATATCCACATATTGCTCCACTTGCTTGACGACTTCGATGGCTCCTGGAATACCGACCAGGTCCAAGGCTAGTTGTAATTTCATTTATGATTGCTCCTTTAAGGGTATGTTTTAATACGACACCCCTTATTCTAAGCATCTCGCCCATAAAAGAAAGTACGCACTTTTATGTAACTAGTTCCCATTTGGTAACTATGCCAGGCCCGATTAGTCCGATTTTCGCAGCTCTTTTTCCTTCTCTAAATGCCTTTCTCCCCACTGCGACATAACGTTTAGCAGCTCTTTCACGGTCAACCCGTATTCGGTCAAAGAATACTCCACCTTGGGAGGGACCTGGTCATACACTCTCCGGTTGATGATTGCGTCTTCCTCTAATTCACGCAGCTGCTGCGTCAACATTTTTTGCGTAATTTGCGGCATTTCCCGTCTCAATTCTCCAAAGCGGTGCGTGCCTTCCGTCAGGTGGCAGAGGATCACAGGCTTCCACTTCCCGCCGATCACCTTCAAGGTCAGCTCCACCGTTTCTTTAAAATGCTGGTCACCCAAAGCGAGTAACTCCTTTCCTGATTCATACTTTCTTGCATTTAAGAAAGACCTGCATGATAGCAGGCCTTCCTAAATCAGGCATTTATATTAACTGCCCGGATTATTATATTTGTAAATCACCCTGTTATCAAAATCCATAAGATAAATAAAGTTATTGCTCACAGCATAACCGGCTATGTTACCAGAGAACTTAAACTCCTTTGCATATGCGCCATGGAAACTGTATAGACCGTTCTTTTCCTTTAAAGAGAATACCGCATTGTTATTGAGGAAGTAAAGCCCCTTGTCACCCCAAACCGGGCGCTCCAATGACATCTCCTCTGGCATAGGATGAGTCTTCAACTGTTCTGTGGCCAGGTTGTATTTATGGACGCTTGTTCCCCCATCATAGACAGTAAGGACATTGCCTTCTCGTACCGGCATTTGATATTTACCACACTTCGAGGCCTCGCAATAACCTGAATTCTCCGGGAATAAACTGCCACGCCACTCATAAAGCGTTTGTACTTTTACGCCATCAGTGCGTAATTGAACGATTAAATTAAGTGGAGTTAGTTCAGCTTCATCTTTCGTCGAAAGCCGATAGAGCAGAATCACCTCGTCTTTATAAAAACTAAAGTGCGGATAAGGCACGTATTTAGCATAGTCATACAGTGTATAGTCTCCCCAAGCGTAAAGGTCTTGAGGACGTCCGTCTTGCGTTTCAAATACAGAAAATGGCGTGATCCCGGTATTTACTTTAGAGCAAGCAATAAATAGCAGTTCTGCGGTTTTATCCTTTTTTACTTTAAATAATACCGTATACGTTTTACCGACAATCCGGCCATCTTCAGGATTTACGTATTTCGGATATTCCAGATACAGCTTCTGGTCCTCCAGATTGATAAACATCAATCCGCTGACGTACAATTCGTTCTTGTAGAAGGTCATCTGGGAGAGGCGGAAGGAATGTATAGCCTCCTCGCTTCCTAACCCGGCTATTTCTTTTTCAAACTGCTTGGACATCTTTTGCAAATTAAAGTATTCCTTAAACTGCTTTCCCTCCAGCTTTTGAATGATCGTACCATCCATAACATACATCTCTTGTCCATTTACGGTCATTCCCTGTGCATAGCCATATTGCTCATTCGGTTGGTTGAGTTTGACCGCTTCTATCGGATTATATTTCGCGGCATATGTAACGGAACTAAGTGACAGAGCAATTGCTGCAGCCAACAATAGGCAAACCCATTTTTTCATAAGATGAACCACCCCAAAGAAAATTATGTATCAAACCTAAGTTTATCGTATTGTCGTCAAGCTGTCTCCAACTATTTCCGAACCCTCGATCCACAGCTATATATGGGAGGGCAGCATCCGCTAGACTAGGCTTTTTCGCAGGATGATAGTCGGTATCTGCTATCATTCTATTACGCAAATGGCCGTCAGGTGCTCCTCTATCTTCACACAGAAAATATTATATGCTTGCCAATCCTTGGTGGATATGCCGTTACTCTTCTTTTTCGTGTACATATTGTAGAGTAAGTTGCTATTAATCATAACGGATAGGAGGAGTGATGTAATGGGATCTGGACAGAGGAACGCGATAAAAAAGCAGGGAGTTTCCATCATTACCTGTACGAATCGCCAAAGTTTTATAAACAACCTGTTTAATAATTACATTCAGCAGCGCCATCCGAAAAAGGAACTCATCATTATTGTAAACAACGATAAGATACCGCTGGAGCCTTATCAGCGTTTAGCTAGGAAAAACCGGAGCATCCAAGTCTACCGCGTTGCAGGCCGCGAATCTCTCGGTGCTTGCCTAAACTATGCCGTCAAAAAAACAAAATACAACTACATCGCCAAGTTTGATGACGACGACTATTACGCACCCTACTATTTAATAGACAGCCTACAGGCCATGCAAAAAGCAAATGCGGATATTATAGGCAAACGGGCCCACTATATGTACCTACACGGATCTAAAACTTTGATTCTACGTTTTCACCAGGACGAGAACAGAACAGCCTCTAAACTCCCCGGCGCTACGCTGTTCATGAAACGGCATGTGTTAAATAAAGTACAATTTCCTCATCAGAACGTGGGGGAAGACGATCTTTTTTGCCTCAGAAGCAAAAAGCTGGGTTACAAGGTCTACTCCGGAGGAAAATATAATTTTGTCGCTGTACGTCGAAAAAACTCATCCAGCCACACGTGGGTCATCAGCGACAAAGAGCTTCTCTCTCACCATAAAAGAATTCCCAATGTCCAAAATTACAAGAAGTTCGTGCAGCGCACGATAAAGGATGCTCCATAATGGCCAAACTGGATATCTTCAGCCAGCCAAGAGCCGTTTCCATCATTACCTGTACCAAGCGGCAGTACTGCATGGACACGCTACTGCGTAACTACAATAGACAAAATTATCAGAATAAAGAGCTTATCATCATACTCAATCATAAAGGTCTAAAAAAGAACGAATATATCAACGCAGCAAAGCCATATAAGAACGTAAGGGTATACAGTCTGCCCAATCATTCGCTAGGCAGCTGCCTTAACTACGGAGTAAAGGTAGCCAGGTACAATCACATTGCTAAATTTGATGATGACGATTATTATGCTCCCGGCTATCTCAAAGACAGTATGCAAATTTTGCGCGACACCAACGCTGATATTGTAGGCAAACGAGCTCATTACATGTACCTGAACAGTAAAAAGGTACTCCTTCATCGTTACTACAATATGGCTGATAAATACGTTCCCCTTGTTCAAGGCGCAACCCTTGTCGTGAAACGCCACGTGTTCAGCAAAGTCTCCTTCCCCAACCGAAACCGGGGGGAAAGTGTAGAGTTCTGTTCCAATTGCCGGGCTAAAGGCTTCAAAATTTATGCCGGCAATCCCTACAACTTTGTTGCGTATCGCAGAAAAAATTCGAGAGACCATACTTGGATCGTAAGCGACGACAATCTTTTGGCAAGCAAAGTAAAAGTGCTAAAGGTCAGGGACCCCGAAAAATTCGTGAACCGAGAATAAACTCTACCGCCCAAGATGCCGCATCAGGGATCAAACGTGAAGGTAAGGCTCCCACAGCTGCCTCAGTTGGGATGCCCCTTCCTTTATACGCTGCCCTGCAATGCCCCCGAAGCCGATAAGGAACCGCTTCCTCTTCTCACGTTCGCAGGCAGCCTGATCCGCATAGAAAGCGGATGCCGAGGCGACGCGGATACCGCCGGATTTCGCCGCTTGAATCATTTCCTGCTCCGAAGCCTCCGCGTTGAGCGACAGAATCAGGTGAAAACCGGCATGTGGATTATGGACCTCGCCGCAATCACGAAACTGCATCTGAAGGGCTTCGGCGAGCTCCTGGTTTTTTCTGCGGTACAGGCTTCTCATTTTACGAACATGCCTCTCGAAATACCCCTGCCTCATAAGCTTCTCCAGCGTGCGCTGGTACACCCGGGAAGAGGACTGCTCGAACAGCAGTCTTCTTCTCAACTGCAGATAAGGGGCCAATAGCGATTCAGGAAGCACCATGTAATGGATGCAAATGTCGGGCGCAAGAATCTGGGAGAATCCCCCTACATAAATTACATTCGCATCCGGCGCTAAGCCTTGAAGCGCAGGTACTGGCTGCCCTAAATAACGAAGCTCTCCGCCGTAATCGTCCTCTATGATATAGCCCTCTTGCTCCTTGGCCCACTTCAGCAGCTCCATTCTTTCGTTGATCGGCATTACCCTGCCCCCAGGAAACTGATGGGAAGGAGCGACGGCCACGATTCGAGCTGATGCCTTCACCATACGGGAGATGTCTATTCCCTTTTCTGCTTCAGACGCAGTCAAGACAGCAAAGCCCTCAGCCTGAAATGTACGGGCAATCAGGGGATAACACGGGTCCTCTACAGCTACAGCCGGAGAAATTCCCTTAAGGAGGATAGCCAGGTAATGGAGAAGCAGATGCTGCTCCGCGCCAATGACGATCTGCTCCTTGCGGCACACGACCCCGCGAATCCGGGACAGGTAAGCGGCAAGCTCCCCACGCAATCCAGCCTCGCCTTGCGGATCCCCGTAGAAGAGCAATTCATCGTACTCCTCCCGGAGCGTCTGCATCAGGAGCCTTTTCCAATGAGAGACCGGAAAGCTTGTAAAGTCATTTTTGGCCAGATGAAAATCATAAGCATACGTCACCGCCGTAGAATAGTCCTTCTCGGGATGACCCGTCGTGGCCTTAGGGTCAGACATCGTAAACCTTCCATACGAATCGGGCAGAGCGGCTACATAGAACCCTTGTCTGGGACGACTCTCGATGAACCCTTCTGCAATCAGTTGCTGGTAAGCAGTCTCTACAGGGGTCGCGCTAATGCATAGCTGCTTAGCTTGTTCCCTGATGGAGGGCAGGCGATCGTTGGCATGCAGCCTTCCTTCCACGATATCCTGCTTGATGGCTTCATAAACGGTCATATAAACGGGTGATTTAGAAAAAGGCGTTGAATCCATGCTATTTCTCATCTGCCTCTCCTGTCCTCTCAAAAAAATACAATCTGTATATTTTTAAGTATACAGATTGATGGTAAATTGAGATAGAGTCAAGACAAAGGAGATATGAATCATGGAACCCGTACGCTTTCTAGAAGGAAAAAAAGTATATTTACGGCCGATTGAGGTATCCGATGCAAGTTGGTACTTCACCACACTATACCATCATGAGACAAGGAAGCTCACTGGGACACAGAAGCACTATACCCAGGATCAAATTGTTCGCTACATCGAAGGAAAAGCCCAAGACAGCTCGTCCGTACTGCTGGTCATTGCCGCCGTGAGTGACGATGCTCCCATTGGAGATATTGCGATTCAAGACATAGATACGATCAATCGCAATGCAAACATCCGCATCGCTATCCCTGACAGCGGTAATCAAGGAAAAGGCTACGGTACCGAAGCCCTCCGTCTCATGCTGGATTACGGCTTCGGTATCCTCAACCTTCACCGGATCGAGCTGAACGTGTTCTCTTACAATGAGCGTGCCATGCAGGTCTACGAAAGTATAGGCTTCAAGAAAGAAGGGGTTCAGCGAGAAGCCTTATTTTACAACCATCAGTATTATGACTCCATTCTCATGAGTATTCTAGAGGATGAATTTAGATCCCTATACTGTAAATAAGAATAATTAAGGAGAGCCATTCTACAAGGATTGGAGCTCCTTTTTTATTGGCACACATATTTCGCAAAAATGATGGTTAACCAAATCGCCAGTGTATTTTTCTAAAATCGGTTTGTTGTCAGGTTGAAGTCCGATGCTGTGTAAAGCTGGAAAAATTTCTGCCCATGCTCTTTGAATATCCTCTGCTGTATGTTTGATTCTAAAAATCGCATAATCTCCGCCAACAAGTTTACTTTCGCAGACGAAGTCATCAATTTGGTACTCTTCTGTAATGGTAATACATGCATCATATCTGCATTTCTCTGGAGGCGTTATTTGCGGGTTATCTTGTGGAATTCCGAATAAAATAGCTGGTTCAGTGAGTAGTTTTTTCTCCTTAGCCCAACTTTTTAGCTCTTCCATTGCTTGCACGTTGGCTGGGCCATAAGGGCCAATTTGTCGCACATACGCAAGGCGATAATTGGGGAGAGTTTCGACTCTAATATCCATTGCTTGATCTTCCTTTCTCATATGTTATTTCCTACATTTTGGATGCTATCATGGTATAAAAAATTATTCATTTGTTTTTTTTGAATGGATACTTTCTTATTCAACAGTTTTTCGCAGACAAGCGTATAATCATTTACATAGTGTCTATTTAAGGAGCGAGGATATGGCAACAACTGACCATGATTTACGGGTTCATCGGACACGTAAATATTTGAAAGAGGCATATATTGCACTGCTGCAAGAGCAAGAGTTCTACAAAATTACCGTTCACGCTCTGACCAAACGCGCGGAAATCAATCGGGTCACGTTTTACCTGCATTATCAGGATATGGACGATTTCGTAGAACAATTTCTGCAAGAACTGCTCGATGAAATCGAAGCCATCCTAAGAACAAAATACGATGCGCCCTATGAGCCGGGCTACGAGCTGGCTACCCTAGTGACCTTACTTGAATACATTGCTGCTAATGCCCACATTTATAAAACCTTGATCGTGTCCAAAAGCATTCCCTATTTCACGCAGCATCTCATGGAATTGATGCGGAAATTGATCTTAGGACGCGCACCAAATACGGATCACCAGGCGTTCCCAGCCATGGATATTCCGAAGGACATTGCGGCTTGGTATGGGACATCTGCGATGGTTGGGACCATTGCACTCTGGCTAGGTGAGGATATGCCTTATTCCCCCCACTATTTAGCGAAACAAATCGTCAAACTGAATCCATTTCGCCCGGATATCCGCTAACACACTCCGTAAATCCGTCTAAGAACGATTCGATAATCTACACTTATGATGAATGTGTAGTATATTTGACGACGTGTGAGGAACTGTTGTTTGTCGAACGGTGGAATTCCTTTTACGATGTAAGAGACATTTGTCATAAAGGGGGCCGTTAAGATGATGAAAGTTGGCATTTATCATGGACAGCAGGATGTGCGCGTGGAGGAACGCCCAATTCCAACAGCCGGACCACAAGATGTGGTCATCCGTAACCTGCGTGGCGGAATTTGCGGAACGGATATCAATATTATTAAAGCTGGCGTCGAGATGGGCATCCGCTTCGGACAGGAATTCGGTCATGAGCTGTTTGGTGAAGTCGTAGAAGTCGGCGCAAAAATAACCGATGTTAAAGTGGGGATGCGCGTAGGCGTAAACCCGATTACAGCTAAGCGGGCAGGACGCCGTTATTCACTGGAAGCAGGCGGCTTCTCACAATATGTATTAATTGAAGACGCGGCATTGAACTACAACTTATACGAAATCGCCGACGGCGTAACGCCGGAAGAAGCCGTATTGATGGAGCCGATGAGCGTAGGCTTCCATGGCGCATTCAGCATAAATCCGCAAGCGGGCGAGAACATCGTAGTTTTAGGGGCTGGGCCTATCGGATTGTCGGCCGCTGCCGGCTTAATCGGAGAAGGCATCAAGAACGTCGTGGTTGTGGATATCGATGACTGGCGTCTAGCGAAAGCCCGAGAATTGGGCGCAAAAACAGTGAACACGAAAGAGCAATCACTTGCTGACGGTTTGAGCGAACACTTCGGAAAAGTGAACGTATACGGCGTGGAAGTACCGAATGCAGATGCTTTTGTGGATGCAGCCGGTGCCCCTGCTTTATTCGAGCAAGTGATGCAACTCGTCAAACCCAACGCACGGATTGCGATTATTGCGGTCTATAAACAGGATGTGCCCGTAAGTCTGGCGCAAGTCATGAGTAAGGAAGTACAAATCATCGGGGCAAGCGGCTATACCCATGAGGATATCACGAAGGTCATTGCCCATATCAATGAGAAGAAGACACCGATCGGCACCATGGTGACGCAGGTGTATAAATTGGACGACATTCAAGAAGCATTCAATAAAGCGATCGAGGCTAAAGAAACGATTAAAGTCGTCGTGGACTTAACCTAAAAAGTATAAAGCTGTCCATTCCTGCGGGAACGGACAGCTCATTTATTTTCCAGGAGCTCCACAAACTTGGTTGCAGCCGGCGATAGGGGCACGCTTTTTATATTACAAACGCCTATGCCTCTCCCTGGGATTTCCTCGACCAGTTGAACCTCAGACAGCCATCCCTTCGCTAAATATTCCTGGGAGAACTCTTTCGTCACGCATGCGATTCCGAGATTAATTCTGGCAAACTCCAGCAATAAATCATGCGAGCCCAACTCAAACTCTGGCGCAATTTTAATCCCTTTGGAGATCATATAGTCTTCCACATATCTTCGGGAATTCGATTTCGGTTCAAGAAATATGAGCGGAAGCTTCACTAATTCATGAAGGCTGACCGGCTGTGACAAAATCTCCGCAAACCTCTCTCCGTAAACAAACGTATCATGAATATCAATACACGGTCTTACCTCTAATGTGGCATCCCCGATCGGGAGGTTACAAATAGATATGTCCACCTCGCCCGACTTTAATATCGAACAAAGTTCTAAAGTGGTACCATTCACAATAGTAAATTTAATATTCGGATATTTATTGTGGAAAGCTTCCAAATAGGGAAGCAAGAAATATCTAGAAATCGTATCTCCTACGCCGATTTTCAGTTCCCCAGCTGTCAGGTTTTGAAATTCCAATATCTTTTCTTCACCCGTTTGCAGCAGGTTCATGGCTGAATTCACGTATTCAAACAGAAGGCTCCCTTCATTGGTCAGCGATGCCCCTTTGGGCGTTCGGTTAAACAACCGCGTATTCAAATCCTTTTCCAATTGCATGATCGCCTGGCTAACTGCCGGCTGCGTCATATACAGCTCTTTGGCTGCATTGGAAAAGCTTTTGCATTTCGCAACTTTGCTAAAAATTTTGTATAAATCCAGCTTGCTTATCACATAAACACCTCTTATACCCTCTATTCGATATATTAATTTAACTTATACCACTATGCTGGTGTATATTACAAGTAGATGGTTAGATAATGTAAACAGACTTTATCACCCTAAGGAGCTGAATGTAATTGGAAAGAGTCGTTGGAACAGTTGCTAGAGGCCTTCGTTGCCCAATCATCAAACGAGGGGATCAAATAGAGGATATCGTGGTAGATAGCGTACTAAAAGCTGCAGAAGTTGAAGGCTTTCAAATTCGGGATAAAGATATCGTATCCATTACGGAGTCCATCGTCGCCCGCGCTCAAGGCAATTATGCGACAGTTGATCATATCGCCAAAGATGTACATTCTAAGTTCGGTGACGAGACAGTTGGCGTTATTTTCCCGATTCTAAGCCGCAATCGGTTTGCAGTCTGTCTCCGCGGCATTGCCAAAGGCGTTAAAAAGATCGTATTAATGCTTAGCTATCCTTCCGATGAAGTCGGCAACCACTTGGTGGATCTCGACATGCTTGATGAGAAGGGGGTTAATCCTTGGACGGATGTACTGACAGAAGCACAATTCCGTGAACTCTTTGGCTACAATAAGCATACGTTTACAGGCATCGATTACATCGATTATTATAAATCGTTAGTTGAAGAACAAGGAACGGAATGCGAGGTCATTTTCTCCAATAACCCAAAAACGATCCTCGACTATACCAAGCATGTTCTGACTTGTGATATCCATTCCCGGTTCAGAACGGCAAGAATTCTGAAGGCGAATGGCGGGGAGAAGATCTACAGCCTTGACGACATCCTCGCGGAACCCGTTGATCATAGCGGATATAATGAAAATTACGGCCTCCTGGGATCGAATAAATCTACAGAGGACGAAATTAAGCTTTTCCCGCGCAACTGTCAGCCAACCGTCGATAAAATCCAGCAAATTTTCAAGGAGAAGACGGGTAAAAATGTTGAAGTCATGATCTATGGAGACGGAGCATTCAAAGACCCTGTGGGGAAAATATGGGAGCTGGCTGACCCGGTAGTATCGCCCGCTTATACATCTGGACTTGAAGGAACGCCGAATGAAATCAAGTTAAAATATCTCGCCGATAATAACTTTGCAGACCTGAGCGGCGACGAGCTTAAACAAGCGATTTCCGAGTACATCAGCAATAAAAATGATGACCTCGTGGGATCAATGGAAGCCCAAGGCACTACGCCTAGAAAGCTGACGGACCTTATCGGCTCTCTATCCGACCTGACTTCGGGAAGCGGAGATAAAGGCACGCCGATCGTCTTTATCCAAGGCTATTTCGATAACTTTACGAAGTAATTGCCTATAAATTATACTTTTTATCCTTAACTCAAAAGAGAGACCACCTGCGAAAGCAGGCGATCTCTCTTTTTTATGACGTAGAATAATCAAATTATAGCGGAATGGAACTATGCGTGCAGTTCAACCGGGAGGTCTTCACCGCCAAGGCCAAGCGACCGCGCTGTTGAAGTATGAATTTCCCGGGTAAGCTCTGTGTCTGCTAATAGGGATGTACCATAAGAAGGAATCATCTCTTTAATTTTTGGCTCCCACGCTTCCATATATTGCGGGAAGCACTTATTGATCACCTCAAGCATGACAGAAACAGCGGTAGAAGCACCCGGAGAAGCGCCAAGCAATGCAGCGATCGAGCCATCGGCAGCGCTTATGACTTCGGTGCCAAATTGCAGCGTTCCTTTGCCGGCATCGGTATCTTTGATCACCTGCACGCGTTGGCCTGCTATTACCAAATCCCAATCCTCGCTCTTCGCGTCCGGGATAAATTCCCGCAGTTCTTCCATGCGTTTTTCTTTGGACAACATCACTTGCTGGATCAGGTATTTTGTCAGTGGAATGTTCTTGGCACCTGCTGCCAGCATCGTTACGAGATTATTTGGTTTTACGGACGTAATTAAATCGAACATGGAACCGGATTTTAAGAACTTCGGCGAGAAGCCCGCAAACGGTCCAAACAACAACGATTTTTTATTGTCGATAAATCTTGTGTCAAGATGCGGAACGGACATAGGAGGAGCGCCCACCTTAGCCTTGCCGTATACCTTGGCATGATGCTGCTCTACCACATTCGGATCGTTACACACCATAAATAGTCCGCTTACCGGGAACCCTCCGATATGTTTACTTTCCGGAATGCCGGTTTTCTGCAGCAGATGCAGGCTTCCTCCCCCGCCGCCAATAAAGACGAACTTCGCAGCATGGCTTTCGACACTGCCGGTATCGGCATTTCGCACCTTCAATTCCCACAAGCCGTCGCTAGTACGTTTTATATTATCTACACTATGTTTATATTTAATATCAACGCCCTGATTCTTTAAGTGCTCGAACAATATGCGCGTTAAAGCACCAAAATTGACATCCGTCCCCGACTCGATTCTTGTTGCCGCTATAGGCTCATTGACTGGACGATCCTTCATCATCAGCGGAATCCATTCCATCAATTTCTCTGGATCATCGGAGAACTCCATCTCCTGAAACAGAGGGTTGGTTGATAGCGCTTTAAAACGCTTCTTCAAAAACGATACATCCTTCTCCCCTTGCACAAAACTCATATGAGGCAGCGGGGCGATAAAGTCCCGCGGATTGCGGATCAGATTGCTGTTTGCAAGATAAGACCAGAACTGCATGGAGACCTGAAACTGTTCATTAATTTTGATAGCTTTGCTAATATCTACAGATCCGTCTGATTTCTCGGTAGTATAGTTAAGCTCGCACAGCGCTGCATGCCCCGTCCCCGCATTATTCCATTCGTTAGAGCTTTCCTCTCCTGCATTAGCAAGCTTCTCAAACACTGTAATTTCCCAGTCCGGTACTAATTCCTTCAGCAGTGTCCCCAAAGTTGCACTCATAATCCCGGCACCAATTAAGATAACATCTGTACTAGTTTGTCTGTTACTCATTTTTACCGTCCTTATACCCTAAGTTTTGCAGAAAGGATGTAGGCGCTCCTGCGCAGGCGTTCAGCAAGCCAGTGCGGAAACTAGTCACACACCTTTTCTGGATCAATTTTATAAATTCTTTACCTGATCCTAGTGTATCAATAATACTGATAGATTAAAATATTTATTTAATATAAATATGATAATTTTAATTGACTTAGAATCTAAAATATCCTTGGTTAGGTATCATTTTATATATTTCTCAGGTTTCCCTATTAGATATAGCTATTGTATGTGTGTCGATAGTTGCTTTAATTCTATGGTCACTACAGTTCCTTCTCCCGGTTCACTTTGAACATGAATCAAGCCACTATGCAAATCGACTATTTTTTTGACAATGGATAAACCTAGGCCACTGCCCCCGAAATTGCGATTTCTTGAAGGATCCGCCTTATAGAACCTCTCAAATATGTGCATTAGCGTTTCTTTATCCATGCCAATTCCAGTATCTTGAATCTTCACAATGAGATGATTATTGGACGCCCTCAGCGCTTCGACCCTAATGGTCCCTTCTCTAGGTGTGAATTTGATACTGTTATGGAGCAGGTTAATCCATACTTGTTCCATCAGATCCTTATTCGCAGTGACGGTTAATTCTTCAAGAGAAATATCCATATTGATTTGCTTCTCAGCCCATTGTGGTTCAATGGCCAGAATACTTCGGCGAAGCTGGCGGTCTAATCGATAGTCTTGTTGGTCAAAAAGAAATTTATCAGACTCTAGCGAAGTGAGTTTCAGTAAATTTTCACTCAATTTCGAAAGCCTGCTGCTTTCCATTTCTATTATTTCTAGGTAGTGCTTACGTTCATCAGGACCTAACTCCTCGTTCTTTAACGCATGGGCAAACCCACTAATCGAAGTCAGCGGAGACTGGATTTCATGTGAGACATTCGAAATAAATTCTTGCCGCATTTCCTCCATTGCACTGAGTTTGCCTGCCATATCTCTAATACTTTCGACAATTCTGGAATAGGGGTGGCCTCGTCCCTGGTGTTGATTTCCATAATAAGAAAGATCGATATTAAAGTTTCCTTCAGCCATCATTTTCATGGCCTGAATGATCGGATGCAGAAATTTTTCTTGACGATTTTTTACCCATTTGATGTTCGCTATAATAGCCATGCAAAAGCCAAATAGGAATAATCCCAATAACGAATTGATTAACAGTCTTACATAATCGCTAGGAACATAGTGAATTGCCTCAAAAAGCCAAGATGTAACCCAGTAGGCACAGGACCAAGATAACAGCAAGGATAATATGAGAGCTACAACACCTGAAATTCGCTTTATCATTTCCATCAGCTTCAAGGGGTGACCTCCAGACGATAACCGAGTCCACGGATTGTTGTAATTTTAAAGGGGCAATCGTCGTAAGCAAAACGTTGCCGTAAACGCTTGATGTGGACATCAACCGTTCGCTCATCCCCCTCATAGTCAAATCCCCATATATCCTCAATTAATTGTTCTCGTGAAAAAGTTCGCTGCGGGTGTGTTGCCAGCTTAAACAGCAGCTCAAATTCTTTCAGCGGCAAGGTCTGCTCATGATTCCCAATAAAAATTCTATAGGAAGCACGATCAATCAAGACATCCCCGATTTCAATCCGATTGGAAATAGTAATTTTATGGCGCTTGAGCAACGCTTTGACCCGAGCAACGAGCTCAGCTGCAGCAAATGGTTTGACCATATAATCATCCGTTCCAAGATCAAATCCTTTAACTTTCTGAGCTGTCTCTCCTTTTGCAGTTAACATTAAAATGGGAAGTATACTGGAATAGTAGGTTCGTATTTCACGGCAAAATGTCCAGCCATCCATATTGGGCATCATAATATCCAGAATTATCAGATCTATTTTGTCCTTTTCGAGCAAGGATAAGGCGGCTTCTCCATCCGCTGCTTCAACAATCGATAAGCCCTCTCTGGAAAGAAGGACGCGAATTAATTCACGGATGTGAGGATCATCATCTACAATTAAGATGGTTGTCATTGTGTTCATTCCTTATTTATTTTTTAAATAAAGAGTAGCCCCGGTCAGCATCCATTGTCAAAGCATATCAACTAAGTCCGGCGCATGTATGCACGCACGGTGAGCGGTGCGAAGATGGCCACAATAACCGCGGCGCCAATGAGAGAAATGGTCAAATCCGAACCGACGGTTCCCGAGTTGGTAAGCTCCCTGATCGCCGTGACAAGGTGCGAGATCGGGTTAATCTTCACAAACCATTGCAGCCAATTAGGCATAGTCTCAGCCGGCACAAAAGCATTAGAGACAAAGGTGAGCGGGAACAGCACAATCATCGAAATCCCCTGAACGCTTGATGCAGTACGCGCAATTACGCCAAAGAAGGCAAAGATCCAACTGATTGCCCAAGCACACGCAATGACGAGAAGTGCGGCAATGACAACACTCCCTAGTCCTCCCTCAGGTCGATAGCCCATAATATAGCCCATAGTAAAAGTAAGCACAGTCGCAATTGTATACCGGATCGTATCGGCCAAAAGAGCTCCCGCTAACGGGGCAATTCGTGCAATAGGCAGTGATTTGAATCGGTCGAATACACCTTTATCCATATCCTCACGCAATTGAACACCAGTGACAACAGAGGTTGTTATCACCGTCTGCACCAGGATTCCGGGAATAATAACCGGCAAATAGCTTAGTACGTCTCCTGAAATCGCTCCGCCAAAAATGTAAGTAAACATCAAGGTGAAGATGATTGGCTGAAGCGTTACATCAAATAACTGCTCGGGGGTGCGGCGAATCTTTAGCAGACCCCGGTAAGCCATGATTAAAGAATTTCTTACAGATTGGCCGAAGCTGGTTTTGTTGCGTAATTGACGGGCGGCAACTGGAGTAATTGAAGTATTATTCATACTCTTACCTCACCTTCTTTTTCCGATTGATTTGCAGCCATTGCTGCATTCTCCTTATCACCATGACCGGTGATGGTTAGAAAGACCTCATCTAAGGTAGGTTTCTGTACGCTGAACTCTGCCAATTGAATTCCCGCCTCGCGAAGGGCGATCAGCAGATCAGTGACTCGGTCGGCATCCCCCATCGGGGCAATAATTCTTCCACCTTCGGAAGAGACAGATGACCTAACCTCCAGAATTCGATCAATCGTTTGACGAGCCTCCTGTATGTCTTGCGGATTTTGAATGCTTAAATGCAAGGATGAGGTGCCTACAGACGCCTTCAGTTCATTTACGGTCCCCTCGGCAACGACACGGCCATGATCGATAACCGCGATCCGGTCAGCCAATTCATCTGCTTCTTGAAGATATTGCGTCGTTAGCAGTACAGTTGATCCTTCCTTTACTAGCCGGCGAATCGTCTCCCACATTTGATTGCGTGTTCGTGGATCTAGCCCCGTAGTCGGTTCATCTAAAAAGATCAGCGGCGGCTGTGCAATGAGGCTTGCCGCCAAATCCAGCCTGCGGCGCATGCCGCCTGAGAAATTTTTTAAGGGACGCTTCGCGGCTTCCGTTAGACCAAATTCCTCTAGCAGCTCTGCTGCCTTTCGCTTCGCCTCAGCCCGGCTCAACCCTAATAATTGAGAGAAGATGAGTAGATTCTCGGTAGCACTGAGCGACTCATCGACCGAGGCATACTGACCGGTTACCCCAACCAATTGGCGTACAATTTGCGCCTCCTTCACCACATCATATCCAAAGATCCGTGCCGAACCTTCGTCCGGTCGCAGCAATGTCGCTAGCATTCTGATTGTGGTCGTCTTCCCTGCACCATTTGGACCGAGTACACCGTAGATGGAACCGGTGGGAACTTTCAGGTCTACCTTGTCAACCGCACGATTGCCGCCAAAATTTTTAACTAAACCCTGCGCTTCAACGGCCCAATTGCCATTGGCTGTCAGGGACTTCTTTTCTTGATGCTTACTCAATGTGAATCCTCCCTTTCCATGTGTATTGCTGAATACATTCGGATGATAAAGAGGTTTTATGAACTGAATGTGAACTAAGGCGACTCTTGGGGTCGCCTTAGTTCACATTATTCTAGTCGCCTATTTTACTCAGCATGCTGTTCTAAAGTCCTTTCAACCAGCCCATAATGGCAGCTGCTGATTCCATATATCTCTGCCCTATAAGCACGCCGGTATGTGTTGTATCCCAAAGCCCCTTATACTCAGCACGGAGATGCTGCGCTGTCACTCTGCCCCTGCGGTCGTCATCATCACAGCTTACTGCCTTGATAACCAGGCAAGGGCAAGTAATGGCGCTGCTGTCTATGGATATGCCCTTTGATTCGGTCGAAAAAGCAAAAGCGTTATATGCCTTGGTCGACTCCATCGTCAGGTATTTTCTTTGGAATGCAATGTCTTCTGCAGATTCGTCTATGCTCGATTGTTCTTCTCGGGCCGGGGCCGGGACTACAATAGCAGTTGTCAAAGGCACTAAGTGTTCGTAGGGCACTATCTCGTGAACTTCTTGGCTT
Source organism: Paenibacillus sp. YSY-4.3 (assembly GCF_054767475.1). Lineage (NCBI taxonomy): Bacteria > Bacillati > Bacillota > Bacilli > Caryophanales > Paenibacillaceae > Paenibacillus > Paenibacillus sp. YSY-4.3. The sequence continues at coordinate 199,311 of NZ_BAABMC010000004.1, read as the reverse complement.
ATAACGGAATCGATCAGCACCAGGCCGGCAAGCTCAACGGTTTCAGCTAATTTCTGTCCCAAGATTCCCCCCATGCTAAATCCGATAAGAATTGGCGCAGCGCCACACTCAGCGACAACCTCTTTGATAACCTCCCTAATATCCCCCAAATAGTCCTCAAAAGTTATCTTGGTCATGTCCATGAGCCTACTTTTGTAGTGGCTTCTCAAGTTCATGACATAGCATTTCCACCCTTCGCCGATAAAGTGCGGAATGTATTTGCTCCACATCCAACTGCCCGTGAAGGCCCCGTGAACAAAAAGCAATGGCTGTCTGGTTGCCGCTGACTTTGAGAGACTTTCCTCCTCGAATATCTCCAGAAACAAATCATTCTCCCCAATATATTTCTCCACATGGTCAGGCAATTCTTGCGTGAAATCCCTCATGATAATCTCTCCTTATATTTAGTTTGATATCAAACTATTTGTTGAAAAAAATTTAGAAGTTGCCGTAAATTCTTTTTAAAACGTGAAGCAGGTCTTCTTTTTCTTTATCGGAAATGTCGAAGTAAAACACGTCCAACAATTCTTGGGATATGGATTCAAATATCGGCTCCAGCTCTCTCCCCTTCTCGGTTAAAGCAACATAAACAACCCTCGTATCCTCCGTATTCCTTTCCTTTGTCACATATCCAAGCCGGACCAGCTTATCAACAAGCGCCGTGACGGTAGACTTATCCTTATTTATCTTTTTGGATATGTCCGCCATTGTAAGTTTGGGCGTCTTAAATAGGGCATAGATGATATCACCATGCGAAGTGGCAATACTCTCAACCCCGTACTTCACCATCTCTGATACAATAAACCGATTAACCTTCTCTCTAATTTTAGAGATTAATGAAATAACGTCTCTGGTTTCCATAATCGCATTATAGTTTGATATCAAATCAATTGCAAGATTTAATCTCCCGGAGACGTTAGACTATGCACACTCCCCCCTGATGAATATCCTAGCTAATAACGTATAAATGAAACGAGGCTGCTTATGGCAAATTCCTATTCCCAAAGACGAATACGCAAAATTGTCCGCCGCTTCGGCCTGATTCCGTTGAGATCAGAATCGGTTGCGTCCTTTTACCGGAAGAATGCGATCATCCGCGTACAGACCGAAAGTGGAACCTATGCGATGAAGCCCTTTTATCGAAGTTTATTACTTCGTTCAGGTACAATTGACCAAATAAAAACAACTGCAAGCTATATACAATTCTTGATGAACAGCGGCTTCAGTAATATGCCAAAATGGCTTAAGAGTAAGGATGGAAGGTTGTGGATTTCAAACCAAGGAAGGCCCTTCTACGTAACTGCATGGATACATGGAAGGAGATTGGAGAAACCAGAGGATTTCGAAAAGCTTGGCCGGGCTCTTGCCTCTTTGCATACAACATCCAGTCGATTCCTTTCTATGAATAGCCCCTTTTTTGATCATATCCGCTTATGGAAAAATCGGGACCGTCTCTTTCGCAGCCGAATGGCAATAGCAAACCAAACGAATCTATGGACCCGCCAATGGTTCAAAAGGTTCGGAGAATCCTGCATCCAATTTTCGGAGCGTACTTGGACTGAATTAAAGACCCCAGAGATTATGAAACTCTTGAAGAAGGAAATGTTCCGTCCCGCTTTGATACACAATGATATTACTGCACATAACGTCATTATTTCCGATGACGGCCAGCTTTTCATCATTGACTGGGACCGCATAAAATTAGGCTCTATTTATGTCGAATTAGCAACCACCCTTATGAACACAACTCACTTTAACCCCGTTTTCATGCATTCGTTGTTACAAGGGTATGATGAGCTCCGTCATCTAAACCACGCCGAACGCAAATTGATTTCCGCCTTGTACCGATTGCCTCGGGAAGCTTGGCATGCCGCCCGGTTCCCTGATCGCCCAAGAAGCCGCAACATGCTGGATATTATGGAACAAACATGGCTTCTGCGATTAAAGGCAATGGATGAATTAGATGAATGGGCAAAATCAGGAGCCGAGCAGTAAAATAACCCCCGTAAGGTATTAGAACCTGCGGGGGTTATAATCTTATATTTTACTGATCCTCTGCAATCTCCTGTACTTCTTGCAGATGCTCCTTCGCCAGCTCTAATCTTTCTTTATATTGCTGAACGGTATCCATGTGTTCATCGTGCTGCTCTGCATTGAAGAGTGCATTCTCTGCGTGGGATATTGAATTAACAGCATGCTCAACCGTAGTTCCCTCTGGGTGCGACATCGCTTGCCTCACCGAACGATCCGCCTTTTCGACAGAATTGCTCAATAAAGAGTTCGGATGATTCTTTTTCCAACTTGTGTTCGAATGCTTAGCCAATGGTGCATCATCCCTTCCGCCAATGAGATCATGTTAACTTGAGCATAGTATTGTAAGTTGTCCTGAAATTATACATATTGCTTGTGTTTGTTTTGTCGTTTTATGACGTTGAAGCTATATAAATATGTCTTTAGTTGCAGGAAAATGTTGGGTGATGACGAATAGTACAATAGAACTAACCATATTACGAAAGGCGTTGAAGTAAATGAAACTAAAGTTACGCAAGCGAACAGCAATACCAATACTTATGGCATTCCTGCTCTTCTTTACAGCTGTTCTTCCGCTGCCGCAAGGCATTAGCAAAGCCATGGCCGCAAGCGATTGGCAGACCATTGGAAACAGCACAACGGGTTTAAATGTAGACGTTACAAAAGCAACAACTGAACCCAGCATGATTCATTTTAATAACGAACTATACGTAGCCTGGTCTGAAGATGAGTCCTCAAGCTACAAACGAACAATTCAAATTAAAAAATTCAATGGTACGGACTGGGAATATGTAACTGGCGGTGCTAATTTCAATGCCGATCCATCGGCTGAGGCAACCCGCCCTATGATGGCCGTATTTCATAACGAACTATACATAACATGGTATGAACTAACGAACCAAGGTAACCTAATAAGAGTCAAGAAATATGACGGTGCAAGATGGACTTTCGTAAATGGCGGAGGCAGCAACGGACTGAATATGAATTCTCCCTCAGTTGCGTATGCCCCCCATTTGATCGTCTATAATAACGATCTCTATATTGTATGGGCAGAGGGTGACAATGGGCCTTATCAAATCCGAGTTAAAAAATACAACGGTTCAACCTGGGAATGGGTAGACGGCGGTAGCAGCGCAGGATTGAATGCGAACCCAACTTTGTCCGCAAGCGGCTCTGCATCGGCTGTTTATGACGGCAACTTATACATATCCTGGAGTGAAAGGAACGGTGCAGCTTCACAGGTCCGAGTTAAAAAGTTCGACGGTACTACATGGTCTTTTGTCGATGGACCTGACGGTTTGGGTAATGATTCTTTCGATAATTTAAACGGCAGTCTGACCGTGTTTAACAACGCTTTGTATGCTGTATTTACTGAAAATAACGGAACAGGCACAGGAGCACAGCTCCGAGTCAAGAAGTACGACGGAATAAATTGGACATCTGCTGATGGCGGCGGTAATGTCGGATTAAATGTAAATATGTCGAAAAATGCAAGGCATCCATATAGTACAGTTTATAATAACGCTTTATATGTAACTTGGTCCGAGGTGAGCGGAAATAACTGGGGCGGGGAACTCCGTGTGACAAAATATGACGGAACGAACTGGGAAGAGGCTAGCCCAGGCGTCTTGAATATAAATCCTTCGCAGCCAAGTGCAATGAATCCCAATTTGTCTGCATATGACGGCAAACTCTATGCGGCATGGATCGAAAGTAACGGTTATCAGAATCAAGTCAGGGTCAAACAATATGATGGTAACGCCTGGACGTCTGCTCATGATGAAATAAGTATAGGGTTAAATGGCAATTTGATTTACTCCTATGATCCAGATCTGAAACAATTTAACGATGAGTTGTATACTATCTGGGTCGAAAATGGAAAGATTGTGTCAGGCAAATACTCCAATGGAACCGTCTATCCCCTATCTGGACCGGAAGGTTTGAACGTTGATCCTACAAAAGTTGCTGAAGCTCCGAAACTAGCCGTCTTCAACAACCAATTATATGCATCATGGGTAGAACGCGACGATGCAAACGTCAGAATACTGCGAATCAAAAAATGGGACAACGATTTAGGATTTTGGGACAACGACGTTGATTGCTGCAGAAACGGATTAAATACGGATTCTCGAAATCAAGCGCTGCACCCTAATCTTCTATCAGCGGATGACGGAATTTACGCAGCTTGGGCCGAATCTGCCAGTGTAGGATATGACATTCATGTCAAGAAATTCGATGGAACCTGGAAATCGCTTGGGCACGCCGCATCACACACTTTTGGCAAACCGAGCTTGGCTATATTCCAGAACGAATTATATGGATCCTGGCTGGAATTGAACGATTCGATGCAATACAAAGCAAGAATCAAGAAGTACAACGGGCAAGACTGGGTGTATGTGGATAACGGGGGCGTAAATGAATCGCCCGATATCGGTAACTCTATCAGCTCTATCGTGGAGTTCAATAATGAATTGTACGTTGTATGGAACGAGCCAAGCGCTGGTGGTGCTCTATTGAAAATGATGCGTTTTGATGGGACAAGATGGGAGCCAGTAGAAAGTATCACGACGGCTGTCGGGTTAACCACCCCTCCCGATCTGCAGGTGTTCGGCGATTCACTTTTTGCGACATGGTCGGAAATGAATGGACAAGCCGAGCAAATACGTGTTAAACAGTTTAACGGTACAAATTGGTATGATGCAGACGGTGGCGGAAGAGACGGACTAAATGTGGACGCAACCAAACGAGCATTCGCTCCCGTTCTGGAAGTGTATAATGATGAGCTTTACGCGGCGTGGGCTGAATATAACGGAGTATCTAACCAAATTCGAATGGCTCGTTACACAGGAAGCATTATCCCGCCAGCAGATCCAACACCGGAGTCTCCGATTGAGTTGGCTGCACCCACGGGACTTATCGCTACTACGCCAGAAGACGGGCAAGTGTTCTTACAGTGGAACAGTGTTACAGGAGCTACTTATTATCAAGTTTACCAAGGTGTTGCCACGGGCAGCTATGACTTCAACCCAGTAGTAAAGTTAAGCGGTACAACGAATTCTACTCTTATTACGGGCCTTTCGAGCGATCTAACTTATTATTTTGCGGTACAGGCCGGTAATGAAAATGGTGTCAGCCCGCTTTCTGCAGAGGTGACCGCCGTGCCTCAGGCGAATCGCAAGACGGATCTGCGAACCTTAGCCTTGTCTCAGGGGACGCTTAATCCTGCCTTCGATAACAGAATTCTTAATTATACAACCACTGTTCCAAACCATGTTTCGTCGGTAACGGTGACTGCTTCCGTATATGATCGCCTGTCGACATTGACAGTGAACGGAGCTGTGGTTACTAGCGGTCTAGAAAGCGGCCCAATTCATCTTGCTGTAGGAAACAACACCATTTCAACAGAAGTAACTGCAGCGGACGGAACATTGAAAACCTATACGGTTAGAGTAACAAGGGAATCTGCACCCTCGTCATCAGGAACCAGTTCCTCCAGTTCAAGCAATTCGGCACCCGCTCCAAGCAGTGGTCAGACGATGACAAATCAAATTACTTCCAGTACAGTCACGAACGAAAATGGCCAAACCGTTGTAAATGTATCCATTAATTCAGCCAAGATGATTGAACAGCTAACAAAAGATGGAGACAATCAAACACTCGTCATTTCCGTGACTCAGGACGCAGATAAAGTGTCCGTACTCCTGGACGGAGACGTCTTAAACGCATTGGAACAGTTCCAGCAAACCGTTCTTGCGATTATGACGCCTAACGGCAATTACAAGCTGCCTGCGGCACAATTTAATCTTGAACGTTTGTCCGCCGAATTTGGCGAACAAGTGCAGGTGAGCGACCTATCCGTTCAAGTGGTTGTTGCCAAGAGCGACACAACTAAGGAAATACTCGTCGGGGCTGCTGCGGATAAGGGGCTTTTCACCGTAATGGCTGCACCTGTCGATTTTACAATTACAGCTACTTACAAGAATAAAACGATAGATATCGTTCAATTCAGCAAATTTGTTGAGCGTGAAATCCCGATTCCTAGTGGCACCGACCCTAGCAAAATCACGACGGCAGTCGTCCTGAATGATGATGGAACGATACGCCATGTGCCAACACAAATCGTATCCCGCAACGGAATAACTTACGCGGTTATTAAGAGCTTGACGAACAGCACTTATTTGCTGATTTCGCATCAGAAGACTTTCGGGGATGTACAAGAGCACTGGGCGAACAACGCTATCACCGACCTGGTATCAAGAAAAGTAGTCAACGGTATTGACGCTGAACACTATGCGCCTAATGCACCGATTACACGTGCCGAGTTCGCTGCAATTATCGTCCGGGCACTTGGCATGGACAATAAAGGAATGTCTGCAGATTTCAAAGATGTAGGCACATCGGATTGGTACAATTCTGCCGTTGCTGCGGCACAGGAGTACGGCATTATTGAGGGATATGCAGATGGAACATTCCAGCCTGGGAAGACGATTACGCGCGAGGAAGCCATGGTCATAATTGCCAGGGCCATGAAACTAACTGATTTGGATACGGACGTTAACGGTGTCGATACGGAATCCATTTTGTCCGCATTCGCTGATGGCTCATCTGTCGAGGCATGGGCTAAACCAGGTGTCTCCGCAGTCGTGAACAGCAAGCTGGTCAAAGGTAATGACATCGGATTGCTGCCTAAGACAAATATTACCAGAGCCGAAGCCACTGCGCTCGTTCATCGAATGCTGGAAAAGGCACAATTAATCGGCGGTATGGGCGCAAAATAACCCCTTGCTTTGACGAGCTAATTCATAGAAAAACCCGGAAGGCGTACTCTACGAGGACTGCCGCTCCGGGTTTGTTTTTTATCTATAAATGAATTCTAGAACACAATATTATAAGCTGACATCATTAACGCGGAGTGTAGAAGTTTTGAGTGTAGTATGGAACATCATTTATAAACTTAACTCCAACTCCAAGCGTTGTATAGCCACTGGTCAACATATTATTCCGATGTCCGAGGGAATGTAGCCAACCATAATGAGCATCAATTGCACTACTATGGCCAGCTGCAATATTTTCACCTGTTGCCATAGATTTAGTCAAGCCTTGAGCGGCCATTCGGTCACCAACTGACTTGCCATCAGGATTCCTATGGGCAAAAAAATCCCTTACCCCCATATCCTCGCTATGCAGGCGAGCGGCAACAGCAGCCTTCTCATTCCAGGTAAGGGGCTTCAAGCCTTTGCTTACACGGAAGGTATTTGTCAAATCAAACACTTGAAGCTCATATGCCTTTAATGTGTCTTCAGTAACATTAATATTGTACACATAATCAAAATTGCTATTATTAGTTACAAATACACCATCAACTCGTCCATTCTCATGATCATCTGTGAACAGCGTTATTTCAATGTCATCCATTTTATAGTTGATAACATTATTAAAGCTGCTTATACTTTCTCCCCATAACTTGTCGGCCCTTGATTTCAAATCGGCAAGTCCTTTTCCCTTATCCCCGCCGCCAAAGCGCCAGCCTGTCCCATTAGAAAATAAGGCAACGACCTCTTGATTCATCATCCCGATTTGGGCATAATTTTTTAAATCCCGGTTATAAATGTACCATGTCATGTCACTGCTGATTTGATCTTTACGATTCGGCTGTCCTAGTGCAGCAATGACGTTAGCTTCGGAATCACCGATTTGCACGCCTAGCAGCTCTATGGCGGATGGTGTTTGGGCTTCCTGCTGAGTTTTATCCTCCTCCTGCCGTGTTACGACGTTTTCCTTCTCTTTAGCAGGAGCATCCTCTATCCGTCCCCCCTGTTGCAAACGATAGAAGAAAGTCTGCGCTTCTGCACGAGTTAAAGTGTCTTTCGGTGCAAATCCATCGACGCCTGATCCATTCTTGCCTTCAGCAAAACCCTCGTCTAACATGAACTGGACGGCTTCCGTCACCGTTAAGGTTTTACCCATCATCCCCGTCATCAATTGTGCTGCATGCCCACGTGTAATCGACTCATGGGGTTGCTGGTTTACCTGTAAATTCAACTCTTTTGCCGACCTATAATAAGGCGCGTACCATGTCTCATCAGCCTTTGTATCTTCTACTTGCAGTTCAGGGTATGTACGCAGAAGCATGACTAAAAATTCAGCCTCAGTAACTGATTTGGAGGGTTTGAATGATCCATCCGGATAACCACTCGCTATCCCTTGATCCTTCGACCACATTATTTTTTCATAGGCCCAATGCGAGCTGGACACATCCGAAAACATCGATGGAGCGGCTAAAATCCCCTTAGGCACTCCGATCCATACAGCTGCCGTAATGCCTACGACACCAGCTACCTTTAACCAACGACTCTTCCCCACAGCAATCTCCCCTTAAACTCATGATGTTCTTCTACACAATCTTGCTTAATTCGACAAAATAAAATAAAACCCCTTCTTGCAAAGGAGGGGTTTTATTTTAATCTATTATTTCGTCTCTCGTTTCCAAGGATCCGGATCACTGCTGCATCTCGTTTTCGATCCGCTTCATGAACTCTTCGGCAGCACTATAGCCGAGCTGCTTGAGGTACCAATTGTTGGCCGCCGCCTCGATCAGACCAGCGACGTCACGTCCCGGCTGAAGTTGGACTTCGATATGCGGTATCTTGACGCCTAGATATTCCGTGAACTGAGGTTCTACTTCCAGCTCATTATTCAAGGAGCTTTCCTGCCATGGGGCCAGTTCTATGTCGAGCACGATTCGTGTCTCGTCTTGAAAGGCCCTGCGCCCGTACTGCCGTACAACATTAATCAAGCCGACGCTGCGCAGCGCAAGAAATTCGCGCGTGGTCTCATTATGCGTCCCAAGAAGAGTTGCCGGGCCGAGCTTCTTAAGCACCACAATATCGTCGGCCACGAACCGGTGGCCTCTCCGGATAAGCGTATGTGCTGTTTCACTTTTGCCAATCCCCGATTTACCCCGAAGAAGAATGCCTATGCCCGATACATTCACACATACGCCATGGATCGATATTTCAGGGGCAAGTGCCTTAATCAGATAGCTGTCCAGCTTGGCGATAAATTCCGTAGTTGTTTCCTTCGTCCGCAGCAGCGGGATACCCTCCTGCTCACAGAACAGGATCAGATAAGGGATCTCCTGCTGACCTGACGTCACAATGAAGCATGGCGGATGATATTTGACGACGTTTCCGATATGCAGCTTGCGTTCCTCTACGGTTAGGGTCAATAAATAGTTAATTTCCTTGCGGCCGAGCACCTGAACCCGGTTCATAGGAAAAAAATCAAAATACCCGACAAACTCCAGCCCAGGTCTATGCGTCCGTGGACGGGTAATCTCACGGTCCATATGGCTGTCTCCCGTAAGCACTTCCAGATGGAAGGCTTCCTTCAGTTTTTGAACAGTGACCGTCTTCATGATGTTCTCCTCCTGCGGCTAAGGCGTCCTGGCATACGCCTGTTATTCATTACTCGATTTCGGATATATTCAACAACCAGGAGGGTTGTTCCTGCTATGATGCTTGTTTTACTGAAGTCCATACCCGCCTAAATCCAAAATTTTCTTGACAATCCACAAATGCAAATATATATTTATTGACAATGATAATCATTATCATAATGGTGGGTCAATACTACATTTTTTTATAAAGGAAGGATATTTACATGAATAAAAAACGAAGGTTCTCATTCAAACCATTGCTTATCTCATTGGGTCTTGTACTAGCTTTAGCGGGTTGTTCAGGTCAACAATCCAGCTCAACGCCAAGCGAGGGCGCTCCGGTAAATACCGAAACTTCTAAAGCAGAAACCCCTGCTGCCCAGGAGACAGATGCGGAATATCCGATCGTGATAAAGCATGCTTTTGGAGAAACCACAATCGAAAGCAAGCCTGAACGAGTCGTTACTATTCAATGGGCGAATCATGATGTTGCTCTCGCTCTGGGCGTTATGCCTGTAGGCTTCTCGGCTGCGAATTATGGCGTTCAAGATGACAGCGGACTACTGCCTTGGACAGCTGAGAAGCTCAAAGAACTCGGCGTAAGCGACCCGAATGTTTTCCAAGATACGGACGGCCTTGATTTTGAGGCAATTTCAGACGCAGACCCGGACGTCATTCTTGCAGCTTACTCCGGTATCACACAGGAAGACTATGATATTCTTAGTAAAATCGCTCCGGTTGTGGCCTATCCGACCACTCCTTGGTTAACCACCTGGCGTGAGCAAGTCATGATGAATGCAACAGGCATGGGCATGAAAGCGGAAGGCGAACAACTTATTAAGGACACAGAGGACCTGATCAAGAAAAAGGCTGGCGAGCATCCTCAGATCCCGGGTAAAAAAGTAGTCTGGGTTAACTTCTCGGCGAAAGACATGTCGAAACTACATATTTATACGCCTGCAGACCCTCGCGGCTCTTTTCTCGAAGAACTAGGATTGGTCTATCCTGAAAGTGTTACGAAGCAGATTGCGGATCCAACCAGCTACTCCATGAATTTAAGCGCCGAGAATGCGGATATGCTTAACGATGCCGATATATTGATCGGATATGGCGGCGAAGACTTATATCAAGCCGTGAAAGCAGATCCCCTGCTGGGTAAAATTCCGGCGATCAAAAGAGGTTCTGTCGTATTTATTGGTAACGGAACGCCTCTGGCGGCTTCCGGAAACCCAAACCCGCTTTCGATTGCTTATACCATTGATGAATATCTCGGATTAATCGATGAGGCTATCAGTAAGATCAATGAGTAGTTCTCATACCCCGAGGAATTTTAAGGTAGTTCTGGTGATTTGTTTTGCCCTGCTGGGAGTATGCGTGATTGCCTCCCTAGTCTTAGGCTCTCGGCTGGTCAGCTTTCATGAACTGATCGACGGTTTGTTCCACCGAGACGTCGACTCCTACGGGGCAAACGTCGTTCGCAAGCGAGTTTCCCGAACCGTATTCAGCTTGTTTGGCGGCGCGGCACTCGGAGTTTCCGGGGCGCTGATGCAATCGGTCACGCGCAACCCAATTGCAGACCCGAGCATACTGGGAGTCAACACAGGCGCATCCTTGTTTGTGGTTTGCGGAATTGCCTTCCTGAACATCAGCACCGCTAATCAATATATATGGCTGGCTTTAGCCGGGGCTGCCATTACGGCAATTTTCGTATTCGGAATCGGCTCTATGGGGCGTGGCGGAGCCACGCCCATTAAGCTTGTATTGGCAGGGGCCGCTACAAGCGCCGCCCTCTCCTCCCTGGTCACGGCCATCATGATTCCACGCTCTTATGTCATGGATCAATTCAGGTTTTGGCAGGTGGGAAGCGTCGGTTCGGCAACCTGGAGCGGGATTGCTACCTTCGCACCGTTTCTGATAGTCGGAATATTGACAGCTGTGATTACGGCTCCAGCATTGAATGCACTGGCACTGGGAGACGAGGTTGCAACCGGTCAGGGCGTTCGCACAGGAACGCTGAGGCTTGTTGCGGCTCTTGCAGGGGTTCTCCTGTGCGGCGCAACAACCGCGCTGGCAGGCCCTATTGGTTTTGTCGGGCTGTTGGCCACTCACGCCATCCGCCTGATTCTTGGCCCTGACTTGCGATTCGTTATACCGATGTCAGCGATTTCGGGAGCCATCATTTTAACGATATCCGATGTGTTCGGCAGGCTCATCAGCAGCCCTGGAGAGCTTGAAGTCGGAGTCGTAACAGCATTCATTGGAGCTCCAATACTCATCATTTTAGCGATGAAATCGAAAGTGCGTTCATTATGAAAAATCAATCGATTGAATTTATTATGGCGGGCAGACGTCAAAGATACCGGCGTTGGATTGTTATCACCAGCCTTCTTGCTGTACTTGCAGGCATGCTTTGCTGCGCTATGCTGTTACTGGGGAGCACCATTTATCCGGTGAAAGATGTCATCCGGGCACTTTCGGGGGAACACCTCAAAGGCGTATCTTTTGCGGTGAATACGATACGTTTGCCAAGAATGCTGGCAGGTTTTTTTGCCGGATTTGCCTTTGGCATTGCCGGATACACCTTCCAGACCATGCTGCGCAACCCCCTTGCGAATCCGAATGTCATCGGGATTACCTCCGGCTCAAGCGCGGCGGCTGTTTTTTGCATCATCGTGCTTCATACAAGCGGAGCTGTAGTTTCCGCTGCCTCTGTCATTGCCGGGCTTGCTACCGTTCTATTGATCTATATGTTATCCAGAGGAAGATCCTTTTCGGTCGGGCGATTAATCTTGGTCGGAATAGGCATCCAGGCCATGCTTGATGCGGTGATATCCTATCTGCTGCTCGTAAGCGCACAACAGGATATTCCCGCAGCACTACGGTGGCTCACCGGCAGCCTCAATGGCTCTCAAATGCACGAACTCCCGCCTCTAGTAATAACGGTTATTATTTTTGCGCCTATCGTTATCGTGCTGGGAAAACATCTGGATATATTGGAACTTGGAGAACAATCGGCTTCTTCCCTCGGTGTAGACACGGACAAGACAAGAATCGCTCTCATTGTGAGTTCCGTCTGCATGATTGCAATAGCTACCGCTACCACAGGTCCAATAGCCTTTATCTCCTTCCTATCGGGACCGATCGCAAAAAGACTGGTCGGCGTTGGCTTCTCTAACGTCATTCCGGCAGGCCTTGTTGGTGTTAATTTGGTGTTAGCGGCGGATCTAATCGGACAATTTGCTTTTGAGTACAGATTCCCTGTGGGCGTCATCACCGGGTTACTCGGAGCGCCGTATCTGATCTTCTTGCTCATCCGAATGAATCGAAAGGGAGAATTATAATGAAACCGACACATATTTTTCAAGCGGAACAAGTCGTAGCGGGCTATGATCATAAAACAGTTATTCACGGGGTAAGCCTTGTTATTCCTAGCAATCAAATAAGCGTTATTATTGGGGCAAACGGCTGTGGGAAGTCTACGCTTCTTAAAACACTGGCGAGGCTCATCAAGCCTGCCTCCGGCAGCATCACTCTTGACGGAAAGCCCATCGGCAAAATTCCGCCAAAGAAATTAGCCAGGGTCATAGGGCTGCTGCCGCAGTCCCCCATCGTTCCGGAGGGAATTTCAGTCGCTGATTTGGTCGGACGGGGCAGGTTTCCGCACCAATCCTGGCATACTGGATGGACTAAACAGGATGTCGAGGCTGTTGCTGAAGCGATGAGGATCATGGACATAACGGAGCTGGCCAATCATCATATTGACGAGCTTTCAGGCGGTCAAAGGCAGCGCGTATGGATCGCCATGGCTCTGGCGCAGCAAACCGATATTTTATTTCTCGATGAACCGACAACTTTTCTGGATATTACCTATCAAGTCGAAATTCTTGACCTCCTCACAGACCTTAACCGGAAATACGGAACGACGATTGTCATGGTTCTTCATGATATTAACTTGTCCGCGCGATATGCAGACCATATTTTTGCACTTCAAAAAGGCCAGCTTATGGCAGAGGGTAAACCATCAGAGGTTATTACAAGCTCTTTAGTCAGAGACATTTTTGGGCTGGATTGCACGGTGATCGAGGATCCAATTTCCGGCTCCCCTTTGGTAGTACCCAAAGGACGGTATCATGTTAATGATGAATATGCTTCTATCTGAATGACAAATTCTAAGGACATCCTTACCGGATGTCCTTATTTGCGTTCCCCAATCCATCGAATATGTCTTTTCATTGAACATTTGATATCCTAATGATAATATTTAATGTGACTATTGGACTATTTAATTATTTGATATAAATAAATATCATGCTGAGGTGTCAAATGAAATCCTTTAAGCTTATTGCCCTTACCCTATCCATAATCGCTGTATTATTTACAGGTACAACCTTATACATCCTCTTTGCCAAGCCAGATATACTCATGGCGGCTAACAAACTATTTACGACAAAAAACTGACCATGCAGACTGAAGCTTCGCCACGGTCAGTTTTTATTAGTGTTTTACGAGAACAATTTACTCATAAACCATGCTGATCCTTTTTCGCTAGCTGCTGCTCAGCAAGCCGAACCATTTCCCGGACCATGGATCCGCCAATTTTACCGCCTATCTGACCAACCGATTCCGTCTTCAAATCACCATTTCCACCAGGCTGTAAGGGTACACCTAGTTCTTCCGCTACTTCATATTTGACATCGTCCGGCCGATTGGGGTCAACAGTGTATCCTTCGCGCCTCATCACGTCTGCTTTAAAAGCCTGCATGCCTTCTTCTGCTCCCGGAACGACATATCTCCTTCTTTTTCTTGCCATCTCAATGAACACCCCTTATGCTTTTGTCCTAACATGCCCGGAAGTCGTAACATTCATTCTGATTCACTTTTTTTGTAGACATTGACCTTTATCGTTAATTAGTGAAAAATAGAATCATCCATTATCGAGGAGGCGGTTTCAATGGTAACCATAAATGAACGGACAGATTATATGAGGATAGCGCCTACTCGTCCATAAACTGCGTGTTTCCTCCTTAATGAGGGCAACCACATCATGCAAGAATATCAGATAATTAAAATGGAAGACTACTCCAATGATCAGATTTATCGAATTCGAACCTTAGAACAACTTTGCAAAATAAACGATAGGTCAAATTTAAGGGTGGGCATAGAAAGTCTTAAAGCTATAGACGGAGATGAGGCATACCTTTGTTTTTTCGATAATCGATTAATTGGCTTTTTAAGTTGGTATACTTCCGATGGAACTGAAGCAAATATTAACGGGATGGTTCATCCCGACTTTCGACGCAAGGGCGTTTTTACCGCTCTACTGAAACGGGCGCTGTCCGAAATGCAAGCCAGGGGAATTCAAGTCTGCCGCTTTCGGATACCGTTTAATTCAGAACCAGGTATAGGCTTTATGAAACATTCAGGGGCAAACTTTCATACGTCGGAATTTTCGATGAACCTAAAACAATTCCAGGCAGATGCATCAAATCACCCGGCTTTCATTTTACGATTAGCGGAAGATCAAGATTTAGAATTTATGATTACCTGTTCATCACAAGCCTTTGGCGATTCGGAGACTTGGACTAGGAACTATTTTGCTCGTACAAGAGAACCTGAACGAGTTAGTTACATCGCTCTGGACAACCTGAAACCAATTGGGATGATCAGGGTCAATTACGTGAGTAGGGACACTGCTGTTATTCACGACTTATGTGTGCTTCCGCTACATCAAGGTAAAGGATATGGCCGTAAAATTCTGAATCAGGTAGTTAAAATTTTACTGGAACAGGAGTGTGCCACAATTCGCCTGGGAGTAGTAACTGACAATAGACGTGCGCTAAACCTCTATCAATCGATAGGGTTCGAGGTGTCTTCTGAGTTTCATTATTATGTAATCTCATTAAATAAAACTCTAGAACTCTGCTGAAAACTACTAAATAACTAACACAAGTAAAAGCCTCCTCACGAAATGAGGAGGCTTTGAATTCTTAGAAGCCAACAGCCCATTAGCAATAGGCTGTTACAGAAATTGTACCGTGCTCACCGAAGCTTTGCCGTTAAGAACGATGAACACATCCTGACGTCCGCTTACGCCACTCACCTCAGCGGTATAATCGCGCCATTCCTGAGCACTGCCGACCGCTAACTCGATTCGGCCCGCAAGCGGCCCATCCGCGTTCTGCAGTCGGATCTCCGCGAAAGCCTCCGCCGTCTGGCTGACTGCCCGAAGCGCGACCTTATTCACGCCTTCACCAAACTCAGCGTCTTTAAAGGCAATCCAGCCGGATTGCGCTTTAACCTCTATGGCGCTGCCGCCTTCCTGGCATTCGCCGAGCAGCACGCCATCGTAGGCGTCATAATTGATCGCCTTCACAGGCTGCTTCAAGTCGCGCGGCGGGATGGCCTCGCCTTGCACCTCAAGTGCTGCGCTCACCGGCAGGCTTGCCGAAGAAGGACCGGCCATAAAGATGTATTTGCCGTTTTCGATGCAATAGCGCTCGCGAGTAACGTCCCATATCGCCAGTTCGGAAAGGGGCAGCACGAAGCTCACGTCAACCGACTCACCCGGCTGCAGCAGCACCCGCCGGAAAGCAAGCAACTGCTTCAGTGGCCGCTTCACGCGCGATTGCTCCGCTCGCCCGTACAGTTGCACCACTTCCTCTCCCGCACGGTCCGAAAGATTAGTCACGCTTACCGTAAGGCCGATTTCCCGGTCTTGATCCGCCGAAGCCTGGTTACGGTCTACGCACAATCCGCCATATTGGAAGGTGCTGTAGGACAGACCGTGTCCGAACGGGTACAGCGCTTCGCCTTCAAAGTAACGGTAGGTTCTTCCTCCCTTAATGATGTCGTAATCCATAAAGTCCGGCAGCTGATCAACCGATTTATACCAAGTCATATTTAAACGCCCCGCCGGGTTTACGTCGCCAAAGAGTACGTCAGCTAAACTATGTCCCAGTTCCTGACCGGCATGCGTTGTGTATACGATGGCCGGAACATGGCCGTCCGCCCAATTAAGGGCATACGGATAACTGCCCACCACAACTACAACGGTGTTCGGATTTACGGACAGCACTTCCTTGATCAACTGCTCCTGCGAATCGGGCAGCGTAATATCCGGTCGGTCGGCCGTCTCCTTGCCATTGATCAACGGATGGTTGCCGACGAATACGACGGCCACATCTGCCTCGCTCGCGGCTGCTTTTGCAGCCTCGTATTTATCCGTCAGCGTCTCCACTTCAAAGACGTCCGCAACAACAATCTTATCCTCTTCGCCGCTTGCTACGGACGCTGCTCCAGCCACGTTGATCTCGTTGGCCGTTTCTTCCGCACTGCCGCTGCCGACAAACAGCCCGCCAGTGTCCCCTTTCACCGTTACCGGAATATCGTTCCATGTCGAGAATGTTACTGTACCTGCTCCCTCTTTCGAAGAACGAACGAGGAACACTTCCTTAGTGAACCATTCCCAAATGTTATCCGCCGAAGCTTTCACAATCCGATCATCCGTCGTCAAATAACGGCCGTTATGTTCCGCGATGATCGTATGACTGTCCCAGCCCCAATCCGTCACTTCAAATACGGCAGCATGTTCCGCTGCTTGGCCGGTCGCAGCCAGAGCTGCCTGTTCGCCATCCTGCACCTGTACATAGCGTCCATTGCGTTTCGCCTTTAGTATGACGCGGTCTGTACCACCGGTGAATACCGTTTGTCCCCCATAGGCATCCAGCTTCTCCTGAATGCCCTGCAGCGGCGTGATAGCGTAAGGCAAAAAGCCGCTGTACCAGTCGCGATACACGGTGCCGCCAAGCGGCCCGATCACAGCGACTTTCTTCAGCTTATTGGCCTGCAGCGGCAGCATGCCCCCTTCATTTTTCAGGAGCACGACCGCCTTGCCTGCTGCTTCGCGCGACAGCTCGGCATGTGCCGGATGCAAAATCACGGACTCATCAATCGCCGCATACGGATTGTCTTCCTCCGGGTCGAACTCGCCCAGCCGGAAGCGGACCCGGAACGTGTTACGCAGTGCTGTATCAAGGTCAGCTTCTGCAAGCAGCCCTTCCGCTAGCGCTTCGCGTAACGCCTGCTTGATCAACTCCCCATCATCGGTAATGCTGTCAATACCACCTTCCTTCACAGAACGGGCAACCGCTTCCTTGTACGTCTCCAGGTAGCCGTGATCACGCACCGTGCCAGACACGTCAAAAGCATCGCTGACGACAAAACCGTCCATCCCCCATTCTTTTTTCACGATCTCGTTGACCTCGGGCATAAGGTTAGCTGGCACGCCATTAACGGCATTGTATGCCGTCATCATGGACTGGACCCCGCCTTCCTTGAATGGAATTTCAAATGCCTTCAAATAATATTCACGCATATTGCGCGGATCGATACTGACTGATTGATCGCCGCGGCCTGCTTCGTTGTTGTTGGCAATAAAATGCTTCAGGGTAGCAACCGCTTTCAAATACTTCGGATGATTTCCCTGAATCCCTTGAGCGAGAGCCGCTGCCAGCTTACCAGTCAATAACGGGTCTTCACCGTACGCTTCCTCCGTCCGGCCCCAGCGCGGATCACGCTCCATGTCAACGGTCGGCGCCCACAGTGTCAATCCGTTTACCTCCGGATTCCGTTTAAAAAAACCTCTCGCCTCATCGCCGATAGCGCTGCCAATTCGCTGCATCAGATCGGTATCCCAAGTACACCCCAGACCGATCGGCTGCGGGTATCCCGTGGCTTCGCCAAGCCAGGCCATACCGTGCGCTGCTTCCGTACCGTGTTTATACGCTTTCACGCTCAGACGTTCGACGGCTGTCTGGTATTGAATCATGAGTCCCACTTTCTCCTCCAGCGTGAACCGGGAGACCAGGTCGTTGACCCGTTCCTCCAGCGGAAGAGATGTGTCCTGGAACGGATATTTACTTATTTCAGACATATTGAACCTCCTTATCGTCAGTTCCCTCACGCCGTCATTCTATCTAATATCACCTCCTGCTGCTACCCGAATAATTAGAGGCATTTTCCTAGATTATTAGGGATTTTTTATTTTAACAACCTGGCGATACTTTCAGATGTGCGAGCAATATTTTCTCTGCCTCTAGCCAACAAAAATTCGAGATCCGCTGCGCCAGGCACAATTCCAAAGATCGCATCAAATCCTTCATTGTACAAAGCCTCAACATCCTTGCCTACATGTCCAGCCACTGCGATGACTTTGATGTTGCTGTTAACACTTTTAGCTGCTTGCGCAACACCAAATGGCGCTTTACCGAATTTCGTTTGAGAATCGATACCGCCTTCACCTGTAAAACAGTAATCGGCATTTTGCAGTTCCTCTTTTAAATTTGTTTTTTCGACTACGATATCAATCCCTTTTTTCATGGTTGCTTTCGTGAAAGCCAGCAATCCCCCGCCAAGTCCGCCTGCTGCCCCTGACCCTGGTATGTCTGCAATATCAACTCCAAGCTGCTGTTTCACGATTTCACTGAAGTGCCTTAAGTTTCTATCCAAAACTTGCACCATTTCAGGTGTAGCACCCTTCTGCGGGCCAAAAACAACCGACGCCCCGCGCTCACCGCACAATGGATTAGTGACATCCGATGCCACAACAATATTCATACGCTTCAGCTCCGGAAGAACATCCGTAACATCAATCTTGTCCAGTTCGTTGAGATATCCCCCACCAAGCAATAGCTCTTCCCCCTGCTTATTCAGGAACTTATACCCCAGTGCCGCAGCCATTCCCGTGCCTGCATCATTCGTAGCGCTTCCTCCTAGGCCCAGAATGATATCTGTTATGCCTCTTTCGATACAATCCTTTATTAATTCACCTGCCCCATAGGTCGTTGTAATCAGTGGATTTTTGCTTTCCTTAGTTACATGATGAATACCACTGGCTGATGCCATTTCAATAACGCCTGTTTTTCCGTCACCCAGAATGCCATAGTGAGCAACGACCTCTATACCCAGAGGGCCAGTCACTTCCTTTTGGATCAATTTGCCGCCTGTAGCATCAACCAAAGACTGCACGGTACCTTCCCCGCCATCAGCCATCGGCACATGAATACACTCCGCGTCAGGAATGGCTCTTTTGATCCCCAATTCCATTGCCTCGCAAACTTCTTTTGCTGTCATGCTTTCTTTAAAAGAATCGGGAGCCAGCACAAACTTTTTTGCCATTGTATGTTTCATACCCCCCAATTTACGACTTCATCGCTACAAATAGATATGCGATATTTCCAATTACGATACACTGAAAATATTATAAGGCAACAGACTTGGAATTGGCATATATATGCTGATAAATACGAATTGAGGAGGCTTTGAACCTTAGAAGCCAACAGCTGCTTTCTTGGCATTCGCGATTCCTTCAGCAATAAGGGCTTCTGCTTGGTCCCCAAATTGGTGATGCCCTTCTACAACGACATTCGCACAGATCAAGCTCTATGATCGTATCGTTGGGATGACTTTCTTGGTAGCTGTCCAGAAAGGCTTGGTACAGCATCACGCTCGCAGCCTGCTCCAGACCCCGATTATTCGCTTTTAGACATCCCGATGACAACAGCATTAACGACGGCTAGCGAGTAGGCAACCGATACCCCTTTCGGCGAAATTGTCGAAATAGCATCAGCCATGGCGCAGCACATCCTGGGCAGCCTGCTTCGCACTGGCCATTCCTGCGTCGGCGAGCCGCCCCTCCGAACCAACCCAGTCGCCGGCAACGTACAAACCTTGGACCTCCGGAACGACCGGGCTGGGAGCCGGCCCCGCGCCACAATGGCGGATCGTGCGTGAATCATGGGCGACAAGGACATTCGGCGAGAAACGGATAGCCACAACTTCCTGGTTCCAACCAGGCTCTAGTAAATCAAGGAGGCCCGCAAGCTCGCTTTCATCTGACTTGCCGTCCCTTGCAGCCTCATTGTCGTTATATCTCATTACATGGAGTACGTGTGCGCCGTTATCGCTCAATCGGACAGCCCCCGAATGTTTGGAGAAATACAAAGGTTGATCCAGCCCAAGTGCAAAAACGCGCTCCGGATACGGCAGCTGTCTTAGCGCGATGTCCAGGCATGCGGCGTACAAAGGACGTGATTCATTCTTCCATCTCCCGATCGACATTTTTTCCGAACCCTCAACGAGCCGGCATACCTCACGCGGACCGCATGCCGCGATAACGGCATCCACCTTGATTTCCGTCCCATCCGACAGCGCTAGCGCATGAACATTTCCGGCTCTCAGCAGAATTTGCTCAGCTCTATGGCCGGTCACGACGGCGGCACCGGCCTGAACGGCTGCATGGTGCAAATCGTTCACAACAGTCTGCCAGCCGTCCTCCACGTAACGGACACCTTGACCAGCGAGCTGCCCCTGCTCGATCACGTAACCAGCGCTTAGCTCGCTCATTTCGTCGCAATAAGACCATTGCTGGCACATGGCGTAGAAGAAGTGGCGCACCCGTTCATGCCGGACGTGCCGAGCCGCCCACTCTTGAAGACTGACCGAACGAATCGGCTCTGTGTCGATTTGGCTTAACCCGCCCATCAGCTTGCTCCATTCCGCATTTTCTTCCGGGGTCAAGTCGGCAGGAACCCTTACGATCTTCCCTTGCCAAATGCCAATCATCCCGCTCTTGGATGCGTACCCTCCGTCAGGCAGGCAATCCAGTTCTCTCAGAATGCTAAGCGCGGCCCCTCCTTCATACATCGCATGGGGCCCCAGATTGAAGCATGCGCCATTCATCCGTACCGTTTGGGCAAGCCCGCCCAAACGGCTGTCTTTGTCCAGCACCACCACGGATTTCCCCGACCTTGCCAGATAAACGGCGGCAGTCAGCCCTGTCAGCCCTCCGCCGATCACGGCAACATCATACGCATTCCCTATACTTGCCATTTCAATCTCCCCTCCCATTGTCTGTCAGTACTTACTGTCATTCTTTTTGAAAAAATTGCTAGGGGGTTAGTGCCCTAGCAAAAATTATGACGCTTTCCTCGATGAATGGTTCAAGCGCAATATCTGGATAACTCCGCCCAGCTTCCAAATCGTTCATGAACGCCCCGTACTGCGACATCATGAACGTAAAAGCCTGCATCCTTGGATCCGTCAACCGCAGTTTACCCTTCTCGCTCATGGCTTTGAAGTAGTTCGTCAGATACTCAAGCAACTGCAGAGGGTGCTGGTGCAACCGTTCCTTGAACCCCGGCATCTGGGCCTCGTCCTTGATACTGATCTGAACCAATTTGCGGTTGCGGTTCATGATCTCATGGTACGCTCTGCTGATCGCAAGGAGATCTTCCTCTAGCTCCCAGACCAGCTTCTCCGTGAAAATCTTCCTCATCTCTTCAGCGTAGTGATACCGGTCGAAGGCCGCTTCAAGGAGCTTCTGCTTGCTGCCGAAGTGCCGGAACAATGTCTTCTCGCTCAGACCAGCGGCCGCAGCGATCTCTTGCGTGGTTACACCATTGTAGCCCTTTTCCGAAATCAGATCGATCGCGGCCAGCAACAGCCTGTCGCTGCTCCCCAGCTTGCTGATGTCCATATCTAAGCGCCTCGCCTTCCGTTAATGTCTGTCAGTGGTGACTGTCATTATGATATCAAAATGACAATCTCCTGTCAATTGCCAATTCAGCGATGTATGGCACGTGCCGGTAGAAGAAGAGTTTCCGCGATATTATTTTTTAGCAACTAGAGTGAAATCCATGTCTGCACTTCCGGGATTACTATTTTTTACGATTACAACCCATTTTCTTGATTCTGCCGGCTGGTTAGCAATAAGAGTTGGGATAAATGATGCATTGTTACCGTATCCTCCGGCGATCACTTTCTCTCCAGGTCCAGGAGATAAGATAATTGATACATTTTCATTTGGGGATATAATAAATCTCCCCCATTTGTACATTAGAAAGCCGTTTCCTAGATCTGTAACAACTACTGCATTTGTGTTATTGAGAAAAATTTGTCTGTTCTGTCTAGTATTCGAAGGACCATAATTGTAACTATTCGCTTTTCTCTGATGGTGATACACTTCGTTTCCTCCTTAGTTATTTGCCTATGCTTAGTTTATGACTAGGGAATATTTGTGTTCTGGGCCGAGGCCTAAATTATCAAAAATCCGAGACTGGAACAAGCGTAAGAGCGGAAACGAAGCATGTTGGACCAATAGGACGACTGAATCCTAGTCTCCTTTCCCACTTCTGCGATCCAACTCTTTTCCAGCCCACGACCAGGAGACCATTTTAATGCGGAAGCCGTCTTCACTGCCATCCGCATGACGAATAGACCGCTTCTGCTGCAAGATCCATTATGCAGGGAGCGGTCTTTTCCAAGTCTATATTGTTAGATAAGGCCAGATTTTTGAAGCAATCTTTGTATGATCGCCGTTACCTCGGCCCGGGTAATGTACGCCTTTGGAGCAAGCTCCGTACTGCTTCTGCCAGATACGATTCCCGCTTGGACGCTGTCAGCAATACCGCTTTTTGCCCAATTGGATGCGTCTGATGCATCTGTGAAAGATTGAAGCACCACATCTGACGTTTGAACAGAAAGCTTCATCTTCAATTCTGTGATTTGCATAGCTTTGGCGATCATCACCATCGCTTGTTCTCGGGTGATCTTCTCATTTGGACGTACCGTACCGTCTTCAAATCCTTCGATCAGATGATACGCAGCCGCCGTGTTGATCGCACTGCTATACCAATCCGATGTCTTTACATCAGTGAATTGCGATTCGCCACTCTCCGGCTTCAGTCCCAGCCCACGAACAATGATGGATATAAATTCGGCGCGCGTAATATCTCGGTCAGGGCTGAACTGATCACTGCCGATACCGTTGACGATCATCCGCGATCCCATATCGTTCACTGCGGTTTTCGACCAATGGCTATCCAGATCGGAAAATTCCAGCGGATGCCATATTACCGAATACACACTATTGGTCAAGCTGTTCACTATTGCGTAATAATGCTCGTCGATCACGACGACTTTAGTAGGAACATGACGAACCGTTCCGTTAGGCTCAATGACAACGCCTGTCGTAATCTTATTCGCATCTACACCGTCCGGCAATGCAATAGCACGCTCTACATAAGCTTGGAATTTCGATACTTCGATGGTCGTATCTCCGTATATACCTCTGATAGCAAACGCAACCGGTGGTACGACTGGCGTGAACATTCCTTTTGCTGCCGCACTCTCTACAGTCTTCACTGTACTTTCTGTCACTGAGGCAATTTCAATCTGTACCTTGATATCCTGCAAGGCAATCGACTTTCCGATCTGACTGGACAGGGAATCAATGTTGATTTGCTTCGCAGGTATCTTATACGTTGCCTGGCTCGTTTTAATCTCTAAGACTGCCTGTCTGATTTCCATGTTTTTAATCAGCTGACCGTTCAATTCACCAAGGATCACATCGGACTTCGTATTTACAGAAATAGTTACAACCGATTGTAGTCCTTCCATCGCAAGTATGTCATCCAGCTTTTTCTGGTCAATAGAAACGATGGTTACTGTTTGGTTATCACGGCTAGCTGTCAATACGATTGCCGCATCCTTTTCTTTTCCGTTAACAAGTACACTCACGCCTGTATTCATCGTTTTGCTTTCTTGCGAACCTGAGACGTAATCTGGAAAAGATGATTTCGCTGTTTTATTCGCATAGCTCGGTGCAACGTTAACCACCGTCACCTTCGCGGCACTGCTCGTTGCTGTTGCCGTCTGCGTACCGTCTACGCTGTTGTTCGTGTTCGTCACCACAACATAGTAGAATGTCGTGCCTACCGTTGTTGTCGGCGCTGCATATGTTGCGTCCGTCGCGCTATTGATTAGCGTTCCCCCACTATTGCTGTGGGTCGTGTTGCTGTACCACTGGTAGCTCAGTGCACCGTTGTCAGTCACGGTGGCTGAGGCACTCAAAAGCGCACTGTCCCCTACAGTCACCGTTTGATCCACTGGCTGCGTACTGATGCTTGGCGTTTCTGCATTCACCGGTGTAATCACCGGCGTAATCACCGGTGTAGTATTCACTGGTGCAGTATTCACTGGTGCAGTATTCACTGGCGTATTATTCACTGGCGTATTATTCACCGGCGTATTAACGGTCACTTTCGCGGCGCTGCTCGTTGCTATTGCCGTCTGCGTACCGTTTACACTGTTATTCGTGTTCGTCACCACAACATAGTAGAATGTCGTGCCTACCGTTGTTGTCGGCGCTGCATATGTTGCGTCCGTCGCGCTACTGATTAGCGTTCCCCCACTATTGCTGTGGGTCGTGTTGCTGTACCATTGGTAGCTCAGTACACCGTTGTCAGTCACGGTGGCTGAGGCACTCAATAGCGCACTGCCTCCTACAGCCACCGTTTGGTCCACTAGCTGCATACTGATGCTTGGCGTTTCTGCATTCACCAACGTATTCACAGTTATTTTCGCGGCACTGCTCGTTGCCGTTGCCGTCTTTGCACCATTTACGCTGTTGTTTGTGTTTGTCACCACAACATAGTAGTGCGTCGTGCCCGCTGTTGTTGTCGGCGGCGTATATGTTGTGCCTATTTCGCCGCTGATTAGTGTTCCCCCACTATTGCTATTGGTCGTGTTGCTGTACCACTGATAGCTTAATGTACCGCTGTCACTCACGGTCGCTGCGACACTCAAAAACGAACTATCTCCTACAATCACCGCTTGGTCCGCTGGCTGCATAACGATGCTTGGCGTTTCCGCATTCACCAGCGTATTTATGGTTATTTTCGCGGCGCTGCTCGTTGCCATTGCCGTCTTCGTACCGTTTACGCTGTTGTTCGTGTTCGTCACCACAACATAGTAGTACGTCGTGCTCGCTGTTGTTGTCGGCGCTGCATACGTTGGACCCGTCGCACCGCTGATTAGCGTTCCTCCACTGTTGCTATTAGTTGTGTTACTGTACCACTGATAGCTTAATGCACCGCTGTCACTCACGGTCGCTGTTGCACTCACAAACGCACTGCTTCCTACGGTCACCGTTTGATCCGCTGGCTGCGTAACGATGCTTGGCGTTTCCGCATTCACCAGCGTATTCACGGTCACTCTCGCGGCGCTGCTCGTTACTGTTGCCGTCTTCACACCATTTACGCTGTTATTCGTGTTCGTCACCACAACATAGTAGTACGTTATGCCTGCCGTTGTTGTGGGCGGCGCATATGTTGTACCTGTTTCGCCGCTGATTAGTGTTCCCCCACTATTGCTATTGGTCGTGTTGCTGTACCACTGGTAGCTTAGCGTACCGCCATCATTCACGCTTGCCACGGCACTCACAAGCGCACTGTCTCCCACGATCACCGTTTGGTCTGCTGGCTGCGTAATGATGCTTGGCGTTTCCGCATTCACCAGCGTATTCACGGTCACTTTCGCGGCGCTGCTCGCTGCTGCTGCTGTTTTCGTACCGTTTACGCTGTTGTTCATGTTCGTCACCACAACATAATAGTACGTTGTGCCCGCCGTTGTTGTCGGCGGTGCATACGTTGGGCCCGTTGCGCCGCTGATTAACGTTCCCCCACTGTTGCTATTGACCGTGTTGCTGTACCATTGGTAGCTCAGTACACCGTTGTCACTCACGGTCGCTGCGGCACTCACAAGCGCACTGTCTCCCACGATCACCGTTTGGTCTGCTGGCTGCATTCCGAGGCTTGGCGTTTCCGCATTCACTAGCGTATTCACGGTCACTTTCGCCGCGCCGCTTGTTGCTGCTGCCGTCTTTACACCGTTTACGCTGTTGTTCGTGTTCGTCACCACAACATAGTAGTACATTGTGCCTGCCGTTGTTGTCGGTGGTGAAAATGTTGGGCCCGTCGCGCCACTGATTAGCGTTCCCCCACTGTTGTTATTAGTCGTGTTGCTGTACCACTGATAGCTCAGTGTGCCGCTGTCACTCACAGTGGCTGCAGCACCCAGAAGTAAACTATCCCCTTCGATCACCGTTTGGTCCGCTGGCTGTGTAACGATGATTGGCGTTTCCGCATTCACCAGTGTATTCACAGTTATTTTCGCAGCGCTGCTCGTTATTGATGTCTTTATTCCGCTTGCGCTGTTGTTCGAGTTCGTCACCACAACATAATAGTACGTTGTGCCTGCCGTTGTTGTCGGAGCTGCATACGCTGGGCCCGTTGCCCCGCTAATTAGCGTTCCCCCACTGTTGCTATTGGTCGTGTTGCTGTACCACTGGTAGCTTAACGTGCCGCCATCATTTACGCTTGCCACGATACTCAGAATCGGGCTACCAGCACCTACATTTACAATTTGATCCATTGGCTGCATCTGGATTACAGGTGATTCAGATAAGGATCCACTATTACGAGGGGGAACAACATTCCCTAATATGAAGTCCTCACCATTATTTCTCGTATCCCAGCCATTTCCGTCTGTTGTATCGATAAACGGGTCTGTACCGCTGTTCGTTTTACGCAACAAACTTATCGTATTAATGTTGTTGAATGCTGGCGCAACTGTCGTATAGTAGTCGTTGGCCGTTCCATATCCGACAAAATCAATGACGTTGGAATGACTCGAACCTGTTATTAATGTAGTCGATTTTACAAGGGCGACCTTCCCGTTGGAAGCGGCTATGTCGAACCCCGTGTTCGAATCCGCAATTAGGTCGGCGTTTACCGGTAACGGACCGCCTGGATTGTTGGTGGCAATCCCTGCGAGTTGCTGGATTAAATAGTACGAATGCGGCTTAATTATGCCGTATAGCGGCGTTACTCTTGTAAAAGTTCCACCTGCACTTCCATACTGAACTGACCATCCAGTCAAGTCCTGCGGTTGATCCGTCGGGTTGTACAACTCAATAAAATCGTAACCGTAAGACGAGTTAACGTTCCCTCCGCTTGGATAAATCTGACTGATCACCACATGATCCGCCACATTGCCCGCTGCTGACGCTCGTATAGCCATTCCCTGGGGCAAAATAATGCTAAGAAACATCACACAGCTCATAGTAAAGCTTAGGATGTGCCGAAATGTATTTTTCTGTTTCACCATTTGTTTATCAACCTCCACAGAGTATTTCTTGTTCGTTCACCGATTCCGCTGCTATCTACTGCTACGCCCATGGGACCGGAGAAGTCTCTGCACCGGAAACTCACAAGAAACTCATCAGTACCGCAGTCCAATCGAATGATTCTTTAATTGCAATCAAATCTCTCGTCCCACTCGTAAAATCACAAGTGCCGTCGAACAAAAAATACACCGTCGACTGAACATGTGAAAAAAATTGAGCACAAGTTGTTCATGACGGATCATAATTTCGATGGATAGAGAAAGGCAATGAAAGGCTTTATGTCCTACGAGTTATGTCGTACGAGAAAGTGTCCAGTGTAAACTATTTTTGTAGCGAAGAGCGCAAAAAAACGCCCACCAGAAAATAAGGCCTCCTCACCGAATCGACAGCCCTATTATGTTCCTATGAATTAAGTATGTTCCTATGTATTAAAATAGTTGGATCACTGAGACAGAATATTATGTACAATCAGATGATGTATAAATATTATTCCGAAAATTATGTAGGATGAAACACCTGGAATTTCTTAATAATGTGCTCTATCTCCGATTAATACATTTAATATTTCGTGCAAATAATCTTCTATGTACTTCTTTTATATAAGCCCTTCTTACCTGTGACATAAAATTTACTTATTCTATAAAAATGCACCCCCGTATATTTGGATAATTTGTATAAGTATATTTTTCCAATAAGTTTATATCGGATGATTCATACTGAAAATTTACATTGCTTTTCAAGTTTCTGGAGAATATTTGACCATCGTCCGATTTATCGGCAGTAAAATGGGGACACGAAGCTCTCGCGTCCCCCATTAATACTTCCCCTTATCATTCATTCAGGCAACACAAACAGTACTTCCACATATGCCGCTTTGTTTAATATGCCGCCCAGAGTTACAAATGCGATCCTCCAGTTGCATCGAGCATTTGCCCCGTGATCCACCTTCCATCCGGCGACGCCGCGAAGGCGACGATGTCCGCGATATCCGCTGGCTCACCGACGCGTCCAAACACAGACATCTCCTCGGCAGACTTACGGCCATCAGGTGTGTGCAGCCATGATGCGTTGACGTCCGTATCAACAATGCCGGGCATGACTGCGTTCACGGTGATCCCCCGCGGTCCCAGAAGCTTTGCCAAATGCAGGGTGAACGTATTGAGTGCACCTTTCGTTAGGTTGTAGGCCAAAATATGCGGATAGGCGATGCGCGTCACCCCGGATGAGATATTGATGATACGACCGCCGTCCCTCAAGCGTTCCAGCGATTGCTGCACTAGGAAAAACGGCGCTTTAACGTTGACCGCAAATAGCCTGTCGAAGTCCTCCTCGCTCGTCTCTCCAAATGACGGGGAGGTACCGATGCCGGCATTGTTGACTAAAATATCGAATGATTTGCTGCCCGTCCTGCGCAGAAGCTCCTCATCCAGCTGCTGAAGGAGCATGCCGACGCCGTCCCTTGAATCCAGTTCCGCACCGATGACAAAGGCTGAGCCGCCCGCTGCTTCAATCGCGGAGAGCGTCTCCTCCGCCGCGTCTCTCCGTGTACCGTAATGAACGGCAACAAGCGCGCCATCCGCGGCGAGACGCAGTGCAATCGCTCTCCCGATCCCTCGGCTGGCTCCCGTAACGACCGCGATTTGCCCTTTCAAACGTTTCAACGTCATATGAATCCACTCCTTATCCTTTTCTTGTTTTCAGGATAATCCCTCCCCGTAAGGGGAGAGTCAAGAGTAGATCCGCGAACTTCCTTTAGATTCGCTCGACCGGTACAACCGCCTCTGCCATTCGATACTGGCCATAGATATCTTTGTCTGACGTCAGATAGATCTCCCTGAATGGAATCTGCTCGATCGGCCGGTATCCCTCACTAGCAATCCATACCCCTAGCGCTTCAATCGCCTTACAATCGTCTATATACGGATTGCATTGATGGATATAAGATGCCGCTTCTTTTATGCCAGGCAACTGATGAATCATCACTCTGCCGCTACTCTGAATCGATTTTGGGATAGAAATTGCCACCTCGATGTCCGAAGGCTCTTCGCCGCAATCGGCTCTGCTGTGCCAGACGATCGTCAACCTGCCATCTGGCTCTTCGCCATGCGAGCCGACATACTGCTTCAATTCATCGAGCAGCAGACACAGTTGACTCCTCGGCAAAGTTTCGCGGATGGAAGCAACCAGAACCGGCTCCAGACTTCGGAACAGAAACGTTCCCTCCTTGGCCGCCGCGCCATCCCATGCGATCCGGTCGAGCCGCTCGTCAACCTCCGCGATTTGCCTCTGAGCCTCTTCAATTTGCCGCTCCAGCTCCTTCCGCTTCTCCAGCAGCATGCGCTCCGCATCCATCGGAGAGGCGGGGCCGATTAACAGCGGCCGCATTGCCTCGAGTGTCAGACCCTGCTCCTTGAACCCCGCAATGCGGCGGAGGGTCAAGAGCTGGTCCGCTCTATAATAACGATACCCCGATTCTTCATCCACCCGTACAGGCTTTAGTAAGCCGAGTTCATCATAATGGCGCAATGTCTTCACGGTAACGCCGCCCAGTTTCGCGAACGCTCCAATTTTGAACATGCAGACACCTCTTTTTTACTTCTGACTCAACATCCGTCTTATATCAGCTACCTCTTCATCATCAGGCTCCTGTCCACCGTATCTAACCAGGTAATAAAGCTTGATTAACGGCTCTATAGCGGCCTTGTGGGCAGCCTGCCCAGACTTCCTTCTCTGATTCTTCTTATCATCATGGGGCAGCATATCCCGGGCCATTTCCAACGGAGTAAGCCCAGGCCTCCATTCGCAGCCTTCATTGAGCCTGGCTAAGAGAAAACGCCGATACAAGAAGCGTATTCTCTCTTGATTGCTGTGCATATCCTCGTATCGCTCCTGGCGCTTGCCGAACCGGGCCAGAGCATCCCTCCATTGACCCCATTTCTGCCGCTTCTCTTCCCAGGAGAAGATCGAGCTCTCCTCGTCACGATAGCCAGCGCTTTCGCCAGCCCGATCACGCCGACGCAGCAGGGCCAGGAGGCGGCCGATACTCCGCTTCCAGAAGCCCCCTGCATTTTTATACAACAAGTAAAGTGCAAATACGACGATGGCCGCGACCACAGCGCCGCCGATCACATAGAAGAGAATATCTAGAATTTGCGATAACAGACCCGGCTTTTGTACTTCCTCCGGAATAAACATCACCGGTGGCTCCTGGAGTTCTTCCGGCTGCGGCGCCTTCGGTTCTCCAGATGAACGCGTAATCCAGGCGACAATATGCCTGATGATCTCCAGCAGCATATGGCCGATCCAACGCCCGGCCCCCGCTGCAAACAGAACAATGAGCCCCAAAATAATGACGATAAAAACGGTATTATGCCGGCGCAAGCCCCTCGGCAGCGGAGATGCTGATTTATTAGCCAACGTTGTATAACGCAAGTATTCATAATTTGTCACAAACAGCGCGATTCCCAGGCAGGCCGCACCCAGCCAGGTAATTAGACCAAGCTCTCCGCGCAGCAGAGCAATTCTTGAATAAGCGATTCCAGCGGCAAAATATAGCGCGGTCCCATACCAGTACAGCCTGGCCTCCCCTGCCCGCGCGGCAACCGTCATCCCTTGCAGCGCAAACAACGCCGCGCCGAGACCGATCAAGGAGGACAGCCCCTCTCCTCCGGTTCCTATGAAAATAGCAACGCACGCAGCGCCAATCAGGACTGCGATCCCAAGCTTTTTCCACAAGATCGATACATAACTGTGAATAGCCGCACCGAGAGAAGAAATTAACGGCAGGATCATCATCCAGCCTAAGGGCAAATACTGCGGGCTTAGCAGGATAATTGCAGCAAGATAGAGCGGCATCAGCACCACTATCTCGCCAAGGCAGGACAAGCATAGTTTCAATGTCCTTATTATGTAATTGTCACCCTCATTCTCCATTAGAAATGCCCTCCATCGCCATCATCATCGGGAATAATCATCCATTCGACTCCATTTCCCCGACGCAGCAGTTGATCGGCTGCCTTGCTCAGCTTCTCGCCCTGATGGCAGGTAATAAGTAAATAATCCGTATCTACGGGCTCCTCACTCAGTACCTCTTCGAGCAAGGTCGGCATGGAAACCGTTCGGTCGAGGACCAGTCTGGCCAATGTCGTCAGCAAGAGCTCCAACTGGTCCGCAGCGGCGGAGGGGCCGATGGTGACGGATTGTCTTGGTCCATCGATCAGATGTCCATTGCAGATGAAGCCCGTCTCAATCCCGCTGCGCAGCGCCTGATCAGCAACGGTAGCGGCATACCTGATCCCTAGCTCAATCCGCTGTGGATCATTAATATTGCGCCACATCGTGTCGCTATCCTCCAAATTGAGACAGATGATTAACCGATGATCGGCCGTATAGTCGCGCTTATGAACCTGCATAGTTCCCGTACGAGCGGTGGCCTTCCAATTGATCGATCCCATGGCATCTCCGGAACGGTATTCGCGGATCCCCGAAGTCAAGAACGGGTCCTCCACAATCCAGCGCTGCACCGCCAGCTCCCCAATCCAGCTATGATTCGGCAGCGGCAGTTCCTGCAAAGCCAAGATTTGTGGGTATACCAGCAGTTCCAGATGAAGCGGAAATTTCTGTGCTCTGGAGCTTAGCCCTAGCGGATCGCCTGTCGTCAGCGTAGCCGAATCAAGGCGGAAGAGGCCGCGCCGCGCGCACGTCACCTGATGATGTCTCTTAATCCGGCGATAAGGACGAAGATAGAATAGACTGATATGATTCTGATAAATATCACCAGAGTATATATCCAGATTGGCCTGGTCACCGAACCGGAGCCCAGTCTGGATGCTCGACTCCAATCGCAGCCAGGGAAGCGGCAGCCATTTCGCATTGGAGATAACCTCCACCATTTCAACCGTATCCCCCTCGAATACCGCATCCTTTGTGAAGTAACGGGTATAAGTCAGCCCTCTCATCGCCCCTCGCTGATACACAAGCGACAGCACTCCGATCAGAATGCAAGCGCTAATCATCAACCAGGTTAATTGCATATCTCCACCTACTTCCCTCTTCCTGCCATTACATCCTCCGCAGGAACCTCCACTTCACTGAGCACTTGACGCACTACAGCATCTCCTTGCTGATCATCAGGACGGAGTCCACGGCGTACCAGCAGACGATGGGCCAACACCGGCTCGGCAACCCGTTTGATATCATCCGGCGTGACATAATCACGGCCTTGAAGCAGAGCGATTCCCTGCGAGGCACGCAACAAAGCACTGCTCGCCCGTGGACTAGCGCCCAGCCTCACATCGGGATGTCTCCGGGTAGCCTCAGTAAGACGAACCATGTATCCCAGCAAATCCCTGGACACGCTGATTCCAGCCACAAACCGCTGCGCAGCAGCAACTTCCACACCCGCAGCTACGGGGCCTAACTCTTGCAGCGGGCTTTGCACCTGGAACCGCTGCAAGATGTCTACGCCCTCTTCAAGCGTAGGATAACCGACCTCAATACGCATCAGGAAGCGGTCAAGCTGAGCTTCGGGGAGCGGGAATGTTCCCTGGTTATCGATCGGATTCTGAGTCGCCATAACGAAGAACGGTCTGGCCAATTCATGGGTCACGCCGTCTATAGTTACCTGCCGTTCCTCCATGCATTCCAATAGACTGGACTGAGTCCGTGGTGTGGCCCGGTTAATCTCATCGGCCAGCAATACTTGAGTGAACACAGGGCCTGGTCTGAACTCAAACTCACTCGTCTTCTGGTTATAGAAATTGATTCCGCTCAGATCAGAGGGTAATAAATCGGGGGTAAATTGGATTCTCTTAAACTGTCCGTCGAGTGATCGGGCCAGAGCCTTGGCCATAAGCGTTTTGCCCGTCCCAGGAACATCCTCCAGCAGCACATGTCCATTGCCGAACAAGGAAGCCAGCAACAGTTCAATCACTTCTTCCTTCCCTACGATCACTTGGCTGATATTGGCGTGAATCCGCTTCGATATGGATACCGCTTCCTGTAAGTTCATCATTCCACCGCCTTAATAACTAGAGTTATGTTTGAACTACAACTTACCTTTTTTACCTACATAGTAGGTTTCTGCAGGTCCCAGATAGCTGTCTGCAGGTTTCTTGCCTACTGGATAAATGACCAGTTTTTCCAATACAAACCCTGGACTTACGGCAAAAATCCTCAATGTATTTAACCCTTCCCGGCAATGTACTCCCGTGCTGTGCCTGCGAATGTGATCAAGCACGCCTTTGGCCCAATTCTCGTCATCCACCCGATACCCCTCAGGAAGTGTATTGACTACGCTAATCTCTTCCTCATTGACTTGGATTCCGCACAATAACGTTCCTTCATTTGTCACTGGATTGGACGGCTGCATATAGAGCTCCACCTCATACTCTCCGCCTTCCTGTACCATGAAATGATATTCTAGATAAGGTGCGTCTTCACCTGCCGTAAAATATTCTGTTGTTGGGAAGGCCTTCAGCCCTGATAAGGTCTTGCCATATCCGTGAATCACTTCAAATCTGCTAACTGCCCCATTCTCCTTGGCGGCTTCCTTGTTTAGAGCATAATGTTCAGCTTCTATGGAAATATACCTATTCGTTTCTACAAAGGTCATATTAGGCAGCTCAATAAAATCATGGTTAGACGCGTTTACCATAATTGTACAGGTGCCTACTGGCATTTCAATAACAATATGGCCTTCTGTCTCGCCATTCATCGTGCAGCGGTCAATTTTTACATGAATAACTTCCGTAGTTTTCTCTTTTCCGTCCAGACTCCCGCTCGTGCTAGAACACGTCAGCCACGGGTGTTTGCATGTAATCTTATATTCCGCAGGAAGATCGCTGATGCTGGATATCGTAAATGAGGCTTCCTCAACATCTGGCTGTAAAAAATCATTCATCACTAATTTATTAATATGCCAGGCGCTTCCTTCACTGCGCTGAGTCGTTCCATCTACAGTTACCAATAATCTAGGTTTATTCGCAGGCAAAACATGCATAAGAATCGGATTTTGAGCCTCGTCTTCATTCCATTGCGTAAAGCCAATATGCTCGGAGAGCCCCATGCCGTACCACCTGCCATGATCCATCGTATGGAACTGGTCCACAAGCTCCCTATCTTTCTTCATGCATTCTCGAATCTGCTCCGCAAGCCTGTTAGCTTCTATTTCACCAAGCTTGGCTTTGTAATGGTTTTTACCTGTGAGCAGCCACACTTTCTGCAAATTGAGGTTCCCGACAGCCGGATAATAAACTAGCGCAAAATAAACCGGCAAATCCGCTTCATCCACCGTCTCAACCAGTTCATTCGCCACATCCAGAAGGTGGTCGATTTGATGCAGCATATCATCCGTTTCCTTGTAATTTACCGGGTGATATACATTTGAATTCATATGCTCGGGTCTGCGCTGATGGGCAATCCGGGTATAACCTGTCATCAGCTCAAAAATTCGGGTCATCTCATCCTCATTGAACACGCCAGCAAACTGCTTTCGAATCCATTGCTTCGTATAGTGATCCGTCTTATTTATGGCATGGGTTCCCCATTGCTCAAAATCATAGGCCAAATCCAGGAAATAAGATAACGGGAATTCTTGAGTTGCAATATCCCCCACATTGACGATCCAAAGATCACGGATGCCAAAGTCGTAGGCCATCGTCATCTGTTCCCAGATCTTCGGGAGGTAAGAGCTGTTAATCCATTCATAAGAGATCGGCCCACCATGGTAATCGAAATGATAATACATCCCATAACCACCTGTATGGCTGCGCATTTCTTCCGTTGGCAGGGTCCGAAGATTGCCGTGATTATCATCGCAGAGCATAAGGATGACGTCCTCCAGCTCCTCGGAGTTGATTAAGCCCGGCGTTTTCTCATCTCCATAAAAGAACGGCTCCACTTCTTTATACAAAGCCAGCATTCTGGGCACTTCGGAAAGGTTAGGATGGATCTGCTCCCGAATCAACCGATTTTGGGTCTGCAATACCTCCCGCAGCAGCTGGATATTGTCCGCCAGCGTAGCTTCATTACCCATGATCGCCGTATCCGCTTCTCCTCGCATCCCGACCGTAATCACGCTCTCAAATTTACCGCTCCGCTTCAGACCGTCTTCCCAAAACTTCGTAATCCCTTCTCGGTTCGTGGTGAAATTCCAGGCGTCTCCATAAATCGAATCCTTTCCGCGGAGATATTTATATTCCTCTCCATAACGCAAGCAAGGCTCATGATGAGAAGCCCCCATGACAACGCCATATTCATCCGCCAGTTCCGCATTAGCCAGGCCAGGGCCATCATCATAGAATCGGGCTGACCACATCGCAGGCCAGAGATAATTCCCCTTCAATCTCAGCAGCAATTCAAACACATGCTCATACATTTCCGCATTAAACCCGCCGAAATTTTTCATGGTCCAATTGCCAAACGCCGGCCATTCATCATTGATAAAAAAGCCGCGAAAACGAACAGAGGGTTCCTTAGAGATATATTTTAAATCCTCAATCAGAGAAAAGGCTGCTTTGCGCTGTGGCTTCACATTGGCCCAGTCCACCAACGGAGAAACCCCAAGCTGCTCCGACAGATGAAACAAACCGTAGATCGTACCGCGTTTATCACTGCCTGCAATGACTAATGCTTTTTCAACACCTTCAAAGGGACGGTCAATAACTTGAAATAAGAACACTTCCCTCTTTCCCCGGATTTCTGACAAATTAATCAGCTGTTTTTCTTCAAGCTCGAGAAGCATAAGACTGTGACCCACGGTGCCATACAGAATAGCATTCTTCCCAAGCTGACTTCTGTCTGTGGTGGCCTGCGGTGCATAACCAAATACCAGTTCCACATCATGCATCACTTTTTGAGCGATCTTATTCACGCCGCTGAAAGCTTCCTCTTCCCGGTAAAATAACGCGCCTGACATGGATGTACCGTCTTTTGAAGCGGTTACATTTCTTAAAATCTCTTGAGAAATTATGAATTCCATAGTGACTTCCTTTCTGCTGCTTTTTTTTATTCAGTTTATGCTCTCTTCATTTAATTACAGCAAAGTATACATTAGATTCGTTGTTAAAAGGTATATACTAACTTAAGATAAAGGCTTGAAAATTAAACAAGTTTAAAGGAGAACGAGAGGAATGACCGAAGTTTCCAGTTGGAAAACAGGCGCTTGTGGACATAAATTTATAGCTTCCTTTAGCGGAGGAAAGGACAGCACGCTAGCCTTGTACAAAGCGATGAAGATTGGAGAGGCCATTGGACTTATCGTGATGTTAGAAGAAGAAGGGCACCGCTCCCGGTCCCATGGCTTGCCTCCAGCGTTCTTGCAAGCTCAAGCGGAGTCTATAGGGTTACCCCTACATACCGCAGCTTCAGGCTGGGCAGATTACGAAGAAAACTTTATAAGGTTGCTGGAAAACGCTAAAGACCAAGGGGCAGAGGTGTTAGTAACCGGGGATCTGGATATGCCTGCTCATAGGTGCTGGCACGACAAGGTGACTAAAGCTGCTGGATTAAAGCTTGGCATGCCTCTATGGGAGATGAATCATCGAGACGTTGTTGAAGAATTCATTCATCTTGGATTCGTTACAGTGATCGTTACAGTGAACGTATCGTTAGGCATGAAAGAGAAAGATCTAGGGCGGGTGCTGACTCTAGATTATGTGAAGGAGCTCGAGGCCCGCGGAATTGACCCCTGCGGAGAAGGTGGAGAGTTCCATACGGCCGTCATCAATGGCCCTATATTCAATATGCCAATCTCCGTAAACAAAGGTAATATCATTCGTAACGGCGAGTATGCTTTCCTGCCATTGGAACTGGTAACGAGAACGTGAACTTGGTAGGATAACCCGATAGTCGACTATGAACAGATATTATAACGAAGTTTAAGGACCATCCTTCGTGGATGGCCCTTCATTGAGTTCGCTTTTCTTGAACTATCGTTAACCGTTAAGAAGCTTCTCTTAGAAACCGCCTCTAGAATGTATGATTTGGCCAGTAATCCATTGGGAATCATCGCTTGCCAGAAAAGCGATCAGACGAGCCGCATCTTCCGGAAGACCAATTCGGCCCATCGGAAATTGCGGCAGCAGTGCATTCCTCACCTCTTCGGACATCCAGCCAGAATCGGTAGGGCCGGGATCGACCGCGTTGACCGTAATGTGAAGCGGGGCCAGCTCTGCGGCCAGGGATTCGGTAAACACGGAGATGGCCCCTTTGGTCGCGGCATAGGCAAGATTGCCAGGCATCGGGCCCTTCCCTTGGCCGGAAGTAAGGTTGATGATCCGGCCGCCGAGTACACGATTCGAGGAGCGAGCGTTGTTCTCGGTCTCGAGCATGCGGGCGAATTCGGCGGATAACATAAAGGTTCCCCTCATGTTTACAGCACAGTGAGCATCGATAAGAGACTCGCTTAATTGGCGGAAATCAGCATCAACGCTATACGTCGCATTATTGACGAGGATCGTGGGAAGACCAACCCTTTTCCGGACCTCCTCCAACAAATAAGACGCGGAGCCCGGTACGGCGAGATCCAATTTCATATGTGCAGCTTGAACGCCCAATAGCCGCAGTTCTCCTGCGAAAGAATCGGGCCAATTCTCATCAGCATCCTGTGGGTAAAATTCTTTCTCGTAATCATACAAATGTGTAAAGAACAGGCTTGCGCCTTCGTTAGCCAATGCCCGGCAGATCGCAGCCCCAATTCC
Source organism: Paenibacillus sp. YSY-4.3 (assembly GCF_054767475.1). Lineage (NCBI taxonomy): Bacteria > Bacillati > Bacillota > Bacilli > Caryophanales > Paenibacillaceae > Paenibacillus > Paenibacillus sp. YSY-4.3. Next base: position 161,078 of record NZ_BAABMC010000004.1, on the reverse strand, counting down.
GCCTGGACGACTCACCCCCGTGACGATGGCTATTTTATTGTGTAATTTGGTCATTTTCGATATACCTCCCGTTAAGAGAAGACGTGAGCGCCGTTGGAGATGAATTCATCCCGCCGCTAAACAAAAAAGCGGAAACCGTACGAATGAAATAGGGATAGGGGTCCATCTGGAACTCCGCCTCTCGATCATCAAGAACCGTCACGCGAATGGGGTGTATCTCCGGAATTTCCATCGAAGGGTACCAGCCGATCGACAAATCCCCCAGGATAAACATCCCTTGGTCATCTCCCAGCATCTGAAACATCCTCCCGTCTCCAAAATAAGGAGATACGTCAAGACGAGTCTCTAGGCACCGTATCACTTCCGGTACTTCTCCTCGAAGCGGCAAGCCAATCTCGCTGATATTTAGAATCGATGCGGAATCGAAGGACTCCTCCGAGGTATTTCCCATGCGGTGCCTCGCAATGAACTCGATCAGATTACCCGAAGGATCCTTAAAATAGAAGGCATGCGCATCCGTTCCCTCGAAGTAAGCGATATTTTCGTTCGCTTGGATCCCTGCGCCCGGAATAGGAATGGCGGGAAGCACCGAACAGCCTCTGGCCATCAGCCAGCTCTTCGCTTCGAGTATCCTATTCTCGGGGATGTTCATTGCCAAATGGTACGAAGGCAGATACCCCTGCCGCTCTTCACGAACAAAAGTCAATCGGGTCTCCCCGGCCATGAATGTGACCGATTGTTCCGCTTCACCCACACAGGCTAATCCGAGTTGATCCGTATAGAACTCCTTCATCTCGGATAAGCAGGCGGTTCTCAGTTCTAATTCGATGATTCTCATCCTATCATCCCCTCCAAATGCTTGAGTTTATCGGGATTGGCAACGGCATAGACAGTCTGGATTCGGCCAGCCGACGACCCGAACGAGTATACATAAGCAATGCATCCGCTAATCCTCGTCACAATGCCCGGACTTCCATTTACCGTTTCAATCGTATAGGAATAATCGCTATCAGACCGCCTGAACCAATTTATCCATTGACTATAGAATGGAATAACCCGTGAGACTCCGACGACCGGCTGTAACGCGGCATGGGCCTTGCCTCCGCCATCCGTATAGTGAACGGCGTCAGGAGACAGCAGCTGCAACAGGCGTTCGGTGTCTCCCGCGAGCAAGGCCTGGATGAAGTTCCGCACCTGCGCCTCCGAGACGGAGCTGGCCTCACTGTTCAGCGGTTCATGAGAGATACTCCTTTTGGCCCGATGGAAAATCTGCCTGCAGTTAAAGCTGCTTTTCCCCACAATATCGGCAATCTCGTCGTACGGATATTGAAAAATCTCACGCAGTAGGAACACCGCCCGCTCCATCGCGCTGAGCTGCTGCAGCAGCAGCAAATAGGCCGTCGAGATCGTCTCCTTCTGTTGAACAATCTCCGAGGGATCCCCGTGTGCTCCCTCGATTTCCACAAGCGGCTCCGGCAGCCAAGTCCCCATGTAAACTTCCCGCTGCTTCGCAGACGATTGCAGCAAGTTCAAGCAGCGGTTCGTAACAGCCTTGCATAAATAGGCCCTTACGTTTCGGATATTCGCATCCGAAGGCAGCCGATTCATCGCCAGAAAAGCTTCTTGCACGATATCCTCCGCATCCATAACGCTCCCCAGCATCCGATACGCCATTGAAAATAATAACGGCCGGTACGTCAGATACAGCTGTTCCGTTTCCATTCCGTCCTCCCTTCTAAACCTAACCGTTTAGTGCACGAGGATATGAAGTGCGGCTCGCTTCCCGCTCGCTGCCGATAGCAAGGGAGACTTGAGCATGGAACCAATCGCTATCATACTTTACATCCAAACGTGTTACCTCCTTCCGTCGTTGTCATTAAACAAGACAGGGAGGTATTCTGAAATGTGACAAACGGGAATTTGTCTTCCCGCATCTTCATTCATGATCGGTTACTTCTTGCCCCAAAGCTATGGCTGACTACTTCGCTCCATTCCCTCCAATTCTTGCTTCAGAAATTGAGAAAGCCTTTGGCTAGCCCGTTGGAACGGATATGCCGATACCTTGCACAGGATTCCGAAGGTTTCCGTATAATATCCTCGATAAATCATACTAAATTATCCTTCAAACGTTTGATTCTATGGTTCCTATATGAAAGTTCATGCACAATTGCTCAAATTAAAAAAAGAACAACGATTCAGTATGAATTTTCGAATAGAATCGACCTATGATCCGGTTCTTCACGCTGTCTGTAACGGCAAGTTATTCCCTCATTCCATATCAACCAATTGCATTCTCTCCGTGTCCCAGCGCCATGTTAAATCTCCATGCAGCCACAGACCACCGTACCACTCATTCATTCCCTTCACTGTCACCCAGTCCTTTACTCCCATCGCTACTTCCATCCCTACCTCCGTTAATGCAACTTCGCAATTTTCAAAGGATGGGGTAGCTTTCTTTCGATAATCGGGAAAAGACTCAGAACCCCGTAGCTCTAATAGTGCATTCGGTCGCTCCGACATACTCCGTAGTCGATACCCATATTCCAAATCACCCATTCCAAGCACACTCAAGCGGTTTCCGATCTCTTTAAATAGCTCTCGCGGGGTATTCACCCCTTGCCTGATCAGCTCCAAAGTGGTTTGCTCTACAATCCCCAGTCCATTCTTTGCGGATGGCAAGCGGGATACGTGCAGTTCAAGTGCGGCGCGAGCGAAGGGCAGTGCCGATGTATCTTCATGCAAAATTTCAACATGCCTTTCTACATCCGGCGAAGCGTATGCCTTCCAGATCCTGCTGCCTGTCTCAAGTTCCTTCTGTCCGATACTCTGCCACGTACCTGCCAATGTTTCCAACTGCTTGATTGTAAGCTGGCCCAATCCTCGAAACAAATCAATACCCGGGTAGTCGCCGATACACAGCAAATTTAGCTTTGTATGCCCTAGTTCCCGCTTTGAGAACCAATGCAACAAATAACTTAACATGAGCTGATCAAACAGATCATGCTCGAACCATAGTACGATCTCATCGTATTTGTGGAAGTTTTGCAAAGTCTGTTCCTGCGACTTCTGATAGGTCACATAGTCATCTGCCGGAATGCCCAAGGTTCTCTCCAAATATTCCACTCTTGGCGAACTCGGATGGGGCTCGTCCATTTCGACGAATACCGGACCTACCGGATACACTTCTCTCCAAACCAGAATATCCCCGGGGATATTCCCCCTTCTCAACTTATCACCGACAATATCTCCGTTGACGATATGAAGCATCTAAACTCCCCCTTCGTAATTTCATTGAATTGAACATTATTATCGAAAATCTCTGATTCTGCTTAGATATTCCTCTCCAACAATGTCCCCAATTGCTTGGCTAAAACTTGAGGAGTGACGGGTCTTTCATGAGTAAACCACCATTCCACGACCCCCAACTGAGCAGAGGCAATAAATTGAACGAGTACCTCCGCAAGTAATCCCTGATTTTTACCTTCGGTTACATCCACTTCCTGCCTCAACTCTTCAACCAGGAAATTCTGGAATCGGTTGCGAAAATACGGAGCGCCTTTACTCGCTAACATCGTGGAAAAAAAGGAGTAATTACTATCAAAATATTCTGCCCAGATGAGCGTCGCACCAACTAAATCCAAATCTGCCGCTGATTCGCACAACCCTCTAAGTTCGTTAATATGCGATTCAATCAGCTTGTCCAGCAGATCGAATTTGTCCGTATAATGAAGGTAAATCGTACCGCGACTGACGTTCGCTCTGTCTGATAGATCCTGAATCGTAATATTATCTAGATTTTTTTGAGCCATCAATTCAAGGATCGCATTCTTTAACGCTGCCTGTGTTTTCTGTATTCGTCGATCGACTTTAGCCATTTCAGCGTTCACCATTCTTTCTATAGATGCTATACAAAAATCATTGATCTGTTCACTATTTAACAAATCCAGTTACTTTAACAATTGTATGTTTTTCAGTTCTGTCTAAAATTATATACATATGTCTATTTGTATACCCATATTCAATAATTAATTATAGTTTAGTAGTTGAAGACATAAAGGGGAAGGAAATGTGAAAGCAATATGATTCCAGTATTCGGCGGCAACCCAAGTAAGGACCAAAAAGAACGATATAGCAAGCTTGATAACTATGTAAAAGGGAAGTTTGTTAACCAGGTGCCCACCAATCTAGCTATGAGTGCATCCGATTATTTCTCTCTAATCAAGAATTCGATTTCAAAGACTAAGGATCGCAGGCCTTCTGGTAAGCTTCCTATTGCAAAATTGGACTGGAACAAAATCAAAAGTGAAGAAGATAGCCTAACTTGGTTTGGACATTCTGCTTTTTTACTCAGTATCGATAATAAAAAACTTCTTGTAGACCCGATGCTGGGGCCAGTGGCGTCGCCTGTTTCTTTTGCAGGAAGTAAACGCTACAGCAAAGATTTACTATATGTTATTGATGAAATACCGCCGATCGATGCAGTTTTGATTACCCATGATCACTACGATCACTTAGACTATCCCTCTATACACAAGCTAAAGAACAAAGTTGGACATTTTTTCGTTCCTTATGGTGTAAGTGCTCACTTGACCCGTTGGGGTGTTGCAAAAGAAAAAATCACTGAGCTGAATTGGTGGGATGAAACGGAGTTTCAAGGTTTAACCCTTGCATTGACTCCGTCCAAACACTTTTCTGGCAGAGGACTCCTTAATCGGGATACAACTTTATGGGGCGGATGGGTCATTCTTGGGAAGAGAACCCGTTTCTTTACCAGCGGCGATGGCGGCTACGATACGCATTTTAAGGAGATTGGAAAAAAGTATGGACCATTTGATCTTACATTGATTGAAGGGGGACAGTATGACTCGCACTGGTCTTGGGTTCATATGACCCCTGAAGAAGCTGTAAAGGCTCATAAAGATGCAAATGGGAAAAATATGATGTTAATACATTGGGGAGCTTTTACTCTTGCTTATCATGGTTGGACGGAACCGATCGAACGAGCCCTAATCGAGGCTAAGAAAGCAGATGTGAACCTAATTGCTCCTCATATTGGCGATACCGTTGCATTGAATGAGGAGATGCCTCTTCCTGCCTCGTCATGGTGGATTACTTCAAACAAGCTTGCTGACTAAAACGAATTTTTCAAGCACTGTATAACATCCTGACGAATGCTATCTACTATACGAATCCCGGCGGACAAATCCGAGTCCTTGTTGAAACGGCACAGCTGCCCAACCAGGAGCAGCCCTATGCCCAAATCCGCATCGAAGACAGTGGTGTCGGCATATCCGAAGAGGAGCTCCCTCATATCTTCAACCGATTCTAAAGAGCGGACCCTTCCAGGGCTCGTCCCAGCGGCGGGACCGGTTTGGGGCTTGCGATTGCGCAGCAAAACATCCTTGCCCATCGGGGCTGGATTGAGGTGGAAAGCGTGTTGGGTGAGGGTTCGGTGTTCACGATCTATTTACCAGTATGAGGTATGAAGGAGGTTTTCCACGATGGCATCTTCACAAAAAACATTAAGAACTTGCGATAAAGGACACCAATACTATAAAAGCAGTGATTGCCCAACCTGTCCGGTTTGTGAACAAGACACGAAACCGGACAGCGGATTCCTTTCACTTCTTTCGAGTCCTGCCAGACGAGCATTAGAGCACCACGGAATCACCACTTTACAAAAGCTATCAGTCTTTACTGAACGCGAGATATTGCAACTCCACGGTGTGGGGCCGCGTTCAATGCCAATACTTAGGGATGCTTTGCACTCCCAAGGCTTAACGTTCAAGCCTAGCGACAAAACACCAAAGTAAAATTTACCCAATCATACATGCCGAATGTCCCAGCGTACCTTCTACGTCGTTGCCTTCCTTGCGCCAGTACTCAATGCCTCCGAGCATCTCTTTCACTTGGAAGCCGAGAGCGGATAAGCGTGCCGCGCCTTTGGTACCTCCGTTGCAAGCCGGCCCCCAGCAATAGACGACAATAAGTTGCTTTTTGGAGAAAGTGGCGGTCGTCTCCGCGCTGATCTGGTTAGAGGGGAGGTTAATCGCGCCCGGTACATGGCATTCTCCGTAGGCAAGTGCACTGCGAACGTCGATGAGCAGGAAGTCGGCGATGCCGTTCTTCATGTCATAGCACACGTCAGAAACATCCGTTTCCACGGACAGCTTGTTTACAAAATGGCGATGCGTATGCTCGGGAGAAGCTGCTGGTGTTTCGAGAACTAGAGAGCGAATGGTTGTCATTAGAATTACCTCCAAATAGGGATGTCGTTGTCTTGACACCACTATAGCACGGCCCCTTCTAATGGAGTTATCGATAGAATTCAATGGATACTATCAATAGTTTTGATAATTCATACCACCAAGGAGCTCGATAAATCCGACGAACGCATTCGATTTCCATTTTTTCTTCGGATAGATCAGTTGCGTGTAAAATTGGCATGCCGGACCGACGAAAGGAATACCGATCATTTGCCCATTCCGTATCTCTGCCGCTACCGCTATTCGCGGCAACAAAGCGATCCCCAGACCATTAATTACGCACTGCTTAATAGCCTCCAAATTGCCGAATTCGTAGGCGAGACGATAACTAATCCGGTTTCCCTTTAACATCCGAAGAAGCATCGCTCTATACGTGCAGCCGTCTTCCGTCAGAATCAAGGACTCACCTTCGAGATCCCCAACGCGAATTTCGTTTTGTCCCGCCAACCTATGATCCGGACAGACGATGATGTCCAAAGGTTCTTTCCTCAGAACATGGATATCGAGTTCCTCGTCCGCGAACGGCAGATCTAGAATGATTCCGAAGTCCAGTTCCCCTTCTTTGACCGCTTGGATGATCTCAGATTCGTTCCCCGGCTGAATCATGACATTAACTTCCGGGAAATTTCCTCGATACGCACCAAGATACGGTGGAAGGTAAAAAGCCGCCAACGTCTCGATCATTCCGATGGAGAGCGTCCCTTTGGATTGCCCGGACACAGCTTCTTTCGACTCTTCGTGAATTCTATGAATCTCGTTGGCGTATTGCAGAAGTGTCTCTCCAGCCAGCGTCAGCTTCATGTTCCGACCAAAGCGCTCAAGGAGAACCGCGTCATAAGACTCCTCAAGTCTCTGAATCTGCGTCGTGACGCTGGATTGAGCATATCCTAGAGCTTCCGCAGCGCGAGTATAGCTCCCCCGTTTCGCCACTTCGCGAAATGTCTTTAAGTAGGTGAGTTCCACAGGCTCCTCCTTTCAAATCCTCTGTAACGGCTAGTCGCAATAAGGGCCACCAATTGGCCCCTCGTCTCATTAATTATACTTGATTAGACCCCAGTAGACATAATCCCTACGAGTAAATGAATATCTCATCTAATTACTTTGATAGTGACGATATGTAAATTTCAATTTGATTATCTTCGTTTTCTAACGTTGATGTACGCTTTTGATAAAGCGTCCAGCTGGTAAGGAAAATGGTTAAGGACAATAAAGAAGGAGGTTTGGGGTACACCGTGAAATCCGCATGTCTCCTGATTGGGGAAGCAGGCCTGCAAAAGTCTTGGCACCCAACAATCGGGTTACCTCTATCATGCCTGGAGCCGAAACGAATGCCCTATGTACCTTTTTAGCGTTACTTTTCATGATTTAAGGGGATAATAGGGAAATCACAGTTAGAAGGGGCGTAGTAGTATGAAAGCAACAGATTTACTTGTTCAGTGCTTAGAAAATGAGGAGGTTGAGTATATTTTTGGCATCATGGGAAAGGAAACCCTTGACCTGATTGATTCATTGTCTAAGTCTAATAAAATTCAGTTCATCAATGTTCGTCATGAACAAGGAGCAGCTTTTATGGCAGATGTTTACGGTAGACTAACAAATAGGGTTGGTGTTTGCGTAGCAACTTTAGGACCTGGAGCGACAAATCTTTTGACGGGAATATCTAGTGCAAATCTGGACCATTCTCCGGTTGTAGCCATTACAGGACAAGCAAGCTTTGAAAGGCAGCATCAAGAATCTCATCAATATTTAGATATCGTTAAAATATTCGAACCTGCTACCAAGTGGAGCGTTCAAATTAAAGATTCGCAAACCATACCAAAAATCATTCGTAAGGCATTTAGATTAGCACAGATGGAAAAGCCAGGTGCTGTTTTAATTGAATTACCTGAGAACATCGCAGCACAAAAGCCTCCAGCACAACCATTACCAGTATTGCCTATTCCAAAAAGCATTCCTATTCCACAAGCTATAGAGGATGCTCGTACATTAATAAGCCAGAGCCAAAAGCCACTTGTCATCGTGGGCAACGGGGCGATCAGGCAAAAAGCGATGTCAGGGCTTCTGACTTTTGTAGAGAACCTACAATCACCTGTTATCCATAGTTTTATGGCAAAAGGAGTTTTACCAAAAAAACATCAGCTAAATTATTTTACATTTGGTTTTAAAAAGAAGGATGAAGTATTACCCATAATAGAGGAATCTGATTTATTAATTATCGTTGGTTTTGATTTTGTTGAAAGTCCGCCTAAGGATTGGAATAAAAGGATGAACCCCATTTTGCATATCGACACACTGCCTGCCGAAATGGATGAACATTACCCCGTGAAGGGAGAATTGGTTGGTGATTTAAATGAGGTTTTTCAGGAACTTAATAAACTGGATATACCATCTAAACCATGGGCTCCGATTGGAAATCTAAAGGAAAGGATTAAGACAGCTTATCAAATTGATTTAGATGTGAAAGAAAATCTATCACTTACTATAGAGAATATCTTAACGATTATTGAAAAGAATGCTACTGAAAAGACTATCGTGATTTCTGATGTAGGTGCCCACAAGTTGTCTATTGCCCGTACCTATCAATCAAAACAGGCAGGTCGACTCATCATCTCAAATGGATTTGCCTCAATGGGCATTGCGTTACCCGGTTCTATTGGTGCTAAATTAGCTTGCCACGATGCTCCAGTTATTTGTATTACCGGGGATGGAGGGGCTTTAATGAATATTTCCGAATTAGAGACGGCCAAACGACTTGGCCTGTCGTTTATCATCATTGTATTAAATGATTCAACGTTAAAATTAGAGGAACAAATGTTGCAAGAGAAATTCAATAATAGCTTTGGTACGGCATTTGGAAACCCTGACTTTGTGCAGCTTGCTGAAAGCTTTGGAATAAAAGGAATTAGGCCGAAACAATTGAATGAGTTTGAACAAGTATTGAACCATGCCTTAAAACAAAACAATGAAATTACACTGATAGATATTCAAATGGGAATGGACAATTTACCTATATGAATCATGAATTGGATGGAACAAGTCTTCCGCTGCATTTCTAACAACAGCAAAGTGTTCCACATTGTAATGACCATGAAGAGTTTCATTATGATGCTTAATAATCTGTTCTGACTGCACTGTCTATACAGTGTTGAGTTTTACACCCCATTATAACAACATGCTCAATTTTTTGAGATTTTAGGTGGTTCAGCAGTCCTGTTCCATGAAAAGAATTTGTTGCAGTTTTATCAAAAATCTTTGTATCCATAGGCACATTAATTTCTTTGTGAACCTGAAATCCTTTTCCTTTCCCTTCAGCAACATCCAAATCCCTTACAAAGACAACGGGTACACTGGATTTATTTGCTTTTTCAATAACTACATTGATATTCTTAATAAGTTGCTCTTTATTATAAACAGCACTTTCTTCTTGATTCCCATCAATTAACTCTTGTTGGGCATCAATAATTAACAATGTTTGATTCAAATGATTTCCCCCTTATTTAGACGTATTCCTCTTAATATTATTTACGCCAAGTCCATAATTCCTTCATGAAATTGGTCGCTGTACGCTTTCAATTTTAATACTCGTCTCCTAGCGCAAAATCAACGGCGGCCTCGGCATGAAGTCGTGTTGTATCATAAATCGGGATATTACAGTCTTCTTGGGAGATGAGCATGGTGATTTCCGTACATCCGAGAATAACCGCTTCCGCTCCCTTACGGATAAGACTGTCAATGATGTCTAGATATCTTTTCTTTGAATGTTCATTTATAATTCCAAGACAAAGCTCGTGATAAATGATGTCGTGAATGACCACTCTATCTGCTTCATCCGGGACAACAACCTCAAGTCCAAACTGATGGATCAGTCTACCCTTGTAAAATTCCTGCTCCATAGTAAAAGCGGTCCCTAACAAAGCCACCTTCTTTATTTTATCGCTAACAATTTTATTTGCTGTTGCATCTGCAATATGAAGTAAAGGAATCGATACCGAGTTCATCACTTCGGGTGCCATCTTGTGCATCGTATTCGTGCAGATGACTATGACATCGGCTCCGCCTGCTTCCAGTCTTTGTGCCGACTCAATTATGACCTTCGTAGCCTCTGTCCAATTCCCTTGATGCTGGAGGTCCTTGATTTCTTGAAAATCTACGGAATACAGCAGACTCTTTGCTGAGTGATGTCCACCCTTCCTTTCTTTTACCCTCTCATTGATGATTTGGTAATAGAGCATGGATGATTCCCAGCTCATGCCGCCTATAAGCCCTATTGTTTTCACTACCTACTCACCCCACCCGTTACTTTTGAGCATCCAGAACAAACATCGATGCATCCTGCCCCATAAATATTTTACTTCCATGATAAAAGGTTTTGGATTGAATACTTTTGTACCCGATTTTCGTCATCATGCCGGATAGCTCATCTTGATGGAATCCGTTATGAACGATATCTGAAACGATATTCTCATTTTTATTAAAATCTACAATTAGTAAATGTCCGCCTTCATTTAGAACATCAAATAATTTAGACAAAACGAATTCAACATCAGGAATATGGAGGAGAACCTGTGCCATAAAAATATAGTCAGCATGTAAATCCGACAGACCTTCTTGTTCAAAATCAAAGCACAAAGTATCTGCATTCCGAATATTACAATCCGAAATTTTCTGCTTTACTTGCAGAATCATGTTTTGTGAGGTATCCAGAAAAAGCATGGAATTAAACTCATTTAACAAGTCCATTCCGACAAGACCCGTTCCACACCCAAAATCAATAGCATTCTTACTTTTAGCGTCAACTACATATTCACGGATAGCATCAGATGATACCTTTGCGGTTTGAATTCTTTCAGGTGTATCATACACGTTAGCTATCATTTCAAACTTATCCGTATTGGCCATAAATAAATATCTCTCCGATCGATACCCTCATGATTTGTTATCCCTCATCAGTATATCAGTAAGTCGTGAGTTGTTGGTGCTATTAGTATTGTCCTAGAAGACCTTTCTTCATCGCTACTTTTTCGCAGAGATGAAACACAAAGAGCCCTGCAAATAGATATATCACCGAATTTAGGGTTAAGACTGCATAGTCGGCTAGTGGCAATTGTGTCAGCGTCAGATCCTCCATCATCACCGTTCTGACCATATTCACCCCTTTGACGAACGGGGCAAAGGCTAGAAACGGAGCTGCAGTTAGCGGAACAAAGACCAGCCCCATCAATACAAATTGAAAAATCTGCAGAAATGCCTGAATTTGTTTCACGATAACGGCCAGGCCAGCAATCATAAAGCTGACCCCCACCATACTTATCATTGTGATGATAATGATCGGGATCGTCGTCATAGGGTTAAGACTCAGCCACTGCCCAGAGGTAAGCATCGCAGCAAACAGCAGGATCACCATCACAACCGACTGTAACCCAAATTGCCCGATGATGCGTGTAAGCATGATTTTCCATACCCCCATAGGGGACATATATATTTGCTCCAACGTTCCGCGCGTGGCCTCGGTAATGATCGAATAACCAATGAAGTTCATCGTCATCATCGTTAAGCTCCAGAAGGCTACACTAACTATCGAATATTGCACATTCGCTTCAAAACTGGCAGGATCACCGATGAACATGATTCCAAAGAATGCCGCTAAGAAAATAATATAAAAAGTGAATATTAACGCAATGGTGTTCGGCAGATAACGTTTCAGTTCAATATATTCCTTGCGAAAATTAGCACTCAATAAGTGTAGCCATTTCATGGTTTTTCCCTCCCTTAACAATCTGAATAAACACTTGCTCAAAATCAATGGTTATACGATCAATACTCTCCACAATGGTTCCTTCCTCTTTGAGAAGATCAAATAACTCGTAGATGTCCTGACTATGTTCTAAATTAACTTCCACGATGCTCTCATGGGAGCTTGCTTTATATATACTTAAAGGGAATCGACCTCTCAGCTTATTCTCCTGTTCCAAGCTTAATTGCTCACCCAGCTTAATCGAATATGCTCTTGTTTCAAACAGCTTAAGCAAATTCTCCACCCTGTCGTCGATTACAACTTCACCTTTATTAATGATAATGGCCCGATCACACAGCTCCTGAACAACGGGCATATCATGTGAGCTAATGATAATCGTACGTTTTTCTTCCTTAACGATTGTTTTTAAAATTTCACGCAATTCATAACTAACTTCAACATCCAGCCCGAGAGTTGGCTCATCCAGCAAGATGACATCCGTATTAGCTAAAAGTGCTACCGCGATGGCCAACTTTTGTTGCATCCCTCGAGATAATCCATTGACCAGCTCATTCTCCTTTTCCTTCAGGTTGAATTGCTCTAATAATTTATCCGCTTGTTCGGCAACCTGCTTCCGAGAGTAACCGCGGGTACCTGCAAAGTATTCCAGGTTCTCCCGGACGGTAAGGCGCCAATATAAATTTCGGTTCCCCTCTAATACAGCACTAATATGCTCTAGAGCTTTAAGTCTCTTCTTACGAATATCCAGACCATTAATGGAGATCGAACCCGCATCCGATTCCAACAAACCACAGAGCATCTTTATCGTTGATGTCTTCCCAGCCCCATTGGGTCCTAATAAGCCGACAACCTCTCCACGGTTCACCGTGAAAGAAACATCCCGAACTGCATGAATCTTCTCTTTCGCTTTTCTTCGTCCATACACTTTATTGATGCCCCGTACTTCAATCATTTTGTCCACCTCATAACCATCCTTTCCCGAATGAAATAAAAAGGCGATGCCATTGATACCTTCATTTTATTTTTGTATCTTAGTTTCTTGAACTGGCTCCAGATGGAAATGGCCTCCGTCTGAGGATGGAGATTTTGGAGGTATACACTCGATATTACATAAAAAAACCAAGTTCCTGAGCATCAGGGCTTGGTTTTCTTGTTGTTACCTCAATAGTATTCCGTTAAACGAACCTGCCGCATCTCGTTTTTTGCGGTTACGGTGATTCGTTTTCTGCCGCGGCAACTTCGGGTGGCGCCATCAAGCCTTGGACAGCGCCAAGGAATGGGCGTATGGATTTGATCATGCCGTATCCCAACTTCACAACCGGGACAAATCGCTGGATCATGCCGAACAGCTTCATGCCGCTGCCCAGCGCACCGCCGAGCGCTCCCGCAGTAGCACCTGTGCCGCCTAGTCCCCCGAACAGCGAGCCTAAAATCGGCAGAAAGGCCGATACCTTGGCGTCCGGCTTGCGTGAGCGGGAACGCGCAGAAGGCTTGCGCCCACCGCTTCGCCGGCTGCCCGAGCGACTGCCCGAGGCATGAGAGCCGGCTCTGCGCTGCTTAGGCCGGGAGCCTTGCTTCCCGGATGAGGTGCGGGGCTGAGCTCCGGTGCTGGCCAGCGTCAAACCGCTGCTGTTGACGTCGGTAATGTAGCCAACGTAGGTCTTGCCACTGTGCAGGGTGATGCATACCGGCCGACCCTGCAACCGTTTGGCCCGTCCGAGCACCTCTTTGGATTGTGCCATGGAAGTTCACCTCGCTCACTGGTTATGGTTCATTGTACGCCAGGGGCGGGCTGCCTGCTTGTGCGAATGCAGGGTGTGGGCAAGCCCTCTTCGCTGTGCCTACGACGATCCCCGGGGCCGGCTGGTCGAGTGAACGCAAGGTACATGCCAAGCTTTAAAATTAATGCCTGATTTTCGGTTACGGCTGTTGTAAGCGCAAGGTATAATAAACTCATTCTTAAAAACGTAGGTGTATCCATTATGATCCTTAACGAGGAACGAAAAATCGAATATTATAAAGCCCTTATTGAGAAAAGATCTGACTATGAAGGCGTCTTCTACGTTGGTGTCAAATCCACAGGTGTGTTTTGCCGTCCAACTTGTCCTGCTAGGAAACCAAAGTACGAAAACTGCGAGTTCTACGAGACTGCGCAGCAGGCGCTTCTGGCTTCCTTCCGTCCCTGTCAGCGCTGCCGACCCTTGTCGCATCCGAATCAAGTCTCGGATGTCGTCCGTTTACTCGTTGAAGCCGTTGAGCAAAATCCGGAGAAACGTTGGAAGGGGTACGATTTTAAGACTTTATCCATTGATGAATCCACTGCCCGCCGTCAGTTCAAAAAGCGCTTTGGCATGACATTCGTTGAATACGCTCGGGCACGTCGAATGGGACTCGCTTTAAAGAGCATCCGATCGGGGGAGAAGATTATCGATACGCAATTAGCTTCAGGTTACGATTCCAGTAGCGGATTTAGAGATGCATTCTCTCGTATCATGGGGGCACCTCCTACGCTCCTGGATGTCAGCCGTATTCTTAAGGCAGCGTGGTTGGACACCCCGCTTGGCCCTATGATTGCCATATCGGACGAGATCGAGCTGTTTCTACTGGAATTCGTGGATCGTCGAGGATTAGAACGCGAGGTTGAACGACTAAGAAAAAGATGGAAAGCAGCTATAATTCCCGGCCAAACAAAACCCATTCAATCCATTGAACTAGAACTGACTCAATACTTCGAGGGTACGCTAACCGAGTTCAGGACCCCCCTCCATCTTATTGGATCACCTTTTCAACAGAGCGTATGGGAACAATTACGGCAGATTCCACCCGGGGAAACCCGTTCTTACGCCGCAATCGCGCTGGCGCTTGGCAAACCCACGGCATATCGTGCAGTAGCACAAGCGAACGGCGCTAACCAGCTGGCCATTGTCATACCCTGTCACCGTGTAATCAATACCGATGGTGAGCTCGGCGGGTACGGTGGCGGAGTTGCACGCAAAGAATGGCTGCTAAATCATGAGAGAAGTTGGAGGGAAACAAAGTGAGTACACAACTAGAACAAGCACATCAATACAAAAAGCCACTTCCCTTGAGAAGCGGCTTCTTGCGATAACATTCTAATAAAATATACCTGTCTAGGCCTACGCTCCCATGCCGTTTTCCGGGACAGAAACTGGCTTCACAAGCGCCTTCTTCTCCCAGGCCCGGCTTCTCCAGCGAAGCAGCATGATCATACCGCGCAGCCATTCATCTACCGTGAAAGCGATCCATACGCCAAGCAGCCCAAACCCGAAATGAATACCCAGCGCATAAGCAAGCGGCACCGCGACTCCCCACATAGAGAGTACACCCATTAAGACGGGAAAGCGTGCATCCCCTGCGGCACGTAGCGAATTGATGATGACCATATTGAATGTCCGGCCGGGTTCGAGAATGATGGAAAGCAGAAAAATACCCGCTCCAGCGGCAATGATCTCGGGGTCTTTCGTGAACATGCCAATGAGCTCATGCCGGAATATCGATGCCGCACCGACGATAGCTAACGTTAACATGAAGCTGATTCTCACGCTTCTCATCAGTCTCCGGTAGGCCTCTTTCATTTCCCCCGCACCAACCATTTGTCCGACAATGATTTCCGTACCTGCTCCGATCGCCAAAGCAAGCGCCATAAAATAGTTCGAGATGTTCATGACGTAAACATGCGTGTTCAACGCGGAAACACTGATCATATTGACGAAACTGATGATCATAAGGTACTGCGACTGCCAAGCAAGATGCTCGCCTGCAGCGGGCAAGCCGACGTGCAAAATCTGTTTCACGTAAGTGCCGTTCCAGACCACGTAATCTTTAGCACGAATCGGTGCAGGACTCCGGCGGTACAGAATAATAAACAGAACGATGATGCCGAGCAAACGGCTAACGACCGTGGATACGGCTGCTCCCGTCACACCCATCTCCGGAAAACCCAGGTTCCCGAAAATAAGCAGATAATTGCCTGTGACGTGAACGAGATTGACGCCCAGGGTTACAAACATCACGCTTTTGGTGTGTCCGCTCGAACGGATAACCGACGAAACCGCATAAGAGAGCGCCTCGATCCAGATGAAACCGCCGATGATCTTTAAATAATGACTGGCAATTCCGATTTGCTCGGGATTTAACTTCATCAAATGCAAAATGGGCTCCCCGTACAGAAAAAGGACCAGGCTGACGAGCACCCCGAAAATCAGGTTTAACGTAATGGCATTCGCCGAGATACGGCCTGCCTCTTTCTCCCGCCCGGCGCCGATATACTGGGCAACCGCAACGCTGGTGCCGATGCCAACAAAGCCGAACATTAGAATACAGAAATAAATAATTTCGTTGGCTAACCCTACTGCTCCGGTCACCTTATCGGAGATGCGGCTAAGCATAAATACGTCCACCGTACCCAGCATCATCCGCAGCACGGAGTCGATGAGAATAGGCCAAGTAACAGCAAAAAGACTAAGTTTTTTCCATGATGGAATACGATCTGTTAATGTCACGATTTACAAGCTCCTACCCTATTTTTTCTCTGTCGCTTTTCCTAGTGTAGTGCCCATAATCCAACAAGTCTATAATTAAATTTTCCAAATAAAATAGTTTCACTACCGTCAGGCTATACCTGCCGCCTTTAACAGACGAAGCAGCAGCTCCTTGCGCGGTTCCTGCGCCTTGCGAGCCATTGCAGCCAGCTTCTCCGCCTTGCCCCAGATCGGGTACAGTACCCGCTCGGCCTCGTCGTCTGATAGAGTCTCTATATGCTGCACGAATAACGACAGCTTGTCTTCGTTTTCCAGCTCCGGCTGAATCTTCAGCTTTAGCGAATCATGGGAACGCAGCAGACAGGCGATCAAGGTAGGAGTCGAGCCTTCCGTTATGCCATAGGTCTCGGCAAAAACAGCTGTGAACTTGTCATGCCCCAGCTGATGCTCATCATCCACAAGATCCATGTAAGCCTCAACAAGCGGAAAATACCGCTCGGATGAAAGCCCCAGCCCGAACACCGCATAACTGCCTGGCATGACGCTTTTTTCGTCTTCCGTATCTTCATACCATTCAAATTCTACCATCGCCTCCCGAGCGTATTCCTCCAATAACGGATACAGCTCGGAATAAGCCAGTGCATTCGCAAAAAAACGGTGCGTGTCCGATTTGGCTAGCCCCTTAATGGGCAAATACTCTCTCACGCTGGATTTTAGCTTAATTTTGTAGCTTTTCGGGAAGCCCTTTCGGAACAGAGAGAGAATAAATGAAATTACCCGCTCATACGCCCCGGCTTCTTCCTTGCGAATAACAATTGTGAAGATGGAAAAAACATCGTTAGCCTTGCATTCAACCAACTCATGCCGTATATGAACTTCGTCGTGCGAGTAGCTGTCGCTGCCCTCCTTCAGCATACGCGCGGCTTTCCCGCTGCCAAGTTGCTTCGCCAGCTCCAGAAAAGTCTGACCCCTAAATTTGCTGTAGTTCGGCTCATAACGAATAATCATTACCGCCCCGTACAAAAGAAGGTCAATAGGCTGATTTGGCTCATCCTTATTCTCAAGAACAGCATCCGGCTTGATCACATACTCATTAGTCCTGTATTCGGAGCGGGTGACGTCACAGTAACGCGGCAAGAATACATTCTCGGCCCAGCCGGTCAAAGCCCTAATGATATCTCCTCGGTGCTCCGCGAGAGCTTCAACCCGTTCCTTATTTAACTCCTGAATTCGGTCAAATACAGCTATCGTCTTTGCGGCTTCCGGGTACTCCCCATCGATTTCGAACTCTCAACCCTAGTCCTGCCCGGCCGATAATCCAGCAGGATAGAGTTAAAGATGCCTACTTGCAGCGTGGTACGCAAGACCACTTCCTCTACGTCAATTCGATTCTCCTGTTCATCAAACCATTTATGAATGGCCGTTTTCATCTCTTCCAGCGCTTCTAGCTGTAGTTCGTCCATTATCTTCCGCCTTTCCGCGTGTTTCATCTTTTCTCAACATAATCATGTGTCATGAGAGATATCCCAAATCTCCCGGCATAATCCTGCTACTCTGCCGTCTCATAGCGATTATTCTGTATCGCCTGCTCGATCCATCCCTCAATCTGATGCTGAGGCAGCAAGATGTTGCCTCCAAATGCATCACTCCTATGAAAGCCCCAATCTCCGTAGACTAGCATATGGTATCGATGATCCACTCGTTTAACGAGTCCCCATACGCCAAGGTCTCCCTGCGCGCCAGCACTGATAAATAGCCAATCCCGATAATTGAATATATAGGGCTCCCCGAACATCTCAAAATTTCGTTTTCATAATCAGACCATTCCATAACATCGTTTTCGAAGCCAACAATATCAAAAAGCTCACTATCCATCTTCACTCGCTCCGATAAACTATTGCATGTGCCGCAAACCAAGGCGATTGCCTCTTGCTCCAATGCAAGCTTTTTCTGATGGCATGGCATACAAGTCCCGCCTGTCTTTAAAGCAGTTGTAGGCAGAATGGTTGCAGAACAACCGGGGTTTTGGCAGGGCACACGTTCGCTCATCGAATCCTCTCCCATTTGTGTAAAATTCTCTATGTATGGATTTTGAGATCTATATCATATTCGTGAACTGATACCTAGACCCCTTTTTGAGGTATTACGAAACAAGGGTGCCGTATGATCTATGGAGCCAAAGCTAAAGGCACCCAAACCGGGTGCCTCCATCACTTTATTTCCGAACAACGGGAATCCACATTTCGCCGTAAACTTGACCGTCCCGCTGTCCCATTATAACTGTTGTATTCGGCCCGCCAACATAAGCGACATGATTTACTTCCGGCAGCACTTGACCAAAGGCTACCCCGGCAAGCATATTGCTCATCTCATCGGCGGTTTTCCCTTCCCCTTTTACAACCAGGTATTCCCCTTTAGGAAATTGGATCACTCTAGAACCTTCCGATGCGGGTGCCGATGCCTCCGTCATGACGCCGGCATAATACATCATCTTGTTATTCACCGCTTCATTAACGGCAAACACATAATCATTGGCGGCCATGGCTCTTAAAGTGTCCAGCCTTCCATCATTACTGACCGCCTGCCAAAAATCCGACTTTTCCTTGTTAATGCCGGCGTAGTCCGTATAATCGCTCTTAAGATCCGTTCCAAGACCAAACACGATAAAGCTCTCTTTTTCTTCCAACTGATAATTTGCCATATTCATTACCATCCTTCTTTTTTAAATTTTCTAGGATTTGCCTTCTGTGCTTGTTGGATATATCATAACTTTAAATCATGTCAAAAGATGAACCTGTTTAGGAGCCCCGATGAAAAAAGTTGAACGGATTAATACCATCATGCGGTATATCAATAACCGATCCCAATTTACAATTTCTGAAATCATGCGGGAATTTAACATCTCCCGTTCGACAGCTGCTCGGGATGTCCGAGAAATCGAGGCCCTAGGGATGCCGCTAGTCGCGGAGGTCGGGAGGGATGGGGGCTATTTTGTCATGCACAACTCTCTTCTGCCCGAGGTGCGTTTTACCGATAATGAGGTCAAAGCACTCTTTATCGCCTTTATGGCCACAAGAAATGCGCAGCTTCCCTACCTCAAGAGCCGTCAATCTTTAGCTGAAAAACTGCTCGGGCTCATCTCGACAAACCAACAGGACGACCTTGTTCTTTTAAATGAAATCCTGATTTTTGAAGGCACCAACCCGCATAATCCCGACCTGCTTGAGCTTTCAGACCTCCCCCATCCCATGTTAGAAAAGCTTATCCAGAACCTTCTTATGGACAGCTATTTATGGATCAGCATTGAAGAAGGGAAGGAAATCAAATCTTATCCCATTTATCTCTTGCAGCTTTACCATGAGAAAAGCCTATGGCTGATCGAAGGCGTTGACTTGCAGGAAGAGAAGAAGAAGATTTTTTCAGTCGATGAGCTCACCGAAGTCAAACCCTACTCACCGAAAACACGATTAAGCCGAAAAAAGATGTTGGATAAATTAAGCCGACAGAATGAAGAAATCAACCTTGTCCTTGAATTGGGCCCCCGTGCCGTTGCTCAGTATAAAAAATATCACCCATTAAAAGCTTCCATTTCTTATACGAACCCTTACCAAACCACCGCCCTGCTCAGGGCATTTATCCAAGTGAATAATTCTGAAGAATTGGCCGAAATGATAAATTGGCTTCTTTTCCTCGGTGAAGATCTTAAGGTCAGGGAGGCATCGGAAGAAATCCTGAAAGGTTTGCAAGTGAGGGTAGGTTGTCTT
Source organism: Paenibacillus sp. YSY-4.3 (assembly GCF_054767475.1). NCBI lineage: Bacteria > Bacillati > Bacillota > Bacilli > Caryophanales > Paenibacillaceae > Paenibacillus > Paenibacillus sp. YSY-4.3. Next base: position 140,791 of record NZ_BAABMC010000004.1, on the reverse strand, counting down.
AAAGAACAGTTGAGCAGATAACAAAGAGCCGCTTGTATGCGGCTCTCTTACATTTCTTCTTAAACTATCTTGCGGCTCTTGGGACGCAGCGCCCACGAGGCGATACTTAATGCAGCATAAAAAAGCGGAAGGATGAAATGGAACCCATAATCACCATAATCGTTAGCAAATGCATGAGATAATGCCGCACCTGTCATAAGGAAGAAGATGCCGGCGTATGCCCATTCTTTAAGCTGGGGAAATGCTGGCACGATGATCGCAATAACCCCCAGCAGCTTCCAGGTGCCGAGGATGTACGTAATGTATAATGGGAAACCAATATTGGTCACTAGGTCTACATTCCCTCCATATCTCATGAGTTGCCCAATTCCACTTAATGTAATCGATATTACGAGCAGTAATGTGACTACCCAATAAGCAACTATTTTTCCTCGGGGCTGGATTCCTACTTTCGCCGTTGTTTCCGTACCAACGTTTGTACTCATTTTGTTGCCTCCTCATCTCAAAGTTTCATTCAACATTACTTATAGGTCTCATACTGCCTTTCACGTCTTTTTAGCATTCATTCTGTGCTTGTGGGTATATCATAGCCTTAAATCATGTCAAAAAATGAACCTGTTTAGGGTTCCAATGAAAAAAGTGGTGTGCTATTGAATAGCAGACCACTCTTACTTTTGGTATTTTACAATTTCAAAAATATCCATCTCTTTTAAATAGACTATCACAAATGTGATACTATTATTAAAAAACGAAATACAGAGGCAGAGGCTAACATTATGAATGGACTTGTGTTTGAAAATAGTGATTTCACTTCTGATCATGTGCGTTCTGTAAAAGCATTACATCTGAACAACTATCCAATTGTATATATATTATATAATGACAAAAAAAGACCGGCTGCATATATTGGCCAAACGGTACAAGCTTCCAGACGCTTGAAGAATCATATCGAAGATAAAAGGCGGAAGGTTTTGAACCGCTCTATAATGATTTGGCACGAGAAGTTTAATCAGTCAGCGACGTACAATATCGAGTCGAATCTCATTAACTATTTCATTGCCGACAACAACTATCAGCTGCAAAACGTGAGTCAGACTAGATCTAGGGTAATGCACAATTACTATCAGAAGTCCTTTTATAACGAAGATCTATTTCAGATGATTTGGGAGAAGCTTAGAGAAGAGAAAGTTGTGAGTGATACTCTGGAGAACCTTAGGAACAAGGACATTTATAAGTTATCTCCTTATAAGGAACTTTCACCTCAGCAGCTTGATATTAAAAATGAGATTCTGGACTTTTGTAAAGAACATATAAGTAAAGACGGGAATCATGTCATTGCCATTGAGGGGGATGCGGGTACGGGTAAAAGTGTCTTGCTAAGCTCCCTATTTAATACGATTCAGGATTTAGCTAAAGATGACAGCTCTCTTTTATATGGAACAGATAATTACTTGCTGGTTAATCACACGGAGATGCTGAAGACTTATAAAAGTATCGCCAACAGCCTGCCGAACTTGAAGAAAAAGAGCTTTATGAAGCCAACGCCATTTATTAACGATAAGACAAAGGCAGAAAAAAAGGCAGATATCGTATTAGTCGACGAAGCTCATTTGCTTTTGACAAAGGAAGATTCCTATAACAATTTCACCTATCAAAACCAACTGGACGAGATCATTAAGCGCAGTAAAATTTCCATTATCATCTTTGATGCAAAACAAGTATTGAAGATTAAAAGCTATTGGAATGATAGATTGCTAGAAGAAATCAAAAGTCAGTATCATGCAAAGACCCTAAAACTCACCGACCAGATGAGAATGAATGCAGACTCAGAAACTATTAAGTGGATTAACGAGTTTGTTGCCAAAAAGATTCTCCCCTTACCATCACAAGAGAGTTCCTGCTTCGAGCTTAAATTTTTTGAAGATTCCGAGACGTTTAAAGAGGCTATTGAACGCAAAAATAACGAATATGGTCTTTCTCGGATTGTCTCAACTTTCGACTACTTGCACAAAAAAGACGAAAGCACCTATATTGTGGATGAAGTAGGAATTAATATGCCTTGGAATAGCACCCGGGATAATGTGACATGGGCCGAAAACCCAGATTCGATTAGAGAAGTTGGATCCATTTATACCGTTCAAGGATTTGATCTGAATTATGTCGGCGTCGTCCTTGGTCCTTCTGTAAGTTATGATGAAACAAAAGACGAACTCGTCATTGATACTTCGGCATACAAAGATACAGGTGCATTCGTTTCGAGAACGGATTTGTCACCTGAGAAGACTCAGGAAGTTAAAGAAGAAATCATCTTGAATTCCATCAATGTCCTGATGAAACGAGGGATCTACGGGCTATATATTTATGCTACAGACCTAAAATTAAGACAGAGACTACTCGAGTTAAAAAGGAGAAACCATCATGAGCGATATTAAAAGCTTAATTGACGCCATCAATGAATTCAGGGACGAAAGAAATTGGAGACAGTATCACAACCCCAAGGATCTCGCCATCTCCATCTCCATAGAAGCAGCAGAACTACTGGAAGACTTTCAATGGATCAGCAGTGAAGAAGCACTCAAAGAAAATAATGAAAATATCCGTGAAGAAATTGCGGATGTCTTGATTTACTCATTCATGTTATGTTCAGATCTTGGGCTAGACGTTAAAGAGATTGTGGAAGAAAAGATTATAAAGAATGGGAGGAAGTATCCTGTTAGTAATAAATAGGGGACTCTCAGTGTAACATGGCCTGTATGTACTGGAATCAAGAAGAGCGCCCGCAACAGTGCAGGCGCTTTTTTTACATAGTCGTGCCACATGGCGTATAAAGTTATTTTTTCTTTACCGGTATCCAAATTTCCCCGGCATCATGCCCTGCCATTCCATAATACATTTCGAAACTAGGGCCTTCAACCTGCTCGTATCCGGATGTTGGAAACCACTCTGAATAAATTCGTTCCCATAGTTTTTGCAAATCACATTGCGGCTCCGGGAATATAGCCCATGTTAATGCCGGGACAGAAAGCTTTGTAAATCTCTCCGGAATTTCAAGCCCCTCTGGCAAATGATAACAGATCATGTATTTGAAAGTTTCTCCATTGTCATCATATAAGGCGGCGTGCAATAGGGAATCACCAAACCGTCCCAGTACTTCGTTCATTAGATCAACACTGCCATCCTCATCACATTGTTTACGGAACTCTGGAACTTCAGCAAATGCGGTCTGTCTGTCCGAATTGATAAGACCATAAACTCCAAACATCTCAAAAGGCCTTCTTTGTTCAATGCGGTAATTCATTTCGACATCTCCCTTTATTGAAATATGGAAGGACATTCGAGGATAGGCCTTTAGAGACACCCCTTTATCGCGCGCGGATATCGGTATGATCCCATGAAGATTCTTAAACGCCCGTGCAAACGCCTCTGGCGACTCATACCCATATTTCATAGCTACATCAATAACCTTGGCATCTGTTGTCTGCAGTTCAAAAGCTGCCAGAGTCAACCGCCGACGTCGAATGTACTCAGATAACGAGACTCCCGTAATAAACGGAAACATCCGTTGAAAATGATAAGTAGAACAACAGGCGATCTGCGCGATTTCACCATATGAGATATTGTCTGCCAGATTTGTTTCAATATATTCCATGGCGCTATTCATCCTGTCTAGCCAATCCATCGTTATCCCTCCCTTCAAGATCAATTTTAGGGCAGCTCAAAAATGAATGCCGTACATTTACTGCACGAAAAAGTCAGCATGCCGAGGCAGAGAATTTCACCTGGGCTGATGGGCGTACCCTGGAATTCATACCAGCTGCCTCGTAATTCCTTGACACTGGTGCTCTCCTTATCTGGGAATTCTGACATCATCAATTCATCTTAAGAACTTTCGACTCATAGGAGTTCAGTTCAGTTCAGTTCATTTTTTCAAGCTTTTCAAAAACACCATTAACCCATACTTGGTTATCCCATAGTTTTGGATCATGAAGTTTTCTATCAGCAGGATGTCCTGTTACAATAGTATCTACACCATCTTTGTTTCCAAAGTACAAATCAACCATTTTTAATGCCTTGTTTTCAGCTTGAACTAACATTTCGAGGGCCCTTACTGACCCTTGGTTCGAAAATGGTAAACTTACGTAGTAGACATTTCCATCAAGTTTCTTGAACTCTGCTTTACTGAATTCATTTTCTAAACCGAAAATCACACCGATTCCGCCCTTTAATTCCTGTCTTTGTTCTAACTCTAACATTTTATTGGTAAATTTGAGGAGATTCTCGTTGGATATATAATTTTTAAATGAAACTGCTTGTTGTTCTGCAATAGCTCCGGTATATAAATCCACAAAAGCCTCTCCAAATGCTACAACGGTTTCTTGATCATCATCACTAATTTGATTACCTTTAATGGTAAATTGTTGATTTGCTAGGTCTCTTAATATTTCCACTGCTGATTTCTCTGGTAGTTCAAAATTAACTTCTTCACCTGTTGGTATATTTTTTGAATCAGTAATTTGTTCTAATTCATCTGTCCCTATCCCCTTAATTTTAGGATTTGCTATCAATCCAATCGCAACTGCTGTCATAATGGCAATTGAGAAAGCAAGTACCCAGAACCTTGGTTTTCTATAATTCAAAACGTTTTTAATCCTTCCTTTTACATTTCCCTCACCAAAAGCAAGCGGGCTTCCATTCAAAATCTGTCTATCCGTAGCAAGTGATAACAATGATGATGCGTAAGATTTTTTAATATAAATATCAGAATTCATCTTTCTCAATACACGTTCATCACAGGAAAATTCCATATCCCTACTCATTAACATGAATGCTACCCATACAAGAGGATTAAACCAGTGCACGGACAATACCAAGAAGGCTGCTAGCTTAATGATATGATCATATCGTTTAATGTGAGTCTGTTCGTGTAGCAGGATGTAGCTGCGCTCCTCAGCCTGAAGTCCAACGGGCAAATAAATCTTTGGTCGTATCAAGCCAAGCACAAACGGTGTTTTCAAATTCTCAGCTTCGTAAATATTCTGCTCTATGAATTGTGCGTTTGTAAGCTGTTTCTTCAAGAGCAATACAGATACAAGGCTATAAATAAGCAATGCCATCATACATAGAACCCAAATATATGACCCAATATGTAAGTAATTCGGCAAATGATTCACACTATCACTGGCAGTCGGTGCCGGCAGTGTCCTGCCTACAAATGAATCGACCAGTTCTATTCCGCTATTAATCTGCGTACTTTGCTGATGCATACGATCTTGAGGGATTGGATTTGGACTTCTATCCCCACTCCTTGGCAACAGACTAAATACACTCTCAAATGTGAATGGAACAACAAGTCGGAAAGCTACCACGCCCCATAAAGCGTAAGAGATGACCTTCGGGGCTCTTTTAAGTAATAATCTGATTAATATCACAACAAGAATGACATAGCTTGCTGTAAGGCTCATATTTAAAACAGACAGAAACAGCTCGCTCATGATTACACCTCCTTGTGCTCATCAATCAGCTTTTTCAGTTCCTCCGCTTGGCGGCTATTTAATTTTTTCCCTCCCATAAACGCTGTTAAAAATTTGGGCAATGACCCTCCGTAGGTATCTTCAACGAAACGTACGCTTTGATTCGCGTAATATTCATCCCTTGTAATCAAAGATGAGACTACTGAATTTTCATTTTGAAAAAAACCTTTTTCACACAACTTTTTTAGAACTGTATAGGTGGTAGACTTTTTCCAATTCATTTCTCTTTCACATAGTTTCACAAGATCACCAGAACCAATCGGTTCGTTCTTCCAGATTAAATCCGTAAACTTTATTTCACTTTCTGTAAGCTTGTACCCTTTCATTTTACCACTCCTTGGTCTATAAGATATCGACCTCACACTTCTAGTCTATAACTTATAGACCCAATGTCAATAGTGAATTACTTGACCATAGTTTTTTAAAAGTGTTTTATCCTTTGATATGGCCAAAATAAATTTGTTATGATGATGTAGTCGAAAAATCATACTAAATTATCCTTCAAACGTTCGATTCTATGATTTCTATATGAAAATACATACACATTCGCTCAAATTGGCAAAAAAATAACGATTCAGTATGAAATTTCGAACAGAATCGTTTTGACGCAAAATTCGTATAGATGTTGTTGTCAATGATCCCGCCGTAATCCCCCTTTGTTCCCCATTCAAAGAACTTGCCATCACTTAGGATACAAGAATTTCCGGTGCAATGATGGATCCTCCACAACCGATCACTTTTAGGCTGGTCATATCTAAACCAGTTACAGACGCCTCGCGTATCAGATCACGAAGTATAAGATCACGAAGCAATTTGCCAACCGTGCTGAGGTGCGTAATCCGGCCCCGTTCTATAGCCTCCAGAAGCCATGGTCGCCCACAGCTGAAATTGATCAGATGTTCTACAAAAAAAAGGCCGTCTCGGCCCCTCGAAAGTTCGATGGAGAGGCAGACGCCCACTTCGGCTTCCTCAGCACACTTGCAGCGCTTGATATTCCGAGATCAAGCCCTGTTACTCAGGAACTTCTGGGCTGGAGGCCCGTCCAACCAGCACTGATCCCCGACCTCAAACAATCTCCCGCGCAACAGGGAACGACTGCTTGAATCAAGAATAGCCGACTATCGGAAGTAATTACTCGTAACGCAAGGAATCCACCGGTTCCCACTTCGCCGCTTGATAGGCGGGTAGTAGGCCAAAAAATATGCCGATGCTCATGGAGAAGAGAACGCCGCCGAGGACCACCTGCCACGAGACAACCGGGGGCATATTACTGATCATAGCGACGGTATATGCGCCGCCCAATCCAAGCCCCACACCAATCATTCCACCGATGGTCGTAAGCGCAGCAGATTCGGTGAGAAATTGCGCCAACACCATCCCTCGGGTCGCTCCTAGCGCTTTGCGGATCCCGATCTCCCTTGTTCGTTCCGTAACGGAGACTAGCATAATGTTCATTACCCCAATCCCTCCAATAAATAGAGAAATCGCGGCGATTCCGCCGATAATGGCCGTCATGATCGTTGTAATGGAAGATAGCGCCTCTTTGATCTGTTCCATATTTAATATGTAATACTCGCCAGGCATCCCCGTACTGTCCGCCTTCTGCGTAAAATAATCCAAGGCTTTCTGGCTCGTCTCTTCCAGCAAAGACAGGTCGGAGACTTGGATAATCAAAGACTGATAGTCTCCGTTACCGAACAATGACGGCCATACGGTTTGAGGAACGAGGAGACTTTCTTTACTTAACTCCGTCAGCCCGCTTCGTTTAGACGCGAACGTACCGACAATAAAGAATGGAACTCCCTCTATTTCAATGATTTCACCGATGTAACTTTTCTCTTGCTCGAATGAACGTGCTGCTTCCTCGCTGATTAATGCGGCCTTTAGGCCCTCCCGTAATTCATTGTCGGTCATGGATCTCCCGGCGACAATCTCGATGGATTGAAGCTCCTCAAATCGTTCCGAGACGCCGATGATCTGCATCTGCTTGGTGGTATCCTCTACCATGACTGAGGACATAGCAGAGCTTGTTGGAGTGACCATGACGATGGATTCGATTCGCTCAAGCTCGGAGACATCTGCTTCAGTGAACGGGGAAGTTGTAGCGGGGGCGGCAGCGCCGACGACGGCATCCGTATCCATATGCATAATTTCCAACGTGTTATTCTGGCTGCCTGCAAACTGATTCTTTAATGCGGCATCTCCACTTTGACCAATGGATACGATCGTAATGACTGAAGCGACACCGATCATAATGCCGAGCATTGTGAGTATAGAGCGAAGCTTGTGAGCCAGTAGAGAGGAGTAAGCCATTTTTATACATTCCCAAACCATCAACGTAACCCCCGATCTTCGACCAATGCGCCGTCTCTAATGACCAAGATGCGATCTGCGCATTCCGCGATGGCCAGTTCGTGTGTCACGATGATAACCGATGTTCCGGCATCGTTCATGACCCGAAACAAATCCATAATTTGTTCTCCAGTCTTAGTATCCAACGCCCCCGTCGGTTCGTCCGCTAATACAAGATATGGTTCCGTAACCATCGCCCTCGCGATGGCAATTCGTTGCTTTTGGCCGCCGGATAATTGGTTAGGATAATGATCCTTCCGTTCGGTCAGACCGACGGCTTCTAGCGCTTCGGTTGCTTTCCGCGCCCGTGAAGAGGCGGAATCGCCTCTGTAGATAAGCGGGAGCTCGATATTCTGAAACGCCGTAAGTCTGGGGAGCAAGTGAAATTGCTGGAAAACAAATCCGATATGCGCATTCCGGAGCTTCGCGAGCTCTTGATCGGTATACTGTTGAACATCAATCTGGTTTAACTTATAAGTTCCCAATGTCGGTTTATCCAATAATCCCATCAAATGAAGCAATGTTGATTTTCCTGAACCTGACATTCCCATGATCGCTACGAATTCACCTTTATCAATCGAGAAGCTGACATCCTTGAGGACATGGGTGTGTCGCTCATCGGCATTGTAAATTTTGCTGACATTATAGAAATCAATCATGGATCTCTACTTCCTCTTCTTCATCCCAATGATCGGAGGGCTCGAGAAGGATACGATCGCCTTCAAGTAAACCGTCGACAATTTCGGTATGATCTCCATTCACATTTCCTGTTGTTACCTCTCGGAATCTTAAGCTATCACCTTCCAGTACATAGACATGAGTCTTGTTTTCCTTCCGGACGATAGCGGAGCTTGGAATTGAAAGAGGCTGCACCCCGGTCTCTTCAATCCCAATATACACATGGTACCCGGGTAATAAAGAGGCACTCGATTCCTCCAATGTTACGATAAAGGGGTAACTCGAGATTGTTCCTGTTTCGCCGCTCTCCGGCTTGTTCGGGATGCTTCCGATATGCTGCAGCGTTCCGTTCCATTTGTGATCCGGCAGAGCCTTCGACTTGATCCAGACGGATTGGCCGGGACGAACGCGAACGGAGTCGAATTCGTTAATCGCACCGCGTATGACGTACTTATCCGAGGTAATGTGCACGACTGGGAGATCGTCGATTGAGTGTTGGCGAGCATTCACGGCTTGAACGGTACCGTCAATCGGACTTTTTACGAGCAGGGACGATTCCTTCGCATCCAGCTCCTCCAGATCCATCTCTAACGATATCAGTTCGACCTCCGAGAGTTCCACTTGCATTTGCAGGTCCTGAAGCTGACCAGAGGTATAGCTTTTTGCCTCGTCGGGCCCTTTCGCTACAACCTCCTCCTTGAACTGTGCTTCCAATTCAGAAATCTGACGACGGTTCATCTCGGTTTGCAGATGCAGTCGTCTCCTCTCTAGTTCGATCTGTTTTTTTTGTTTCGCAATGGATTCGCTGTTATATTTGAATAGGGGGGTACCGATTCTAATGGACTGTCCTTCCGAGACAGAGATGTTCTGGATTTCCCCCAACGTCTTGTCAACGTAAATGAGCTCCTCCTCCTCATATTCAAAAACGCCTGAAAGTAATATCGTCTCTGAAAGGGATTGGCTGGCGACGGTAAAAATGTTATTATTGGAAATAATCGTTTTTTGTGGAGCTTCCCGGGTAATGATTAAGTAAATATTGATTCCTAAAAAAAGTATGCTTGCCAATGCAAGGATCCATTTCATTTTCATTCGATTCACCACTGATTATCGAGGCAGCAGAAAAATGACCGCCGCGTTCAGAACGAATACAAGAGCCCAGATGGCAAAGGAAGCGATGAACCCTTTCTTGATGGAACATGCTGTGGCCACAGAGATGCCTAATGCGATTAATGCATAGCTCCATATTTCGAAAATATTCACATTCGCAGCCAATCGAATGAACGTGCCGTCTGTCGTGAATTGCGATACGAGGAGGCCAAGGCTACCGATAGAAATTTGTGTTTCTTCGTTCTGGAGTTGCTCCGGGTTAAAAAAAGGTAACTGAACGATTTTTCCAATGATTTGAGGAACTTGGGATAACAGGATGATTGCGCCGAGCAGCTTTCCTCCGATCGGCAGCTTCATAATCTTAACCACCGCGAGTTGTAATAAGTACACGATAAACAGCATAAAGAAATACCATAGCGATGAGAACAAGATAATAAAAAATTTAATCAAATTTAACACTATAGGCGGCATTTGTATTTCGTTTTGATTCAGAAGCTCTTGTATTTCGCGAGTCTCCAGCAGGCCTTTGGAAACGAAAAACGTTATCCCGATATGGGCCACCAATAGAATGAGAATTAGCCATCTGAGCTTCGGAGACTGACCAAGCGCACGAAAGGTGCTCGTAGGTGCATAAAGGATCGTAAGGAGATGAGAGAGCTTCGTCTGTTTCTGATTTGTATTCACAGCGACCAAGTGACCGTTCTCCATTGGAACTTCACCTCCATTTTTATAACTTCGATGTGATGAGCCCTTCTACAATCGCCGCGGCGATCAAGAGTGAGCACATCAAAAGGATACTCTTAAGGTAATACGCCCATGGACGTTGCTTATGGATATAGAAGGTAATCCCTTGAAATCCTACGAATCCGGCAATAATTAATGCTGGGATTTCAAATATGCCGTGCGGGACGATCTTAAGAGCTAGTTCGAGCGCGGAAACTCCATCCATATAACGGCTGGTCAGGCTTGCCCCAAACCAGAATCCGTTAAGAAACAGGATGATGATCGTCGGAAGTGACAAGGAAAATAAGCCTGAAATCAACAAGGCGCTTGTAAACAAGTTCTGAGTCAATATAGGGAGTACACTTTTGTCCAGATGGTCAATTTGCCGAGAGACTACAGGGGAAGCCCCGATCTCACTAGACATTCCACTTACGAAAGCCCATCCGGCAAAGAAGGAAAATAGAAGCCAGCCTGCTGAGGCCAAAAGAAACCACCGATTGCGGCGAAAGTAATTTTGCATATATTTCCACCCCTTGAATTAGGTGAATAGGATAAGGGTGGCACCCCTTATCCTATCGGTGAAAGCTAACGTATGTTACCAGGCGATAGCTGCCTTGGTACCGTTCTTCTTGACGAACTCTTTTACAACTAGAATGAGACCTGCGCTAAGACCTGCGCTTGCGAAAATGGATGCAAGTGCGATGACCGTAGAACCGGCGTTGATCGCGGCGATGATGACTGTAGCCCAGGCTGTGGATATACCTGTGTATGCAGTCAAATCAGCAATAATAAGTTCCAGCATAATTTATCACCTCCTTTCCAGCAGCCCTTGTCTCGCACAAGGGCTCGCTTCATTTCTTGAAGCCGATTAAGCCAAGCATCATTCCAATACTTACCGTAACAACAGCCGTGAAAATCCAGTTTCCGAAGTACAAATGATAGAGAAGCGGAGGAGCTCCGAACAAAATAACCATGATGCGCATAAGATTCTTTGTTGGTTTCATATTCACCTAATTCCTTTTTGCGCAGTCTCGCTAGATTGCAGCTGGGATAAGAAGTAAGATTCGATCGATTCGTTGTCTTGCAAAATCTCGGGCAGTGTACGCCGATCCACAATACATCCTTCGTTTATAAAAATCGCCTCATCGCAGAACGACTTTACGATATCCAATTGATGCGTAGAGAGAAGAATAGAGTTGCCGCCTTTTACGTATTCGTGTAATATTCCCCGAATAAGGATGGAGTTCACTGGATCTAAGCCCGAGATATACTCATCCAGCAGCAGGAGTGGGGAACGCCGCAGCAATGCGCATAGCAATGCGAGTTTCTTGCGGTTTCCTAACGAATAGTGGAGTATCTGCTTATTGTACTCCGATTGGAATCTGAATCGTTCGATCTCGTCGTCTACCTTTTTGGCAGGAACATCCACCGCGAACAAGTCCATGAAGAAGCGGATGTACTCTTTGCCGGTTAATTCATCATATAATAACGGGTTATCAGGGATGAACGTCAACATTTGCTTCGCGATTTTTCTTTGTTCGGTTAAGGATACGCCCCCAACGAAGACCTCCCCGGAAGTTGGCTTTACAAGTCCCGCAGCAATCTTCAACGTGGTGGTCTTGCCTGCTCCGTTCGGACCTAAGAAACCGATAATCGACCCGGGGAGGATATCGAAGCTAACATCAGAAAGTATAGCTTTCTCCTCCGCCCGTTTGGAAATCTTTGATAAGGATAAAATCGTAGCTATGAAAATCACCGCCTACTTTAAATGAAGATCGTTGATGTCAATCCAACGGTGCAATCTGGCCTTCATCAAACGCAAACCAATTGCCGCAACCCCAAACATAAGACCGGGAATTACGATGTATTGCAGGCTGACGAACCAGAAGAATTCAATATAGTCCGCCATGTACAAGATTAGTGGGAACAGCGCGGCAGGGAGAATGACACCGAGTACGATATAGTGCATGATACCCCTGATAACTTCCTTTTCGGGATAATCTTGAATTTGTTCCGGATTCAAATAGTCGAATCTCGGATGGATCACACTTGGAATATGGCAGATCAACGTAAAGCACCGAACATAGATGGCCTGGACCGGCAAGAGCAGCAGAAGTAGTATCGAGAACTTCCCCGATAGCAAGATAACCACCAACTGTCCCAATGCAAAGATTGGCCAAGCGAGCAGCTTGTGAATACTCCACTGCTGCTGCAATTCATTCCAGAGCGTTCTCTCTGCCATGAGATCGAGGATGATTCGCTCGCCGCTTGCTTCTAGTGAAATTTTGCCTGATAGAGAGCTGTACAACTCGAACGACAAGAAGTACATAATCATGAACGACATAAAGCTCAAGACAGCGTATTCAACCTTTTCAACATTGACTCCGCTCAGCATCCCGGAGAATATGCCGATTAGGATCCAAAATCCTATGCCTCCAAATAGAGCCTGGAGATTTCTGAGGGTATAACTGCTACGGCAGAACACCTTAATTCGTGCGGATAACAATCCTGCGTCCTTCGCCGGTACAATCGAATGCAGCTTTCCATACAAGGTTTCCAATATTTTATTAAGAGCAATTTGCCGATTTTGGCGCGAGAAAGCGCTTAACCTTGTCCAAATGATAGCACCGCCGAACACGATCGCCCAAAGAATCAACCAACCAGATGCTTGGAGCATAAACAGATCGGCCAATACAACATGAGGCCACCAACTTTCCAGCAGAAAGTGCAAAACATCCTGGATTTCCTCCATAAAGAGTTTCGAACCTTCCCGCTGCCATGTCTCCAAAGCTTGCACATCCAGTTCTCTCTGAGTGAGAGGGATAGTATTCACCCATGGAGCGGCAATTCTTCCCGCAATTGTACAGAACGCCACGATTACCGTGCGAGTAATGACCGCTCCTGCCATCGTTCCAACGAGTGCAGCCCGACTTCGGTCTCTTGTCTTAAGGATTCCGGAATACAACGCTGCAATTCCCTGAGTGAGGAATGTAAAGACCAGAAACGACAAGACAAGAATCCACATGGCATGGAGAGGTGGAATGCGCGTTGTCCATAGAATGGCGGCCAGTACCGGAAGCAAGAATGAAATCCACTGTTTGGCATCCCAAAGAATATCCTCAAGGCGAAGGAGCAGATGTTTGATCTGCTCTGAAAACCACACATTCTGCAATAAGAAGTCATCTTGCGTATTGAGTTCCCACTTTGCCGATTTAATCCCGCTCAAAGTGGAGGCCGCGATCATTAGAAAACTAACTATCGCCAAAATCAAATGCAGATGATCGATACCACCTTCGTTCGAATTCACAAATTTGCTTATCAGGAATGCGGTTCCCAAAAAGTAGGCAACCATTTTAATCAATTCCCAAAAGAGTAGCAGGAAGAATAACCGTGCTCTGCTCTTCCACTCGTTCCTCCAACGAATAAACAATCTCCATTTGAGCCATCGAGTCAAATATGTAATGTGTAACCAACCCCTTACCTTGAGGCCCCATCATTTGCATATAAATATATCTTAATATGGAATATTAATACATAGGATTAACGTACCAACTTTCTACAATATATCCATATTTTTGAATAGGATCTTCGTTCCTTCCCCTGAGATCCCCTCCCTTATTTTTGACAACAAAAAAAACCTCATCCCATAGGGATGAGAATTTGCTGCAATAATGGATGCGGGTTCAACGCAGCTTACAACCACATGGGGTTTCGATGCGCGTCTCTGAGACCTTATTCCCAATTCCGCAAAAAACTTGCCCTTATTTATTTCGGATCTCCGAAAATTCGTCATTCTCTACCCTAACGTGTTGAATCTCCTTCCACTTCTCCCTCAAAGCTTTTAAATCTTCTACGAAGAAACTTAATAGATTGGGTCGTCTTCTTACTGCCAGCGGGTGATAGGTGAAGCCGACTGGCGTACCCTGAAACTCCTGCCAGCTGCCTCGTAATTCCTTAACGCTGGCACTCTCCGTATCAGGGAATAAGGCTTCCGCCACGACATTTCCAAATCCAAATAGTACAAGCGGCTGCTTCTGAAAGATCTGCATCTGTAAATGAGGAAGACACGCGGCTCTAGTCTCAGGCTTATTGTAGGCACGCATCGGTCGGCGTTTTAGCAAATAGGTGACATAAACCTCATTTACATCTATCCCCGACTCCCTCATGCCGAATTGGAGCGTTTCTCGGGTACCGCATAGAAACGAATTTCCTTCCCGATCCTCCCGGGCTCCGGGATTATCCAGAATCATCATAAGCGAAGCTTTCGGATTTCCTTCACCCCAGATGACCCGATTCCGCTGCTTGGATAGTTCGCACAGTTCACAATGCTCTATACCTTGAGGCGCTTGTTCTTCAGGTAAGACTACAAAAGGTTGATCCATCTTCTTGTTGCAGCTCCTTCCTTTCACACGCAATGGATCTATTATGCCCACCCACAACAAAAAAACTTGCCACTACTTGAGGTACGGTTCTCCGTACTGTCTGCAACGGCAAGTCTTTAGTCCACCATTTTGCGTGATGGCCCTTGTGTTATTAGAATCTGCTATCCATGCTCCCGATCGTTCATTAAACTTCGCAAACACGCAGCCGTATCCGTTGAAGCTGTATAAATCATGAGCTTCAGATCCGGATTGTTCGACGGTTGCAAGGTAACATGTTCAAACTCCATCTCCCCGATACGAGGATCATACCCCCGTTTGCGGCGATCCGTTGCGATCTGAACGTCATGCAGCGGCCAGACCTCGCGAAACAGCTGGCTAATCTGCATGAATTCATCAATAAGCTCCTTAAACCTTGCATCATTAGGGAAGCGTGCGTAATCCGCACGAAAGTGTGCAATTAAGACTCTCACCCTGGCTTCCCAATCCATTATGTTTAATCCAAACTGTACATCCGTCAAAAGATGTCTCATCCAATGGGGTCTCTCTCGCATGTGACTTGAGAAGGTTGGCAATCGGAAAACGAGCTCGGCCGCTTTGTTCCAAAGCAACAAATCCCAATACCGTCCAATCACAAACGCCGGATGCGGTTCCAGAGCCCGTATCGTCCCTTCCAAACCTGCAGTTAACCGCTGACCTTCCACCGGTTCCTGTTGGACCGGCCTTGCGAGAAGATGGAGGTGGCGACGTTCATCTTCCGTCAATCGCAGCGCTTTGGCTATGTTATTTAATACGTCCTCCGATGGATTGACACTTCGCCCTTGTTCCAGGGAGGTATACCAGGATGTTCCGATATGAGCTAGCTGAGCTATTTCTTCTCTTCGAAGACCCGGGGTCCGCCGCCGCCCATAGGATACTAACCCTACATCTTCCGGAGTAAGGCGTTCCCGACGCGACCGTAAAAATCCACCTAACGACATTTTGGAAGGAATGTTATCCATTTACAACTCCCCCTTTAGCCTGACACTTCCAATCATACGATAAACGCAGGAAGGAAGCTGCTCGCACACTCTATTATACTGCCAGTATAGCATTAAAAAAACTTAGGAGGTTTTGAAAAATGAACCTTTTTGTAACAGGGGCCACAGGTAAAGTAGGAAGCCGTTTTGTTCCGCGTTTGTTACAGCGCGGTCATCACGTGAGGCTATTGGTAAGGGACTCTGCAAGGGCGGAGGGGCTTCACCAGCTAGGGGCTGAACTTTTAGAAGGCGATCTTTTGCAGCCAGACCATTATGCTGAGGCTCTGCGGGACACTGATGTAGTAGTTCACTTGGCCGCGCAGTTTCGCGGTGTAGACGAAAACACCACAAGAGTATCCAACATCGATGGAAGCATAGCGTTAGCTCGCGCTGCGTTGAAGGCGGATGTGCCCAGGTTTGTTTTTTCCAGTACTAATAATGTATACGGTTCTGGGGGGCATTCAAGGCCGAAACATGAAGATGACGAGCCTAATCCTACCTTTGCTTATCCTCAAACCAAAGTGGAAGCTGAAGCGGCGCTGCTGCGACTTCATCGCGAACAGGGATTGGGACTGCGCATCGTACGGTTTCCGTTCGTCTATGGTGATCACGATCCCCATATCACGGAGGTTCTGCCGTTATTGCGTAATTGGAATCCGGCCAAACGAATCCATATGGCGCACCATGCGGATATAAGCCAAGCTCTGATACTCGCAGCTTCTACTCCAGGTATTGATGGCCGAATCTACAATGTTGCCGACGATGCGCCGATCTCCGTTGCGGAATTGCTCCAGCTTCATCATAGCGAAATTTCGTCAGAAGCACTGCAGCAGGATTATGATCCATGGGATATGATCGTCGATACAACGCGTATAAGAGAGGAACTACATTATCGACCGATTTACCCGTCGTTCTATTCGGCAAGAGATGCAGGTGCATTGTAAGGTAAAGACATAACCCCACTAGTTGCGGGGTTATGTCTTTTTTTGCAAGAACCTGCCTTTTATAGTTTCCGGTGAAGTTGATAAGCTAAATGCCCCCAAGATGGGTAACATGAGGTGGTCGGCTAATGCTGCTATGGGGAGATGTTGAGACGTCCAATTTGATTGCACTCTTCAGCGAACCAAACATCCCCATTTTCACCAATCGCTATACCGTGGGGCTCTGCGTGTTTAGTAGGGATTTGATATTCTGTAATCATTCCTTGAACCGTAATTCGTCCGATCTTGTTACCGCCCCATTCCGAGAACCAAAGATCCTCATTTTCACCGGAAATGATAGCATGGGGCCTAGCATTCGATGTCGGTATCATAAATTCCTTTACTTCGCCTGAAGTTGTCATTCTTCCGATTTTATTGCCCATAATTTGTACAAACCATAATGCCCCGTCAGGGCCGCTCGTAATGCCTACAGGTCCGGAATTCGGGGTTGGTATGGGAAATTCCGTAATATCACCCTCGGTGGTGATTCTACCGATCGAATTCCCTTGATTCTGTGTAAACCATAATGCTCCGTCTGATCCGGGAACAATAAATGAAGGGAATGTATCCGGGCTAGGCAACTCGAACTCGGTCATCTCTCCCGATGCGGTTAACCTTCCGATTCTTCCGCCATTCATTTCCGTAAACCAAATCGCACCTTCCCTATCTTCCGTTATGCCGAAAGGCGCTGAATTTGCGAGAGGAAGTTCATATTCTGTAAAATAGCCATCTAACGACATTCTCCCGATCTTATTGGCTTGATACTCCGTAAACCAAAAGTCGCCGCTCCGATCCGATATAATCGACATCACTCCGGCATTCTCTGTCGGTAGGGAGAACGAATTGATCTCGCCCGCGGCATTTATTCGCCCGATTCGATTGCCCCTTTGTTCCGTAAACCACATGGCACCGTCTTTTCCCCTCGTTAATCCGTATGGCCCCGAGTCTTGCGTCTTGACAATATATTCATGGATCATGACCGTCATACATACTACCTCCGGTCTGCCTATATTGGTTACCGTGTTAATGAAATTGTTTTTTGCTCCGCCTACCCACGGAGCCAACAAGCTGTATGAAGGTGCGCTCGGAGAACACCAGAATAAGACAGGTGTGTATCTCCTGAAAGGTCAGGTTGCGGAATTAAAATTTAAAGATCAAGCACGGAACGTTTTTGAAAGGATTCATGCGATTTACGAACACGAATTTTTACTGCGTAATTAAAGCCTAACGGCTGTATAAATACCGGCCCTCTTCGCTTAGCAACTAATAGCGTAACTTATAATAAGGTTTATCTCGTTATCGATTCTTTATTTCCGTGAGAATCATATCCCATAGCACGACATTCGTATTTGGCTTATCGTCTTCATTCCTGATCGTTATGGTCAGCTCTTTCGCCCGATACACGTCTAATTCAAAATAACTGGCGTATTCGCTGCTGACAGTGCTCACGCTGGCCTCGCCGTCCACGGCGATGATCACCGTACTTTCACCCTGAGGGATGTGGTCCGGAACGCCCATGTTACCGGAGAAGGTCAAATACTTCCCATCCAACGCGTACGTTACACTCGTCGATCCCGGGTTCTCTCTGCTCAACAAATTCACCTGAGGCTCCATTTGATAGCCCCCGACTTCAAATCCAGCGGGGCTGGGGTCCCAGGAGATCGAACCTTCCTTCACCGGAAGACTGTCGATCCCGACCTCTCTGCCTGCCTCGACGCTCGTTGCCTTCGCAATCCAATGATTTATCCCCTGGACTGTAATGATCGTTCCGAGCGAGAACAGAGCCGCCGCGGCGAAAATCATCCCTATGCCCTTCAAGGTATCCTTCGTGCGAGGCACCCATCTCTGCGCCATATACCCGACGACACCCCCTAGCACATTTGTGAGAATGTCGTCAATATCGAAGCTTCCCAATCCGGTCGCCCATTGCAATGCTTCAAGAATCGAAATCGTAACGAGAAACAGCCCTAAGAACCGGAGAAACCGGACCGATACCACTCGCGGAACGAACATCCCATAGGGCAGGAACGCCGCAAAATTCGCAAAGTTATAAAACCAAAACCAGGTCACGTTACCCGTTGGTAAAGATAGCGAAATGCCGTCCGGGATCAGATTATACCTATCCGTCCCGTCGTGGATGCTA
Source organism: Paenibacillus sp. YSY-4.3 (assembly GCF_054767475.1). Lineage (NCBI taxonomy): Bacteria > Bacillati > Bacillota > Bacilli > Caryophanales > Paenibacillaceae > Paenibacillus > Paenibacillus sp. YSY-4.3. The sequence goes on along the minus strand of NZ_BAABMC010000004.1, from coordinate 121,879 downwards.
TTGATCCGGTCAAAGCCGAAATACAGGAAATATAACATAAGTACGGTATAAGCAGTTAGTGCGATAATCGTTGCGGTTCGAGCTTTTCCTATTAACATATGAAGACCTCTCTTATCATTCCTGGGGCAACATGCCTGTATGCTTCGGCATTATTATCATCAGTCCATATGGGCAATCGCACTGATTTCAATCAGCTGCTCAGGGAACGCCAGCGATGTGACGCCAATAAGACTGCCAGCGGACCGATGCTGCCCCATATATTGTTTAAACAGCTGAATGCAAGGCTCAAAATGTTCTTTCACATTGGTCAGATAGATCTCAATATAAGCGAGGTTAGACCTCGTGGCACCAAATCCCGCCAGTACACGATCAAGATTCTCTAGCGTCTGCCTAGTCTGCGCCTCTATATCTCCCGCGCCGATCAAAGTGCTCTGCATATCGTGGGAGAATTGCCCCGAAATGTAAATCGTGCCGTTGACGGAATAACCTTGGGAAATGCCGCTGCCTTCTTCCCATGCAACACCGTGATTATAAGTTCTAGCCATCATTGTTTTGTTTTGTACACTCCTTTAGCTTAAAGTACGATTAGTATAAAATGGAGACAGCTAAAAAAACAGTACGCACTTTGTGGATAGATACTACCAGAAAGGATAGTGTAAACATGGGTATGGCTCAATACAAAGGTAAAGTTAAAGATATTCAAGACACTCCGTTTGGATATACATTATCAGTTATTGGTGGAAAATGGAAGTTGGTGATTATTTACCTTTTGGCAGAAAACGAACCGGTTCGTTTTAATGATCTGAAGAGACAGATTGGGGCTATTACTTATAAAATACTGAGTTCACAACTCAAAGAATTAGAGAGAGATGGTATGGTCGAGCGGAAAGAGTATCCGCAAGTTCCTCCAAAAGTCGAGTACCGTCTCACAGATAAAGCGAAGACACTGCTGCCCATTTTGGAAGGTCTATGTGAGTGGGGAGCGAAGAACCAACACTCTTGAATCTGCTTCCTTTCTTTGGTATAACAGCTCGCCTTATTTCCGGATTTGTACCCCTAATTTCCCCTACAATGACAAACTTACCATTCACATCATATGCTCGGGTGATGTCGGCAATGTCTGGTGATACGTATGGGTGGTCCAGGACGAAATATCCACTTGTGAGCCAATTACCAAAGAAGCGAAAATTTTTGACCGATCAGTCCAAATTTATTTGACTGTTTGGTCCGGAAAGTGATATAGTGGCTCTATACCTTCCATTTTTGGATAAGACACCCACTCTCTTAAGAAAGCGAGGCAACTGAAATGAGTACTTTGTCTTACGAGCAAGCCGGACAGCTCATTCAACTTTTCACAGACCGTTTTATTCGTAAGGATTATGCTGCATTTTTCAATTTATTTACTGACGATGTAGTCTTCGAATTTCCTTATACCCCGGACCCGAATCCTAAACGTCTGGACGGGAAGGCGGCGCTGCAGCAGTATGTGAAGAAGCTAGAGAAGATGTTTGATATCACCTCATTCACCAATCCGGTCATTCATGTAGCGGCCGACGCCCCGGTGTTCTTTGCGCAGTTCGAAGGAAGCGGCAAAAACCTAGTCACAGGCAGATCTTATGAACAAAGCTATATAGCCGTAGTCGAAGTTCAAGATGGAAAGATCATCCACTATAAGGAGTATTGGAATCCATTGGCACTAACTTGAAACCGGACATCAATCCGAGCTGAGGGAGATTAACCGTATGTATGATGAAGCATCAACCCGTATTCTACTAACCGGAGGATATGGCAAAACTTCCTCCCGCATCGCACAGCTGCTGACCGAGCAAGGTTATATAGTTCAAAGAGCCGGCCGTAGTACACCCAAGCCCGGAGTTGAACAAGCTGGTGAATACGTCTCATTCGACTGGTTTGATGAGGCTAACCATGATGACCTCCTGCAGGACGTCCATGCCGTATATCTGGTTGCACCTGCGAGTCTGCATCCTGAAGAAGTCATGATTCCTTTTGTCCGCAGAGCACTTGACGCTTCGGTTAAGCGCTTTGTCCTGTTATCCAGTGCCTCGATTTCGGAGGACGGTCCAATCTTCGGGCCCGTTCACCGTTACTTGCGTGAGCATGCCCCAGAATGGGCCGTACTGCGCCCTTCCTACTTCATGCAGAATTTTACGGATGCCGGACATGGACACGGACATTCCTTGCGCCATAGCGGATACATCTATACTGCAGCCGGGGACGGCAAGATAGGCTTCGTCGACGCAGATGACATTGCAGCTGTCGGATTTCATGCCCTGACCGACAAGGAGCCCCATAACCGGGAGCATATCATTACCGGACCAGAATCACTCACTTATGACGAGGTGGCCAAAGTGATCCGCAGCGTCACCGGCCTGGATGCCAAGCATATTCATGTTACACCGGAGCAACTTTCAGAGAGGCATAAGGCCGCCGGCTTGCCGGAGAGCTATGCCGAATACCTGGCCGGAATGGATGTCCGTATTCGCCTCGAAGGAACGGAGGATCAAGTAACGGACACGGTACTTCGTGTAACCGGGCGGGAGCCCCGTTCCCTGGAGCAATTCATTTTGGAGCATAAACATGGTTTCCATCTAATTAACTAAGAGGTACGTTAAAATAAAAAGGCTCTCCTGTCATCACCGTTTAAGATGACCCTAGGAGAGCCTTTTGGGGTTTACATTTATATGAAATCTGCCGCTTTGCTGCCTTGTCCTTGCATCGTCCGGAAGATCGACATTACCATCTGTAGAATGCCAAACAGCTTCGGCTCATCCATTCCGAGCTTGGCTGACGTGATCAAAGCGATCCGCTCATGCACTAGGAACCGGGCTAAGTCTCGGATGTTCACCTCCGGGCCTATTTCCCTTTCTCCCACCGCGCGTTCCAGCATCGTGTAAAAGATCTGCTCCGACAGCTCGATATTCGCCTGCAAATAAGCAGCCAGCTCCTCATTATGAGGCGCCTGCTCGATCGCGCTGCTAATAATGAAGCATTGCAAGCGCAGTTCGGGGTCCATTAGGACTTTAAAGATCGTAGTGAATACGAGTTCCACCTTGTCAACGGCCGTTCCCGGCCCCTCGCAATGCTTCCTCAACTCCTGATTCTTTTGATCCATATAATGCTTAACTGCTGCGAAGAACAGCTCCCACTTCGTTCCATACGTATCATATATACTTTGGCGGGCAATGCCCAGCCCCGTGATCAAATCCGGCAGCGAGGTGCCTTCGTAACCACGATTCCCAAAAACAACCATGGCTTTATGCAGGATCTCATTCGTATCAAAGGCCTTCGTTCTTGCCACCGTCTACGCCCCTTTCTCCAGTTAATCATATAAGTAATTATACTATAATTACGGGCGAACCCGCTTCTTCCGCTGAACGTTTTTAGGGATGATACGGTGCTAAAGCCCCGGTGCCGTCCCTCATCCTCCAATGTGATCAGGACCAGCGGTCAACTTGCGTCATACAAACTAAACCCCGAACAGATCACATTCAAGTGAGCCTTCGGGGTTTAATCGTTTTAGGAATAGCCTAATTATTTAGCTGATGGATTCGCATTATGCCAATCTTGGAGCAGTCGATTGGCTTGAGTATCAATATTAGAAATGGTCGTTTGCATATCTTGGCTGCCATCGCTGAATCGAATAATTTCATCCTGGATCATCTTGTCCATATCCGTGAAAGAAGGAACCCATGGTTCAAGATATCTCTTATACTCCTTGGAATTATCGACAATCGTTTGGATGATCTCATACTGCGGATTTTGTTCGATAAATCGTTTCGTTTCGTCGAGTTCCATGGCCTTATTATTCATTGGATAGTAACCCGTAGTCATAAACCAGTCTGCAGACACTTCAGGAGTAGATAGGTATTTCAAGTAATCCCAGGCACCGAGAAGGGAATCTTTGTTGCCGCGATCAAATAGATAAACAGCGGAACCCCCAATACCTGTACCCGTAGTGCTCTCTTTGTTAGTATACAAATTATTGCATCTATTTCTCAGCCGTTCCATTCAGCTGATCTAAAAGGTGCGTGATTCTTTCAGTTATTTCATCCAATTCCTTTTTATTCATTCCAGTTGCGTCGAATAAAGATTGCGGAACACACGATGCCTTCTCCTGTAGTGCTTTGCCGGCATGCGTAATAAGAATGTTCATGACGCGTTCGTCCACTGTGTCACGACGACGCTCGATGAGACCGACAGCTTCCATACGTTTGAGTAGCGGAGTCAGTGTACCTGTATCAAGATTAAGCACTTCACCCAGCTCTTTAATTGTTCTTTGCGGTTTTTCCCACAGGGTAACTAAGACTAAGTACTGAGGATAAGTGAGCTGAAGTTGATCTAGGTAAGGGCGATAAAGTCGTGAGATAGCCCGTGAACAGGCATACAATGAGAAACATAAGTGATTCTCTAATTTGAGATTATGCGGGTTATTCTCCATGGTTACACCCCTCTAATGATTAGTATTTCTCTGCATTAATAATTTAACATACCTCCTAAATAATAAAAAGTATTTTGGGAAATTTAATTGTTGACAATATTTTTTATTGAAAGTAAGATGGGAATGCGAAATGGATTTTGCACAATATTATTTTGTAAAACTAAAACGAGAAGATGGAGGAATTTGAAATGAGTAAACTTTCAGTAGGATTTGAAAATGGTGCACCGATTGAGCTTCACATTGAGGATGTAGGATCTGGTAAACCAGTAGTGTTAATCCATGGCTGGCCACTTAGCGGGAGATCGTGGGAAAAACAAGTACCAGCATTAGTTGAGGCTGGTTACCGAGTAATTACGTATGATCGTCGTGGATTTGGGCAGTCTTCACAGCCATGGAATGGGTATGAATATGATACGTTTGCGGCAGACCTACACAAAATACTGGAGCATCTTGACCTTCGTGACGTAACATTGGTTGGCTTCTCGATGGGTGGAGGCGAGGTTTCTCGTTACATCGGAACTTACGGAACAGAGCGTGTATCAAGAGCTGTACTAGCAGGGGCAGTACCTCCGTATCTTTACAAAACTGAGGATAATCCGGACGGCGGATTTGACGATGCAATAATCAAAGGCTTACAGGATGGAGTAAAGGCAGATCGAATTGCATTCCTCGATAAATTTACGACGAACTTCTTCGCATCTGGGGACAGAACGGATCTAGTGAGCGAAGAATTCCGATTATACAATCGTGACATTGCAGCATTTGCTTCACCAAAGGGCACACTTGACTGTATAGCAGCGTTTAGTAAGACAGACTTCCGTGGTGATTTAGATAAGTTCAACGTACCAACACTAGTTATTCACGGTGATTCAGATGCCATCGTTCCATTGGAACTCAGCGGGCAAAAGGCGCATGAACGCATTCCGAACAGTCAGCTTGTGGTAATTAAAGGTGGTCCTCATGGGTTTAATGTGACGCACGCCGAAGAATTCAACGCGGAACTGATTCAATTTTTGAATACTACTGAATCAGATTCTATATAATGAATTTTTTTATATGTTTTCAATTAGCCGGTTATGAATAAGACAACCGGCTTTTTTGCATTTACAAAATATTAACATCTTGATGATACCAGCCTGACGTTTTTAATGAAACGAAAGTAAAATCTAAAGCAGATACCGGATCAATCTTTGCTCATTTTCTCTCGCATCATCCAAATGGAAGGCATGGGAGGATTTATCTGACCATAGCAGTCGTTTTCCTTCCGGAGCGTCAAGCTGCTCAACAAATCGCTGAATCAGTTCAGGCATCACATGCTTCTCTTGACTTCCGTGTATAAACATGACGGGCATTTGTAACAAGGGGACTTCTTTAAAAAGTCAAACGTATTTATATCATTCAGCATTTCAGCTGTATACGAGAGCTTAAAGCCTCGAACAAGGGAATTGTAGATGTCCATAAGCGAATAGTCCGGCGACCGAAGCATAATGTTAAGACCTGAGAAAAACGTCGACATGCAAATCAAAATAGAGGCCTACATCGGAGCCGTGCTTGGTGTGGTCACTTGGTGGATTGATAGCAACGTGTCTATCGATCACGATGAACTATTTTCAAAAATGAATATTTTTTCAGAAGGGAAATTTGCAGAATAACCTCTTAACTGAGGAGTGTTTATTGTGATCCGCTCATCGCAGCTTGCACCGATACCAGACGGTGGAGAATCAGGGCCAATTGAGAAAGATCTGCTTTTCAAAGGACGGGCCGCATAGTCTCGAATAAATAAAAAAGTCCTCATTAGCTTCAAAACAAAGCTAACCGGACCTCATCTTTCCATCCCTTATCCCAGCCGTCTCTTAAAAACGTCTTTACCTTCACCACATTAAACCTTGAACCGGTATCCCGCGCCCCATACCGTCTCGATAAACTGGTGCTGCGACGGGTCCTTCTGGATCTTGTCACGAATCTTTCCGATATGAACCGTGACCGTGGCGGAATCGCCGAAGTTCTCGATCCCCCAAACCTTATCCAGCAGCGCATCCTTAGAGTATACCCGATCCGGGTTTTCCGCGAGGAAGAGCAGTAGATCAAACTCTTTTGCCGTGAACGAGACTTCCTTCCCTTGCAGCGTCACCCGCCTGGCATCGACCTGAATCACAAGTCCGTGGATGTTCAGCTCACGCGACTTCCGGATCGGCGGAGCACCAGCGCCAACCGCAACCCCCGTCAAACGGTCATACCGTTCGAGATGTGCCCGCACCCGCGCAACAAGCTCGGACGGGCTGAACGGCTTGGTCACGTAATCATCCGCGCCTAACCCCAATCCCCTGATCTTGTCGATATCCTCCTTGCGGGCGGAGACCATCAGTACCGGAATAAACTTCGTTTCCCGGATCCGCCGCAACAGATCAAAGCCGTCCATGCCAGGCAGCATGACGTCCAGAATGATCAGGTCGTATTCTTGTTCTAGCGCTTCCTTGAGCGCCTCGTTGCCGTCTGCCCGAAGGGTAACCTCATAACCATGAACTTCGAGGTAGTCCCGCTCCAACTCGGCGATCGCTTGATCATCCTCGACGATTAACACCTTCCGCTTCGACATCTCACACTCTCCAGTCACGTTCTATTCTGAACCATTGGGATGGTAAACATCACCGTCATGAACCGCCCCGGCTCGCTTTTTGCATAAATCATTCCACCATGCTGCCGGACAATCTGCTTCGCGATCGCCAGGCCCAGCCCCGTGCCAGCCACGTTCTGATTCCGGTTTACATCCCCGCGGTAGAAACGGTCAAAGATTCGCTCCACCTCGCTTGGATCCATCCCAGGTCCGTTGTCCGTCACCGCTATAACCCATTCCCCCGCTTGCTGACCAAAATGAACGTGGATCGTTGGATTCTGTTTATCCATAAATTTCACCGAATTGCCGACAATGTTGAGGATGACACGCTTGATCTTCTGGGCGTCCATCGTCGCAACCGCGTCGACACCGGCCTCGTACTCGCCCGTCAAACGAACCCCCGCACTCTCGTATTCCATGCACAGCTCATTCAGCGTCTGCCGGTAGAACTCCTGCAGCGGCACCGCTTCGAAGTCGAATCTCTCCTGATCTAGATCCAGCTTGGAGTACAGGAACAGGTCGTCAATCATTCGATCCATGTCGAGCGTCTTCGAATGAATCACATCGATGTACTTCTTCAGCTTCTCCGGATCATTCGCTACGCCTTCCCGAATTCCCTCCACATATCCTTTAATCGAGGTCAGCGGCGTCTTCAGGTCATGCGAAATATTCGAAATCAGCTGTTTGCGGCTCTCTTCCATCGCCAGCTGCGCGCCGATCGCCAGCTGCAGCTCACTCCGCATCTTCTCGTATGAGCGTATAACGCTGCCAACCTCGTTGCGAACCTCTGAGTGTAGACTGAAGTTCAGGTCCCCTTCTGCGATTCGACGGGAACCCTGCTCGAGCTGCCGCAGCGGCCTTACGATATCCTTCGTCGTGATCCAGATCAAAGGGACCAGAATGATACCGAATATAACCGCAATGGCTATAAATACGAAGATGTGGAACTGGTTGTCCTTGGTCCCGGTCTCCGTCACATCGGCGATGAGATAATACGATAAGGGATCGTCCATTCCAGGAAAATCATAGCGCACGGTGAGCAAATTGCGGCCCTCCCACTCATTCATCACGAACACCTCGTCCGCATGCTTCCCAGAAGTTGAAATGTTCTTCTGCATCTGCGCCAGGAACGCTTCCCCTTCTCTCAATTTACCGTAGCTTGCCCATTGATCCCCCTGCCGGACAACAACGAAGCCCCCGAACGGCTCCAGCCGATCTCCAAATTGTTCAGCGAACGAGGGGGATGCCAGCTCCTCTGGCATATACCGCTCCGCATAACGCAGGTCTACGAACAGATCGATGCCTCGATGAAGCGCATCCTCCGCAGTCTGTTCCTTTATGAAACTGTTCGCGAAATAGGAAAAGACAGCCGAGACGACACCGATCCCTGTCGCCGTAACGATTACTGCAGTCAGGATGATGCCGATAATATACGTTAAAATAAGCTTAAGCCGAATGGACATGAGTTAGACTTCTTTCTTTTGAAAGGCTAGCAAGCCCGTAATAATGCCCATAATATAGTAAGCTGTTATAAATAGCAATGTCGTTACAGACGGGCCGAAATCACCTCTATACAGGAGCGGATGCAACCAATCCGCGAAGTCCGTTAGGAAGAACCGGTTCAACTGCGGCTGGAAAAATCCAACGACGCCCATCGTCATCCACAGCACAATGCCGACGACCATTCCGACCCCGCCGCTCCCCGTCCACAAGGACACACTGTTTGCCAACACCACTAACAAGCCGCAGAAGAGGATCGCGCCGCCGACCTCGGCCATAGTCACCCCAAGCGTGGACAGGGCAGACATGCCCTTAAGCACGATGTTTCCGATAAACGTTGGGACAAACACACTTAGGACAATCAAGGCGCCCGCCGTCCATCCTGCAAATATTTTCCCTATAAAAAGGACCTCCCGGCTGACCGGAAGCTTCAGCGCATTCTTGATTGTGCCATCCTTAAATTCGCCCGCCATGAGGTCGCTGCCAAGCGAAACCATGAACAAGGGCAGAACGACTGCAACCAGCAGCTCCAGCGCGGTCACCGGCAGGTTCCCGCTCAGTCCGACACGTTCGCCAATTAAGACGAAGATCACACCGATAAGGAAGGAGAGCATCAGCAGTACTTTCAGCTTGCCTCCGCGGAACAGCTTGCGCAGCTCTTCTCCAGTGAGATAAATAATGGATGCCATCATGCGACTCCGCCCCTTTCCTTGGCTGTACAGTACAGATAGTAGTCCTCAACGCTGGCGAACGACTCTCGAATCTGGGCAATGCTTGAGCTACCGACCTGTTTTCCCTCATAAATAATGCAAGCATGTGTAATCCAATCTTCGATTTCGTGTACCTGATGAGAAGAGATGACGACACTCATCCCCGTCTCCGTCACGAGACCTCGGAGCATGGCCGTCATCTCCCGGCGTCCCTCGATGTCCATGCCCGAGAACGGCTCATCCAGCATCAGGAGCTTCGGCCGATGGAGCAGCGCGCTGGCAAGCTCGATCCGCTGTTTCATGCCGGTGGAGTACTTCTTGATCTTGATCTTTTGGTGCCTGGACATGCCTACGAGTTCCAGCGTCTCTTGGATACGCGCTTCGTCGATACCCGGGTACAGCTTGGAGTACAGCTTCAGATAGTCGCTTCCTGTCAAATAGCCATAAGGAGCCGGCTCACCAATCATCAGGCCCATGTGCAGCTTCGTCAGATCAGGCCGCTCTGCGACGGAGACGCCGTTCCAGCTCGCTTCCCCGCGGTCGGCTGTGACCCAACCGGCCATCGCTTGCAGCGCTGTGGTCTTCCCGGCACCGTTCGGCCCTAGCAAGGCTGCAACCTCACCGGGATGTACGGTGAGGTTAAGCCCCTGGATGCCTCGGTTGCCGGGGTAGACCTTTGTAAGATCGCAGACTTCAAACATAGTTAGATCCTCCCCCGAATTGAGCTATTAGCTGCGGCCTTCGAACGCTTCAGCGTCAATGATCTCTATGGACTTGCCAGCAGGATCATACACATCAGGCGTCGTGGCGTTGATGCCGCTGATGCCGCCTTCGCCTTCCATTGTCACGCGATGGATGACGCCCGCCTTGTCCTTGCCGCTCACCTCAAGCTTGCCTTGCACCCCTTGCAGCCTGTTGTCCGCATCTACCGTCAGTTGTAGACGCAAATACTCAATAGTGACTTCCTCTGTCAGCTCCGGCAACTGCTCCTCAAGATTTGCTGCTTCCAAACCCTGAAAGAAAGGAATCTGCTTCAGACTCTCCCACTCTGCTGGCACTTCCGAAGCTTTCGAGTGTCCCTTTCTGCCGTCGGCCGATGCCACGTCCATCAACAAGCGGACCACCAGCGGAACCTCCTCCTTGCTAACATCGACCGAAATCGTCTTTGAATGATCCGCATGATTCACTACGCTGAAATTATCCTTGAGATCACCAACTATGAAATCAAGAAGCGCTTCCTCCGCTTTAGTCATCGGACGATGCTCGAAGTCCCCTTCTTCCTTCCATTCATGGTGCTTCCCGGCATGCTCATCGTCCAGGTTAATCACCTGATAGTCCAAACCGTGCGTCTGGTCTACGAGATAAGCCGTGTCATCGCCGCTGCTATACATACTGCCGCTGCGTTCAACGCCCTTGAGGGTGAAGTCAAAGTCGCTGCTTACGCTGTGCTTATCTCCCGCTGCCTTGAACTTCGTCAAGCCGTCCGCCTTCAGTACCGTCTCGCCATTCAACGTAACCGCGAAGTTTCCGTTCACCGTTGCACTCTCCATCGTTTGCTCCGACATCTGGTTCGCTTTCAGCACCTCTTTGAAGGCCTTGTAACCATCCATCTCCGGCGTGGAGGCAAATGCCGCCACCGAAAACATGCTTACTGCAGCCAACGATGCACCGATCATCAATACTTTGCTTTTCTTTTTCATTTTCAACTCGCTCCTTTAAGGTTGTATGGCTTCTCTTTCGTGCCTACAACCTTAGTTTAGAGGAGGAGTCTAAAGTCCCTCGAAAGGAAAAATAAAATATTTCTAAAATGTAGCATCCGAGAATATCCTTCTTGGTTTTTCGTTGTTCCTTCTGCATAATGGGAACCAAACGGCTCGAATCGCGCCGATATCGGCTTCAACCTGAAGAAGCGGGGATCAAGCCATTCCCTGGCCGAAGGCGTACCCCGGGGCTTCAAGGGAGAAATCTTTCTCCAAAGCGCGCTGAAAGAATGCAATCGTTCGAATCGTTGCCTTGCCTAATTATGAAGGCGATTCTCCTTTAACCGGAGAATCGCCTCTCTGTGCTTGATCTACAAATTCTACGTTGGCTGCTGACTTCGTCAAAAAGTAGGTGGAGTAGAAACCGCTATTAGCAGCGTTTCGCCATCCCAAATATTCTTATAACTATGGGGGATTCTGGCATCATAATAGATGCTGTCCCCTTCTTCGAGCGTATAACGTTCATTGCCAAGCACAAACTCCAAACGCCCGGAGTGAACAAACAGAAACTCCTCGCCATCACTATGGCCCACGCTGATATCGCCGTAGGTTGCTCCTTCTTCCAGCACTCCCCATATCGGTCCCATTTTGTTGCTGCTTCCTTGGCTGAGCGCGTACCAGGTAATACGGGATCCCTCGGAATGCACCAAAGGTTTGCGCTCGTTTTTTCTAACGACAATGCTCCGCTCCTCCTCGCCGAACAAATACGTAAAATTCACGCTTAATGCGTTCGCGATTCGCTTCAGAACACTGATAGACGGATTCGCCTTATCGCGTTCGATTTCACTGAGAAAAGATATAGATACGGAAGCTGCTTCGGCTACTTTCTTGAGCGTTAATTTCTGTTTTTTTCGCGTGCTACGAATGGTTTCACCGATCGATTTCATAGGAAATCTCCTAATTCTCAAAATTATTTCGCTGACAACGAAATTTTTATTTTCATCATATGTGTAAACATGAGCAATATCAAGCCCTTTTACAAGATCGAAATTACGGTGTAAAAACGTTGATTTGTCTGCTTTATTGATCTACTATTTTCTTAAAGTTGACGAGTGAATGTTACCCGGGTAAATACACTTCGTTCATTCTCAACAGAATAATTTTCATTTACAGCGAAATTTCATAAAGTAAAGCCGTTCCTTATTATTCGGATTCATAGAACATGTCAGAAGGACGAAAGGGGTATATAGAATGACTGCCAAAATTCCCAAGGTATACAAAGTAGGCGATGTTACCGTTACACGTGTCACGGAGATGATGCTTGACGGCATTCCCCCCGAAGTTTACTTCCCGGGATCGTGGGACCCCATATTCTTGGAGGATAATCGGCACTCTTTTCCCACTGGCCTGATCGATGGCAATTCTCAGCTTGTCGTTAGCATTGGAACATGGGTGGTGAAAACCCCGAAGCATACGATCCTTATCGATACCGCTACAGGAAATGATAAAAACCTGCCTTTAAATCCGGATCTCGCCCATCTCCAGCTCCCTTATCTCGATCGGCTGAAGGAGGCGGGGGTTACGCCGGAGGAAGTGGACTACGTTCTGCTGACCCACCTGCACGTGGACCATGTCGGTTGGAATACGAGGCTCATTGACGGGAAGTGGGTACCGACTTTCCTTAATGCCAAATACGTATTTCCCCTCGCAGAGCAACAATATTACTCCAACGAGGCCAGTCACAACAAAGCTAACGAAGTAAACCTCAACGTTTACGAAGAAAGCGTATTGCCTGTTGTTGAAGCCGGCTTAGCGCAAGCCATTGGCCCTGAAGGCGGAGAATTTCTTGATATATTCAAATTCATTCCGACACCCGGACACAGTATCGGCCAAATGTCCATCCGTCTTAAATCTGGCGGAGAAGAGGCTTTTTTTGGCGCCGATGTAATGCACCATCCGTTCCAGGTTTACAATCCGGGGTGGAATTCCATGTACTGCGAATTTGCCGAACAGGCATGTATTTCACGGCTCCGAGTGCTGGAACTCATAGCCGATCGCCCGGTCATTTATTTCAGTACGCATTTTCCCGAAAGTGCGGCGGGGTACGTCACTCGCAGCGGAGACGGATACAAGTGGGATTTTATTTAATACGACCTGACAATACGAAAGGTGCTGAGCATATGTCAATCCATGATTTTATTAATGGTACGAATATCGTGACAGAAGACTTGCGTATCCCCAGTGATACGCCCGGAATCGAGCTTTATGTACGAAATAAACGTCCAGCTTCATTGAATTCCTTCTCTAACGAAAAAACTATCGTCATGGTTCATGGCGCTACCTATCCGATTGGCAGTCTGTATGATGTGAAGCTGGACGGCTTTACCTTTCTGGACTACCTTGCCAGTCACGGCTATGACGTGTACGCCGTGGACGTTCGCGGCTACGGGGGCTCGACAAGACCGCCTGAAATGGAGCAGCCTGCTGACCTTAATCCGCCGCTTATCCGCACGGAAACAGGAATCCGGGATTTGGGCGCAGCCGTGGACTACGTTCTGAAATGCCGGAATTTAACGAAAGTAAATGTACTGGGAATGTCCTGGGGAGGAACGGTTGCGGGAGCTTATACCAGTCAAAACAATGATAAAGTAAACAAGCTTACGCTTATCGCTCCGCAATGGCTGAGCACTAAACCGGTTCCTATCGATACCGGGGGCCCGCTTGGCTCCTACCGCCTTGTCGCTGTCGCCAGCACAAAGGAACGCTGGCTAGGCGCGGCGCCAGAACATAAGCGCGGCGATTTGATTCCGAATGGCTGGTTTGAACAATGGGTCAAAGCCACTCTTGATTCCGACCCGGGTTATCCTGAACATATTCGGGCAACCAACGGCCCTATCCTGGATATTCGCGAATACTGGACCGCTGGCAAAGCTATTTATAATCCTGAGGAAATCACCGTTCCCGTCCTGCTTATCCATGCTGAGTGGGATATCGATGTCCCCCTTGAATTGGCCCAGAACTTCTTCACTTCCCTGACAGGAGCCGCCTATCGCCGCTGGGTTGAAATAGGTGAAGGGACGCACATGGTTTTATTGGAGAAAAACAGACTTCAGGCTTTTCAAGCCATCCAAAGTTTCTTGGATGAAGCGTACACACCGGCAAAATAAAGAGGCATTGGCTCCATTGTTTGCGATCATCTTGGCTTCTTTTATTCTGCGCAATCCTTTACGGAAGCAATTAACGCAGCTACCTTAATACTTCCAACACGAATATCCCTCACGCCTTACGAACAGAGGGCGAGTAAAATACGTCACTATGCATATGCTGAATTTTGTTCCAGTTGCTGGGGTTGGTCGTGTCCGGGGAGCGGTGCTCAAGAATAGCCTGATATAGATCGGTTTTTTCCTCCAGGTGGGCAACGTGCCGTTTGGCTTCTTCGAGCTTGGCGAGCGCCGCTTCTTTATGCTCCATCATAAGTTTGTAGCGTTGCTGAATAGTTGAATCCCCTTCGAGGCATAAATCGACGTACATTTTAATAACTTCAATCGGCATCCCGGATTGCTTGAGGCATTTGACGCCATGCAGCCAGTTGATCGATTCTTCATCGAACATCCGGATATTATTCCCATTGCGCTGTACGCTTGGCACCAGGCCTTTATCCGTGTAAAAGCGCACAGCGTGCTCAGTAAGTCCCGTGATCTGGGCAGCTTCTTTGACCGTATGCATATGAAATCCTCCTTGGAAAATAATTTTCTTAACATGGCTTGACTTCGTGTAACACGAAGGCTCTAAGCTGATTGTAATGCAAATCGGCTGCAAGCGGAATCCCCCCTCTGCAGTGCCGATCCCCCGGGATTCGCAGCCGTTTGCCATTATACATTTGAACAATAGGAGGAGTTACCATGCAAACTGTAACATTAAACAACGGAGTGAAAATGCCGATCATCGGCTTCGGTGTCTACCAAGTTCCCGATGCTGAAGAATGCGAGAACGCCGTATATGAAGCCCTGATGGCCGGATACCGCCTGATCGACACCGCCGCCGGTTATTTGAACGAGGAAGCGGTCGGACGCGCGATCAAACGCAGCGGTGTACCGCGTGAAGAACTGTTCATTACGACCAAGATTTGGGTCCAGGATGCCGGCTACGAGAGTGCCAAACTGGCGTTTGCCAAATCCCTGAAGAAGCTGCAGCTCGACTATCTCGACCTGTACCTGATTCACCAACCGTTCGGCGATTACTACGGCACGTGGCGAGCGATGGAAGAGCTGTACCGTGAAGGCAAAATCAAGGCGATCGGGGTCAGCAACTTCCTGCCCGACCGTCTGATGGACCTCATCGTGCATAATGAAATCGTGCCTGCCGTCAACCAGATCGAAACGCACCCGTTCTACCACCAGGTCGAGAGCGCCGCTTTTATGAAAGAGCAAGGAGTGCAGCACCAGTCATGGGCGCCGTTTGCTGAAGGACTAAATAACATGTTCGGCAATGAGGTGCTGGCCTCGATCGCAGAAAAACACAACAAGTCCGTCGCCCAGGTCGTGCTTCGTTGGCTGGTTCAGCGTGGAGTCGTAGTCATTCCAAAATCGGTGCGCAAAGAGCGGATCGTTGAAAACTTCGACATTTTCGATTTTGAGCTCCATGCGGACGATATCGAACAAATATCCACCCTAGATACGCAGAAAAGCCTATTCTTATCGTACCGTGATCCGGAAGTCGCCAAGATGATGGGCAGCTGGAGAGTCGAACTGTGAATGATCGACCGTAAACTCATCATACGTATACCCTATTAAAGAAAGGACAGGATGGTTCGCCTGTCCTTTCTTTACCCCTATTTTGTACTCCTGTTTTTTCAAGAATGTTCTTATTCAGATAGGGTTCTTAAAAAACTTTCTCCTATTATTGCATCCATGAGAAATTGGGAAATATTCACGTGCCCTGAACTCGCTCATTCCGATCAAATATCCCGCCACCCGAATACCGGCCTCAACATGATTTTCCGAGTATATTATACGGAAACTTGATTGAATTAACGTAGTCGTAGTAAGGAGCAAAATACATTCTTCAAATGGATATGTGTCTCCCTCATGAACGCAGTGGCGGCGGCCAGCACATATAGGCAAATGTTAGACGCGTCGGGATGAGTGGAGTAACAAGCAATCTCGTTCGTTCCTAACCCAAAGAACTTGCCGCCGCCATCACTTATGATATGGTTTACCACGCTGTTTGTAGCGGCAAGTTTTTAGGCGTCCCTTTGCGGGGATGGCTTTTCTTAATATTCAACCATTGTTTCCACTTGGTAGTCTCAAAATTTCGTTGTCATGGAAGCCTCAGATATGCTCACAAGCGATTTTCAAGCTTTTTTCGGCGCTGGAGCTTGCATATTGGCTCGAACTGCTGTAGTATAAGAGACCTGACCAAAGTTAAAGATCATAGTGATTAGTTATCCTATCGCGGGGTGGAGCAGCCCGGTAGCTCGTCGGGCTCATAACCCGAAGGCCGCAGGTTCAAATCCTGCCCCCGCAACCAACTTACAATTCAAGCTCGGCACCTATATCAAAATGCCTTTAACCCGCTAAACGTGGATTAAAGGCATTTTTCCGTTATCTTATCATTTCATGGATCCTTGGACGATAAGAACACTGTCTACTATTTGTACAACACCTTATCTACATTGTACTTAGCCTTATATTCGTTGATGATGTACGTCTCGTAAATCTCTCGGTGGACGGGGTCCTCGACCAAACAACACTCGATCTTGGTCACTTCATTCCGATGATCCTTCATCACCGACACGGTATCTTCGAAGTGCTTTTTGATTCGAGGCCTCAGCTTCCGTGCCTTGCCGACGAACAGGAGCTGATCCTTATCGTTGTAGAACATGAAGATGCCCGCTTTATCCCGAGGAATCTGAATAAAATCCGTGAATCCGTATATATGGCTTAATTCAGGCTTCTCCTGTTTGTAGATCGTGACTTCCGGCGTTGGTATCGTTATTTGGATCATAAACATTCACTCTCTCTTCTGCGTCATTGTTATCTTCGGTTCGCCTCATGTACCTTCAGCAACTTGCCTTTGACCGTCGTATTCTTCATCATATCAAGAATGAGACGTCCTTTGCCATTAAATTAATTTTGTTGCGGAACCCTTGTCCTTCTTTGGGGTCCTCCGGCTTATCTTCGCTTCAAAGGCGGGGCTGCTGCGAGCTATCGCTTCTTTGTAAGGGTTGTTCCTCTTCGGTATCTCAAACCCGATATACCTCTCCGCGTTGATTACGAATTTCTCTTCGGCGTTAAATGAAGAAGAATCCCTAAACCGGCAACTCGTTTGCTATGCACGGATAGAATGTTCTACTAACTTCATTTTCCCTCGGATTACCATGCATATACCCGCCAATTTTGTTCATGACATAGGCATAACCAACAGCGTGGCCCTTTCTTTGATCTAACTTTATTCAACTATCGTAACCAATAAAAACCGTATCGTTCGCCGATACGGTTTTTGATCGTTCAATCCGTAAATTGTGTAAGTTTACCTATAAGCATTTCCAACTCCTTGAAACTTTCAACGATTTTCTCAACCATTGCTCGTTGATCCTCCATACTGGCCATAATTTGCTCCACTGCCGCTGTAGATTGCTCGGTCACACTTGAAATCGAGGTAACTTCATTGACGATGGAACTGGATGATGTTCGGAATGAATTGGACTTCTCTTCTACCTCTGATGCCTGCGTCGAAACCTCGCGCGCATCCATCGCAATCCGATGGAAAACCTGTTCCGATTCCGATGAGGATATCATGCTTTCGCTTACTGCCGCATTGCCTATGGCGACCTTTTCGGTTAGCGCCTTCGTACCTACATCGATTTCTTTAATGATATTCGAAATGCTCTCGGTTGACAGACGTGAATGCTCGGCCAATTTTCTGACTTCCGTAGAAACGACTGCAAATCCTTGCCCATGCTCTCCCGCCCGGGCTGCTTCGATCGCCGCATTCAGCGCCAGCAGGTTGGTTTGATTAGCAATTTCTCCAATGG
This sequence comes from Paenibacillus sp. YSY-4.3, assembly GCF_054767475.1. NCBI lineage: Bacteria > Bacillati > Bacillota > Bacilli > Caryophanales > Paenibacillaceae > Paenibacillus > Paenibacillus sp. YSY-4.3. Next base: position 103,860 of record NZ_BAABMC010000004.1, on the reverse strand, counting down.
TGTTGGACATTTCGCCAATCTTCATAATTTGCTCGTTTAATTCCTTCACTTCCACAATGATGTCCTGGAATATATCGTTCACTTGAGAAATCTGATGGTTCAACTTTCGTACTTGCTCATTCCCTGTTACCGTCGCTTCAACCGTTTGATCAGAAAGCCGTTTCATGACCTCTGAACTATCCGTCATCATTTGAGCATCCCGATGTGTTTCTTGAATCGTATCTGAAATATCGGTAATACTTGCCGCTTGAGATTCAATGCCTTTCGCAACCTCCGAAAAACCAATTGTTATTTCCTTCGTTAATTGGCCCGAGTGATCGACATGATGCTTGAGATTCCGATAAAATTCATTCAATACTTGGATAGAATGCTTCAGCTCTTGCAGTAGTGAATCTGCTTTCGTTTTGGCCTGTATGGCCTCCTGGCTGCGCTGTTCAGCTCCGACGAATAGCTGCTCGCCCAATCTGGCTGCAACGATTGTCATGATTCCATAAAAAACCAACATAATATTCGGAGAGATTATAGCGGATACATCCCCGCCTCCAAACAATATTTTGGCATTGAAACCAACCAAGTTCACTATGTTGAACAGCATGATCGGTTTATAGCTGGGATAAATAAGCAGGAAAGCAGAAAGGATAAAATATACATCTAAAACTGGATTCTGAACGTCATATATGCCAAAAATGAGCAGGAGAATCATGAGACCGCCGAACAGATATGGCGTTAACCGTATGTATTTTCGAATTCGATTGAGGACGGTAAGGGAAGCAGTAACCAATGCACCAACGCCCAAAATCCAAATCCTCTCATAGTTTCCCGTTAATACAAGAAATATCGTAAAAATACCAATAATTCCCCATAACACATTCGTAAGCAGCTTATTTCTTTGCAAAAATACCAAATCAAGTCTGTCCATGAACATCCCCCCATGTTGACACTATAGTCGTTGCTTGATACATTCGACATTATTTAACAAAATCCTCCGTAAATCGACAAACAAATTAAATCCAAATTACGATGAAAAGAGCTGCCTAGTCGCAGTCCTTTTCACAAATACCGACTTTAATTCCAGTATCGCGTAGTTCATCTGCAAATAATGCTGCGCACCCGGGAGTGGTTAGCAGCGCACTTAGCAATTATATGGGTACTCGTACAGGTCAGGATGGCGCCAAAATTATCATTCAGCTTGCTACTCTAGATAGCTTTACCACTACTTGTGATACGGCTCACGTATCATCAAAAGAACAAAGACGCCCTTAACGGCGTCTTTGTTCTTCTTTCCTCATTGTTTGATCGGCTCCGTGAGTTGGCTTTTTGATAAAGATGCGGCGCCTAATGTCATAACATGCTGTGGAGGTACACCCATCAGTACTCTTCCATATAGCTCTAGTCCTGTCGACGCTGTAGTCAGGGCATGATTGGAACCTCCTCGAATGTCCCGGAATATTTGGGACAAGCGATTGGAATCGGCAATGACACTCCCTCCGCTCTCTGCCATTAGCAGATCTACGGCTTCCCAGCACAACATGGCTGCATAAGTCATATCTGTCTGCAGCTGTGCCATTTCCCTTAAACTAAACGGTTCTGTGTTTCGCACGTGTCGCTCTAAATTGTCAATCGTTCGACTGATATGAAGATGCGCGGATTCGACCTTCATCGCCGCAAGTCCTACTTTATATTGAATATGACCCACTGCCGCTTGAGAAGTATGAACCGTCATTGAAATTCCCTTATGAGGTGCTTTGTCAACGAAATACTCGACAGCCCCCCTGGCGAGTCCGAGAATTGCGCTTATTCCTGTTGTGATACTGATAATAAGCTGACCGTAAGGCCTGTATCTGTCACGCCCCTGCAACTGGGCAGGCAATGAACCTCCCTGATGGATGACGACATATTTGTCGGGTATAAACACATTTTTGATTTCCAGACTATTACTTGCGGATCCTTTTAAACTCATCGTATACCAATCATCAACAATCGTGACTTCACTGATCGGAACAACGGCCAGCATCATCTCCATAGCTTTGCCTTCTTGCATGGACTTTACGTCCTTCAAGTTCAACAAGGCATGGGTGGCATGCTTTGATCCTGAACCGAACCTCCACAATCCTTCCTCTACCAAATACCCTCCGTCTACTTTCTTCACGACCGCTTTTTGTGCCAGCAACACAGAACAAAAGCGGATCTCCTCTACCGGGTTATAGATCGAATCTAATACGCCCGGAGGTAAGGATAGTGCTGCATTATAGTTATTTCCATTGATAATTTGAACGACCCAGCCAACAGAGCCATTCCCCTTGGCTACCTCGGAAATAATCTCGACCATGGCACGGATACTAACCTCATGACCCCCGTACTCTTTCGGTGTGCCAAGCTTAAACAACCCCGCATCCGAGATTTTTTGAATCACTTCATCAGGAATATGTCGTTCTTCATCAATCATCGTACCGAACTTCTGAAGATAGGGAACTAACTCGGTAGCATGGTTTAGCAATTGCTGCTCTAGAGCAGTGAGTTGACGTTCTGTACTTAGATTGGCCATGAAAATCCACTCCTCAACTATACATTTATATACTTAAAATCCATTTGTAGGGTAAATAATATAATGTATAATTGATTTCAACAACCGATAAAATCAGGGATATGTCGAGAAACGATACAGGGAGCGGAATTTGTCATGAAGAACCATAAAACAACCGAAGACCTTCGAGTCAAAAGAACTCGTAAGCTTTTATACAATGCTCTGTTAGATTTAATGGACAAACACCCATTTGAGAATATAACGGTGAAGCAGATCTGTGATCTAGCGATGGTACATCGAACTACGTTCTACACACATTTTCAGGATAAATTTGATTTACTTTCACGTGCCATGCAACAAATTGCTGATGAAGAGTTTAAGGATCTTGTCGATGCATCCTTTTCTCCAGCCGATAATTTTAGGGAATTATTTTCTTTAGCCATGAGACATAAGAAATTGTTTTCCATTCTTTTAGCCGAAGAGAGAGATTCCTTGAGAATTTTGTTGCGAAGAGAGATGGGGAGGGGCATCAAGGAATACTTGGCCCAGCATAATTCAATTGAAGAAAGTTCCATCGACATGCAAATTAAAATAGAGGCCTACATCGGAGCCGTGCTTGGTGTGATAACTTGGTGGATTGAGAGCAAAGTGCCTATCGATCACGAAGAACTATTTACTAAAATGAATATCTTTTCGGAATGGAAATTCGCAGAATAACCTCGTACTTCTTACTGATGAGTGACTTTCCTTCCAGTTCCCCCTGTACAAGAGTACAAGGAGTGGCTTCTGCAACACCTCAATATTTCGCCCTACTTATGATAAGGTTCAGCTTAATGGGGCTATCGGCGAAAATGATATGCTGAGAAAAAACAACCATTGATGACATAAAGTCGGCAATGGTTGTAGTTCGGAATAACTGTTCACTTGTCGATCAACTTGGAGCTTGGCGATTCTTTTCCATTTTACATGCTAGCTTCAAACTACTGTACAGTTATCGTATAGACGTTAGAGGAGCCTACCGGCGCCGCATTGAAATAAACGCTATTGTCAACGGCTCCGGGGAACTTAGCTGCGTATGTAATCCCGCCTTCGCCATCCTTGACACCTATAATTTCAACCACACTTGGAATTGGAATATCAAGTGCCACCGGGTTATTCATAATATTTATGTTCGCTAGAAGGATATTGCCGTCTACCTTCACCGTAACGACATCGCCGTCTTCCGCGGCGAAGTCCCAGATCAGCATGCGGCTTGTCGTCGTATTTTGCTTCATCTCAATCTCGAAGTTTCTGGCTACGAGATCCGCCAAATCATCTGATGAAACTAACTGGACACCGGCCTGCATCCCTTTACCGATCCCATCCGACTGAACATCTTTTATACTATAGGCGGTTGGACCCTGAAAATATAATCCCACTCCGAGCATGATCAACACCGTAATCCCAATCCAAAATCGGTGCTTATTCCTTGCCTTTTGTGTAGAAAATGACTTACGATCGGCAGATGACTCTGTATACTCCAATGGAACATCTTTATTATCCGATTGTCGAAGCTCATATTGGTTTGTAGCTTGTGAATTCGACCTTTCCTTGTTTTGTCGGTAATTCGCCAATTTCCTTCCCCCCACTATTTTATATATTGATTTGTTCGCTGAACAATCGGGTACTTCCAGTACAGCAGTGACATGCACAATCGGATTGCCACAATTGCAAGCAGCATAAGCGTAATAGCCCATCCTTTAGAATAAAGTCCTTCGTCAGCCCATTTGTTAAGAATTGTAACTCCGGCCGCCAGAGCAAAACTGGTATAAATCAACATGTGCAGGAGGGGGAGCAATATCGTTATCTTGCGATAGGGTATACCTAAAAATCGGCTCCTTGTGGCCAAGTAAATAAAAAAACCGAAAAAGCTTACTAAGATCGTGCTGCCGTTTTGAATTGGAACCTCGTCATTCAGAATACTCTTTATATCAATATATAGTGTGTAAGGCATGATAAGCATAAGGTTAATGGCTAAGAACATTAATGGATGATAGAAAATAATAGCGAGCAACCATTTTAACAATGACTTTAGGACTTTCATCACATCACCCCCATCTGTTCTTGAAAATCTCCAGGCTCCAAAGTGGATAATTCCTCGGCTGTGGCATTGGCTTCCTTGCTCATACGCAAGGCATGGGCTCGAATCGCCTTCTCGACCAAATTTCGCACAAGCCGTCCATTGCCTGCGGTCATATCTCCTTCAAAGGTGTCCAAAATGGAGAGCAGCCTAGCTTCAGCCTCCCAGCCGATCACATATCCTTGCGCTTTCACTTGCAAATGCGCGATTTCCAGCATTTCCTCAGCTGTATAATCAGGGAATGTAATGATATTGGGAAATCTGGAGCGGAGTCCCGCATTGCGGTTCAAGAAGCGCTCCATATCTTCGTCGTAGCCGGCCAATATAACGATGAGCCTGTCCCGGTAATCATCCATCGCTTTGACAAGCGTATCAATCGCTTCCTGGCCGAATTGATCCCCTTCCGCCAAGGCATAAGCCTCATCCACAAACAAGATCCCGCCAAGAGCGCGTTCGATAACCTCTTTCGTCTTGAGCGCAGTTTGCCCCACATAACCGGCAACCAGGCCGGACCGATCAGTTTCTACCAGCGTGTCGGCCTTAATCACGCCTAGTTCTTTAAATCGTTGGGCCAAAATACGGGCAATCGTCGTTTTGCCAGTCCCTGGGTTCCCTTTAAATACCATATGGAGGGCTTGAGCGGAAGCCTTGGGCAGCCCCATCTCCTGACGGCGCTTAGCCACCTCAATTTGTGCCGATAGGCTTCTCACAAATTCCTTAACAGAGGACAGACCGACGACGGCATCGAGCGCTCCAAGCGCATTCGCCCTCTTCGCTGCAAGGTCTACATGTGCCGACAGCCCAAAATCCTCCAAAGTCAGCTCATTTAACTGATCCGCCACAATATCAGGATGATCGGCCAATCGCTCCGCTTGCTTGCGTATTGCCTCCTCCAGCGTATTGCGGACGAGCCGGCCGTTACCTCCGTCCTTTCTACCCGGGATTTGCTTCTCATTAAAATAGGATTCAAGCAAACCTGGCACATCCGAAGCTAAGGTAAACCCTCGCGTCTTCGCCATTATCAAGGCGATTTGCTGCATTTCTTCGGCCGTGTAGTCCGGAAATTCGATCTGTAGCGGGAAGCGCGAGGACAGACCCGGATTGACTTGAACAAACCGCTGCATATCTTCTGTGTATCCCGCCAGAATGACAACCAGATTGTCTTTATGGAGCTCGATAAGACGAACCAGCGAATCGATGGCTTCCTTCCCGAAGCCCCCGCCCTGCATACCATCCTGCGCAAGCGCATAGGCTTCGTCGATAAAGAGAACGCCACCAAGAGCCGATTCGACAACCAGCTTGGTCTTGTTGGCCGTCTGACCGACATACTCCGCTACCAGATCGGATCGGTCCACCTCAACGAGATGTCCTTTTTTCAAATAGCCCATGGATCGGAGCATATCTGCCACCAGCCGCGCCATCGTCGTCTTGCCCGTACCGGGATTTCCCGAAAAAATCATATTGAGAGTCTGGCCAGTATCGACATGAATCCCGGCTTCCTTCCGCCTTCGATCAACAATAAGCTGTTTCTCTAACGTTCGGACGAATAGTTTGACCTTCTCCAATCCGACAATTCCGGCAAGTTGATTTTCGATGTTAAATGCTTCTTTCTCACCGATTCCGAAGTCTGCCCCTGTCAATAACTGCAAGTCTGTATCTGCAATTGCATCTGACATCAGCCCTCTAAGCCGAGCAGCTTGCTTGCGGACAGCCTCCTCGAACAAATTGCGGACGAGCCGGCCGTTACCGCTGTCATTGCGGCCAGGGATTTGCCGTTGATCGAACAGCTCGATCAAACCCTCATAGGCATCCGAATCTATGCGGAAACCATTCTTGTCCGCTATCTGAATCATAATGTCCAGCATATCTTCCGCCTTGTAATCCGGGAACTCCACGATGAATGGAAATCTTGAACGCAAGCCTGGATTTGATCGCAAGAAAGTCTCCATCTCTTGCGTATACCCTGCCAGCACAACAACCAAATCATCCCGATGATCCTCCATCGCCTTGACAATCGTGTCGATTGCCTCAGTGCCGAACGTATCGTTATCGTGACGAGCGAGCGTATAGGCCTCGTCGATAAACAATACGCCTCCCAAGGCCTCATTGACTTGTGCCATCGTTTTCGGGGCAGTAGAGCCCACATACTGTCCTACAAGATCCTGCCTCGCCACTTCGATCAACTGACCTTGCGGCAGCAATCCTAGCGCCTTCAGAATACGGCCAATTAAGCGGGCGACCGTCGTCTTGCCGGTTCCGGGATTCCCGGTAAACACCATATGAAGCGACATCGGCACAGAGCCTTCGCCTACCCTAGCCCTCAGCTTGTTCACCTGAACCATCTCCATGAGCTCATAGACAAACTTTTTCACAGGTTCCAGTCCCGTTAACGCATTTAACTCTTCCAGGACATCGTCAATTGACTCCTGACCAACGAAAGATAGTGCTTTGATCGGAATTTCAAGAGTGTTCGACTCTACAAAAAAAGAATCGTTCTTGAAACGAATACGCACGCGCTCATTGCTACGAATCTCATTACGGGCCCGTAGGCCGGACAATACGACAGTAAGCTCCTTATCGATCCAGTGCTGCACTGCCTCGCCAAATGTTTTGTTTGTTGCGGCGATATCGGCTAACGCCTCATACGTGGAAGGATGAACAACGATAGTTATCTGCATATCCCTTGACAGATCGTCTACCGCTTTCCCAAGCAAGGCCTCTGCAATTTGTCGCATCGTCTCCCACTCTATCGGTGAAGAGATAGCCGCCGCAAGGATGCTTTGCAAGATAGAGATCGGGAGATGATTTGCCAGCCCGGACGGAACCTGGCCAAATTCACTTCCTCTCTCTGCATGTTCATCGATATAGAAAATGATGAAAAAATCGTCGGCGATTATGCGCAACCCTTCTTTGGTTCGGAAGCTGCCTTCCGCGGCAAGCTTAGCGACCAAGCTGATAATAGCCTGCTCAGCCCCTTTAATCCCCTTAAATAACACCGTGCCCTCGGAGTATTGAAAAGCCTCCGCCATATCAATAATAAAATTCCCAGATATTTCATCTGCCTCATATCGCTGCAAATCAATTTCTGAAAAATGTGGCCTAGAGGTTAGCTGATATGCATGCATCTCTCGAACTAGGCATTCCAAGGCTGTTTTCTTGCCCGTTCCGGGGGCCCCTGCCAGCAAGATCACATTCCTTGGCTTATTATCCTGGCGCCCATTCATATATCCCTGCTTATATCCCGCAACCAAATCGTCTACGAAGAACGGCTGTCCGATCACTTGATTATTAATGCTCTTCTTCACTTCTCGGAATAGTTGATCCAATTGATTGGGAGATAAAGCGCTCTGCGCATCACTTTGGCCTACTCCCTGCGACGTATATGCTTGAGGTTGAGCAGGACGGAAAGTCGACGAAAAAGTGCTCTGTCCCGCAGCAGTCTGCGCGGAATTGCTCGAACCTGCACTTCTGAATCGCGATCCTGTATTATATTGTGGCGTCGGCTGCTCTTGCCTCTTTGGAGCTGGTTCGTCTTCTTTTTGTGCGATAAACCCTTTTTCCCGAACCAATTCAACAAGCTGATACTCAGGAAAAATAAATTTGAGCGCCTTCACCACACCTTTGAGTGATTTCACCATACCTTTTCGGTTGATTCTCATATTTCCCGTTATCCCTCCTGGGGCCTACTATTCATTCTATTTTCCTATATTATACTATGTCTCTACTATACTTGCTCCTAAATCCTGGAATGTGTATTCGCCTCGGGTCAAAATATTAAGATGATTCGCGAAGTAGGAAAAAAGCCTCCCTATCAAACATCGGGAGGCTAAAATCAAAATCAAGATCATATTTGTCCATTCTCATGGTCAACACTTCCCAATCATAAGATTTGCGTCACTATGATACGGCTCCCCGTATCTATAGAGCGAAATCGAAGGCATTCAATTGGGTGCCCTTCGAAGTTGGGATAGGAATCGTTCACGCCATCCAGTAAAAGCGATTGTTATCGGTAAAACACATAAAAAGCTGCCCTACACACATGAGTTGAGTTGCCATCTAAAGTACTATGTCATTAAAGTACGGTAATCCCACTCTCAAAAATGACCTTCAAGCAGTCACCCTCATATTGAAACTCAACACTCAAAGTCAAATCATTGGGTTCGCCATCTGTCGTCAATGCATATTCGTAAGAAATTCCGCTTCCATCGTTAAAGTGGTAGAAAGATTCTTGTTGATAAACACTGCCATCTTTATAAACAGGCCTAAAGGTACATTCTACATCAAACCTATCGATCTGTTCCAACTCATTATCTTCCTTAAAACTCTCGATAACCTCTTTTAGCAGCTCAACGTCCCAATCTTGCATATCATCAACTTTTTGAGCAATTTCCTCATATCTTCCATCTGCGATTGAGTCAACAATCTCTTTTGCGAACGCCCGAATGATATCTTCCTCTTTGCCTGATACCCGTTTAAGCATACCACGTGCTCCCTTATCTTTATTCTCGTTCTCCTGCCGCATATTCGCCCGGACAGACGTCCATCACTTCTCTGGAAGGCTGGATCAGCGCCATTTCAAACCTGCAAGGCCAATGAACGTCCGGCGCCATCTCCCCGTTCAGCAAGCCGGCGATCGTCTCGCCATCGCTCACCGGCACATCCGCTTCAAACAAGTAGGCTGCAACATTGAATGCATGCCGTGACACGTCGTTCGGATCCAATGTATGAAAGTGGTACTGGACATCCGGAAGTCCAAGCGCAAAGAGGCCGAGCGAATCGATCAAGCTGTCTTCGGTCCCATGAATTGTAAAATAGCGGATATTCATGCCGAACTGCAAGAACCTCGCGGCTCCTTCGTAAGGATTATCCGCAATTACGGCCGGATGCAGTAATTTCCCGCTCGATGGAATCCAGATCGCTTTGCAGGTCGGGAACAGGCTTACGGCAGCCTCCAGCCAATCCGCCAATAAGGCGCTGCGCGATTTATAGTCCAGCCCCGCCGCCATGAAGTCGCTGATCAGCAGCTTATAGCGGCATTTTTGCAGAACGTCCTCCGCATCCGGCATCGTCCAGAACTGGGTGCGCTCCAAGTCGGTAATCGTCTCCGGTTGAAAAGGAGCAACGTCTGCCATCATCACCTGAGCCGGCAGTTTCCCCTCCTGGTAGGCTACTTTATAAGCCTCTACGGCAAACGACGATAATGCGTCGGCTGCCGACACAGTATCCGTTTTCCCGCATCGTGTTTCTAACGCGTTCCGGACGACTTCCGCATTCGGCCGTTCCACTTTCTCCTCGAATAGCAGATACATTTGAAACAACCGCTGAAACTCACTTTTTTCGTCTAAATTTTGCTGAAGCACGTGTTCGCTCTCCATTTCTCCCCTACCACTCCATTCGTATGTCGTTCCCCTCTACTATATTGATTGCCGCACGGTTCACACAAGTCCGGCTAGGAAAATGATTTCAAAGTCGGATCTATGGACATACAGCCTTTCCTGCATCCGAACGCCCATCTCCGCCTTACGCCTATCAAAGCAGCTCATATCGGACCTAAGAGGCTTTGCGTGTTAAGATGCTAAGCCTCTGCTTTTTGTGCCATTGAACAGAGATGTGATCAGAGAGAATATGCTAGTTTAATTTTATACCTTTTAATATTTCGTCGAACTCGGCGTTGGCTTGATTGCTGACCTGCGATGGATAAACTAGCAATTGGGTATAGATTTCATTATTTTGCTCGAATAGAATCATTCGATATTCAATCGTTTCATTTTTGTTGCTTAAGCTATAGGTCAACTGTTTCGCATCGAATTTCCCCACCTTCACGGACTGCTCAGTGATTTTCACCCCACTTCTGTCCGTTATATCTTTTTTGGCGAAGCTAACATATTGTTCGAAGTCCATATCTAAATCGCTCTTGCTAAGATGCTGAATAACCATCATGCTATTCTCGGGTGAGACTAAGATAAGCTGGTGATCACCTGTATTCTCAATAGAAGATGTTATGTTACTCCAGTCGCCATAGGCTGTGACTTGGACTTTTTTGTCTTTGGTCGCAAATGGCTGCTTCGTAAAAATTGTGACTGCTTGAATCTCGGCCAGCCAGTTCACCTTCGCATCCACTGCTTCGCCGATAAAACGTAACGGAACGTAGGTGCTGCCCTTAATGGTAAAAGGGGCTACTGTCAGCTCTTTCTGCTTGCCATTGATCTTAGCAGTAGTTGAACCCACTTTAAGCTTGATAAACGTACCTGATTTACTTCCCGTAATCGTTTGCGTTTTTGAATCCCAGTCAACCATCAATCCCAATGCTTCGAAAATAGCGCGGAACGGAACAAGTACAGATCCATTTTGCTGGATGGGTGGCACTTGGAACTTAACGATCTCCCCATTCAATAGCACCATGATTTCGTCAGGATCTGAAGGTGGTGTCGGTTGTTCATCTTCTTCTTTAAGCACTTTGACGCCTTTGGCAGCGAGTTCAATCAGAATTTTCTCCGCACTCGCATCTAGAGGGTTATTGCTGAGTGAAACCTCCTTGAGCTTTGGAAGACTTGTTAAGACGCTAATATCTTGAATCTGATTATTCTCAAAATATAAATGTTCTAGTTCCGGGTGATCCCTTAGCGGTTCAAGAGACTGGACTTGGTTATCGCTTATGTCCAACCAATTCAGTTTGACTAAGGATTGGATCGGCGACAGGTCCTTAAGCTGATTATTGCCGATTAACAGGTCCGTTAAATTGGTTAATCCCGCTAATGCATCAAGCTTCTTGATATTGTTCGAATCGAGTACAAGCTGCTCCAGTTGGGACAACTCTTGTAGCGGGTCAATTTGAGTAATTTGATTGTCATTCAGAGCTAGGAAGGTGACTTTATGTAAATTTTTAAGTGGCCCAATATTCGAAATTCCAAGCCCTGGGAGCATTAGGCTTTTTACATTAACAGCATGCTCTAGTCCGGTTAAACTGTTAATTTTCTGCTCAGGGTCATCGGGATAGAGCGACGTTATGGTCTGTAAATCTTCTTTGGTAATGGGACCAGTCGGTTTCTTTAGCTCGACTCTAATCGCTTGTTCCAAATTTTTGTCTGAGATAAGGGAGGTCTCTGCGAATGCGGATGGAATAGAAGCGAAGCATAGCAAGAAAGCAAGTACAGTGATTAGTTGCAGTTTGATCGGTTTACGCAAAATGGGTTCACTCCTCGAATTGTCATAGTGACTACATTCGCCATTTGTAAACTATTCCCTTTATAGCAGCACCTAAGTGGTGATTCCCGTACTGAACAGGAGTCATCTTCCTACATAGCAACTTAATGCGAAAAATTCGCCCTATTTATGATAAGGTTCACCGTATTTATGATACGGTTCACCGTAACATCTATAGAGCGAAGTAAAGGACGTCCTAATTGGACGTCCTTCACAGATACTAGCGGAAAAATGTTGTTGAAAAACTGTAGAAGGCAGATCCAAGAACCTTCTGTCTAATTTGTTACGCTAAAGCCTTTGTATATGTGTATTAGTAAATGAATCTTGATATTTCAACCCAGCACCTATTGCTCTATCCATACAGATATGAGCGATCCAGATGATCGATCCTAATAATAGATAATCGTTTGAAAAATATAAGTAACCTAATGTAAAAAGCAGGGGGAAAATAAAGGTGTGTCCCAAATTATAAACAATCGCACCTATTTTCTTATTCATGATGTACCCAAGCATTGTAAGATCAGGAACAAATAAAAGAGCAACAAACAACCATATGGGAAAGTGTAGCTGCATGTAAATAAAAAAGGAAAGTGCAAAGGCAAGTGCATATTCAACATGAACGATTTGTTTATTTGTCATCATATCTCTCCCTTTAAACCCTGTTGAAATAAACCAAGCAATAGGTTTTCGATATCTTCAATATTCTCTGAATACTCCACTTCACTCGCAAGTTCTTTAATGGTTTGAACCACTGTCAATGCTTGTTGGTAAAACCGGATTTTTTCCTCAAGATTCATTATTTTTCGATTCAATAACAATACAGTTGCATCCTTACATTCCGTAGATATGGATCTGTCTCGTAGTATAAGTGATTGTTGAATTTCCTTTATTGTAAATCCTAATTGCTTTAATACGATGATAAGCTGTATCTGCTTCTCACATTCTTCATCAAATTCCCGATAACCATTTTCTCGTCTGATTGGAGTCAATAAGTTCTCTTTTTCATAATAACGAATGGTATCCGTTTGAATTTGATATTTGTTCGCAAAATCATTAATTTTCATTGTCGGCCTCACCTCCAGAAAAATCATAACATTGGAGTAAACTCCAGAGTCAACTATTTAACCTATTTTTCCCTTATAATTGATACACTGGATGCACTGGTGCTGATTTATTTTTACTGGAAAAGTGGGATGACGATATGAAAAAAATATTATCTTTCATGGAATGGGGCCTATTTGCCCTTCGTTTGTATCACTATATTTTGCTAGCGTCCCGTCTATTGGAAGAAAGTGAATTTTCGATCCTAACGGTAGTGAATATCTTTTGGCTGATTCTAGCGTCTGTCGTCCCTATGCTGTTCTGGTTCCCTGGGTTTAGAAATAACAAGACTTGGTTCTGCATAATGGAGCTGCTGTTGGGCGGTTCTTATTATGTGAATTCTGACATCCATCCGGATCTGACTTCAAGGGCGGACTATTTGCTGCTCAGTCTTATCCTGGGATACTTAATGACGAAGAAGACGATCTGGGTTATTCCTGTGGTGGCTTTCATTCCTTTTTTATCAAAGACTTACTTGCATTTGCCTTGGGAAGAGGCGTTTAGCTTCGCATCAGACAATCTGCTGTTCTGCTTCATCGGCATATGGGCGAGCTCCGTAGCCAAAGCATACGAAGAGAAGAATAAACTGGCACTGGAAGTGGAGCGGCAAAATAAGCTGCTAACCCTCTACTCTGCGGAAATCGAGACCATGACGCTTCAGGAAGAGCGAAACCGTATGTCGAAGGAGCTTCATGATACTTTGGGGCACTCCTTTATCTCACTGATTATGAGCCTTGATGCTTCGATTGCCCTTCTGGATCGGAAGCCAGAAGAGGTCAAAAGCCGATTAATCCGCTTAAGGGCACTTGCTGAACAAAATTTGGACGACATGCGAAACATTGTGCATGAAATGGCAGAGGAAGAGGGGGCAAGTCTTACACAGCAGGTGGAGAACCTTGTCCTCCGTTTCCAGGAGCACACGGGAACTGTACTCACCGTCAATCTGCTGGGGACAGAGCCCAGGTTGCCTTTTGAAGTGCGGCAAACGGTCCTCCGTGTCATTCAGGAAGCTTTTACGAATGCGCTAAAACATGGAAAAGCATCTCAATTGTTCTTGGAGCTTGAGTTTGCCGTGAGCACGCTGCAATTAATGGTCCGGAATAACGGCATACCGATCAAAAAAATGGATTATGGCTTTGGTTTGACCACGATGAAGCATCGAATCGAGCGATTGGGAGGCAGCTTGTCCGTGGTTTCTAAGGAGGAGGCTGAGGCGATGACCGAAGTCAGATGTGAAATTCCGCTGAAGGGAGTGCTGCTGCATGTCGAACATTAAGGTGCTGATTGCTGATGATCAAGAATTAATCCTGGAAAGCTTACATATCGTGCTGTCCATGGAGGAAGATATCGAAATAGCTGCATTGGCAAAAAACGGGGAGGAAGCCATTCAGGGCTGCGAGCAGTTTCAGCCCGACATTGTGCTGATGGATATCAATATGCCTGTCATGGACGGCGTGGCTGCAACAGCCCTGATTAAGAAGCGATTCCCTGACATCAAGATTATTATGCTGACCTCTTATAAGGAAGTGGAGTATGTGCTTGCGGCGTTAGGTCATGGCGCAGAAGGTTATCTGCTCAAGGCCATCCACCCCAAGGATCTGGCTGCAGGTATTCGCGTGGTTCATGCGGGAGGCACCTTAATAACACAAGAGATGGCGGGCAAAATGATTAAAAACATGAACATGAACCATTCCTCCGCCGTAAAAAGTAATGAATACGGGCTCAGCGCCCGTGAACTCGAAGTGCTGCATAAGCTGGCTTCCGGCCTGCGCAATCAAGACATTGCTGAGGCGCTTTTTCTTAGTGAAGGGACAGTTAAGAATTACATCTCAACGATTTACTCGAAGCTTCATGTCAAGGGAAGGCGAGAAGCTGCCCGCATAGCCCGAGATTCGGGCATATTGGATCACAAGTAACCATATCATGACCAAAGCGCACTATGTCTTTATGACTTTTTCAGCATAAACTCGGGTCTAACAAGTTATAAGGAGCTGAGGAAGACATGAAGAAAATGTTTGCAGATCAAGAGAAGCAGCATATGGGTGGGATAATAAGTACGGGACGTCCATGGTGGCGATTTTCCATCATCTGGATGATTGTGGGGACCATCGGCATTATTCTCGTGGATGCCCTAATCCGGCCATTAGCAGAGCAAGCACAGGGAGTTGCTTCCCTTCTTTTGATACTAACGGATGGCATTGTGGCTATCATCGTCTATGGGCTAACGATGAAATTCTTGGCTCGTCGGTCAATTCCTGAGATATCAAGAAAACGAGCAGGAATTGAAGCTGGCATGGGATTACTAACTGGAGCCATTTTTATCACAGTGTCCACTTCTATAATTGTTGCTGCGGGAGGCTACACCTTTCAATGGGCGAGTACTGCGGACACGGGTTCTGTTCTAATATCCTCAGTTACACCAGCTTTAAGCGCAGCTATTATTGAGGAGCTTATCTTTCGCGGGCTTATGCTTCAAGCAATTAGTAAGTTGGCGGGAAACGGGGTCGCACTTGCTATGACCTCACTATTCTTTGGAGTTGTCCATCTTGGCAATCCTGGGGCAACCCTATGGAGCGCATTTGCCATTAGTGTAGAAGCAGGTATTCTGCTTGGAGCCGCATTCTTGTGGCGACGCAACCTATGGTTTGCCATGGGACTGCATTTTGCCTGGAATGCGCTTGAGGCTTTACTTGGTATTCCTGTTTCCGGACACTCTTCAGCGGGTCTGTTTACTGTCGAAGTGACCGGTGCAGCCATTCTCACAGGGGGGGACTTTGGACTCGAGGGCTCTATTGTTCCGGTGATAGTCAGCCTTCTAATTGCGATTCCCATGTTAACTGGAGCTGCTCGGAAACGAGTATCGTCGTCTGAAAAGCCTTATATTAGCGGATGACAACAATCTTTCAACGTCAATTACAGCAATGGATCGCTGGTTTACCCAATTACATCAAGGCATATCTGCCTATTTCATGTTGCGAAAGTTGAGTTAATAAAGCTACTCTTATTAATGAGGTGAGATTATCAAAAAGGTAAGAAGGATGTTGGTATATTCGGGCGCAGCTATTATATTACTTGTTGGGTTAGCGTTGTTATTTCCCACTTGGACTCCCAAGATAGAGGGCAAAAACAGCATAAGCATACTTGAGCAAGTCGAAATTAATGGCACAGGTCATGAACTTCTGATACGAGGTCAGGATAAGAGCAATCCGGTTGTTATTTTTGTACACGGAGGTCCGGCGGTTTCAGAAATCCCCTATGCCACCAAGTACCAAGACCTGCTGGAGAAGGACTTTACGGTTGTCCGATATGACCAACGAGCCAGCGGAAAATCTTATCACTTTGGAGAGGACTATTCCAATCTTTCGACAGATCTATTAGTGGAGGATTTATTGATTTTGACGGATTACATTTCGGCTCGTTTGAATCAAGAGAAGGTCATCCTCGTCGGACATTCCTCCGGAACGTATATTGGCATACAGGCGGCACAGCAAGCTCCTGATAAATACGAAGCCTATATTGGCATCGGACAGGTGTCTAATATTGTTGATAGCGAATGGGATAGTATGAATTATGTGATTGATCAAGCGAAACAAAGCGATAATACGACCGACGTTCAATATTTGCAAGGGTTAACCGAACAAGTCCGAAACGGCACTGCGTTAGTACCTCGCCAATATGTTCACAAATATGGAGGTGCCGCAAGACTGATCGATGCTGAGGCGGATATGGAACAGGGGTTATGGTTTGGACCTGAGTATAACTTATTAGATCGCATCCGTTATAACCGTGGTGCAGCTTACTCACAAGGCATTTTAATTCGGCAAGCCCTTGCAGAGCCTCTGCCTACAATCGTTACGAAACTTGAGATACCAGTATATTTTATCATGGGACAGTATGATAACATGACTTCCGCAAAATCGGCCAAAGCATACTTCGATCAAATTGAGGCGAGTTCAAAGGAATTTATAACATACGAGCAATCTGCTCATTATCCACAATTTGAAGAGAAAGAGACATTTTCCAAGTGGATGGTGGATTCATTCGTTCAACAATAGTGCGAAAGGTCATTTTTATGGTTGCAGCAATTTTCCGAAGTGCCGGTATATGAAGGCATATCTGCCTATTTCATGTTGCGAAAGTTGAGTTAATATTTTCCGAAACCCTTTTCGCAAGTAATGTCCAACTTAAGAATGTCATACAGGTTTTGCTTGGATTCATCTAATTTTTTTTGAGCAGCTTCAATTTCCGCAATTTTCATTTGTATCAGGCTTACATGCTCTTCCTTCGACATTCCGTTTTTCGAGATCATTGATTTAATATCCTGAATGGAAAAGCCAACTGCCAAACAATGCTTTACAACATTCAGATGATGAATGATGTCTGTCGCATAAATCCGATAGTTATTTTGATCTCTCGATACATATTCATCCGTGATAATGCCTATTTGCTCATAATAACGGATCGTTGAAATCGGGAGATCCATACTTTTCGCTACTTCACTTATCCTCATGACCATCCCCCAGTTTTAGCGCTTGCTATAAAGTGTACTTTATAGTTTACCATCTCAGTAGTACTGGTCAACATCATTTCCAAACTCAACCGAAAAAGGAGAGAAACATGTATGAGCATCCTTACAGGCAACTACCAGAAAACAAACGATTTCAACAAAATTGCACTGGAACGTCGCTCTGTTAAAGTTTACGATCCCGAAGTGAAAATCAGTCGGGAAGAAATGACCGAGATCTTAGCGAAAGCTTCCCGCGCCCCATCTGCCATTAACATGCAACCCTGGCGTTTCCTTGTGATCGACAGCCTTGAAGGCAAAGAAAAACTCGCATCACTGGCCTCCTTCAACCAGACGCAGGTTTTGACATCCTCGGCTGTTATTGCGGTGTTTTATGACTCCAACAATATTGAATATATGGACGAAATTTTTAATAAAGCAGTAGAACTTGGCTACATGCCCCAGGACATCAAGGATATGCAATTGCAACAGGCAAGGCCGTATTATGCAAGCCTGACTTCATCCGCCTTGCGCGATATAAACATGTTGGACTCGGGTCTTGTGTCCATGCAACTAATGCTTGTAGCTCGCGCCCACGGCTATGACACCAACCCAATGGCGGGTTATGACAAGGATCGAATCGCGGAGGTCTTTCACTTGGACAAGGAGCGATTCCAGCCTGTCATGCTGCTTTCGATCGGTAAAGCAAGCAAAGAAGGCTATCCTTCCTACCGATTACCAGTAGATACGATTACGACTTGGGCATGACCGGACTTTTAGAACCGCGAAATCCTAGTACTTCGCGGTTTTCGCGAGCATTCATGCCCGCATAGCCCGAGATTCGGGCATATTGGATCACAACCATGTCATGACCAAAGCGCACTGTGTCTTTATGACTTTTTCAGCATAAACTCATAACTACCAAACGTTATAGGAGCTGATGAAAGACATGAAGAAAATAAGGTCCAACAACATAGAGAGGCTGCTTCGCTTTCCAATAACCTGGATGCTTGTGGGTGCGGTCGCTATTATTCTTGTACAGGGGTTATCCCTTGTGCTGACCCAGCGAATAGAAGGCGCAGGATCCCTGCTCTTAACACTCCTGATGGGCTTAGTAGCCATCCTGGTGTATAGGCTTATTATGAAATACGTGGCTCTGCGACCCATTCCAGAGCTATCCCGGCAGCACGCATGGATGGAAGCTGTCCGGGGTGTAATCACGGGAGCGATTTTTATCGCGGTGTCCACGCTTATTATTGTTATGCTCGGTGGCTACTCCTTTCAATGGGCGGCGGCTGCAGATCCGGGTTCTATTCTCATAACGTCCATTGGAACAGCGCTGAGCGCAGCCATCGTTGAGGAACTGGTGTTTCGTGGATTGATGCTTCAAGCTATACAGAAATTAGGCGGCAGCTGGATTGCACTCGCGATAACCTCGCTTACCTTTGGGGCCTTCCATCTTGGCAATCCAGGAGCAACACTATGGAGCGCACTTGCCATCACACTAGAAGCAGGGGTTCTGCTCGGAGCTGCATTCTTGTGGCGGCGTAATTTGTGGTTCGCCATGGGGCTGCATTTTGCTTGGAATGCACTCGAAGCTGCGCTTGGCATTCCTGTATCCGGACTCCCTGCGGCCGGGTTGTTTACAGTGAAGGCAAACGGCGCAGCATGGCTTACGGGGGGAGATTTTGGCCTGGAGGGCTCTATTGTTACGGTGATCCTAGGACTTGTGATTGCCATTCCGATGCTGATCCGTGCTGCACGGAAACAGTCATGATTGCTCCTCCAGCGGTAAATACAAACTTAGGAGGGACACAGGACTATATACGCAAGGAGAACCGCTAGGTACCTTCGCGAATGGGATTTTCAACGATTTAGCTAAGGAAATCTACTAAACGTGAATGCCGCCTACAGGCGGCATTACTCTTGCAAAACTTATCCATGTCCGACAGGACCAAGCCAATTGAACTTTCCCAAAATCCAGATTCCCTTAGATTAACCTTCAAATGTTTTTCAACTAACCCCTCAACCGTGAAGCTGTCTCAACCTTCGTAACATAGAGCATCCCAGGAACTATTACAACAGCAACAACCACTAATACCAATGCCATTGTGTGCATATTTCCTATGTTCACTCCTGTAGCAAAAGCCACACCATAAATACTTGAAGCAAGGATATTTCCAATGAATCTTGATGTTATCATCAACCCTGCTGCAATCCCGCTTTCCGACGTCTTAATAAAGGTATACATCAAATTTTGCAGGCTTATAATCTGTATCCCATTACTAATCCCTGTAGTCGCAAGCACGATGCCAATCCACACGAATGAAGAATCACCCTGAACTGTGAAAATGAGGATGACTCCGGCTAATCCAAGTAACGCACTGGTCAATAGCGGAGCCCGAAATCCTTTCTGCTCAGCCCATCGAATCGCGATCGGTGTCATGATCATGGAAAAAATGGAGAGCGACAGCATGACGATTCCCGCCTTTTGAGAACTTCCCCCCAATGTTCCTTGTAATAATGTGGGGAAGCTTAATAACAAGGAAAAGAAAATAACGGTTGATAGAATGTACTGGCCAAAAATAAGCGCAACATTCAAGTTTTTACGAAAGAAGTTTACATTGATGAATGGTTCATCTCTTCTTTTCTCATACATGTAGAAACCAATCGTTAGCAAGATAGCCATCATTAATGTTCCGATTTGAACACCTTTCTCCAATCCAAGCAAAAAGACCATCCAGCAAGTAATGAATGAACTAAACAAAGTAATGCCAACGACATCCATTTTATAGGACTGAGCAGTTGTTTTCTTATCTTTCGGAATAAACTTCAATGTTAAACCCATTGCAAGGACTAAAATCGGTAAATTAACATAGCAGGAACGATTTCCTTCCATATGTATCACTTAATTTCCCAATCAATGGCGTAAAGACTGCACTGATAATAAAATAGGAAGCAATTAACCACGATATTCCTGACGCACTCAAGTGAAAATCTTGTTGAATGGCTGGTAGTGCTACTGTAATCATTGTTGTATTTAATGGATTTAATATCACCCCTAGCGATACGGCCAGAATGATCCATTTTTCTTTAACCTTAACATTCATTCTGCAGTCTCCTCTAGATCGTATATTCTTTAACTTTTAGTATGAGTTATATCCTAAACATAGCCATGCAAAAATAAAACGCCCCTTCAAAACACAATATCGGCGTCTTAACCCGGGACCGGGGGTATTGCCGTGACGCGCCTAAACGAACCGTCATATACCGATTAATATATCGCCTCTAATATGAAGACGACAAGGAGCGAATTGGATGAAATGGTCTAACGGTGTAGCGGCCTACGGCGCTTATATTAGCTTGGGTTCGACTTGTCAAACCGCCTATCAGTTAAGAAGACTTCGGCTAAGGAAATTCGCCGGTCCGCTGGATTGGTTTATCTCGCGTGACGCTGCGGATGTATCCCGTCTAATCCGGAATCGGTTTGAACGGTTTATGGATTTCGATCGTCTTCAGGTTCTGGGTATCAATGCAGATCAATACGTCATAAGAGATAATAGACATAATGTCTATTCTTACCATGATTTCCCTTTACCATATCACTGGACGTATACTTATCCCGATTTCAAACAAAAAGTGGACCGTCGTATAAAAGCTCTTGTGACGGCGGCTAAGAAGGGGCCGATTTGTTTCGTTAGAACCAGCACATCCAAGAACGAGGCGCAGCAATTGCACTCGGACTTAAGAACAATCGTACCCGGTAAATTTCAGCTGTTAATCGTGAACGAAACTGATTATGATCAAGTGGTCACGCACGAGGATTGGGGACTTCGGCACATCAGCTCCGTTCGGATTCCTAGAGGAAAAGATTGGAGAGGCTCCGATCTTGCATGGGATGAGATTATGTACGGGTTTACACTGATGTCTGGGGGACTGATCACTCCAGGTAACGGAGACAGTAATTGTGTATGAACGGGTTGGCGACGGCACAAGAGATCTTGGCGTTTCGTCCCCATTCAGCCTTTTAGATAAATAGTATAACGTAGATAAAGTTCCCCCGCAGAGATTAAAAAATTTGCGTTATTTATGTACGGCTAACCGCGTTGCCGCTGTCTGTAACTGCAAGTTTTAAGGCCATCCTTTGCGGATGGCCCTTTCTTTGATCTCGCTTTGTTCAACTATCGTTCCCGTCAGTTGAATGCGTCCCCCTATTTGCTAACATTCATTTCTTTTATGATTTCTATGAATTGATTGACTACCTCCGATGGATGTAATGAATATAGCAAGCCATATGGAATTGCAAAATCCAAATCACTCGGGATCGTCACCAAGGATGGATGAATATCTGCCCACGCCTCCAATGTCAGCATAACGATGTTGCTTTCCTCGCAGCGATTAAACCCATCAAGATCGTAGAGCCGCGGAATGTCTTTAATTCGTATTTGAGGATGATTCTTTATTAGGAAATCACGTATGTCATGAATAACTGAGCAGTTCCCGCCATTCACCAAAGCCAATCTTTCCCCATATAAATCTGTGACAGAGAGTGTTTTCTTAGAAGCTAACCTATGGTGCCGAGATACGGCAAAGCAAAAACGGTAACTCCCCAATTCAAGCACACGGTAGTAATCCTTCCAGCTGTCTGCAAGAAAAGGTCCTACCATGATATCGAACGATTGGCCGATCGTACGGTAAGTGGTTGGGAGTATATGTGCATCATCTTCGAAATGAACGATGCTTATTCCGAATTGCGGAGATAAGTCGCTAACTTCATTCCACAGATCAATCAAAACCTTACATGAGTTAAGCATAGAAGTGCCAATCCGAACAATATGCCGATTTGCTTGAGCGGCCTGACGCACACGGATCAGAGCTTCTTGATAATATTGCAGAATAAATTCCGCATCCTTGATAAAAGCTGCTCCTGCCTCCGTGAGCCTGACACCGTGGTTGGTACGGTTAAAAAGAGGGGTTCCGGTTTGCTTTTCCAACAAATTCATTTGCTTCATCACCGCGGTGGAAGAAATAAATAGCTGTTCGGCTGCCTTAGAAAAACTTCCTGACTTCGCCACTTGAACAAACGTCTTCAGATGTTCATTCATTCAGAAAGCCCCTCCTTATGCATAAACCAATAGTTAACACCATGCTAACCTATTTGAAGTTCCGTATCAAGCTGTTAAGCCTTAACATAAGACAAGAACGAAAGAGTACAAAAAATACCACATACAGGAACATATTGGAGGGGAATACTATGGAAAACAAAGTCTGGTTCATTACAGGAGCCTCTCGCGGGTTAGGGCGCATTTGGGCCGAGGCCGCTCTCTCTCGTGGGGATAAGGTTGCCGCGACAGCCCGCACACCGGAAAGCATCGCCGAACTTAAGGATCGTTTTGGAGACGCCGTTCTTCCCCTAGCGCTCGATGTGACGGATGCCCGTCAGGTCAAGCATGCCGTTCAGCAGGCACATGCGCATTTCGGCAGGCTGGACGTCGTCTTAAACAATGCCGGATACACGTTGGTTGGCACGACTGAGGAGGCTGAAGAGTCCGACGTCCGCGAACTATTTGATGCCAATTACTTTGGTACTCTTCGGGTCATCCAAGCTGCCCTGCCTCTGCTTCGAGTACAGGGCAGCGGGCATATTCTCGGAGTCTCCAGTGCCATGGGGATTGTTGCGGCACCGCTCATCGGCTTCTATTGCGCTTCCAAATGGGCGGTCGAAGCACTGCACGATAGCCTCGCGCAAGAGGTTAAAGGCTTCGGCATTAAGGTCACGTTGCTCGAGCCCGGCGCCTTTGCAACTGATTTTGGAAGTCCCTTGTCCATGAGGACATCACAGCAACTGGAAGTCTATGATGAACTTCGGAAGGCAGTGTTCGGTCGCTTATCAACTGAACACCGAGGCGATCCGCAGGCAACAGCCGAAGCGATTCTTCAAATTGTAGACGCCCAGGACCCGCCTCTGCGGTTTGCGGTCGGCGCTGGGGTCTTGCCTTTGGTCCGCGGAGCCTATGCCGATCGATTAGCCGCTTGGGAGGCATGGGAAGCTGTATCGAACGAAGCGCAAGGCAATCCGACCGACCGTTTGCTTAACTCGGATACCTCAAAATAGTACTACTTTCGCGTATAGCAAGGTCAAAAGCTTAGGACATTGAACTGGAATTCGAGGAGACGCTACTACAGTGTCTAGTCGACGCTGCCCCCTCCACCGACAAGGTGGACGGGGCTTTTTCTTTGTCCAGACACAAGCACATCTCGCCCTTCACGATCGTGATCTAGGAGCATCTCTCTTTCTGCTAAGCGAAAGTACCCTCAGAAGCGCATTCACTGCCAGCATCTATTATTGGGTTGAATTCATTAGTTCATAGAAATACTTTGATTCATGGGTTTTATAAAGACTATACCATGCATCTAAAGCTTCAGAGGGGAATACATCCAATGCTCTCAAAATATGTACAGAAAATTCTAATGGAGCTATACCAGATGCGGTGATCAAATTTCCATCCGTTACTGCAGGCTCCGTTCTATAATACTTTTCACCTGTATACGTGGGACAGATCATTTTGAGATATTCCAGATCATTACTTGTATGCGGGCGTAAATTTAGCAATCCTGTCTGGGCAAGTCGTATCGTGGCACCACAAATCGCCGCAACCAATACACCTTCTTCTAAACACTTTTCAACAACTCTAATGATAGGTAGGTGAATTGTTTCTGACCATGTATCTCCACCTGGTAAAATCAATGTATCAGTGTTTTCGAAGCTGCACTCTTCCAGTTTAATGTCAGGAAGTATTTTCAATCCACCCATTGTAGTTACGGGAGTCATATCATTTCCTACAGTAACTATTTTTAATGGAGCCAGCCCTTTTTTAAAATATCTTCCCGAGTTCAGTTCAGCAGTTAAGTAACCAATTTCCCAATCGCCATTGTGTCAAATACATAGAGATATACTGTATTTTTCATTTGTAATTTCCCCTCGTTTTACAATTCATCAAGTGATACCAACCATCGGTAATAAGTGATTATCATCATAATAAAACAGCTTCCCCGACATCTGCAGTCAGTGAAGCTATTATAGTTGATAATATTCCGTTAACTCCGACGCAATAGCAACAAGCTTTGCCTTCAAGCTCTGCGGTTCGATGACTTGAATCGATTTCCCGTAAGGTAGAAGAAAATTCGGAACATAGTTATAAATTCTTCCTCAGATCCACCTTGCACTTATTACATTATATAAGAATTTTGGCGATCTTGATGAGGGTAGTTTCGGAGGGACCCATTCAGAATAGAGAATTCCTACTCGCCTAATAAATACAATTTCGCCCTATAGATGATACGGCTCACCATATCATCTATAAAGCGAACTTAATTCCTAGCAAAATAGTTCGTAGTAAGTAGAAGATTATGATAGTAATCCCATTTTTTATATCGTATGATTCTTCACATACAATAAGATTTTGCAATAATAAGCTTCATAATATATATCTTATTATTTATATTTTCCGTACGGGAGTTTTTTCGGAATGGAGAGACTATGAAAAAAAATATTGTCTTTGTGATTGCACTACTTATACTGTTCACCCGATTCACAACTCCAAGTTATGCATTATCAGATTCCCAATCTGATTCAATACAAACCTTGTTGGATGATGCAAGCCGTATATCAGGTGTCCCGGGAATGTCAATCTCAATACTTGCGAACAATGAAGTGCTTTTCTTTTCTTCCGGGTACGCAGATCGTGAAAAGGGACTGCCGGCAAGTGAAAATACTCTATATGAACTGGCTTCGGTAAGTAAAGCTTTTACCGGCATGGGTATTCTGCTGATGGAAGAACAAGGACTGCTGTCAATGTCAGACCCTATCCAGAAATATTTGCCTTGGTTTACGTTAAAGTATCAAGGGAAACACGTTGATATGCAAAGTATTACACTCAATAACTTTTTACACCATACTAGCGGCTTAACAAATGGCAGTCACAGTCAAAACATTCCACAAGGCAATACGCCGGATATGTTGCAAAAAACCGTAGAAATGCTCGTAGATTCTGAATTGTCGTTCTATCCTGGTAAGCAGTATAATTACGGAACTGTTAATTATGACGTATTAGGTCTGGTTATTGAGATGGTGTCGGGACAAAGCTATGAAGACTTTATGAGGGAACAGGTATTTCAGCCGTTGGGTCTTCACCAGACGTATGTTTATAAAGAAGATGCTCAAGCCACCGGACAGTTGGCACAGGGCTACCGTTCTTCCTTTTTTATGACAACTCCATATAACGCGCCGGATTATTCCGGGAATAAACCAGCAGCCTACATCATTTCTTGTACAAAAGATATGGCGCGTTGGATGGGCATACAGATGGGTATTGTGCAGGACATACCCGAAATATTCCATACGGTTATCGAAAAATCACATCAAGGTGATATGTCTGTTCCGGCTGTCAACGAAATGTATTATGCGGCGGGCTGGTCGGTAAACGCCAACCAAACGATTATAGAGCACCCAGGGGGCAATCCCAATTTCGGAACCGAAATGGTCATACTGCCAAATGAACGAACAGCCATCTGCTTGCTGACCAACGGAGCAAATATCAATAGAAGCATGGTACTAAAAGTTAAAGATATACTAGACGGCAATCTGACGCAGTCATATGGAATAAGCGGCACACAGCTTTTGGATATCATTTTGTCGTCTACCACAATTATTCTTTGCCTATTGGCTGTTCTGTTCTTTTTCTTAGGATTACGCAGAAGGAAAACGAATGAGCGGCAGCCAATGACAAAAAAGCGAATAATCGTAACCGCTGTTTTGCTGGTTGCTACGATTGTCCAGTGTATAATGTGCTGTGCATTAGATTGGTCAACGATACTTATTTGGCAAACATATAGTGTTCTTACAGCTTTGATTTCGTCGGCATTATTAGCAGCAAGCATTACATGGTTTGTATACACTCAACGATAAATGCCTCGCTCCGAAAATAAGCATTTCATTCGTTCGCTTATTGAAAAAACGCGAAGATTTATTTTAATGAGTGAACAATATCAGCAAAAAGGAAGTGCCAGGGCACCCCCTATTTTTAGCCGTCACTTATGGTATGGTTCACCGTATCATCTATAGAGCGAAAGCTGATAACACAGTGAATTGTTAGCTATTATAGTACAATTGTTATTGTTTTTCAAAGCTATTCTTTTGTTATCCAATGAATGGCGCAATACCAAACTTTAAGGTGGTGTTCGATCCATGACTGTTACGAACAGCAAGGCAAAAGCGATGGGGATGTTTCTCAAATCACGCAGAGAGCGGCTTTCTCCGGAGGATGCGGGCTTGGAGTTCACGAGCGGGCAGCGGAAGACGCCTGGATTACGTCGCGAAGAAGTCGCCGTACTAGCAGGTGTAAGCGTCACCTACTATACATGGCTTGAACAAGGACGGGATCTGACCCCTTCCAGAGATGTGATCGACTGCATCGCCCAAGCTCTCCGATTATCTCCCGCAGAGAAAAGTCATTTATATCAGTTATGGAACCCTCATGCATCCGAGACGCCTCTTGCGACACGAGCTGTCGTGGATCCACAGATACAGCAGATTATCGATCAGCTGGCGTTCCCTTCTCATATCACGAATGAGAGGACCGAAGTGCTCGCTTGGAACAAGGCAGCCCAGGAGATGTTCTTCGACTTTGCCTCTATTCCTGTCCAAGAACGCTATTTTATTCGTTTGTTATTCGAAGATACGGAAATGCGCAGTCGTATTGTGAATATAGAACATCTTATTAAGAACAACGCCGAATTCGAACGAATCTGGAAACAGTACGATGTTCAACTAAAAAAAGTAAACCGGATATTTCTACAGCCCCCCGGTGTCTATCAATCTTATGACATCCAATCATTGGTTAATCTAACTGATAGCCCGGATATCCACATTTGCATTTACACACCAATTACGGATGATCCAGCTGCAGACTGTTAGTATTTTTACTAGTAAGAACGTTGTGTGGCTGCCTCAATAAGGATCGATTAGAGTAGGTTTATATTCGAAACATCCTAAACCAGAAATGAGGGAGCCTATGTTGCAGCAAAGAAAATTAGGGAACGAAGGACTTGAAGTGTCAGCCCTCGGCCTCGGAACGATGATGATGCCTGATAACGATGAATCCGTGCATACTATTCAGGGAGCACTGGATATGGGCGTGACGATGTTCGATACGGCCGACCTTTATGGGACGGAATATCTGCTAGGGCGGTTCGGTGAAAATGAGAAGTTTGTCGGACGTGCCCTTAAAGGCCGGCGCGATAAGGCCGTTATTGCAACCAAATTCGGCATCACGCACGGGCAAGGACCGAAAGGAGACCCCGCCTACATTAAGAAATCCGTTGATGCCAGCCTCTACAGCCTGGGACTAGATTACATTGATCTCTATTACCAGCATCGCCCTGATCCGAATACTCCCATTGAAGAAACGGTCGGCACGATGGCTGACCTCGTTAAGCAAGGGAAGATCCGATATATTGGCTTGTCTGAGGCGCCAACCGATATCATCCGACGTGCTCATGCGGTACATCCGATTACCGCAGTCGAAACCGAATATTCCCTTTGGAGCAGGGAACTGGAGGATGAAATCCTCCCACTTCTTAAGGAGCTGCGTATCGGCCTAGTCCCTTACAGCCCGCTTGGCCGCGGCTTCCTAACCGGCCAGATCAAGAAATTCAAGGATTTACCGGAAGACGACTATAGGCGCTATTACCCACGGTTTCAAGGCGAGAACTTCGCCAAGAATGTTGAGGTCGTCTCTCTAATCGAGAGAATGGCCTCCAATAAAGGCTGTACTCCCGCCCAATTGAGTCTGGCCTGGCTCCTGGCACAAGGCGAACAGATCGTGCCGATTCCGGGAACGAAACGATTGGATCGTGTGCAAGAGAACCTCGGCGCGCTGCAAGTGAAGCTGACAGCCGAAGATTTGGCAGAGATTGAACGTATCTCTCCCAAAGGCGTGGCCGCAGGCAACCGCTTCGGCGCCTTCTGATAAAGCACTCGGCCTTCCTATATCAGACTTTAGCCGTACGGGTAACCCTCCGTACGGCTAAAGTTAATTTATTAGTGTAATACTTAATTCTAAATCCAATCATTAAAATAATCTGCTACAAACCGAATCTCGCTCAGGGCTCAAGCATCCGATCAATGCACTCCGTTGATGTTCGCGGTGCACCATTCCGACGAAATGATGGAGAGTTTGATGAGATCCGCCAGCTCTATGGGGTGATTGGTTGTATAGTCTTTTAACTTTCAATCCCTACTAATTGCGTCATAAGTTGTGGTACGGGGGTTACAGCGTAACATAGTAACGGCAAAATCAATGGCAGACTATAGCAAAAAGCTATGCCTCTATATAGTTTTTAAGTATTTACCAATAGCAGCTTCCACGCTCTATAATGAAACCAACATACCACATAAGGAGCTGTTATAATTGAAAACATCCATCATCGGTTATCCGCGAGTTGGCGCGCTTAGAGAGCTTAAATTCGCATCCGAAAAATACTTCAAAGGCGTACTTCCCGTCGAAGAACTGCAACAAACGGCAGCTCAGCTTAGATCGGCAAACTGGAAGCTTCAACAGGAGAACGGCATCGATTTCATTCCGTCCAACGATTTTTCCTTCTACGACGGACTGCTCGACACAGCTTGCTTGCTTGGGATCATTCCGCAAAGATACCAAGCGCTCGGCCTAAGCCCGCTGGAGACGTATTTCGCAATGGCGAGAGGATATCAAGGCGACAAAGGCGACGTTAAAGCGCTGGCGATGAAAAAATGGTTCAACACGAACTACCACTATATGGTGCCAGAAATCGACGATACAACAAGCATCCGTTTAGCCGGATCGAAGCTGTTCGACGAATTTACGGAAGCAAAACAGCTCGGCATCGCAACCAAGCCTGTGCTGATCGGAGCATTCACCCTGCTCAAGCTCGCGAGATTCACCGGCTCGAAGAAAGCAAAGGATTTCGTGCCTGCGGTTGTCGAAGCTTATACGGCTCTCCTGAACCAATTGAACACGCTGGGCGCAGCATGGCTTCAACTGGATGAGCCTGCATTGGTAACGGATTTGACTGCGGAAGATATCGCGCTGTTCACGGAGCTTTATAACGGTATCCTGTCCGCCAAAGGAAGCATAAAAGTTGTCGCGCAAACGTATTTTGGAGACGTTCGCGACTGCTATCAGGTGCTTCAAGCGCTGCCGTTCGACGGAATCGGCATCGACTTCGTCGAGGGCAAGCAGTCTTTGGACCTCGTGCGCAAGCATGGCTTCGCAAGCGATAAGGTGCTGTTCGCCGGTGTAATTAATGGCAAGAACATCTGGAAAAACCAATACAAGCAGACGATTGCCCTCGTTTGCGAGATCGGCAAGCATGCAGACCAAGTCGTGCTCGGCACTTCATGCTCGCTGCTTCATGTCCCATACACGATTAAGAACGAAACGAAGCTGACGGCGGCGAATAAGCAATATTTCGCGTTCGCGGAAGAAAAGCTGCGCGAGCTTGCAGAACTTAAGTCGATTCTGGAGCAAGCGAGCCCTGAAGCCTCTGCTTTTTACACGGAGAATGAGAAGCTATTCAGTGCTTCGCGCCTCACGAACGACAACTCGGTACAGAAGAGAGTGGCGGAGTTGACGGACGCCGACTTCACGAGATTGCCTGCGTTCGCTGAGCGTGAAGCCATTCAGAAAGCGAAGTTCAATCTGCCGCTGCTGCCTACGACGACGATCGGCTCGTTTCCGCAAACGGCTGAAGTCCGCGCTAACCGTTCAGCCTTTAAGAAAGGCAACATCACCGAGGAACAGTACAAGCAATTCAACTTTGAGCGGATCGCGGAGTGCATCGCACAGCAGGAGGAAATCGGAATTGACGTCATTGTCCATGGCGAATACGAACGCAATGATATGGTCGAATACTTTGGCGAATGCCTGGATGGCTTTATTTTCACAGAGAACGCCTGGGTGCAGTCTTACGGAACGCGCTGCGTAAAACCGCCAATCGTATGGGGCGACATTAGCCGCAACAAGCCGATTACGGTAGAATATTCGGCATTCGCGAAGAGCCGTACTAACAAACTGGTCAAAGGCATGCTGACGGGTCCGGTAACGATCCTGAACTGGTCGTTCCCTCGCGAAGATATCAGCCTGAAGGAAAGCGCTCTTCAGATCGGTCTTGCCATTCGTGACGAAGTACTCGATCTCGAAGCCAACGGCATTGAGATTATCCAGATCGACGAAGCTGCATTAAGAGAGAAGCTTCCATTGCGTCATTCGGACTGGCAGAGCGAGTACTTGAGCTGGGCGATTCCTGCCTTCAGACTTGTACACAGCGGAGTTAAAGCCGAAACGCAAATTCATACCCATATGTGCTACAGCCAGTTCAGCGACATCATTCGCGATATCGATGCGATGGACGCCGATGTCATTACGTTCGAAGCGTCGCGTTCGGATCTAGCCATCATCGATGCAATTAACGAATGCGGCTTCCGTACTGAAGTCGGCCCCGGCGTATACGACATTCATTCGCCTCGAATTCCTAGCGTCGACGAGCTTAAAGAAACGCTGGGCCACATGCTCGACAAGATCGAAGTCTCCAAGCTATGGGTTAACCCGGACTGCGGACTTAAAACTCGCGGTGTTACGGAAACGTGGGCCAGCTTGGAAAACCTTGTCCAAGCAGCCAAAGAAGTAAGAGCAACGCTATAATAACGTACAAGAGGATGGGCTCAGTCGAGCTCATCCTCTTGGTCTATGATCGGGTAGCCGAATTCCGTAATGACGGTTTTGAGCTTCATCAAATAGGCGGCAGCCAGCTGGCTCAAGCTCGCCTTTTGATTCACGATGTAACCTACCTTTATGTTCTCGTCCGTACGAAGTCGTACAGATTTGATTTGTTCCCCGTTCAGATCCTTATTCAGTACGCCTGAGCTAATCGTATAGCCATTAAGCCCGATCAACAGGTTGAATAACGTGGCACGGTCACTGACCAGTATTTTCTTCTTGTACGTTCGCGTGCTGAGTATTTCCTCCGCGAAGTAAAAGGAATTATATTCACCTTGCTCAAAGGCCAAACACGGGAAGTCATCCAAATCCTCGATGTCCAGCAGCGACTTAGAGGCAAGTGGATGCTCCTCACTGATAAATACGTGCGCTTCCGCTTGGAACAGCGGATGAAATCGCAGATCGTTGTCCTTTAATATCTTTTGAATCACCTTTCGGTTGAATTCGCTGATATAAATGATTCCGAGCTCACTTCTCATATTCCGTACGTCTTCGATAATCTCGTGGGTACGCGTTTCGCGTAGCGTGCACTCGTACTCATCCACTTTAAGCTCCTTCAGCAGTCCGACGAAAGCCTGCACTGAGAAGGCATAATGCTGTGTTGAGATCGAGAACAGCTTCTTCGAAGGCTTACGATTCATGTACCGCTGCTCGAGAAGCTCAGCTTGCTCTACGACTTGCCTAGCGTAAGATAGGAACTCCGCTCCGTCGCTGGATAGCACGATTCCCTTGGACGATCGAAGGAAAATCTCAATACCTGCTTCCATCTCGATTTCTTTCACCGCATTGGATAAGCTCGGCTGCGAAATAAACAGCCTCTTTGCCGCTTCGCTTATCGAGCCGCAATTCACGATAGTCAGAATATATTTCAATTGTTGTAAGGTCATTGGAATACCCCCTTCACTAATCATCTTCTGCACGCCACGAGACTTTTCCCGCTGACTAGCCTAATGAAGCAATTTGCTCACCCATAACGGCATAGTGGTACACGTCTTAACGTGTTGTGTCTGCTAGCAACAATAAAAGGCGTCTTCCCTGTGAAAAACATAGGGAAAGACGCCTGCATAATCGTATATTATGACGGTTCATCTAACACCTTCCTATCTCCCGTAGGTACAGCAGTGCTGTCAGAACAGGCAGGTCTCCTGGCTCCGGAATCGTCACTCGGCAGCGGCCTTCCCAATCCATGTAGATCAGTGGCCGGTTGAGCTGCCTGCTCCTCCGTTACAGTGGCGGGACCGCGTCGGTATTGCACCGAACTTCCCTTTTAAGTCAGAACGACAAGCACGTCGCCGATCAGACACCTGTTCTCAATTATGCAATTTATACAAAGTTAATGATACCTACATCTTACTCGACAATTAACGATAAAAACAAGAGCAGCAGATGGCGATCAAAAGACCGCGCTGTATCGTAAAAATAAAAAAATCCGCGTTTTAACGCGGACTCGCAACGATATATCTTCATGCGCACTACTTGCGGGTCGTTCGCAGTTCCTATTCCTCATCTTCATGTTCGCATTCGACTTCAGTGAACTGATTTAACGGAAACAGAGTAGGAACCCTCCGGCCTGGCATCTTGATAAACTCGACAAAGTTTCTTCCAACACGGATGAGTCTCCCGTGAAGCTCACCGATGTCTTCTGCGGTAGCCGTCAAATCAAATGGCTTTGTCTTTTTAACAAGTTGGTTAAGGACAATAAAGAAGGAGGTTTGGGCACACCGTGAAAATTGGCGAGGCAACCCGTTTTACGCTGGCTAAATGGGTCCGGGGCCCAAAATTAGTTTTGCCCCGACACCCCAATTTTCGCCGTCACTTATGATACGGTTCTCCGTGCTACCTCTTGAGCCTGGGTCCGACAGTAAGTCAGTTCATTGGAGGGTTCGGCAAGAACTTGTGGCGGCGAGAAATTAGTAAATCTTATGTTGGCATCCCCACTAAGCGAAAAGATTGATTAAGTTGCCATCAGGGTCTTGCACGATCACGTAGCGTTATAACAAGCGACATGCGATAGTAGGCATTGTAGCAGCTCCGGTCTACTACGGCCAATGCCTCCTCAGGTCCAAGCCCAAAAGAATCCGTCGCGGTCCCAAGCAATTCTGCCGCCGTGGAGTTTGCGGAAAGCCTTCTTCACTTCTTTAGACAGCGATGTATTTCCATTCTCATTCACGAATACGAATTGTTCGCCGAAATGGGTCTTCACATATTCAATCGCATCGGTCTGGTATAGCGTTCCCGTAGACCTGATTTCCTTGACCATCCATTCAGCCACTTCCTGTGCGGTTACTTCCATAGGATTATTCTCCTTTCTACTCGCTTGCTGTCACAACTATAGCAATCCTCACTCAGCTTCTCATATTCTACTTCCGAGAGCTTATTCTTAAAAGTTTCATGAAATAGATAGAGTGAGGAAGACATAGGCATTTCCCTTGTTTTAAAATACATTTTTCCACTATGCGAAAAGGGAAGATTCATCTAATACTCTTCATTCTAGGATTCTAAGTTTTCTTCAAAGTCTTCAATATATTTTACCAAAACAGGGCTTTCCAAACCAAACATCTCTTCATTTACAACATAATGGGGTTAGATGAAGTATTGAGCCCTCTTAATAGACAATAGTCTAATTAGACTATATAATGTTTTTAGACCAATTAGACCGTAATAGTTATGAAAAGGAGTAAAGATTAAATGATACAATCATTTTTAATGTTGGGTCAGTCTAATATGGCAGGCCGTGGATTTTTGCATGAAGTCGACCCTATCTATCATGAAAAAATAAAAATGCTGCGTAATGGACAGTGGCAGATGATGACAGAACCGATTAATTATGACCGTCCGATTTCCGGTGTAAGCCTGGCGGCGTCTTTCGCCGATGCCTGGTCGAAAGCCAACCCCGATGAAGAAATTGGTTTGATTCCTTGTGCGGAAGGTGGCAGTTCCTTGAATGACTGGCATCGGGAAGGCATCCTTTTTCAACATGCTTTGTCCGAGGCTCGCTTCGCCTTGCGGTCCAGTCAAATCTGCGGAATCCTTTGGCACCAGGGTGAGAGCGACAGTTATCGTTCGCTACATGAAACTTATTACGAGAAATTAACCCTTATCATCGAGACCCTAAGAAACGAATTAAATCTTGATGAGGTGCCGTTGATCATTGGCGGACTTGGTGATTTCCTGGGAAAAACCGGTTTTGGACAGCACGCGACAGAATATCGACAGGTTAACGCGCAATTACAGCGCTACGCCAATGAACACCCGAATTGTTATTTTGTCACGGCGGCAGATTTGACCGCGAATCCTGATGGCATTCATTTAGACGCGGTTTCGCAGCGCAAATTCGGCTACCGCTATTTCGAAGCTTTTTCGAAAAAGTGTCATGTCCTGGAGCCCATCCCGGGGGAGGAGCAGTCGCTGAAAGTGGAGCGGGACTATTCGAAAACAGAACAGATTTACCTGCTTAGCATGGATTTGGCTTTGGGTAAAATCACGTACGCGGAATTCGAGGCGCAGATGGTGAAGGTGATGCAGCCTTGATCCCCTTACTCATTCTTGGCTTACTTATCCAAAACCCCGGCGCTCACGGCTATGAACTATTGGCCTTAATGGAAAAACGCCATTACAAATACATTGTAAACTTCACGAAAGGCTCGTTTTATTACAATCTGCAGCAACTTGAAGAAAAAGGTTGGATTGAACAAATTCAGCAGAATCCTTCAACCAGTGGGCGCGAAATTCGGAACTTTAAAATCACCGGATCGGGAATGGCTGAATTCGAAAAATTAATGGTCGAATACGGCACCAAATCGGAATATGTGAACCTGCAATTTTATGGGGCACTGCTCTTTGCCGATGAATACGACAAAAACAAATTGCTGGAACTGATCCAATCGCAAATAGACCAGGCTAAAACCCGAATCGCCCTCCTTGATGAGTACCTGTCCAACACACAAGAACTCTCCGGCACAATCGATTACTACCGCCGCATGAACGAAAATTCCCGTTCCCATCACTTGGTTAACTTAGAGTGGTTTGAACAATTGAAATCAGAAATAGTGGGCCTGTTGCATAATAAAAAAGAAGTTAAATAAACTGGTCCCCATAGACTGGACACTCTGAAAAAAGTGTTTAGGCTGTGGGGGCCTTTTTGCGCGACACAACATCCGCGATCTCGGCAACGTTGGGCTAAACCGTGAAAACTGTGGGCTGCTATCCATCCCGCTTCAGATCACTATATAGCATCTTATCTCTCAGCTAACAGTAGATTTAAGCATTGGACTAATGTTGCAATCTAATCAACATGTCATCGTCCAACATTAACGATCTTCCTAACCCTTGCTGGCTCAGTAGGGGTAGTGGAATGGTGGTTCAAGAATGGACAGCCTCTCCCTCCTTCGTTTATGGCGTGGCGGTTGGGGGCATTGCTTGAACGAAATCGTGAGTTTCTGGACACACCGAGCATCAAATAGCCCCCGCCCAGTAGTACAGGCAGGAGCTGGTACGATGCTATAAACGGACCATCACGGTATGCGACATCAGCGGAATTTAATTGATTATGGCACGCGGGCACAGTTTGGTTCTATGAAAAGACGATTGAATCGCCATTTGCGCACCAGCGTGCAAATACCTGTTTGGCAATAGTAAAGATTCGCCCTACTTGTGATAAGGTTCCCCCCGATTGATCTTCACCGCCCGATAAATCTGCTCGGTCAGCACCAGGCGCATGAGCTGATGGGGCAGCGTCATGCGCCCAAACGACAACCGCTGCTGCGCGCGGCGTAGCACCTCATCGGCGAGCCCATGGCTCCCGCCGATGACAAACACGACATGGCTCGTCCCATACGTGCCGAGCTTGTCGAGACTTGCGGCGAGATCCTCGGAGCTCCACAGCTCGCCGCCTACTTCCAGTGCGATGACATGCGCATCGCTCTTCACCTGGGCCAGCACGCGCTCACCCTCGCGTGCCTTCACAGCCTGCACCTCCGCCTCACTCATCGTCTCCGGCGCTTTCTCGTCGGGCACCTCCACGACTTGAAACTTCACATACGGGGTAAGCCGCTTCGCATACTCCGCGATCCCGTGGACCAAATACTTCTCCTTTAATTTGCCGACGGCCACTATTTGAATGAACATTTCATGCATCTCCTATCCAGCCTACCCCGGAACAGCGGCAGCTAACTTTTTACTCCATTGATCTTTTTCGCAATACATATCTCGTCTATGTAATTACCTCATAACACCAATACCATCCTGACAAAGGCGTTACCATTGGTTTAGCCCTAGCCCCTAATTAACCTACATACCCTAAGTAATTCCGCTTCCCCACTCATTTTACCCATCATCGCTCATCTACGCAAAAAGGCCGCTCTCCACACCCAAGGATGAAGAAGCCGCCCTCTACATTTAATCTATCATTCCAATAAGTCCGTGCCATCGACTCTATCCTTATGCACATCGCTTAGCCATCCGAAATGGCCGCAATTCACTTCCAGGTTAGCCGCACGTCAAATAATCAAAAACTTCGCCCGCTGCTCGCATTCCTGGCAGGTCACCGGAGGATCCCACTCGATAAATTTCGTTTGATCCAAATCGACAATGTCTGGGGCCTCCTCGAACTCGTCCACGAACATATCGATCGCTAATTCCACATGATCTTTGCAAACTACATACATAAAATGAAAGCATCCTTTCTCTAGCTCGTCTCACGATCCGCCTCTTGGTTCCACGGTAAACACAGTATACCCTTTTCAGTTCTACCACACTCCCGGGTAAAAAGGAACCATCTTCCCCACAAAATATCGCCTTCTAACCGTCCAAGTCCACGTCCACAGCATCCTCCGGCACGATCGCTTCTACCAGCCGACTCTCCAACTCCTCCGCATACCGGGCTTGCTCATCCGCGCTCCAGCCTAAATAAGAAGCCATATATGCGGCGGCAGGCCCCATCCATTTCCTCGCCCAGTCGATATCAAACAGCAGCGCCCCTGTCCTGCGAACGAAAATATCCTCCAACGTGACCGCCATCTCATGCTCCATCGCATACCTCAGCGGCACGCTGACTTCCAGGGGAAGTTCCCCCGCATCGAACA
Source organism: Paenibacillus sp. YSY-4.3 (assembly GCF_054767475.1). Lineage (NCBI taxonomy): Bacteria > Bacillati > Bacillota > Bacilli > Caryophanales > Paenibacillaceae > Paenibacillus > Paenibacillus sp. YSY-4.3. The sequence continues at coordinate 66,509 of NZ_BAABMC010000004.1, read as the reverse complement.
CACCGGCCTCAACTTCCACAGCCGACTCAGTCCCCATCTCCCGTACCAGCTCAAGCAACCGATCCACGTTGGACCCGTAGCAAACCGCCCACTTTGCCGCCAACTCGCGAGGCAAGCCGAGGGCGATTCCCTCCGAGGTCTTCCTCTCTACATAGCTCTGAAAAGAAGCCGCTCCCCCCACATGTCCGCCTGAAATCGGCAGCCCCTTCGTCCTGCACGGCGGGTATCTCCCACCGTCACCCACAACAGGTACAGCAACGCCGCCTGTCTCAACCCCGCTACCCGAAGCGTCTTTACGGAAACCTCCCGTTTCTTCAACACGCCCATTTCTGTCCCCGTCCGTCCCACTGCCTTGGCCAGCCCTTTCCTCCAGCTTAGCCGCAACCCGATCCACCACGGTCTCCGCCATCTTCCGGTAACCCGTCAGCTTCCCGCCGGCAATGGTGATCAGGCCGGACTCGGATTGCCAGATCTCATCCCTGCGGGAAATTTCCGAAGGACCCTTCCCTTCCTCATAAATCAGGGGACGAATGCCGGCCCAACTGGACTCGATATCCTCCGTCGTAATCCGCAGCTCAGGGAACATGCCATTCACAGCATCGAGAACATACTGCCGATCCCGCTCCGTCATGCGGGGATGCTCCATATCCCCGGTGTACTCCGTATCCGTCGTGCCCACATAGGTCTTGCCATCCCGGGGGATGGCAAACAGCATGCGACCGTCCAACGTATCGAAATACACCGCCTGCCGCAAAGGAAATCGGCTCTGATCCACCACGAGATGGATCCCTTTCGTCAGCAGCAGCCGCTTGCCCTGCTGCGATCCGTCGAGCTTCCGCAGCCTATCGACCCAGGGACCAGCGGCATTGACGATGCACCGGGCCTTTACCGTATACAGCCTACCGCTGAGAACATCGGCGATCTCTGCCCCTGCAATCTGTCCAGCCTCATAAGCGAACCGCTCAAGGCGGGCATAATTCACGGCAAGCGCCCCGTGTGCCGCCGCCTCCTTGATCACCTCCAGCGTAAGCCGGGCATCGTCCGTGCGGTATTCCACATAGTATGCGCTGCCCTGCAGCCCTTCGTGGCGCAGCAGCGGCTCCTTTGCCAGCGTCTGTGCCGCGCTCAGCATCCGGCGCCGTTCCTCCCGCTTCACGCCGGCTAGGAAGTCATAGACCTTCAGCCCAAGCGAAGTGCTGAATCTACCAAAGGTGCCCTCCCTATAAATCGGCAGCAGCATCCACTCCGGCACCGTCACATGCGGCCCGTTCTCATATACGATCGCCCGCTCCTTGCCCACCTCGGCCACGACGCCGATATCGAGCTGCTTCAAATAACGCAGTCCGCCATGAACAAGCTTCGTCGAACGGCTGGACGTGCCCGCTGCATAATCCTGCATATCGACCAGCCCGACTCTCATTCCGCGGGAAGCCGCATCCAGAGCAATGCCAGAGCCTGTGATTCCGCCGCCAATGATCAATAAATCAAGCGGAGCCCGTTCCATTTCTTGAAGTAAATGCATTCTCATCCTGGTTGCAAACGGAGCTGTCATCTTCGTCTACCTCCTCTTATTGCAAGAAAGGGAGCACAATTACCCCTTCACCGTTTCCCCTCGGCTGTCCTGTAATGTGCTCCCTTGCATATTTGACTTCATTTGCTTCAATTCAGGTTATAATCCCAGTGGCTTCCTAATGATCGAGATCAAACTCACCGAAGCCATGGTCCCCGTGGTCATGCTCCCCATCGGGCATATCGTACGCATCGTCCTCCAACTCCGCATCATCAGGCTTATCCGCGAGCTTGACCTTTACACGCTGCAGTTGACCTTCCCGATAAAAGCTGACATCCAAATCATCGCCGATCTTCTTATGTCCGTACAAATACTTGCGCAGATCAAGCGTCGATTGGATCGGCTGCTTGTCGAGCCTGACGATAACGTCATTCAGCTTCAATCCCCCCGATTTCGCCGGGCCGTGCGCTTCAAGTACAATGACGCCGTCCCTCACATCATCCGGCAGCATCAGTTCCCGGTGATCTTCGTCGTTAAGTACGGAGAACGGGTTATTTAAATCGAGGGTATACACGCCCAAGTACGGACGCGCCACCTTCCCGTGTTCCATCAAATCATCAACCGTCTTCATGACCTCACTGACCGGAATAGCGAATCCCAAGCCTTCCACGCCCATATCGGCAATTTTCATCGTATTGATGCCGATCAGCTCGCCGTTCAGATTGACCAGCGCTCCGCCGCTATTGCCGTCGTTGATCGCCGCGTCCGTCTGAATGACTTCCTGCTCCCAGTCATAATTGCCGTCCTGGTTGATCGATACCGGGATCACCCGGCTCGTATAACTGACGATGCCCGAAGTCAGCGTACCCCCAAGCCCCAGCGGATTGCCTACGGCAAGCACGGTCTCGCCCGGACGCAAGTTGGTGGAATCCCCAAGCGATATCACTGAGGTAACCCCTTTGTCATCGACTTCCAATACCGCAATGTCGCTGATGACATCCTGACCCACAACCGAGGCCCTCTTGGAATCCCCGCTGCTCGTCAAGATTTCCAAATCACTGGCTCCTTGAATGACATGCGCATTCGTAATAATGAAGGCCTTGCCTTTCTCCTTCTTAAAAATAACGCCAGATCCAAGCGCCGCCTGCTCTGGATCCCCGCCTGACAGCTCGTTATGGTTCAGAATGCTAACGACCGTCGGCCCGACCTTCGCGGCCGCCGTGCTGATCCTGCTGAACGGATCAAGATCCCCGCCAAAAACGGCACCTCCCGTAGCGAATCTGGCCTTGGAAGAGGGTAGCCCTGTCATGAAACTGAAGAGCAGCACCGCAACAATGGCGCTCAGCACGGAAGAAACGATCGACACCTGCAGGGTTGACCACCCCGGGCTGCGCTTCCTTCTTTTCCACCCGCGTTGGCTCTCCGCTCTCCGATCATGCCGCCGCGATACCTTCGTGGAATAAAAATCGTCATCAAACAATCCCATCCGAACTCTCTCCCTCCGTGACTTGCTCCCAGGCTACTCGCTTCCGACTCGTCTTATCATCACAACATAAAGTGAATCTCACCTTACTTCACCTTATTCCCGGTAGGCAAAGCCATATGTCCGTACAAACCTCTAGCTTCTTGACGAGATGGTTCAGTATGAAGTTGCTGGCTTCCCGCAAATCCTTAAATTTTTCAAGGCGTCAGGAATGTTTCTGCTCACAATAGACTAAACTATAACAAAGCGATAGATTCATAGATTCATTTTACCATATACGGCGGGTTCCTGAAGGTTTTTCCAATGAGGGAAATACCGGAAATTTTAACTTAAGGAGGATGATTATGGATTATTTCTCTCCGATGGACGAGGTGAACATCCTGGCCAAGCTGGCCGATCTTAAGGAAGATCACTACCATCAGCTTCTAACACTAAGCGCTATGATGGAGCTGCTCATTGAGAAGGGCATTATTACCCATGAAGAGATTGCGCAGAAGACCTCCGAGCTGGACAGCTCTAGCTCTAGCGCTCGCCCACCCTATCCCACGGTGTAGGACGGTCCGCATAAGTATCGCATAGGCGGAACTCACTGTCCTTATAGAAGCAGCCCCGGTCCTCCATAGCGCCCCGAACCGACATTTTGGCTAAATCCAGCATGTTATGCTCCTTGCTGAGATGGGCCAGATAGGTGCGCTTCATGCGGCCGTTAAGCAGCTCGCTGAGCACCTCGCCCGAGGCTTCATTCGATAGATGCCCCATATCGCCAAGAATGCGCCGCTTGATATTCCAAGGGTAACGCCCCATCCGCAGCATCTCAATATCGTGATTCGCCTCAAGCACGAGTACGTCCGAATCAGCGATCGCTTGCTTCACTTTATCACTCGCGTAGCCCAGGTCCGTGCACACGCTCAGTTTCTCCCGGCCGTCGCTGAAGGTATAGCCGACAGGCTCAGCCGCGTCATGCGAAATGCCGAACGACTCCACCCGCATCGACCCGAAGTCGCGCGCCTCTCCCGTACCCAGAAGGCAGCGGTTCTCCTCGGAAATGCTTCCAATTGACTTTTCCATCGCTTGCCATGTCTTCTCATTGGCGTAAATGGGCAAATTATATTTTCTCGCTACTGCTCCAAGTCCTTTGATATGGTCGGAGTGCTCATGCGTCACCAGAATGCCCGCCAAATTCTCTCCGGACAATCCGCGCTCTAGCAGCAACTCATCTATACGGCGGGCACTGAACCCCGCGTCGATCATCAGTGTCATCTCTCCGTCCGTCACCACCGTGGCATTCCCGGTAGATCCGCTCGACAGTATTGTAAATTGTAAACCCATGCTCCCCATTACTCCTTTGGTTCCTTCGTGTTAGGACTGATGACGTCCCCGCTAATACCCTGCACGTAATACTCTTCTCCGCTCTCCAGCAGGAAGCGCCATGCCGGCGATGCCGGCAGGTCGGCGTCCGAGTCGAAGACCTGGCCGTAATAACCGAGCTCAATGCTCGTCACCACCGAGCCTTCAGGCAAGAAATTCTCAATAAGATTCCCTAGTGCCTTGGAAGCGGACAGCACCTGCTGCTCTTTCTCATCCGCAGATTCGTTGATTTCAATGATGTCCTGACGGTAAGACACGATCTTCTGATTCGCGTAATACAGCTCCAAATTGATTTTGAAGAGCGGCCACTTCCCATCCACGAGCGGATGGAGGACGAATACATTCTCGTTTCCTGCCCATTCGTCGTAACGGTAATTTCCGATATCCGGCAGGCTCGGCTTCAGCGCGTTGACTAGTTCCTTTGGCGTAAAGATTAGCCTGCTGTCCACGGAAACCGGCAAATCGGTAATTTTATGGCTCTGCTGCCCGTCCACAAAGCGGTAGGATATTTTGCGCAGCTGCGGCGACTCGCTAGGTATTTGCGCCAGCACCTTGATGCGCTTGCTCTCCATGACCTTCTGCGTCCTGCTTTCCAGGGAGGTAAGGTCTGGATTGGAGTCGGCCTGCTCCCTCAGGTCATTCCAGAGCTGATAGCCAAGCACTAAATTCAGCAGCAAGAAGGCGTAAATAAGCACATTTTTAGCTCTGCCCCAATCCATACTCCATGACCTCCCTTAATTATGAATTGCACTTGCTCTCGCACGCCGCGTACAAAGTGCCGCAGGGCATCCCGCCTTGCGCCTATGCCTAATTCAGCTCATGTATTGCACCGCTGCTAAGCTCGACGATCCAAGCCGGCTTCAGCAGCAGCCCCTCCTGACTTAGCGAAGGCAGATACGCCGGGTACAGGTTGATGACACCGGACAATTTCTCAATCTTGTCTCTCAGCTCTTGACCGCCAGACAACTGAACGACCTGCTTGTCCCAATCTCCCGCTTTTACATACAGCAAGGAACGCTCATATCCCGTAATCGTGCCTTGACGCATGGCCAGCGAAATGGTTCCATATCGGAACGACCGGAAGTCCATGATCGGAAAAGCCCCGAACTGCCCACTTCCGAAATACTGGCGGAAAACCACCCCGCCCATCTCGTCTGAGCCGTCCATCCGCTCCAAGCGGTAGCTTCCGTTCCAGCCGCCATGCTGGTTCACGAAGTCGATCGAAGATAGCGCATTGCTGGCTGGGCTGTTCTCACCTGCCGACGGCGCCGCCGGATCGGTATAGTTGATCCAGTTCCCATCCTGCTTCACTTGCAGACTCCGCCTACTGTCCGTATAAATTTCCGAGCCGTCCTTCTCGCGAATGATTCTCGTAATGCTCGGGTCAAAGAACAGGCTGCCCTGAATTTGCTCGGTCGAGAACACGCCTACCTTCAGCAGGGTCTCCACCATATCAATCGGCTTCTCCGGAATATAATAACCATCCTTCAGCGTGTACGGAATCCAGTCCTTGCCGAAATCGACCTGCTGCCTAACATCCTGCACCGTCAAATCGGCCTTTGTCGCCTCATAGACGACATCCCCGTGCGAACTGAAAAAGAAAACGCGCGCCCGTTCCTCATTTTCCCCGTTATAGATCAATATCCGGTGAATACTCTCTTCCTCAAACAGCGGATCGGCGGATATTTGCATCACTTTCTGCAGGAGCGATACAGGAATTCCGCTTCCGAACTGAAGCTCTACGCCCGGATATTTACTGCGGATTTCCGCCCAATTCATATTGTCTACGGCGTTGCGCTGAAACCCTTCAAACATCCGCCCCTTCAGGCGTGAATATATCAAATCGTAGAACATCGAATCCGGGTAAAACACCGTATGCCGGTTCTCGCCCATGTGAACGGATATTTGCGCCGGAAATATGAGCTCCTCAGCCCGCATCTCCGCCCCCATATTCTCCGTCTTGATGTAATCATTCTCCGTCTTGACCACAGGATCACTGCCCGGCAGCCGGTAAATCAGAAAATAACTCTGCACCAGACTGCAGGCCACAAGCAAAGTAAGCAGGAGAGATTTTACCGTTTCCTTCACCGACCCTCGCCTCCTTGCTCCTGTGTAGGCAGTGTAAAAGTTACCTTGGTGCCTTCCCCCAGCTCCGATTCCAAAGTTATCGTGCCGCCATGGGCCTTAACAATTTCCCGGGCAATGGATAGACCGAGGCCGGTTCCTCCCATATTACGAGCCCTGGCCTTGTCCACTCGATAGAATCTTTCAAAAATACGTTCCAAATCACGCTTCGGAATGCCAATTCCGTTATCTTGAATCGATATGGCGATCATACCGTCATCCACTCGGCGCGCCTCAAATGCGATCCTCCCGCCTTCCGGCGTATATTTCATCGCATTGGAAATCAGGTTGTCCAGCACCTGATCGATTTGATCCCGATCCATCCAAGCCATATCGACGCCTTCTTCGATAAAAATCTCCGGCTGGACTTCCTTCTCCTGCATTTGGAAGGAGAAACGGTCAACAACCTCTTCCAGCACTTCCAAAACACCGATCGACTGCTTGCGCAGCAGAGCCTCCTTCGAATCGAGGCGGGATAAATGAAGCAGATCCGTGACGAGACGGATCATCCGGTCCGTCTGATTCTGAATGACGGAAGCAAACCGCGGACCAAGCTCCGGGTCCTCCAGCGCGCCGTCCTCCAGCGCCTCCGTGTAGCTCTTGATCGTCGTTAGCGGCGTCCGCAATTCATGGGAGACGTTGGCAACGAATTCTCTCCGGGACGCTTCCAGCTTCTCCTGCTCCGTCACGTCCTGCAGCACGGCAATCGTCCCGCTGACACCGAATTCGCGCCGATGAATCGGCGTAAACGTCACGCGGATCAGAAACGTATCCCCCTCCGGAGAATCGATCTCCAGAATAGCCGAATGCATCGTCCCCCGCTCCAGCACCTCCCGTTCCTCCTGCGGCAAATGCAGCAGCGACATAATATCCTTGCCGCTGACTGCCTGCTCTTGAACACGCAGCATCTCGCTCGCTCGGCGGTTCATTAGAATGACCTGATACTTCTCATCCGCAGCGATGACGCCGTCACTCATATTGGTAAGAATGGAAGCTAGCTTCTCCTTCTCTTCCTCATTTTGGGCCAGCGCATCCTGCAGCCGGCTCGTCATATAGTTAAATGCCTTGCTCAATTGGCCGATCTCATCGTTGCCGAGTACCGGCATTTTCTGATGGAACCGCCCTTCCGCCACCGCTGTTGCCCGCCGGGTCAACTCCTTGATCGGCGACGTGATCGTATGAGCAAGAATGACGCCCAGTACGGCAGTCAAAGCAAGAGCCAGCAATAAGCCAGAGATGAATATGCTGTTGATCCGCTCCATCGTGTCGTAGAGCTCGGTCATCGACGCCGCAATATAAATAGCGCCCACCGTCTTTCCATCCCTTACGACCGGCTTGGCCACCACTTTTTTGCGCACATTATCTTCATCGATCATATACTCTTCGTTGTCACGTATGCCCTGCAGTGCACGGCTGACTACCGTTTGCGTATTCTTCGTACCGACATAATCGGCATGCGACGGCTTGGAGGTTGTCAGAACCCGGCCGCTCGCATCCAGCACCTGGATCTCTGCACCGTTAATATTAAATAAATTGTTGACGAGAACACTTAAATTATCTAGCGATGCGTCTGCCGATTCTCCGGTAACCCCCAAGTTTTGTGCAGCCAGCACCGATAGCAAGGCCGCCCGCTCCTGCAGCTCCTTCGTAAAGTTGCTGGTCAGCGAGGTTTTCATGGCGCTCACGAAATAGACCCCGATCAACTGCATCGCGATCAGGATCAGAAGCACGTAAATCATGATCAGCTTAGCCTGGATCGTGCGGAAGAAGGACGGCAGATTCATCCTAGAATCCACCCGCCTTGGAGCTGCGCATCATATAGCCGAGCCCGCGCCGGGTCAAAATATACTCGGGTTTGCTCGGATCACTCTCAATCTTTTCCCGGAGCCGGCGAATCGTCACATCCACCGTGCGTACGTCTCCGAAATAGTCATAACCCCATACCGCTTGCAGCAAATGCTCCCGGGTCATCACTTTTCCGGCATTCTTCACCAAATAATGAACCAGCTCAAACTCCCGATGCGTTAAATCCAGCGGTTCGCCATTCTTGTATACCGTATACATATCCGTATCGATAAACAGCTCAAACAAGCTGATTCCCTGTTTGCCCTCGGCGCTTTCCAGCTGAGCCGGTTTCTGCTGCCGCCGCATTTGCGCTTTCACCCGGGCAAGAAGCTCCCGCGTGCTGAATGGTTTCGTAACATAATCATCGGCCCCAAGCTCCAACCCGAGCACCTTATCGATTTCGCCATCCTTGGCAGTTAGCATAATGATCGGCGTCTGCAGCCTGGCCCGTACCTCTCTGCACACGTCCATGCCATCCTTGCCGGGCAGCATCAAATCAAGCAGAATGAGATCCGGCTGCTCATTGAATGCCAGCTCCACGGCCTCGATTCCATCGAAAGCAAGGATAACCTCGTACCCTTCTTTCTCTAAATTGAATTTCAAAATATCAGCAATGGGACGCTCATCGTCCACGACTAAAATTTTTCCCAGCATTATTGCGTTTCACCCCAAACTTTCGATCATAGCTTTGATCTCCCTCTATCTTACCATATCCTCAGTGGCATCAGCTATTGGGAAGCCTAGGACAAGTATTGAATGCCCCCGCCTAAAACTGTTAATCTATCATTGACGGTAACTATCCCATTCGCCTTAGATCATACATATATTTACTTATTTTTACCAGTCACTTAAGGAGGAAAATTAACCCTATGGCCACCATTATGCTCGTCGATGACGATCCCCATATACGCGAACTGATTTGTCTCTATTTATCGACTGAAGGATTCCGTCCCATCCAGGCCGAAAACGGCGCCGTGGCGCTGAAAATGATGGAAGAGGTAATCGTTGATCTGGTTGTACTCGACATCATGATGCCGGTCATGGACGGCTGGGAGCTGTGCGCCGAGCTGCGCCGCCTATACCCGGATACGCCGCTGCTCATGGTTACCGCAAAGGGTGAGACCGGGCAAAAAATAAAGGGCTTCAACCTGGGCGCCGACGATTATGTCGTGAAACCGTTTGAGCCGCTCGAACTGGTAGCCCGCATCAAAGTGCTGCTCAAGCGCTACAAAATTGCTTCTTCCCAAAGCATTCAGCTAGGGAACACTTTGCTGGACCGCCAAAGCTATAAAGTGATCCGCGGTTCCGAAGAGTTCATGCTCCCACCCAAGGAGTTCGAGCTTTTATTTAAACTCGGAAGCTATCCCGGGCAGATCTTTACCCGCGAGCAGTTGATCGAACAAATCTGGGGACCGGACTATACAGGGGATGACCGTACGGTCGATGTCCATATCAAAAGGCTGCGCGAACGCTTTGCCGCAAACGATCAGGAGGCTCTCTCCTTTCATATCTCCACTGTATACGGACTCGGTTACCGGCTTGTGGTGGAAAAATGATCAAATCGCTATACGTCCGTATCGTTGTGATGTTTCTTGTGGCCATTCTCGTCAGCCTGCTGACCTCCACGATGGTTATCGGCTATCTATACCAGCGTCAGATCCAGGATCAAACCCAGGACTACATGATAACGCTAGGCCAAAGCCTGATCCGGATTTTCGAACGGGTCGGATACGACCACCGGGCCCTGGTGATGGACGACATCAAGGATCTTGCAAATATGGTCAGCATGCAAATTTTCGACGGCCCCCTGTCCGAAGAAAAATACGGCTCGGCTTCCCTAATCGAGATAAGCCCGGAGCAAGTCGAGCGCGTGCTTCAAGGGGAGACCCTTAAGGGAACTACCTCCGAAGGGCATGCCTATGTGGGACTGCCTTTCGGCCATCAAGGCCAAACCTATGCCATGTTTATTATGCCAAGTTCGAACAACCAAGTCGGTTATCCGATCGGTGGCATGATCCTCACCGGGATCACTGTCCTGTTGGTGGGCGGCAGCCTGTTTTTCGTCGTGGAAGCCGCCTTTTTGATTCAGCCTTTACGCAAAATGACGGAAGCAACGAAGCGGATGGCCAAAGGGGATTTCAGCAGTGAGCTGAAAGCGCGGCGCAAGGATGAGTTGGGCGTCCTGGTGCAGAGCTTTAACGAAATGCGGCGGCAGTTGCGGCAAATCGAGGAGATGCGCCAGGACTTCGTCTCCAACGTCTCACACGAAATTCAATCCCCGCTCACGTCCATCCGTGGCTTCGCCAAAGCGCTGAAGGAGAATGATACGCTTGGCCATTTGGACCGGGACCGTTATTTGGACATTATTATCGCGGAAAGCGAGCGGATGTCCCGAATGAGCGACAACCTGCTGCAGCTGGCCTCGCTCGAGTCGAAGCATCATCCTTTCCATCCCGTCACGTTCCGGCTCGATGAACAGATCCGGCAAACGGTTGTCGCTCTTGAACCGCAATGGGCCGCCAAATCCATTGCCATCGATCTGGAACTGCCTGTCGTCAAAATTTGCGGCGACCGCGACCAGTTGGACCAGGTGTGGATCAATCTGCTGGGGAACAGTATCCGCTTTACGCCGGAAGGCGGGAAAATCGCGATTTTCGTCCGGCGGGGCATTCAGCAGGTTTCCGTGACGATCAGGGATACGGGGATCGGCATCGAGCAGGAAGATCAAATCCAAATATTCGAACGGTTTTACAAGGCCGACCGCTCCCGCAATCGGGTTTATAACGGCAACGGGCTTGGCCTGGCGATCGTCAAAAGAATCGTGGACCTTCATCACGGCCATATCGAAGTGCGCAGTGAGCCCGGGACCGGAACGGAAATCACCGTCACTCTGCCGTCCTAAAAGGTTTAGTTCTTTTGCCTCAAATTTTAATTTGTAAATTTGGCTTCTTATTCATACTCAGTTCACATTTATATGGTAATCTTTCCTAAGATAGGAGGATTACCATGAACAAACTGACCAGTTTTTCCATGAAGAATATAGGCGCCTTGTTTATCATGATCATCATGTTGTTTGGCGGTGGCCTGTATGCAGCTGGGAATTTAAAGACGGAGATCATGCCGGACATCTCGATTCCCGTGGTATTCATAACGGCCCAATACCCCGGGTCTCCCAGCGACGTCATGGAACAAGTAACCAAACCGATAGAGAAAAAAATAGCCAACATGGAGGGAGTTACCTCGCTGGACTCTACGTCAAGCGACAACTTTGCGACCATCATAGTCATGTTGACCGATAAGGCCGACCCCGAAAAGAAAAAGCAAGATATTGAAAGCTTGCTGCAAGAGGTCAATCTTCCCGCTTCGGCCAGCACCCCGAAGGTGGCCACCTTCGGTTATGCCTCGATTCCGGCTTATTATTTCGCCATCTATGGTGGAAACGGGATGAGCCAGACGGAACTGGATCAATGGTACGCTAACGAGATCAAGCCTGAACTGGAATCGATCCCCGGCTACGACCATATGGACGAAATCGGAGCACGGGAAACGAAGCTTACCATCAAGCTTGATGCCGGGAAGCTGAACGATTTTGGCCTTACTCCCGGACAAGTGTCCGGCCAGGTTCGTCAAAACCTTACTTCGCTGCCGGCAGGAGCCGTCGATCTCGACGGCAGTTCCTTGATGGCCCGCGTAAAGGGCGATACCAGTAGCGTATACAACCTGGAAAATATGGACCTGCTAACCCAGAGCGGCACCCGGGTTCGCTTGAATCAGCTGGGCAAGATCGAATCAATCTCGGAATCCGATTTTGTAGCACGCCTGAATCAGCAGCCAGCCATCGGCATCCAACTGTACAAAACGAGCGATGCCAACGCCGTAGATTTTGCGAGGGAAGTCAAGTCACTGTTCGCAGATTGGGAGCAGCAGCTTCCCGATATCGGCTTTAAGACGATTTATGACACTTCGGAACTAGTCAGTTCCTCCATTAGCGGAATGGTGCATGAAGGGCTCACCGGCGCGCTGCTGGCGGCGCTCGTCATCCTGCTGTTCCTGCGGAATATACGCATGACCTTGATCGTCCTAGTCTCGATTCCGCTGTCGATCCTGATTACGCTGCTCGTCATGAACTCCTTAGATATTTCCTTGAACATTCTGACGCTCGGCGGCATGTTTATCGCGATCGGACGGGTCGTGGACGACAGTATCGTCGTTATCGAAAATATATATTCGCATTTGCAGAAAGCGCAGGAACGCGGGGAATCGGTCATAAAGCTGGCCACCCGCGAAGTTGGCGCAGCTATTACGTCATCCACGCTGACGACGGTCGGGGTCTTCGCCCCGCTCGCATTTGTCAGCGGTATGGTCGGGCAATTGTTCCAGCCATTCGCAATTACTTTGTCCACCGCCATGCTGGCCTCGCTGCTCGTAGCATTGACAGTGATCCCGATGCTGGCCAAGGTGCTGGTGCTCCGCGGAGCCAAGATCAAGCACCATGAAGAGAAAGCAGGACGTACAACGGCTTTTTACCGCCGTGTCCTGGAATGGTCGCTGCGCCACCGGATCAAAACGCTGCTGGCGGCAGGAATTCTGTTCATCGCGTCAATTATTGGAACGGTACCGTTTTTATCGATCACCTTGATGCCTGAAGAAGAGCCTCCGCGGCAGTTTTACTTCGTCATTAAGATGCCGTACGAAACTTCTTTGAAAACTATGGATGCCAAAGTCAAAGATATGGAAGAGATTTTGCATAGTGCGAAGGCGTCCGATGGCCAGCCGCAATTTACCTTTACCGAATCGCTAATTGGATTTAACGACTCCACTGAGGCAACGCCTTATCGGGCACAAATTTTCACCGAAGTCACCGAAGGCAGCGATGTCAAAACCGTTCAAGAACAATACAAGAACATTTTGATGGCCGAATTGCCGCATTACTCTGAACTGGACGTTAGATCGTTCGAAAGTAATTCAGGCGGCACCGATTTCCAATATTCTCTGAAAGGGAACGACCTCAACCGGCTGGTTGAAGCTTCCGCACTGTTGAAGGAGAAGCTGAAGGAATTTCCAGAAATTAAGGAAGTGGAGGATTCTCTCAGCGATGCCAAGAAGGAGCTTGAGATCGAAGTTGATCAGAACAAAGTATGGCAATATGGACTAAGCGCCTCCACGGTACATCAAACCGTTGCCAGTTGGCTTGCGGAGGATGAGATCGGTGATATCAAGCTGGATAACATCACTTACACGACAACGGTTCAATTGGATAAATCAGGCATCGATACGTTGTCCAAACTAGGGGACATCCCGTTCCGCTCCGGTAGCGGCTCCATCGTTTATCTGAAGGAAGTGGCGAAGCTGAACATTATCAACGCCGCCTCCAGCATTCAGCGCAATGACCAAGAACAGGTCGTGAACATTACAGCCAAAATCGACAGCCAAAACAAGGGCGGCGTTGCCGGTCAAGTCGCGATGGCGCTGGACCAGGCCGAGCTTCCGGACGGCGTGTCGCGCGAAGTCGGCGGAATTAATGAAGATATCGCAGAAAGTTTCTCCCAGCTGTTTGTCGCCATGGGAGCAGCCGTATTTATCGTCTATCTGATCATGGTTATTGCTTTCGGCAATTTGAGCGCGCCGTTTGTCATCCTTTTCTCATTGCCGCTTGCCGTCATCGGCGGTTTGCTAGGTCTCTTGATCAGCGGCGAAGCGCTGAGCATCACCTCGCTGATCGGCTTCATGATGCTGATCGGGATCGTCGTGACCAACGCGATTCTGCTTATCGACCGGACGCAGCAGCTTCGCGAAGAAGGCTACACTGTTCGCCACGCCTTGGTCGAAGCGGGTATGCTTCGCCTAAGACCGATCATTATGACGGCGGTCGTGACGATGGTCGCCATGCTGCCGCTTGCGCTTGGATTTACCGATGGCGGAGCCATCATTTCGAAAGGCATGGCCGTCGTCGTTATCGGCGGGCTCGTTACATCGACGATTCTGACGTTAGTCGTCGTTCCGGTCGTCTACGAATTGCTCGAATCGTTCAAGAACCGGATGGGCCGTTTGTTCCGTAGAGGTGGCCGAGTCGATAAATCATCCGACGACATCAGTGAGGGAGTGGTAAGTCAATGAGAAACAAAAAATGGATCAAAATCATAGTGGGCTGCGCATTGCTGGCCGTGGGCGGAATGGCTCTGGCCGGCTGCAATGCCCCTAAGGAAACCCAAACGGAAGTGCAGAACGTTCAGAAACCGTTAGTCAAGATCAGTGAAGTTCAGAAGAGAAGCATTGGCGCTCCGCAGGAGACGGTAGCTGAAGTGACGGCTTCGGCGGAAAGGGATGTCGTGGTCAAAGCGAGCGGCGACGTGCTCAAAGCATTGAAAAACCGCGGTGACCAGGTAAAACAGGGGGAACTGCTATTCGAACTGGATCCGGCTGATGTGCTGCTGCAGAAGCAAAAGGCGGAAATCGGAATCCGCACAGCCCAGAATAATCTGAAAGAGGGCCAGTTTGCCGCGCAAGACAATCCGGATGCCCTGCAGCCGCTGAAAGATCAGATTCAAATGGCACAAATCGATATGGAGCAAATCAATCGCACCTTAGATAATTATAAAGTAACCGCGCCGATCAGCGGCATTCTGACCGATTTCTCGATTGAGCCCGGCATGACCATAAACCAAGGGATCGTTGGCAAAATTCAGCAGATCAATCCGGTCAAAATCAAGGCGAACATCACGGAAGAAAACGCCAAGCTCCTTAAAGGCAAAACCGAGCTTTCGTTCTATGCGACCGATCAGCCAGGACAGCTGCTTAAGGGGAAAATTGTCTATTTCGCAGACATCATGGACACAATGAACAGAACCTATGAGCTGGAGCTGCAAGCCGACAACGCCAATCTGGCGCTGAAGCCGGGAACCAAAGTGCAGCTGCGGCTGACCGATGAAGCGGAGCAGGAAGTGCTCACCATCCCAACTACGGCGATTATTCGGGAAGAGAGCAACACTTACGTCTACATCTTCTCCGGTGGCCAAGTTGAGAAGCGGCAAGTGGAACTGGGACGCCTCAACGAACTGTATCAGGAGGTCATCGAAGGTTTGGCCTCGGGAGATCAGGTCGTGACATCGGGTCAACACCAGTTGAAAGACAAGCAAGAAGTCGAAACCGTTACGGCGAATTGATAAAAAAATGGCCTTGCGCGATGATGTTCCATCAGGAACGCCAAACGCGCAGGCCATTTTTTATTTGAATTACTTATAAATATTTCATCGGATTTTGGATGCTACCGTTCTTATGAATTTCAAAGTGAAGATGTGTACCGGTCGATCGGCCTGTGCTGCCCATGACTCCGATCTTCGTACCCTTCTCGACGATCTCGCCTTCCTTGACACTGATCTTGCTCAGATGACCATACAGCGTCTCATATCCGTTATTATGATTAATAATAATAACATTGCCATAGCCGGATTTAACGCCTGCGAAGCTGATAACTCCTTCATCCGCGGCAAGAATGTTCCGATTCGAGGAGACCAGATCGACGCCCTTATGGGTTCGGCCCCAACGCTCGCCGTAGCTGCTCGTCATCCTTGCGCCGGATACCGGCCACGCGAACTGGCCGCTGCCCTCGCCGACGATCTTCGTTCCTTTCATGATGATGCGCGGCGACGATGCCTTAATGACCTCATGGCCAAGCCATTCCTCGGTGACCACCTCGCCGTTCTCTTTGGTCAGCCGATACTCCATAATCTTCAGGCCGCTTTGCCCTTCCGCCACGACCTTGGACTGGCCCGCTTGCATATCCGCGTTTTTCTGAACGATCACTTCCGGCTCGGTGACGATTTCCTCGGATACCAGTTCAACCGTCTTCACGGTGAGAGCTGGCTTCAACGCCCTGACGTTCAGCTCCGTACCGATTTGCATCGTTTTCTCCTGAACACCAGGGTTATTCGCGAACAATTCCTTCTGAGTCACCCCGTACCGTTTGGCGATGGATGAGATCGTATCCCCCTCGCGAACGATATAAGTGATCGCTGCCTCGCTGCCCTCTACGATGCGCTGCACCGCCTCCTCGGCGCTCAGCACCTTGTTCGGATCCGTCTTCACGGCATTTTGCGTCACGTCCTCGACGATTTCAGCGGATTCCACTGTTACACCGTTTTGCTTCTTAGCCGCGTTCGGATTGCTGCTCACTAATTTAATTTTGGAAGCCGCATTATTGGATGAAGTGCCCGGTATGTATTTCCCTTTCACTTGCTCCAGAATCGCGTTTGCCGTAGCTTGATCCTTCACGACTGCAATGGTCTTTCCGTCGACCTTCAGCTCTACCCCTCGGGAGTAACCCGTCAGCCTCTCATCCAGCTTGGCCAGAGTAGCCTCCGTATCGATCTTAGCTTTATACTTCTTCGCCTCGACCGTTGTAATGCCCTTCGTATTAACCACCATATCCGCCTGTGGATACTTCTCAGCGTACTCCTGCTCTTTGCGTTTGTAGAGTGCCAGAAGCTGATCTTCACTGTCGATCGTCCCGATCTCCTCGTCCTGGAGCATGACACGATAGTAGGTCACCGTATGCGCCTGCGCGTATTGGTAACCGGCCAATAACATGCCTGTTGTAAGTACGGCTGTGATTGCCCCAATTTTGACTCTTCGTGATCTTATTTTCCGCTCTTTATCTATGCTATCTATATCTTCTTGATCATTTTCCGGTAGATTGTTGCTTGGCTTAATACTCCGAACTGCAGACTGAATCCGCTCCGCAAGCCAGTCAAGCCCGAGTTTTCCCCTGAAACCTTTCATGGTAATCTCCTTTTTATTTGACTCTATTCGACAATAAATAGTTTCAAAATTTTAACCTTTTATCACTATCGTCTACTTTAGCATACGACCATCCTGAATTTCAACTCTGTTCACAAATGGCAAAAACCCGCTACAGGAGCGGGTTTAACGTGTTTTTGCTAAAATATCCAGCAAGTATTTTATTTACAATCCTGCGAATGGAACCGCTATCATGGTAATTTGGTAGAAATGCTTCCATTTATTTTTTGAGCATATCCATGACCTTGGCATATTGTTCTTTATCTAAATGCTTGGACAAAATTTGCTGAATCTCTATCATTTCCGATTCGGTCAATCCGCCCTCCATGGCTTCGGTCATTTTGCGCATTTCCTCCTCCGGAAGCTTGGACATCAGGATATTGAATATCTCTTCCTTCTGCTGGTCGGGCAGTTCATCCTTTTTAGCCAACAAATCATCGGGAGAAATGATGACCACCTGATCCTGGCTCCCAAGTGAATCCTGCTGCGACTGCTGTGATTGCTGCGATTGGCCGGAGGCCACCCCCCCCATCACCGGGAGCGCATCCTCCGGAATTCCCTCTTCCGCATTTACGCCGTCTTCGGCAGGCTGCTCCAATTCGTTGCTGTTGCCGGTGCCCCCCCTGCTATTCTCACTACCGTTCTCGGCACTATTTCTATTGCTATCCCGATTGCTATTTCCACCGGTACCTGTATTCGCGCTTGCATTCATATTTTTATGATCCATCCCGTTCGAGTTCGCATTCCTGCTTTCCAGGCTTTCGCCGCTGGTTCCTTTGCCTCCAAAACCCAGCATGCCCTTCATCATACTTCCAAGATTAGGCGATTGCACATCAAGAGGTATGTTATAACTGCCCAGCAACGATTGAATATACCAATTCACGACATAACCGGTCGTGGCCACGGTTAACATGCTGACGATAACGACAGTAATTGATAGCTTTACCAGCCAAGAAACCCACCTCATCTTATACCTCCTTCTATGTCTTTCTACTTACCAGTATGGACGATAGAAGAAGATTTCAACCTCCTTAAGGGGATAAGAAACGCAAAAAAACCGCCTGGAGCCAGACGTTTACACGAACGCTCCAAACGGCTAAATGTTATGACGCTTTCGATTCCATGATACAGCATGCCGCCTTATTCGTAAATCGGCAGCACTTGATTTGTCTGATCGCGGTTCCGACCCACGGAGAAAATTGCGATCGGAATGCCTGTCAGCTCGGATACGCGCTTTACGTAATTCCGCGTCGTTTCCGGCAGATCATCGAGGGTCTTCGCCCCGGTAATGTCCTCGGACCAGCCTGGGAGTTCCTCATAGACCGCTTCGCACTCGGCAAGCATTTTGAGGCTGGCTGGATAATGGCTGATGATCTCGCCGCGGTATTTATAGCCCGTGCAGATTCTGACCGTCTCCAGCCCTGTCAGCACATCCAGCGAGTTCAAAGACAGTCCTGTCAGGCCGCTTACTCTGCGGGCATGGCGCACGACGACGCTGTCGAACCAGCCGACGCGGCGCGGGCGTCCCGTTACAGTGCCATATTCGTGCCCGGCCTCGCGAATCGAGTCGCCGATGACATCGTTCAGTTCTGTTGGGAACGGCCCGTCGCCAACACGCGTCGTGTAGGCCTTCGCTACGCCGATAACCTGGTCGATCTTCGACGGGCCAACGCCGGAACCGATGCACACGCCGCCTGCGGAAGGATTTGAGGAAGTCACGAACGGATACGTGCCTTGGTCGATATCCAGCATGACACCCTGCGCACCCTCAAACAATACTTTTTGCTCCGCATCAATCGCATCATTCAGAATGACCGATGTATCTCTGACATACGGCCGAACGATCTCCGCATACGCCAAATACTGCTTCAGCACTTCTTCCACATCCAGCTGCTCGGCCGCATACACCTGCTCGATGATATGGTTCTTCTCCTTCATGAGGTGGCGGAGCTTCGCCTCAAACTCCTCCGGATCGAGCAAATCGGCGATACGAATGCCGCTACGTGCTGCTTTGTCCATATAAGCCGGGCCAATCCCTTTGCGGGTCGTTCCGATCTTGTTCGGCCCCTTGCGGTCCTCCTCCAGCGCATCCAGAACCATATGGTACGGCATAATGACATGCGCGCGATCACTGATCACCAGATTATCCGTCGTGAACCCATTGTCATGAATATAATTGATTTCCTCGATAAGGGCTGCCGGATTGATAACCATCCCGTTACCGATGACGCATACTTTGTCCTTATAAAAAATACCCGATGGAATTAAGCTCAGTTTGTACTTCTTCCCGTCAATAAGTATGGTGTGACCGGCGTTGTTGCCGCCTTGATAGCGCGCCACCACATCTGCGCTCTCAGCCAGATAATCGGTGATTTTGCCTTTGCCTTCGTCTCCCCATTGCGTTCCGACAACGACTACTGTTGACATGTACATTCCCCCGTCGGTGCGTAAGGCACCTTGATTTGCCTTGCTCGGATTCCATACGTCAGATTCGTTTTTGTCTTCGGCCGCTGCGGATTTTCTAATCAATCCAGAGCAGCAATACAAGTGTAACAAGCGCCATTTTCAATGTCAAATTAAAAGACGAACAATCACGCATCGAAATACGTGATTGTTCGGAATTTGGCATGAAAATTTGTAATATAAGGACAATGCCGTTATTTTATTTATAATTACCCAGCAAACGCGTCAGTATGCGCGCGTTCGTAATTCGCGAACTTATTGAAGTTCTTCAGGAACACCAGCTCTACGGTGCCGACCGGGCCGTTACGCTGTTTGGCGATAATAATCTCGATGATGTTCTTTTTCTCCGTTTCCTGATTGTAGTAATCATCACGGTATAAAAATGCAACAATATCCGCATCCTGCTCAATCGAACCCGATTCCCGCAAGTCGGACATCATCGGCCGCTTATCCTGCCGCTGCTCTACGCCCCGGCTGAGCTGGGACAAGGCGATGACCGGAACCTCGAGCTCACGGGCGATTTGTTTCAGCGTACGCGATATTTCCGATACCTCCTGCTGCCGGTTCTCCCCCGCCTTGCCGCGCCCATGGATGAGCTGCAGGTAATCGATCACGATCATGCCAAGGCCTCTCTCCTTCTTGAGCCGGCGGCACTTGGCCCGAATATCGGCTACCGTTACCCCAGGCGTATCATCGATATAAATCTCTGATTCCGACAATGCGGCAATCCCCATCGTCAGCTTGGACCAATCGTCATCGTTTTTGAAATCCCCAGTCCTCATAACCCCCGCATCCAGATTCGCTTCCGCGCAAATCATCCGCTGAACGAGCTGAGCCGCCGACATCTCCAGACTGAAGATCGCGACGGTCTCTTTGGCCCGAACGGCCACGTTCTGGGCAATGTTCAGAGCAAACGCCGTCTTACCGACAGATGGACGAGCCGCCACGATGATCAGGTCGTTACGCTGGAAACCGGACGTCATCCGGTCCAGATCGACGAAGCCCGAAGGGATTCCTGTGGTAGTACCCCGATTTTGGTGGAGCTCCTCCACCTTTTCGAATACTTCCATCAAGACGTCGCGAATTGCGATAAAGCCGCTGCCGGACCGGCTGTTGGAAATTTCGAGGATCTTCCGCTCCGCATCGCTCAGCAAGCCGCCGACATCCTCACCGCCAGCATAGCCCTCGCTGACGATTTGCGTAGCCGTCCGGATTAGCCGGCGAAGCATGGACTTTTCTTCTATGATGCGAGCGTAATAGTCGACGTTAGCCGCCGTAGGCACCGCGTTAGCCAGCTTCGCCAGATAACTGACTCCGCCGATATCCTCCAGTTCCCCCCGATCTTGAAGCTTCGAGGTCAGCGTAACCAGGTCGATCGGCTGGCTTTCCTCGCCAAGCTGCACCATGGCCTCATAGATCAATTGGTGAGGAGGATCATAGAAATCTTCCGTCCGCACCCGCTCCATGGCGGTAATCAGCGCTTCCGATTGCAGCAGTATCGCCCCAAGCACCGCCTGCTCCGCTTCAAGATTCTGCGGGGGAATACGGTCGAAAAATTGATCTCCCGCCATTTTATTCCTCCGTCACTTGAACCTTGAACGTCGCTTTTACGTCAGGGTGAAGCTTCACTGGCACCTGGGTGACGCCCAGCGTCCGGATCGGTTCGGCAAGCTCGATTTTGCGCCGGTCGATCTTCACGCCCGCTTTCGCCAATGCTTCGGCGATTTGCTTATTCGTGATTGCGCCGAACAAACGGCCGCCTTCTCCCGCTTTAGCTTGCAGCGTTACCGTCATCTCTTCCAGCTTCTTGCCCAGTTCGCTGGCTTCTTCCTTCTCCTGAGCCTTGCGCTTCTCCTCTGATGCATTCTGAACCTCCAGCGTCTTGACGTTGCCATCAGTAGCTAAGCGAACCAGCCCCCGCGGAATTAGGAAGTTCTGTGCGTAACCTTCAGATACGTTCTTGATTTCCCCTTTTTTGCCTTGACCCTTTACATCTTTTAAGAAAATGACTCTCATTCGAATAACCCCTCTTCCTTTTCTATTTCATCCAGTACTTCGAGCAGCCTTCTTTCCGCCTCAGCCTGGGTTCCTTCCAATTGCACGGCAGCGTTCGTCAGATGCCCGCCACCGCCAAGCCGCTCCATTACGATCTGCACATTCATATTCCCCAAGGAGCGGGCGCTAATGCCAATCAAGCCGTCCGGCCGCTCGCTAATGACGAACGAAGCCAGTACATTCGTCATATTCAGCAGCGTGTCCGCCACCTGGGCGATCAGCAGCTGCGGAATTTTGCGGTTCGGCTCCGTCACCGCCAGAGCGATATGATTATAAATCATGCGTGCATGCTTTATAATATCGGCCTTTGCAATATATTCCTGCAGGTCTTCCTTCAGGACTCGCTGCACCATCACGCTGTCTGCACCGATGCGCCGCAGGAATGCCGCAGCCTCGAATGTACGCGATCCAGTATGGAGCGCGAAATGCTTCGTGTCTACCGTAATTCCTGCAAGCAGGGTCGTCGCCTCCAGCGGGCTGAGCTCGACCTTCTCGTGGATATACTGGACCAGCTCGGTGACGAGCTCGCTGGCCGAGGATGCATAAGGCTCCAGATAGACAAGCACCGCATCATTGATGAACTCCTCGCCCCGCCGATGGTGGTCGACGACAACAACCCGGCTGGCCTCTTCAACCAATTTCGGCTCCATCGTCATCGACGCCTTATGCGTATCAACGACGATCAGTAACGTATGCTCGGTCATAATATCCAGCGCGTGCTCCGACGTAATAAATCGCCGCCGCAGGGACTCTTCCTTCTCGATCCGCTCCATCAGCCGGTCGATGCCCGGATTCTTGTCGTCGAGCACGATATGCGCCTCGACCTGGAACATATCGGCTGCCTTCAGCACGCCAATGGAGGCACCGATGACGTCCAAATCCGGCATGCGATGGCCCATAATAATAACCTTGTCGCTCTCCTGCATCAAATCGCGTAGAGCATGCGCGATGACGCGCGCCCGCACGCGCGTCCGCTTCTCTATGGCGCCCGACTTGCCGCCATAGAACGAGAGCCGCTGACCGGCCTTCACCGCGGCCTGGTCACCCCCGCGCCCGAGCGCCATGTCCAGACTCGACTGGGCGAGTTCGCCCAGCTCACTGAAGCGCTCGGTGCCGAAGGCGAGGCCGATGCTCAGCGTCATCGGCACCTTCAAGTCCGCGGTCATCTCGCGGACCTCGTCCAGGATAACGAACCGGCTCTGCTCCAGTTCGTTCAGCGATTTTTGATTCAGCATCATCAAATATCG
The DNA here is from genome assembly GCF_054767475.1 of Paenibacillus sp. YSY-4.3. Taxonomy (NCBI): domain Bacteria; kingdom Bacillati; phylum Bacillota; class Bacilli; order Caryophanales; family Paenibacillaceae; genus Paenibacillus; species Paenibacillus sp. YSY-4.3. The sequence continues at coordinate 43,618 of NZ_BAABMC010000004.1, read as the reverse complement.
CTCCGAGGACAGTCTTCGCAGATAGACTCTATACTGCTTCGCCCATTCGGTTAGAGCCGTCGCCACGCGCGCGATGAGCGCAGTACGCTGCTGATCGTCCATCCCCTGGGCCGCCTCATCCAAGTTATCGAGCATCACGATGCCGAGAGCAGTCTTCTCATCCTCGTAACGATCCCGCAGAACGGCGAACTCGGTAATGTCGTGAACGTAAATCAGGCGCTCATCATGGAGCACCGTCAATTCGTAATGCCGGTCTGCTACGGCCGCCTCGACTGTAGAGATTGTATTTGCAGCAGCATCCTTCTTATCCCTTGGGGGATAAGGAGGCAGTGTCGGAAGCAGCTCCGCTATCGGTTGTCCGACGACAGAATCTTGGCTGAACATTTTGTTCACAAAGCGGTTGTGCCACTCTACCGTCCGTTCCTCACTGTACAGCAGGATGCCGAACGGCAGCCGGCTTACCGCCTCGCCTTCTACCCGCTTAATACGGTACGTCAAATCAGTCACATAACGAACGAGCTCCTTGCGAAAGCGCCGCTCCGCCCGAAGCATCACATAAGTCAAGCCGCAGACCAGGCATAAACTGACCAGACCTAGCGCCCAATTGTAATATGAGATGAATATGACGAGCAGAAGCTGCAGTGCGAACACCCACACGGTCTGATAGCCGTGCCAACGTTTTTGAAGTAAATTAGGCATGATTTCTCACCCTATCGTCTTGATCTCGTAATCATCTCACGCAGCGGCATAGCAATATCCAGTATTCCCGCAATTTTCAGAGGCGGAATTAACAGCATCGCTATGATCAGCAACACCGGTATCACCGGATTCCACTTCTTCTGATAAGCTAAAAAGAAGAAAAAGCTGGCTGCCTGAATCATAAACAAGAAATTGAGCATCGGCGATAAATTGAGCAATACCGTCCCGATGAAGCTGTCCATGACGGCAGCGCCGCCAAACAGCATGATCAATACCGTAGCCAGGTAGTACCAAATCAGCGCTCTCGGCAGTCTCCAGTCCCGCAGCGGAGGGAAGCTCCTCACCGAATGTCCGAGACTGTTCAAGGTCGGCCGGGCAATCAAATGAGTTACGGCAGCAAGCAGGAACGAGCAAATGATCATCGTGAATGGAGTCATTCTAGCCGCTAGGCTGGAAAGCTGCTGCGTCATTTCTGGAGTCCATATTAAGTCCGAAGCGATCAACTCATTATCGGCCATATTCTGCATCAGGGACATCATCGTATTCAGCGTCTCCTCAATCGAAGAGGCTAAATTGAAGTCATAGATGACAGTGACGGCGAGAAATGCCAGCAGAAACTCCAGCAGAAGCGTTCCTGTTCCCGTCATAACGACCTTGAGCGCGGATGCCCTTGTCTTATACAAATGTCCCATAACCAAGGCCGGAATCATAAAAAATACAGCCATGAGAATAATCACGGGATTAGACAGCAGAAGGGACGCTGCTATCCATACGACCGCGATGTGAAATACAAATGCTCTCAGCGATAACGTTGAGTAGAGGATTACGCCGGGCAATAGCATAACGAAAATAGCGATAAAAGAAAAAGGCGTAGCAAACGACAGCAGGAGCAGGAGATAGACTACGCTCCATGCAATCGAGGTCCAGCGTAAATTCAAATGGGTTCACCTCTTGCGCATATGTTCTTGCAATGTAGAAATATCCTGATACCAATCTTCCAACTGGTGCCCTTCTTGCTCATGCTTCTTCAGCTTTTCCAGGATATGATCGTCCATATCCTTATAGGATATGCCTAGTCTGCGTCCCAGTATGTAGCAACTGACGACCAGACTGGCAAGACTGTCACTTACCCGTGTCGTGCTGCCTTCCCACAATGCCTTGAATAAACGGGATACGTGATCGACCACTTCCGTTTTGAGCCATTCAATCACTTTGGCGCGTTTGGCCACATCCATTTCTTTCTGCATGGCGGACAGCTTCCACCCTCCCTGAAAAAAGCTTTATTCTTCATTATAGCATAAAGCAATTCATCCCTATGAAGCAAACCTTGCGTCTAATTTTTGGGAACGGATACATCCCGTGCCACGAAACGTTCGCAATACTCAATAATCTGGCTGCGGCGCACGATGCCGATAAACCGCCCCATATCATCCACCACGGGAACGAAATTCTGTACCTTGGCAAGATTGATCAAGTCTTCCATATCTGCATCGATCGATACCGCCTTAATGTTCATCTTAAGCGGAACGTCCTTGAGCAGAAATTTAGAAGCGTTCTCAAAAGTGACCTTGCCTCCCGAATTCTTCATATACCACAGAAGATCTCCCTCGGTTACAGTGCCGACATATACCCCGTCCTTGCCGATTATCGGCACGGCCGTATACCTGTGATACTCCATTCTCTCTAAGGTCTGCCTTAATGTAGAATCCAGCGTTACGGCAACGACGTCCTTTTTGGGAAGTAAAAAAAACGCGATATTCATAGATAAAAGTCCTCCTCTGCCCTTTTCAGACTCTCCTATTGACTACGATTCAAAGAAGGTTTTGTTCCATTACAGGTGCGAAATCGGCAGCCGGAAACCGGACTGCCGAATAAGGTGACGATTTAATACAGACTTATCTTATAATGATGGCTGTTCACTATTTTGTCCCTCTTGCGCGGACTGTGCATTAGGATTCAGCAAATCTTCCGTTTTCGTGTCCGGATCCGTCCAGTTCTCGATTAGCTGTTCGGCAAAAGTCACATCTTCTTCGTTGGCTTGAATATAGTAGACTCCGTTTTTGCGCATACCTTCGCCCATAATGGTAAACCCGCTGATTTGCGGCGCTTGATTGGTCAGCAGCTGCTTGGAAAGATCGATGATGAAGCTAGGGGTCATGTCAGTTTTGAAATTCTCGCCCAGCATATCCATCAGATCAGGGATTTTCCCAATTTGGTCCAGCTTCAGCATACGGTCCACCAATGCGCTCAAGAAAATCTGATGCCGCTTCGTCCGGTTGAAGTCGCTATCCTCCCGGTATCTTACGAAATTAAGCGCTTCTTGCCCATCGTACAACGGCTTGCCTGCCTTAATGGTGAATTTCTCATGATCCTGTTGTTTATTTACGATATCCTTGTCGATCGGCAGCTCAATACCGCCAAGCTCATCGACAACCTCCCGAAGCCCCTCAAAATTGATGGCCGCGTAGTAGTCGGCAGGATATCCTAAGAAATTGGCTACCGTATCCTTAGACATCTTGGCACCGCCGAAAGCATAGGCATGGTTGATTTTATCGTTTTTGTCCCGGCCGACGATTTCCGTATACGTATCCCGCGGAATCGAAACCAGCAGCACCTTGGAATCCTCCGGGCGCACGACGGCGTAAATCAGCGTATCAGAACGGGCCGGCTCGTTATCCCGCTGATCGATCCCGAGCAGCAAGGCAGTGAATGGCTCCGTTTGCTTGGCGGCAACGGGCTTAGGCTTCTCTCCATCGATCGGAGAATACGATTTCTCCAGCTTCTCCTCTACCTGGCCTGATAGGAACAAATCAAAGGCCATCAAAGCTAATGGCTTGCGGAATGTATATGCGCCGGCTCCGACAATGACCAGAACCAGCAGCGTGATGAGCAGGCCTTTTAGTCTGCTGCGCTTCTTCGTTATATCCTTTACCTTATTTCTTCGTTCTAACATCATATGCCTCCCATGGTTTGTACTATACGGCTCTCCCCCACAGCGTCTTCACTGACTTACGGTATACAGCCGCTATACCAGGTGTCTTCAATTAATTGTAAACCGTAGTCTCTTGCAAAAAACTACAAAATAGTAATTTAACCACTACAGAATAAATAACTCTACCGCTTCGTACTATACCATAAACGGGTTTTTTCGCACAAATATGTTGTTGGAAGAGCAACAAAAAAATCCCCCCTGTACAGGGGGGAGGGATTCATTCCTTAACTTCTAGCCGTAAACACTTCTACTCAGCTACAAATGGCTTATCTTGCGATACAGCGAGCTCATTAAGATAGATTCCTGTGCCATCGCCGATCGCATAATTAAGAATACGCTTGTTGACGGGTACAATCTCGGAGCGGTATAACGTCGGGAACACCGGAATTTCATTGATCATCAGCTGCTGCCATTCCTTATAGATGGCTTGGCGGGTAGCTACATCAAAAGCTTTCTCGGAAACTCCTTCCGTAAGCAAACGATCATTCTCCTCGCTGGCGTATCTCGGGAAGTTGTACAGCGCATCCCTTCCATACAGGCCCGTTGGGTCAACGTCAATGCCTACGCTCCATGCACCCTGATACACATCGACGCTTGGATCATCCTTCCCGTTGTTTCCTACGCGATCATAGAATGTGTTGAATTCGACCAATTCCAGGTTAACGTTCAGCCCGATCGCATTCCAGGACTGCACATAATAACGGGCTAACGGCTCCGCAATATCTCCGCCCGTCATCGATAAGAAATTGATCACCAGCTCGCTGCCGTCCGGTTTGGTGCGGAATTCGCCGTTTTTCTTATAACCGGCTTCATCCAGAATTTGATTGGCCTTTTCCACGTCATACGTAATTCCTGGATTGCTGGCATCATGGAACTCCGGATGCGACGGAGGAATCAGCGTCGTTGCGTTCCAGCGCAGGCCATGATAGAAACGTTTGCCCACCTGGTCATTATCCACGGCATGCCACATGGCTCTGCGCAGGTTCACATCGGCCATTTTGGCATTGGGATCCGGAGCGACGACCTTATTGGTTTCATCCCATTTGCCCAGTTTAAAGCCAATATACGTATATGCCCGATCGACAATACCTAAATATTCTACATTGGACATGTCTGAATTATCAGGGAACTGGTCAATCGGGAACGCATCCACCAGATCAACTCCGCCCGACTTCAATTGCTGTACAATCGTGGTCGGATTGATAACCTTGAGCACAACTTTATCCAGATTCGGCTCGCCGCGCCAATAGTCCGGGTTTTTAGCATAGACCACTGATTCTCCCGGGACGATGCTCTCCACCTTAAAAGGACCAAAGCTTATCGGCTTATCGCGCACTGCCGGGGAGGATGACATCTTGGCGACTTCCATATCCCCGAAAATATGCTTCGCAAGCGGATACGTCCAGATGCTGCCTGTCAATAAAGACGGTGTAGATTGGATATAGGTGATTTGCAGCTTCTTATCGCCCAGCACTTTAATGCCGGAAATTTTATCCGCCTTGCCTTCCCGGTATTCGACCAGCCCTTCAATATTCGTGAAATCAGAACCGTAGCGCGGGCCATCATAATCCTTATGGGCGATGACCTCATGGGCAAACTCCCAATCCTCCGCGGTTACTGGCTTACCGTCATGCCAGTTGACATTGTCGCGAATTGTGAAGGTAAAGGTTCTGCCATCCTCCGATACCTCATAAGTCGCCGCCCCATCATTCGTGAACACATAGTTCTTATCCCACGTCAATAACGATTCGTCAAACCACTCCAAAACCTTGGCGTCAGGAATACCCGAGGAGAAATTATAGTTGAGTATGCCTTCGAACGGCGTGTCGGAGATAAGGCCGTATGTAACCGTCCCCCCTTTGATTGGTTCCCCTTCATTCGTCTTAACATTGCTGAAATCCTCAATGGAATACAAACCATCCTCTGTCTGCTTCTTCTCGCCCTCCGTCTGGTTCTGCGTGTTCGTCGGCTTGGGCTGGGTCGCATCATTCCCTTTGCCGGATGTGCAAGCGGAGAGAACAATCATGAATGCAAACAATAGCGGCAGCAGCATTTTGGGGCTAAACCTTTTTCTCATCATATTTCCTCCCTTTTATCCTCTTCTTTGTCTTGCATCCGTCGCGCGCTTTAGCGCTTGACCGACATTATTTATGCTAAGCATCAATACAAGAATGAGTAGTGATGCCGGCAACCAAATCCACCACCGGTATTCCAGCGTCTGCGGATTCCGGGCGTAGCTGACCAAAGTTCCAAGACTTGGGGTACTCTCCGGGAAACCAAATCCCAGGAAGGACAAACCCGACTCCAGGCCGATATTGGCCGCTAAGTTCAACGTCATCGTCACGATGATAATGGAGCTCAAATTGGGCAGAACCTGGGTGAACATAATTTTCAAATGGGACGAACCAAGCGTCCTTGATGCTTTCACATATTCAAGTTCCCTTTCCTGCAGTGCCTTCGACCGTATGAGACGGGCTATCCCCATCCATAGAAAAGCGGTCATGATCAAAGAGAAAGATACGATGCTGTATTTCGGTACTGCGGCCACAAAGGCAATGACGATCATCAGCGTAGGCAGAATCATAAAAAAATCAACGACCCGCATCGAGATATTGTCTGCCGTTCCACCGAAATAACCGGATATAAGTCCCACCAGAATCCCGATCAATCCGGTCAGCACCGTCACGATAATCCCGATCGACAGCGAGTTTCGCGTACCGATAATCAATTGCCCGAATACGTCCCGCCCGCCGTAGTCTGTGCCTAACCAGAACTTAGAGGATGGGGGCTGGTACAATGCAAATAAATCGACCGTTACAATTTGCTTTTGATCTAGAATCAGAGATACGCCATAGACCGCCACGACGATTAATCCCAATAGAATCAGGGACGCCAAAGCCAGCTTATCCCGCTTGATTTCCCGCCATAAAATTTGCCAGCTGGAGGGGCTGGCCGCCGATTCATAGACTCCTTCCTCCACTAGCTTGCTTGCTTTATTCATTCATCATCACCCCCATACGTTCAAAGCATTATTTAATACGAATGCGAGGATCCACGATGCCCAAAATGATATCGGAAATTAATGAACCTAAAATGGAAGCAATGCCATAAAGGAGAACCAGGGCAGTCACAACGCTAAAATCACGGATTAAAATGGAGTTGAGGAAAAGCTGCCCCATCCCTGGGTAACTAAAAATATATTCGATAAACACGGTTCCGCCGATTAGCCCCGTTATTTCATAGCCAAAGAATGCCGCGATCGGCAGAAGCGAGTTTCGCAAAATATGATGCGTATACACGCGAGATTCCGACGCTCCCTTCGCCCTAGCCAGCAAAATGAAATCTTTCTGCTTCGTATCGATAATCTCGCTGCGCAAATACTGTACGGTGGATACGGTAGTAATCAGGGCCATAGACAATGCGGGCAGCAGCAAGTGGTATATTTTACTGGACATGTAGGTAAAGGTTCCTGGAACGAGCCCGGGAGTGACGCTTCCTTCCGTAGGGAACGCCCGGAAATGAAACCCAAACATCCACAGCATGAGCAGCGCAAAAATGAACAGAGGTGCAGCGAACCCTAAATACGTATAGCCGGTAATAATCCGGTCACCCCAGGTATCGTTGTAACGCCCGCTAATGATTCCAAGCGGAATAGCGATGAGATAGGTGATCACTAACGTAACCAAAGACAGCCATATCGTGTTCGAGATCCGCTGTCCGATCAAATCCGTAACGGGCATCTTGAACCGGAAGGATTGGCCAAAATCGCCCTGAACCGCCCTCTTGATCCAGTCCCAATACTGAATATGCCAGGGATTGTTCAGTCCCATCTTCTCCCGCTGCTCCGCAAGCATTGACGGATCGACGCTAGGGTCAAGCATTCCCGTCAATGCATCACCAGGCAAAGATTTCGCTAGAATAAAAACGAGAATACTCAGCAGGATGATTTGTGGAATCATGATCAACAGCCTGCGTAGAATCGTTTTCCACATCGGCTTCACCCCCTTTCGGGCAATGCGGCAAAGTGAGTGGTAGAGAGCGGCTTTAAGTCGTAAGCTAGACCATCATGATCGAAATATCGGGAATATGCCTCGTCATATTCCAAGCGAATGGATTGACGCAGCCGCTGACGCTTCTCCCGCTGCCTCGGGTCCAGATCCGGAATGGCCGCCAGGAGGCGTTTCGTATAAATATGCTGAGGATCCTCAAAAATATCCCTTGTAGTGCCTTGTTCCACATGCCGCCCCTTGTACATAATGCCGATATAATCACACATATGTCGGATAATCCCAAGATCATGGCTGATGAATAAATAAGTGAGATTAAGCTCCTTCTGAATATCCTGCATGAAGTTCAACACCTGTGCTTGAACGGAGACGTCCAGCGAGGATACGGGTTCATCGGCGATAATCAGCTTGGGCTTCAAAGCAATCGCCCGGGCTATGCCGATCCGTTGGCGCTGGCCTCCCGAAAATTCATGCGGATATTTATGTATCGTCTCTGCGCTTAAGCCTACCTGGGTCAAAAGCTCCTGTACACGGCGCTTCTCTTCCCCAGCCGACAATCGCTCGAAATTGCGCAGCGGCTCTGCTACGATGTCCAGTACCCGCTTCTTCGGATTCAATGAGGAATACGGATCCTGAAAGATCATCTGAATATCTCTGCGGAACTTTGAACGGCTCCGGCGCATACCGTCGCCGATGTCCTCCCCCTGGAATAAGATCCTCCCCGAGGTGACCGGATTCAAGCCGATGATCGCTCGTCCTGTCGTCGTCTTTCCCGAGCCAGACTCTCCAACCAGACCGTAGGTCTGCCCAGGCTCTATGCTCAAGCTGACGCCGTCCACCGCCCTCACCCGATCGATGACCCTTCTGAATACCCCGCCGTAAACCGGAAAGTACACCTTCAAATCCCTAACCTCAAGAAGCGCCATACGTATTCCTCCCTTCAGTGATCGAGAAAGTGAAAATCCTTATAGCATGTGCAGCGCACATAGTGGCCCGCTTCAACTTCGTGCAGCTGCGGATCAGCCTCATGCTTCGATTCATCGATCCACGGAATCCGTGATCTAAAGCGGCAGCCTTGACGGGGTAAATGCTTCAGAGAAGGCACGACGCCATGGATAACGTGCAGCTTCGTCCGCTCGTCACTCACGGTAGGTATGGAGCTCATTAGCGAACGGGTATAGGGATGCTTCGCATTCGTCATCAACGCATAAATTGAAGCGATTTCAACAATCTGTCCGGCATACATGACCGCTACGCGATCCGCCATTTCCGCCACGACACCCAAATCATGCGTGATCAGAATAATTCCTGCATTCATATCCTCTTTAAGCCGCCGGATCAGCTCTAAAATTTGCAGTTGAATCGTAACGTCAAGAGCCGTCGTTGGCTCGTCGGCAATCAACAGCTTGGGCTGGTTCGCAATGGCGATTGCAATCACCACTCGCTGCCGCATGCCGCCGGATAATTCATGGGGGTATTGACCGTAGGCATACTCCGGACGGGGAATCCCAACCTTATGTAATAATTCGATGGCTTGTTCTTTTCTGGATTTCTTAGCTGACGTAGATGGTTTGGATTCATGAAGAAACAGCACTTCTTCAATTTGTTCTCCAATAATCATCAGAGGGTTGAGTGCTGATAATGGATCCTGAAAGATCATACTGACTTCGTTGCCACGAAGCCTGTTCAGTTCAGCAGGAGACATTGCTGCGAGGTTCTGGCCATTGTAGTAAATCTCACCTTCCATCTGGGCACGCGTATGCAGTCCCATGATGGAGAATGCCAACGCACTTTTACCCGAGCCGGATTCACCGACGATAGCCAATATTTCATTTTTCTTAACTGTTAGACTAAGGTCATCTACAGCAGCATACCATTCATCGGATATGCGGAATGAGGTCGACAGATTCTCGATTTTTAAGAGTTCTTCATTCACATTCATCACCCTATCGCAAGGTTTTGTAAAATGCATAGAAGCTGCTTAATTTCAATAACTCCGCCCTACTTACTTGGTTTTAAAATTTAACTTCAAAGGACTATTTATAATAAAAATAACCTTTAATAGAAATATATTCTTTTTATTTAATATATATTATTACCAAGTATATTCCAAGTGTTTTTTTCAAGTTAAGGATATACCTGGAAAAATATTAGTTAGATCTGTTTCTTTACCCAACAAAAAAATCCCCTTTGTTCAACAAGTGGAAAGGCATCCGCTAGAGATGCCCTTTCCCCATTGTCTACTCAAAGAGGATTTCTGTTGCTTGTCTATACGATTACTCCGTAGTGTACGGAAGCAATGCGATTTGACGGGAGCGTTTAACCGCAATCGTCAACAGACGTTGATACTTCGCGCTTGTTCCTGTCACACGACGAGGCAAGATTTTGCCACGCTCGCTGATGAATTTCTTAAGCAGTTCAGTATCTTTATAGTCAATGTGAGTAATTTTGTTCACAGTGAAGAAACATACTTTACGACGTTTGTTACGGCCGCCGCGGCGTGCCGGTCTTTTGTCGTCTCCGCCTTCTCTTTGCTTGAAGCTCATGCTATTCAGTCCTTCCTATATTAAAATGGCAAATCGTCATCCGATATATCGATCGGTTTCCCATCGTCAGAGAATGGATCTTGGTTGCGTGAGAAATTGCTGTTGCTGCTGCGGTTGCTATTGCTATTGCCGCCCGCGCTGCCTCCACCGAATGGATTATCCTCGCGCTGTCCGCCACCACTGCCACCTTCACGATTAGACTCCAAGAAACGGACATTATCAGCAATGACTTCGGTTACGTATACACGTTTGCCTTCGTTATTCTCGTAATTCCGTACCTGAATGCGTCCTTCAACAGCTGTGAGGCGGCCCTTACGCAAGTAATTCGCGCACGTCTCAGCCAGTTGTCTCCAAGTTACGACCGGAATAAAATCCGCTTCGCGTTCTCCTCCCTGCGATGTGAACGGTCTGTCCACGGCAATCGTGAACTGGGTAACCGCTACGCCAGCTGGCGTATACCGCAGCTCGGGGTCTCTAGTTAGACGTCCGATCAGAATGACACGGTTCAACAATCCAATCCCCTCCTCCGGGCTAATGCTTACAAAGTACTCAGGGTTCAAGCAAGTCCCGAAGACTTCTTGAACATCCTAATATTAGGCTACGTCTTTCGTAATGAGATAACGGATAACCTCATCGGAAATCTTCAGAATCCGCTCGAGCTCAGCAACGACGTCAGGAGTCGCTGTGAAGTTCACTAGGACGTAAATACCGTCACGGATTTTGTTAATCTCATACGCAAGCCGGCGTTTGCCCATTAGGTCGTGCTTTGTAATTTCACCGCCGTTTTGGATGATGCCTTGGAATTTGTCAACTACGGCTTGAACAGCTTCTTGTTCAAGTTCAGGACGAATAATGTACATCACTTCATATTTGCGCATATATGTCACCTCCTCTTGGACTATGGCCCCCATCTTCTTACCCATGGGAGCAAGGAGCGAGCTTCAACTCGCACCAAAATATTATATCAAACCCGCGTAGTCCCTGCAAGTATGAAACCCAAACGAACTCCATACAATAAACCTGCTTCATGCCTTTTATCGCAAATCCCCCATTTTAACCCGAAAGGAGGCCTTACCCATGGGTGAACAAACCGAATTCGAGCCTGGGGACAAAGCGCCCAATCCCGGCATCTACACAGAAGTAGGCGAGGCCCGCAGCTTCCATACGCAAATCAAGAACCCCAAGCGGATCGAATTAAAACGCGGCGAAACATTTCCCGAGACGACCAACAAGGACCGCAAGTGGAAAAAAGCCGAGAAAGCCCGTGTCCACTAGCCTTAATCGCATTTGCCGCAGCTACAGAAATTTTTATTTTGAATCCTGTGCATAAAACAAATATCCCTGCGCATAATAAACTCAGACGGTGATGCAAAGAGAGGTGTGGTTCCGTTGGAGCATCCACGAGTAACACAGCTGTCAGGAGTCTTATTCACTATCCATTAGAAACAAAAGATCGCGAATTGAAAAAGACCCCTCTTTATCACTTCGTTAAAGCCTAGGCGAAGATCAACTGTTTCTTAGTCGTGAGAGAAGAATTCCAATCCGCATCCCGTCTGCAAATGGAGAACCCGTAAGGGTTCTCCTTTGTTTATTTTGGATTTGCTGGGTTTGCCTTAAAAGACAAAAAAACCCCCTACTTGCATAGTAGGAGATTCTTGGATTTATATTATTGAAACTTACTGAGGACTATAATGGCGGAAAGGGTGGGATACCCTCCATTGCATTCCGGGACTGCGACGATTATGCTATCGAAGCTTAAGCTCCGACGCCCCCACTCTCGTGGGTTCTCATCCCGACTAATAATAGTCATTGGACTATAATGGCGGAAAGGGTGGGATTCGAACCCACGCACGCTTTGACACGCCTAGCTGATTTCGAGTCAGCCCCCTTGGGCCTCTTGGGTACCTTTCCACAGTACAATTGAGTATATCATAAAACACCCAACCGATCAAGGGAACCTATGTTCCTATGATCGGTATTATGTGATCAACGAATGCATTGATCTTTTCGTCATTCAACAAATTAAGACTGATTCTGCGTATCCGCGTCCTCTTCCCCAACTGACGCTGCCGAATGAATGACCTTACGCATATTTTTCTCAAATTTTGCTCTTGGAACGAGTACACTGTGTTTGCAGCCCACGCATTTAATCCGAATATCCATACCCATTCGGATGATCTCCATTTCATTGCTGCCGCAAGGATGATTTTTCTTCATCAACACAATATCGCCCAGCCCAAACGATTTACGCTCCATGTGTATTCCTCTCCTACTTCTTCCATAATTAATTTATTTCCAACAGCCATTTGGCGGCTGGTTAAATCCCTGCTCTATGCGTAACGGCTTAGCGCAATTTTATTCGCCCTCTGTCAAAGCTGCTCTTTCCGTTTCCTCTTCTTCCAGCGCTTGCTTAACATAGGTCTTTATCTTTCGCTCCACTTCTTCTCTTGCCGCAGGCAAGCATTCCATCGCAATGCGGATAACAAATTCGCTGGCTGACAGTGACTGGATGCCAAGCACATGCGGCACTTCCGGATGATACGGGTGATCCTCCTTCATTTTTAGCATCGCCTTTTTCAATAAGTCGATACTCTCTTCCAGCTGCTTTGAAGTGCTGAACGGAAAATCAACCACGACCATCGCATTGTTCAACGAATAGTTCGTTACATTGGTGATCATGCCATTTGGAATGATATGCACTTCCCCCGTCCAGCTGACAAGCCGTGTGGAGCGGAGTCCGATCATCTCGACCGTACCTTTGAGGGTACCGGTTTGGATGACATCGCCTACGGCAAACTGATCCTCCAATATGACGAAGAACCCTGTGATCACATCCTTCACCAGGCTCTGGGCGCCAAAACCGATGGCCAGCCCCAGCACCCCGGCTCCGGCAAGCAGCGGCGCAAGCTGGAAGCCGATTTCACCCAGTACGAGCATGACCATAATGAAGTTGCTCGTAATCCAGGTAATGTTTTTAAGCAGCTCACCTACGGTTACGAACCTCCGAGGATTGACCTTTAACCGGCTTTTCTCCCTCTTCTCAAGAGAGCGGTCGATAATCCGATATATGACTTTTATAAATATTCGCGTAAGGATAAAAATGAGAATAATCCGCAGGGCGGAGAACATGACCATTTCCCACATATCGATATTAGTTACCCAGGCCCACAACTTATCCTTCCAGGTTATCGCAGCTTCGAGCGCATCTTTGGGAGAATCGATACCATTATCCGTCTCCATTGTTAGATATGTCATCTGCTCCCTCCTATAATTCGATGTTATCATAACCTGATTCCGCTTGGGAATAGATTCCCCGTATAACTACGTTCTCCTGAATTACAATCTCCTTAACGGCTGACAGGGATTCCTCCGGAAAACGAATCGATAGAGCGCAGCCAGCCGTGATTTCCTTAGGTGTTGGAAACAAGTCAATTTCGATTTCTGCATATTCCAGCAGCATCTCAGCTCGTAATGCTTGCTGCGTTGAATCAAACGCCATCACTAACCATGTGTCCACAGCCTTAGCCCCCTAATATAAGCGATACTTTAGTCGGAGTATAGAAATGCTCTTTTTTCCATATACTATCTATTATTCCTTATAGCAGATATATCGTTCGCCGGCAGCTGTAATGATAACTTCAAGCGGAAAGGAAGATTTCTATGTCTCAGCTAAACCCTTCTTTCTCAGGACAAGAAATTCCCTATTTAAAAATACCCCATAACGAGCCGGGCATACATTCCGCCATTATTCATCGACTGCTGCTACATCTTGCCCAGGTCGAGCCCGGTCAGGAAATCGTTGTGGTTTGCATTGGCACCGACCGCTCCACCGGTGATTGCCTGGGCCCTCTTGTGGGTACTGCCTTGGCCAAATACAACAGCCCATACTTTCACTTATATGGTACATTGGAGGACCCGGTCCATGCCGTGAATCTGAAAGACATTCTCCACCAAATTAATACCACATTTATGGATCCTTATATCATTGGCATTGATGCTTGCCTTGGCCAAACAACTAGCGTAGGCTCGATTCAAGTCGTTCAAGGGCCGCTTCGGCCCGGAGCAGGCGTAAATAAAGAATTACCGCCGGTTGGCGATATCCATCTGACAGGGATCGTCAACGTCGGCGGTTTCATGGAATACTTTGTATTGCAAAATACAAGGCTCAGCCTGGTCATGCGTTTATCTGAAATCATCGCCAGCAGCCTTTATTCAGCCATTAAAGAATGGAACAAAGGGTTTATTCCCCTTGCGCGGCAAGAGCAATAACCTCGAGCTCTTCCGTAGAGAGAGCATGCGGAGATTCCCCTTTAGTCAGCGGTTTGGCATATACATAAGAACCTTCCCGATTATAAATACCGGTAATGACCACTCCATCCTTCTCATCATTGATGAACGCTATGGAGAAGCTCAGGTCATTTCCCCGCTCGGCAAAAGCGTTGTAACGCTTTATGCCGATTTTTGCTTTTTGTTTCGGAACCATTGTTTGTAGCTGCCCGAGTACTTTCTGTTGCTGCTCCTGCGCATCCTCCAGCTTGCCTTGCTGCAGCTTCAAATCGACGAGCAAGCCCTCTAAATTTTCAACGCCCGTGCCTTGCATCATCGTTTCATATTTCCGACGGATCTTGCGAAGCTTGCTGCCTTGAAGCAAATTCCATATGAGCAGCCAAACCACGACGATAACTAATCCAATTACGACCCAAACCAATTGCTCCAGAATGAGCCCATTCCATTCTTGCATGCTTCCTCTCCCCTATGTTCATGTCATTGAGCCGAAATTTCTCGCATGGCTAATACGAATGACTCAACCTCTTCCTCCGTCGTATCAAACCCAACGCTGGCTCTAACCGCCCCACCAGCCGATGTTCCTGCTGTCATATGTCCTAAGGGCGTACAATGATAACCAGCGCGCACAGCTATTCCATATTCTCTATCCAACATAAAAGCAATTTCCGCGGCATCCCTGGCCTCCAGATTAAAGGATACGAGTCCCATACGCGATTCTCCAAGCTTCGGCCCGATCAAAGACATGCCTGGCATCTCTGCCAATTCCTTCATCATACTCTGGATGAGCATCCACTGCCGTTCATAAATTTGTTCTACCCCATATTCAAGCACAGCATGCACGCCCGCAGCCAATCCTGCAATACCGACCGTATTAGCCGTTCCGGCCTCATAGCGATCAGGACGCACGGTAGGTTGTTCGAGCTCCTCCGATTGGCTTCCTGTACCTCCATGCAACAATGGCTCCAGTTCTACCTGGGGAGAAATATATAACCCTCCCGTTCCTTGGGGGCCAAGCAAGCCTTTGTGTCCAGGAAAGGCCAATAAATCAATTTCCATTTCGGCAACATCAATCGGATACGTTCCCGCAGTTTGTGCCGCGTCGACTAGAAAAATAGCCCCATGCTCATGAGCGAGGCGTCCGAGTTCCCGCAGCGGCATAATGCTCCCCAGCAAGTTTGAACCATGTGAACAAACAACCAGTGTTGTCTCCGGTCGGAATGAGCTCTTGACGGCATCCCAATCAAGCTGTCCGAATTCATTTACGGCTACATAATCAACTTGAATTCCGATGGTTCTTTTCAAAAATTCCAACGGCCTTCTAACTGAATTGTGCTCAACCATCGTTGCAATCACATGATCCCCGGGTTTCAGCCAGCCTTTAATCGCCAAATTCAAAGCCGTGGTCGTATTGGAAGTAAATACGATATCATTCGGATTGGAAACATGAAACAACGTTGCCAGCGCTTGTCTAGCATTAAACATAATCCGTCCTGCTTGAAGCGCCATGTTGTGATTTCCCCGTCCGGCACTGGCGGCTTGGCCATTCAAAATTGACATCATGGCTTCCCCTACTGACGGCGGCTTAGGCCAAGACGTCGCCGCATGATCGAAATAAATGACGGATTGCCTTTTCAGCGAACTCGCCTCCTTAGACAAGCTGTGTATGATCTTCATCTATTCACTCAATATTTCCCATAGATCAAAAAATGACATATCCCTCCGCTGCAGAGATTAAGCATCCCTCAGGCAAGACGAATATGTCATTCGCAATGAACCCTGAATTAAGAGAGTAAATCAAGCAATCTTTGCAGATCTTGTTGATTATAATAATTGATTTCTATTTTACCTTTTTCTTTACTCGCTTTGATTTTTACTGTTGTCTTAAATTTTTCTCTTAAGCTACCCTCAACCTCTTCGATGTAAGGATCACGTTTTTGCGATACCGGCTTCTGTTTATCCTTCTTTTTGCGATCCAACTGCTGCACGGCATCCTCAAGTTCTCTTACGCTCCACTCATTATCGATGCATTGCTTGGCAAGATCCTTAATCATTGCCGAATCTTTCAAACCAACCAGAGCCCGGGCATGTCCCATAGATAATGTTCCACGTGAAACATATTCCTTCACTTCCTCCGGCAGGGACAGCAATCTTAGGAAGTTTGCAATGTGGGAACGGGATTTCCCAACCTTCATCGATAGCTCTTCTTGCGTTAGCTGGAATTGATCCATCAACCCTTGATAAGCTACTGCTACTTCCATCGCGTTTAAATTTTCACGCTGCAAGTTCTCTATTAAGGCAATCTCCATAACCTGTTGATCGGAGAAAGATCGTACTACAGCCGGAATGGTTTCATTTCCACAATACTGGGAAGCCCGAAATCTCCGCTCACCGGCAATGATTTCATAACCCTTCAACACGCTGCGTACAATGATTGGCTGAATAACGCCATGCTGGCGAATCGACTCAGCCAACTCACGAATAGCATCCTCGTCAAAAGTCTTACGTGGTTGATACGGGTTGGCACGGAGCTGATTCAGTGGTATATCTACCACCTTATCATCCTCTTGAATGGAGAGCGATGGTATCAGCGCATCCAAACCTTTCCCCAATCGTTTACTCATAAGAGACCACTTCCTTTGCCAACTCTAAATATACTTCCGCTCCCTTGGATCGGGGATCGTACGTTATAATCGATTGACCGTGCGATGGTGCTTCACTTAAGCGAACATTGCGTGGAATAACTGTTTTGTAAACTTTTTGCTGAAAATATTTTTTTACCTCTTCAATTACCTGAATCCCCAAATTGGTACGGGCATCAAACATCGTAAGCAGAACACCCTCAATTTGTAGAGACGTATTTAAATGCTTCTGAACTAGACGAACCGTATTCAGAAGCTGACTCAAACCCTCAAGCGCATAATATTCGCATTGAATAGGAATCAATACGGAATCAGCCGCCGTAAGCGAGTTGATGGTCAAAATACCAAGCGATGGCGGGCAATCAATAAGAACATAATCGTACATATGCTTGACTTGCTGAATCGACTTCTTAAGCCGAACCTCACGTGAGATCGTAGGCACAAGTTCAATTTCCGCCCCTGCCAGCTGAATGGTAGCAGGAATGATATCCAACCCCTCGACTTCCGTCGAAACGATGGCTTCCTTTGGATTGACTTCATTAATAAGCACATCATAAATACAATTGGCAACGTCAGCTTTATTGATTCCGACACCGCTTGTTGTATTCCCCTGTGGGTCAATATCTATGAGCAGCACTTTTTTACCGATCGCAGCAAGTCCTGCCCCGAGGTTCACGGAAGTCGTCGTTTTACCGACTCCTCCCTTTTGGTTAGCAATGGCAATGATTTTAGACAATCTATTTCACCTCAGTATCCGTTAAAAATCTTCTTGTAGTGTATTTCTAGGCAGTTACAACTAAGCTGAAGCTACAAAAAGACAACAAAGTCATCCTATTCATGCACACTCTGCATGAATGATCATTCCCGCTAGCTGCGTGTTCGGTTAGATGGAAATGACCTTAGAAGACTCAAGCCATTTTGCCGAAAAAGAAGCTGACCTCTTAACCTCGCGGTTATGGTCAGCGAGCATCACACATCATCTTTTAGGAATTTGAATCACGATTTCATAGTGATCTTCATGGTCTTTCTCCGAAGTCTTGATCTGCATTCCCGATCCAGATACCATATCAATCGATTGGCGGATCGTATTCAGAGCCAGCCGGACATCCTTCGAGAACGAAATTCGTCTTGGCGACTTCTTATTCTTGGCAACCTCTTTATAAAAGGCTATCCGGGCTTCGGTCTGTTTCACATTCAATTCTTTGCTGATGATTTCATCCAGAACTTTTAATTGTAGTTCCTCGGTATCGAGGGACAGCAACGCTCGTGCGTGGCGCTCCGTAACTTTGCGTTCCATAAGCGCAACCTTTACTTGTTCCGGCAATTGAAGCAGCCTAATTTTGTTGGCAATCGTCGATTGACTTTTC
Source organism: Paenibacillus sp. YSY-4.3 (assembly GCF_054767475.1). Lineage (NCBI taxonomy): Bacteria > Bacillati > Bacillota > Bacilli > Caryophanales > Paenibacillaceae > Paenibacillus > Paenibacillus sp. YSY-4.3. The sequence continues at coordinate 25,081 of NZ_BAABMC010000004.1, read as the reverse complement.
CCCAGCCGTTGAGCCAAGCTCTCTTGGGTTAGCTGATGCAGATCAATCAAGTTCTGATAGGCCAGAGCTTCTTCGATTGAAGTAAGCCCTTCCCGCTGCAGATTCTCAATCAAAGCAATTGAAGCGGCTTGAGAGTCATTGAAGTCCCGCAAAATAGCTGGGATCGTCTCGTAGCCTAACTTCATGACTGCGCGCCAGCGTCTCTCCCCTGCGATCAGTTCGTATTTATCATTTCGATAACGAACTACGATAGGTTGAATAACCCCATGCGTCTTGATCGTTTGGCACAGCTCTTCGATTTTCTCATCGTCAAAAATAGTTCGGGGTTGGTATGGACTACTTACGATTTCACCAACTGGAATTTGTTTCACTTCATCCCCGGTGCTTCGTTCGGTAAAACCAAACAATTTCGAAAATTGTTCTTTCATTCCGTAAATTACCACCTAATTTGATAGTGTCATAAGGCATAACCTTATGGGCTGCATTTCCTTGCTTAAGAAGACAAACCGCAAATAGCGATTGTGTTCCTTTTGATCATAGAGAGTTCAGCATAGCTGATAAGCATTTAATTCTATAATCTAAAATAAAGGGAAAGCTGCACAGTAAACGGAGAAAAACGTCTATTGACGTACTCTCTAAGAAGACAGAACCGCAAGTAGCGGTAATTTTCTTCTTGAAATAGTCCCACCGAGAAAATCGATCACCTATGTATACCTTCGAGGTGAATCATCTCATAGCTGGTTGTATTTCAAGATGAATTCCCGAGCAACATTCTCAAAAAATTCATTCCATAATAAATGTACAGAATGATGCTTGATCGTAGAATTCAACTACATCGGGCAAATGATGATCGATATATCTATTCTACCACTTTTTTCTCTATAATCCTATTCTCTTATTCAGCATTTTTTTCAGTCTTCCTGACATGATTAAAAGATCCCCCAGCATGTATTGTTTCACGTGGAACAATATGCTGGAAGGATCAATTTTACTAGATAAAATGGTCGAATATATTAAACAATCGGTGATTTTAAAGGTGTGCCTGCTTTTCGAGGATACGCCTTTGGCGTAGCGGCAGTTTTCTTGACAATAATAATATGGCGGTCAGAGTCTTCCATCGGCAAGGTGAAGTGGTGATTACCAAAAAGCTTGCCATTAAGCACTTTCATGCTTCGCGCTGCTTCTTCCACCTCTTCTCGAGGATCGCTCCCTTTCATGGCCGCAAAAAGGCCGCCAACTTTAACGAATGGAAGGCAGAACTCATTTAATACAGCCATCCGCGCAACAGCGCGAGCCGTAACTAAATCGAATTGATCGCGGTATTGCGGCTTACGTGCAATATCCTCGGCCCGGCCATGGATCAGCTCCACACCGTCCAGCGAAAGCTGATCTACGATATTTTGCAAAAACTGAATTCGCTTATTCAACGAGTCGACGATGGTCAGCCTCAAATGAGGGAAGCATATCTTCAGAGGAATACCTGGAAATCCCGCTCCAGAGCCGATGTCCGCCAAAGATTGAATATCCTTCATATCCACATGAAATGCCAAGGATATCGAATCGTAAAAATGCTTCACGTATACCTGTTCACGTTCAGTAATCCCCGTTAGATTCATTTTTTCATTCCAGGAGACCAATTCCTTAAAATATGTTTCAAACTGGGTCAACTGCTCCGCATTCACCTCGATCCCATGATCGCGGAGCATGGATTGAAATTCAGACTGTACTTGATCCAATCACTTATCCTCCTGCAGCGGTAACCCGATTATAATGTTCCAAATAGACGAGCAAAATGGAAATGTCGGCTGGCGATACTCCGGAAATTCGTGAGGCTTGCCCGATGGAAAGCGGACGAATCTTAGCCAGCTTTTGGCGCGCTTCGATGGCCAAACCTTGAATATCCTCATACTTGATGTTTTCAGGGAGTTTCTTCTTTTCCATTTTTTTCAATTTTTCGACATGAAGCAGCTGTTTCTCGATGTATCCGGCATACTTCACTTGAATCTCAGCCTGCTCCCTCATCTCCTCATCCAAGTCGACCTCGGAAGGAGAGAATTGATGGATCAGCTCATAGGTCACCTCCGGACGACGCAAAATCGCCAGCAAATTGCTGCCATCCTGAATCGGTGCCGAACCGATCGATTCCAATAGAGGATTGATATCTGCAGGGCGTACTTTGGTCGTCCGTAGACGCTCTACTTCTTGCTCTACCTTCTCCTTCTTGTCAAGGAATGCCTCATAGCGCTCCGGTGAGATCAGGCCGATATCATAGCCGATTTGAGTCAATCTCAAGTCCGCATTATCGTGGCGAAGCAGGAGACGGTATTCTGCACGCGAGGTAAGCAGACGATACGGCTCATTGGTGCCTTTAGTCACCAAGTCGTCAATCAGCACCCCGATGTAACCTTGGGAGCGATCCAGCACGATGCCTTCCTTGCCCTGGACCTTGCGAGCGGCGTTGATTCCCGCCATTACCCCCTGAGCTGAGGCCTCTTCATAACCTGATGTCCCGTTAATTTGTCCTGCTGTAAACAGGCCTGGGAGCTGCTTCGTCTCCATCGTCGGCCACAGCTGCGTCGGAACGATGACATCGTATTCGATGGCATAGCCATTTCGCATGATTTTGGCGTTCTGCAGCCCTGGAACCGAGCGGACGATTTGCTCCTGTACTTCTTCCGGCATACTCGTTGACAGACCTTGAACATAATACTCCGCTGTATTTTTGCCTTCCGGCTCAAGAAATACCTGATGCTGCGGCTTATCGGCAAATCGAACGATTTTGTCCTCGATGGACGGACAATACCGGGCTCCCGTTCCTTCAATAATCCCTGAGAACATTGGCGCGCGATGCAAATTGGCATTGATGATTTCATGCGTCTCAGGCGAAGTATAAGTCAGCCAGCATGGCATTTGCTCATTATCCGAGCTTTTCGTTTCATACGAGAAAAACTTAGGATTGTCATCCCCCGGCTGAATTTCCGTCTGCGAAAAATCAATCGAATCGCGATGAACGCGCGGCGGCGTTCCCGTCTTGAAGCGAACCAGCTCGAAGCCTAGCTTCTTCAAACTATGAGACAACGTTACTGCTGGCTGCTGATTGTTCGGCCCGCTCTCATAAGCCAGTTCACCCATGATGATTTTACCGCGCAAGTAAGTTCCCGTCGTCAATACGACCGCCTTGCTGCGGTATCTCGCACCAGATAGGGTGATGACGCCCATGCATTTGCCATCCTCCACGATTAAATCCTCAACCATGCCTTGGCGCAGCGTCAAGTTATCCTGCTTCTCCAACGTCTCTTTCATCGTATGCTGGTACAGCACCTTGTCCGCCTGCGCGCGAAGCGCGTGAACAGCGGGACCTTTTCCCGTATTCAGCATCCGCATTTGGATGAATGTTTTATCGATATTACGGCCCATTTCCCCGCCGATTGCATCCACTTCTCTTACAACGTGGCCTTTGGCCGGCCCACCGATGGAAGGGTTGCATGGCATGAATGCCACCATATCCAGGTTAATCGTCACCAGCAATGTTCTACAGCCCATACGTGCTGCGGCCAAGGCAGATTCACTGCCGGCATGTCCAGCACCAACGACGATAACGTCGTATTCTGCTGCCTCAAATCCCATCCTAAAACCCCCTTTGAAATCCATAATTATATAGTAGAGAAACGTCATATTCATTAAAAATTTAACTACTTAAAACGTTCTTTTTCATCATACCATGAATGAACGCCGTCCATACGTACGTGATCTTATTTTCCGAGACAAAATTGGGAGAAAATCTGATCAATCAGCGCATCCGGTGCAGCATCGCCGATCACCTCGCCCAACTGCTCCCAGGCCAGCCGCACATCGATTTGCAGAATATCAATCGGGATGCCGGTATCGGCTGCCTCGTAAGCATCCGCGAGCGATTGCTTCGCCTTGTTCAGCAGCGCAATATGGCGCACATTGCTCACGTAGGTCAAATCCCCCGACTCCAGCTTGCCGCCAAAAAACAGCTTGGAAATCGCATCCTCTAGATGACTGAGGCCCTCCTCCGTCTTCACAGACAACTCTACGATCGCTTCCTCCGGGAAGTAACGGCTTACTACCTCTCTGTTCAACTGCGAAGGCAAATCGATTTTGTTAATTAACACGATCGTCTGCCTTCCTCTAAGCTGCTCCATCAGATGAATCTCGTCCTCGTGCAGCAGCTCAGCGTTGTTCAGCACAAGCAGAATCAAATCCGCTTCATGCACCGCAGCCCGCGAACGCTCCACCCCAATTTGCTCAACAACGTCAATCGTTTCACGGATGCCTGCCGTATCCAGCAGCTTTAGCGGAATATTGTTAATCGTCACGTACTCCTCAATCACGTCCCGGGTAGTCCCCGGAATATCGGTCACGATCGCCTTATTCTCTCTCGCCAATGCATTCAGCAGAGATGATTTACCTACATTGGGCCGTCCGACAATTGCTGTCGTAATGCCTTCCCGTAAAATTTTTCCCTGGTTGGCCGTCTTCAGCAACTGATCGATGCCCTCCGTCACTTCCGCGCATTTCGTCTTAATAAACTGCGTTGTCATCGACTCCACATCATGTTCCGGATAATCGATATTAACCTCAATATGCGCCAGCGTCTCTACCAATGTATGGCGCAGCGCCGTAATCTTCCGCGACAGATCGCCTTCCACTTGTTTAAGAGCAACCGAAAACGCCCGATCCGACTTCGAGCGGATCAAGTCGATTACCGCCTCCGCCTGCGACAAGTCAATCCGCCCATTCAAGAACGCCCGTTTCGTGAACTCTCCCGGCTCGGCTAGGCGGATATTCGGCTGCAGCAAAAGCAAGTCCATCACACGCTTTACGGAAATAATCCCGCCATGTGTGCTGATCTCCACAACATCCTCCGTCGTGAACGAGCGAGGCGCCCTGAACACCGAGACCAGCACCTCTTCCAGCTTCTCCTGCGTCTTGGGATTAATAATAAAGCCATAATGAACGGTATGGCTTTCAACCTCAGTCAGCGGCTTCTTGGAGCGAAACAATGCTCCCACTTCAGCAATCGCCTCCGGACCGCTAACCCGGATTACCGCAATCCCACTTTCACCCACTGCCGTCGATATGGCGGCAATTGTGTCGCTCAACATGGTTCATTCACCTCATGATTTATAAAATAAATTTTGCTTGCCTTAAATAGGCTCGAGCTAAAACCCGTGGTGAAAACATTAGCCGCGCCGCATTCCGTTTGATCCTTCGATCGCTGTTGTCGCCAGATTATGATGATCTGATAAATTCGTAAGAGGTTATAATCCGCCGACAAAGGCGACCGCTACCGCTTCTCCGAATTCAAACGGCCTGCTCTGCTACTCTTTTCACCTACCACATTCAAACACTATAATTCCCGCACAAACCCAAGCGCATCCCGAATGGATAGCGACTTCTTGCACGCACTGCCCACACACACCACCAACCCCACTCCCACGCCCGCTGGAGCGCCTCAAGTAGAGCGTGCCCGTTAGGGCGAAAGCGAATCCCTCCACCATCGCCAACTCAGGTGCGTCGACAGCAGTAGTGTCTGCAGCGTGTTTCCAGGTTGCCCGGGAGATCCAAAAGTAAGACGTACCCGAAGGGGGAAAAGCGTGCCTCGCACCAAAAGTAGCGCGCATCCCCGAGGGGACAGCGGGCAGGAGCGCCTCTGTAACTCCCACGTTACTCCAGTTAGCGGGAGTCCCGAGGGCTGCAAGCCCTGGGGGCCCTCCCTTACGGTAAGGGAGGGTTTGGGTGGGATGAGACAAAAACAAGACGCAATGACATTTGCCGAAACAACGTCATTGCGTCCCCATTCATTTGCTCTGCTTCAGGGCGATCACCACACGCCGGTTAGGCTCCTCACCTTTACTGTAAGTCTTAACCTCCGAATGGTCCTGAAGTTTGGAATGAATCACTTTGCGCTCTTGCGGCGACATCGGTTCAAGCGCTAGTTCCTTCCGGGTGCGAACCACCCGGCCAGCAAGCCTGACGGCCAAATCCTCGAGCGTCTTTCTCCGGCGTTCCCGGAAATTCTCCGCATCAAGCACGATACGAATGAAGCTATCGGAATAACGGTTAGCGATAATATTCGCCAAATATTGCAGGGCATCGAGGGTTTGTCCTCTCCGCCCGATCAGTAAACCCAATTCACTGCCGGAAATGTTCAATATGGTATTATCCTTCTTGTGCTCAATTTCGACAGTTACCTGAAGACCCATATTTTCGCCGACGTCTCGAACAAATGACGCCGCCTCCTCGTAAGGATCCCGTTCATCGCTAACCTCATCCTCTAGAGCAGCTACAGGAACAGTATGGCTCGAACGGCTTCCTTGAAGCGGTTCTGAAACGGTCTCCTCCAGCAAGGTCAATTCTACCTTGGCTTCCTTGACACCGATCAGTCCCAGGAATCCTTTTGACGGCTGCTCCAACACATTCACGGCGACTTTATCCTCGGTAGTGCCGAGCTTGGCCAATCCTTGTTTTACAGCATCTTCAACGGTTTTTCCCGACGTCACAATTTTATTCATTTCGACTTTTTGGCCTCCTTGGCTCCTTTGCCGGGATGACCGGCTTTCAAATTGGAACCGCCCTTTTTCGACTTCGTTCCGCCGCCACCATTATCTGCTGCAGCAACGACAGGGTCTTTCTTGCGATAAATGAAATAGTTTTGCGCAATCGTATATAGGTTACTGTATACCCAGTACAGAGGGAGTGCCGCAGGGAAGTTGTAAGCCATGATGAAAATCAGCACAGGGTAGACCAACATCATGAACTGCATCGGTCCTTGCATGCCCGACGGATTCATACTCGACATCATTTTCGTTTGGATATATGTCGTTAATGCAGCAATGACAGGCAAAATAAACAATTTATCCGGTTCCCCGAGCTGCAACCACAAGAATGAATGTGTGGAAATCGCCGAGTTATTGTAAATCGAATTATACAGCGCAATGAATACCGGCATTTGAATCAATAAAGGGAAACAGCCGGCCATCGGATTGACTTTATGCTCCTGAAACAGCTTCATCGTCTCTTGCTGCTGCAATTCTGGATTATCTTTATACTTTTCCTTAATCTTCGTCAATTCAGGCTGAATGGCTTGCATCGCTTTCGAGCTCTTGACCTGTTTGAGCGTCAGCGGCAAAATCAGCGTACGTACAATAATGGTAAGAACGAGAATCGCGAACCCGTATTCCCCGCCAAACCAATCCGCAAACGTATCCAAAGCAAGCGAGAAGTAATAAACGACATTCGCCGTCCACCAAGAACCGCTGTTACGCATATTTTCAGTTGTCGTAGCATTATTCGCAACTTGTCCGCAACCGGCAAGCACGACAACCAGACCGATCGCTAAAATGAGGAGAAGCCATTTGCTTCTGTTCTTCTTAAAACGCGACACTTCAAAACCCCTCTCTTAACCTATCCATTCATCGTAAATCATAACATATTTAAAAGGACAAATAAACAAGCATCCCTACGGTCTGAAAGGCTTGAGCAACGAGGCTTTACGCAGAGCATGAAGCACGCTTTTCTCCAGTTCCTGATACTCCATTCCGACAGCGCCTTTCCGCACGATGAAAATAATGTCCACATGATCCCTAATCTTTGATTCATGCAGCCTAACGATTTCTTTAATCAACCGGCGCATCCGATTGCGGACGACTGCATTCCCGATCTTCTTACTGGCCGAGACGCCAAGCCGAAATCGTTCAATATCCGGTTTGTTCGACCAATAGACAACAAGCTGGCGGTTCGCAAAAGACTTCCCAAACCGGTACACTCGGCTGAAATCAGCCCGGTTCCTTAATCGTAGCTTCTTATGCACGACAATCTCCTTGCTTCGAACCCCGCGTCTCCTCAGGACGATGCAGGGCTTCACTTTCTTTGTATTATAAACCAACACCAAAAACGGTAAACCTCATTTTGAAATAGGTGTCCCGTTCCATAAATAAACCATATTCCTAACTCCTGCTTACGTGAAAATCATAACGTTCATCGCTATACGAATGGATACCGAGGAAAATCCCAGCCCGGCCATTGCAACAACAGAAGCAACAAAAATAACCCCGCAGCAACAAGAGCGCTTCGAAATCACTTCCGGCAAATATCATGCGGTACCACAACCGAAGGACGGAAACGAAAAAGCGGAACGTTCACTGCAGGGAGCCTTAACCAGCAATATATTTCACCATATAATCTCTTCAGCAATTCAGCGCATACAAATTTTAAAAAAAGACCACCGTAGTGGTCTTTACGCTGTCATTACGCACTGAGGACTTTTCTGCCTTTTTGACGACGAGCAGCCAAAACTTTACGGCCATTTTTCGTGCTCATTCTCTTACGGAAACCATGAACCTTTTTACGTTTGCTCACATTCGGTTTGAAAGTCGGTTTCATTTATCGCACCCCCTTACAGGACTAACTTCTATATTCACCATTTTCATTATCCACAGAAAATGCCTTTTTTCATTTAACCACAAAACCTTGAAGAAAGTCAACCGGGCCCGGCATTTCTTTTTTATCCTCTTTTTCTGAACCGGATTTTAAATTATACACAATCCCCAAGCAAAAAAATGAGTATTCTTTGTCCACAAGTTCATTTCTTGATTCGACCGAATAATAGTTATGCACATGTGGAAAACTATTTCGAAATAATGTTTACAGAGCACAGATGCAGAAGTATAATCAAATTCAAGTTGTATACAAGTATACCAATTGAGAAAAGGAGCAGTATAACAATGAAAATTGGCATGATTGGTCTTGGCAAAATGGGTTATAATCTGGTGCTTAATCTGCTGCGCCATCAACATGAGGTCGTGGCCTACGATGTAAATAAACAGGCGCTCGGCAAGGCAACGGATAGCGGAGCAATTCCCGCTTCTACGTTAGAGGAATTGGTCGCTTCGCTTCAGACTCCACGCATCATTTGGGTTATGGTTCCCGCTGGCGATCCCCTGGAATCCACCATCAGTGCATTGACTCCCCTGCTAAATCCAGGAGATATCCTCATCGATGGAGGAAACTCTCATTATAAAAATTCCGTAAAGCTCGCCGACAGACTGTCGCAGCACGGAATTCATTTCTTCGACGTCGGTACATCGGGCGGTGTGGAAGGCGCCGAGCACGGGGCTTGCTTCATGGTCGGCGGCGACGAGGAGATTTTTCGCAAAATTGAACCGATATTTAAAGATATTGCCGTTAACAATGGCTATCTGTACGCCGGAAAAGCCGGCAGCGGCCATTTTCTTAAAATGGTGCATAACGGGATCGAATACGGGATGATGCAGGCGATTGCCGAAGGCTTCGAGATTCTGGACAAAAGCGATTTCGAGTTCGATTACGAACAAGTCGCCAAAGTCTGGTCGAACGGTTCGGTCATTCGTAGCTGGCTGATGGAGCTTACTGAGCAAGCATTCGCTAAGGATCCTAAACTTGAAAATATCCGCGGCATCATGCACTCTTCCGGCGAGGGCAAATGGACGGTCGAAACCGCATTGGACTTACAGGCAAGCGCCCCGGTCATCGCCCTGTCCCTGTTTATGCGCTACCGTTCCCTTGATCAAGATGCATTCCACGGAAAAGTAGTAGCCGCGCTTCGCAATGAGTTTGGTGGACATGCAGTTGTGCCCATCGGCAAGTAATAAGCATATAGCCGCCGTCGTAACATTGCAGTTCATAAGCCCATTTTATCGTTGGCTCAATGCCTTCACCTGTGGAACCAGCCGCCCGTTCACTACTTACCCGCTAAGTGAAAACCATGCTATGATTAAGCTGTAAGAACGCTTAATATGGAAATTTCTCTTTAAGATAAGGGGTTATAAGTATGATGAAATATCCAGCTGCCTGGTTAAAAGGAAACTCGCTGGGCGAATCCATCGCCAGCCAACTTCGCCTGCAAATTATCCGGGGCCAAATCAAAAGTGGCGAAGTGTTATCCGAGAACCGTATAGCTTCCGATTTCGGAACGAGCCGCTCCCCGGTGCGCGAAGCGCTGAGGACGCTGTCCGCCGAAGGACTCATTGCCTTGCAGCGGATGGGTGCTGTCGTCGTAGGCCTTCATCTCAAAGATATCATCGAGCTGTATGATGTGCGTTACCTGATCGAGAGCTTTGCCTGGCAACAGCCGGATCTGACGAATTCCGCAGATCTTCTGTTCCGCATGGAGCAAATGATTGACAGAATGGAACTGGCGGCAAAGCATCAGGATTACGTAGAGTTCACCTCCCAGGATATCGGCTTCCATGAGACGATGATTCAGGCATCGAAGCATGCGAGAATCATGCATTTATGGGCAAGCATCCGCCCCATCGTCCTTACGGTCATGCTGATCACGAATGAGGAAGTGCTCTCGCGCGGTGAAGAACAAACGAAATACGTAATCAACAAGCACCGGAAGCTGTTAAGCAGCTTGCAAACCCGCAACAAATCCCTCATTCAATCCGGGATTGAGGAATATTTCGCAGATTCGCGGAGAACTTTGCAGGCCAGCCTGTCTCAATAGCGGTTATTTAAATTTTCATTTTATCGCCTCTGATAACGATGATCTCCGTTTCAAATTGTCGACAAGTATACCTCAAAGCGATTTGAATAAGTAATACAACAAACTATAAATAGAGGGTAGGTAATAATTATGGAACATCCCCTGTATATGATAGGTATAGATATCGGAACAACAAGCACCAAAGCCGTTTTGTTCGAGCAAAATGGCCGGATTGTCGCTTCCAGCAACGAGGGGTACCCCCTCTATACCCCATCCGCTTCCGTCGCAGAGCAGGATCCGGAGGAAATTTTCGCGGCTGTCGTCCAATCCGCCAAACAAATCATGGCGGACAGTCATATTTCTCCCGACCGGATCATGTTTGTCTCGTTCAGCTCAGCGATGCACAGCGTCATTCCGGTGGATCAAGCCGGAAAACCGCTCATGCGCTGCCTAACCTGGGCGGATAACCGCAGCCAGCCTTGGTCCGACAAGCTGAAGAACGAGCTTGGCGGTCATGATATTTATATGCGTACCGGAACACCGATTCACCCGATGTCGCCGCTTACGAAGCTGATGTGGCTTCGTCATGAAATGCCGGAAATATTCCATGCAGCCGATAAATTTATTTCTATTAAAGAATATGTATTTAAAAAGCTGTTCAATCAATATATTGTGGACTATTCCATCGCCTCGGCAACGGGACTGATGAATTTACGCCAGTTGGACTGGGATGCCGAAGCGCTTAACCTGGCCGGAATTACAGCGGATCGCCTCTCCGAGCTCGTGCCGACCACGCATACGATCCAAGGACTGTCGGAAGCCTATGCGCGGGAGATGGGTCTCTCCGCTTCCACCCCATTTGTAGTCGGCGCAAGCGACGGAGTCTTATCCAATCTCGGCGTCGACGCGATTGACCCCGGGGTCGTGGCAGTCACGATCGGCACAAGCGGGGCCATCCGGACCGTCGTTGACCAGCCTGTCTTCGATCCGAAGGGACGGATCTTCTGTTATGCACTAACAGACAAACATTGGGTCATCGGCGGGCCAGTGAATAATGGCGGCGTTATTTTCCGCTGGGTACGCGACCAGTTTGCCGCCTCGGAAATCGAAACGGCCAATCGGCTTGGAATCAGTCCTTACGATGTCCTGACGAAAATTGCCGAAAGAGTCAACCCAGGGTCGGATGGGCTGCTATTCCACCCTTTTCTATCCGGGGAACGGGCTCCGCTGTGGAATCCGAACGCCCGCGGCTCTTTCTTCGGCCTTACGCTCAACCATCAGAAGGAGCATATGATCCGCTCGGTACTGGAAGGCGTTATTTACAACTTATATACGGTGCTGCTCGCCATGGAGGAACAAATCGGGCAGCCGCGCAAAATCCAGGCTACCGGCGGCTTTGCCCGCTCTCCACTGTGGCGGCAAATGATGGCCGATATTTTCGATCAGAAGGTCGTCATCCCGGAAAGCATCGAAAGCTCCTGTCTGGGCGCGGTAATTCTCGGTTTATTCGCTCTCGGCAAAATCGATTCCTTCGACGTCGTCAAAGAAATGATCGGTGACACACACGAGCATGCACCGAATAAGGATCATGCAGCTGTTTACAAGGAGTTACTTCCAATCTATATCCGAATTTCTCGTAAGTTGGAGGAGGATTACGAGGCGATCGCCCGTTTTCAAAGAAATCTAACCTCCAACATCTAGTCAATAAATATGACAAAAGAGGGAATAAGCCAGGGTTACCCTGCTTACTCCCTCTTTTTTTCCAATAATCGCAGGCAACAGAAATCCGTCCCGAGTTATTCACAAATCTCTACGAGAAATTGATTCCACAAATTCCAACCTTTTATTTAACAACTTGTGCATAATTTTTAGCGATAATTCACCCATTATGTCGAATACTGAACAATTTATAAACAATATGTAGTGGTGTGGATTAAAATTATACACAAGTTATTGAATTTGTGGATAATTTGGCGCTGAACATTGAAATACAAGGCTTATTTTGCTATGATTAGATTGCTTTTAATGTGAATATCTATATGTTAACAACATAATTATCAACAGCCTGTGGATAACATTGTGAACAATTTTAAATTATCCACGTTTATAATTAGAATAGCCTTCTGACCAATGGGGATAACAGTCCCCTTTATTTATGCTTTTTTTCGACTCGTTCTGCATGGCTCAAGCCACAAATGTAAGATTTAAAAGGAGTGACAGTCTGTGGACAGCCATACCTCCGAAATATGGCAGCATATCTTATCCATTATTAATTCCAAGCTGAGCAAACCCAGCTTCGACACCTGGTTCAAAGCAACGAAGGTAGTGTCTCTCAGCGATGACTCCATTGTCATATCCGCCCCGACGACGTTTGCCGTGGAGTGGCTGGAGAGCCGGTATACCAAGCTGGTTGCTACAACCGTATATGAATACCTCGACAAGCAGGTCGATGTTTCCTTTGTGATTGAGGAATCGGCTCCTGCAGAGCAGACCCAGAAGCAGAAAGAGACACCGGCACCGATCACGATGGATGAACCCATTTCACATATGCTTAATCCGAAATACACGTTCGACACATTCGTTATCGGATCAGGCAACCGGTTCGCTCATGCCGCCTCGCTTGCCGTTGCCGAAGCTCCGGCGCGGGCCTATAATCCGCTATTTCTGTATGGAGGCGTCGGTCTCGGCAAAACCCACTTGATGCATGCCATCGGCCACTATATTTTGGAGCATAGCCCCAGCAGCAAGGTGGTTTATATCTCCTCGGAGAAATTCACAAATGAATTTATCAACTCGATCCGGGACAACAGAGCCGAGAGTTTCCGCAATAAATACCGGAATATCGACATTTTGCTCATTGACGATATTCAATTTTTGGCGGGCAAAGAGTCTACGCAGGAGGAATTTTTCCATACCTTCAACGCGCTGCATGAAGAGCGCAAGCAGATCATCATTTCCAGTGACCGGCCGCCAAAGGAAATTCCTACGCTGGAGGAACGGTTAAGATCACGGTTCGAATGGGGATTGATCACCGATATCCAGCCGCCGGATCTGGAGACGCGGATTGCAATACTGCGCAAGAAGGCCAAAGCGGAGAATTTGGACATTCCGAATGAAGCGATGATGTATATCGCCAATCAAATCGATACGAACATTAGGGAGCTTGAAGGAGCTTTAATACGGGTTGTTGCCTACTCTTCCCTGATTAATCAGGACGTAACCACCCATCTGGCCGCTGAAGCATTGAAAGACATCATCCCATCCAGTCGTCCCAAAATGATTACCATTCAAGACATTCAGCAAAAAGTCGGCGAATACTATAATTTGAAAATCGAAGATTTCAAAGCACGCAAACGAACAAAAGCGATCGCCTTTCCGAGGCAAATCGCCATGTATCTATCGCGGGAGCTTACCGACTTCTCATTGCCAAAAATCGGCGACGCCTTTGGCGGCCGAGACCATACAACCGTCATCCATGCGCATGACAAAATATCCCAAGCCCTGAAGACCGACCAGGAATTATACAAGATTGTGAACAACCTGATCGAAAAAATTAAAAATTTATCCTGAATAAGCTTTAAGCCTATGCACATTCTATGCACATGTGGATAGGCTTCATTTCATATAATTAGGGGTGTTATCCACATATTCAGTGCCCCTACTACTTCTTCTATTATTTATAAAGATATATCATCATAAATAAGCGGCTTAATGCCGCAGGCGAAACAGAGCAAATCTTCGCTTAATTGTGGCACCACGAAATTCTCGCCCACTTTTTGTCGATATAATTGAAATGTATGCTTTTGGGATAACTTTTATGACATGACTAGCTACATAAATTTTGTTAGGAGTTGAAATTATGAAAATCCGCATTCTTAAGCATGAATTAAATGAATCCATTCAACACGTTTCTAAGGCGATTTCCAGCCGGACGACGATTCCCATATTGACAGGTATCAAACTAGAGGTAAATTTCCAAGGCATGACTTTAACCGCCAGCGATACGGATATTTCAATTCAAGCATTTATTCCAGCCGAGGATCATGACAAGCAAATCGTTCAAGTCGAGCGTCCAGGCAGTGTTGTTTTGCCGGCTAAATTTTTCGTAGAGATTATTAAAAAGCTTCCTTCTCAAGAAATTGAAATGGAGGTTAAAGAGGGCTTCCAAACACTAATCCGCTCCGGTTCCACGGATATTCAAATGGTTGGACTAGATCCGGAGGAATTCCCGGTGCTTCCAAGCGTCGAAGAGGATCAAATCATTATGATCCCGGGCGATCTGCTCAAGAACATGATCAAGCAAACTGCCTTTTCCATTTCGACAAACGAAACATCGCCTATTTTGACCGGTATACTCTGGAACTTAAGCGATAACCATTTCAAATTCGTCGCTACCGACCGTCACCGCCTGGCCAGCCGTACAGCCGTATTGGCTGATGCCGACGATATCCGGTTCAGCAACATCGTAATTTCGGGTAAAACGCTGAACGAGCTCAGCAAAATTATTCCCGATCAGAACACCATGATTGAAATTGTTGTCGCAGACAATCAAGTGTTGTTTAAAATCGACCGGATACTGTTTTATACCCGTATTTTGGATGGGACTTATCCGGATACTTCCAAGATTATTCCGACAACCTATAAAACCGAACTCGTGCTGGATACGAAAAAATTGAGCGATTCCATTGACCGTGCTTATCTGCTCTCTCGAGAAGAGAAGACGAATATTGTTCGCCTGCAAACGATGGATGACGGAACGATTGAAATTTCCTCCAGCTCGTCTGAGCTCGGAAAGGTTACGGAACAGCTCGAAGTCGCTAAATTTGAGGGTGATCCGCTGCGGATTTCTTTTAACTCAAAATATATGCTCGACGTGCTGAAGGTGGTCGAGAGCCAGCAGCTGCATATCGGCTTTACGGGCGCTATGAGCCCAATCATAATCAAGCCTTTGGACGACAGCCAAAGCCTGTACCTCATCCTTCCTTACCGCACGACGAACTAATCGCTGGACGAGGCGGGACTTAACTGCCTAGAACGCCAAGCACGATAAGGAGAAAGGAAGAATCTACATGAAGACAGTCGGAATATCGACCGAATACATTAAGCTCGATCAATTTCTGAAGCTGGCGGATTGCGTGCCTACGGGAGGCATGGCCAAAGCGCTGCTGCAAGAGGCAGCTGTCAAGGTGAACAGCGAGCCAGAGGATCGGCGGGGCCGCAAGCTGTATCCAGGGGATATGGTGGATGTGGAAGGATGCGGCGTGTTTCAGGTGGCCAAGCAATAAAGTCCCTTGACTGCAGGCCATATTCGTTCATATGGCGCAGCGGGAAGGAAGGGGGCTTAAGACCGCATGTATGTGAATCATTTACGATTGGAGCATTACCGGAACTATGAGACGCTTGAATTGAACGGCTTTGGTAATGTCAATTTGCTGATCGGCCGCAATGCACAGGGAAAGACCAATTTGCTGGAATCCCTTTTCGTGCTGGCCTTGACCAAATCGCACCGCACCACGAAGGACAAAGAGCTGATCGCCTTCGGCAGCGACCATGCGGTCATCGCCGCGGAAGTAGAGAAGAAATACGGCACACTGAATCTGGAGCTCCGTTTATCCCATCAGGGAAAAAGAGCCAAGCTAAACAGCCTGGAGCAGCGCAAGCTCAGCGATTTCATCGGCGCGTTGAACGTCGTTATGTTCGCTCCGGAGGATTTGGAGATTGTCAAGGGAACACCGGGAATTCGCAGGCGGTTCCTCGACATGGAAATCGGCCAAGTTCAGCCAAGCTACCTGTTCCATCTACAGCAGTATCAGAAGGTACTTATGCAGAGAAACAATCTGCTAAAACAGGCTTATGGGGCCGGACCGGAAATGTTGACGATGCTGGAGATTTGGAATGAGCAGCTTGCGGAGCACGGTGTTAAAATTATCAAAAGAAGGAAACAATTTATAAGAAAGCTGCAGAAATGGGCGGAGCAGATTCATGAAGGCATCACGGGAGGCCTCGAAAAGCTGGAATTATCCTACTTGCCTTCCTTCGGAGAGGCCGAGGAAGAAGATGAAGCTGTCCTAATGGAGCAATTTATGATAAAGTTATCACAAATGAAAGATCAGGAAATACGCCGTGGCATGACGCTTTCCGGGCCGCACCGCGATGATTTGGCGTTTCATATTAACGGGAACGAAGCCCAGGTGTACGGCTCCCAGGGACAGCAAAGAACGACGGCATTGTCGCTAAAATTAGCAGAAATCGAGTTGATCCATGAGGAAATTGGGGAATATCCGATCCTTCTGCTCGATGATGTGCTATCCGAACTAGATCCATATCGGCAAACTCAATTGATCGAGACTTTTCAGAGTAAAGTGCAGACGTTCATAACGGCAACGGGTATTGAGAGCATCAATGCGGGCCGGCTGCAGGACGCCAGCATTTTTCATGTGCATGAAGGACAAGTCAATTCATAATGAGCGGGGGAAAGAGATGTACATTCACTTAGGTGGTGAGAAAGTAATATTCTCTTCAGAACTGGTTGCCATCTTCGATATTTCCATCGAGAAGTCCTCGAAGATTTCCAAGCAGTTCGTTAGCCACGCGATCAAGGAGAAGAACGTGCAGCGCATCGGAGAGGAAGAAGCGAAGTCTATCGTAGTGACGAAATCTACGGTCTATTATTCACCGATTTCTTCCGCGACGCTCAAGAAGAAAGCCAATATATCTTTTGCAATTTAACTGCCCTGCTTTGCAGGGATTTGAATCTATAGAAGTAGGTGAATGAAGGCATGTCGATGAACGAACAATCGTATGACGAGAGTCAGATACAGGTGCTCGAAGGCCTGGAGGCCGTTCGTAAGCGGCCCGGTATGTACATTGGTTCAACCAGCTCCCGTGGACTGCATCATTTGGTGTGGGAAGTCGTGGACAATAGTATTGACGAAGCGCTTGCCGGTTATGCAGATACGATCGACGTAACGATCCATCCGGATAACAGCATCACCGTAACAGACAATGGACGCGGCATCCCTGTCGGGGAACATCCGAAAATGAAGCGTTCCACGCTAGAAGTCGTCATGACCGTCCTGCATGCCGGCGGTAAGTTCGGCGGCGGCGGCTATAAAGTGTCCGGCGGTCTGCACGGCGTCGGTGTATCTGTCGTTAATGCCCTTTCTTCGAAGATGATCGTCCAGGTACGGCGGGATGGCCATGTGTACATGCAGGAATATCATCGCGGTGTGCCGCAGTATGATATTCGCATCGTTGGTGAAGCGGGCGAGCATACTGGTACGAAGACGACATTTTATCCCGATCCCGAGGTTTTTACAGAAACTACGGTATACGACTATAATATTTTGCTGTCCCGTATTCGCGAGCTAGCTTTCTTGAACAAAGGCATCAATTTGTCATTGACGGATGAGCGGACGGGAAGTTCCGAGCGGTTCCATTATGAGGGTGGAATTAACGAATATGTGAAATATTTGAACCAGAACAGGGAAGTCCTTCATGAAGAGCCGATTTACGTCGAAGGACAGCGCGATATGATCGTCGTAGAGGTAGCGCTGCAATACAACGACAGCTATACGGAGAATATCCACTCGTTCGCGAACAATATCAATACGCATGAAGGCGGGACGCATGAATCCGGTTTTAAGAGCGCATTGACCCGAATCATCAATGATTATGCCCGCAAGAACAACATGATTAAGGATAACGACTCCAACCTAACCGGGGATGATGTGCGTGAAGGGTTGACGGCAATCATTTCCGTCAAAATCCCTGAGCCTCAATTTGAAGGCCAGACGAAGACGAAGCTCGGGAACAGTGAAGTTCGCGGGATCGTTGAATCGTTATTCGCTGAAAAGCTGCAGGAGTTCATGGAGGAGAATCCGGCCGTATCACGCCGAGTTCTGGAGAAAGCGCTCCAGGCTTCGAGGGCGCGTGAGGCTGCGCGGAAAGCTCGTGAGTTGACGCGCCGGAAGAGCGCGTTAGAAGTAAGCGCACTTCCAGGTAAACTAGCAGACTGCTCTTCTAAAGATGCATCGATTAGTGAGCTGTATATCGTCGAAGGAGACTCCGCGGGCGGATCGGCCAAGCAGGGACGGGATCGGCATTTCCAAGCGATTCTGCCGCTGCGCGGTAAAATCCTTAACGTAGAGAAGGCCCGTTTGGACCGTATTCTCGGCAATGCGGAAATTCGGGCGATTGTTACGGCGCTAGGGACGGGGATCGGCGAAGAATTCGATCTTGCTAAGGCCCGTTATCACAAAGTCATCATCATGACGGATGCGGACGTTGACGGTGCGCATATCCGTACTTTGCTCCTGACCTTCTTCTTCCGCTACATGCGGAAGCTGATCGAGGCTGGATATATCTATATCGCACAGCCGCCGCTTTTCAAAATCGAGCGGAACAAAATTATACGTTATGCCGGCTCGGAACAGGAGCGCGATGAAATCATCGCCGAGTTTGGCGAGAATGTCAAAGTCAACGTGCAGCGCTATAAAGGTCTTGGCGAGATGAATGCTGAACAGCTCTGGGAGACAACGATGGATCCTGAGAGCCGTACCATGCAGCAGGTATCCATCTCGGACGCGATTCAGGCCGATGCGATCTTCGATACGCTGATGGGCGACAACGTTGAACCGCGTCGTGATTTTATTAATGAGCATGCTAAATACGTGACGAATTTGGATATATAAGCAGAATAACAAGGTGCTGTCTTGCAACGGACAGCACCTTCTTTTTTTGGCTTGAAGGCGCGGTGGCGATTTAGCTGTCTTATCATCCTTATTTCGTGGATTTTAGCCTACCGTAGGCTACTGCATATCGGCGAACCTTTTTATAAATCCCTTTGTCCTGCAGCCACTTGAAAGGAAAGAGAGCAGGTTTAGTATTCACTTCCAGTATCCACACTCGGAAATTCTCATCGATGGCAAGGTCAAGTCCAATCTCCTTGAGCCGGGAATATTTGCGCGATAGCTGCGATGCTGCACTAACTCCGAGAGCCCTCATTTCCTTGTATAGGTTAGCGAATTGTGCAGGCGTCAAATAAGGACCTAGCAAATCCTCGATCGGCAGAACCATTCCTCCACTATGGTGATTGGTTACGATTTTCTGGGGGGCAGCGACGCGGCCTATGAAAGCTGTAGTTTCCCAGGTGTTATGAGGCGTTTTTTGCACAAGGGCGCGAATGTCAAATTTTCTGCGCCTATGGGTTAATAGCGAAATTCCTTTTTGGAGTAAATATGTTTTTTGACCGATTTTTTTTTTAATGGCTTGATGAAGGGCTTCTATACTTGGATAAGTTTCGGTTTGGGTCTCAAACTTCAGTTTGTACGATGGGGCAGCGTTCTCGTCGACTTCATCTTTCCACTTTTCCACGCACATGACGCCAATGCCGTAAGTTCCACAGTCCGGTTTGATGTAGACCATATTATAGGCGCCTAGCATGTCTTGCAGGTGGGTAAGAGAGTATTTACGGGTATCCGGAATGTAAGGCATAATATGCTCTTTTTTGTTCAGGGTTTTGGTCTTTTCCCATTTGCTCGCAACTCGCTGAATCGCCAATTCATCTTCCTTCCTTTCTTGAAAGGTTGTTGTACATTTTCTTCATGGATGAAAACATAGGACAGAAGAGATAAAAAATGATATAATTATGAGATGTAGGAATCTTGTTGGTTCATTGGCGTGTAAAGAAAATGCCTATATCCGTAGTATATGAACGAAAGCAGCAATGGGAGTGGACACATCACTATTTTTCATTCATAACGCGTAGATTACCGGGAAAACAAATACGTTTAATTGTGCTTAAAATGTGAAAGTAATATAATAGGTACTAGTGACTTGCCGGTTTTTTAAGGTTTTCCCGAACATAGGCATTTGGATAGAATTTGAAGGAGGTCCAGCATGGCGGAAGAAAATTTTTCGCAAATTATAGATCGGGACATTAATGTGGAAATGCGTGAATCCTTTATGGATTATGCGATGAGCATTATTGTCAGCCGTGCTCTGCCAGATGTTAGGGATGGTTTAAAGCCGGTGCATCGTCGTATTCTGTATGCGATGTCCGAGCTTGGGATGTATCCCGATAAGCCGTATAAGAAGTCGGCCAGAATCGTCGGCGAGGTTATTGGTAAATATCATCCGCACGGGGATTCGGCAGTATATGAAACGATGGTCCGGATGGCCCAGGATTTTTCTATGCGTTACATGCTTGTGGAAGGTCACGGCAACTTCGGCTCTATAGACGGTGACTTTGCCGCTGCAATGCGATATACGGAAGCGCGCTTATCCAAGATCGCGATGGAGATGCTGCGCGATATCAATAAAGAAACGATCGATTTCATGCCGAACTATGACGGGGAAGAGCATGAACCAGTCGTGCTTCCAGCACGATATCCGAACCTGCTTGTAAACGGTGTATCTGGTATTGCGGTCGGTATGGCGACAAATATTCCGCCGCATAATTTAGGCGAGGTCATCGATGGGGTTCAAGCGATGATTAAGAATCCGGAGATTGATTCATTAGAGCTGATGGATTATATCCAAGGCCCGGATTTCCCGACTGCCGGTTATATTATGGGGCGTTCAGGCATTCGTCAGGCATACACCACGGGTCGCGGCTCTGTGACCATGCGAGCCAGAACGACGATTGAAGAGAACAACAATAAAGCGCGCATTATCGTGGACGAGCTTCCTTACCAAGTGAACAAGGCCAGACTGGTCGAGAAAATCGCTGAACTCGTTCGCGAGAAGAAGATCGACGGTATTACCGATTTGCGGGACGAATCCGACCGCAACGGGATGCGTGTAGTCATTGAACTGCGCCGTGACGTCAATCCAAATATCGTGCTGAACAATTTATATAAGCATACGTCTTTGCAGAGTACATTCGGCATCAATATGCTTGCGATTGTAAACAATGAGCCGAAGATTCTGACTCTTAAGGAAGTACTTCATCATTATTTGCAGCATCAAGTGGAGGTTATTCGCCGCCGGACGGAATTCGAGCTGAAAAAAGCGGAAGCGCGCGCTCATATTCTGGAAGGATTGCGAATTTCTCTCGATAACCTGGATGAGGTCATTGCCCTGATTCGCGGATCGCGAACGACGGAAGTTGCCCGTACAGGGTTAATGGAGCGGTTTGGCCTTAGCCAGGAGCAAGCGCAAGCGATTCTCGATATGCGTCTGCAACGCCTGACCGGCTTGGAGCGCGAGAAGATTGAGGAAGAATATAATGAGCTTCTGCAGAAAATCGCCGAGTATCGCGAGATTCTTGGGAACGAATCGCTCGTTCTGCAAATCATCAGCGATGAGCTTCAAGAAATTCGCGAACGCTTTGCCGATCCGCGCCGTACGGAAATCACGGTTGGTGCAGAGAGCATTCTCGATGAAGACTTGATTCCGCAGGAAGATGTCGTCATTACGATTACTCACACCGGCTATATCAAACGTCTGCCATTGACCACTTATCGCAGTCAGAAGCGCGGCGGACGGGGTGTCGTGGGCATGGATACGAAGGATAACGACTTCGTGGAGCATCTGTTCGTTACGAATACGCATCATTACTTGATGTTCTTTACGGATCGAGGCAAAGCGTATCGCCTGAAGGCCTACGAAATTCCAGAGCTCGGCCGGACAGCGCGCGGGACGCCGATCATTAACCTGATCCAGATCGAACAAGGGGAGACTGTTAACGCGGTTATTCCGGTAGAGAAGTTCGATGAGGAAAAGTATCTTTTCTTCGCGACGCGCCAAGGGATCGTCAAGAAGACGCCGCTGGAGGACTATGTCAACATCCGCAGAGGCGGGCTGATCGCTGTGAACTTGCGAGAAGATGATACACTGATCGATGTAAAACTTACCGACGGCCAGCAAGAGCTAATCATGGGGACGGCTCAAGGGATGTCCATCCGCTTCCCGGAAAGTGATGTCCGCTCTATGGGTAGAGCAGCTACCGGGGTTAAAGGGATCACGCTCGATGAGGATGATATGCTGATCGGTATGGATGTCATCGTCCCTGATCAGGATATACTGATCGTAACGACCAAAGGTTACGGCAAGCGTACCCCTGTCTCCGAATACCGGATTCAGAGCCGCGGCGGTAAAGGGATCAAGACGATCAACGTCACCGAGAAGAACGGTCCGGTCGTCGGTCTGAAGGTAGTTAAGAACGACGAGGATTTGATGATTATTACAAGCAGCGGTACGCTCATCCGTACAAGCATGGAAGGCATATCGACCATGGGACGTAACACGCAGGGCGTGAAGCTGATCAATATTCGTGAAGATGATGCCGTTGCTACGGTTTGCCGCTCGGATAAGAGCGAAGAGCAGGATGATCTTGAGAATGAGGAGAACGGCAGCAATCCGGAAGGCGCATTAAGCCCGGAAACGGCAAATACCGAGACCGAAACGGATTCATCCGAGGAATAAGCAAGTTAATTCTTGCAGCATCTTACTAAAAAGCGGTACCCGACGGGTACCGTTTTTTTGTATTTTTATATACTTAAGATACTTTAGCTTTCGTGTACTTTCACAAATATCGTTCCAAATAAAAGATCTCCGACATAGGCGTCCAGTTTCCACATTCCCTTTGCAGGCAGTGACATCTGGGATGGAATATGACGCATTGCCCCATTGTTGGGGCCGCTTAGGTAAGACTCCGCCAACACGGTTACAGGCTCGCCCCCGTCTTCAGGACTTGCGATCACTTTGAATTTTCCATCCAACTCCTGTTCATTACCCCATAAGTGCCACATATATTTTTGAACTTTATCAGGTTTGAATCTCATCACATCGGAGTCGTCATATAGAAATCCAATATGCCCTTCTTCTCCAATCATAGAGAAGCCATTAGATTGAAAGAGCGGGCTCTCCTGCCATGCCTGCGCCTTATCCGCAGCATTCATGCAGCCTGCCATGGTAAAGACGATTAGAACTACCAATATCGATATGCCCCATCTTTTAACCATTGGATTACCTCCTTTTGGTAATTAGACGCGGAAAACAATGCTTTGTTACGCACAAAATTAAAATAATTAACAATTTAAGAGATCTTTTACGAAAAGAAGATTGTTGGGGCAATTCAGCCATACTATAATGACAATAGTACTATTTTGTCGGTAGTTCTTAATGAATACATAGGGAGTACATCCTAAGTAAAGAGTTGAGGAGAGAGTGTAATGAATAAGATCCCTGTGACGGAACTGAAGCCCGGGTTAAAAATTATAAGCAACGTACACAGTCCCTTAGGTGGATTATTATTGCAAAAGGGGAAGGTGCTGTTGCCGAGAGATTTGGATATTTTGCGTGCGTTCCTGATTTCGGAGGTAGAAATCGAAGAGCCGTTTAAGTCCTCGAAGGATGTTAACACGACAAAATCCGTTCAGACGACTACAAAGGCGGAAAAAGCCTCAGTAAAAGCATCTTCTACTTCTGTAGTGCTAGAATCCGTACAATTGACGAATAGCACACTTCATCAAGAATATGACCGGATGCTTCATTTAACAAAAAGTGCCTTCCAGTCTATATTGGCTGCTGAGCTGCCCATATATGAGCTGCGACGTCAATTAGAAGCATTGCTCAGCCAATTGAAGCATTATAAAGTCTTGACGTTTACGCCGCGTAATATGAATGAATATGATTACCTGTACCATAATGCCATTCTCTCTGCAATGACGTCCTATTTGCTTGCCCAGTGGTATGGCCTGCCGCAAAAGGACTGGATGCAGGTTGCCTTTGCCGGTCTGCTGCATGACATTGGGAACACAAAGATTGATCCGCTCATTCTGTATAATCCAAATTCCCTTACGGAGAGCGAAGCCGAAGAAATGCGTATGCATACGACTTACGGATATCAACAACTTCGAAAAACGTCGGCAATCAATGAAGGGGTTCGTCTAACCGCGCTGCAGCATCATGAGAAAATGGATGGGTCCGGATACCCGTTTCATTTGGTAGGCGATAGAATACATATTTATGCGAGAATTGTAGCGGTAGCGGATATTTTCCATGCAATGACTCTTAATCGGAGATACCGGAAAGCGCAGTCGCCATATTTGGTTCTGGAGCAGCTAAAGTCCGAAGCATTCGGCAAGCTTGATCCGAGTATCGTGCAAACCTTCGTGGAGAAGGTTACGCAGTTTCATAACGGCATGAAAGTGCTCCTTAGCAACGGTACAACGGGCGAAATTGTATTCTCCGACCGCAATCATCCTACCCGGCCAATGGTATCGGTAGATGGTGAAATTATTAATTTGATACAGAATACTAGTTTGTATATTGAGGAAGTTCTTTCCTAGGGTTGCTTTTAGGATAGGAAATAGGATATAGTAATACTTGCTGCAGCGAGAGCAGATAGAGTTGAGATTTAAAACTTCTAAAAAAAGATTTTAAAAAAACTCTTGCATTTGTTCGCAGCAAGTGTTATATTATAAGAGTTGCCGCTGAAACAACGGTAACGAACGAGAAACGAAGTTGATCTTTGAAAACTGAACAACGAGTGAGCGGGTTTCACGCAAGTGAAATCTAAAAAATAGAGTCAGATGTAAATCTGATCTCGTCAGATTCAAAATGAGCAAGTCAAACACT